>NZ_JACSQS010000010.1 GCF_014836545.1 Stenotrophomonas lacuserhaii
CCCCCCCCCCCCCCCCCCCCCCCCCCCCCCCCCCCCCCCCCCCCCCCCGGCCCCTGACAGGTTCCGGTGGCCGCCACCCGCGTAATGAAAAAAGAACAAAGGCAGGGGTCAGAGTCCTTTCGCTGCGCGAAAGGACTCTGACCCCGTGTTTCTCCCACCCTTCCAAGCCCTGCTCTGTCCATGGGCCCCCATGGACCTGTCGAAGGCGGGGCGGGGTGGCTGTGCAGGACCGTCTTTTCGCATGGATGCGAAAAGCGAGCCTACAGGGACGTACTTGCGGCGATTCCCACGAACCCACCCCGCCCCGCCAACGCAGCAGCCCTGCAGCTCTTGACGTTGACGTTGGCTCTGGCTTGAAAGGCAGGTGCCGGGCGCAGCCCGGCAAACAAACAAACAAACCCAACCCTACGGCTTGATCCTGGCGTCAGCACCCTGCGGCACGCTGTCGTGATACCGCCCCGTGCGCGAATCGAACACCCGGTTCGGCCCCGCTGGCTTCACCCCCGGAATGATCCGCCCGTCGCGGTCATACACCTTCGCCGGGGCCGTGCTCGCCGGCGGCGCCACCACCTTCGCCGGCCCGGTGCTGCGGATCGGCCCCGCCGCTGGTGGCGGGCTGGCAATCGGTCGTGGTGCCTGCACCGGCGATGGCGGCGAAGGCTGCACCACGCGCGGCGGCTGTGGAGCCGGCGGCGGTGGCGGCGGACGCACCGTGGTCGCACTGCGGGTCGCCGTCGGACTGGACGGCGACGCCACCTGCGCCGACGCCAGCGCCGGCACCAGCGCCGGCACCAGCAACGCAGACAGCAGGATCAATGAACGCTTCATGGCAGCCCCCGGTAGTAGTTCAATGCAGCGTGCGCCGCTTCCCGTGTGCCTGCCATGAACAGCGCCGGTGCTTGCATGCCCGGCCCCACGCCCCCATCTCCGCAGGCAGCCCCCAGGAGATACCGCATGAGCGCCTTCGACCTCACGCCCCCGACCGACGCGCAGCGCCAGGCACTGGAATCCTCGCTCAGCCCCGACGAAGCCCGCGTGCTGCTCCAGCACGGCACCGAAGCGCCGTTCTGCGGCGTGTTCCTCGACAACAAACGCGATGGCGTCTACTGCTGCCGGCTGTGTGCCCTGCCGCTGTTCCGCTCCAGCACCAAGTTCGATTCCGGCACCGGCTGGCCCAGCTTCTTCGCCCCGTTCGCCCCAGAACACGTGCGCGAGATCCGCGACATCAGTCACGGCATGATCCGCACCGAGATCACCTGCGCCCGCTGTGGCAGCCACCTCGGCCATGTCTTCCCGGACGGCCCGCCGCCCACCTTCGAGCGCCACTGCCTGAACTCCGTCTCACTTTCGTTCACCGAAAACGGCGCGTCCTATGACGATCCACTGCAGCGGGGCGGCGCCGAAGCCGAACCCGCCGGCTGATCCGCCGCGGCAGGCCCGTTGACGGATTTCACATATTGCCTCTTCAGAAACCGCGTGAACGCGCCGTTAGGGAGATACCCCCTCTCCCTGCGTCGCGTCCATGCTCATCCTCATCGGCTTCCTCGTCGTCATCGCCAGCGTGCTCGGTGGTTATCTCGGCGCCCACGGACGACTGGGCGCGCTCTGGCAGCCGTATGAGCTGGTGATCATTGGTGGCGCCGCCGTGGGTGCGTTCCTGGTCGGCACCCCGGCAAAGACCGTCAAGCAGACCCTGAAGGCCAGCGTGGCCGTGTTCAAGGGCCCGCGCTACAAGCAGCAGGACTACATCGACGTCCTCAGCCTGGTGTACGAGCTGCTCAACAAGGCCCGCCGCGAAGGCTTCATGTCGCTGGAAGACCACGTGGAGAAGCCCGGCGAAAGTCCCATTTTCGCCAACTACCCCAAGGTCCAGGCCGACCACCACCTGGTCGACTTCATCACCGACTGCCTGCGCCTGATGATCGGCAGCAACATCGAACCGCACGAACTGGAACCGCTGCTGGAGCTGGAGCTGGACAAGCACCATGCCGAAGCGCTGGCGCCGTCGCAGGTCATCACCAAGGTGGCCGACGGCCTGCCCGGCTTCGGCATCGTGGCGGCGGTGCTGGGCATCGTGATCACCATGGGTTCGATCGGCGGCCCGATCGAAGAAGTCGGCGCGCACGTGGCCGGCGCGCTGGTCGGCACCTTCCTTGGCATCCTGCTGGGCTACGGGTTCGTCGGCCCGATGGCCGCGGCGATGGAAGCGCGCGCCGAGCAGGACAGCCGCATCTACGAATCGGTGAAGACCGCCCTGCTGGCCTGCCTGCGCGGCTACAACCCGAAGATCGCGCTGGAATTCGCCCGCAAGACGCTGCCGTCCGACGTGCGGCCGGCGTTCTCCGAATTCGAGCAGCACCTCAAGACGGTCAAGTAAGCCATGAGCGAGACCAAGCCCACCGTCATCGTCCGCCGGGTCAAGAAGAAGGGCCACGCCGCCCACCACGGCGGCTCGTGGAAAGTGGCCTACGCCGACTTCGTGACCGCGATGATGGCCTTCTTCCTGGTGCTGTGGCTGGTGGCGTCCACCAGCAAGCCCGAGCGCGGCGCCATTTCAGAATACTTCCGCAATCCCAGCCCGTTGTCGGGCACGAGCAGTACGCCGGCGCCGGGCATGGCCGGGCCGGGTGGCGCCAGCACCTCGATGATCAAGCTGGGCGGGGCGGCCGATGTCAGCCGCGGCACCAGCAACGATCCCTTCCAGAACCAGCAGGAAAGCATTCCCAAGGCCGTCGACCCCGACTCGCGCCAGCAGGAAAAGAAGCAGCTGGAAGCGCTGATGCAGGAACTCACCGAGGCCATCAGCAAGAGCCAGGCGCTGGAACCGTTCAAGGACCAGCTGCTGCTCGACCTGACCCCGGAAGGGCTGCGCGTGCAGATCGTGGACAAGCAGAACCGGCCGATGTTCGACCTCGGCGGGGCGGCACTGAAGCCGTATACGCAGACCATCCTGCGCGAACTGGCGAACTACCTGAACCACGTGCCGAACCGGATCAGCCTGACCGGCCACACCGACACCGCCGCGTACAGCACCCAGCACGGCTACGGCAACTGGGAACTCAGCGCCGACCGCGCGAACGCGGCCCGCCGCGCGCTGGTGGACGGCGGACTGGATGAGGCCAAGGTCACCCGCGTGGTCGGGCTGGCCTCTTCGGTGCTGTTCGACAAGACCAACCCGGCCAACCCGATCAACCGCCGCATCAGCATCGTGGTGATGACCCGGGATGCCGAAGCTTCTGCGCTGGCAGGCGCCGGCTCCCCGGTCGCGTTGTCGCCCGCAGTGGCCGATCCGGACGTGCAGGCCGCGCAGGTGCCGGCCGTGGTGGGTGACGCCGCGCCGTAGCGCCAAGCGCGCCCTGCGCTGGGCCATTACAATGGCGGTCTTCCCTTTTTGCAGGCTCCCACCATGTCCAAGCTCTCCAAAGCCAAGCGCGACAAGCGCAAGAAGCAGCAGCCCAAGCGCGCCTTCGCCCGCCTGAGCGACCAGCAGCAGGTGCAGAACCACGCCGTGCTGACCAACGAAGAAGGCCAGGTGGTCGCGGCCATCGGCCTGCAGGGCCGCCAGTGGCTGCTGTCGATCGGCGGCCAGACCATGGGCAACGCGGATGATCCGATGCCGATGCTGGCCATGCTCAAGCACCTGGCCAACGTACAGGGCAAGGAAGGCCGCAAGGTCGACCTGCAGTACTCCGAAGGCCTGGGCGAGCTGATCAAGGTCATGGCTGCCGAAAAGGAACTGGACGCCGACGCGTACCTGGACCAGCTGGCCGCCGAGTTCGACAACATCGACGCCGAAGACGCCGCTGAAGGCGAGGCTGCACAGGACCTCGCCGACGGCGAAGCAGCCACCGAGGCCCAGGCAGACGCAGACGCAGACGCAGACGCAGAAGCGGAAACCGAAGCCGACGACAAGCCGAAGGCCTGAAGGGCCTCGGGACCAAGGTGACGGTCTACGTCGACGACGCAGTACAGGCCTGGCGCGGACAGCGCTGGGCCCACCTGATGGCCGACACCCTGGCCGAGCTGCATGCCATGGCCGCGCAGCTCGGCATCCCGCGTCGCGCGTTCCAGAACAAGTCCAGCGGCGCGCACTACGACGTCACCGTGGCCCTTCGCGAACAGGCGATCGCGCTCGGCGCGCAG
Organism: Stenotrophomonas lacuserhaii; assembly: GCF_014836545.1. Classification (GTDB taxonomy): domain Bacteria; phylum Pseudomonadota; class Gammaproteobacteria; order Xanthomonadales; family Xanthomonadaceae; genus Stenotrophomonas; species Stenotrophomonas lacuserhaii. The sequence continues at coordinate 4,144 of NZ_JACSQS010000010.1, forward strand.
CCGATTTCCCGGCATACCGATCGCGAACGGGTCAAGGCGGTGATCGCCAACGCCCGCGCGCAGTACCAGCCCGGGTAGCGAGCACAGGATCCGGCACGGTCAGAACGGATCGCTGCCCAGCCGCACTTCAACGTTCAGCAGCGAACACAGCGCCAGCATCGCGTCGTCGTCGCGGGTCAGCGCCATCCACCCGGTGAAGCCGTCGCTGCCGGCATCCACGCTCCACAGCGTGTAATTGTTCTCGCGCAGGCGGTCGAAGGCGGTGGACATCAGCTGCACGCCATCCAGACCGATGCTGAAGTCTTCGTCGTCCAGGTCGCCGCCCCAGTCCACCTGCAGGTTGAAGCGCGCCGACAGCTCGTTGACCGCCGACATCAGCGATTCCAGGTCATCGCGTTCCACCTCGAAGCCGCTCTGCCAGCCGATCGCGGTGAACAACGGCGGGATCCAGTCGCTGTCCGGCTCCAACGGCTCACCCTGTTCGGCCAGCAGCTCGCGCCAGCGGTTGAACTGGGCCAGCGCCAGCTCTTCGTCGCCGGGATTGATCAGCACCAGCAGGTTCCATGCACGCGCCTCGAAATCGTCCTCGTCGTAGTCGTGGGCGTCTTCTTCGAAGTCGAAATAATCGCTGTTGTCGGGCATGGTCGTGGTCCTGCGGGTATGGTGCTGTGGCACGCATTCTGAGGCCTTGCGGCCGCCGCCGGAAGCATCGGCGTTGGGTCGGGCGCCGCGTACAGGTATCCTTCACCCCATGAAGCCGGCCTTGGTGGCCGTCACAGTGAAGCTGAAATGAGCGATACGCCTCCCGACCACCTGGCCATCAACCCGGCCAGCCCCCACCACGATGCGCAGGCGCTGGAGCGCGGCGTCGGCGTGCGCTTCAATGATGTCGAGCGCACCGATGTTGAAGAATATTCGGTCAGCGAAGGCTGGATCCGCGTGCAGGCCGGCAAGGCGCGCGACCGTCGCGGCAACCCGATGACGCTGAAGATCAAGGGCAGCGTCGAAGTGCGCTACCTCGACCTGAAGCCGCAGGCCTGAGGCCTGCTGGACGGGCCTGCGGTAGCGCCGAGCCATGCTCGGCGGGCTGTGCCAGGCACCGCGGCAAACGCCGCCGAGCATGGCTCGGCGCTACCGCCAGCATGCCCCTCATTCCCTCTGCCGCGATTCCAGCAGGTCCAGGTTACGGATCAGCTTGCGTGATATTTCATCGGAGATCAGTCCGCGACGGGTCAGCCGGAACAGCTCCTCGCGTTCGGCGTTCAGCCCGGCGCCGCGCAGCTGGCGGTAGCCCCGTTCCATCCGCCTGACCTTTTCCGGATCCGCATCCGGGCCCTGCTCTTTTTCCAGGTTGCGCTGGTACAGCAGGCTCACCCGTGATGCCGCATCGTTGTACAGCTGCACGTTGTCGGTGGTCTGGTTCTGCACCAGCTGCTGGCGCATCCGCTCCACTCCGGCCAGCGCCGCCTTGGATGCCAGCTTGCGCGCTACGTCCTCTTCCTTGCGCTCGCCCGAATCGGCCGGCAGCTGCAGGCCTTTCAACAACTGCGGCAAGGCCACGCTGGCGCCCACCAGCGAGAACAGGATCACCGCCGCGGCCAGGAAGATCACCAGGTCACGCGCAGGGAATGGATCGCCGCTGGGCAGGAACAACGGCAGGGTCAGCACGCCGGCCAGGGTAATCGCCCCGCGCACGCCGGCCACCGAGGTCGCCACCACGATGCGCCAGCTGGGCGCCTGGCGCTGCTCGTCGCCGCGACGCCGCGCGCGCAGCAGGTTCCAGCGCAGCGACAGCCATACCCACAGCAGGCGCAGCAGGATCAGCGCCAGGTTGATCACGATCACATACACCGCCAGCCACCACGGACTCTGGTGGCCGCTCTCGCTCATCGTGGCCACGGCACGCTCCACGATGCCCGGCAGCTGTTCACCCAGCAGCACGAACATGATGCCGTTGAAGCTGAACTGCAGCATGTTCCACACCGCCGAACGCTGCACGCGCATGCTGCCGGACACGCGGCCGGTCAGCTCCACGTAGCTCATCGTGATGCCCGCCGCCACTGCCGCGAGAATGCCCGATGCGTTGATCTCTTCGGCCAGCAGATAGGCCGCGAAGGGAATCAGCAGGTTGACCAGCATCGCCGCGCCCGGCTCCTCGCCGAAGCGGCGCCACAGCCAACGCTGGAAGGTGGACACACCCAGGGTCACCGCCACGCCGACCGCCAGCCCGGCCGCAGCCACCCACAGGAAGGTCATCGAGGCGGTGGCCAGCGAGAACGAACCGGTCATCACCGCGGCCACCGCGAAGCGGAAGCAGACCAGGCCGGAGGCATCGTTGAGCAGCGATTCGCCTTCCAGAATGTGCATCAGCCGCTTGGGGATCGGCGCCTTCGACGCGATCGCGCCCACCGCCACCGGATCGGTCGGCGAAATGATCGCCGCCAGCGCGAAGCACACCGCCAGCGGCATCACCGGGATCATCCAATGGATCAGCAGGCCGGCGCCGATCACCGTGAACACCACCAGCCCGAAGGCCAGTTCGAGTATGGCGCCCTTGTCGCGGAACAGCCCCTGCTTGGGGATGCGCCAACCGTCCAGGAACAGCAGCGGCGGCAGGAACAGCAGGAAGAACATGTCCGGGTCGAGCGCGTGCCCGCGGTTGAATACCCCTGCGATCACCGCGCCCAGCGCGATCTGCACCAGCGGCAACGGCAACGAAAACGGCAGTACGCGGACCAGGTAACCGCTGGCCACGACGGCGACCAGCATCGCCAGGACCACTTCAATGGTGTGCATGCATCATCCAGATGACGGCGCCAACGGGGGAAGGATAGCCATGCGGCCAAGGCGCCAGTGACCTGAAAAAACTAGCACACCACGACGATCAGGCCCACGCCTGCATCGAGCGGACTCAGCGGGGCGACAGCAAACCGCCGGCCCCGTCGAAGCGGTAGAGATCCATCGCCAGCATGCCGGCATCGATGCCCGCATCGATGCGTCGTGCCCCCAGTCCGCCCTCCCCTGCCGCGCCGATGGCGAAGTGCAGCGGCTGCAGATGTTCATCGCTGGGATGCGCCTGCACGGCACCCGGCGCCTGGGCGCGGTAGTCGAGCAGGGCATCCACGTCGTCATCGGCCAGGCGCTGCTCCACCCAGCCGATGAACGGCCGCACGTAGGGTGCTTCCTTGCCGTCCTGGTAACGGCGGAAATCGTGCAGGTTGTGGGTGATGCTGCCCGAGCCCACCAGCAGCACGCCCTGTTCGCGCAGCGGCGCCAGCGCCCTGCCCAGCGCCAGTTGGTGGGCCGGACCCAGCTGCGGCTGCAGCGACAGCGGCACCACCGGGATGGAAGCGTCCGGGAACAGGAAACGCAACGGCACCCAGGCCCCGTGATCCAGCCCGCGGCTGGGATCCAGGCGCGCCGGCAGGCCGGCATCCAGCAGCAGCTGCTGCACCTGGGCCGCCAGCTCCGGCGCACCCGGTGCCGGGTATTGCAGGCGATACAACGCCTCCGGGAAGCCGCCGAAATCATGGATCGTCGGCGGCAGCGGATGCGCGCCCACCAGCGGTTGCGTACTCAGCCAGTGCGCGCTGGCCATGACGATGGCGCGTGGGCGAGGCAGATCGGCCGCCAGTTCGGCCAGCCGCTGTCCGACCAGTCCGGGCTGCAGCGCGGTCATCGGCGAACCATGCGAGATGTACAGGCTGGGCAGGCGGCGCACGGCGGACTCCTGATAGGACATCGCTCAAGCTTAGTGCCAGCGGCCCGCGCGAAAAATACGTTGCACCGAGCCGGTTTGTTGCAGGAACGGAAACAATGGACACCTTTGCGGCCAGCTTCGAACGGTAGCGCCGAGCCATGCTCGGCGAGCGCTCCGCGCGGTGCAGGCATTCGGCCGAGCATCGCCCGGCGCTACAGAACCCCTTCCACCGCGTCCAGCCGCTCGATCACCGTCTTCAGCGGCGCTGGCCGGCCGAGCAGGTAACCCTGCACCTGGTCGCAACCGTGCGCGGCCAGCCACTGCAGCTGGCCCGGCGTCTCCACGCCTTCGGCGATGATGGTCAGGCCCATGCTGTGGCCCAACGACAACAGCGCGCGGCAGATCGAGGCATTGCGCGGATTGATCTCCACATCGGCGACAAAGCTGCGGTCGATCTTCAGGATGTCCAGCGGCAGGTGCTGCAGGTAGGACATGCTGGAGAAACCGGTACCGAAGTCATCCAGCGACACGCAGATGCCCTGTTCGTGCAGCCGCTGCATGGTCTGCATCGCCTGGGCCGGCTTGCGCATCAGGCTGCTCTCGGTGAGCTCGACCTGCAACGCACCGCGTGCCAGCCCGAACTCCTCCATCGCGCGGCCGAACTCGCCGACCAGGTCGCTGTTGAAGAACTGAACCGCCGATACGTTCACCGCGATCGGCAGGTCGGCCCAGCCGGCATCCACCAGTTGCCGCTGGGCCTGCGCGGCAGCACGGATCACCCAGCGCCCCAGCGCCAGGATCAGCCCGGTGTCTTCGCACAGCTGGATGAAATCGCCCGGCGGGATGAAGCTGCCATCGGCCTGTGGCCAGCGCAGCAGCGCCTCGAGCGCGGCCGGCGTGCCGTCGCTGGCGTGGCAGATCGGCTGGAAATACAGTTCGAATTCGGCATCGATGGCGTTGTGGATACGGCCGGCCAGCCGCAGCCGCTCGGCCAGGCGTGCATTGACGCTGGGATCGAAGCGCGCCAGCACATCGCCTTCGGCGCGCGCGCTGTGCGCGGCCTGCGCCGCCATGCCAACCACCTGCGCCGCCAGCAGCCCATCACCTGGCGCGTGCACGGCCACGCCGATGCTCGGCTCGAACTGGTGCAGCGAGTCCTGCCCGCGCACCGGCTCGGACACGATCTGCACCAGCGCATCCAGCGCGTTCTGCGCATCGTGGGCATCGCTGAAGGCGAACACGAAGTCTTCAGCCGGCTGGAAGGCCAGCCAGCCAAACCGCGCGCCCAGTCCGCCCAGCCGCGTGGCCATCGCCTGAAGCACTGCATCACCGATGTCATTGCCCAACGCATCGGAGATCAGCCGCAGCCCACGCAACTGGATGAAGGCCACCGTGTAGCCTTCGCCGCACTCGTCCAGTGCTTCGGCCAGCGCCCGCGTATTGAGCAGGCCGGTCTGCGGATGGTGGCTGGCGTGGTAGGCCAGCTCGCGCTCGTAGGCCAGCCGCTCGCTCACGTCTTCAGCCAGCACCAGGCAGGCCGCGCGTCCATCGAAATCCAGCCGCGAAAGATGTGCCCGTACCTCGAACACGGTGCCGTCCTTGCGCTGGTGCAGGCGGATTTTCGCGTCCTGCACCTCGCCGATGCGGGCTTCAGCGATCGCGCCGCGGATCTCTTCCCAGCCTTCGCGCGGCCGGATGTCCAGAATGCTCATCGCCAGGAATTCTTCGCGCGTATAGCCGTACTGGCTGACCGCGGCCTGGTTGACCTCCAGAAAGCGCAGCGTATCCGGGTCGAACACCCAGAACGGCGCCGGATTGCGGTCGAACAGCAGGCGGAACTGGCGTTCGGCCTGGTCGGCGCGCTCGCGTGCCAGGTAGCGTTCGCTGATGTCGGTCATCGCACCGATCATCCGCCGCTGGCGATCGCCGATCATCACCCGCCGACCGCGTGCGGACACCCAGCGCACGTCGCCGCCCGGCAGCACGATGCGGAACACCTCGTCCAGCACCGCATCCCCGGCGAATGCCCGGTCGAATGCCGCCTGCATGCGCACGCCGTCTTCGCGGTGCACGCGCTGGAAGAACTCGGACAACGGCAGCGCATCGACGTCAACGCCGAAGATCTCCCGAGCCAGCGGCGACCAGTGCAGCTGGCAGGCATCTTCGTCCACGTGCCAGGTGCAGACATGGCCCACCTGATGGGCCAGCAGCAGCTCGGCGTGGCCGGTGCGTAGTTCCTCGGCCAGCACATGCTGGCGCCGCGCTGCGCGGCCGACACCCCACACCAGGCCGGCCAGCAGCCCGCAGTAAAGCAGGAACATCGCCACCGAGGCGTACACGTAAGGCCACCATGCGGCCAGTACTTCGCGATGGCCCAGCCCGGCATACACCGCAAGCGGATACTGATGCAGCGTGCTCATCGCCGATATGCGCGCCACCCCGTCGACCGGGCTGGTTTCCACGCCCAGCGAACGCACCGCGTCACTGCCCAGCGCCTCGCGGTGGGCCAGCCCGAAACGCTGCCCCACCACGTTGCCGTCCATCGGTGAGCGCGCCAGCACATGGCCTTCCACATCGCTGATCGACACCACCCCGCGCGTGCCGATGTCCAGCCCGCCGATGATCCGCTGCAGTTCACTGGTATGCAGGCGCACCAGCAGCCAGCGGTCCTGTTCCAGCTGCAGGGCCAACGGCAGCACCCAGTTCAAGCCGTCGCGTCGCTGCGGCGGCCCCAGGTACAGGTCACTGCCAGTGCCACGCCGTTGCCCGTCCACCCAAAGCGGCAGCTGCAGGTCGCCGACGCCGCTGGTCAGCGCGCGGCCGTGCTGGTCCACCACCACGATGCTGTCCAGCTCGGCATGCCGGTGCAGCACGCCGGCGATGTTCTGGTCCAGCAGCTCCGGTGCCTGTCCGGGCACGCTGCGGAACAGTTGCGCAGCGTCTGCGCCGACGCCCTGCATCGCCCGTTCCAGGTTGCGCATTTCCAGCCACAGCAGGCGCTGGCTGCCGACGGCCAAGGTGCGGCTCTGGCGCTGGGCAACGTCCTGCCGGCGCTGGAAGTCACTGGCCAGCATCGTCGCCAGCCCCGCGGCGAACAGCAGGCCGAGCAGCATTCCACCCCACAACAGGGCACGCTGCGGCCGAACCAGCATGCGGCTCAGTGCGGCCATTGATGGCAACGTCGGCTGTGGTGGCCTGGAGCTCTCATTCGCTAACGTTTTCCTGTGATCCAGACCTAAGCGGCCGCGGATCGGCTTTCTTGACCGTGCTGTCCACTCTCCGGGGGTACCACGTCGAACGCGCTTCCTCCCGGCCCCGTCGTGCAGCATGCATCAGGCCGATGACGACAGGAAGAGTGCCCGCGCCTGTTCAGCCAGATCCGGCACACGCCGCGCCCGGTTTCGGTACGGTGGCCTTTGCAACCAGCCCCACCAGCAGGGATTAGACTGGCGGTTTCCCGTCGCCCGAGTACTTCATGCCTACGTTGCGTCGCGCTCCCCTGCTGCTGGCGATCACCGCCAGCCTGTCCCTTTCGCTGGCTGCGTGCAGCGGCGACACCCCGCCCAGCGCGCCCGCTGCGCAACAGCAGGCAGCGGCCGAGCAGGCGCCCAGGCCGCAGCTGGGCAGCTTCGGTTTCGACGCCGACGGCATGGACCGCAGCATCGCCGCCGGCGACAACTTCTTTGATTTCGCCAACGGCACCTGGGTCAAGAACACCGAAATCCCGGCCGACCGTTCGCGCTTCGGCAGCTTCAACGTAATCGCCGAGAAGACCCAGGTCGACACCCGCGCCATCCTGGAAGGCGCCGCCAACAACGCCCAGGCCAGCGGCGAAGACAAGCTGATCGGCGATTACTACGCCGCCTTCATGGACGAAGCCGGGATTGAACAGCGCGGGCTGGCGCCGGTGCAGCCGCAGCTGCAGGCGATCGACGCACTGGCCGACAAGGCCGCCCTGGCGCGGGCGCTGGGTGCCGACGTGCGCGCCGACGTGGACCTGCTCAATGCCACCAATTTCTATACCGACCGCCTGTTCGGCCTGTGGGTATCGGTGGACCTGCTGCAGCCGGCACGCACCGCGCCCTACCTGGTGCAGGGCGGCCTGGGCCTGCCGGACCGTGACTTCTACCTGGGCGATGGCCGCATGGCCGAGCTGCGCCGGCAGTACCAGGAATACATCGGCCAGGTACTGACCCTGGCCGGCGTTGCCGATGCAGGTGCCAAGGCGCAGCGCATCGTCGCCCTGGAAACCAAGATCGCCAAGGCGCACGCCACCCAGGAAGAAACCAACGACGTGGCCAAGGGTGCCAACCCGTGGACCCGCGAAGACTTCAGCGCCAAGGCACCCGGCATGGACTGGGCTGCGTTCCTGGAAGCGTCCGGACTGTCGCAGCAGCAGGACTTCATCGTGTGGCAGCCGAAGGCCGTTGCCGGCCTGTCGCGGTTGGTCGCCACCGAGCCGCTGGAGGCCTGGAAGGACTACATGACCTTCCACGCGCTTGATCGCGCAGCCCCTTACCTGCCGAAGAAGTTCGCCGATGCGCGCTTCGCCTTCCATGGCACCGCATTGAGCGGCACCCCGCAGCAGAGCGATCGCTGGAAGCGCGCGGTGGACGATGCCAACCATGCCATCGGCGAGGCCATCGGCAAGCGTTACGTGGAAAAGCACTTCGATGCGAAGACCAAGGAACGTGCCGACGAGATGGCGAAGAACATCATCGCCGCCTTCGGCAAGCGTATCGATGCACTGGACTGGATGTCTCCGCAGACCAAGGCCAGCGCAAAGGCCAAGGTCGCCGGGCTCAAGGTCGGCATGGGCTACCCGGACAGCTGGCGTGACTACAGCGGCCTGGAGATCAAGCGCGATGATCCGCTCGGCAACGCACAGCGCGCCGAGCAGTTCGAATACCAGCGCAACCTGGCCAAGCTGGGCAAGGCGCCGGACCACGGCGAGTGGGCGATGCTGCCGCAGACCATCAATGCGATGAACGTGCCACTGGAAAACCGCCTGGTGTTCCCGGCCGCCATCCTGCAGCCGCCGTTCTTCGACGGTGCGGCCGACGATGCAGTGAACTACGGCGCCATCGGTGCGGTGATCGGCCATGAAATCAGCCACGGCTTCGACAACGCCGGCGCACTGTTCGATGAAACCGGCCGCCTACACAACTGGTGGACGCCGCAGGACCTGGAGAAGTTCAACGCGGCCGGCGACGCGCTGGCGGCACAGTTCAGCAGCTACGAGCCGTTCCCCGGCGTGCACGTCAACGGGCGCCTGTCGCTGGGCGAGAACATCGCCGACGTGGCCGGCCTCGGCACCGCCTACGATGCCTACCAGCTGTCGCTGCAGGGCAAGCCGGGCGAAACGCTGGAAGGCTTCACCCCGGACCAGCGCTTCTTCCTCGGCTTTGCCCAGGCATGGCGCAGCAAGAGCCGCGAACAGGCATTGCGCAATTCCCTGCTGACCGACGTCCACGCGCCGGGGCAGTTCCGTGCGCTGACCGTGCGCAACCTGGATGCGTGGTATCCCGCCTTCGAGGTCAAGGAAGGCCAGAAGCTGTACCTGGCACCGGAAAAGCGCGTCAAGGTCTGGTAAGCAGCAGGTCTCGTGGGCGACCGGCAGGGGTGGGTTAACGACTGTCAGTCGTCACGCCCTCCCCCAGGCCACACCTTCAGCACCTCCACCCCGACCCCCATCCGCGCACACGCGCGGCTGGCCAAGCCATCCGGCAGGGCGCGGCGGAACAACGGCGCCGCGCCCTGCAGCACGCGCATCGAAGCGCGCGCCTGCAGCCGTTGCCGCGTTCCCTGTTCCAGCATCTCGCCTGCCCACGGCGGCAGCAGCGCCGCCGCGGCGCCCAGGAACACATCGCGCGAGAGGCCCGGCACCGGTACCGGCAGCCGCACCGACTGCAATACCTGCAGCACCTCGCGGGCCCGCTCATCCAACCGCAGCTGCGGTTGCTGCAGCGCAAACCAAGCGTCCACTTCGGCTTCGCTGCGCGGCACGCCGGTGGCGCCCAGCGCCTCGGCCACGCGCCGGTATTCATCGTAGTAACGGTCGGCCAGCGGCCCGGGCACCGCACGCCCGTAGCGACGGAAACCCTGCAGGAAGCCATACGCCTCGGTCACGTGCACCCACGTCAACAGCGCCGGATCATCCGCCGCGTAGGGCACGCCATCCACGCAGCCACGTACGTTGGCATGGATGCGGCGCACACGCGAAACCAGCTTTTCCACCTCGGCTGTCGGCGCGTAGGTGGTGCCGGCGACGAACGCGGTGGTGCGGCGCAGCCGGCCGACCAGGTCTTCGCGGAAATTGGAATGGTCATACACTCCGGCCAGCGCACGCGGATGCAACAGCTGCAGCATCAACGCGCACAGCCCGCCCGCCAGCATCGAAGGCAGTTCGGCGTGCACCCGCCAGGTCATGCTGTCCGGCCCGAACCAGCCAGGATCGCCTGCCGGGTGGTCATAGTCGATGCCACTCTGGCCGCGCGGGAAGGCGTCCAGTACCCAGCGGCGGATCGGGGCGGTCAGTGGAGAGAGCGGAGAAGACATGCGGCGGCTCAAGACTCGTCGGGTCGGCGCAGATTGCGCGTTTCCGGCCCATTGTCGGTCATCGGCGGTGACCGGACGCCTCACGGTGTCTGCCCCAGCGAAGGATGTGCGGCCGCAGCACGATTTCCACTGCGACATCTTGTCGCAGGCCATCCCGCCGATGCTGCATCGCATCACCCCCCTCGGCTGCCCGCGTATTCATCCCGACCGCCCCCGTGATCTTCGCGCCGCCCTTATTGCACGCCTCGCTGGAAGTGCTAGAACTGAATCCGCCTCACCGCTCAACGCATCGCCGCACGTTCCAACAGGGAGCCCGCCATGATTGCTTTGTTCAAAGGTCTAGGATTGTTGTTACGCGACAACGAGCTGTACCACAGTCCGTTCGAAAAACAGGTCGCCCATTGGCGCGGCATGAGCGAACAGCAGATCCGCGACGAGGTCGCCGTGCTGGCGCAGGCGAAGTGCCAATGGCTGATGGCCTCCATCGTCGGCTGGCAGGCCTCCTCCCTGCTTATCCTCGGCCTGATCGCCAACTACCTGTGGCGCGATGACTTCCATATCACCTTCACCCGCGTGGTGATCATCATCGGTTCCTGGGTTTCGATCCTGTTCGTGATCTGGTTCATGGCCAACATGTTCGACCAGCAGGCCGGCTTCGAACGCTGGATGAAGGCCTTCAACAGCCGCGCGCGCATCACCTCCAGCGCCGACAGCGTGGAATGCGTGGCCGATGCGCTGGGCATGGCCGAGCACTATCCGGAAGTGCTGGATTACAAGCAGGCCGTCACCAGCCGGCGTGAGCTGCGCCACGAAGACATCCGCATCATGACCGAGATCGGGCGCATGCGGCAGCACAGCGAACTGGTCGGCCGCCTCAACCACGTCGGCGAAACCAGCAGCCACCGCGACCTCACCCTGCAACCGGCCTTCTGACGGTTACTGGCAGGGGACGCTGGCGCTGCTGCTGACGCAGGTCCTGAAGCCTTGTGGCAGGCCTTCCCGCTTCTGCGTGTGGCCAGCGCGGATGTCGAAGGCCTGCAGCATGCCGCGTTCGCAGCGCTGCTGGCCGTCGCAGGTTTCCTTGAAGACCTGGTAATAGCAGCGCCCGCTGGCGCTGCGGACGCAGTCGAACGACGCGCTTTCCGCGCGCACCGAGGTGCGGCTGAACAGCTGGTCGATGCCCTGTTCGCTGATGCGGGTGATCGAGGTGCTGGTGACCTTGTCCTGGCAACCGAACAACGACAGCAGGCAACTCAGCAGAGTGGTGAGATAACGCATGGCACGGTCCTTCCTTGTTGGCCCGGGGCGGCTTTACATGCCGCGGAACAGGCTCATGAACGGTTGACTGACGGTGAGCGTTTCAGGCCGGTCGCGCAGGCGCAGCACGCCGCGTCCGGTGTCATCGCGGCTGACCGCCGCCACGGCCTTCATGTTGACGATGGTGGAGCGATGCACCTGCCGGAACTGCCGCGCATCCAGCGCCTCCAGCAGCTCGCGCAGCGGGGTGCGCAACAGGCTTTCCCCGGCCGCGGTAACCACCGTGGTGTACTTGTTGTCCGCGCGGAAATACACCACGTCTTCCAGCATGATCAGCACGGTATCGCGTCCATTGCTTGCAGTGATCCAGGCCAGTGGCGGGGCGTCGGCGCGCGGTTGCCCGTTGCCAAGGCGCTGCAGCAGCCGCTCCAGCACGGCATCGTCGTTGCGCGCTGAAGGCAGGCGCGCCAGCAGGCGCTCGCGCGTGGCCAGCAGGCGCTCGTCGCTCACCGGCTTGAGCAGGTAGTCCATGGCGCCCTGTTCGAAGGCATCGATGGCGTACTGGTCGTAAGCGGTGACGAACACCACCTGCGTGCGCGGGCTCAGCTCGCCCAGCGCGCGCGCCACCTGGATGCCGCTGATTCCGGGCATGCGGATGTCCAGGAAGGCGATGTCCGGTTGCTTCTCGGCCAACTGCTCCAGCGCACTGGCGCCGTCTTCGCACTCGGCCACGATGCGCAGCTCGGGCCACAGCCGGCGCAACTGGTCCACCAGCGCACTACGCAGCAGCTCTTCGTCTTCGGCGATCAAGGCATCAAGCGGCATGGCGCGGCTCCTTGGCAACCTGCGGCAGGGTCATGGTGGCGGCTACGCCACTGGGGAAATTGGCGACGATCGCCACCCCGGCCTGTTCACCGCAGGTCAGGCGCAGGCGTTCGCGCAGGTTCTTCAGGCCGATGCCGGTACCGCTGGTGCCGTGGCCGAAGCCCAGGCCGTCGTCGGCCACGGTTACGGTGACGTGGTCATCGAAGGCCCGCGCGATGATCCAGATCGTGCCGCCGCCGGGCTTGGGTTCAAGGCCATGCTTCACCGCGTTTTCCACCAGCGTCTGCAGCGCCATCGAAGGCAACTGCACGCTGTGCAGGGCATCGGGCACCTGCACGTCCACGCCCAACCGGGCGCCCATGCGGATGCGCAGGATTTCCAGATAGGCACGGGTACGCTCAAGCTCCACGCCCAGCGTGGACACCGACTCGTCCATGCTCGGCAACGAACTACGCAGGTAGTGGATCAGATGGCCCAGCATCACGTCCGCACGTACCGGATCGGTGCGCGTCAGCACCTGCGCATTGGCCAGCGTGTTGTACAGGAAGTGCGGTTCCACCTGCGCGTGCAGCAGGTTCAGGCGTGCGACCGAAAGTTCTTTTTCCACGTGGGTCTGTTCGGCGGCGGCCTGTTCGTCGCGACGCTGGTCGGCCACGCGGCGGCTGACGGCTCGGGTCACGGCCTCGGCATTCTCGTAGTTGCTGCCCTCATCCAGTGCCAACAGGTCGGCCCACCAGCCGGCATCGGGTTCGAACAACAGCGTCACCGTGCTGGTGCCCTGGCCCGGGGTGATCGTCGCCAGGATGCTGTTGCGCTTGATCGCCAGCCGCGCCGGCAGGTTCCAGCGCGAAGGCTGGCGGCCATTCCAGGGATCCACCCGGCGCACGTACGCACGCACCTGCAGGCTGCCCGATGCGCTCTCGATGTCTTCCACGCGCGGCAGCTCGGCAATGGCCGATTCCAGCAGGGCGAAGGCCGGGCCGGCATCCATCGGCAGCTCGATCTGCCGCCGCTGGCGGCTGGACAGCGTGCTGCCATCCAGCTTGCCGGCCACCAGCCACACCCGACGCACATGGGTGATCGCACTGCCCAGTGCGGACAGCATCAGGAACATCGCCAGCAGCCCGAACACCCACCCCGGACCATCGTTCATGCCGCTGAAAAGCCCGCTCCAGACCATGCCGGCCACGATCAGCGCCGCCGTCCAGGCCAACAGGTGTCGGAATATCAAGGAGACGCTGGGAAACACGGAGGCTGCCTTAACGAAGGAATGGGCCGAGCATAGTGCGCCAGCCCACCACCGCAAGCACCCGGCGACGAAAGCCGGGAATCAGCCGACCAACCGCCCCCTGGCAGTGACGGCCGCTGGCCGTCAGCCCCCCCCGCCTCAGCGACGCTGCGCAGCGCTCTGGTCGCGCACCGCGCGGAACGCTTCTTCGGCGTTCCAGTTCGGCCACGCACGTGAGTTCGCCAGCTCGCTGCCCAAGGTGTACAGCACCTCCAGGTCACGCGCAGCGCCAGCGAACTTCCAGTCCGGCTGCCACTCATCGCCCTGCTGGTGGTAGCGCTTGGCGGTGTAGTCGTCCGATGCCTTCCTGCCCGCCGCGATACCGCCGTCCACCCAGTCCTGCCCGGCCGACCAGGACAGCGCCGGTACGCCACGCTTGGCGAACGGGAAGTGGTCAGAGCGGAAGAACAGGCCGGCTTCCGGCTTTGGATCCGGCGTATAGCGGATGTCCCAGCGCTGCGCCACGGTCTTCAGCTGGTCCAGCAGCTCGAAGCGCGCGGTGCCGTAGATGCCGAAATCGCGCGACGGACTGAACGGCGCCATGCCATCCATGTTGATCACCGCCACGGTCTTTTCCAGCGGGTACAGCGGATGGGTCGCGTAGTACTCCGAACCCAGCAGCCCCTTCTCTTCGGCGGTCACCGCCAGGAACAACAGCGAACGCTGCGGCCTGGGCGCCTTGGCGAAGCCCCGCGCCAGTTCCACCAGCGACGCCGTGCCGCTGGCGTTGTCCAGCGCCCCATTGAAGATGCGGTCACCTCGGGCATCCGGCTCACCCACGCCGATATGGTCCCAGTGCGCGCTGTACACCACCGTCTCATCGGCGTGCGTGCTGCCGTCCAGGCGTGCGGCCACGTTGTGCGAGGTGATCACCTCGGTCTTCACCGCGTACTTCGCATCCAGGCTGGCACCGGTAAGCGGCACCGGCTTGAAATCGCGCTGCTGCGCCTGTTGCTTGAGCGCCTCGAAATCCAGGCCGGCCGAGCGGAACAGGTCCACCGCGAGGTCGCGCTGGATCCAGCCTTCCAGCAACGGGTGGCTTTCGGCCGGCGTCTCACGCACCACGTCGAACATGGTGTTGGTGTTGGATCCGGCCACGGTGGCCCAGCCATACGATGCCGGTGCGGTCTCGTGCACGATCAGCACGCCGAGCGCGCCCTGGCGTGCGCCTTCTTCGTACTTATAGGTCCAGCGACCGTAGTAGGTCATGCCCTTGCCGTCGAAGTCGCCCTGGCCGGTCTCGAAGTCCGGATCGTTGATCAGCACCACTGCGATCTTGCCCTTCAGGTCCACGCCCTTGAAGTCATCCCAGTTCTTTTCCGGTGCCTTCACGCCGTAGCCGAGGAATACCAGCGGGGCCTTGCTGATGTCGACCTGGTGGGCACCGTTCATTGCCGCGCGCACGGCGATCTGCTTGCCCTGTTCCAGCGGCACGGCCTTGCCGGCCTGCTGCAGAGACAGCTGCGGGATGCCGACGATGTCGCCCTTCAGCAACGGCACGGCCTGGGTCCACAGGCGCTTTCCGTCCTGCAGGTCACCACCGGGCTGGAGGCCGGCGGCAGCGAACTGCTGGCTCAGGAAGGCGATGGTCTTCGCCTCGCCGGCGGTGGCCGGTGAGCGGCCTTCGTAGGCATCGGAGGCCAGTTCCTTGACGTCGGCGGAGATCCGCGCGCCATCGAACTTCGGCGTCGCCGCCATCACCGCGGTGGACACCGACAGGGCCAGCACGCTCATTACCACTCGCTTCATTGCTCTCTCCAGCAGGGACTGCGACAAGACCTCGAGTGTAGCCGCTGCATGCGCCGGTAGTGACGGCCGCTGGCCGTCAATTCCAAGCATCACCGAAACGCATCCGCGCGCGCCACCAGCGCCTCGCGTTCGCGCGCGTTTCCACTCAACCCAGCCGCGTGCAGGAACGCAGCACGCGCATCCTCATCGCGCCCCAGCCGGGCCAGCACTTCCCCCCGCACTACCCACAACGGCGCATGTGCCTGCAGCCTTGGTTCCAGCAGCAGCGGCTGCAGCTGCCCCCAGGCCACCAGCGGGCCCTCCGCGCGCAGCACCGCCACCACCCGGTTCAACGCCACCACCGGGCCCGGCTGCACCTGCAGCAGACGGTCGTACAGCGCCGCTATCGCCGCCCAATCGGTGTGCGCGGCAACCCGCGCACGTGCATGGCAGGCAGCGATGCCGGCCTGCAGCACATAGCGGTCGTCTTCACCGCGCAACTCCCGCGCACGCTGCAGTGCCGCCAGCCCACGCTCGATCTGCAGCCAGTCCCAGCGCGCGCGGTCCTGCTGTTCCAACAGCACTGCACGCCCGTCCGCATCGGTGCGCGCGGCGCCGCGTGAGGCCTGCAGTTCCATCAGTGCCAGCAGCCCGTGCACCGCCGCATGCGCAGGCAGCCGCGCCACCAGCACCCGCCCCAGCCGCAGCGCCTCCTCGCACAGCGCCGGGCGCATCCAGTCTTCGCCGTGGCTGGCCGCGTAGCCCTCGTTGAATACCAGGTAGACCACTTCCAGCACGGAGTGCAGGCGCGCCGGCAGCTCGGCGCTGCGCGGCACCTCGAAGGCCACCTGGCGGCGTTCCAGCGTGCGTTTGGCGCGCACGATGCGCTGGGCGATGGTCGGCTCGGGCTGCAGGAACGCGCGGGCGATTTCCTGCGTGGTCAGACCGCCCAGCAGGCGCAGGGTCAGCGCCACCCGCGCATCGGCCGACAGCACCGGATGGCAGGCCACGAAGACCAGTCGCAGCAGGTCATCGCCGATGTCATCGCCCAGCGCATCATCGTCATCCGGCGCTGACGCTGCGGCTGCATGCAGCATGTCGCCCCATTGCGCATGCTGCCCGGCAATCCGCTGGCGCTGGCGCAGCACATCGATGGCACGGTTGCGCGCAGCGGTCATCAGCCAGGCTCCTGGATTGTCCGGCATGCCCTCCAGCGGCCAACGCTCGAGCGCGGCCAGCCAGCAGTCCTGCACCAGCTCCTCGGCCCGGCCGATGTCACCGCCCAGCATCCGTGCCAGGCGCGCGATCAGTCCCGGCGACTCCATCCGCCACAGTGCCTGCAGCCGCTCCTGCATGCTCAGGGCGTCTTCATGCAGTTGACCATCCACGGCTTGCCATAGCGGTCCTGCAGCATGCCCCAGCGATGCGCCCAGAACGTTTCGGCCATGGGCATGTGCACCACCCCGCCTTCGGCCAGCGCGGCGAATACCCGCTCGGCTTCCTCCGGGGTATCCACGTCCACGTTGATGGTGGTGCTGCCACCGCCCTCCTCGCCCGGGCCATCGGCGGCCATCAGCACCGCCGTGCCCACCTCCAGCTGCGAATGCGCGACATGATCCAGGGTCTCCGGCGGCATCTCGCTGCAGCCGGGCGAACCGTCGGAAGGCGGCATGTCGCGGTACTGCATTTCCGCGGTGACCTTGCCGCCCAGCGCCTGTGCATAGAACGCCATCGCTTCGTGTGCCTGGCCCTTGAAGCCAAGGAATGGAATCAATTTCATTTTCGATACTCCGTGCAGAGGTGGTTACGAACGACCAGGAAGTAGGGGTCAGAGTCAGGGGTCAGAGTCAGGACTCTGACCCCTGACTCTGACCCCGTTCAGCGCGCGGCGCTCTGTTCGCGCAGGCGCTGTTCCTTCTCGTGCAGTTCGGTGGTGAAGGCCTCGCCGAAATCTTCTTCGGCCATGATCGGCCGCAGTTCCAGCACATCGCCCGGCGCAAAGGGAGCGCGCTGCGCCCACTCCAGCGCCTCGTCCAGTGAGCGCACCTGCCACAGCCAGAAGCCGGCCACCAGCGAGCCGGGATCGGCAAACGGACCGGCTTCGACCTGCGGCGGCGTCGCATCGCCGAAGCGCACGCGTTTGCCTCGGGCACTGGCATGCAGGCCTTCCCCCGCCAGCAGGATCCCGGCGCGCACAAGCGCTTCGTTGAAGTTGCCCATCGCGATCATTTCATCGGTGCTGGGCAGGGTGCCCGCCTCGATCCTGGCATTGGATTTGACGAAAACCATCACCTTCATGTCTACGCTCCCAAAGCAGCCGGTAGTGCCCGGCCTTCATGATGTCGACGAACCACGGGCAGGGAAATCGACACCCCCCGCAAACGCTGGATCACCCGCCATCCGGTCACGTGCAGGGCCATGCAGCACGCCCCGATGCGGCGCCGCAACACAGCCTGGCGCGGGTCTGCGCGATCATGGGCACCCGCCGCCAACGGACGTCGCCCCATGCCGCAGTACGCCCTGCTGATCTATATCGACCCCGCTCTGCTGGGCGCCCTGCCCAGCGAGGAATTCGATGCGCTGATGCGCGCATGCCTGCAGCATGCCGATGCCCTGCAGGCCGAAGGCACGCTGCTGGCATCGCAGAAACTTCAGCCGATCCAAGAAGCCCGCACGTTGCGGGTACGCAGTGGCGAGGAACGCGTACTGGACGGGCCCTTCGCTGAAACCCGCGAACTGCTGGCCGGGTTCAACCTGATCCAGGCACCCGACCACGAGAGCGCCCTGCGCATCGCCCGCGGCTTCCCGTGGGCACGCTTTGGCAGCATCGAAGTGCGTCCGTTGGAAGACCTCGACGCCGAACGGCTGCGCGTCGGCGCCTGAGCCGGCAACGCGCCACCAGCCGTCCGCAGCAGCTCAGTCGACCAGCACCACGCGCAGGTCGCGCCCGCCCAGCGCATCGTTGCCACTGTGGTCGCGCGCGTGCGCCCGGATCACGTACTCACCCGGTGGCAAGGCCGCCGGCTGCCAGCGTCCCGCCGCCATCAGTCCATCGCGCACGGTGTTGGTCGCCAGGTAACGGAAGCGGGTGACCGCGCTGCCGTGCACGGTGATGCCACTGTCCGGCGCATACGCCACGCGCACCGCCTGCTGCTGCGGGGGCATGCGGTTGAACACGATGTTCCAGCGCGGCTGCTCGTAGCCGGCCAGCGGCTGCCCGGCCGCATCCCGTATCTGGTAACCCACCTGGTACAGGCCCAGCCGTCGGCGTGGCAGATTGCCGTCCACCTGGTCCCAGGCCTCCACCACGATCTGCACGCCGCGCCCCCTGCGTGACACCGGCACGCGTCCCTGGGCATCGGCGCGCAGCGGCTGGTCGGCGTCGTCCAGCAGCGCCACATCGGTGATGCGCGGCGCCACGCTATCCACGAAGCCGTTGAACCCGAGCAGCGCGGCATTGCGCTGGAAGCCACTGCTGCCCACGCTCAGGTGCACGTGTGCCTGGCTGTTGATGCTGCCCAGACGGTCGCCGGCGTGGATCCGCGTTCCGCGGCGCAGGCGGACGCGCTCCAGCTTGCCCTCCGCATCGAACAGCTGCTGCCAGCGTTCGTCGAAAGCCACCCCGCGCGGATCGCGGCCCACCCGCATGTGCAGGTAACGCAGCGGCCCGACCTCCAGCCCTTCGGCCTGTCCACCCACGGTCCAACTGGAGAACGGGCTGTCGATCTTGCCATCGGCGATCGCCAGCACGGTCTGGCCGACATCGCCGCGCACGTCGAAGCCATCGTGCAGGTGATGGCGACTCTCGCCCTTGAAGTTGCCGCGCACCTCGCCCAGCGTGCCCACCACCTCGTGCCAGCCCTGCTGCGGCGCCAGCGGCCAGCGGCCCTCGGTGCGCGGCAACGGCGCATCATCAGCCGGTCCCACCTGTGCCGGTGCAGGCGTCTGGCCCGGATCCAGCACGGCCACCCGGTGCAGGCGCCACGCCGCGGCATCGGCCACCCGCAGGCTGCCATCAGCGGCCACCGCCATGCCACTGGGGCGGGCAAGCCGCGGTACCTGGCCGGTGCCGACCAGCGCGATCTGGTGGCCCTGCGCCGATACCTGGACGATGCGCCCGCTGCGGTCGCCCACGTACAGCACGCCGTCATGGCTGCGCGCCAGCGACAGCGGACCATTGATCACGTTGGAGGACGGCACCGGCGTATCCACCTGCCCGTCCATGCCGACCCGGCGGATCGCGTTGTTGTGGAAATCGGCCACCAACAGTGCCCCGTCGCCGTCCCACGCCAGGGCCACCGGGGTATCGAAGCGGGCCACCCCGGGGAAGCCATCGATGTGCGCCGGCTCACCGCCGCCGGCCAGGGTGCGCACCCTGCCATCCGGGCTGATCACCCGGATACGGTCGTTCCAGGTATCGGCCACGTAGACATTGCCGAGCCCATCCACCGCCACGCCCATCGGGCCGTCGAAACGTGCCTGGGCCGCCGGACCGTCGGCGAAGCCGCGGATGCCGCCAGCGAGCGTGGTGACCTGGCCGTCCACGCCGATCCGGCGGATCGCATGGTTGCCGGTATCCGCCACGTACACCACCCCGGCTGCATCGCGCGCCAACCCGGAAGGGGTGTGGAAACGTGCCTGCAGCGCCGGCCCATCAGCCAGCCCTTCGCTGCTGCCGGCCAGCGTGGACACACTGCCATCGGCGGCCACCCGACGGATCCGGTTGTTGTCGCCGGCGTCGGCCACCAGCAGGCTGCCATCGGCGAGCGCAAGCAGCGCATACGGATCGGAGAAGCGCGCCTGCATTGCCGCCCCGTCGCGCAGGCCCGGCACGCCATCGCCGGCCAACGGCTGCAGCTGCGCGGTCCAGCCCAGGGGGGTCGGTGCCGGTCCTGCGGGCACCGGCCCGGTGACGGTTCGCGGCAGGAAGGTCGCCGCAACCGCGAGTGCGGTGACCGCGGCAATCCCGATGATCCATCGCACACGCACCATCTGCATCCCTTCGTTTTTTTCGCAGGCAGGACGATAGCCGCTGCCGCAACGCGTGCCAAGGCGGTGCCGCCGCGCGCGTCTCCGCAGCACGCCTGCGTGGCACGCTCAGCGCGCAGGCACTTCGCTGCGGATGCCCATCGCCTCGCGGTAGCGCGCGTACAGCGCCATCACTTTTTCCACGTAGGCCAGCGTTTCGGCATACGGCGGCACGCCGTTGTAACGGCTCACCGCGCCGATGCCCGCGTTGTAGGCAGCCGCCGCCAACACGTGGTCTCCCTTGTAGCGCCGCAGCAGCGCGCGCATGTGGCGGGCGCCGCCATCTATCGATTGCGCGGCCGAAAGCGGGTCCTGCACGCCATAGTCGCTGGCGGTGTCCGGCATCAGCTGCATCACCCCCTGCGCGCCCTTCGGCGACACCGCGGCCGCATCGAAACCGCTCTCTGCATGGGCGATCGCCCGCAGCCACGCATCTTCCACGCCGGTCGCCTTGGCCGCCGCCTTGAACTGTTTCGCATGCGGTGCCAGCTGGGCCGCGCCGACGCGCCCCAGCCCGGCATGTGCCGGCTCGCCCGGCGGGGTGGCCACGGTGAACTTCAGGTACACCCGCGATCCCGGCAGGTTGCGGGTGGAGTAGACCAGCCTGCCGTCCTGCTCGCGTTCGTACAGGGTGCCGCTGAACACCCCCATGTTCCCCCACAGGTTGGGCGCCTGCACGGCGCTGTCATCGATTTCCTTGGCCGTGCAGCGCGATCCCGGCTCCGGCGCGGTCGCCATGCTGACCGTGTTGCCCTGGACGCAGCGGTACACCGTGCGCGCCTGCGCCGGCCCACAGGCCAACCCCAGCAGCAGCACACACAGGCAGGGAGGCAGGCGCATCAGCAGGGGAAGCCGGCAGGGAGGTCGGCGGCATGTTGGTCCTGCGGTGCGGAATCCCCAGTGAAGACGCCGAGTGACGCGTCTGGCTGCTTGCGCTGATGCCCGGCCCGGCGCGCGGCACGCGCTGGCGGCGCCCTCGTCGCCCAGCCCCCCCATCCGCTGCGACGTTCAGCTAGGCTGGAGGGCAAGGCGGCCTGCATGCAGGGTCCGGCCGAGCGCCTCACCCCCGGACACGGAGCTGTCGATGAACCGCACGCGCATGCTGCTGCTGATGGCCTTGGTGGGCCTGCTCGCCGCTGCGCTGCCGTTGGCGATGATGACCTGGCTCAGCTGGCACCATGCCGCCAACACCGCCCAGGCCCAGCTGCGCGAAACCGCCGAGCGTGCCCTGGAGCGCGCCGACCGCTCCTACCTGCAGGCGTTGTCCGCACTGCAGGCCATGCAGCGCACCCCGCTGGCGCCGTGCAGCCCCGAACATATCCAGCTGATGCAGACCCGGGTGGTCACCACCTCGTCGGTGGACCAGATCAGCTATTTCCAGCAGGGCCGCGTGCGCTGCACCTCGTGGGGCCGTCCGGTCGCCGCGCTTGCGCCCGGCCAGCCCGACCACACCACCGCGGAAGGCGCCACCCTGCAGTTGGACCAGCAACCGCGCGCACCCTACGGGCGTTGCATGTTGTCGTTGCGGCTGGGCGACTACGAGGCGTTGATGGATCCGTACCATTTCGTCGACCTGATCGATACGCGCGACATCCGCATCGCCATCGCCACCCCGGACGGACGATTGATCGCCCAGCAGTCACTCCCGGACCAGGCGCTGCTGCAGTCACTGCTGCGCGAACCACGCACCGGCGATGACGGCACACTGCTGTTCGCCAGTGCACGCAGCGAAGCGTGGCTGGCCATCGTGACCGCGCCACGCACCGGGATGGCCGGGATCTTCCTGCAGCAAGCCTGGGTGCTGGTGCCGATCAGCCTGCTGCTGGGTGCAGCGGCGATCGCATGCACCATCGCCCTGTCGCGGCGGCGCTATTCGTTGAAAGGCGAGCTGAGCCATGCCATCCGCCGCAATGAACTGTACGTGGTCTACCAGCCGATCATCGAGCTGGAAACCGGTATCTGCGTGGGGGCCGAAGCGCTGGTGCGCTGGCGTCGCGCCGATGGCAGCGAAGTCCGCCCGGACCTGTTCATTCCGTTGGCCGAAGCCAGCGGACTGGTCGGGGCGATCACCGATGAGGTGATCCAGCGGGTGATCGTGGACATGCGCGACCTGCTGGTCGGCGACCGCAGCGCGCACATCGCCATCAACCTGGCACCGGAAGACATGATCAGCGGCCGTGCGCTGAAGGTGATCGCCGCCAAGCTGGCAGGCACCGGCATCGCCAACCAGCAGATCTGGCTGGAAGCCACCGAGCGCGGCTTCATGGACATTGAAAAGGCACGTGCGGTGATCTCCGCCGCGCGCCACTCCGGGCATGCGGTGGCCATCGATGATTTCGGCGTGGGGTATTCCAACCTCCAGTACCTGCAGCAGCTGCCACTGGATGCGCTGAAGATCGACAAGTCGTTCATCGATGCGATCGGTACCGACAGCGCCACCAGCCCGGTCACCGGCCACATCATCGACATGGCCAAGACGCTGGGCCTGTTCGTGGTGGCCGAAGGGGTGGAAACCGAAGACCAGCTGGCCTACCTGCACAGCCGGCAGGTGGAATTCGCCCAGGGTTGGCTGTTCGCCAAGGCACTGCCGCGCGAAGAATTCATCGCCTTCCACAAGCGCCGCCAGGAACTGTATGGCGCGGCACGCGAAGACATGCAGAACACCCAGCGCCAGCCCGGACAGTAGCCGTCTTCGTATGGTTCATGCGGCCGTCCTATAATCGGCCTATCCACTTGGAGGCTTACGCCAATGCGCCACTGATGCCGCCGTCTTCATCGACGGCCTGATTCTTCTCCCGCCCCTGTACGCAGGGGGAGTCGATGGCATCTGTTGGAGGTCTGCATGACCACGCATCCGCTCACGCTTGAACGCGTGACCTGCCGCCTGCCCGATGGGCGCGCACTGTTTACCGATCTGTGCTTTACCTTCGACCCCATCGCCACCGGACTGGTCGGCGCCAACGGGGTCGGCAAGAGCGTGCTCGCGCGCGTGCTGGCCGGCACCCAGGCGCCTACGTCCGGCCGCTGCCATGGGGGTGGGCGGGTGTTGCTGCTACCCGCACTGAGTGGCGTGCCGCAGGGCCGCGTGGCCGACCTGGCCGGCGTCGGCGATGTGCTGGATGCGCTGGACCGGATCGGCGCAGGGCAGGTCGACATCGAAGACTTCAACCGCGTCGGGGAGCGCTGGGACCTGCGCGAACAACTGCGCCTGCAGTGGCAACGCGCCGGGCTGCCCGCCGACCTGCAGCCCGAAGATCCGGCCGCGCGCCTGAGTGGCGGGCAGGCGATGCAGGTGGCGTTGTCCGGTGCCTGGGCCAGTGGCGCAGACTGGTTGATCCTGGACGAACCCAGCAACCACCTGGACGCACGGCGGCGTGCCCAGCTGCGCCACGCACTGCAGCGCTGGCGCGGCGGGCTGCTGGTGATCAGCCATGACCGCGAACTGCTGGGGCAGATGGCCTGCATCGTCGAACTGGATGCGCACGGGCTGCAGCGGTTCGGCGGTGGCTACACCGACTACGTTCACGCCAAGGCAGCGCACGAAGCCGCCGCGCAGGCGCAGCTGGACCATGCGCGACAGCAGCACCGGCAGCAGCAACGGCATGCGCGCGCGCTGCACGAACGCGCCCAGCAGCGGCAGTCGCGCGGTGCACGCAGCGCGCGCGATGCCAACCAGGCACCGATCCTGCTGGGACTGCAGAAACAGCGCGCACAAGCCAGCGCCGGACGGCATGCGCAGCTGCAGGCGCAGCGCCTTGCCGACAGTGCCGACCGCCTGCGCGACGCCAGCGCCGGAGTCACCCCGAGCACGCAACTGGTGGCCTTCGCACCGCCCAGCCCGCACGCCAGCCAGCAGGTCGTGCGGCTGCAGGGCATGCAGCTGCCGCACGGCTGCCGCGCACCGCTGGACCTCATCCTGCAGCGCGGCCAGCGGCTGGCCGTGGTGGGCGACAACGGCAGCGGCAAATCGACCCTGCTGCGGGTGCTGGCCGGGCAGCTGGCGCCGCGTGCCGGCAGCTGTGATATCGGCGTACCGGCGGCCCTGCTGGACCAGGCGCTGGTCACGCTGCACGCGGGCAGCAGCGCGCTGGCGACGCTGCAGGCGGCCTGCCCGGCGACGCCAATAGCCGAACTGCGCACCCGGCTCGCCCTGCTGGGCCTGGATGCCGCGCGCATCGAACGGACCAGCGCCACGCTAGCGCCGGCGAGCGGCTGAAGGCGGCGATGGCGTGCACCCTGTATGCCGATCCCGCCCCCGGCCTGCTGCTGCTGGACGAACCGGGCAACGCGCTGGACCTGGACGCGCTGCACGCACTGGAAACCCTGCTCGGCCAGTTCACCGGCACGCTGGTCATGGCAAGCCACGACCCCGCCCTGCTGCAGGCCATGCAACCCACCCACGTGCTGCAGATGAACGAAACCGACTGGACCCTGCGGCCGTGGTGACAGGAGGTCCGTCGGCTTAGTGTTACTATGTAACACCCGGTTCCTGTTCCCGCCTCCGATGAAATCCAGCCAAGCCGCCCTGCTCGACGCCAGCGCCGTCGCCCTGTCCAGCCTGTGCCTGCTGCATTGCCTGGCCCTGCCGCTGCTGGCCGCCGCGCTTCCGCTGTTCGGTGCGTGGGCCGAAGCGGAGTGGGTACACGCTGTGTTCGTGGCCATTGCCCTGCCGGTCACCGGCTTCGCACTGTGGCGCGCCCATCGCCAGCACCCGCTGCCGGCGCCGGCCTGGTTGGCCGCAGCAGCCGGCCTGGCGCTGCTGCTCGCGGGCGCGCTGGAGTTCCCCAGCCACGACAGCGAGACGGTGGTCACGGTGATTGGCAGCCTGCTGCTCGCCGCCATCCACCTGTGGAACGCACGCCGCCGTCACCGCCAGTGCTGAGCAAGCGGTTACTGTAGGCGGCGGCCATCCGGCCGTGCAGGCAACGGAGCGCAGGCGATGTCAGCAAGAGGAAGTGCGATCAAACGCGGCGTGGTGCCCTGGTTCGGGCTGTGCAGCTGGCTGGGCATGGTGATCGGCGTGCTGATCGAACAGGCGGCCCGCGCGATGGGCGCCAGCGGCAACAGCGCCACCGCGGTGGGCGTGCTGGCTGCGGCCATGTGTGGGTTCTGCGCGGTGCTGGCCTCGCGCGTGCGCGATGAGCGCTGGCCGTGGCTGGCACTGGCCGGTGCAGCCTTTTCCGCGGTGCCGCTGGCGCTGTTCCTGGTGTCGATGATCCTCCACTGAGCCCCGCACCGGTAACGCGATCACCCGCTGCGTCCTACACTAGCGGCCCCTGATTGCCACGCGAACGCCCCCGTGCCCCACTATTCCGGCCCCCTGTTGACCCGCGAAACCGCCACTGCCCTGCAGCGCGCGGCCGATGCTGGCGCGCCCAGCTGGGCCGGTTCGCTGGACCTGGGACGCAGCGAAGAAGACGTCGGCCTGTCTGCCGATGGTTTCGTTTTCCGTGGCCAGTCCTACCCGTGGCCGGGCAGGGTAAAGGACCGCACGCTGTACTACTGGGATGGTGAGGAGTTCCTGCCGATCTCGCGCTTCAGCGCATCGCTGATCAAGCTGGTGCCCACCGAATGGGGCGCGCCAACCTTCGAAATCGACGGCATCAAGATGCTGCCCAGCGCCAAGCTGTCGCCGTTCGACGATGCGCGCCGCAAGGTGGAACTGATCGCCCCGGCCGGCAAGACCGTACTCGATACCTGCGGCGGACTGGGTTACTTCGCTGCCTGCTGCCTGGACGCCGGCGTGGCGCAGATCCGCTCGTTCGAAAAGAATCCGGACGTGTTATGGCTGCGCACGCTCAACCCGTGGTCACCGGATCCGGACGCGGCCCGTTCCGGTGGCCGCCTGCAGCTGGCGCGGGGCGATGTATCCGAAGAAATCGCCACGTTGCCCAGCAACAGCGTGGACGCCATCCTGCATGACCCGCCGCGCTTCGGCATCGCCGGCGAACTGTATTCGCAGGTGTTCTATGACCAGCTTGCACGGGTGATCCGCAGCGGTGGCAAGCTGTTCCATTACACCGGCGCACCGAACAAGCTGACCAGCGGCCGCGATGTGCCGCGCGAAGTCGCCAAGCGGCTGGAAAAAGCCGGTTTCAAGGCCGAGCTGGCGCTGGATGGCGTGCTGGCAACCTATCGCGGCTGAGCCTGTTGCTGCCACGGCGCAGGTGCCGGCGCTGCGCCGACACCTGCGCCGGCGGCGTTACATCGCGTGCGACACCGCATTGGATGCACCGGCGGCCACCGCACCGGCTGCCGGCGCCAGCCCCATGCCGGTGGTGATCGCCGCCCCGGCGATATCGGCGCCCACCACTGCTAGCACCTTGCCCCAACCCCAGCGTGCGGTGGTCACCAGACCGCTGCCGCCGAAGCGTCCCTCGCCCTCTTCCCGCGTCCAATAGGCCAGCGAATGGCGGCCCACGCTCAGGCTGGCCAGCACGCTGGCCGCACCCTTCGAACGCGGGTCCAGCGTTGCCACCGCTTCCTGCTCCAACCGCTCGTACAGCGCCGCTGCATTCTCCAGGCTGCCGGCCTTGACGTTCACCTCGTCGATGCGCTGGAAGAAGCTGTATTCGCGTTCGCTGAACTGCTTGCGATACGGATCCATGCGCTTGGCCAGCGGCAGCGTCGGATCCAGGTCATAGGTCCATTCGAAGGTCTTGCGGAACTGCTCCATCGACATCTCCGGCTTGTAGCCGCACTGGCCCACCAGGTAATCCAGCATGTCTTCGATCGGTACGCGGTTGCTGCGCAGGCAGTCCAGGTACATGTTGTGCTGCACGCCGACGCGGTCCTGTGGGTTGCCGGCAGCGAAGGCGTTGCCACTGCAGGCAGCGGCCAGCAGCAGGGCGGAAGCGATCAGGGTCTTGCTACGCATGGTGGATCCTTCAGTCAGTGGTTGGAAAGTGCAGCGACGGCGGCAGGCCTTCGTTACCGCGCCACGTCCGCTGCACCGTTTTCACGCTAGGCAGCGCCCTGCCGCCGCTCAAGGACCGAACCGGGCCAATGCAGGAAGCTTTCGCAGGCCTTGCCCACCGACCCCTGCGCTGCACCGCCCGGCGCTGCAACGGCCTCAGCCAGACATCGCCGCCTTCGCAGAATCAACGGCTTGCCGTGATTCGTTCCCGGTTTGTTCCCGGCCACGTCCTGTCCTGCGGCTGCCACCAGCGCCAGCATGGACGCTCATCCGATCCCTGCAGGTCCCTGCCATGTCACCCATCCGCTGCTTGCTGCTGTGCCTCGCCGTCTCCGCCTCCGCCAGCCCCGCCGTCGCACACGACATCGTCCCGGCCGACTGGTGCGTGGATGAAAACGCAAAGCCCGAGCGCGTGGCCGCGTTCAAGTTCGATGGCGGCCAGATCCGCGACGTCATGGACAAATGCGGCATCCTCGAAGGCGAGGACCACTTCCACACCGTCGCCAACGCGATGGGCGAGTGGTGCCGGATCGTGGCGCCGCGCCAAGATGCCATGCCGTTCATTTCAGGGCCGTCGAGCTTCACCGACAAGGATCACCATGCGCGCTACCGCATCGACAACGGCATCATGGGCATCTGCGCGGTCTGCGTGCGGCCGTCGCGCTGATCACGCATCGGTTTGCGCCTGCAGCGCAGTGCTGCGCGAATGGGCCAGCACCCCGTCTACGCCAGCCTGCAGCTGCTGCCGGCTGGCCGCATCCAGGGCCGGGCACTGCGCGAGCACGTAGTAGGCAGTGCGCACCACGCTGCGCCATCGCGGCTGCCGCGGCAGCCGAGCCACGGACAGGTAACGTTCCAGCGCGCGGGCGCGCAGGCGCCCGTCATCCACGTTCACGCGCCACAGCCGACTGCGCTCTGCCAGCTCCAGCCGGCTGCTGCCGGTACAGCGCTCCCACGACTCCACCGATGCCAGCATCAGCGCGACCAGTTCGCTGCGGAACGCCTGTGGATCGGCGCGGGCTGGCGCGGGAGGTGGCGACAGCGCTGGCGACGTCGACGGCGGGGACGCAGCAGGCAGCGGCGGATCGGCCGTCCTCGGGCGCGACGGCGCACGCTGTAGACGCCGGCGACGCCGCAGCGCGAAAGCGACCACCACGGCCAGCGTCATCGCCAGCAACGCAGCAACGGGCCCGGCCGCGACCCAGTGCGACGACGTCGTACTCGCCTGCAGCCGACGATCCTCTTCCGCTTCGAAGCGCACGCGCATCCAGTCCAGTCGTTGGTCGTGCTGGGCACGCGCCTGCGCCAGCGCGCGTTCATTGGCACGCTCCAACGTCGCGTTCGCTGCCGTCACCTCGCCGCTGGCGCCCTGCACCGCAGCCAGCTCCTTCAGCAGATCCACTTCCACCGGGTCCCGGTCGGCCAGCGCCGCCAATGCCGATTCCAGCTGCATCCGCGCCTGCGGAAGCCGCCCTTCTGTCCGCTGCACGCGGGCCACCTGCAACTGCAGGGCCGCTGGCAATGGCAGCGTCCAGGAATCGGCCAGCGCGAGCGCCGCTTCCTGCCAACGGCGCGCGTCGTCCACATCGCCCTGCGCCAGTGCCACCCGGATCAGCCCATCGTGCACGCGCAAGGCATATACGCGGTTGCCTGCCTGCTGGTACTCCTGCAGCGCCTGCCGCAGCCAGGCC
This sequence comes from Stenotrophomonas lacuserhaii, assembly GCF_014836545.1. Taxonomy (GTDB): domain Bacteria; phylum Pseudomonadota; class Gammaproteobacteria; order Xanthomonadales; family Xanthomonadaceae; genus Stenotrophomonas; species Stenotrophomonas lacuserhaii. The sequence goes on from NZ_JACSQS010000010.1 coordinate 33,135, forward strand.
GCGGCCTGCGCGGGATGCCCGGCGTCCAGAGTCACGTCCGCCATCGATTCCAGCACGTGCGCTGCCTCGATGTCATCGCCGGTCGCGCGGGTCGCCTGCAACGCCTGCTGGTAGTAGCGCAGCGCGCTCCCGCCCTCACCCAGCGCGCGGTACACATCGGCGATGTTGTTGAGCACCGCGTTGGTCGCGCCGCCCTGCGCGCGCCGCAGCGCAAGGCTTTCGGTCAGGCTGCCCAGCGCGGCCCGGAAATCACCGATGCGACGCTGCGCCGAGCCCAGGTTGTTGAGCGCGCGGGCGGTTCCGTCCGCATCGTTGGCCGCCCGCGACCACGCTGCGGCACATTCGAACCGACGCAGTGCCTGGGGCAACCGCTCGCGGCGATAGTCGAGCACACCGCGCTGGCGGGAAACCGCCGCACGTAATGCGTCCGCGCCGCTTCCAGTGCCCTCTACCGCTGCATCGGCGCAGTCCAGCAGCCGCTCGGCAACGGCGTCGCGCGCGCCGTGCATCGCCTCGCCCGCGTTGGCCAACAAGGCCGCCACCACCTCCGCTGGCGCACCGTTGGCGGCAGGCAACAGGCGGCTGCGGCACAGACGCGCATCGGGCAACATGCGGTTCGTGGAAAGCCCGCTGCAGGCCGATGGACCCGCCGCGCCGGCCAGTACCGGCCAGGCCAACGCCAGCAGCGCCCAGCCGCCCCTCACGATGGATCGCCGCAGCGTCCGGTGCAGCATCCCGCCTCCGCCGTCGTGCGCCTGATGCCACCTAGTCTAGGAGCGCTGTGCGCCTGCACGCCGAATACCGATCAGCGCGGGCCGCCTGCGCCACCGGAAGTCGCGGTCCATTCCAGGCCGCTGCAGTCTCCGCAGCCGAACACGAAGCCGCCTCTCCGCCTTCCACTTGGGCCGCGTTAACCTCGCTGTCGGATCCTGCCGTAATCTTGGGTGGACACCAAAGCTACAGAGGACGCCATGACCGAGGCCCCTACCCAGCCCGCTGATGAAGCCGCTGCGCGCGGACAAGGCACTGAGCGAAGCCAAGGACAGCATGGCGGTGTAAGGCGGGCGCAACGCATGCTGTTGTAGGGGTCGAGCTCGCTCGATCCACGCCGCGCACGCGGCGGCTCTGCGTCCCGGCAACGCGATGCCTGACACATGCCGCGCTGCGCGCTCGCCGAGCATGGCTCGGCGCTACCGACCCACCCGCCCACTGCGGCGACTATTCGTAATCCACCTTCGCCAATTTCTTCACCCACGCCGGCACTTCCGGCTCACCTGCATAGAAGGTCTTCGGGCGCTTCTCCGCCATTGCCCAGCGGTGCAGCCAGCTCGGCCCGTAGCGGCCGTCATACCCGGTGGTACCACGCGCATACGCCGGGTCCTGCATCGCCTCACCCAGGCTGACAAACCGATACCCGCGTCGTTGCGTCGCCGCCACCAGCTCGGCGAAGGTCGCCGCGTTGAGTTCGTTGGCATGCATCAACCACACCTGTGGCAGCGCATAGCCAAGCAGCGTCACCGACTGCGCCTCGTAGTAATCCAGCTTGTTCAACATGTACGGCACGTAGCCTCGCCGCAGCTGCCGCAGCACCACCTCGCGCGCAGGCGTATCGGCCTGTTCGTTGAGCACGTTGGCATAGGCGAAGGCCCATACCCACTCCCCGTTGTCCACCGTGACCGGCGCGATGCGGTAGCCGTGCTCGGCGAAGAACCCGTCCATGCGGGCACGGTCCTGCGCCGTGCGGCCTGCGCGCAGGTACGGGTGGCGCATCCACACCGGCACCTGTCCACGCTCGGCCAGCAGCGGACGCAGCACCCGCTCGCCGCGCAGGAAATCCTGCTGGAACGCCTCTACGCCTTCCGCGTTCAGATCCATGTGCGACCACGTATGGTTGCCCAGCTGATAGCCCGCATCCAGCCAGTCGCGCAGCATCTGCACGCGCTGCGGCTGCACCACGCCGCCCACTTCCAGCTTGTTCTCGTTGACGAAGCCGACCACCGGCACGTTCGCCTGCTTCAACTGGTCCAGCAACGCCTGATGGCGTGCCTGCAGGTCCGGCGGCTGGATCTCGTCCAGTCGCGCCCACGGCAGATCGTCGATGGTGACCGCGATGCGCCGGTCGATCTCGGCCGCGTGGCCTACGCCTGCGATGGCAAGCAACAGCAACGCAAAAAAGCGGGATGTCATGGAGGTAACCGGGCCACGGCGGGCGGGTAGTCGGGCAGCCCCAGACTCTACCGCTGTTTGGCCGCCCACATGTTGTCCACCAGATTGGGATACGGCCGCCCGTTCTCCTCCGCCCGCTGCCGTGCGGCAGCCTTCTGCGCATCCGTCAGCGGGCGCGATGCCTGCCCCTTGGGATTGGGCTTCTTCCAGGGCGGCGTGGTCGACTTGCGCATGACAGGTTCCCGTGGCGTGGACGCAGTGACGCCCCGCGTGGCGGCCGGGCGTCGTTGAAGGCAAGTGGCAACGCTTACTTCTTGAGGAAGTTCAGCAGGGCCAGGTTGAAATCATCGGCGTGGCTGGTGTTGCAGCCGTGCGGCGCATCTTCCAGCAGCACCACTTCGCTGCCTGCGATGGCCTGGTGCGTACGCTTGCCGGAGCCCTCGTACGGCACCGTGCCATCGCTGTCGCCATGGATGATCAGGGTGGGCACGGTGACCTTCTTCAGGTCCTCGCGGAAGTCCGTTGTACCGAAGGCCTTCTGGCAGCCCAGTGCGGCCACCTGGTCGGACTGGTGGGCCAGCGCCACCGCTTCCAGGCACTGCGCTTCGGTGACCTTCAGCTTGCCGTTGGCACTGAAGAACTTCCTGGTGAAGTCGTCGAAGAAGGCCTCACGGTCCTTGGCCAACGCGCCGGCCATCTCATCGGCGGCTTCCTTGCTCAACGGCCCATCCGGATTGTCGCTGCCCTTGAGCAGATACGGCGGCACCGCCGCGGCGAACACCACGCTGTGCAGGCGGTCCTGGCCGTGGTTGGCGATGTAACGCGCCACTTCGCCGCCGCCCATTGAAAAGCCGACCAGTGATACATCTTTCAGGTCCAGGTCTTCGATGAGGCCGGCCAAGTCGGCCGCCAGCGTATCGTAGTCATAGCCCTCGGCCGGCTTGTCCGAACGCCCGAAGCCACGGCGATCATAGGCGATGACCCGGTAGCCGGCATCGCGCAGCACCGGCACCTGGGCCTTCCAGGAATCAGCCGACAGCGGCCAACCATGGATCAGGACGACCGGGCGGCCTGTCCCACCGGAGTCTTCAACGTGCAGACGGACACGGGAAGCAGTCATGGCAACTCCATGCAAGGGGAACAAGTGCCCCACGCTAAGGGGCCGGGGCTTGGGCCGTCGTGAAAGATCGTGGCGACGTCGTGACATGGCCTGCACGGGGCGGGGCTGCGGCGCGGATCGCCGGCACCCCGCGCGACCCCGCCGCGCGATCGCCTGCACATCGCGCGAACTGCTCTGGTAGCGCCGACCCATGGGCGGCGAGCGCACCGCGCGGTGCAGGCATCCCGCCGAGCATGGCTCGGCGCTACCAGTCTGCCGTCCACGTTCCCCGCCGAACCACCTGCACATCGCGCGAACCTGCCGCGTGATCACCTGCACATCGCGCGAACCTGCTTTGGTAGCGCCGACCCATGGTCGGCGAGCGCACCGCGCGGTGCAGGCATCCCGCCGAGCATGGCTCGGCGCTACCAAGGCATCTTCGCCGCCCGCGCCCCCCCACGCTGCCCTATCATGACAACACCGTTGAAACACCGATCCCGCAGGACCGCAGTACGCATGACGCAGCACTGGAAACCTTCGCGCCTGGCCCTCGCCCTGCCCCGCTCTGCCGCGTGGGAACTGCACCTCGATGGCGAAGACGTGCTGATTCACCTCGGCGATGCCATCCACCGGCATACCCTCGGCTTTGATGCGCACCTATCCGTGAAGCGCGGCCTGTTGTGGGCCAGCGTCGTGGTACAGCGCCGCGACGGCCCAACGATCACCCTCGACGGTCTCTCACACGCGGACGCCAGCACCCTCGCCACGGCCCTTGATGCAGCCGAACGCGCACAGGACCAGCGTGACCGTCGTCCGGCGTTCCTGCATAGCCTCGACCTGATGCGGCAGTGGAACGGTGAGGCCGAGGAACTGCTGACCGAGCGCCGCGCGCAACGGCGCTGGATCGGCCACGACGACCAGCAGGCCCTGTTGGCTGCGCGCCCCGCGATGGGTCTCTCACCCACCGCGCTGCACGCGCTGTTCCATGATGCTGACCTGCCGCTGGATGAGGACGAACGCGAATCGGCGTTGATCGAACTGGAGCTGTGGGAACAGGACTGGAACGCGGCCTGCGACGCCGTCAACGCGCAGATCCTCGCCACCGAGCGCAACGCAGCGCGCCCCCTGCTGGACCGCGTCGAAAGCCGCCCGCTCACCGACGAACAGGCGCACGCGGTGATCTGCTTCGACAACCGCGTGCAGGTAGTAGCCGCCGCCGGTTCCGGCAAGACCTCCACCATGGTCGCCAAGGCCGCCTATGCCATCCAGCGCGGTTACGCCGAGCCGCGCCAGATCGTCATGCTGGCCTTCAACAAGGAAGCCGCCGGCGAACTGCAGCAACGCACTGATCGCGCGTTCGCCCGCCTCGGCATGGGCGACAGCGTCGTGCAGGCGCGCACCTTCCACGCGCTCGGCCTGGCGATCATCGCCAGTGTCACCGGGCGCCGGCCCAAGGTGCCCGACTGGGCGGTGGATGCCACGCTCGGCTTCCATCGATTGGCCGACCTCATCGACCAGCTGAAGGACCGTTCGCACGCCTTCCGCACCCGCTGGGACATGTTCCGGCTGGTGTTCGGCCGCGACCTGCCGGCACAGGGCGGTGCGATGGATGCCGACGGCTGGGACAAGGACGGCAGCGGCTACGTGCGCACCCTGCAGGGCGAGCGCGTGCGCAGCGTGGAAGACTGCATCCTGGCCGACTGGTTGTTCTACAACGGCGTGCGTTATGCGTACGACCGCAGCCAACGCTTCGACGCAGGCGATGAGGCCTTCCATGCACAGCCCACGCAGTTCTATTACCCGGATGCCGGGCTGCATCACCGGCATGGCGGCGCGGACACCGATCCGCTGCCGCACACGGAAGGCCCTCATCTGGACACCAGCTCGCACGATCTGCGCATGGGATGGGCCTTCGACGATCTGGGCCAGGCACTGGCCGAGGGCGGCGTGGCGGTCGATCCCAACCCGGACCGCGACACACCGGACGACGGCCAGAAGCCGATGCCCGACGCCGAGCTGATCGGTCTGATGCGCACCTTTATCAGCCATGCCAAGAGCAACTGCCTCGGCCTGGATGACATGGCAGCGCGACTGCGCGAGATGCCCGACGACCAGTTCAAGGAGCGCTATCGTCGCTTCCTGGAGATCGCCGGACCGGTGCTGCAGGCGTGGGACGACGCGCTGGATGCAGAGCACGCCATCGACTTCGAGGACATGCTCAACCAGGCCGCGGAGCACCTGGAACAAGGCCGCCATGCATCGCCGTATACGTTGGTGATGGCGGACGAATTCCAGGATGCATCGCGCGCCCGCGCACGCCTGTGCCGCGCCCTGGTGCAGCAGCCGGGCACGTACTTTTTCGCGGTGGGTGATGACTGGCAGTCAATCAACCGCTTCGCCGGTGCCGACGTCTCGGTGATGACCCGCTTCAGCGAATGGTTCGGCCACGGGCAGGTGTTGCGGCTGGAGCAGACCTTCCGCTGCCCGCAGGCCCTGTGCGATGTCTCCAGCCGCTTCATCAGCGCCAACCCGGCGCAGATCCGCAAGCACGTATGGTCAAGCACGCCGAGCCATGGGCCGGTGCTGCAGGCGTTCCAGGTTGCCGCGCGTGATCAGCTCAGCGATGCCGTGGGCCAATACCTGCAGCAGCTGCACGAAGCGTGCCTGAGCGGCGCGATGCCAGCAGGCCGCGACGGCAAGCTCAGTGTGTTCGTGCTGGGCCGCTACAACGCCGACCGTACCTACCTGCCCGGCAACTGGCGCTCACGCTTCGGCGCGACGCTGGAGGTCAGCTTCCTTACTGCCCATCGCAGCAAGGGCATGGAAGCGGACGTGGTGATCCTGCCGGCGCTGCTGGACCGCGCCTTCCCCAACCTGCGCGCGGACGATGACGTGCTGTCGCTGGCGATGCCCAGTGGGGACACGTTTCCGCTGGGCGAAGAACGACGGCTGTTCTATGTGGCGCTGACACGGGCACGGCGCTCGGTGGCGATGTTCACTGTTTCCGGCAAGCGCTCGGCATTCCTTGACGAGCTGGAACGGGACGGCGCGCTGCAGGTGACCACGCTGGACGGAACGCCGGTGAAAGAGCAGCGGTGCCCCGCATGCGGTACCGGCGTCATCGTGAAGAAGACCGGGAAGTACGGTGACTTCCATTCGTGCTCCGGATACCCGCGGTGCGAGCATAAGCCGCGGCTGACCGCGTAGCAGCACGTTGCCTGGGAACGGTAGTGACGGCCGCTGGCCGTCATACGTGACAAGAACGGACTCGGGTCGGCGCGTTCGCAGCCGAGCCGACTGAAGTCGGCTCTACACAGCCGCGTAGCTCTCGCGTTCCGGTATCAAGCGGACGACTGAGCCCTGAAATCAGAGCCGGAAGTGCTTGGCAGATTTCGCTCATGCGAAAGCGTGCCCGCTCCATATGTCGCTTTTGGCGCTACTCACCACCTTCGAAGCCACACAAACTGACGCCCGGTTGGATTTCGCCAGAAGTTCACATAGTATTCAGCCAATCAACAGCGCAGGGAAGGCGCAGTACGCGCCATGCGTATCACTCGGGGGATTGAGAATGGAATTCTGCGACAAGCGGATGCTGGCTGCGTCTCTGGCAACAGCGTTGCCTTGGCTCGTCATGGTATTGCCGGTCTTCGGCGCCTCGTCAGACATGGATTCGAGGAAGGGGATTCGCGTACGAAGCGTGCTGGACGGTAATGGCGGCCTTCCGCCGCCCACAGATTTAGGCCGGGTAACCACTACTGTTCCCGGCATGAAGTCATATCGCGGATTTTCGACCTCGTATCTCAATGAGATGGGACGTCGAACGGGTATGGAGGCCGGCGCTGGAGCCCGCGGCGCTTTCGTTGCCGCCAAGACCTCCAAGGAGCAGGAAACCGACGACAAGGAAGACGACTGTCAAGGCAAGGCGGGCAACCCCGTCGTTCTCTACACCGGTAACAAGGTGGAACATGAGCTCGACTTCGCCAGTAATGGCGAGATGGGCCTTTACCTGCAGCGCACCTACAACCATCACTGGAGCGCCACCGGCCTGTTCGGCCGCCACTGGCTGAGCAATTTCGATTACTCGCTGGTCTACTCCGACGCCCAGAATATCCTGTGGGCGCAACGTCCCGACGGCCGACGCATCAAGTTCCTGCTCGATACCGCGAGTGGTCGTTGGTACGAAGACAAAGCCCAGCCGGTGGCCTATATCACCCGCGACGCGAGTGGCGTGCTGACCCTCGTCAACGAAGACCGTGGGGTGGAGACCTACGACGCCGAGGGCTTCATGACCCAGCGCCGTAACGAGCAGGGGGTGAAATGGACGTTCGCCTATAACAACCGTTACCTGCAAACCGTTACCCATTCCTCTGGAAGGAAGGTCACCTTTGCGTGGACCAACGGCCAGCTGACCCAAGTAACGGATCCGGCGGGTGGAGTTTACAAATACACCTATACCGCCAATGCATTCGGCAGTGGCACAGCACGGCTCGCCAGCACCACGCTCCCCGGCGCGCCTGCCACCACGATCACGTACCACTACGAGGATGCGCGGTTCGCGGGCGGGCTCACCGGAAAGTCGTTCAACGGCGTCCGCTACTCCACCTTCGCCTACGACGTCGACAGGCGCGCAACCCTGTCCGAGCATGCCGGTGGTGTGGAGCGCTATACCTTTGGCTATTCCGTGCTGAGCACCGAGGCAGTGAGCCCGCCACCGGCTCCTGTCGCTCCGGGCAAGCCAATGAATGGAGGCGCCGAACCGGAGGCGCCTTGGTGCGAACCGCGTCCCGGCGGGGAAATCTGCTACGTGCCGCGGTCCCTCCCAGGCGGTGGCTTTGTGCCCGCAGGCATGAGCGCTGGATTGCCGTTGAACGCAATTGCCAGCACGACGGGGACCAAGCAGCGCCCGGTGAAGATCCAGGTCACCACGACCAACCCGCTGGGCAGGCGCACCACCACCGCCTATGACGACGGCAAACAGGTATCGGTGGCCGGGGATGCATCGCCGCGCTGCCCCGCGAGCTTCAAGGAAGCGTCCTACGATGCCAATGGCTACCCGGATCTTGTCCATGATTTCACAGACAACCTTACGGACTACGACTACAACGCCAAGGGCTTCATGCTCAAGCGGGTTGAGGCGGTGGGAAGTAGTGCCGCCCGTACCACCCAGTGGCAATGGGATGCCACGACCAATCGTTTAACCAAGATGACCGTGCCGGGCGACCACGAGGTCACTTACACCTATGACAGTCGTGGCAATGTCGCCACAGTCACGACAAAGAATCTCAGTACCAATGGTCAATCCCAGCAGAGCCGCGTGCTTCGGTTCACATACACCTATCATTCGAATGGGTTGAAGGCCACCGTCAAGACGGACGGCCCCCTCGCCCAGGACGATGTGACCGAGACCTACAACGGCCAGGGCGATCTGGCCTCGGTCCGTAACGCGCTAGGCCATCAGGTTACCTACGCCAACTACAATGCCCTGGGCCTGCCACGAAAGATTACCGGCGCAAACGGTGAGGTCACTGAGATCACCTATGACGCCCGCGGACGCATTACCTCGCAGAAGCAAAGCATAGGCACCGGCTGGGCAACGTCCAGCACTACGTTCGACGCCACTGGCAACGTGGCAAGTGTCACCCGCCCGGACGGTGTGACCACCCGTTTCAGCTATGACGCGGCACGGCGGCTGATGCAGGAAGTGCGTCCGATGGGCGATGGAACCTATGCCTGGACGTACAACAGCTATGACAACGCGTCGAACCTGACCCGGACCGAAGTGCGCCATGCCGACTTCCCTATGGGGAGCGCGGTGACCGGTGTGATCGAGGGCATCAATCACGATGCCAACTGGAACTGGTCCATAGGTGGCTGGGCGTGCACCTCCGGATCCAACAGCTCCATTGACGTTCATGCTTACGCTGATAACGGTGCTCTCATAGGAGGCTTTACGGCGAATCAGGCCAGCGAAGCTGGCGTGGCTGCGGCCTGCGGTGCGAGCGGAAACAGCTACAGATTCAACATCCCGATCACCCTCGCCCAGCGCCAGGAATTGGGTGGGCGGCGAGTGACTATCTATGGAGTTTCGCCTCAGGGGTCCGCGCATAACAGGCCCTTGCCTGGTTCCAATAGCTACGCCATCCCAGATGCGCCGGTGGTGGGGCAAATCCATGGCATAGGCCGGGACGCTTCCCTCAATCACTATGTCGACGGCTGGGCCTGCGCTGTGGGTTCAGCGTCATCAATCCAAGTCGACGGCTACGCTGAAGGGGGCGTCTATCTGGGTAGCGCGCAGGCCAATCAAGCTGGCGACGCTTCCTTGCGAAATACTTGCCAAGCTAACGGAACCGCATATCGCTTCCAGTTGCCGATTACGCTCGCACATCGACAACAATTGGGTGGTAAGCGTGTCACTGTCTACGGAATATCGCCTCGCGGCCAGTCCCACAACGTAGCGTTGCCAGGCTCGGGCGTTCATGCGATCGCTCTGGCACCCGTCATCGGGGATATTGGTGGAGTGACGCGAGACGAGAACTGGGACTACTTCGTGGAGGGTTGGGCCTGTTCCGTTGGACACGCGGGGTCGATCGATGTCCATGCCTATGTCGGCGGCTCTGCGGGCACGGGAAGCTTCGCGGCGGGTGGTCGCGCGGATCTGGCAACCGGCCCCGAAGTCGCCAATGCATGTCAGAGCCAAGGCCAGGCATACCGGTTCCGCTTGCCACTGGACCTATCGACACGTAGTGCACACGGCGGAAAGGCAATCTACATTCACGGAATCTCGCCGTTTGGTCAGCCGAACCTCACTATCAACAACTCCGGCACCTACAGCGTGCCATCGATCGTGCGCACGGCGGAGAATCTCAGTTTCACCACAACGCCCGATAACATCACTAACGGTGAAGGCACCACACTCAGTGCCCAGGTTCGCAACACGGGCAACGTGGTCTGGCATGGCGATACCTACCTCGCATGGGGCTTCATCCATCTCACCGAGAACATGCAGCTGGGCGCCCCTGTAAAGCCGGGAGAGACCGTAACGTTCAGTCGCCGTATTTCTCCTGAGAATCCAGGGAACGGCGGTCGCTACTTCGAGTACTCCGCGCAGATGGCGACGAATGGCACGGCATGGGGCCCACGATCCACGACGGGGGTGGTCGTACACAACAACCTGCCAATCTGCACCGGACGTATCTGTGAGGATCCGCGCCGCGTCACCCCGGGTGTAGGACTGGACGCCAAGGAAGGAGCTCGCTGATGTCCGCATTGACCCTTGCCCTGATGGGCCTGAACAGCGTCGTCTTCAGCGCGAACTACGAATACGACGAGATGGGGCGTCTGATCGCAGAACGGGGTAACAGCGGTCAGAACGTCCGCTACGCCTATGACGCCGAAGGTCGCCTGACCCAGGTCACCGACTCACAGAACCGTGTTACACGCATGGAGTACGACGCACGTGGCAGGCTGCTCAAGCAGATCGATGCCGCGGGCGGAACGACCAGCTTCACGTATGACCTGGGCGACCGGGCGACGCGGGTGGTTGATCCACGCGGACTGGCTACAACGTATGCCTATGATGGATTCGGGCAGTTGTGGCGCCAGAACAGTCCCGATACCGGCACCACCTCGCATATCTTCGATGCAACCGGTCTGCTCTCCTCAACGACGCGCAACGATGGCTCGAGCACGACCTATGCCTACGATGGGCTGGGGCGGTTACTGGCAGCCAGTTCCGATGGCCAGCAACTCGCCTACGTGTACGATGATTGCAGCAGTGGTAAAGGCCGACTCTGTGGTATCCGTGCTCCTGGGACTGATTCGAACTTTGCTTACAACGCGCAAGGGCAGCTGACCGGAAGGAACGACTGGATCACCCATGGCGGCGCACATACGCAGAATTCCACCAGCTATGAGTACGACGCGTTAGGTCGGTCCGCCAGAATCTTCTATCCTGACGGATCCGTGGCGAACTACGGTTATGCTGCGGGAGGCCATCTCAACTCACTCTCTGTCAGTGCAGGTGGCAGCACCCATGGCGTCATCAATGGCGTGCAACTGAAAGCCATCGGCGCCAGGGCATGGCTGTCTTACGGGAACGGTCTTGGCAGGGGATATAATCACGATCTCGACGGTCGAATGACCGCCATGTCAGTGAGAGGACCTAGCGATTGGATGAGCTATCTCGACTATGCCTACAGTCCAGATAACGAGATCGCCCAGATTGCAGATGCACGTACAAGCAGTCTCAGTCAGAACCTTGGCTACGATCAGCTGAGCAGACTGGGATCACTGAGCCGCAATGGCGTGCAAAGTCAGCTTTCCCACGACGCGGGCAGCAACTTGGTAGGGATCCAGTCAGGCGCCGATTTGACGCGTTTTGTCATCGATTCTCAAAGCAATCGCCTGCTGGAAGCTATTGATCCTTCAGGCACCCGCCGCTATCAATATGACGCCTTGGGCAACCGCATCAGCCAGACGCATGGTGCTCGGACGACGACCTATGACTACGGCGCCTTCAACCGAATGGAGCGCAGCAACGTCGATGGGCGCGTTACTGATTACCTGCTGAACGCCCAGGGACAGCGCGTCAGCAAGCATAGTGCGACCAGCACGAGCCGCTACTTCTATGCTGGTCAGAACCAGTTGCTTGCCGAGCAGACGGATGGGCTGTGGGCCAACTACCTGTGGTTTGGTAATGAACTGGTGGGTCTGGTGCGCAACGGCAACGTAGTCAACATCCACAACGACCACTTGGGGCGGCCCGAGTACGCAACTGACAGCAACCAATCGGTCGTATGGAAGGCTTACAACTACGCGTATGGACGGAGCGTCACCCAGGACAGCATCGGCGGACTCAACATCGGTTTCCCAGGGCAGTACTACGATGCCGAGACAGGGCTTTGGTACAACGGCTTCCGGGATTACGATGCGGAGAGTGGCCGGTATGTGCAGAGCGATCCGATCGGCTTGGCTGGTGGAACTAACACCTACGCGTACGCCAACGGCAATCCTATTTCCTTCGTCGATCCAACGGGGCAGGTCGGTCTCCCCGGCGCATGCTATGGCGCCATTGCGGGAGCTATTGGCGGCTACGTATCAGGCGGTGACGCCAAAAGCATAATTGTAGGTGCTCTTGCCGGTGCAGCCGTTGGTGCGGTGAACCCGTATGCTTCGCACTGGGCCGGTGCAGCAGCTGGAGGGGCGCTGGCTAGCGCAGCTGGACAAGCAGCAGGCAATATTGCGTCGGGAAGGGACGCGCTCGATGCCGAGAACTACAATGCAGGAGCCGTGGCTGGATCAATGGTTGGAGGAGGTGCAGCAAGCTTTGCAGGAAATGCGCTTGTCAAATTCTCCCCTGTTATCCGCCTCAATGTCGTGGGGCGACCGGTGGGCGCGACGAACATTTTGAGAACACCAGGTCGGACGGCTGCTGCTATTGCGGAGGGATCGATTACGGGGGCAGGTGAACTCGCGGGATCAACAATCAGCTCTGGCTGCGGGTGCGATTAGAGATGCACATCCTCGTAATTATGCTAGCACCATTCTTATTTGTCATTCCGCTCTCCGTTGGAGTCGCGGCAGCGACGACTCGCGTAGCGCTGATTTCCTACGCATTCTCGTACGCCGCGTTGTGCGGGGCTCTCCCGTTCGCGTACGGCTACCTTTTTATGCCCGACATCAGGGGAGACTTCGTCGAGATGCTCTCCACGGCAGCATTGATCGCGGGGATGAGGTTGATGGATCTATATGCATTCCAAGGTCTCCTCCTGTTCAAAGAGAAATGGAAAGAGGTCCGACGTGTCAACAGGTGACTTACCGGACCCCAGTAGCCCAGCATGTTAATCAGGCTGAAATCCTCTCGCGTTTTTCGCCGTTAAGACGGCCACCCTTGCCTGAGGATGGCTGTCTGCGGAAACTGCTTTTCCAAAGTATATGATCGGGGTCGTCACGGAAACATGACCGTAATGTCGGTGAGGGGACTAAGCGACTGGATCGATCAGCTGAAAGTAAGCCAAGAACTTTTCCGCCAGATCGCGCTCACAGGCGGCATAACCGAGCTGTATGTCGGCGTCTTCGTCGAAGGGGACAGCGGCTTTACGCTTGCAACTGACGATATGAGGCGCTTGGCCGAGCTGTCACTGGAGCTTTCGGTCGAGGTCTATCCGTAGGTGGCTGCATCGATCCCATCAACGTCATGCCGTTCAGGCCTGTACCTGGACGTGATGGCAATGAAGTACGGGGATGCCCCCCAGAGGAAGATAGTCACATGAAACGATTTCTCGCCTCACTGGCATTTGTGCTCGTATACGCTTGCGGAGTTCTTATAGCCTGGAATACGCCCGGCATAGCAAACAACCTGACACCAATCTTTGCGATCGCGTGGGTCTTTGCAACCAACAAGATTGTTTCTTGGATGGTGAATAAGGCTGGCTGGGATCGCCATGAGTAAGAACGCCATTCATCTCATAAACGCGGCCGTGACTTTCGCAATCTTCGCCCTATGCACCGCAGTGTTGGTGGTCAAGGTTTTGGAAGAAGAGGCGCTGTTCTTCCGACACTATTTGCTCGGCTACCTAGGCTGCTTTTCCTTACTTCTCGCCGTTCTTTCAGTAGTGAATTTTCGCAACAGGCGCAGAAGGTAGGCGACCGGGGTGCAGCGTCAGCGGTTCGCGGAGTGAGGACGGACCGGCGCCGGAAGGATCAGTGACGACCAACGGTCGTCACCCACCCTCCGCTTGCGGCATCACGCGCAAAAGCTTGACGGCCAGCGGCCTTCACTACCGGGTTACAGGGCGATGCGGGCTACGCTTTCCTGTGCGCCCTTCTCTTCCTTGTCGCCGTTCTTGATGCTCACGTACAGCACGTTGCTTCTGGCATCCAGTGCCAGGCTGTTCGGGTGCGTGGGCACTGACCACTCGCCCGTCTTCTGGTAGCTGTCGCTGTCATAGCCGGTCACCGTGCCTGCTTCGCGGTTGGTCACGTACAGGCGCTTGCGCGGTGCGTCCAGCAGGATGCCCAGGGTGCCGGCGTCGGCCGGGATGCTGGCCAGTTCCTTGCCGGTGGTTCGGTCCAGTACCAGCACGCGCTTGCCGGGGTGCGTGGACGTGAAGCCTTCGATGCTGCTGCCCTGGTACTTGCGGATCATCTCCGAGCCCTGGTCGGTGATGAAAAGACGCGGGCCGGCCGGGTCCAGCGCGATGTTCATCGGCTGCTCGGCGGTGACCTTGTACCGCTGCTCCACCTTGCCGGTATCGGTACCTACCACCACCACTTCGCCCAGCAGGTTGCTGGTGTACACGCGCTTGTTGGCGGCATCCAATGCCAGGCCAGGTGCCTTTGCGTTGCCCAGGCCCGGAATAGTGTCCAGCAGCTTCAGCGACTGCGTGTCCACCACGAACAGCACACTGCCCTGGCCAGAGTGCCCGGTGACGTACAGGCGGTGGTTGGCGCCGTCCACCACCAGCTCGCGCAGGTCGTGGGTGTAGCTGGCCTTGCCATCCTTGCCCACCTTCTTTTCCATCAGCTGCACGATGCCGAGCGCCTTGCCCTGCGCGGTGTCGACCACCGTCACCGAGGTGTCCACGGTATTGCCCACGTACAGGCGGTCATTGGCATCGTCCAGCACCACGCCGAAGCCCTTGCGCTCCAGCGGGATGGTGGCCTGCACGGCCAAGGTGGCCGGGTCCAGCTTCAGCACCTGGGCCGGGCCGGCGCCGTCGCCGAAGCCGCCCGAAGAGGCCACGTAGACCGCGTTCTGCCTGGCGCTGTAGGCCAGCTCGTACAGGCCCTGCGCCACGGCACTGCGCTGCACGGCGGCAGCGCTGCTGACGGCCGGCGTGGCCGCGTAGGCAGCCGGCACGCCCATGCCGATGGCAATCGCCACGGCAAAGGCAGCAACGGTGCAGCGACGGGCCATGCCCCGGGTCTTGGAAGAGATCGAATTCATTGCAGCGTCCTTGTGTGAGTCAGGAAAGATCCTTGGCTCGCGCGGCCGCGTATGCAGTGCAGAAACACCGAAGCGGCCGGCCACACGACGAATGCGTGGGCAGGCTGGCTGAGGACGACATGGTAACCCAGCTCCGTGGACGCGTCCTCCCCGGAGGCGGCCGACTTTGGTCGGTCCTCGGCGCATGCACGACACCTTATTCCTGTGACCAGCGCGCCCCTTGAAGTGAGGTAGGGCGCCAATCGCACTGCGAAACACGCGTTGAAGGTGTCTTCCACGACGCTTCCCACGCACCTGTAACGCCTATCGATGACCAGCAGGTTTTCGTCCATCAAGCGATCTCCATAGTCCATCGGACCAACCTGAGTGGAGATTTCCCATGGCACGTCCGTCAGTAAATCCCCGAGCGGTGCTGATTCCGATCCTTTTCGCCGGCCTGCTTCCCTGCGCGTACGCGGGCAATCAATCCGGTAGCGCCGTAGTGGTGTTGGGCACGCAGGCCTACCGTTGGCCATTGAGCGAGTTGGCAGGTGACGAAGCGCCGCCCGCGCGGGGCCCGGTGGAGCTCACGCTCATCGCGCCGACCATGTGTCCACGCGTCACAGACTCGAACCTACGGGGCGCGGCTGCGGTGCAGGCAATGCTGGCCGAGGTGCCGATCACCATCGAATTCCCTGAAGGCCTATCGGCGACGGCGATGCTGGAACGCAAGCTGGACAATGACGGCAGCAGCGCAGCGGGTTCCCTGGAGCGGCGCGACCCACGCGAGCGCCTGGAACTGCGCCTGCAACAGCCACCGCAGTGGGGACTGTCGCCCTACACAGTCAACGAACAGCTGATGACGGCCTACGCCCGCGATTACCAGGCCCGCTACAAAAAGGCCCTGACGCGCACGCCCGGTAATGAACCGGACTGGTACATCGCCAAGTCCGCCGATGGCAGTTTGGGCACCTTCATCTCGTGCGATCCCCCGAAGGCCCTGCAGCCCTCGCTCAGCGGGCGCAACGACCCCACCATCGCCGCAATGGACCCCGCGCAGCTCGCCGGCTGCATCCACTACTTCATCGATGCCAAGCGGAATCTGTTCGTCCAGATGAGCTACCAGCGCACGTGGCTGAAGGACTGGAAACAGATGGAGGATGGCGTACGTGCGCAGATTGGCCGGGCTGAGGTGAAGTAATCGACCTGTGACGTCCGTGACGTCCGTGACGTCCCTGTAGTGCCGACCTTGGTCGGCACAGCTTGAACAACCTCAATCCAGCCGGCTGAAGTCGGCTCTACAGGCTCACCCCATCCGCTGCACGGCGGCCTGCTGTTCCTGCACTTGGCTCTGTTCCTGCATGGCCACCTGCTGCTGCGACTGGCTGATGTGTTGCGCCTGCTCCATCGATTCATGCACGGGCGTCTGCACTGCGACCGCAGTGGGCATGCTGGCGCGCAGGTGCGCGGGGTCTGACGGATCGCCCTGGACGACGAACACGTTGGTGCCTGCGTGCCCCTGCTCATTAGCCTGGCTGAGCAGCACGTGGTCCACGCGGGACAGGCCGTTTTCCTTTGCCAGGCAGAACAGGCTGCCGCACATGCGCTCGCTGGCTTCGTCCGGGGTACGGCCGTGGGAGGCGTCGAGTGCCGCAACACCCCGCGATATCTGCCCGCCCAAGGCCTGGTCATTGCTGGTATACAGCCACTGCTCGAACGTCTGCTTCGGCAACGGGTTTCGCTCTTCCTTGTTGAGCGGGCTATCCGGAAAAGGCGCCTCAATGCTCTGGATATGCGGAACATTCCTCGCGGGTTGAATGACGCCTTCGAAGTTCTTGAACTCGATGCCGACCGCCTTGGCGTGGAGCCCCGCGTGGTTGAGGGCGCCCCAGGTGAAATCCGTACAACTGTTGCTGAAGGCGTCGTACTTCGCATCCAGACCGTACCTCACCGGGTCAGCCGAGTACTCGCGGATCTTGTTGAACTGCTCTTCGCTGATCTCGATAGTGCGCGCGTAATACGGCGCGACGTAGGTCGAGGTGTCGGTAGTTGCGGGATCGCCTAGATATCCGCCGCCGGGTAGGCGATCCCCAGGCTGCCAACCTGCGCTGCGCACATCGGCGCCGTGGGATGTCTCCAGATACATATGTCCTGTCAGCGATGTCCCCCGGGACTCGTTCGGCTGCTCAGGATTCACCATCGGCGTGCCAGGCGCTGCCACGTAAACGGTCAGGGTATATGCGTCATTCTTATCCATGGTCACTTCGACTTTCCGTCATAGGCGATGATCAATTCAGCCGGACTGTCCTTGAGCGCTGGACGATCCTCCAGCAACTCGATCACTACGTGGTATCGGCCAGGCGCGGGCGAGCCCGCGTAAGCAAGCGCGAGCTCATCATAGATAAGCCCGTCCTGCAGCAGACCAGCCTCGCGCATCATCCCTGTATTGACACTATGTGGCGAGGCCTTGGGCGTGAAGCCATCAGCGCCAAGCTCGACTCGCTTCTTCAACTCCGGCGCTATTCGCAGAAGGGACACATCAGTCCGCGATTCTCCGTCAAGCTTCTGCAGGCGCACGCGTGCTGGCAGCCCTTCCCGCACGATCAGGCTTGACCGCGCAACGATCGCCTTCGGCGTCTCCTCAGCGATCCGAATACCAATAACCAACGAAGAGCCTGCCAGCTCCCCAGGCGGCGGCAGATCAAACTCCAGATCCGCAATCACACCCGGCTTATCCAGCGCGACAGGCCGCGTCAGCGGCACCCGCGTGCGTGCGGCCGCCTGTACGGCATCAAGCGGCGCTACGGACGGCGGCGCAGGCGGCGGACCACTACAGGCGGAGAGCACGGCCAATGCGAGAGCCAGCGCAGTGCTTTGAAGGCGTCCTGATGATGATTTCAACATGATGCATCCCTATTCGAGGCTTCCCGCACTGAGTGACGTGCAGTCTGGTTTCCTTGCCCTGCCGAGCATAAGGGAAGCGACTTATCGGGAAGTGATGACAGAATCGGCGGGCTGCGACTAGGTCATTGCTTGCTCAGCTGTGGTGCGTGGCTACCAGCGTGAAGATCTTATTGTTTAGAACTATCTTCATTACCGGGTGCTACTGCCCAAATTAGGTAGTCCAGCTCTGCAATGGTCTTGGCCGGATATCCTGCAGGTGCGCGAGACAAGGCCGCCGCGAGCTTCTGCGCCAAATCGATGTAGCGGACGCCCTCGGGCGCCCGGCGCGGCGGACGGAACCGGTTTTCGGCGAGGAACTGCCTGACGGGCTTGTTTAGTACCGGATAACGTGCAGGCCAGTGCAGCGAAAGCATTTCCGAAAACCAAGCCTTACGCGCAGGATTGGCTGTCTTTCGCAGGTTGTTGAGCTGGGTGCGGACCACGGAATCGCGCTCGGCACTGGTCGCATCTAGGATCGAGACGAATGCACGGGCGAGTTCGCAGAAGTCAGCCTTTGCGCCTCTTCTCTCCCAGCCGGCCCCTTGGAGACGATTGCCTGCTTTCAAGCTCCAGAGCTGATTTATCTGAGCGTAGAAATCAGCGCTGCTCACATTGCCGGCCGCAGCAGCACGGAAAAGTGCTTGAAACTGGCCTCTGCCCTTTTCGAATATCGCCAGCTGGCCGCGCCTGCGCCTCATGAGCTCCGCAGCGCGTTCGGGCGAGATGTCGGGCAACTGGAACTGAATAACCGGCGTTGGCGTCTGCGAGCTGTTGGCGGCTGACAGCGCCTGCGGTTGGCTTTCGGCGGTGCGCTTCGGACGGACTTGACCTTCCTGATACTGCTCGATCCATTCCTCTGAAATCGGCACCGACAGGTTGGGCTCGCACATATCCTCGATCCAGCTCCGCGCAGCAGCAAACTCCCTCGCAGAAAGGGTGCCGTATACGTTGGCTTCGACGTTGCCGTCGAACGCAGCTCGCGTGAGGTTGGATGAGCCGACGATGGAGCGGCAATCACCACTGGCTGTCTTCCAGAATATCGCTTTCGGATGAAAGCCAGTGATTCCCTCCGCTGCGCGGAAATCATTCAGCTTGTCCGCAGGCATCCAGTTCAGCAGCTCACGGCAGGCTACCTTCCGGGTGATTCCGAAGTCGATCCCGACTACTACGCGTAGGCGCTTAACGTTTGCCGGGGCCGGGATACTTGAATCCCAGTGTGTTAGGTAAGCGGAAACGATATACAGCTCTACCGCGTCGGCGATGGCCGCTGCATAGTGCTCACGCAGGAAATTCTTCGAGTTCTCATCATGCAGCAGGAGCTTCATGCGTTGCCCTTCCTGGACTGATCGATCTGCTGCTATCGGCAGCGACAGGCGAAGCTTAAGCATTGAAGCGTCCGCGGTTCAGTTTCGGACCCCACCAGCCCTCTTCTCCCCACGCTTGCACAAGAGCTCGTGTTTCCTGCTGCGTGCTCAGACTATGCCCGCAGCTGATCATGATATTGCGCCACGGAGAGCTCCTGTGCGAAGGCCAAGGCGGGGCTGAGGCAGAGGGCAAGCAGGGTCAGGGGGGACGTCCGGGTCATCGCAGGTTCCTTGGGTGGCATGGGGCGAACTTAGCAACGGCCGGGGGAGGAGTTGCAAAAATAATGTGAGGCCGCGTGTCGCTTCGGGCCGCCGCCACGTTCGCAACAGGCCGTTGCGGTGAGCCCCGGGCGCCCATGGGCCGGGATCACGCTTGCGTCGCCTATGAAGAACCATGCGCTGTCACTTTTGCAGATTCGCCCATGTACGCAATGACCTATGGCTGATGGTATGGACGCGCTGGCGACGAAGAGCGTCAGCCGGGATTGGCATCCTGTTAGCGCACCAAACCTTGGACTCTGTTTTGCCCTTTGGGCACGGCGGAGAATGCACTGCATCGGTTACCGGTCTTACGGTGGGCGGTGCGTGGGGATCCCTGATCCGCCGGTCTTTTGGTTTGGTCGCCCGGTATGCCAACCCGCATCGCCCGCCACCTGACGCCTCGGCGCAGGTGGCCTCAAGCCTTGTGAGGTACGCCGATGGATCCGCACTATCCTCTTAGCGCAGAGCGTCTGTATGCCTTGATGGGCGACCGGATGATCGACTTCCCGCCGCATTTCATAGAGCGCCTTGAGCGCAGGCTCGAAGAGTTTGAGACGTCACGCACCAACGCGCGCCGCGTGATGCACCTTCGCGTGGTGCGCGATACCGAACCCGGTGTGCCGCTGACTGCCTGCGGCTGCGCTGGGGAGCCTCAGCGGGAGGCTGATGTGGCCGTGTCCATCCGCACGCTGCAGGCACTGGCCTCCATCTTTGAAGTGCTGCACTCGTTGCATATGAGGCAGCAGGACGGTCAGCAGGATAGCGGGCTCGGCCGCTTCCTGATCGAAGAGCTGAGCGTCTGCGGACGAGAACTGGTGCGGTCATCGGCAGGTGCCATGGGGGGCCAGCCATGAGCGTGCCGGACAACAGATTTGCCAACGCGCGCGTCACCAATCTGCGTGCAGCGGAAATGGCCGAGTATCTGGATGGCCGCCTGCATATGATCAACTACGATGAATCGACTTTCGCGCGATCCCTCCTGCTGGCGTCCGAGCTATATGGAATGAGCCACGTCGCGTACGAGTGCGGACTGAGCAGCGACGCCATGCGCCGGCAGCTGAGCGGTACCCGCCCGCTCTACTTCGACAGCGTGCTGGGCGCCATGCGGGCGCTGGGTATCCGGTTGCGGATAGAGGTGGTTTGAGTGGTCGGCGTGGCACCCATGCCGGAGGCGTGGCTGACTGCGTTTGATGCCACGCTGGTGCGCTACTTCGCCGTTGATCATTTGGCTGCTGGGGCGGACGCGGCCGTCCTGCAGCGGTATGTGGACCTGCCGGGAGACCAGGCGGCGATGGCCTTTGCCGAGGATTATGAGCTGGCGCGGCTGGACTGGTGGTCGTGGGGGAGAATAGCGACGTAGGAATGCAACGCGATGCTGGCTAGCCACACGTGCAAGGGGTGAATAGGCAACGGAAGCCAACGTTGGAGGACTGACAGGAAGGAGGTTCAGCGCATGCCCATCGAACGCGCCTGCGCATCCTGCTGTTGCACCTGATCCAGCTGCACCTGCTCCTGCTGCTGCTGCTTCAACGCTTCCTGCTCCTGCCGCTGACTGACCACTTCCAACTGTTGCACAGACTGTTCAACCGGCGTCTGCGCTGCCTGTTCTGTGGGTATCGATGCACGCAGGTGCGCCGGGTTATCCGGCTCACCCTGGACAACAAACAGATTCTTCCCTGCGTGTGATTCAGGCGTCGCTTGGCTCAGCAGGACGTGGTCCACCCGTTCAAGACCGTTGTCCTTAGCCAGTACAAGCAGGCTGGTAGTCATGCGCTCGCTGGTTTCGTCGAATTCCCGCCCGTGCCGGGCATCCAGCGCCGCCACACCGGCGCGCACCTGCTGGTAAAGCGCGTGGTCGGGATGCTCGGGCTGCAGGGGTGCTGGGGACGGACGTGGCGTCTGTGCCTCATCGGCAAAGGCAGTGGCTGCTTGCGTGGTCGAAGCAGAGTGCACCGGCTGCTGTGCGGCCTCAATCTCGGGCTGCATGGGCGTATGGGGCGGTTGCTGGGCACTCGCGGAAGGCACTGGATGCGAAGCAGATTCAGCCGCCGCAATCTCAGTCGGGCGCTGCTGCAACGACGGTACCTGCTGCGCGGTGGTCGCGATGATTGAGGCATCGGCACCTGACTCAGGCGCAAGCGGCGGCCGCTGCTGTACGCTGGCCTCCCTTTCCTGCGCAGGCTGCTGCGGGCTGCCGGGAGCTTGGACCTGAGCGGCATGGTGCTCTGTAGTTGTGGGTGCACGCGTCTGGGCCTGCTGCGCGCTATGCGCTTCACGCTGGCTCGTCTCCTCGCTCGCCTTTGCGCCCGCACGCGCATTCTGCTCGGCGTGCAGCTCCTCTCGCTGCACGCGTGGCGGAGCTTGCTGGAGGCGCTCTGGTTCCGCCGGCGCGGCGCCAGGGGGCGCTGCTGCCATGGCCACCGCGGCGGCCGGCTGGATCGTCTGCGGCGGTAGGGCAGCTGCCGGCTCCGCATCGCGCTGTCGCTCCACATCAACGGCCGCTTGCGGCGCGTGGGTCTCATCCTGCAGCGGCGTATGCACGCTGACTGCAGCGAAGCTGGCCACCTGCTGCGCTTCCTGCGTGGAAACGCCTTGGCGATTGGCCTCGCGTAGTGCCTGCTGGTAGGCCTCGCGCTCATCGGGCGACAGCGCGGCGATGCGTAGTTCCGGCGAGTTCGGAACGGGGGCCTGCACTGCCTGCTGGGCGCGGACCTCACCCAGCGCCTGGCGCAGCTCATCGCTCCCCGTAACGGCCACCTGGCGAGCCACACCATCCTGCCCAGTCTGATAGTGCGCAATGGGGCTGTCATACCCGTACTGCCCGCTCTCGTTGCGCTGCAGCTGCTGCAGCGACGGTCCGGTGATGCCGCTGGCCTCGCGGGTGCGCTGCACGGCCAGTTCGATCGCCTGCTGGGTTTCAGGGTTTACGTAAAGATCTACACCGGCACTGCGGTAGCGATGCACAAGCTCATTCTGTTCCACCTGCGCGGGCGACGGTGCCGGCCGGGACTGGATGGCTGCCAACTCATCCTGCCACTGCTCCAGCGAGGGCTGGCGCATCTGGTTGGTGAGTTCCAGCTCGGCGGCGAGGTTTCCGCTGGCCTGCCCTTCCGCACCCTGCCAGTGCCCGGCTTCACTACGCTGATAGCGGTGCCCATCCGAGCCGAGGACTACATGCGGGGTGGCCTTCACCGACTCGACCGCTGCGGGAATAGCAACGCCGTACTGCTGCGCGCGTTGGGCTGCATGGCCTGCCAGGTAGGTCGCCGCCATTGCTTCCTGGCCCGTCGCGATGTTGGATTCAATGCGCCCCAGCGACTGCTGGTTGAGCTGCTGGGCACGCTCCGGCGTGGCGACCTGGGTTTCGTAAGTACCACGGTCATTGGCGCCGGAAAGCCCGGTCTTGACCTGGCGTTCCCAGGCTTGGCTGTCCGGGTTTCGGTGCCAGTCTGCATTGTCCAACCCGCGCTGGTCGCTTGGCTGGGCGGGAATGCGGAAGGGATCTTGGGGCGTCGGGGTCTTGGCCAGCGCGAGCTCCACCGCCTTGGCGCCCGCCATGGCGCCGAGCTCCTGGGACTTCTCGTAGCTGGCCGCTATGCCCTGCTCAACCGGGTTACTCCGGCCATCGGCCGTGCGGTCGATCGCCGCCTGCCGTTCCCAGTTCCGGCCGTTGAACTGCCAGTCCACGCCAGCCTTGTCCGTCTGGTGGTAGATGGCGCGGTTGTCCAGCAGATCCGCGCCTTTGTCGAAGGCCTTGCTTAGCAGCAGGGCGTCCGCCGCGACCACGGCAGCCGGCACGAAGCCGCTGCCGCCAAGGGCCATGGCCGTCGAGGCACCGCCCGCCCAGCCGCCCATGTTGCGGGCGATGGCATGGTTGAGTTCGGATTGGGCTGCGGTGGCGTTGCCCTGTTCGAGCAGCTCGGCCGAGCGGCGGGCGGTGAGTACGGCATCGGCGCCTGTGGCGAGCAACCCGCCGGAGCGGACGAGCGTGCGGGCAGATGCCTCGCCCATCAGGAGATCGAGGGACGCGGCGCCTTGTTGGCCGCGGGGGACGCGGATGCGGTAAGCAGCCTCCTCGCCAAGTACCTTTTCAACAGTGTGGATGCCCTGGGTGGATAGGACGATGCGGCCGTCGTGGTGTGCGTTGGCGATGGCGAGGGACAGGCCGCTGCGCTGGAGTTCAATGTTGCCGCCGCGCGTCGGTGGGCGGCTGTCCACGTGAATCTGGTTGAGCGTGGTGACGATGCGTGACTCTGAACTAGCAACTGCGCCCCAGCCGTGGTCTATGCCGGTGAAGCCTTTCAGGGCTTCTATTTGTTGGGCGTGGTTTTTGTTGTATGCCCAAGCATTTCGGAAGAAGTCCTCGACTTTTTGATTGGTCAGCGCAGCCGTTTGGCCGAGCGGTGTATTCGTATTCAAATCACCGTTGATCAGGCCGACCTTGACCGTGTCACGTAGTTGCTCGACTCGGTGGACTATACGATCCATGGCGGCCGGATCACCTTCCAGAGCGGCCCTACCGTCCCTTGTTCTCGCCAAGTCATCCAGGCGTTCCAGCATCCCCTTTTGGTAGGCACCAAGCGGACCGCCATTGTGCGGTGTGACGCCTAAGGTGTCTGCGAACTGGGGGTTAACAGGGAGGAAAAGCCGATTTTCCGGCGCGTGGATGTCGAACCGTCCAAGCTGTTGTAGCTTGGCAAGCAACGCGCTGTTCTTCAGCGTCTGCTGCTCAATGCCATGATGGTCTTGGAAGTGTGTCGAGTAGTTGGGCATGGATCAGGCTCCTTCCTGTCGCCTATGCTTCTGGCTTAACGGTTGACCACGTCGTAGAACCAGAGACCGTTGGAATTCTTTGCGTTGACGATGCCTGCGTCCTCTACGGCGTCCTTAAACACCCGATCACAGAAGACCCCGCCATGGAACGGCAATCTGAAGACGTGCGCCGAGCCCAGCACGTCGCGCTTGAAGGCCAAGCGCACCTCACCCGTGAGACCGTAGTACTTCCCTTCTTCGTAATCGTCACTTACCACAAGATCGAGAGTGGAAGCTTCCTCGTCGAGGGCATCTACCGTACGGATCACATCGCACAGGAAATAGGTCGGCCCCGGAGAGCCGTCAGCCAGTCGGTAATCGGTTTCAGCGAAAACAAACGCTTCAGGATCAACCGCTTCCATAACTTGGCGTAGACGATCCGAGACAAGCCAGTAGCCGCTCATACCACCTTCGAGGTCCTGGGGGAGCACACCCTCTCGCGGGTGATAGACCAAGCGAGGAGTCTCACGCAGCGGTGGAAATCCACCCGTCTTGGGCTGAAGGATGAGACGCGGTGGCGTCAGCAGTTCCTGCTCATTCTCGAAGATCACCCCGTGGCCCTTCCCACCTCGCGTGGCGTCAGGCTGCAGCTGGAAGAACTCGCCTTTCCTCGGTTGATTGGTGTTTGCCATTCAAGGGATCCTATCCGTGTGAAATCGGGCTATTGCTGCGGGACAGATTAACCTGGGCGCCCGTAGCGAGCCAGTTCGATTGATGCGCGGAGGATCTGGCCCTTGCAGCGGCACTGAACTTCCCATGCGGCAGACTCAGTTCGGGCGGCCTCGAGTCTCTCTTGAGTCTTAGCGGCTGGGACGGCGTGCACGCATCCTGATCCGATCTTTGGGAGAGCAGACGGCGTTATGAGTTGATCGGGATCGGCTGCGGGACTTTGATGAGTCAGGCTGAGCTTCTATGCCATCGACCATGCGGACGCTGGGATGGATCGGAAGGAGCTGGGCTAGTACTGCGACCTTCCGGCGAAAGATGCTTCGCTGGCTTGCGGGAGGATTTGATCGCTGTCGGGTGGATAGGTTTTGACCGCTGACAGGGGCTCTACGGATAGCTAGCAGTTGCGCTCTCGGAAGGTAGCTAGGTGGGCGACTGCAAGCCAACGCCAGCACCGGATTGCAGCCGTTTGCGACACGAGGTATAGATAGCGGCTATCGGAAATGTTCGGAAGCGTCGCAATGGGGATCAAGGAAGAACTTGGAAGCGTTCTCGCACTGCAGAGGGAGTACAGCTCTGACCTAAACGAGGCAATGAGAGCCCGCGGTCAATTGATTAGGCACTCTCTGCCGGCCTCCCTCGCTCTCTATTCGGAAGATATGCGCGTCGGTATCGGGCTGGAACCCGGCGATCTCCTGATAGAGGGTCGTGATGGCCTAGGACGCCGATCGCTGGTTCCTTGGGTGCGCTTTGCCTCCAAGAATCTTTCGCCCCGCGCCACGTTGGGTTGGTACGTGGTTTTCCTGTTCCGTGAGGACGGCGCAGGCGTCTACCTCGCACTGGCGCATGCCTCCAAAGAGGGCGCAGCTGGCGGTTTTGTTGCACGATCGGAGAGTGAAAGGCGACGACTAGTAAGGTGGGCTAGGGATCTGCTGATCGATGAGATCGGTACCGACGACCGTCTCTCGAATCAGATGGAACTCGGCCAAGGCGATCTTGCACTCGCGTATGAAAGTACTACCGCAACTAGCTACTATTACCCCTCGCACGATCTGCCCAACGAGCTTCAAATTTCGAGCGATCTGCGTGCTATGGCGGGGCGTCTTGGACGCATCTACGCCGGTAGGTCCGCACAGATCCAGACGGGGGAGACCTCCCTAGATGTCATATCCGCCTTGGATGCAATCGAGCTGGCCACATCGGGCCGAGCGTTTAGGGGCCAAGGATATGGCCTCACACCTGCCGAGCGCCGAGTCGTTGAGCTACAGGCAATGGCAGCAGCAACTAAGTACTTCTCGTCGCAGGGCTACGAAGTTCAGGACACCAGTTCTCACCAATCCTATGATCTGAAGCTTACACGGGGGCTAGAGACTGCTTTTGTAGAGGTGAAGGGCACTACCGGCCAACTCGGAGATGTTGTCCTCACTCGCAACGAAGTTGACCATCATTTGGCCTGCTATCCAAACAACGCGTTGTTTGTGCTGCACGGCATAAAGCTTAGCGACAGCACCTCTGGACCCATCGCGAACGGAGGGATATCCAACGTGCAGATGCCTTGGCGAGTAGATCAGGAGCGGCTCCAGCCGATTGCGTACAGATATCGAATCGAGTAAAGAGCTAGGATCGAAGAAGGTGTTCGGTTTTTTGTGTTCGGGCGATGGAGCCCGCCGTCGACGGCCCCTTGGCCTGGATAGTGGGTTGGTTTAGAGTCCGGTGTTATCTTTCTTCGCCGCCAACTGCGCGGCGTTCTGGCGGAGGAGAGCCCGCCAAGCGCTCGTTTGGGTCTTTCTTCGTAGTAGGTCGCCCCACCAGCTTTAGATGCTGGTACGGCTATGGAGCAATGTCGGGAACAAGTTCTCGTTGAGGGATTCGGGGAATCTCATAAACTTTGTTTTCGGACATAGCATGTTGAAGAAGAACATGTATGCCAACCAAGAAGAAGAAGACGCCACGCCAGACAGCGCGTAACCTGCCAAGGCTGCCGAAGGAGCGGATTGATCAGCTCGCCACTGGGACGATGAGCGCCGGGAAGATCGAGGACATCTCGGCAGCCCTGAAGATGGCACTGATCAAGCGTGCACCGGGGGCCGAACCTGGGCACCATTTGGGCTACTCCGCAGGCGCAAAGCTCCGGCCCGAGGCGCGCAACCAGCGCAACGGAAAGAGAGCAAGACGGTACTGACTGACCATGGCCCGCAGCGGTTGGATATGGCCCCTGATCGCGACGGCAGCTTCCAGCCGATCCTGATCTCCAAGCACGAGCGGCGCTTTGCCGGCTTTGACGACAAGATCATCGCCATGTCCGCACGAGGCATGAGCGGCCGGGATGTCCATGCGTTCCTGGCCGAGCAGTACGCCACGGAGGTGTCGCCGGACTTCATCAGCTCGGTAACCGACGGAGTTCTTGAAGAAGTGGCCCTGTGGCAGCAACGCCCATCGGAGCCGATGTATCCGGTAGTACCTTCGACCCACTGCGTGTGAAGATCCGCGAAGAAGGCCTGGCATTCAGCAATGCGGTCTACCTGGCGCTGGGCGTACCGCCTGGTGGCACGCGGGACATCCTTGGCATTTGGATTGAGACCACCGAGGGCGCCAAGTTCTGGATGAGGGTGTTCAACGATCTCAAAGCGCGCGGCGTGGAAGACTAGACCGGCCATACATCCTGATCGCGGTGACCGACGACCTGAAGGGCATGCCCGACGCACTGGCGGCGGCGTACCCGGCCACCGCCCCGCAGACCTGCATCGTGCATTTGACTCGGAACGCCCTCGACTGCGCGGACTGGAAAACCATAAGCCGCTCGCAGCGCCCCTCCCAGCCGATCTACCAGGCGACCCATGCCGAGGCCGCAGAACAGGCGCTCGCGGCGTTTGAGGCCGGCCCGCCTGGGCCTCCGGTACCCACCCTGACAATGGCCCTGGCGGTGAGTTCGGGACCGCGTCGCCCCATTTTTCGTCTTCCTTATGGGAATCCGCAAGGTCATCCACACCACCAACGCCATCGAGAGCGTCAATGCGCAGTTGCGCAAAGCCATCAAGACCTGAGGGCATTTCCCCACCGATGAGGCAGCGACCAAGCTGATCTGGTTGGGTCCACGCAACATCACGGCCAACTGGACCGGCAACAGCCATGGACGGAAAGAGGCGATGAGCCAGTTTGCGGTCCTCTAGGGAGACAGGCTCATCCGCTCGCCTTACTGAGAACCCAGGCCGCCTGCCGGCGGCCATCGTCGCCCGAACCCAAAAAAAGGAGACTCTCCGCGCTTCTCGACAGATCCAAAGTAGGCAGGGAAAGCCACCTGCGTTTACGCACACATCAATTCAGTGAGTTCAATACAGGGAAGGCATGCGGCGCACAAATCTTCCTCATGAGGTAAAACAAGTGCGCCACATGAGATCGTTGCATGCCTACTTCCCAATCTTTCCCAAGGAGCTAAGCCTCAAGTACTCCGAGTCACTTACACCAATTCTCATCCAACTACCGAGCATGGCGGCCGCCTCACTCACTGCACGCGTATAGCGGATTTCTCCTATCCATTCGAACTTCGCATTCTCAACGTCACAAAAGACAAACGAATTATTCTCACGCCCGGCCAGAACTCGCTGCATAGAATTATCCGGAGCGAAGTTGAAGGACCTGATGAATGGTCTTTTTGAATCAATCTCCAGGCATTTCTCGACCGCGCCGGCCTCACGAATAACCAGTCCGTACTTCTCGGCGTTCACCCTAGCTCTTAGGAACACGAATGCTGCGTCCTCTTTGAGCCTCAACGTATCGCAAGCGGGGGTTAGGCAGATGAGATACTCAATGTCAGCTCCAGCACCCGGCCTATATGTTACAAGGCTACCTGTCGTTAGGGATGGCCTCCAATGCTCGTCACTTGGAACCTTTGATCGACCATGCGCTTCGCGTTTTAGGGCAACCAATCGCGCGAATTCATGCTCCGACTGCTTTGATTTCTCGATCGATCCAGCAAGGGAGGAAGAAATCAACCAGCGCCGCTCACGGAGCAGCTGCACGTCCCGGTCAATTCCTCTGAACACCTTATCGTCTTTTACGCCACCTTCAACTATCTCCTTGAGCAAGGAAAAGTCAACAATGCTATCTCCCTTCTTCTGCTCGGTGACCTGAGATTTCTTTGCCTCTAGCCACCCCATCACGGGCCGCTTATCGAGAAATCGATCGGCAACACGCTCCAACCCCAGCGCAGAATCGCACTCAGAAACGAGCAACTCGCGAATCATCTGAGGCACATCCTCTCTGGGATTAGTTATCGTGTAATTCGCAACATAGGCTGGGTCCAACCATGCTCCGAATCTTGTCAGCATATGATGGGCGCTTTTCCTAATCGCCCCCACTGCAGCCAAAGCGAATGACGGAACTAGACCATCTGCGAAATAACCGAAAGCCCTAATTAACTCGGATGGCAGAAGCGAAACCGGCGTGGATGTTTTGTTCTTCATTACTACGACAGTACTCTCTCCCGCCGCGCAAAAGTCCTGACCTGGCACGTCCGCCAAGGAAATACCACCACGCAGCATGGCACTCTTCACATCATCAAATATGCCGTGGCTCAGAACCTCACCTGTGTAGATGCAGACAAGCCGCAACCGTCCATTCTCGCCATGATCACGACGAGCTATTTCTTCAACCACTTTTATCGTCACGGATGAATCTTGCGGCTGCAGGTACCAGTCGATGATTACCAAGTCCGAAACCATTGATGCAGAGACAGCTCGCTCGATTTTCTGCGCAACATTACCATCAGCATCATTCGGGAGAACGAAAGCGCATGCAATACCCCTGGACGAAAAATCATCTGAGATGCCGCGAACATCTAGCCCGTGAGCGCTTAGCTCAACGACTGGCTCGGGAACCTCTAATGTGGCAGCTTCATCACCAAGACCACTATCGGCTGCAATCTCACCAGACATCTCTGCTCTCGGTGAAGTTACAAGCTCGGGCTCGTTGTCGATGACGACAGCAGTCTTCAAGAATTCTTTGACCGCGAGGTCGACATGAATATCCCATTCCGAATGCGCGTCTACGCATCGACCATCCGCATCCTGCTGCTGCGCGCCCTGGAGATCCGTCTTATCCATCATTTGATTCCTTCTCAAATATCCCGAACACGGTAGAGTCCCTATCAGAAGAGACGAGAATCAGTTCAAACCCTTCGCGACCAAGAGCTTCCTTGCTGATAGCTAGACCAAGCCCCCTACCGCCGGGCCGCTGCGTCTCCCCGAGTTCAAAGATGCGATCACGCAGCCTGGCTTCGATAGCTGGCCCATTATTGGACAAAAGAAAGCCCCTGCGGTCAGCGTCCAGTTTTATGGCCTTCCTCTGAAGCCCACCGACATTTAGCCAATAAATGGCATTGTCTATTATGTTAATGAATGCGCCCACGAGAGCTGACGATCTCGCCTCAACTTTGAAAGCCCTAAACTCCATTGAGGCCTCCAGCTCAATTGTCTCTGCCGAAAGCTGATCTTGGAAGACGTTCCGAACAATCTCGATGATCTCGCTACCCGAAATCGTTACCCTCGAACGATGTAGCCTTCTGCCTAGCGGATCAAGCGCCTTTAAGTACCCGTCAAGGTGCTCGACATGAGTTCTCAAGTTCTTGTAAATGGGCTGAAGTGGAGCATTCTTGTCTGCCCAGGGTTTCAGATTCGAAATGGCGCCACGTATGCCTCGAGCGGCACCTTCGAACTCGTGCTGAAGAATACCAACCGACATTCCCATTTGAGCAAATTCCGAGTAGAAGCCCAACTGCTCTTCCAGGACCTGATTTCTTGCTTCAATCGCGCCAAGACGATCATCAAGTGTTTCCTTTGCCTCTATCGCCTCGGTCAGATCAATCATCTGACGCTTCAGGGAGCCAAAGAGGCTCGCTTCCGACTTGACAAGCTCCCTGATATATTCCTGAGCGCCGGCCCTCAAAGAGTCGAGAAGATGAGGATTTTGGACAGATCGCACCGCAAAATCCCCAGTGGCATTCTCAATCTGAACTCTGAGCTGTGAGAATTCCTTCTTTAGTGTGTCGGCTACGGCAGCGGTCATTTTCTCGCTAGCATCCGCCGCTTCTTTCCTAAGAATCGCCAACTCTCTAATAACATCTGCCTTGTAGTCCTCCATATCCCGAAGCGCAAATTCCCGGCGCTCCGCTTCTGGAATGGTCCCCTTAGCGTAGTCTGCCAATGTCTCATCCACGATCGCTTGCAGAGGCTGGAGGACATCCTCAGCAATCTGGCGGGAGACAGACTGATAAGCAGCCCAATCTTTCGATAGATTTTTTGTTAAGGCAAGTCCTCTGGGCAGCGATACCTGTACCTTTTGATAAATATCCCTCAGTCGCTGACGCGCCTCCACTTCGAGCTGTCTAAATTTCAGCGCAGCGGGGGCTGGCTCCTTTATGTCGGACAGGTTATCTATTCTTTCTCTCAGCACGACCTTAAGTTCGTCTGCCTCTTTCTCAAAATATCCAGCGCTTTGCCTAGAAAAGAAGGAATCAATCTCCTTTTCAAACGCGGCCCGTCTTGCAGACGCACGAGCACTTTGCTTCTTGAGAATTTCAGCTTGAGCGACCAACTCCTCCTTAGCTCTCGAGTAATCATCCCCTTGAGGAGAGGTTGCGCGAAAGAACTCGTACGCGAGCTGCTTGAAGAATCCGACCAGAATGGAACGAAAATCTCGATAGGCGAGATTCTCCCTGAAACCTTCACGGCCGGCCTTCTCGGTTAACGATGAATTATCCTGGTGGCTTATCTCGATATATCCGAACCCGCGGCGATATGAGAAGAACCAATCCCTGGCTGAATAGGTTCTTCTCTTCTCAATGTCGAGCCAGTCCACATCAGAATTTCCATACGGCAGAACTCGAATACCGTCCCTGTAAATATATAGACCCCCAACACGTTGTGTTTTTGAAGTCATTTCTACCCAGTCGGCGGGAGCGAGCCGAGATTCGTTAGCCCGCCCCTGAACATACCCGTATTTCAATCGGAACGGCCCGCACCGTGGGGCACGGCCCTTCCCATCAATCCAATTGCACACAAAGCTGCGCGACTTACCGTAGATCGAAACCGACCCAACAAATTGACCATCAGAATTAAACTCACCCTCAAATAACTGGTCAGTTTTGTTAAAGTCATCGGCACTAAAGAAACTCTTGGGGCCAATACGTTCGGTGACCCCCTCGATGCCGTGATCACGGAACTCCGTTCTAATTACCGACTTTTCCAATGCCATCCAGTTAGAGAAGCCAAGCAAATTTCTCTCAAGCTTCGAGGACTCACCATCGCCCGCGCCATCAATGTCATCGTCAAGCTCCGGAGCAACGGGTATAACTATGAAGGTTGTTCCATAGCCGCTTCCCGATAGAGTGAGTTTCTTATCGGGCGCAAGATCCTGATTTAAGGAATTATCGATTAGATCAGGACCTATTAGCCGCATCCGTGCCAGGTCTTTCTTCAAATAGACGAGTGCCTTTGGATCAATCTGGTCAGCAAGAGAGTCCAGATTCGCCTCAACCCGATCGACAAGCTGAGAGACATCCTTTTGCGTCGGAACCTTGCCCCCGCTAAACTCCTCAATGGGGATATCAATCAAACCAATATCTAGGCCAGGCTGCTCGAATATTCCCCAGTGGACAAGCGCCACGACCAGATTGTGCAGGCCTTCAGGGCGGGCCGCGCGAGTGAGCAGCAGAGTGATTGGGGCTATGACAGCAATCGCCAAGCGACCAATGCCTTTTTCCCCCATAATCGATCGCCTTGTTGGATGCCGAGGCCCACGCCACTCCTGATCCGCGCCCTCTACTGCGCTGTTCGCATTTAGACGTGACTCTGTACCCAGCGTGAGCCAACGATTCTCGACATCAGACCTAGTCATGCCATAGCCGTCATCTCGAATGACAAGCACATGATTATTTCTGAAGTAATCAACTTCAACTCGATCAGCGTACGCGTCATGCGCGTTCTTAAAGAGCTCGTGGATTGCATTTGGTATGCCTGCAATCTGTTGGCGGCCCAGCATATCAACCGCTCTGGCTCTTACCTTGAGCTTTGTCACAGTCGCCCTCCTATCAGCTCACTGGCTTTTTCAATGCTCCGCGCTTACACCGCAGAGCAGATCAGAAACGTTTCACCATCACACCTTCAACTTTCCGCATCGATGGCTACACTAGAGTTGGACAGCGGCTGGAGCGCCGCCATCATACTAAGTGCGATATTGAACATCATCCTTGGAGGGACGGCGTTTCCGATTTGCATCGCAATTTGATTTGCGTTCCCGTGAAAAATATAATCATCAGGAAATGACTGAATCCGGGCAGCTTCGCGCAATGTTATTGCTCTATTCTGCACCGGGTGCGCAAACCTTCCACGCGTTATATCAGTGCAGCCGGTCGTCAGCGTGGGCGCGACGTCTGCGAGAGACATTCGCCCATAAGTATCAGAAAAAGCAGAGCTTTTGGCGTTTTTGTGACATGCGAGCCTCAATCGCGCAGGTAGAGAGCTTCTTCCCCCGCCGTTGAGCGGAATGTGCTTTAGCCTCTCTAGATTGAGGGCAGAGTGCCGTCTTGCGAAATGAAGTGGATCCTCCAAATCTTCGGAACGGCCAATAGGCGGCACCGGAAGATCGCCAATGACGTCTCCAACCGTCACCTTCGGATGCAGCATTATATTGAGAGCGTCTCGCAGCACTACACCCTTAGTGGCGACCAAAATCATGCGCATTCTACGTTGTGGCACACCGGAGTCTGCCGCATTTATGCGCATTGGCTCTCCCACTTGGTAGCCAAACTCGCGATGCAACCACTCGGTGAATTCACCAAATATCGAAGTTGATGCTAATCCTGGCACGTTCTCAAGGAAAACAATCCGCGGCTCGTAGCGCGTGATGAACTTTTTTGCTTCATCCAGCAATCCTGCTCTCTTATCAGCACTAGATTTGGCTCTATTCTGACTACTAAACGGTTGGCAAGGCGCACAAATTACGAGGAGGTCGAGACCCTCTGGGATTAGGTCAGAGAATTCGTTTGGGTCGACCTTCTTGATGTCCTTCTCAATCAGACGAACGGCGGGGTGATTCGCTCTATAAGTACGACACGCGCCTACCTCGTAGTCCACGGCTCCAACCACATTGAAGCCGGCCTGTTTTAGGCCAAGTGAAACTGCACCTGATCCACAGAACAAGTCCAACGCGACGGGCCCATTGTCATACATGTTTGACTATCCTGACAAAAACTATACAAACGAAACGAGAGCGGAATGGGTGATTGGCGCGTTCGGTTGCGCACTTGAAAGGCATTCTTTTAAGAACTTCGGCACGTTGAGTTCTTAATTTCTGGATCCAGCTCAGAATGGCCCATGCTCGCGCACTCCAATCAAACGAAACCCCCCTCTAACATCTTAGAGGAGGGTCTTCGCCTTGCCTACGATTGCATACCGCCTCGCCAGATTTCCTGACTGAGCGCAAGTACTTCGCCCCATCAAACCCCAACAGGGTTCGACTTCTCTACATCAATCTTGTACTGCTTGATAGCCCGGGCCACATCCTTCCCGGTCATCTTCCCTTCCTTCGCCAGCGCCGCAATAGCCGCATGCGCGATGTAGTACCTATCTACCTCGAAGAAACGACGCAGGTTCGCACGCGTATCCGAACGGCCGAAGCCATCCGTACCCAGCACGGTGTAGTGCCCCGGGATGAACGCACGGATCTGATCCGCATACGCCCGCACATAGTCGGTCGCTGCAATCACAGGACCCTGGCGGCCTTCCAGCAGCTCGGTCACGTACGCCTTGCGCTGTTCGCCTTCCGGGTGCATGCGGTTGTAACGCTCGGCATCGAAACCATCGCGACGCAGTTCGTTGAAGCTCGGGCAGCTCCAGATATCGGCGGTTACGCCGAAGTCCTTGTCCAGCAGCTCGGCCGCGGCAATCGCTTCGCGCAGGATCGTGCCCGAACCCAGCAGCTGCACGCGCAGCTCGTTCTTCTTCGGCTTGCCGGCGTCGGTCAGCAGGTACATGCCCTTGACGATGCCTTCGGCCGCGCCTTCCGGCATTTCCGGGTGGGTGTAGTTTTCGTTCATCAGGGTGATGTAGTAGTACTCATCCACCTGGTCTTCCATCATCGCCTTGGTGCCGTGCTGCAGGATCACCGTCACTTCGAAACCGAAGGTCGGGTCATAGCTGCGCACGTTCGGGATGCCACCAGCGGCCAGATGGCTGTGGCCATCTTCGTGCTGCAGGCCCTCACCGTTCAGCGTGGTGCGGCCAGCGGTGCCACCCAGCAGGAAGCCGCGGGTACGCATGTCGGCGGCCTGCCAGGCAATGTCGCCCACGCGCTGGAAGCCGAACATCGAGTAATAGATGTAGAACGGCAGCATCGGCACGTTGGAAACCGAATAGCTGGTACCGGCGGCCATCCACGATGCGATCGCACCCGGCTCGCTGATGCCCTGCTGCAGCACCTGGCCGCTCTGGTCTTCGCGGTAGAACATCAGCTGGTCCGCATCCACCGGCTTGTACTTCTGGCCGAACGGGGCGTAGATGCCGATCTGCCGGAACAGGCCTTCCATGCCGAACGTACGCGCTTCGTCGGCCACGATCGGCACGATGTGCGGGCCCAGTTCCTTGTCACGCAGGGTGATGTTCAGGCTCTGCACGAAGGCCATCGTGGTGGAGTACGAACGTTCGCCACTGCTCTTCAGCAGGCGCTCGTAGGTTTCCAGCTTCGGTGCGTTGAAGCTCTTGCTGGCCTTGCGGCGACGCTGCGGCAGGTAACCACCCAGCGCGGCGCGACGTTCCTGCAGGTACTTCACTTCCGGCGAATCCGGGCCGGGGTGGTAGAACGGCACCTGGCCGTCCTTCAGCTGCTCGTCGGTCACCGGAATGTTGAAACGGTCGCGGAAGTGGCGCACCGCTTCGTCGTCCAGCTTCTTGGTCTGGTGGGTCGGGTTCAGTGCCTCGCCGGCGCTGCCCATGCCGTAGCCCTTCACCGTCTTGGCCAGGATCACCGTCGGCATGCCCTTGGTGTTCACGGCCTGGTGGTAGGCGGCGAACACCTTGTGCGGGTCGTGGCCACCACGGTTCAGGCGCCAGATGTCGTCGTCGGAAAGGCCCGAAACCATCGCAGCGGTTTCCGGGTACTTGCCGAAGAAATGCTCGCGGGTATACGCGCCGCCGAAGGCCTTGCAGTTCTGGTATTCGCCGTCGACGGTTTCCATCATCAGCTTCTTCAGGACGCCATCGGTGTCCTTGGCCAGCAGGGCATCCCAGTAACCGCCCCACAGCAGCTTGATCACGTTCCAGCCGCCGCCACGGAACACGCCTTCCAGTTCCTGGATGATCTTGCCGTTGCCGCGCACCGGGCCATCAAGGCGCTGCAGGTTGCAGTTCACCACGAAGATCAGGTTGTCCAGGCCTTCGCGGCCGGCCAGTGCGATGGCGCCCAGGGTTTCCGGCTCGTCGCTCTCGCCATCGCCGATGAAGCACCACACCTTGCGGTCGGACTTTTCGATCAGGCCACGGTTCTCCAGGTAACGCAGGAACTGCGCCTGGTAGATCGCGGCGAGCGGGCCCAGGCCCATCGACACGGTCGGGGTCTGCCAGTAATCCGGCATCAGCCACGGGTG
Source organism: Stenotrophomonas lacuserhaii (assembly GCF_014836545.1). Classification (GTDB taxonomy): domain Bacteria; phylum Pseudomonadota; class Gammaproteobacteria; order Xanthomonadales; family Xanthomonadaceae; genus Stenotrophomonas; species Stenotrophomonas lacuserhaii. Next base: position 70,010 of record NZ_JACSQS010000010.1, read on the forward strand.
CGGGTAGCTGGAAAGGCCACCGCCGTCGACTTCCATGCGGAACTTGTCCAGCTGCGCTTCGTCGATGCGGCCTTCCAGGTAGGAACGCGCATAGATGCCCGGGGCGCTGTGGCCCTGGATGAACAACAGGTCGCCCGGATGGTTGTCGCTCGGGGCGCGCCAGAAGTGGTTGAAGCCGACGTCATACAGCGTGGCGCCCGATGCGAAGCTGGCGATGTGGCCGCCCAGGTCGCCCGGCTTGCGGTTGGCGCGCACCACGGTGGCCATCGCATTCCAGCGGATGATCGAACGGATGCGCCATTCCAGGTCGGCGTCGCCGGGGCTCTTGGCCTCCAGGTTCGGCGCGATGGTGTTCACGTATTCGGTGGTGGGAGAGAACGGCAGGTACGCACCCGAACGACGGGTCAGCTCCACCATGCCTTCCAACAGTTGATGCGCGCGCTCGGGGCCCTCGACATCAATCACGGCCTTCAACGACTCGATCCACTCCTGGCTTTCCACCGGGTTCGGGTCGTTGTTCAGCAGCTCGTTCAACCAGTTCATTAGCGCTCCCATTACCGCACGCACGCGCGCGACTGTTATTGATTTCTAGACCGCAAAGTGTAGCGCACCAGTGGCTTCCATCACTTGGCTACGCCTGCGTATGGTCGTAAATGGCCTGTGTCCCTGCGGACTGTCCGAAGTTGTCCCGGCCAATGTTTCCAAGGTGTTACGCGCGCGGCGGAACCTGTTCCTTGCCCGGCCGGCCCCGGCCATGCCATTGATCCGGGACGGAAAACCAAGGATCACGCCGTGGTTGGTCGCCCTACGCCGCTTGCCCCCACCCGACCCGCTGGCCGCAGCCTGCGCACGCGGCTGATGCTGTGGTCAAGCCTCGTGCAGGCCGCATTGTTGCTGCTGCTGGTGACACTGTTCTATCTGGGTGCGCGAACGCTGGTGCACCAGCAGGCCACCGAACAGCTGCGCTCGCTGGCCGACCAGACCGCCCGCAGCCTGGGCAATTCGCTGCGTTCGGCGGAAATCACCGGCGATATGCTGCTGTCCCCGCTGGGCCGCCAGGCCTTCGATGCCATCCAGCTGGATGGCCTGCTGCGCGCGGCGGTGGTGGCCGACCCCAACGTGGACGGGGCCACGGTGATCATCGAACCGGACCGCGTGGCCGGCCTGCCCGATGGCTACGCGTGCAATGACATGCTGCACGATGGCAGCGTGCACCAGTCCTGCAGCGGCCAGCTGGGCTTTGATACGCACCAGCGCAGTTGGTACCGCGATGCGCTGCGCGCCAGTGGCCCGTGGTGGTCGGCGCCGTACACCAACCCGCAGGCCGAAGGGCGCCTGTTCATCACCTACAGCAATCCGCTGCGGCTGGCCGGCGAGCTGCTGCCGGCCGGGCTGGTCAGCGTGGACGTGCCACTGGCACGGCTGCAGCAGGATCTGGGCGAACTGCCGCGCAGCGTCGGCCTGCGCGCCACCCTGCTCGGCCCGGACCACCGCGTGGTGCTCAGTTCGGTGCCGGAAATCGAGCCGGGGATGTCCTTGCAGCAGTACCTGCAGCTGCGTCCGGACCTGGCGCCGCTGTTCGACCTGCGCCGCCCCCTGCTCCAGCCAGAGCGCGGGCTGGAACACCGCGGCAGCGACGGCACGCGCTTCCTCAGCCGGGTCGCCCCGTTGCAGCAGCCCGGCTGGCAGGTGGTGCTGTCGGCGGACCGTGCGCTGCTGCTGGCAGACCTGCGCCGCGTGGCGCATTGGGCAATCGGGCTGGGCTTGCTGGGCGTGGCGGTGTGGCTGCTGCTGGTGCGCCGCCATGCGCTGCGGCTGCTGCAGCCGATGGAAGCGCTCACCGCGGCCGCACGCCGTTTCAGTGCCGGCCAGTTCCACGAACCGCTGCCGGTACCACGCCACGATGATGAGGTTGGCGAGATGGCCCGCTCATTCGAAAGTGCGCGCCGTTCCATCCTGCAGCAGATGGACACCATCGCGCGGATGGCCAGCGCGCGCGAACGCACCGAAAGCGAAATGCGCATCGCCCATGGCATCCAGCAGGGCATGCTGGCGCCACCGCCGCGCCTGCAGGCCGATGGCTTCCAGCTGCGCAGTGCGGCGCTGCTGGTACCCGCGCGTGAGGTCGGCGGGGATTTCCAGCACATCGCCCAGCTGGACCGCACCACGCTGTGCTTCGTCATCGGCGATGTATCCGGCAACGGCGTGCCGGCGGCCTTGTTCATGACCCGCGTACTGACCGTGCTGGAAGCTTCGATGCTGCGCCATCGCCATCCGCCGACCATCCTGGCCGAAGCCGGGCGGCATATCGCCGAGCGCAACCAGGCCTGCATGTTCGCCACGGTGTTGTGCGGGGTGGTGGATGTAGCCAGTGGCCGCTTCGAACTGGCCAGCGCCGGGCATGAATCGCCGCTGCTGCGCCAGGCCGATGGCCGCGTGCGGGTGCAGGCGATGCACAGCGGCCCGGCGCTGGGCATCAGCGCCGATGCCGGCTACCCGTGCGCGCGCGGGCTGTTGGCGCCGGGCGATTACCTGCTGGCCTATACCGATGGCATCAGCGAGGCGCAGTGTCCGCGCCAGCGCTGGTTCGGGCTGGAGGGGCTGCGCGAGGTGCTGGCGGCCGAGCCCGATGACCGCCGCGTCTGCGCCCGCGTGGTGGATACCCTTCACGCGTTCTGCGAAGGCGCCGGCAACCCGGACGACCTGGCGCTGGTCAGCGTGGGGCGGCAGGCGCTGGCGGCACCGCTGCGGCTGCGTGCGGCGGCCACCCCCGATGGGCTGGCCTACCTGCTGCAGCGGCTGGTGGCGGGATTGCACGGGATGCACCTGGACAGCACACGCATCGGCCTGGCGCGGCTGATCGTGGAAGAGCTGGGCACCAATGCCATGGCGTATCAGCGCGTTGTGTCGGATGTGACTCTCGACGTCCTCGCGACCCTGGATGAGGATGGCCTCGCACTGGACGTGCGCGATGACGGGCAGGCATTCGACCCCACCGTTGCGCCCGTACCAGACCTGGACGAGGCGATGGAACGCCGCGCCATCGGGGGCTGGGGCCTGCACCTGGTGCGCTCGCTGAGCGACCACATCGAGTACTGCCGTCGCGATGGCAGCAATCACGTCCATCTTCTGCTGCTGCCGCCGGCAGCGCGTACGGAGTAGTTGCCCATGTCCCGCCTGACCCTGCGAATCGATCCCGGTGACAGCCCGTACCAGCGCGTGTTCGTGTCCGGCTGGCTCGATGGCAGCACCCATGCCGAACTGGACGCCGCACTGGCGCCGCTGCTGCACGATGGCACCCACATCCTGGAACTCAACCTGGCCGGGCTGGAGTACATATCCAGCGCCGGGCTGCGATCCATCTTCCGCGCCCGCAAGGCCCTGCACCCGCACGCCGGCCGCCTGCTGGTGATGCAGCCCCGCCCGGGCGTGCGCAAGGTGTTCGAGCTGGTCAAGGCAGTCCCGGTGGAAGAGGTCTTCGCCTCCCAGGAAGAACTGGACAACTACCTGTCCGTGATCCAGCACAAAGTAGCCAACGGCGAACTGTAAGCCAGCACACCCGGTAGTGACGACCGTTGGTCGTCACAGCCCCACCCCTTGCACCCAATCCCCTATCGATATATCGTTTCGCAACCCGATACCGATATATCGAAATGACCCCGCCGCGCCCCGCCCCCGCCACCACCCGCCTGCTCAGCCGCGGTGACCTGCGCCTGCTGGTGCTGGCGCTGCTCGGCGATCAACCCCGCCACGGCTACGAACTCATCCAGCACGTCAGCGAGCTGTTCGTGCGCGCCTACACGCCCAGCGCTGGCACCATGTATCCGCTGCTGGCCAGCTTCGAACAGGCCGGCTGGGTGCTCGCCGAAGACGACGCCGGGCGCCGCCGCTTCCGCATCACCGACAGCGGCCGCGCCGAACTGCTGGCCCGCCGCGATGAAGTGAAAGCCGCCCAGCACCGCGCCTGGCACCGTGCCCGCGAGATCGCCAAGGCCGACATGCCGCCGGACCTGCGCGATGCCCTGCGCCAGTTCAAGAGTGCGCTGGTGCGCCACCACGGACGCTGGCAGGAAGGCGAAACCACCCAGGTGTCCGCCCTGCTGCTGCAGGCGGCCGCGCTGTTGAACGGCCAGCCGCCTGCGCCGGCCGAATCCCCCGAACCTGCGACCCCGCCCGCCTGAGCCAGCCCGGTCGCCCCGCGCCTGTCGCGCCCCCTCCCTCTTCAGGAATCCCCTATGTCTTCCCATGAAAACAAGCGCCTGCGCCTGGATGTCCGCTTCCGCGAACTGACCGTGCTGCGCACCGAAGAAGTCACTCCGAACATGCGCCGCGTGGTGCTGGGTGGCGCCGACCTGGCCGGCTTTGATTCACCCGGCCCGGATGACCACATCAAGCTGTTTTTCCCCAACCGCAGCGGCGAGATGGTGCTGCCGACCATGACCCCCGAAGGCCCGCGTTACCCGGAAGGCAAGGAACCTTCGCCCGCCCGCGATTACACCCCGCGCGGCTGGGACCACGAGGCTGGCGAGCTGGCGATCGACTTCGTGCTGCACGGCGACCACGGCGTGGCCGGCCCGTGGGCCGCACGCGCGCAGCCGGGCGATACGCTGGCGGTTGGCGGTCCGCGTGGTTCGTTCCAGGTGGCCGATGATTACGATGGCTATGTGCTGATCGGCGATGAAACCGCGCTGCCGGCGATTGCCCGCTGGCTGGAGATCCTGCCGGAAGAAGCCGAAGTGCAGGTGCTGATCGAAGTGGCCGACGAGGCCGAGCGCCAGGACCTGCCGCAGGGTGACAACGTGCGCATCCAGTGGCTGGAGCGCAATGGGTTCCCGGCCGCAAGCAGTTCGCTGCTGGAAGACGCGCTGGTGGACTTCGAGGCGCCGGAGGGCGATGTGTTCTATTGGATCGCCACCGAATCACGCCGCGCGCGGATGATGCGCAAGTTCTTCGAAGGCCACCATGCGGTGCCGCGCGACTGGATCCGGTCCACCGGGTACTGGAAAGCGCACGCGGACGAGACTGACGGCGACTGAAACTCCAAAGCAAGGGCGTGACGACCAACGGGCGTCACCCACCAGGAGCGGCAATCGTCGGTCCGGTAGTGACGGCCGCTGGCCGTCATTGCGCCTTTTGACGGCCAGCGGCCGTCGCTACCGAATTGACGCGATAATGGCCGCATGACCGACCTCTTTGCTGCCACCGTCGCCGCGGCGCTTTCGCGCCTGCAGACCGACCCTTCCGCCTTTGACACCGTGCTCGCCCCCCATGGCGAGGCCGGCGCACTGCGCCCCACGCTGCGCGAGCTGCTGGCAACCCGCCAGCTGGCGCTGAAGGCCGATGCCGATGTCGGCCTGGTGGCTGACATGCTGCGCCGCGACCAGAAATTCGCCCCGCCGGGCCGTCCTTCCATCCACCTGGTGCAGCTGCGCAAGCAGCAGGCCAGTGCCAAACAGGCGGCGTTGATCGCGCGCCAGGCGTACGGCCGCGCCGCGCAGGATTTCGTGCGGGCACTGTCGTTGAAGATCACCCCGCGGCTGACCCCGATCGCCGTGGCCGACCGCTGGATGCAGACGCAGTTGGGGTGATTGCCCGCAAAAAAAAACCCGCCGTCGCCGGCGGGTTTTTTCATTCAACGCACCGTGGATCAGGCAGCCGGCTTTTCGCCGGTGGCTTCGGTGGTGATGCGGATCTTCACTTCATCGCTGACGTTCGGGGCGTACGCGCCGACGCCGAAATCGCTGCGCTTGATGGTGGTGGTGGCATCGAAGCCCGCCGCCGGCACCTTGGCCATCGGGTGCTCGCCGCCGCCATTGATGGTGACGTCCAGGGTGACCGGCTTGGTCTGGTCCTTGATGGTCAGGTCGCCGGTCACGGTCAGCTTGTTGGTGCCGGCCGATTCCACCTTGGTGCTCTTGAACGAAGCCGCCGGGAACTTGGCCGCGTCGAAGAAGTCGGCGCTCTTCAGATGCTCGTCGAACTTGGCGGTGAAGCTGTTCAGGCCGGACAGCGGCAGCTTCACTTCCACGGTGGACTTGGTCACGTCGGCCGCGTCATACACCAGGGTGCCTTCGGCGCTGCCGAAGTGCGCGGTCGGGTTGGAGAAGCCGAAGTGGCTCCACTGCGCCAGCACGTCGGTGTGGCTCGGGTCCAGCTTGTAGGTGCCCGAAGCGATCTGGATCGCCTCGGCAGCCGGAGCGGCAGCGGCGGCATCAGCAGCCGGGGTGGCGGCCGGTTCGGTCGTGGCCGGGGTCGCGGCGGCATCGGCGGCCGGGGTGGCTTCGTCGGCCGGCTTGGAGCAGGCGGCGATCGCCAGGGTCAGGGCCAGCGGCAGCAGCAGCTTGGTGGTCTTGGTCATGTTCAGGACTCTCTCTCGATTGTTTCGCTAAGGGAATGGACTGCAAACATCGACCCGTCCACGGGACCGGCCGATTCAAACATAAACACGGTTCAGACGATGCGAGCGGCTTCGTCGAAGGACAGGCGCGGCGAACGCGGGAACAGGCCGGCGGTGTCGCCGTAGCCCAGGTTCACCAGGAAGTTGCTGCGCAGCGAGGTGCCGGCGAAGAACGCCTCATCCACCTTGGCCGGATCGAAACCGGTCATCGGGCCGGCGTCCAGGCCCAGCGCGCGTGCGGCCAGGATCAGGTACGCGCCCTGCAGGCTGCCGTTGAGGAAGGCCGGCTTCTGGCGGTTTTCCTGCGGGCCGTCGAACCACGCCTTGGCATCGGTGTGCGGGAACAGGTAGGGCAGCTTTTCGTGGAAGTCCAGGTCGTGGGCGATGATCACCGTGACCGGGGCGGCCATCGTCTTGGCCAGGTTACCTTCGGACAGCGCCGGGGCCAGCTTGGCCTTGCCTTCCTTCGAGGTGACGAACACGAAACGGGCCGGGCTGGAATTGGCCGAGGTCGGGCCGAACTTCACCAGGTCGTACAGCGCGCGCAGCGTGGATTCGTCCACCGGCTTGTCGTGGAAGTCATTCGCGGTGCGGGCAGTGCGGAACAACTGGTCAAGCGCGGCAGCGTCGAGTTCGTGCGACATGCATCCTCCAGGTAAAGAGCGTCAGCCCGGTGCTGCCTGCCAACAGGCCTGCAGCCGGGTCCATGCGGGGCAGTGTAGAGTGTCGCGTCTGTTGCAACACCCAGCAGGGCTGAAACGAATTAATGCCAATCGTGAAACGATCGAGTGCGCCCTCGACGATTACCGATGGCCGCGCCGGCAACGTCCGGCAGGCCGTGGCGCTGGCCGGCGCGCTGCGTCTGGGCACCCACCAACCCCTGATGCTGGTGCCGCAGGCGCCCTGGCGCTGGCTGTCGCCCCGGCGCCTGCCCGGTGACATCCGGCACGGGTACGGCGAGGCATTCGCGGCGCTGGCCGAGACTCCCCCGACGCTGGCAATAGGCTGTGGCCGACAGGCCGCCGGGGCATTGCGGGTGCTGCGTGCGCGGGGAAGCCGGGTGGTGCAGATCCTGGATCCGCGCATCAGCGCGCGCCACTGGGACCTGGTGATCGTGCCCGAACATGACCGCCTGCGTGGCGGCAACGTGCTGACCCTGCTGGGCAGCCTGAACCCGGTGGATGATGACTGGCTGACGCTGGGGCGCGCCGCCTTTGCCGATTTCCGCAGCCTGCCCGGCCCGCGCACCGCGCTGCTGGTGGGCGGGCCGACCGCCCATGCGGCATGGGACGAACAGGACATGCGCGGGGTGTTCGCGCAGCTCGCCGCGCAGATCCGCGCAGAGGGTGGCAGCCTGCTGGCGACCACGTCGCGGCGCACGCCGCCGGCACTGTCCGATGCGCTGCGTGACACCTTCGCCGACATCCCCAACGTGATCTGGGGCGATGGCGGCGACGGGGTGAATCCGTATGCCGGGCTGCTGGGCTGGGCCGACCGGGTGGTGGTATCACCGGATTCGGTGAATCTGCTGTCCGAAGCCAGCGCCACGCGCGCGCCGGTGATGGTGGCGCTGGCGGCCACCGCGCAGGGCCGCATGCAGCACTTCCAGCAGGCGCTGCACGAACGCGGCCGGCTGCAGCCGCGCTGGCTGGACTGGGACCACGGGCCCATCGAACCGCTGCGTGAGACCACGCGCGTAGCCGCCGAAGTGAAGCAGCGCCTGGGCCTGTGACGTGGGTAGCGCCGAGCCATGCTCGGCGAGCGCAGCGCAGCGTGACGACCAACGGTCATCACCCACCACAGCCGTCACTACCGAAGACCCGGTGGGTGACGACCGTTGGTCGTCACGCCGTCAGCACTGCACCCACCGAGCACGGCTCCGCGCCACCTGCTTCAGTCTATGATGCCCTCGACATGGACCGTCCTTTCTTATCCCTCGCCCTGCTCCTGCTGCTCGCTCCGGCCACCGCCCGGGCCGACAGCGGCACCTGCCGCGAACGCTATCCCACCCCCGCCGCCGAGGCGGCGATGTTCGACGTGGCCTGGACCACCGCCGAGCGCCTGGACACCCTGCCCGACGTGGACGTGGTGATCGCCGCGCGCGGCGGACAGGACCTCAGCCGTTACGGCCTGCGCCACAGTCACCTGGCCATCCTGCTGCGCGACGACGACGGGCGCTGGCGCGCGGTGCACCTGCTCAACCGCTGCAAGACCGACCGCTCGCTTCTGTACTACGAAGGGCTGGCCAACTTCATCGGCGAAACCGGTGGCCATACCGATCTACGCATCGGCCTGCTGGAGCCCGCACTGGCGGCCCGCCTGAAGGCGATGCTGCAGTCGCCGGCCACCGCCGCGCACGCCTTGCACGAACCACGCTACAACGTGGTGGCCTATCCATACCGAACCGATTTCCAGAACTCCAACGGCTGGGTGCTGGAGGTGCTGGCCGCCGCGATGGCCAGCACCGATGGTGCCGCACCCTTGCAGGATCGCGCCCAGGTGCAGCAGTGGCTGCTCGCCAACGGTTACCTGCCCAGCGTGCTGCATATCAGCTTGGGCAAGCGCGTGGGTGCGCGCGTGGCGGTGGCCAATGCCACTACCACCGACCATCCGCTGGCCGAGCGCGTGTCCGGCAACTATTCGGTGGTGACCGTGGAATCGGTGTTCGACTTCCTGCGCGCACGCCAGCAGCTGCCGCAGGAACTTTCCATTCCGCATGTTCCCGTGGCCGGTGCCACGGCCGCTACGCCCTGACCCCTTTTCCGCAGGAGACACGCATGTCCCGTTCCTTTGCCACGCCGGCCCTTGCCCTGATCCTCGCTTCGTCGCTGCTGGCCCCGCCTGCACGCGCCGGCGACCTCAACAGCAGCGAAACCACGATGCTGATCTCCATCGTGTTCACCGTATCGGTGCCGTTCGCCGCGTCGGTGGGCCTGGCCGAACTGTCCGCCGCCCCGTTCAAGGCCAGCGCGAAGCGCAACGCCGCCAAGCGGGTGCCGGCCAAGCCGCTGCCGGAAATGGAAGTCAAAGCGGTCACCACCAACACCGAAGGCGGCCGCACCGTGCAGCTGCAGGTACCGGGCAAGAACGACCAGACCGCCACCCTGGAATGGCCGGCGCGCGCGGATGATCCCGGTGCGGGCTTCGTAGTCGGGCAGACGGTGGCCTTCGTGCCGACCCCGGCCGGGGCCGGCTGGAACATCCACGATGCCGCCGGCCGCCAGCTGGCCTACGTACCTACTGCCTACGCCGCGGCAGACAGCACCAGCACCACCTGGTAATGGCTGCCGGCTGAACGCGCCCGGTTGGCCGCGTGCCCTGCCCGGGCGGATAATGCGCGTCTTCCTTTGAATCCGTGGCTCGCCATGCCTGTGCGTCCTGCCCCTGTGTTTGCCCCGATGACCCTGCGCGCGCTGCTGCTGGCGGTGCTGGCGATGGGCGCGGTGGTGCTGGGTTCGAACGTGCTGGTGCAGTACCCGATCAACGACTGGCTGACCTGGGGTGCCTTCAGCTATCCGGTCGCGTTCCTGGTGAGCAACCTGATCAATCGCCGCTTCGGCCCGGGCCCGGCCCGCCGGGTGGCGTGGGCCGGCTTCGCGCTGGCGGTGGTGCTGTCGTTCTGGGTGGCTACGCCGCGCATCGCGGTGGCGTCCTGTTCGGCGTTCATCGTGGCGCAGCTGCTGGACATCACCGTGTTCGACCGGCTGCGTCGGGGCAGCTGGTGGCGCGCGCCGATGGTGGCCACCACCTGCAGTGCCACGGTGGATACCGCGATCTTCTGGAGCATCGCGTTTGCCGGTTCGACGCTGCCGTGGATGAGCTGGGCGCTGGGCGACCTGGCGGTGAAGCTGGCGATCGGCGTGTGCCTGCTGGCCCCGTTCCGTGCGTTGTTGTGGAAGATGGCGCCGGTGCACGGCGCGAGGTAACCCGGTAGCGCCGAGCCGTGCTCGGCGAGCGCAGCGGCAGGCAACAGCGTGACGACCAACGGTCGTCACCCACCAGAGCCGGGCGCCGTAGTGGCGACCTTGGTCGCCACCCACCAACGGCCGTCATCACCCCGGCATCAGGCGTCGAACGGGAGGCCTGCTTCCACGCACGCGGCGCTGATGCTCGCGCGTGCCTGTTCCAGCGCATCACTCGGCGCGGCCATGCGCGGGCGGCGGTCCAGCGTACAAGCCAGTCCCAACTCCAGCAGGGTGGCGTGCGCGGCCTGCAGTGCAGTGGCCCGTTCGCACGGCAGCCAGCCGCTGGCAGCCAGTGCCTCGATCAGCCCCCGCGTATCACGGGGTGCAAGCAGCGCCGGATGCGCGGACGCTGCCCCCAACACGCCGGCCTGCAGCAGGAACTCCAGGTCCACCACGCCGCCCGCGCCCTGCTTGAGGTCCATCCGCGCAGCATCGCTGCGGTCCAGTTCGGCGCGCATGCGCTGGCGCATCTTGACGATGTCCGCGTGCAGCACCTGGCGGTCACGCGCGCGGCCCGCCGTCTGCGCACGTACGTCTTCAAAGGCTTCCAGCAGGCCGGCATCACCGGCCACGCCGCGCGCGCGCACCAGCGCCTGGTGTTCCCAGGTCCATGCGCGTTCGCGCTGGTATTCGCGGTAGCTGGCCAGCGATGACACCAGCGCGCCCTTGCCACCATCCGGGCGCAGCCGCACGTCGATGTCATACAGCCGTCCGCCGGCGGTCACCGCGCCCAGCAGGGCCATCACCTTCTGCGCAAGCCGGGCGTACCAGCGCCCGGGCTCCAGCGGACGGGCGCCATCGCTGGCCTCCACGTCGGCGGGATTGTCGTGCAGGAACACCAGATCCAGGTCCGACCCGAAGCCCAGTTCCAGCCCGCCCAGGCTGCCGTAACCGATGATCGCAAAGCGCCCGCCGCGGATGTCACCGTGTGCGCGGCGCATGTCCGCCTGTGCCAGCTGTAGCACGACATCCACCACCACCTGCGCCAGTTCGGCCAGCTGGCGGGTGCTGTCCACCGCACCCTGGCGGCCATCCAGGCTGGCCATCGCCAGGCGGAAGCTCAGTGCCAGGCGGATCTCGTTGAGCCAGCGCAGCGCCGATTCGGGGTCTTCCACCGCCAGCACCTGTGCGCACTCGGCCTGCATTTCCTCACGGCTGGGCAGCGGCCCGGACACGCGCACGTCCAGCAGTTCATCCAGCAGCAGCGGGTAGGCTTCCAGCCGTTCGGCCAGCAGCGCGCTGCGTGCCAGCACGTCAACCAGCCGCGCCATCGAACTGGGTTGTTCGTCCAGCAGCGCCAGGTAGCTGGTGCGGCGCAGGATCGCCTGCAGCAGGCCCAGCACGCGCTTGAGCGCGGCATCGGGCTGCGGTGACCGGGTAGCGGCATGCAGCAGCGCCGGCAGCACGCGGTCCAGTCGCGTGCGCGCGCCATCGGACAGTGACTTCACCCCGGAAGACTGCGCGAAATCACGCAGCATCTGGTCGGCGCCGTGGGCATCGGCGAAGCCGGCTTCCACCAGCAGTTGCGCGTCGCCGTGTTCGGGCAGGCCGCGCCAGTAACTGGCCACCGCATCCGGCGCGGCCTTGCCCTTGCGCGGGGCCAGCAGCGCACCGAATTCGGTGCTGACGCGCTGCTGCTGCACGGCCAACGCATCGCGCAGGCTGTCGAAGTCCGGGTAGCCCAGCCCGATCGCAATCCGCAGCCGGTCCAGCGGATCGGCCGGCAGGGTATGGGTCTGCGCGTCGCGCAGCATCTGCAGCCGGTTTTCCAGCCGGCGCAGGAACAGGTAAGCCTCGTGCAGCGCCGCCCCGTCTTCGGCGGCGATCTGCCCCGCGTCCACCAAGGCGGCCAGCGCATGCAGCAGCCGCCGCTCGCGCAGCACGGGTTCGCGGCCGGCACGGATCAACTGCAGCGACTGGCACAGGAACTCGATTTCGCGGATGCCACCGGCGCCGCGCTTGATGTCTTCATGCATGTCACGCCGCGCCACTTCGGCGGTGATCGCCGCCTTCATGTCGCGCAGTCCATCCAGCGCGGTGAAGTCCAGGTAGCGCCGGTATACGAACGGGCGCAGCGACGCCAGCCACTCCTCGCCCGCTTCGATGTCACCGGCCACGGTGCGCGCCTTCAGCCAGGCATAGCGTTCCCAGTCGCGGCCTTCGCGCTGGAAATACTGGTCCATCGCCGCGAACGACATCGCCACCCGGCCGGCCCGGCCGAACGGGCGCAGGCGCAGGTCGACGCGATGGCTGAAGCCATCGGCGGTGGTGTCATCGAGCAGTTTGGCCAGCCGCTGGCCGAGCCGGGCGAAGTATTCATCGGCATCCAGCGGGCGCGCGCCATCGGATTCACCGCGCTGCGCGAAGGCGTACACCAGGTCCACGTCGGAACTGAAATTCAGTTCGCCGCCGCCCAGTTTGCCCAGCCCGAACACCACCAGCCGTTGCGCGTTGCCGGCGTCATCGCGGACCACGCCGTGGCGGCTGGCGAACTCGGTTTCCAGCGCGCCCAGCGCCAGCTGCAGGCACTGTTCGGCCAGTCCGGTGGACCCGGCCAGGGTCTGCTGCACGCTGTCCATCCCGGCCAGGTCACGCCACACCAGACGGGTGGACATCGCCGCGCGGTAGCGTCGCAGCAGGCCCGGCCAGTCGGCCGGCTGCTGCGGTTCCAGCACCGGCGGAGCCAGCGGCGGGCAGCCGTCCTGGGCCAGATGCGACAGCAAGGCAGGTTGCCGGCACAGGGTGTCGATGGCGAAGTCGCTGGCGACGGCCAGCTGGCGCAGGAAGGGTTGCAGGCCGGGGTCCGGCGCGGTGCCCAATGCGACGGCCAAGCGCGCAAGGGCACGGTCAGCCAATGGGACAAGGTCGTCGGGGAGCGGCGCGAAGGGTTGGGTCATGGGAGGATTGTAGGGCGCTGCGGCCTGTTGACGGCCAGCGGCCGTCACTACCGAAGGAGGCAGCGGTAGTGCCGAGCCGTGCTCGGCGCGCGCAGCGGCAGGCAGCAGCGTGACGACCAACGGTCGTCACCCACCCAAGGCGAGAGCTGACGGCCAGCGGCCGTCACTACCGCAGCCGGGCGCCTATTCAGCTGTACGCTGCGGACGTAAAAAAGCCCGCTTGCAGCGAACTGCCAGCGGGCTCTGCTCCCTCCCCCACGTCGGGATGCAGGTCCATCGTGCCGACTGCAAAACCACATTGCACGCTGCACTGCAAAACAATACCGGAGGGTACAGAAGCCTTCACGCCGGAAGCGCCATCCCACCAAGGTCGCAGGGCCCGTACGGGTGGGTTTGGCCGATAATCAGGGTTTCCCCCACGAAACATCGTCGTCATGCCTGCAGATCGCATCGCCAACGCGCGTCTCCGTGACCGCGTGGTCTCCGCCGAGGCCGCAGCCGCGCTCATCCAGCCGGGTGAAACCGTCGCCATGAGCGGCTTCACCGGCTCCGGTTACCCCAAGGCGGTGCCGGTGGAACTGGCCCGCCGCATCGAAGCGGTGCACGCGCAGGGGCTGCCGTTCCAGATCAGCCTGATGACCGGTGCCTCCACCGCCCCGGAACTGGACGGGGCGCTGGCCAAGGCCGATGGCATCGCCATGCGCATGCCCTTCCAGAGCGATCCGGATGCGCGCAACCGCATCAACGAAGGCAAGCTGGATTACATCGACATCCACCTCAGCCACGTCGCCCAGCATGTGTGGTTCGGCTTCTACGGCGATATCGATACGGCGGTGGTGGAAGTGTCGGCCATCCGCGAGGACGGCTCGCTGGTGCCGTCCACCTCGGTCGGCAACAACAAGACCTGGCTGGACCTGGCCAAGAAGGTGATCATCGAGGTCAACGAGTGGCAGCCGGCCGGCGTGGACGGCATGCATGACATCTACTACGGCACCGCGCTGCCGCCACACCGCAAGCCGATCCCGCTGGTGCAGGCCAATGACCGCATCGGTGAGACCACGCTGCGCTGCGACCCGGACAAGATCGTGGCGGTGGTGCGCACCAACGGGCCGGACCGCAACAGTCCGTTCAGTCCGATCGACGCCACCAGCGAACAGATCGCCGCGCACCTGATCGAATTCCTCAAGCACGAAGTGGCCAAGGGGCGCCTGCCGGCCAACCTGCTGCCACTGCAGAGCGGGGTGGGCAACATCCCCAACGCGGTGCTGGCCGGGCTGGCCAAGAGCGGCTTCCGCGACCTGGCCGCGTTCACCGAAGTAATCCAGGACGGCATGCTCGACCTGCTCCGCGATGGCGTGCTGAGCTACGCCTCGTGCACTGGTTTCGCGCTGAGCCCGCAGGCCAACGAGACCTTCAAGGAGAACATCGATTTCTACCGCGAGCGCATCATCATGCGCACGCAGGAAATCTCCAACCATCCGGAACTGGTGCGACGCCTCGGCTGCATTGGCATGAACGGCATGATCGAGGTGGACCTGTACGGCAACGTCAATTCGACCCACGTGATGGGCACGCGGATCATGAACGGCATCGGCGGTTCTGGTGACTTCGCGCGCAACGGTTTCCTGTCGGCCTTCCTCAGCCCGTCCACCGCGAAGAACGGCAGCATTTCGGCCATCGTGCCGATGGTCAGCCATGTCGACCACACCGAGCACGATGTATCGGTGATCGTCACCGAACAGGGCCTGGCCGACCTGCGTGGGCTGACGCCACGCAAACGTGCGCAGGTGGTGATCGACAACTGCGCGCACCCGGATTTCCGCGCACAGCTGCAGGATTACTTCGACCGCGCCAGCCGGGAGAGCTACGGCAAGCACACCCCGCACCTGCTGCCCGAGGCGCTGAGCTGGCACCAGCGCTGGCTGGATACCGGCACGATGAAAGCCTGAGCCTGCGGCGGGATGGTCAACGGCGCGAGCGCAATCTGGAAGCAACCGGGCCGGTCCGGGGGCGTAATGCCCCTATGCCTATCCCGCCCTCCACTTCGCCGCTCCCCGCGCTGCCGATCGCCCCGCCGGCGACGGTCACCGATGCCCCCCGACGCTCTGCGTTTGCCCGGGTGGTGCCGCGCAATGCGCCCACCTCCGCAGCGAGCACCGGCCCGGCCGGGAGCAGCAGCCTCCTCGATTCACTCCGCGTGCGCTGCATGCAGCGAGGTGCGCCTGCCACCATCGATAGATGTCTGCAGATCACATCACAGCAGCCGTGCGCCACGCATCGCGCCCTGCTGCTGCAGCGACTGACGCTGGCGCTGGCCGATGACCGTCGCATCGACTCGCCCGCGGGCCCGGTCAATCTGCGCGCAGATGCCTGCGACACTTACAGGCTGGCGGCTCCCCCGGAGCCGCCCAGCTACGCCAGCTATCAGACCGCATTGAGCAGGCTGCACGAAGCGGTACGCGCCTGCAAGGTCGTCCTGCCGGGAACCTATGGTTTCCTGCAGCGGTCCATCGCCTGCGAATCAGCGCTACGCACAGCCGTGAATGCAGACCAGGTACGTCGGGCACTGATTGGTTGGCTGAACTGGCAGTGGGCCGCGTTGGCTGCCTGTACCTCAGACCCGAACCTGCGCGCACGTGTCGGCGACACTCCACTGCGGCCGACCCATCTGGCCTATGCACTGGATGATGACAGCGCGCTGTGCACCGAGGTCCGGCTGGCGCTGCTTGCTGCACCCGCCCCGCCCGCCGCAGCGGGCGACCCAGCGCCAGGCTCAGCTCCGCAGCGCGACCAGTGAGTCCTGCTGCAGTTGTTCGTACAACGCGAACTCGTCGTGCACCCGCGCACCCAGTGCGGCTTCAAATGCATCGCGGTTGGCGTGCGCCGCATACGCGCGCTGTTCGCCGCCGCCCAGGTTGGACTGGAAGATGCCCGCCGCGCTGACCGGCAGGAAGTCTTCGTAGATGATCGGATCGGCGGTGGCCAGGCCTTCGGCGATCAGCACTTCGGCCGGCAGTTCGGCCACGCGCGGCTGCGCTGCACGGCCGGCGTCGGTCAGCTGGTAACGGTAGTAGCCAAGCCCTTCGCTGCGCAGCGTGGCATCGTCGTCCGGGAAGCCGGCGAAGGCTGCCTGCAGCCGCTGGCCGTAATCGCCGCTGGTGCTGCCGGCGCCTTCGGTTTCGCGCGCCTGTGCCAGCAACTGGTCGTACAGCGCGCGGCCTTTCGGGGTCAGCGCCAGGCCGCGCTGCTCGATCTCGCCGAAGCGCGCGGTGTGGGTACCGGCATCGCCGCCGCCGTCCTTGGGGAAATGCACGGCCTCTTCCAACGCCTTGAAGCTGGTCTGCCGCAGCAGGATCGGGCAGGCGCGGCGCGGCGGGCCTTCGATGACCGCCTTTGCGGCCATGCCGCGTTCGATCATCGCCGCCTGCGCCGCATCGATGTCCAGCGTGCGCGGGGTGAGATGGTTGATGTGCGGGCCACGGAAGCTGACCACGTCGGCGATCAGCCGGTGCGCATTGCCCAGCGCGTGGTAAGTGTCCAGCGCCACCGTGGCATCGCTGTGCCAGCGGAAGGTTTCCAGCGCTTCGTTGACGAAGCGCTCGGCGTCTGCGGCGTGCAGTCCCCCATCGCGCTCGGCCTGTTCGACCAGCGCCAGCGCGGCGTCGGTGAAGATGCGGCGCTTGGACAGGATGTCTGCCGCCTGGGCACGCAGTGACTCATCTTCGATCAGCTCCAGCCGCAGCAGCGAGGTGAACACGCGGAACGGATTGGCGGCCAGCGCCACGGCGTCGATCGGGCGGAACGCGGTGGAATGCACCGGCACACCGGCCACGCTGAGGTCGTAGTAGGCGACCGGGTACATTCCCATCACCGCGAACAGGCGGCGCAGGGTCGACAGTTCTTCAGCGGTGCCGACACGGATCGCGCCGTGGCGCTCTTCATCCAGCCGGCCGCGGCCGTCGTTGCGCTGCAGTTGCTCGGCAAGGGCGGTGTCTTCGGCCAGCACCTGCGCGTTGATCTGCGCGACCAGGTCGACCAGGTCGCCGTACAGCGGCACTTCGCTGCGGTACATGCGGGACATGGCCTGGGCGAACAGGCGACGGATGGCATCGGGCGAAACGAATTCAGCAGCGCTCATGGGATACCCAGCAAGGAACACGGAAAATGCGTTGGCTGGCATTGTCGCCGGGCCCTGCCCGCTTTGGTAGCGGCTGAGGCAGCGGCTCCTGCCGCCGCCTTCGGCGTTACCGCTCCGTGCCCAGCTGGCGGCGCAGCGTGGCATCCAACGTGATCGGCCGATCCCAATGCCGGTAACTGGCCACGATGGCGTGGCGCAGCGCGCGCTTGTGCAGGTTGTCCGGCGGCACCGGCAAGGCCTCCACGGCCGCTTGCCAACCCCCGTCACGGTGCGCGCTGAACGCCCTCACCACCTCGCGGCAGCTGACCTTGATGGCCTTTGCCCAGAAACAGGCGAAGTACACGTCCGCGGCATGCCAGCCGTGGTTGTTGACCAGCGCGGCGATATAGCCGCGATCCACGCCGCTGTAGCGCGCCACCTCGTCCAGGAAGCTGTCCGGATAGCGCTCCGCGTAGTGGTTGATGTCCGCCAGCCAGGTATCGATCCACGCATCACCGGTATCCACCGCGTAGGTGGCCGATTTCTCCGCCGTCTGCTGGGCCGGCGCGATCGCAGGCACCAGCAGCAGGGACAGCAACAGCAGCGTTGTCAGCGGGCGGTTCATGCCGCGATTGTGACGCAGCGGGGCCGTCGTGTCAGGTCACGCACCGCGCGCGGACGCCGCCTTGGCTTCGATGGCCTGCAGCGCGGCCGGCCAGTCCCACGCGGTATCGGCGGTGACCATGCGCGGCTCGTCATCGGCCACGCCATGTTCGGTTTCGTGGGCCCAGGTAACGGCATACGGGGTATGCACGCCCCAACCGCCCAACGTCACCACCGGTTCGATGTCCGAGCGCAGCGAGTTGCCCACCATCACGAACTGGTTGATCGGCAGATCGAACTCGGCCAGCACGCGGGCATAGGTTTCCGGATCCTTCTCCGACACGATCTCGATGCGCGGGAACAGGTCGTGCAGCTGGGCGACCTTGATCTTGGCCTCCTGATGGAACAGGTCTCCCTTGGTGATGAGTACCACCGGATGATCCTCGGCGATCTTCGCGACCGATTCGCGCACACCGTCGATCAGCTCCACCGGGTGGCGCAGGGTGTCGTGGCCGATGTCCAGCATGCGCTGGATGTGCTTCGCGCTGACCCGGCTGTCGGTGATCTCGATGGCCGCTTCGATCATCGACAGGGTCATTGCCTTGACGCCGTACCCGAATAGCGCAAGGTTGCGCCGCTGCACGTCCAGAAGATGCCGCGCAGTGCGGGTGTCGTGCACATCGATGTAGTGCGAGAGCAGGTCGAGGTAATCCTGTTCGGCCTTGCGGTAGTAATCCTCGCTCTTCCACAGCGTATCGTCACCGTCAAAACCGACCAGGCCGATGGCGCTGCCGCGCCCGGACGTGGATGTTTTCATGCGTGAAGAATAACAGGGCGGCCCACGCACTGGCCTGCGTGGGCCGCCCTGATGGGTCGTGCCGACCGAGGTCGGCACCTACGGTAGCGCCGAGCCATGCGCGGCGACTTCTGATGGTGCCGCGCGGTGCGCTCGCCGAGCATGGCTTGGCGCTACCGGGCCACCATCTCGGGACTTAGTTGCCCTGTGCGCCGGCGGCGCCCTGCTGGGCCTGCACGAAGGCCTTGTACTCATCGGCGGACAGCTCGCCGTCCTTGTTGCTATCGGCCTGGTCGAACACCTGCGCCAGGCCGGCATTCACCTGTGCCTCGGTCTTGCTGATGGTGCCGTTGCCGTCGGTATCGATGCTGGCCCAGGTCTGGCCGCCGCCGCCGTTGGCCTGCGCTGCGGCCTGGCCAGCAGCATGCGTGGCCTGGTCTGCGGCGTTACCGGCTTCGGCTGCCTGGTTGCCGGCCGCAGCTGCCGCCTGCTGTGCCTGCACGGCCTGCGCCTGCGCAGTTGCCGCCTGATCCTGTGCGGCGCTCTGCGCCATGGCCGGAAGGGTGAACACACTGCCAGCGGCAACGAGGAGGGCGATCAGCGGCTTGCGGTTACGAAGAGTCATTGGGTGGTCTCCTTGGATGTGATGTTGCACGGCCATGTATTCCGTACGGGGCCTACGTTGGCAGCGTGCCGATGAACACAAATTGGGGCGCAAGCGGCCCTCACACGCGGCATTAACCACTACACGGCGGCCATCGGCTACCGGCTTGGTTAGAAGCCGGTGAGCAGGAAGTAAGGCGCGCATTCAGCGGGCCGGATTTTAACCCTCCGCAAACGAAAATCAGTCCGCGCTGCCCTGCTCCGCCGCTGACCGCGAACTGAACAAAAGCCATCCAAGCGCGACACCGGACAACGCGCCGATGATCTCCAGCACCACCCGGCTGCCCAGTTCGTTGGGATCGTGGATGGTGGAAAGATAGAGACGCGCGTAGAACGGCGATTCCATCCGCACGATGCCCATGTAGAACAGCTTCCACATGTCGATGCCCGCGGAGATGACCACCGCGATCCCGCTGGCCCAGCCCAGTGCGTGGCCGTGCGGCCAGCGCAGCGCGCGGGCGAGATGATGGAACAGGAAATACACCAGCAGGCCGACCAGAAGGGCGATGCCAGCGGCTTCCAGGGTGCCCAGCAGACCGAAGTGGAGAGGAAGGTTCATGGCCACAGTGTAATGGCCGGGGAGAGGGGTCAGAGTCCTTTTGCCGTGGCAAAAGGACTCTGACCCCTTCCACCTAGAGCACCGGCACGTCGTAGGCGGTGTGCGGATCCGGCTCGGGCTGGAAGGTGTAATGCCACCATTCCTGCGGATAGTTGACGAAGCCTGCGGCGGCCATCGCCTGCAACAGGCGCTGCCGGTTGGCCTGCTGCGACGGGGTGAGCCCATCGGCAGCGGTATGCGCACGCGTGCCGAAGAAGTCGAAGTCGGTGCCCATGTCCAGCGGCGTGCAGCGACCGGCCTCGCACTGCATCAGGCCCACGTCCACGGTGGCCGCGCGACTGTGGCCGGAGCGCTCGGCGATGTAGCCTTCGGCGAACAGGCGGGACTTGTCCACGTCCGGGTACTGCGTGGCCTTGCGCGAGGTTTCGTGTGGATCCCGTGCCCATGCCACGAAGGCCTGCACCGAACGCACCGGGCGGTAGCAGTCATGCACCTGCAACGCATGGCCCTGGCTGCGCAGCGTGCGTTCCACCCTGGCCAGCGCGTCGGCTGCCGCCGGCAGCAGGTAGCAGGCAGGTGCCGCGTAGCCGGTCACCGGGCGGCCGGTGAAGTTGTTGGCAGTGGCGTAGCGGACATCCAGCGCGATGCCGGGCGACAGCGTGCGGATCTCCACCAGCCCGGCTTCGGCAGCGCTGCGCGCGGGCGAAACGGTGGGCGCTTCAGCGGCGCGCGCGCTCGTTGCCAGGGCAATCGCCAGTACGAGTGAAGTGCAGGTCCTGGTAGTCATAGCTGAAGTCGATATCCGGGTCGATGGCGCGCAGGTCCAGCGTAGGTACGGCTGCAGCAGTAGGCTGCAGCCACGCCTGGGCGGCTGGTTCCAGCGTATCCCAGCGCAGCACCCAGCGCGCCCCTGCCTGCAGCACGTCGGCCTGCAGGCGCGGCGATTTGTCCACGCTGAAACGCAGCCGGCCCCGCACCGGACAAAGCGAGGCCTCGCCCAGCCACGGGTCGTGGTAGCGGCCCTGCAGGGCCACCAGTGCGGTTGCCGACGCGGGTGCTGTGGTGCGGGTATCCGGCAGCGGGCCGGCCTCTTTCGGTGATGGCGCGCCTGCCTGCGCGAGGTCGTCCAGCCAGCCATCGACACCCTGCGTGCCGCCGGGGGCGGTGTAGTATTTCAACGCAGCCTGCATCAGCGCGGTGCGTGCGTCTTCGCCTTCCCCGTTGATCAGCAGTACCACACCGACCTTGCGCTCCGGCAGCAGCGCCAGCGAGGAGTACATGCCGGACAGCGTGCCGGTATGGGCCACCTTCCATTGCCCGTCCAGGTCGGACAGGCGCCAGCCGTAGCCGTAGCCGGCGAAGTGCGCGTTGTCCCAGCGTCGTTGGCGCTCGCCCAGGGGCATCGCCATCTGCAGCGTCCACAGTTGGCGGCGCTGCTCGGTGTCCAGCCAGCCCGGCGCACGCGACGGATCCAGCAGCACCTGCATCCAGCGCAGCATGTCGTTCAAGGAACAGCGGATGCCGCCGGCTGCCATCGAGGGTGAATCCGGGCTGGTATCGCCGTCCGCGGCGACCACCACGTTGCGCCCCTCCCGGCGCACGTGGGGCTGGGCGATGTTGCCGACCGCTACGGTGGACCATTCGCCTACCTGGCAGCGCGACAACCCGAGCGGGACGAACACCTCTTCGCGCATCAGCTGGTCGTATGGCTTTCCGCCTGCCGCCGCCGCCACTTCGCCGGCCACCACGTACATCAGGTTGTCGTAGGCATAGCCGCTGCGGAAGCTGGTGACCGGCTTGAGGTGCGCCAGCCCGGCAATGATGTCGGCGCGGGTGAAGTGGTTTGGCTCAGGCCACAGCATCAGGTCGCCGGCCCCCAGCCCGAGTCCGCTGTTGTGGATCAGCAGGTCGCGTACCTGCATCTGTTCGCCCACCCAGGGATCGAACATGGTGAACGAAGGCAGGTGGCGGCGGACCGGGTCATCCCAGCGCAGCTTGCCCTGTTCCACCAGGCGGGCGAGCAGGGCGGCGGTCATTGCCTTGCTGTTGGAGGCGATCTTGAACAGGGTTTCGTCATCGATGCGCGCGTCCGGGGTGTCGCCGCGGCGGCCTTCGGCGCGACGGTAAACCACCTTGCCGTCTTCCACCACGCCCATCGCGATGCCGGGCAACTGCTCGCGCTGCACCGTGCGTTCGAGCATGGCATCGAACGGGGACGCGGCCAGGGCGAACAGCAGCAGGGGCGCGTACATGGCGATCAACCTT
Source organism: Stenotrophomonas lacuserhaii (assembly GCF_014836545.1). Taxonomy (GTDB): domain Bacteria; phylum Pseudomonadota; class Gammaproteobacteria; order Xanthomonadales; family Xanthomonadaceae; genus Stenotrophomonas; species Stenotrophomonas lacuserhaii. The sequence goes on from NZ_JACSQS010000010.1 coordinate 92,272, forward strand.
TGAACGAGGGGAGGTAGCGCCGAAGGCAGCGGCAGGAGCCGCTGCCAACGTCGCTTGCGGCGGCCCGCAGGGTGCCGGTCAGGACGACCGGCATAGCCATGCTCGGCAAGCGCAGCAGGAACAGCAACCGCGTGACGACCAACGGTCGTCACCCACCAGGAGCGATAGCTGACGGCCAGCGGCCGTCACTACCAGGTTCGGCGGCCGTCACTACCGGGTCAGAAGTTCCAGGCCACCACCAGTTGTGCGTAGCGCGGTGCCTGCCAGCGGGTGCCGGTTTTGAACGTGGCTTCGCGATAGACACCCGGTTGGCTTTCGTAGCGCTGGTGCACGTTGATCACGGTCTGGTTGTTGAACAGGTTGTAGACCGACAGTCGTGCGCTCAGGTCGATGCCGTCCACCGGCAGGCGCCAGGTGACGTTGGCGCCCATGGTCCACGTCCACGGCAGGTTGCCGAACGCACCGCGGGCGGTGGGCTCGAACACGCGCTGGTCGTAGGTGCCGGTGCAGTTGGCCACGCACAGCCAGCCGGTGCCGCCACCGCTGCCCTCGCTGGAGGTGCTGCCGCCGGCCACGGTGTCGCCCGGCCACATCACGCCGAAGGCGGTGACCGGGCCACCAGACTGCACCTGCAGCGTGCTGCCGAACGACCACTGCTCGTTCAACGCATAGGCCGCGCGGAACTTGAACTGGTGGCGGAAATCGTTGAACAGCGCGCCGTAGCGCTCGTTGTTGGAAGGATGGTCCCAGTGCTGGACCATGCCGGTGTCGCCGTAGTTGGTGTCCGAGTTCACCGGGCCTTCGAAATTGCCCTCGCTCTTGGACCACAGATAGGACGCGTTGAACATCCACTTCTCGTCCCACGCGCGGTCCAGCTGGAACTCCAGCGCCTTGTAGGTGCGCTTGGGCTTGGAGTAGCCCACCACTTCGCCGCTGCCGCCCTTGCGGTAGCCGCTGTTGGCGGTGTCGATGGTGATCCAGCCTTCCTCGGCGCAGCCGATGCTGGAATCGCCCCAGATGGTCAGGCTTTCGCCGGGATTGGCGATCGGCCACAGCGTGCTGCCGGTCGGGCCGCACGGCGTATGGTTCAGGCGCATGTCGTCCAGCGCGCGGGTCATCCGGCGGTAGGTGCCGTTGACGCCCCACGACCAGGCCTGGTTGATCATGGTCTGGAAGCCGAGGATGTACTCGTCCTGGTAGACCGCCTTCAGGTCCTTGTCCACGCTCTGCCGCAGATCGGCCGCGCCGGTGTTCATGCGGGTATCGGTGGGACCGACCTGCTGGCCGATCACCGGCGCCATGTACGGCGCACCGGTTACCGGGTTGCTCTGCTGCTGCCAGCCGTTGAGTACGTAGTAGCTGTATTCGTCGGTGAGCCCACCGGCGAAGTTGACGTTGATGTTGTTGGTCACCGGCAGGTAGTAGCGGCCCGCATTGCCGAACAGCTTGGTGCTGCCGTCGCCCTTGATGTCCCAGGCAAAGCCCACGCGCGGGGCGATCAGGTCGTCCATCTTGATGAAGGCATCGCCATCGGCGGTGCGGTTCTCGAAGCGGTCCCAGCGCACGCCCAGGTTCAACATCAGGGTGGAGGTGACGTTCCAGATGTCTTCCAGGTAGAAGGCGTTTGCTTCGGTTTCGAAGGTGCCGCCGGACACGCGGTTGCGCGCGCGCAGCATCTGGTTGACCCCCGCCGGTACGTAGGCGTTGGCCCCGTCCCAGACTTCATCGCCGGGCCGTGCCGCGTACGCGGTGTAGGTCATCTGGCTCGGCCCCGGATAGCGCGTGGACTGTTCGGTGGTCATCAGTTCGCGATCCACGCCGAAGCGCAGCAGGTGCCTTCCGAGCGCCCATTCGAAGTCCAGGCGCGCGGCATCGCGGGTGTCGTCGCGTTCGGCGATGGCGGTGCCGGTGGGATGGCAGCCGGCGCGCAGGCCGTTCAACTGGCCCAGGTACGGCGCGTAGGTGGCATCGGTGAACACGGCATCGCAATACAGGTCCAGCGTGGAGTTGGAGAACGCACGCTGGTTGTTCTGGCCGACCATCGCCTTGGCGGTGAAGCTTTCGCCGAAGCGTCCGGTATAGGTCGCCGACCAGTTCTTGCCGCCGCCATCGGTCAGCGTGTCACCGCCCCACTGGCCCAGGGTCTGCGTGTCCCAGTTGTAACCGGACGAGGCCTGGGTGGTTTCGGTTTCGTCGGAGAATGCCAGCAGTTCCAGGGTGTGGTTGTCGGTGATGTTCCAGTCCAGCTTTGCTCCCCAGAAATCGTCGTCGCCGGTGTTGTCGAACCAGGTGCGGCCATCTGAAGAGGTGTTGTTGCCGTCTGTATCGCGCTTTTCATACATCGCGAAAAGGAACAGCTTGTCCTTCACCAGCGCACCGGAACCCCAGACGTTGGTCTTGGTGAACGAGGTGGCGTCGGTGCTGGCGTAGGAGTGCGGCGAGCCATCGCGGTGGAAATGATCGCGGGCGGCCGAGCGCCAGGCATTCGGTTCGAAGGTGACTTCCGCACCGCCTTCGAACTCGTTGCTGCCCGAGCGGGTGACGGCGTTGATCACACCGCCGGTGGAGCGGCCGAACTCCACTGAATAACCACCGGTCTTGACCTGGAATTCCTGGAAGAAGCCGAACGGCGCGCTGGAGAAGCCACGCCGGGTGTACATGTCGGTGACGTTGAGGCCGTTGATGTACACCGCGTTCTCGGCCACGGAGGAGCCGGCGAAGGACAGCCCGCCGAACGAGGAATTGCCGCCCACCACGCCCGGTGCCAGCAGGGCCACCGCGGACAGGTCCTGCGCCACCGGCAGCCGCGAGATTTCCTGGCGGTTGACGTTGAAGGAGGTCTCGGTGGAATACACGTCCACCCGGTTGATCACCCGCGAACCGACCACCTGCAGCGCATCCAGGTTGACCACCCCGCCGCCGCTGGCCAGGTTCACCGTGGTGGTGCCACCGACGGCCACGCTGACGCTGACCGGCTCGCCGAGAGCGGCACCGTCACGGCTCAGCTGCAGGGTGTAGTCACCGACCGGCAGCTGGCCGAGCCGATAGCTGCCATCGCTGCCGGCAGTGGCCGAGCGGGTCAGCCCGGTACCGCGGTTGACCACGGTGACCAGGTCACCGGCGGTGGCCCGGCCGGCAACCGCGCCGGAAACGTTCTGTGCCGTTGCGACGCTGGGCACGATCATGCCCAGGCACGCGCCCAGGGCGACGGTCAACGCCGCCTGCTTGATGCTGATTGCCTTCATCCCCTGCTCTCTCCTGCAGAAATTGAACGGTGTGGTTGACTAGGGTGTCGCGCTGGGTTTGCCGCCTGCAGGCCGTACCGTCCACTGGAACCGGTCGTCCCACTGGTCGAAATACAGGTTGCCGCCTGCCCACTCGGCCTCGCCGCGCTGCGAGTCCACCGTTTCCGAGCGGAAGTGCTGTTTGGCCGGCACGAAGGCCTGGCCGAAATCATCGTTGAAGGCGATCCGGTAGCCGTCGATGCCGCCGAGATAGAAGTCGCGCAGTGCCGGCTGATCACTGTCCAGCGCGCCGGTGGTGACGTCCATCGGCAGCCAGCCGTAGGGCGCCAGATACACCGCGCCCCAGTCATGCAGGTTGCTGTAGCCGGTCGCGTTGTCAGAGAACACGCGGCCGGACTGCCAGCGGGCGGGAATGCCGTTCATGCGCAGCAGCGTGATCAGCAGCAGGGTCTGCTGGCCGCAGTCGGCGTGGCCGGCCTGCAGCGCGTACTCGCTGATGTTGCTGATCGTTGAATATTCGCGCGCGCCGGCCCAGGGGATCTGGTCGACCGCGTTGAACAGCCGCCGCACCACTTCATACGGCCGCGTCTCGCCCTGCAGCACCCGTTCGGAAAACGCGCGCAGTGCCGGGCTGAAGCGCACATGCGGTGGCTGCTCGGCCAGGTACGGTGCCAGCGCTCGCTCGTCGGGCGTGGGCTGCACTGCGGCGGGATCAATCGCGGTATGGCGGGCGCTGATGGTCAGGGCATAGCGGATCTGGAAACGGGTCGGCTGCCCGGCCACGGCCGGCGCTTCCAGATAGGCCGTGCGCTGCAGCGTGCTGGCCGGGGCCAGCTGCGCGCCGGACGGTGAACTGCCGATCCACTGCAGCTGCTCCTGCTGGCCGGGAATCTCGCGCGGGTAGGGGATCCAGGCACGCACGGTTTCGCCGGCCGGCACCGCATCAGCCTTCACCACAAGTGACTGGGTGACCTCAACGCGTTGTGGCAGCACCGAATCCTTGCCACTGCGTTCGCCGGCGGCCACTACCTGCGCGTGGTACGGCGTCAGCGTTTCGTACGGGCCATCGGCCGGCATCGGGGCATCGGCACGGCGGCGTGCGCGGGCTTCGCTGCTGAGCCGGAACAGGTTGGACGGCGCACGGTTGAAGTACCGCCGCTCGCCATCGATATCCAGATGCTCCAACAGTCCCTGCGCGTCCCAGCGCGCGAACTCGTCATCGCGCAGGTCGGGGATCCAGTGGCGCAGTTTTTCCTTGGCCGCGGTTTCATCAAGGCTGAAGTCCAGGCGGATGCGCCGCATGCGCTCCTTCTGGAAGGCGGATGCTGCTTGGCGTGCCGCGCCCGGATCGCCTGCGAGCCAAGCATCCAGATGGGTGCCCGCTTCGGCGAATCGCCCCTGGTCGATCATTGCAATCACCGCGTCATCGGACACCGAACCGGGTATCGGCGTGCTCGCATCCGCTGCCGGCTGCGCCCACGCCACCGCCGCGCACAGGCAGGCAGCAGCAGGCAGCAACAGTTTGCGAACGACGGTATCCACAGCGACACTTCCCCAGCGCAGGTGGTAACAGCTGTGTAACACGCAGGGGATAGCCGGTCAATAATATATTCTTGCGTTCCACTGCGAAAGGAATAACTATTCCATCAGCTTTCAATGAGGGTAATCGCCGCATGATCCTGGCTTCCCGCCCCACACGCACTGCTCTGATGCTGGCCCTGTGCCTGGCCTTCGGAAGCAGCGCGGCGTCGGCGCTCACGCGCGCGCCGGCCGCCACGCCGGATCCCGGCCCCGCCCTGCCCTATGTCATCGGCCTGCACGAGGCCTACCTGACGCCGCAGTACTGGGCCGCGCGGCTGTCTGATGCCGATGCGCTGATCCTGGACCGCGCGCAGATCGCCGCGCAGAACGCGCGCATGCGCGCCGAAGACCCGCACATCCAGGACATCGCGGCATTGCCCGCATCGCTGCCCGCCGCTGCGCTGCGCGAATCGATCACCGCGCTGTCGCACTGGCCGACGCGCACGCTGTACGACGCCCACGGCACCGCGATCCCCGCCGGCCAGCGCGCCGGTATCGAAGCCAACCTGGCATTGGACGCACTGCCCGCCGCCGCCACGCCGCAGTACGGGCTGGTGGTGCATCGCGCCGCGCTGCGCACCTTCCCGACCCGGCAGCGTGTCTTCAGCAGCCCCGAAAACGCCGACATCGACCGCTTCCAGGAATCGGCGCTGTTCCCCGGCGACAAGGTCGCGGTGGTCCACCGCAGCGCCGACGGGGCGTGGCTGTTCGTGCACAGCGAGCGCTACAGCGCGTGGATCGAAGCGCAGTACGTGGCCACCGGTTCCAAGCAGACGGTACTGGGTTACGGCGCGACGGGGCCGTACCGGGTGATCACCGGCGCAGTGGCACATACCGCCTTCACGCCCGAAGAGCCCCGCGTTTCGCGCCTGCAACTGGATATGGGCGTGCGCCTGCCGGTGCTGGCGCAGTGGTCGCCGGCACAGGCGGTCAACGGCCAACAGGCGCATGCCAGCTGGGTGGTGCAGCTGCCCGTGCGCGAAGCCGATGGTGCGCTGAAGCTGGTGCCCGCACTGTTGCCGCGTTCGCAGGAGAGCAGTGCCGATTACCTGCCGCTGACCCCGCGCACCCTGCTGACCCAGGCCTACAAGTTCCTTGGCGAGCGCTACGGTTGGGGCCACGACTACGACGCCCGCGACTGCAGCGGCTTCGTTTCGGAGATCTACCGCAGTGCCGGGGTGCTGCTGCCGCGCAATACCAGCGCGCAGGGCATCAGCCCGGCGCTGGACCGCATCGCCTTCACCGACAAGGACACCGCCGCCCGCCGCGACCGCGCCGTGGCTGAGTTGCAGGTGGGCGACCTGGTGTACATCCCGGGCCACGTGATGATGGCCATCGGCCATGTAGACGGCCGCACCTGGGTGATCCATGACACCGCCGGAGGCAGCTGGAAAGGCGAGGATGGCACCCGCATCCAGGCGCACCTGAACGGCGTGTCGGTCACTCCCCTGGAACCGATGATGGCCAGCGATGACCTGCGCTACATCGACCGCATCACCAACATCCAGCGGGTCCGCCCGCAGCGCACGCCCCGGACGCCTTGATGAAGATCACCGATATCGAACTGGGCATGCTGCGCGTGCCCTTGAAGACGCCGTTCAAGACCGCGCTGCGCACCGTGGACACCGTCGAGGACGTGGTGGTGATGGTCCGCACCGACACCGGACACACCGGCTACGGCGAGGCGGCGGCGACCGCGGTGATCACCGGCGATACGCACGGATCGATCATCGAAGCGATCCGCCACTTCATCAAACCGCGGCTGGTCGGCCAGGACGTGGCCAACCTCAACCGCCTGTGCGGGCTGGTGCAGTCCTCGATGGAGCGCAACAGCAGCGCCAAGGCGGCGGTGGAAATCGCCCTGTACGACCTGTGGGCGCAGCTGCACGGTGCACCGCTGTACCAGATGCTGGGCGGTGGCGATCCGGTGATCACCACCGACATCACCATCAGCGTGGACTACATCGACAAGATGGTGGCCGATTCGCTGTCCGCGCTGGACCGCGGATTCGAGTCGCTGAAGATCAAGGTCGGCAAGGACATCGGCTTGGACATCGAACGGGTCAAGGCCATCCACGCGGCGGTGGAAGGCCGCGCGCTGCTGCGGCTGGATGCCAACCAGGGCTGGACCGCCAAGCAGGCGGTGCATGCGATGCGTGCGCTGGAGGAGGCCGGGGTGGTGCTGGAGCTACTGGAGCAGCCGGTCAAGGCCGCCGACATCGCCGGCCTGAAGTACGTCACCGACCGGGTCAACACGCCGGTGATGGCCGATGAAAGCGTGTTCAATCCCAGCCAGGTGATCGACCTGATCCAGCAGCGCGCCGCGGATATCGTCAACATCAAACTGATGAAGACCGGCGGCCTGTCCAATGCGATCCGCATCGCCGACATCGCCGCCATCCATGGCGTGCCGTGCATGATCGGCTGCATGATCGAATCCAGCATCAGCGTGGCCGCGGCCGTGCATCTGGCCGTTGCCAAGAGCGATGTGATCACCAAGGTGGACCTGGATGGGCCATCACTGGGCCAGTTCGACCCGGTCAGCGGCGGGGTGACGTTCAACGAATCGGAAATCAGCATCAGCGATGCGCCGGGGCTGGGCATCACCGAGGTGCGTGGGCTGGAGATGCTCGCTTGAGGGCTGCCCGCGCGTCCGCCGAGCATGGCTATGCCGGTCGTTCTGACCGGCACCCTGCGGGCCGCCGCAAGCGACGTTGGCAGCGGCTCCTGCCGCTGCCTTCGGCACTACCACGCATGCTGGATGCTGCTGCATGCCGCCGCTGCTGAAGATCCGCGCCGAGCGCGGGCAGATGTCGGCGATCGAGCGCCGCATCGCCGATTTCATCCTTGAAAACGCCCACCTGCTGCGCGATTACTCGTCCCAGCAGTTGGCCAGCGCGCTGGGTATCAGCCAGTCCAGCGTGGTCAAGTTCGCGCAGAAGCTGGGTTTCAAAGGCTATCCGGACCTGAAGTTTTCCATCGGCCAGGACGTGGCGCGCAGTGGTGCCGCACCGGCCTCAGCCCCTGCGGTCGCCGAAGGGCGGGATGGTTACCTGCGCATTGCCCAGGCCCTGCAGGCCAGCAAGGCAGCCGCCGAGGACGAAACGCGCGCGGCCAATCCGCAGGCCGACGTGGAGCGGATCGTCGCCTTGGTCGATGCTGCGCCGAAGCTGTTCGTGTACGGGCTGGGCGACGATGGCCTGTACGCGCGCGAGTTCGCGATGCGGCTGTCCCTGCTGGGCATGCTGGTGGTGCACCATGCCGACCCGATCCTGATGCTGGCCAACCTGTCTGCCGCACGCCCCGGTGACGTGATGCTGGTGTTCTCCGAGTTCGGCAAGCTGCCACAGCTGTCGATGCTGTCGCGGCAGTTCCAGGACCTCGGCGGCAAGGTGGTCTCCATTACCCGCCACACCGCCAACCCGCTGCGCGCGCATGCCGATGCCGCGCTGGCGGTATGCGCCGAGGACCGTGCGCCGCACATGGCACAGGTGCTGTACCGTGCTTCCTTGCAGTCCCTGCTGGATTTTGTTTTCGTGCTGTTGTGCGACGCCAACCCGGATCGCAACCGCCAGCTGGCGGTGAACCTGGAACGCATCGAACACCTGCTGGATACCTGACCGGAGCCGCCCATGAAGTCGCTGTTGCGTTGCCTTGCCGTTGCAGCCCTGTCGCTGGCCGGTCCGGTATGGGCGGCCAGCCCGCTGGACGGTGCCGGGCAGGTGGTGGTGGTCACCAGTGAAGGCTGGGACAGCACGCACGGACGCCTGCAGGCGTTCACCCGCACCGACGGTGGCTGGAAGCCGGAAGGCACCGCGTTCGACGTCGCCCTGGGCCGCAGCGGCAGCGCCTGGGGCATCGGCCTGCATCCGGCTGTCGCCGCAGATGCGGCACATGCCTCAGGCCAGGCCATCGGCGACCCGCGCAAGCGCGAAGGCGATGGCCGCAGCCCGGCCGGGGTGTTCGCGCTGGGCACCGCGTTCGGCTACGCCGCGCAGGCCGACACCGCCCTGCCGTGGCAGCCGATGCAGGAAAGCAGCTACTGCATGGACGTGCCGGATTCGCCGTATTACAACCGCATCGTCGATGCCGAACGGGTCGGTGCCGAGGCGGTGGAGGGCTCCACCGAACCGATGCGGCTGGACCTGCACAACAAGGGCGATGTGCGCTACCAGCAGGGCTTCGTCATCAACCACAATCCGCACAATGTGCCGGGCCAGGGCAGCTGCATCTTCGCCCACCTGTGGCGCAGGGAAGGTGAGGCCACCGCCGGCTGCACCGCGATGACCGCCGCGCACATGCAGCAGCTGCTGGCCTGGCTGGATCCGCGCCAAGGCCCGTTGTTCGTACTGCTTCCACGTGTCGAGTACGCGCGCCTGCAGCAGGCATGGCAGCTGCCGGCCCTGGCCGCCGCCCACGGCCCCACACCGTGAGCGCACCGGACACCCAACCCACGCCCAGCCTGCAGCGTGCGGTCAGCCGCTGGCAGATCGTCGGCCTGTCCATCAACGATGTGATCGGCAGCGGGATCTACCTGCTGCCGGCCGCGACGGTGATGCTGCTTGGCCCCTTCAGCCTGTGGGGCGTGCTTGCTGCCGGCATCGTGGTCGCGCTGCTGGTGCTGTGCTACGCGCAGGCCGCCAGCTACTTCGACGAACCCGGCGGCAGCTACCTTTATGCCCGCGAGGCATTCGGCCGATTCGCCGGGTTCGAGATCGGCTGGATGATCTGGCTGACCCGCATCAGTTCGGCAGCGGCACTGAGCAACGCGCTGGCCGATGCGGTGGCGCGCTTCTGGCCGCTGGCCGGCAGCGGCGGCGGGCGGATCGCGGTGATCGTGTTGTCGCTCGCCTTCCTGACCGGTGTGAACATCATCGGCGTACGCTCGGCGGCGCGTACCGGCGTGGTGCTGGTGATCGGCAAGCTGGTGCCGCTGCTGCTGTTCGTGGCCATCGGCGCGTTGTACATCGATCCGCAGCTGGCCTTCTCCGGCCAGCGTCCGGACCCGCATGACCTGCAGCGCATGGGCGAGGCGGCGTTGTTGCTGCTGTATGCCTACGCCGGCTTCGAGAACATCCCGGCCGCGGCGGGCGAGTACCGCAATCCACGGCGAGACATCCCGTTCGCGCTGATCACCATGATCATCACCGTCACCGTGATCTACGCTGCGGTGCAGGTCGTCGCGCAGGGCACCCTGCCCGGCTTGGCCGGCTCGGCCACGCCACTGGCCGATGCCGCCGCAGGCTTCGGCGGCGAGGCGCTGGCGCTGATCCTGACCGTGGGCGCGACGATCTCCATCCTGGGCACCAACAGCAACACGATGATGATGGGACCCCGTTTCCTGTACGCACTGGCCGCCGATGGCTACGGCCCGAAAGTGCTGGCACACGTGCACCCGCGCTTCCGCACCCCGGCCGCAGCGATCCTGTGCCAGGGCATCATTTCACTGCTGCTGGCGCTGAGTGGTTCGTTCGTGCAGTTGGCGCTGCTGTCGATGACCACCCGGCTGTTCGCTTACATCGGCACGGCTGCCGCGGTGCTGGTGCTCGCCAAGCGCTATGCCGACCGCCCAGGTGCGTTGAAGCTGCCCGGCGGCCCGCTGATCCCGGTGCTGGCGCTGGTGCTGTGTCTGGCGCTGTTTGCCAGCGCCAGCTGGGCCAACATCCTGGCTGCGCTGGCCGCATTCGCGGTGGGCGCGGTGATCTACCTGTTCCCGCGCAAGGACGGATGATGGGGCGCACGCGCGCGTATCGGCTCTACGCTGCGCTCACGCGCCGGGCCCGGGCCGTTAACCGGCAGGTCGTCATGATGGAATCTCGAACAACGACGACACGGAGCCGACGAATGAGCCCTGACTACCAGATCCCCGGCCGCGTGCCCGAAGACGGTGTACAGCGTGATGCGTTCGCCGCTTATTGGCGCGAACGTTACCCGAGCGAGCCCTACTACGACGCCAGCTCGTCCTTCGAGGACTATGAACCGGCCTACCGGCTGGGGCACCAGTCGCGTGCGCAGGATGTGATCCGCGCTTACGAGGAAGTGGAGCGCGAGCTGCAGACGCGCTGGGCGGCCGAGCGCGGCGAGAGCCGCTTGGAATGGCTGCAGGCACAGCATGCCGTCAAGCGCGGCTGGGAAGATGCGCTGCTCGCCGATCCGCGGCTGGACAAGGGTCCAACGCGCGGCATCTGATCCTTGCCCATGCTCTAGCGTCCCCTCATCCAGGGGGGAAGGGCTGCGACATGCACGGTCGCAATGGTATACAGAGGGGGTTGGCCATCCGCATCCCCGCCTGGAGATACCCATGACCCGTAAATTGCTTCTCACCCTGGCCATCGGCCTGACCCCGATGCTTGCCACCACTGCCTGTGGCGCCGCCAGTCCAGAGGCTGCCGCGCCCGCCGCCGCCGCTCCGGCGCAGAAATCCTTCAGCGCATTCAACGCCACCGAATTCGCCACGTTCGACGAGCCTTGGGCGATGACTTTCCTGCCCGATGGCAGTGTGCTGGTCACCGAGAAGGCCGGGAAATTGCAGCACTTGGATCTCACCAGCAGGGCCAAACATGAAATCACCGGCGGGCCGAAGGTTGCCTACGGCGGCCAAGGTGGTTTCGGTGACGTGGTGCTGCACCCGGACTTTGCCAGCAATCAGCTGGTGTACCTGAGCTACGCCGAAGAAGGCAGCAACAACACCCGCGGCGCTGCCGTGGCGCGCGCAAAGCTGGTGCTCGATGCCGATGGCGCCGGCGCGCTGCAGGATCTTTCAGTGATCTGGCGGCAGGACGCGAAAGTCAGCGGTAACGGCCACTACGGCCACCGCATCGCCTTCGGTCCCGACGGCAAGTTGTGGATCACCTCCAGCGAGCGGCAGAAGTTCGACCCGGCCCAGGACATGGCCAGCAACCTCGGCAAACTGATCCGCCTGAACGACGATGGCTCGGTGCCGGCCGACAATCCGTTCGCTTCGCAGGGTGGCGTGGCCGCGCAGGTATGGTCGCTGGGCCACCGCAACATGCTGGGCATCGCCTTCGATGCCAACAACAAGCTGTGGGTACACGAGATGGGCCCGGCTGGCGGCGATGAGTTGAACCTGATCACCCGCGGCGGGAACTACGGCTACCCCATCGTCTCCAATGGCGATCATTACGATGGTCGGTCGATACCCGACCATTCCACCCGTCCCGAATTCGCCGCGCCCAAGGTGACCTGGAACCCGGTGATTTCGCCGGCCGGCTTCATCATCTACAGCGGCGACCTGTTCCCGCAGTGGAAGGGCAGCGGCTTCATCGGCGGCCTGTCATCGCAGGCGCTGGTACGTGTGAGCTTCGACGGCGACAGCGCGCGCGAAGCCGAACGCTTCGACATGGGCGCACGCATCCGCGAAGTGGAACAGGGCCCCGATGGCGCGGTGTGGGTCCTGGAAGACGGCAAGAACGGCAAGCTGCTGAAGCTGACCCCGAAGGGTTGACCCCGGTAGTGACGGCCGCTGGCCGTCATGCCTCGGTGGGTGACGACCGGTGGTCGTCACGCCGTTCCCCTTGCCGCTGCGCTCGCCGAGCATGCCTTCGGCGCTACCGGCATACCGGTCATTCCTGCAGGGCGACGACCTTGACCTCGGTGCGGCTGCAAGCCTTGTCCAGGCACGTTCCATTCAACCAGGCCTGGCCGTTGCCGATCATCACGCCCTGCTGGTTGGCAAACACGGTATCGAAGGACTGCGCGCTGATCGCACGCGCCACCGGCGCGGTGACGATGCGCTCGTAATCGCGCTGGAAGGTCGCCGCGTCGGGCACCTCGCGCTTGCTGCCGCCGGTATCCACGCGCAGTGGATAGCGCATCAGCGCGGCCACGGCGGCGCGGTCATCGCCAGCGATCCCCTGCTGCAACGCCTTGAACACGGTTTCGTACTGATCGGCATCGCCAAGCACGCGCTCGATCCGCCCGCGCGCATCGCCAGCGGCCGCTGCGGCGGTATCGGCCGGTGCGTTCGGACCGGATTCGGCCGGCGCTGCCTGGTCGGCATCGGCCGGCACGGACGGCGCGCTCGACCCGTTCGGCGACGGTGCTGTGACCGGGTCATCCGGCGTGTCGGTCGGGCCCGCAGCGGCTGACATCGGCGCAGGTGCCGCCTCGGCAGGCGCGGCAGGCGCATCAGCCTGCGAACAAGCGACCAGCCAGAACGGGCTCGCCAGCAACAGCGGCAACTTCAATGAACGGGACAGGCGCATGCACGACTCCGGCAGGAACGAAGGCATCCAGCCTAGCCCGGCCAACGTGAGCCGGGCATGCATGAGGCGTGCAGGGACGCTGCGCCAAGCCGTGGCGGCGACGACCCGCGCGTCCGGACAGGCCGGACGCGTCACTCACTCAGCCAGCAGCTCGAACTGCACCGGCGAACCACTGATCGCCGATGCGCACACCCACAGGTCGAACAGGCCTGCTTCAGCGCGCAGCACGCCATCGCGCCCGGTGAACGCCAGCTGCGAACGGTGCAGCGTGAAGCTCACTTCGGTGGATTCACCCGGCTGCAGCATCACCTTGCGGAAGTCCTTGAGCTCGCGCACCGGCCGCACGCGGCTGGCCACGCGGTCATGGATGTAGAGCTGCACCACTTCTTCGCCGGCCACGCTGCCGGTGTTGGTCAGCGTGGTGGTGATGGTGAGGGTGTCATCCCAGCCCAGCTTGGCACTGCTCAGCTGCGGCACGCCGTAGGCAAAGCTGGTGTAGCTGATGCCGTGGCCGAAGGCGTACAGCGGCTCGTTGGGAATCTCGCGCCAGCGCGCCTTGAACTCGGACATGGTCGGCAGCTCCGGACGCCCGGTGCGTGGATGATTGTAGAAGTACGGCTGCTGCCCGGACACCTGCGGGAAACTCACCGGCAGGCGTGCGGACGGGTTGTAATCGCCGAACAGCACATCGGCCACGGCATGCCCGGTCTGGGTGCCCAGGTACCAGGTGATCGCCACGGCCTGCGCATTGCGCACCGCGCCCTGCAGGGCCAGCGCGCGCCCATTGCGCAGCAGCACCACCATCGGCTTGCCGGCCATCGCGACCGCTTCGGCCAGCGCCTGCTGGGCAGGCGGCAAGGTGATTTCCACGCGCGACTGGGCCTCGCCGCTGTAACGCTGCGGTTCGCCCAGCGCCAGCACCACCACATCGGCGCGCAGCGCGGCGGCCACGGCCGCTTCGATGCCACCGGCGATGCCGCTTTCCAGATCGCAACCCGGCACCACTTCCAGCAGCGCTTGATCGCCGATGGCCGCGCGCACGCCGGTTTCCAGGTCCACGTAACGGCTCTTGTCGCCGAACAGCGTCCAGCAGCCTTCGATGTTCTCGCGGTCCTGCACGAACGGACCGATCAGCGCGATCTTCTGGCCGTCGCGGCGCAGCGGCAGCGCCGACTGTTCGTTCTTCAGCAGCACGATGGAGCGCCGCGCCGCGTCGCGCGACAGCTCGTCATGCGCGGCGATATGCGAGTCGTCGGCTTCGCGTGCCGGGTCCAGCGAGCGGTACGGATCATCGAACAGGCCGATGGTTTCCTTCAGCCACAGAATGCGGCGCACGCCTTCATCCAGCACCGCCATCGGCACTTCGCCACTTTCCACCAGGCCCGGCAGGTGTTCGGCATAGAAGCCGCTCTGCATGCTCAGGTCCAGGCCGGCGGTGAACGCCTTGGCGGTGGCATCGCGGTCATCGGCGGCATAGCCGTGGGCGACCAGTTCCATGTCCGCGGTGTAATCGGAAATGACGACGCCGGGGAAGTTCCACTCACCGCGCAGGATGTCGGTCAGCAGTTCGGCGTTGGCACTGGCCGGCACGCCGTTGATGTCGTTGAAGGAGGACATCACGGTGACCGCGCCGGCATCGAAGGCGGCCTTGAACGGCGGCAGGTGCACATCGCGCAGGGTCTGCGGGGAGATGTCCACCATGTTGTATTCCATGCCGGCCATCACCGCGCCGTAGGCGGCGAAATGCTTGGGCGTGGCCAGCAGCGCGTCATGCGCACGCAGGTCATCGCCCTGGAAGCCGCGCACGCGGGCGGCCGCGAACGCACAGCCCAGCACCACGTCTTCGCCGGCGCCTTCCGCGCCACGGCCCCAGCGCTGATCGCGGGCGATATCCACGGCCGGCGCGTAGGTCCAGTGCAGGCCGGCCGCGGTGGCTTCCACGGCGGTGGCACGTGCGGTGCGGCGCGCCAGTTCGGGTTCGAAGCTGGCCGCTTCGCCCAGCGGGATCGGGAACACGGTACGCATGCCATGGATGACATCGGCGGCCAGGATCACCGGGATGCCGAGGCGGCTTTCTTCGATCGCCACCTGCTGGATGCGACGGCCGAGCTCTGCGCCGACGCCGTTGAACAGCGAGCCGACCTTGCCGTCACGCACCTGCTGCAGCACCTGGTCGGCGTTGCTGACGTTGGCTTCCGGGTTCACGTCCGGGGCAAAGGGACGAACCATGTCGGCGAACACGCCCAGCTGACCGACCTTTTCTTCCACGGTCATCTGCGCAATGAGGGATTCGATACGTTCGGAAGCCACCGGGTGTCCTTGATGTAAACGTTTTCAGTGCCGGCATTCTAAAGGTACCGGGCACAAAAGTGCGCATCTTCTGCGTTCATGTTTTCCGTCCGCGCGGATTGCGACAGCGCGGCCGGGGTCAGCTTAAAGCATGCCGGGGCTGGGGGTGGCAGGCGGTTGCTGGGCACGTTCGGCCCGCGCCTCCATCAGCATGGCGTCGCTGGAGGCCTGGAACACGCGCAGACCGAACGCCGGCAGGATCGCCAACAGGTGGTCGAAAATGTCCGACTGCACGCCTTCGTACTCGCCCCAGGCGGTGCTGCGGGTGAAGCAGTACAGCTCCAGCGGCAGGCCTTCGGTGGTGGGCTGCAGCTGGCGTACCAGCAGGGTCATGTCGGGGTTGATGCCGGGGTGGCTGCCCAGGTAGCGCTCCACGTACGCCCGGAAGGTGCCCAGATTGGTGACGCGCCGGCTGTTGATGTCGCCCGCTCCGCGGGCGCGCAGTTCGGCGTTCCACTGCCCCAGTTCGGTGTCCTTGTCGCGCAGGTAATCAGCCAGCAGGGCGAACTGGCCGACCCGTGCCCGTGCCTGGTCATCCATGAAACCGACGCTGTGCTGGTCCAGGAACAGCGCGCGCTTGATCCGGCGGCCGCCGGACTCCTGCATGCCGCGCCAGTTCTTGAACGATTCGGTGACCAGCTTCTTGGTCGGGATGGTGGTGATGGTCTTGTCGAAGTTCTGCACGGTGACGGTGTGCAGGGCGATGTCGATGACATCGCCGTCGGCATTCTGGCTGGGCATTTCGATCCAGTCGCCCAGGCGGATCCGGCCATCCCCGCTGATCTGCACGCTGGCCACCAGCGACAGGATGGTGTCCTGGAAAATCAACATCAGCACCGCCGTGGCCGCGCCCAGGCCGGTCACCAGGTAGCGCATTTCCACGCCGGCGAGTGTCGCCACGATCGCCAGCCCGGCAATAGCGAAAATGACGATCTTGGCGACCTGCAGGTAGCCCTTGATCGGCTTGTTGCGCGCGTCCGGCCGACGCTCGTACAGATCGTTGGCGGCATCCAGTGCATGCGACAGCGCCATCGAGACGGTCAGGATGGCCCAGGCCTGGCAGGCCGCGACGACGAACGCCACCAGCCCGACCGGCAGGTCCGGAACGTAGGCGATGCCGGAGGCGATGACCTGGCTTGGCACCACGTTGGACAACCGGGAGATCACCCGCATCACATTGCTGCCGCGGCCGGAATCGGCCCCCGGCAGGCGGGCGAGCAGGCGCCGCAGGCCACGCAGCAGGATGCGCTTGGTGACCCAGTTGGCCAGCCCGGCGGCGATCACCAGTGCCGACAGCATCAGCGCGAGATAGGCACCGGGATACGGCGCCAGAGATTCCTGCAGGCTGTCCAGCCAGTTCACCACCACTACCGCATCCACCACCAGGTTGCCTCCTTCTTGTAGGTCGTTCATTGGGTTCCGGTTGCCGACCGCGGCCGGCGCTGCCGGATTACCGGGTCCGTTCGCGTTCGATGATCACGCCGACGGCGCGCGCGCCGCGCACGGCACCGGGCTTGCTGAGCTTCAGCCGCAGCCATTGAACGTCGAATTCCTGCAGCACGATCTCCGCGCAGCGCTCGGCCAGGGTTTCCACCAGGCCGAAGCCCGAGGCCCGCACGTATTCCTGCAGCCGGTTGCTGACGGCCTTGTAATTGAGTGTGTGCTCGATATTGTCGGTGGCGGCCGGACGACGGTTGTCGAAGCCCATTTCCAGGTCGAATACCAGCGTCTGGCGGATCCGTCGTTCCCAGTCGTAGATACCGATCAGGGCGTCGATCTCCAGCCCTTCGATGAATACCTTGTCCATGATGCCTGCCGCACGAAAGAGGCCGTCATGGTAACGGGAGCAGCCGCGAGGTGCAGGGACGTGGGATGAACAGCGGGGCTGTCCCTGCTCAGTGGTTCGCGGGCACCGCTGGGAGATTCCCGGCTCCCGGGCTTAGGGGCGGGTCGTTGGGCGCTGGAAGGGCGTGGTATCCAAATACATCGGCCACGAGATTGCCGAAACCAATACGCGACCCGTAAAGAACCACGGCCAGCAGTGCGACACAGGCCGCTGCCAACAGGTTGGCCGCAAGATTCTCGGCAACAGCGCGGACAAACGACCGGCTGCGGGCAAGTTGGCGGTAAAGCTCTCGCTGATATAGCCGTGCGATCTCCCCTGTCGACTCTTCCAGCACCTCCTGAACGAACACTTCAAGTGATCGCTCAGCCTCGGACCGATAGGCTGACACGCGCAGGGCAAGGTTGGCGGTGACGATGAATGCATCAAGCTCGTCGTCTCTCGGGTGCCGCCCCTTGTCCAGGCGAAAGGTCTCGATGAAGGTCAACTTGTCACGCATGTACAGGGCATAGGCGACATGCCCTGCCATATCGCCCTCATCGTTGACCAGCCTTGCGAAGGTCAGACGATCGGACATCGCCGTATCAACCGCGCTTCAACGACCCGAGCGCAATCCTGCCTGCGCGATCGATCATCTCGCGGCTCAACCTCAAGGGAAACCGCGGTGGCGCCTCTGCGTCGCGAAGGGAAGATCGTGCTATCAAGCGAGCATTGGCATCGCGCACCATCTGCCGTGTCACGACGAATTTCGGATGGACAATGAGCATGAGGTTTCCTCGGTTCGATCAGGCATGAACGAGTATTGCACTCAAGCAACAATCAACCAGCGTCAGAGTGGCCACTATCAGAATATTCAATGGCCAGTGCGCTGCCGATCACACCGCCGGCAGCGTCGCCATGTCCCAGCGCGGGGTGACGTCCACGCGCGGCGGATTGTGCTGGCCGGCCTGCAGCCGCAGTGCACCGGCAAAAGCGATCATCGCCCCGTTGTCGGTGCACAGTGCCGGGCGCGGGAAGCAGGCCCTGCCACCCAGCCTGGCGGCCATTTCCTGCAGCCGCACGCGCAGGCGCTTGTTCGCGCCCACACCGCCGGCCACCACGATGACATTGGTGCCGGCCGCTTCCAGCGCGCGTCCACATTTGATCACCAGCGTCTCGACCACGGCATCTTCGAAGCCGCGTGCGATGTCGGCACGGGTCTGCTCGCTCTGGTCGCTGTCGCGCCAGGCCAGCAGCACCTGGGTCTTCAGCCCGGAGAAGCTGAAATCCAGCCCGGGGCGGTCGGTCATCGGGCGCGAGAAACGGTAGGCGCCCGGACGGCCCTGTTCGGCCAGTGCGGCCAACTGCGGGCCACCCGGATACGGCAGGCCCATCATCTTGGCGGTCTTGTCGAAGGCTTCGCCGGCGGCATCGTCCAGCGTCTCACCCAGCAGCCGGTAGCGGCCGATGGCCTCCACCGCCACCAGCTGGGTATGCCCACCGGACACCAGCAGGGCCACGAACGGCGCCTGCGGCGGGTCGTCTTCCATCAGCGGTGCCAGCAGGTGGCCTTCCATGTGGTGCACGCCCACGGCCGGCACTTCCAGCGCCCAGGCCAGCGAACGCGCCACCCCGGCACCGACCAGCAGCGCACCGACCAGGCCGGGACCGGCGGTGTAGGCCACCCCGTCGATGTCGCCGACGGTCATGCCGGCTTCGTCCAGCGTCTGCCGGATCAGGGGCAGCAGCTTGCGCACATGGTCACGGCTGGCCAGTTCCGGCACCACGCCGCCGTATTCGGCGTGCAGCGCGATCTGGCTGTACACCGCGTGGGCGCGCAGGGCTTCAATGCCGGTGAGGTCGGTGTCATACACCGCCACGCCGGTCTCATCGCACGATGATTCAATACCAAGGACTCGCATGTGGTGTATTATGCGCCCCCTGCGTGCTCCTCAGGGGCGATGCAGGCCCTTGAGATGCAAGAAAACCGGCCCGTATTCAGGCCGGGATGCTTGCAGTTTGTCGAAGCGCCGCTATAATGTGCGGCTCGCCGGGTATAGACCCGGTTCTACACAGTGTCCGGAGATTCCATGCCCAGCGTCAAAGTCCGCGAGAACGAACCTTTTGAGTTTGCTCTTCGCCGCTTCAAGCGCACTTGCGAAAAGGCCGGTGTGCTGGCCGAAACCCGTAAGCGCGAGTTCTACGAAAAGCCGACCCAGGAACGTAAGCGCAAGGCTGCTGCTGCAGTGAAGCGTCAGCTGCGCCGTTCGTCGCGCGACGTCACCAAGCGTCAGCGCCTGTACTGATCGGACGCACTCATGGCGACAGGTTCTGCCTGTCGCGGTGGGGAAGAAGCCGGCACGCGCAAGCGTCGCCGGCTTTTTGCGTTCCCGGGCTGCCGCCACGGCGCCCACCAATTAGCCTGACCCACGACATACGAGGTGCCCCATGAGCATGAAGCTGAAGCTGACCGACGACATGAAGGCCGCCATGAAGAGCGGCGACAAGCACACCCTGGGCGTGGTCCGCCTGATCAAGGCCGCCGTCCAGCAGAAGGAAGTGGACGAGCGCATCGAACTGGACGACACCGCCGTGGTCGCCGTGCTGGACAAGATGGTCAAGCAGCGCAAGGACTCAATCAGCCAGTACGAAGCAGCCAACCGTGAGGACCTGGCGCAGATCGAGCGCGAGGAAATGGTCGTGATCGAGCGTTACCTGCCGGCCAAGATGGGCGAAGCCGAGATCATCGCCGCCATCCAGGCCGCCGTGGCGGAAACCGGTGCGACCAGCCCGGCCGACATCGGCAAGCTGATGGGCGCGCTGAAGCCGAAGGTCGCCGGGAAGGCGGACATGGGCCTGGTATCCAAGCTGGTCAAGCAGCAGCTCGCAGGCTGACGCGAACACCTGCCCCGGCAGCGCCGGGCCACGCTCGGCGGACAGGGGCAGACCGCCTTGAAGCAAAGCCGCCGGGCGCGTCCCGGCACCACCCTGTCCCACGCTTCACCCTTTCTTCGGCCTGCGGCTGGTAAAACAGCCCGCATGCCAGATCCGAACACCGCCCCCGCCGCCACCGATCCGCACCGCGGCGTCCCGCATCCCATGCGCAAGTACATGGACCGGCTCAACCGCAGCTTCCCGATGGCCGTGCTCAACCGCTTCATCGAAGTGGACGTGCTGAGCCAGGCCGCTGCCGTGTCCTTCTACGCCCTGCTGTCGATGGCACCGCTGCTGGTGCTGCTGTTGTGGCTGACCGCATCGCTGTACCCGCCGGCGCAGCAGGCGCTGGTCGAGCAGATCGGCACGGCCGCCGGCAACAGCGTAGCGGTGGTGGCCGAAACCGTGCTGAAGAACGCCGACCAGCAACCCAGCATCGGCTCGCTTGCCGGTATCTGGAGCACGCTGCTGCTGTTCATCGGTGCCACGGCGGTGTTCGCCCAGTTGCAGGGCGCGCTCAACCTGATCTTCCGCACCAGCGGCGAGCGCCTGGACGGGCTGGCCGCCTGGCTGCGCAAGCGCGTGTTTTCCTTCGGCGTGGTACTGGCGCTGGGCCTGCTGCTGGTGGTGTCGATGACCGCCACCACCATGCTGCAGGTCGCGTTCGCGCAGCTGCCTTCGTTGCTGCCGGCGCTGGGTTACCTCAGCACGCTGCTGCTGTACACAGTGGCCTTCGCCTTCATGTACCACTACCTGCCGGACCGGCGCGTGGCCTGGCGCCAGGCCTTCATCGGCGGGGCCATCACCTCGGCGCTGTTCGCCCTTGGCCGCTATGGGATCGGCGTGTACATCGCACAGGTCGCACCGGGCAGCGCGTACGGTTCGATGGGCGCACTGGTGATCTCGCTGGTCTGGATCTACTACGCCATGGTGGTGTTCTTCGTCGGCGCGCTGATGACCTCGGTGATCGACGAACGCCTGCGCGCGCAGAACCACCTGGCTGCAGCCGGCATCGTGCCGCCCAAGCCGGGCGCGACCGCCGGCAACGGGTAAACTAGGCGGACTTCCCGTTCGCCCGCACTGCCTTCCGGCGGTGCCCTGCCGGTTGCCATGGCCCGCATTCCAGACGCTTTCATCGACGACCTGCTGGCCCGCTCGGACATCGTCGAGGTGGTGGGCAGCCGCGTGCCGCTGAAGCGACAGGGCAAGGAATACGCGGCGCGTTGCCCGTTCCATGACGAACGCTCGGCCTCGTTCACCGTATCGCCCACCAAGCAGTTCTATCACTGCTTCGGCTGCGGCGCGCACGGCACCGCGATCAGCTTCCTGATGAACTACGACCGCCTCGAATTCCTCGATGCGGTGGACGAACTGGCCAAGCGGGTCGGCATGGAAGTGCCGCGCAGCGAGAACCCGCGCAGTGCGCAGCAGCAGGACGAAGGCCGCGAACTGTATTCGGCGCTGGATGCGGCCGCGCGCTTCTTCCAGAAGAACCTGGAAGACAGCGAGAAGGCCCGCACCTACCTGGACGGCCGTGGCGTGGACGAAGCCAACCGCACGCGTTTCCAGATCGGCTATGCGCCGGATGGCTACAGCGGGCTGCGCGACGCGCTGGGCAAGGACGAGCGTCGGATGAAGCTGCTCGACCGTGCCGGCCTGTTCTCCAAGAACGACCGCGGCCATGTCTACGACAAGTTCCGCGACCGGGTGATGTTCCCGATCTTCGACCGCCGCGGCCGGGTGATCGCCTTCGGCGGCCGCGTGTTCGAGAAGGACGACGGCCCGAAGTACCTCAACTCTCCGGAAACCGCGCTGTTCCACAAGGGACGCGAACTGTATGGCCTGTGGCAGGTGCGCCAGGCCAACCAGAAGATCGAGCGGTTGATCGTGGTCGAAGGCTACATGGACGTGGTGTCGCTGTTCCAGTTCGGGGTCACCCAGGCGGTGGCCACGCTGGGCACGGCGACCACGCCGGACCATGCCGAGCTGCTGTTCCGCAACGCCCCGGATGTGTTCTTCTGCTTCGATGGCGATGCGGCCGGCCGGCGTGCCGGCTGGAAGGCGCTGGAATCGGTGCTGCCGCGCATGAAGGATGGCCGCCAGGCCTTCTTCCTGTTCCTGCCCGATGGCGAGGACCCCGACACCATCGTGCGCAAGGAAGGCGCCGAAGCCTTCGACGAGCGCCTGAAGCAGGCCACGCCGCTGTCGCAGTTCTTCTTCGACGAGCTGACCCGCGAGATCAACCTCGGCACCCTGGATGGCAAGGCCCGGCTGGCCGAGCGTGCCAAGCCGATGCTGGCGCAGATTCCCGACGGGGCCTTCGGTGACCTGATGAAGCAGCAGCTGGGCGTGCTGACCGGGCTGGGCGGCCAACCCGCGCAGCGTCCGCAGCAGGGCCCGCGCGCGACGTCGGGCCGTCCGGTCACGCCGGTGGCCAAACGCAGCCTGGTCCGCGCGGCGATCGCGATCCTGCTGCAGCAGCCCTCGCTGGCGATGTCGCTGGGTGGACAGCACCATTTCCACGGCCTGCGCCTACCCGGCGTGGAGCTGCTGCTGGAGCTGCTGGCGCTGGTCGAACAACGCCCGGACATCAGCACCGGCGCGCTGCTGGAACACTTCGATGGCCGCGAAGAGCAGGCGTCCCTGCACACACTGGCGGCGCAGACGCTGGCCGGCGACGAAGCAAAATGGACCGAAGAGCTGCACGATGCGGTGGGCCAACTGGAAAAACAGCTGCTGTTCCAGCGCATCGAAGACCTTAACGCCAAGCAGCGACAACACGGCTTGGACGATACTGACAAATTCGAAATGCGCGAGCTGCTGAAGGCCCGCGCCAGCCTGCGCATCTGATCGCGTGGGCGCCTGCCAAGGAGCCTGCCTGACATGACACGCTGGTGGTCGCGACTGCGACCGGACAACTTCACCCTGGCCCTGCTGGGCACCGTGCTGCTGGCCTCGTTGCTGCCGATGACCGGCCCCGCCGCGCTGGTACTGGACGATGTCACCAACGTGGCGATCGGCCTGCTGTTCTTCCTGCACGGCGCGCGCCTGCCGCGTGAGGCAGTGATCGGTGGCCTGCTGCACTGGCGCCTGCACCTGCTGATCCTGGCCTGCACCTTCGTGCTGTTCCCGCTGCTGGGCCTGTTGTTCCATCCGCTGTCCGGCTGGCTGCTCACGCCGGAGCTGTACCTGGGCGTGCTGTTCCTGTGCACCCTGCCCTCCACGGTCCAGTCGTCCATCGCGTTCACTTCGATGGCGCGCGGCAATGTGCCTGCAGCGGTGTGCAGCGCCTCGCTGTCGTCCATCCTGGGGGTGTTCCTGACGCCGCTGCTGCTGACCGCGCTGGCCGGCACCCAGGGTGGCATCCACAATCCGCTGCAGGCCATCGGCGGCATCATGCTGCAGCTGCTGGTGCCGTTCGTGGCCGGCCACCTGCTGCGGCCGTGGATCGCCGGCTGGGTGGAACGCCAGCGCGCGCTGCTGCGCTATACCGACCAGGCCACCATCCTGCTGGTGGTGTATGCGGCCTTCGGCGCGGCAGTGACCGAAGGGCTGTGGTCGAAGACCCCGCTGATCTCGCTGGCCGCGGTGGCGGTGGTGGCGGCGGTACTGCTGGGCATCGCGATGCCGCTGATCACGCTGGCCGCACGCAAGCTGCATTTCAGCCGCGAAGACGAGATCGCGATCGTGTTCTGCGGCTCCAAGAAGAGCCTCGCCACCGGCATCCCGATCGCCAAGGTGTTGTTCGCCGGCGGCAGCCTCGGCGCGATCGTGCTGCCGGTGATGATCTACCACCAGATCCAGTTGATCGTGTGCGGCATCATCGCCCAGCGCTACGCAAAAGAAACGCGGTAGCCCGGTAACCCGGTAGCGCCGAGCCATGCTCGGCGGTTGTCCCATCCAGCATCACCAACGCTGCAGCATTCCGCCGAGTCTGGCGTGGCGCTATCGGTCTATGCCCTCTGCAATCTGCATCAGCAGCTCAGCGCCCTTTTCTATCGACGCACCGTCATCGGTCACCAGCCTCAGTTGGAACGACTTTTCAGGAGTTACCCAGGACAGGACTGCCATTCCCCTTCCATCGACAGAGCGCTCCATGTGGGACATGGCGGGTGTATTACCCACCGTTGCGTTGAGCGCTTCCTTGAACTGGATGATTTTTCCTGTGCCCAAGCGATAACTGTCCTCACTGAACTCTATGAAGCCCGTCCCCTCCAGGAGGTTGATCCGGCTTAGCCCGGTAGCGTTGATACCGCTGCGGGTTCCCCACCAATCCGTGTTGACGAGCCTGGCAGCCCGTAGCGGCGTGCCAGCAATGCCAGCCGGTGGGACGGGCAGCCGTTCACGAAGCATCTGGTCAGACAGCACCCGGACCGGCGTTTGAGCCGTCAGTGCAGCGACCGATGGAATTGTGCCCGTCGCTACAGTCATCACGCCTGTATGCCGCGCGACTGCCTCGTCCTGGAAATGTGTCTTCACTATCGGGGGTGCGTCCAAGTCCGCGATGGATTGCACGACGTAGGCCCCCTCAGCGCTGGGCGCATCCTGCAGCAACGCGTCCTGCTGTCGGGCAACGCCTTCTTCAGTCAGATCCCGTAGCCACTGGCCTACCGCGTGTACGTTGGGCGCTGCTTGCGCAGACGCCTTCGGGCACGCACCGCAAGACATGACGGCAAGAATCAAGATCGAAATTTTCATCAGGTCACTATTCAACAAGATTGCAATCAATAGCGGCTGTATTGGATGTCCAGACTCTTCCGGCCGTAACCCACGTGTGGTAACCACGAACCAGCATGCGCTCGCTGTCAGACCCGTCACCGGCGTAGAACCTTGCGGAGAGGAATCCATTGTTGGGTGCCCCGAGAACATGCTTCGGTCTGATGTTTCCTTGTGGGATGTGCGT
Source organism: Stenotrophomonas lacuserhaii (assembly GCF_014836545.1). GTDB lineage: Bacteria > Pseudomonadota > Gammaproteobacteria > Xanthomonadales > Xanthomonadaceae > Stenotrophomonas > Stenotrophomonas lacuserhaii. The sequence goes on from NZ_JACSQS010000010.1 coordinate 117,331, forward strand.
GCTTGCGGAAGTGCCCAGGAACCGAACGAAGGACGGACGGTCATAGGTCACCGACTCGTTGATGAATCCTATGCAGTTGGCGCGGCTCAGCGTCTTGATTTCAGCGGATGCTGCTGGCGACAGAATCAGTAGTGCTGGACGTTCGTGCAGCACCGTTATCCCTTCCTGCAAGCGCTAGGGATCGCGCGCCAGAGGGAACGTTCGATGCTCATCACGCAGCTCAGGGCAGGACACTGGCTTGTCCGTGTGCCACCTTCCAATCTCCTGACCAAGCGCGAGCGTTCGGATGGGTTGGAGGTGCCAGATGACGGTAGCGCGGAGCCATGCTCGGCGGCTTTCTGCATCGGCGCCGGACACACTCCGCCGAGCGTGGCTCGGCGCTACCGAAGCAGGTGGTGCATTAGCCGCGACGGGCGTGACGAGCAGCGGTCAGCGCGCTCCGGTAGTGACGGCCGCTGGCCGTCAATCCCAACCAGGCGTTACAGCCAGGGCAGGATCCAGTGGTCCACCAGCAGGAAGGCGAACAGCGCCATCAGGTAGACCACCGACCAGTTGAACATCTTCATCGAGAACAGTTCATCCGGCGGGTTCTGCATGCGCCAGGCGTACCAGAGGAACACGGCGTTCAATATGATCGCCCCGCCCAGGTAGAACGGCCCGCTCATGCCGACCACGTACGGCAGCACGCAGATGATCGCCAGCACGATCGAGTACGCCAGGATCTGCTTGCGGGTGTGCACCACACCGTGGGTGACCGGCAGCATCGGGATCTTCGCCTTGGCGTAGTCTTCGCGGCGGAAGATCGCCAGCGCCCAGAAGTGCGGCGGCGTCCAGATGAAGATGATCAGCACCAGCAGTGCCGAGTACCACCAGTCGGCCGAAGTCTGCATGCCGGTGACCGCGGCCCAGCCGAGCATCGGCGGCATCGCGCCGGCCAGTCCGCCGATGACGATGTTCTGCGAGGTGGCACGCTTGAGGTACACGGTGTAGATCACCGCATAGCCGATCAGCGAGGCGAAGGTGAGGATGGCGGTGATGACGTTGACCCACACCACCAGGATCGTCATCGACAGCACGATCAGCACACCGGCGAAGGCCAGCACCTGCCACGGCTTGACCTTGCCGACCACCAGCGGGCGCCACGAAGTACGCGCCATCTGCGCATCGATCTTCGCATCCAACAGCTGGTTGATCGCCGCCGCGGCAGAGGCCGACAGCCAGATGCCGAGGAAGCCGAGTGCGCCCAGGCGCACCTGCTCCCAGCTGGGTACGCCGGGGATCGCGAGCACCATGCCGACCAGCGCGGTGAATATGATGAGGGCAACGACCTTGGGCTTGGTCAGGTCCCAGTACTGACGATAAGTGGCCATGGCGTCAGTCCGGTGCCCGCAGGCGGGCCAGCAGGCTGACCATCACGAACAGCAGCAGCACTGCCCCGCCGTTGTGCAGCACCGCCACCGGCAGCGGCAGGGCCATCTTGACGTTGGCGATGCCCAGGCTGATCTGTGCGATGAGGCCGACGATCAACGCCACGGCCCAGCCGCGCATGCTCGGGGTCCGGAACAGGCGCACGCCCAGCCACAGCAGGTACGCCGCCACCACGATGGCGAACATGCGGTGGCCCATCTGGATGGCGATGCGCGAAGCGCCATCGAGGATGCCGCCTTCGTAATCCACGCCGATGCCGCGCCACAGGGTGAAGCCCTCGGCGAAGTTCTGCTGCGGCCACCACTGGTTGGCACAACGCGGGAAGTTGTCCAGCGACAGGCTGCCGCCACCACAGGCCAGCGCGGCGTAGTTGGCGCTGACCCAGCCGCCGAGTGCGATCTGCACGGTCAGCACGGCGACGCCGATGCGCAGCAGCCACTTCAGCTTCGGTGCTTCGGCCAGGGTGATCGGCAGGTGGGTCGCGCGCCAGGCCATCCAGGCCAGCATCGCGAACATCAGCATGCCGCCCAGCAGGTGGCCCATCACCACGATCGGCTTGAGCAGCCAGGTGACGGTCCACATGCCCAGCAGCGCCTGGAAGATCACAACGGCCAGGGTCAACACGGCGGCGCGCGCGAGGTCGCTGTTGCTCCAGCGGAACGCGGCAACCAGCAGGATCACCTCGCCGAGCAGCGCCAGCACGCTGGCGGTGGCATGCCAGCCCAGCATGTACAGCGGGATGCCTGCGGCCACCAGCACGCAGGCGGTGACCACCGCGGTGCTGCCGAAACGACGTCGACGCGTGGCCAGCAGGGCCAGGGTGAGGATCTCGATGCCCAGCGCGCCGGCCAGGAAGCGGTGCACCTGCTCGCGCCATGCTTTGTGTGTTTCCAGCGGGCGGATGTCCGCGGCCGGATGGCCGATGGTTTCTTCCACGTGCTGCGGCCAGGTGGCCTGGCCATAGCAGGTCGGCCAGTCCGGGCAGCTCAGGCCGGCATCTGACAGGCGCACGAAGGCACCGAACAGGATGGTGCTCGCGGTCATGATCATCGCGAACCACGCCAGGCGGTGGAAATTACGCTGCAGCGCCGGACGCGCGGAAAGGCTCATCAAACAAGGCTCACTTCAGTTTCAGCAACGTGGACAGGTCCTTGCGCAGGCCACCGAGGTCGGTGCCGGGCGCATGGCGCATGATCACGAAGCCGTTCGGATCGACGATGTAGACCGGCACGCCGGCCGGGTCGTCGACACCGGGCAATGCAGCGCGCAGTGCCGGCGAAGGGGCCAGCGCGCGCAGTGCAGGGGTTCCAGCCAGGGGCGCCGGCGGCGTTCCCAGCCAAAGGATCTCCACATTATCGGCGTTATGGCCGAACAGCTGCCACACCTTGGCCAGTCCCTGCGACAAAGTGACGCACGGTTCGGCGCAGGCGACGGGCGGGGCGACCAGGATGCGCCAGATCTTTTCTTCGCCTTTCCAGGCATAGGGCACGCCGCTGGCCAGCAGGGGCGGCTGCAGGCGCAGGTCCACCGGCGGCTGCAGCAGTTGGCCGACGTTCTTGTGCGCCGCCGGCTGCCAGCCGGAGAAGCGCAGCACCCCGGCCAGTGCCATCGCGCCGAAGAACAGGACGAACAGCAGCACCAGAGTCCGGCGACCCTTGCCGCGCCCGGTGTCCTGCGATGACGTAGCAGCATTCATGGGCAGCATTTTCTCATGTTGGGAAGGGGTGTGCCGGTGGATTGGGTGCGGGTTCGGTGGGTAACGACCGTTGGTCGTCACCTACGGATTGACGGCCAGCGGCCGTCACTACCGGCGGCGGCGCCATTCCAGCACCAGCGCCACCACCAGCACAGTCAGGGCCAGGCCAAACCATTGCACGGCATAGCCCAGGTGGCGCTGCGGCGGCAGCGTGTTGGGCAGCAGGTCGAGGTCGCGCTCGTCGCCGAACGGCAGCGCCGGATCCAGCCGCAGCACGCGCGCGGGCAGGCCAGGCAGGCCCAACAGCGGGGCCAGCGCGTCGGCCTGCAAGCGGCTGGCCAGCCAGCGCTGCGGGCCCGCCGGGGTCGTCACCGGTCCCAGTGCCAGCCCCGGTGCCGGTGCAGGCGCCAACAGCCCGCGTACGGCCGCCGGCGAGGGCGGCGGCGCTACGTCAGGCAGCGCGCGATCGGCCGGCAGCGGACGCCAGCCCAGGTCCACCAGCAGCACCACGCCATCATCGCTGCGGAACGGTCGATACAGCTTCACTCCGGCACGGCCGTGGCGTATCTGGTTGTCCAGCAGCACCAGCCCCGACAGGAAGCGGCCGTGGTCGACGATGCCGTGCACGGGGCCGGCAGCGTCCAGCGCGCGCGACAGGGTAGTGGGACGTTGCGTGGCCGCCACCGCCTGCGCCTGCAACAGCGCCTGCTTCTGCTGCATGCGCTGCAGCTGCCAGCAGCCGAGCAGGCAGAACATCGTCATCGCCACCAGGGCCAACACCCAGCCCAGCGACCGCGTGTGCCGTCGCATCATGACAAACGGTCGCAAACGCGGTCAGATAGGAGCATCCGCCCCGCCATCGAGCCGCGCATGAACGATTCGCTGAAGACCCTGCTGGTGATCGCGTTCCTCATCGTCATCGTCTGGAACCTGGGCGCCGGCCTGTACTACCTGCTGGTGGATCGGGGACAGACCAAGCGCACCGTCAATGCGCTGACCCGGCGCATCGCGGTGTCGGTGGCGCTGATCCTGCTGGTGGTCATCGGCATCTGGGGCGGCTGGATCCAGCCGCACGGCATCGCCCGCTGAAGCAATCGTTACGTAGATCAAAGCACGTAGACGAACAGGAACAGCATCAGCCACACCACGTCGACGAAGTGCCAGTACCACGCCGCCGCTTCGAAGCCGAAATGGTTGTCGCGGGTGAAGTGGCCTTTGGCCGCGCGCAGCCACATCACGGCCAGCATGATCGTGCCCAGCAGCACGTGCGCGCCGTGGAAGCCGGTCAGCATGAAGAACGTGGAGCCGTAGATGCCCGAGCCGAGAGTGAGGTTGAGCTCGGTGTAGGCGTGGATGTACTCCTCCGCCTGCAGGGTCAGGAACACCAGTCCCAGCACCACGGTGATGCCCAGCCAGGTCAGCAGCTGGCGGCGATGGCCTGCCTTCAGTGCGTGGTGGGCGATGGTCAGGGTGACGCCGGAGGTCAGCAGGATCAGCGTATTGATCAGCGGCAGGCCCCACGCCGGGATGGTCTGGAACTGGCCACCGATGGCCGCCGGGCCGTTGGTCGGCCAGCCGGACGAATAGCCCTGCCACAGCAGTTCGTTGGTCATCACCCCGTCGCCCTCGCCGCCCAGCCACGGCAGCCCCAGCGCACGGGTGTAGAACAGCGCACCGAAGAAGGCGCCGAAGAACATCACTTCGGAGAAGATGAACCACACCATCCCCATCCGGAACGAACCATCCACCTGTTGGTTGTAGTGGCCGGCCTGCGATTCACGCACCACGTCGCTGAACCACCAGAACAGGGTCAGCACCAGCATCGCCAGCCCGGTGAAGAAGCTCCACTTGCCCCACGTCGCGTCGTTGAGCCAACTGGCCACGCCGACCATGGTCACCATCATCGCGATGGAGCCGATGAACGGCCATCGGCTGTGGGTCGGCACGTAATACGCGTTGGCGTCGGAAGGAAGCTGGGCCATGGTCGTTGTCCGGTTCAGTGGCGCGCTCAGGGCGCGGCGTGCGCATCGGCCGGCACGCTGGCCGGTGCAAGGCGCGCGGAGAGCGCGTCGTTCTTGTAGAAGGTGTAGGACAGGGTGATGGTGCGGATCTCCGGCGGCAGCGAGGGATCAACGATGAAGCGCACCGGCATGTCGCGCTTCTCTCCGGCCTGCAGGGTCTGTGCGGTGAAGCAGAAGCATTCGGTCTTGCTGAAATAGCCGGAGGCACGCGCTGGCGCCACCGACGGTACGGCGCTGCCGACGATGGCGACCTTGCCATCGTTGCGCGCGAAATACAGCGCTTCGTTGAGCTCGCCGGGCACCACGTCCATGGTCAGCTGTTCGGGATGGAAGGCCCACGGCAACTGCGAGTTCACCCCGCCATCGAACTCCACCCGCACGGTGCGCTTGCCGGCTGCGGCGCCGACGCTGGCCTGTGCCCCGGGCCCGCGTTCCAGGCGCACGCCGAACACCTTTTCACAGGCGATGCGGTACAGCGGCACCAGCGAGAACGTCAGCAGGAACACCGCCACCGCCACGCCGATCAGGCGCGGCAGGCCGGCATGCCGGGACGGGGCGGCGGCCTGCGGTGCGCTCATCGGCCGATCACCCCGCTGAGGATGAAGCCGACATACACCGCCACTGCCACCGCGCCCACCCACAGGGCGGTGCGGCGTGCACGCTGGCGGCGCAGGGCGATGTCAGCGGATGATGGGTTCGCCTCATGCATGTCGCACCTCAGTGACTGATGTCATCGTGGGCCAGGTCGCCCGGGCGGATGACCGGTGGCGTGGTGAAGGTATGCGCCGGCGCCGGTGACGGCACCGTCCACTCCAGTCCGCGCGCGCCTTCCCAGCTGCGTGCGGCGGCCTTTTCACCGTTGCGCAGCGAAGCCAGCAGGATCGCGGCCATCATGAAGGGCGTGGCGAACATGCCGAACGCACCGATCGAGCTGATCAGGTTCCAGTCGGCGAAGGCCACGCTGTAATCCGGGATACGCCGCGGCATGCCGGCCAGGCCGAGGAAATGCTGCGGGAAGAACAGCAGGTTGACGAACACGATGGACCACCAGAAGTGGAACTTGGCCCACTTCTCGCTGTACATGCGGCCGGTCCACTTCGGCCACCAGTAGTACACCGCCGCGATCAGCGCGAACACCGCACCGGTGACCAGCACGTAGTGGAAATGCGCGACCACGAAGTAGGTGTCGTGGTACTGGAAATCAGCCGCCACGATGGCCAGCATCAGGCCGGAAAAACCGCCGATGGTGAACAGGATGACGAAGGCGACCGACCACAGCATCGGCGCTTCGAAGGTCAGCGAACCGCGCCACATGGTGCTGACCCAGTTGAACACCTTCACCCCGGTCGGGATGGAGATCAACATGGTGGCGAACATGAAGTAGATCTCACCGCCCAGCGGCATGCCCACGGTGAACATGTGGTGGGCCCACACGATGAAGGACAGGAAGGCGATCGCCGCGGTGGCGTAGACCATCGCCTGGTAGCCGAACAGCGGCTTGCGGCTGAAGGTGGGGATGATTTCACTGACCACGCCGAACGCCGGCAGGATCATGATGTAGACCTCCGGGTGCCCGAAGAACCAGAAGATGTGCTGGAACATCACCGGGTCACCACCACCGGCGGCGTTGAAGAAACTGGTGCCGAAGAACTTGTCGGTCAGCAGCATGGTGACCGCACCGGCCAGCACCGGCATCACCGCGATCAGCAGGAAGGCGGTGATCAGCCAGGCCCAGCAGAAGATCGGCATCTTCAGCAGGTCGATGCCCGGTGCGCGCATGTTGAGCACGGTGGCGATGATGTTGATCGCGCCCATGATGGAACTGATGCCGGCCACGTGGATGGCGAATACGGTGAAGGCCACGTTGTAGCCGCCCTGCAGCGACAGCGGCGGGTACAGGGTCCAGCCCCCGGCCGGTGCGCCGCCGGGCAGGAACAGGGTCAGCAGCAGCATGCCGAAAGCCACCGGCAGCAGCCAGAACGACCAGTTGTTCATGCGCGGCAGCGCCATGTCCGGCGCGCCGATCTGCAGCGGAATCATCCAGTTGGCCAGGCCGACGAAAGCCGGCATCACCCCGCCGAAGATCATCACCAGCGCATGCATGGTGGTCATCTGGTTGAAGAATTCCGGCTTGACGAACTGCAGGCCGGGCTGTGCCAGTTCGGTGCGGATCACCACGCTCATCGCCGCGCCGATGATGAACATGACGAAGCTGAAAAGCAGGTACAGCGTGCCGATGTCCTTGTGGTTGGTGCTGAACAGCCAGCGCTGGAAGAAGCCCTGCGCGTGACCGTGGTGTTCGTCGTGCCCAACTGCCGAGTGCGCCATTGCAAAACACCTCTCAGATCGATTTGTCACGGTGGCCGCGGTGCGGCCACGGGCGGTTGGGTCAGGCGTCGGTGGTGGGCGCCGGGGCCGGTGCAGCAGCAGGCTCGGCCGGGGTTACCGGTTGCCGTGGCGCGGTGCCGTCGCCGGGCGGCGTGGCGGTCTCCGGCGCGTTCGGGGTGGCGGGCGCGGCAGGTGCAGCAGGTGCGGCAGCGGGCGCCGGCTTCTTCTGCGCCAGCCACTGCTTGAAGTCTTCCTTGGACACCGCTTCGACCACGATCGGCATGAAGCCGTGGTCCTTGCCGCACAGTTCGGCGCACTGCCCGCGGTAGACGCCGGGGGTGTCGATGCTGGTCCAGGCCTCGTTGATGAAGCCCGGGATGGCATCCTGCTTCCAGCCCAGCGCCGGTACCCACCAAGCGTGGATCACGTCGTCGGAGGTGATGACGAAGCGCACCTTGGTATCCACCGGCAGCACCAGCCGGTTGTCGACGTCGAGCAGGTAATGCGGATTGCTTTCCCTGGTGGGCACCTTGCCGCTCTGGCGCACCCGGTCGGACTCGCGGTCCAGCCGGCTGGTGAAGTCCACGCCTTCGCCCAGGTACTCATAGCGCCACATCCACTGGTAGCCGGTGACCTTGACGGTCATCTCGGCATCGCGGGTGTCGTACATCTTGATCAGGTTGGCGGTGGCCGGCCAGGCCATCACCACCAGGATCACCACCGGGATCACCGTCCAGATGATTTCGGCCTTGGTGTTGTGGCTGAAGGTGGCGGCGACCGCGCCCTTGGATTTGCGGAACTTGAAGATGGCGTAGGCCATCGCACCGAACACGATCACGCCGATGACCGTGACCACGATCAGCGAGAGCATGTTCGATTCCCAGGCCAATCGCGAGGTCTGGGTAACCCCCCGGCCCATGTTCAACTGCCATGGCTTGGGATCGGCGGACTGCGCCCATCCCATTGCCGGAAACGCCATTCCGGCCGCCACCGTGGCGATCCCGGACACGCACCTGCCGCCCCACGCGCTGCTTTGCTTCATTGCCTAGACCCTTGACGTCATCGGTGACCGCCATCGCTGGCGGCGAGCAAGCTTTCAAGCTGGTTTCCGGGCATCAAGCGTCCGTGGGGGGGACACCCTCGCCGTTGCGTATTCAGATCCCCTGCAGCGCATCCGCCGCCCTGATCCTGTCGCAACCGCGTTCCTGCCGCGGGTTACGTCTCGATGGTAGCCCTGCCCTCTCGACACTTACAAGGTCCATTCACGGTAAATACGATGCTGCAGCACAGCAATTGGCCGTCGGCCGATTTGCCGATTTCGGCACAAAAATGTCAACCCGGCCAGATTCAGCTGAATCCTTTACGGGGCCGAGCTATGAGGATTACTGAAAGGTGCCATGCAAGGGCTTTCCGCGGGCCAAAAAATGATTAAAATCGCCAAGTTTTCCACTGGCCGGACCGGCATGAACGCACCTACTCTTTCGCCCGCTGCCCCCGGCTCCGCGCCGTCGGCCGACGTGCTGCTGTCGCCGGAACTGCCGGCATCTCCCTCCGCTTTCCGCCAGGCCATCACCGACGCCTGGTTGAAGGACGAGGCGGCCCACGTGACCGAACTGCTGGCACAGGCGCGCCTGCCGGCCGACGAACAGGCGCAGGTGCAGGCGCTGGCCGCCGACCTGGTCGCCCGCGTGCGCGTGCGCGCCAAGGACCAGGGGGCGATCGAAGCCTTCATGCGCCAGTACGACCTGGGCAGCGAGGAAGGCGTGCTGCTGATGTGCGTGGCCGAAGCGCTGCTGCGCATCCCGGACCAGGACACCGCCGACAAACTGATCCGCGACAAACTGGCCGATGCGGACTGGAAGAAGCACATGGGCGGCAGCGACTCGGTGCTGGTCAATGCCTCCACTTGGGGCCTGATGCTGACCGGCAAACTGGTACAGATCAACGACCTCACCCGTGCCGACGTGCCGGGCGCGTTCAAGCGCCTGATGGGCCGCGTGGGCGAGCCGGTGATCCGCCTGGCCGTGCGCCAGGCGATGAAGATCATGGGCCATCAGTTCGTCATGGGCCGCACCATCGGCGAGGCGCTGGAGCGTTCGCACAAGGGTGACAACGCCAGCTACCGCTATTCGTTCGACATGCTCGGCGAAGGCGCGCTGACCATGAAGGATGCCCTGCGTTACCTGGAGGACTACCGCCGCGCGATCCATGCCATCGGCGGTGACCACAAGGCACGCGGCGGCCGCCCGGATGGCGACGTCAACAACGCCCCGGGCATCTCGATCAAGCTGTCCGCGCTGTACCCGCGCTACGAGCACGCCAAGCGTGCCCGCGTGCTGCACGACCTGGTGCCCGGCGTGCTGGAGCTGGCACAGCTGGCGAAACGCTACGGCATCGGCTGCACGGTGGACGCCGAAGAAGCCGACCGCCTGGAGCTTTCGCTGGACATCATCGATGCGGTGTTCTCAGATGCCTCGCTGAGCGGCTGGGATGGCTTCGGCGTGGTGGTGCAGGCGTACCAGAAGCGCACCCCGTACACGATCGATTTCCTCGCCGACATGGCCCGCCGCAACGGCCGTCGCCTGCAGGTGCGGCTGGTCAAGGGCGCGTACTGGGACGCGGAGATCAAGCGCGCGCAGATCGAAGGCTATCCGGGCTACCCGGTGTTCACCCGCAAGCAGAACACCGACGTGTCCTACCTGGCCTGCGCCAAGCGCCTGTTCGGCCATGGCGACGCGATCTATCCGATGTTCGCCACCCACAACGCGCACACCATCGCCGCGATCCGCAGCATCGCCAAGGGCAGTGTGTACGAGCACCAGAAGCTGCATGGCATGGGCGATGACCTGTACGCCGAAGTGGTGCCGGCCGATCGCCTTGGCCTGCCGTGCCGCGTCTATGCGCCGGTCGGTTCGCACGAGGACCTGCTGCCTTACCTGGTGCGTCGCCTGCTGGAAAACGGCGCCAACTCCAGCTTCGTCAACCGCATCACCGACGACCGCGTGGCGATTGCCGAGCTGGTCCGTGACCCGGTGGAAATGGTGGGTTCCTTCGCCTCCATCCCGCACCCCAAGATCCCGCTGCCGGTCGACCTGCTGCGCAGCCAGAACCACCACAGGACCAATTCCATGGGCATCAACCTCGCCAACGACAACGCACTGCGCGACCTTGCCGGGCAGCTCAACAGTGCCGTGAAAGCATGGCATGCCACCCCGCTGGTGCCCGGTGCCAACCTGACCGGACCGACGCTGCCGGTGACCAATCCGGCCGACAACCGCCAGGTGGTGGGCCAGTGGCAGGCGGCCGACGATGTGACCGTGCAGAAGGCCCTGACCAACGCGGTTGCAGCGCAGCCAGCCTGGAACCGCACCCCCGCTGCCAGCCGCGCGGCGATCCTGGAACACGCCGCCGACCAGCTGGAAGCACGCACCGCCGAGTTCATGGCGTTGTGCGTGAAGGAAGCCGGCAAGAGCCTGCCCGACGGCGTGGCCGAAGTGCGCGAGGCGGTCGACTTCCTGCGCTACTACGCCAAGCAGGCACGCGAGCAGTTCGCGCATGCCGAAAAGCTGCCCAGCCCGACCGGTGAATCCAACGAACTGCAGCTGCATGGCCGCGGCGTGTTCGTGTGCATCAGCCCGTGGAACTTCCCGCTGGCGATCTTCCTGGGCCAGGTCGCTGCGGCGCTGGCGGCGGGCAACAGCGTGATCGCCAAGCCGGCCGAACAGACCAACCTGATCGGCTACTACGCGGTGAAACTGCTGCTCGATGCCGGCGTGCCGGAAGGCGTGCTGCAGTTCCTGCCGGGCGACGGCGCCACTGTCGGTGCGGCGTTGACCGCCGACCCGCGCGTGGCCGGCGTGGCCTTCACCGGGTCCACTGATACCGCCCGTGCGATCAACCGCGCGATGGCCGCACGTGATGCCGCCATCGGTGTGCTGATCGCCGAGACCGGCGGCCAGAACGCCTTCATCGCCGATTCGTCGGCGCTGCCGGAACAGCTGGTCAAGGATGCGATCGGTTCGGCGTTCACCTCGGCCGGCCAGCGTTGTTCGGCCGCACGCGTGCTGTTCGTACAGGACGACATCGCCGACAAGGTGATGACCATGCTGGCCGGCGCGATGAAGGAATTGAAGGTCGGCGACCCGGGCGAACTGTCCACCGACGTCGGTCCGGTGATCGACGCAGACGCGCTGCGGATCCTGCAGGACCATGCCGTGCGCATGGACGCCGAAGCCCGCCTGATCGCCGCTGCCACGCTCGGCGATGGCACGGCGCACGGCACCTTCTTCGCGCCGCGTGCGTACGAACTGAAGGACCTGGGCCAGCTGCACAGGGAGATCTTCGGACCGGTGCTGCACGTGATCCGCTGGAAGGGCGACCAGCTGCAGGCGGTGATCGACCAGATCAACGCGACCGGTTACGGCCTGACCCTGGGCGTGCATTCGCGCATCGACGAGACCGTGGAGCGCATCACACATGGCATCCAGGTGGGCAACGTGTACGTCAACCGCAACCAGATCGGTGCGGTGGTGGGCGTGCAGCCGTTCGGTGGCCAGGGCCTGTCCGGCACTGGCCCGAAGGCGGGCGGCCCGCACTACCTGCTGCGGTTCGCCACGGAGAAAACCGTCACGGTGAACACCACCGCGGCCGGCGGCAACGCCTCGCTGCTGACGTTGGGCGATTGATTTTTTTCGCTGTGCCGCGGGTGGTCATGTTGCCTGGGTGGGGCGGGGTGGGTTGGCGGGAAACGCCGTGAATCCATCCTTGGAGGCTCGCCATCCGCATCCATGCGGATGAGCGTTCCCGCCAACCCACCCCGCCCCACCCCTGACGGTTTCGCGCGGCCGCCAGCGGGTGGGGAAGAAAACAGCGGGGTCAGAGTCCTTTCACCATCGGTAGCGCCGAGCCATGCTCGGCGGAAACCATCAGAATCCCTTTCTCCCTACATCCGCCGACCATGGGTCGGCGCTACCAAGGCCCCAAGGACCATGCTTGCCCAAGGCCACCATGGACCTGTCGAAGGTGGGTCGGGGTGGCTGTGCAGGACCGTCTTTTCGCATGGATGCGAAAAGCGAGCCTCCATGGACGGATTCACGGCGTGTCCTGCACAGCCACCCCGCCCCGCCAACACACAGCCCTGCCGCTGTTGACGTTGACGTTGACGTTGCCTGCGCTTCTGACCGTGTGCGCGTCAGCGCGCAGCCAGCATCAACCGCCGCCAATGCAGCAGCGCGACGATCGCGTTGATCCAGTAGCCGACGTACAGCAGCGCCGTCAGCTGCAGGCCACCGGTGTAGTAAAGCGGCACCGCCAAGGTGTTCACTAGCAACCACACCCACCAGCATTCCAGCTTGCGCCGCATCATCATCAACTGACCGACCATGCTCAGCAGCAGGATCCCCGCGTCCACGTAAGGCGCCTGTCCGTCCGTATGGCGGCTCAGCATCCAGCCATAGCCCCACGTGCCCGCCACCACCAGCAAGACCAGCCCCGGCCACGCAGCGGCGCGCAGGCGGGTGATCGGCAGCGGCGCGCCCTGGTTGCCGCGCAGCCACTGCCACCAGCCCAGTGCACCCACGACGATGAAGAACCCCTGCAGCGCCACCTGCCCGTACAACCGCGCCTGCAGGAACACCGCCGCGAACAACAGCCCGGCAATGATGCTCATCCACCAGCCGTGCACGCTGTTGCGCCCGGCCAGCAGTATCGAGGCGGCCGCTGCGACGTTGGCGGCGATTTCAAGCTGGAACGCGGGGTCTGAAAAATCCATGGGCCATTGTAGTGCGCAAAGAAAAAGCCCCGCTTGCGCGGGGCTTTCCGGTCCTGCTGTCACGCGTTGAAGCGTGGAATCAGAACTTGTACTGCATCGACGCAGCCAGCACGTCGCCGCGGACCTTGTACTTGCCGGTCAGCGAGTTGCCCTGGTTGTTGGTACCCGGCTGCACGAACAGGTTCGGGTCGCTGGTCAGCAGGTGGGTGTAGCCGAAGTTGTATTCGACATTGTCCGACGGGGCCCAGCCCAGGCCAACCGACAGCCACTTGCGGCTGGTGTCCGGCACGCGCACGTCGCGGTGGGCGTCGGTGGTCGGGGTCTGGTCCAGTGCCACGCCGCCACGCAGGGTGACGGTGTCGCTCAGCTTGAAGTCGGTACCCAGCGACACGAAGGTGGTATCGCGGTAGCCGAATTCGAGCACCGAGTCGGGCTGGGCCGAAGCGTAGTCGATGACCACCTGGTCGAACGCGGTCGACCATGCGGTACGGGTGACATCACCCATCACGGTCCAGCGGTCGTTGATGTTGTGGGTCACGCTCAGCGTGGCCGAGGCCGGCAGGGTCACCGTGGCCTTGCCGCTGGTGGTCACGAAGCGGCCCGGCTGGGCAACGGCCAGCACGGCAGCGGCGTTGGACGGCACGTCGAAGGTGGCGTCGCCGCCGGTGATCTTGTGCTCGACCTTGGAACGGTAGCTGATGCCGATGTGGGTGTTCTCATCCGGGCTGAACAGGCCGCCGACGGTCCAGCCGACCGCGTTGTTGTCGCCTTCCACGGTCAGCTTGCCATCGGCGCTGCCCGGGGCGAAGCCCGGTACGCGGGACTGGGCCAGCGCGGTGCCGAAGTCGATGTTGTTGCTCAGTTCGATGGTCAGGTGTTCAACGAACACCGACGCGCCGAAGGACACGTACGGGTTGACGTCATAGGACATCGCAAAGCCGAGGTCGATCGCCTTCAGGTCGGTCTTCAGGCCGCTGTAGCGACCCACCCAGCCGTCGTCGTAGTCGGTCTTGAAGCCGAACGGTGCGGTCAGCGACACGCCGAAGTGGGCCTTTTCGCCGATCGGCATGTGGAAGTAACCGGCCGGGACCGGCGCGATCATGCCAGCGTCGCCGCCGTCACCACCGGTCTGCGGGGCGCCGGTCGGCTTGCGGCCGGCACCTTCGAACTCGGCCTTGAAGCTGATCGCGCTCAGGTCGCCCTGGATCACGCGGCCATCGAGCTGGCGCATGCCAGCCGGGTTGGCGGCGATGATCGAGGCATCACCCTCGGCGCTGCCCGAACCTGCGAAGGCGCGGCCGAGGCCCTTGGCACTCTTTTCCGCCAGCTGGAACGCGGCTGCGTTCGCATCGGTGGCGGCCAGTACGCCGGCAATGCCGACAGCCAGCATCGTAATGCGGGCAAAAGTAGAAGCGGTTTGCATCGTTTTATCTCTCCGGAAAGCGGTTGTTTGCTCTGCATGCGCCTGCGTCCCGCCGGGGCCAAGGCCCTGCAGGACGCGCCGGATTCCCCTCCCGACATACGACGCCGTATGCGAGTATTACCCAGACGTGTTAATGAAACAATAACAGATAGGGTGCATTTTCAGCTTGAAAACTGAATGCGCAGACCTCCGCCATCGGCTGTCGAGATACCCTAGCCCCCATGTTCCTGTCGCTGCCCTCCCGTCGCAAAGCCGCCTTCCGCTGGGCCACCCCGGTGTTGTTTGCGACAGTCTGGCTGGCGTTCCTGTGGTCGATCTCGCGCCCCCACGAAGCCCGCAACAGCCTGTGGATGGATTGGGGCGCCCTGTCGGCTGGCCTCATGCGGCCGCTGGACTGGTGGGCCACCCTGCAGGACGGCAGCGTGCTGCGGCTGTTCACCGCGCTGTTTCTGCATGCCGACTGGTCGCACCTGCTCGGCAACCTGGTATTCCTGCTGATCTTCGGGCTACCGGCCGAGCGCGTGCTGGGGCCGTGGCGGCTGATCCTGCTGTTCCTGTTCGGCGGGGCCTTCTCCAACCTGGTGGCGATCTACACCATGGGCACGCCGGACCAGATCATCATCGGGGCGAGCGGCGCGGTATCGGCACTGATCGGCACCTACCTGGCGCTGTTCCCGGGCGCACGCCTGGGCGTGGTGATTCCGTTGGGCCTGTTCCTGGAATTCGTCCGCGCACCGGCCTACCTGCTGATCGGCTTCTGGGCGGTGCTGCAGGTGGTGTTCGCGCATATCGGCCCGAGCTTCGGCATGGTGGCCTGGTGGGCGCATATCGCCGGCTTCGGCTTCGGGGTGGTGTACGGCGTGTACGTGCGCGCCGCGATCGCCCGCCGACTGCGCAAGCGCCAAGGTTTCTGACGCGCTTCCGGTAGCGACGGCCGCTGGCTGTCCTGTCTTTTCGGTCCGCTGCGCTCGCCGAGCACGGCTCGGCGCTACCAGGCCGCAGCCATCGGTAGTGACGGCCGCTGGCCGTCCTGCCTGGGTGGGTGACGACCGTGGGTCGTCACGCCTTTGCCGCGGTCAGGGCTTGGCCGGCGCTTGTGCTGGCTTGGTTTCTGGCTTGGTTTCTGGCTTGGTTTCTGGCTTGGTTTCTGGCTTGGCTTCCGGCTTCGCTGCGGCCTTGTCCGCTGCCGCCTTGGCCGCTTCGGCCTTCAGTCGTGTGGCGACCGAACCGGGAGCCTTCAGCTCGGCCAGTGCGTCGTTGATCGGGCCGTCGCCCGGCAGTACGTCGCCGGCCTGGTAGCCTTCCTCACCTTCGCCATCCCCATGCAGATGGCCCGGCAGGGTCGCTTCGCTGAAGTCGGACAGGCTGGCCGGCAGGGCGTCTTCGCCTTCCACCGGTGCCGGCTTGAGCTCCACTTCCGGCACGATACCGGTCGCCTGGATCGACTTGCCGCTGGGGGTGAAGTAACGCGCGGTGGTCAGCTTGACCGAATCGCCGTTGTCCAGCGGCAGCACGGTCTGCACCGAGCCCTTGCCAAAGGTCCGGCTGCCGATCACCCGCGCACGCTGGTTGTCGCGCAGGGCGCCGGCCAGCACTTCCGATGCGCTGGCCGAACCGGCATCCACCAGCACCACCACCGGAGCGCCCTTCAACAGGTCGCCGGGCGTGGCATCGAAGCGTGCATCGCTGATGCTGATGCGGCCGCGCGTGCTGACGATGTTGCCTTTCTCGATCAGGTCGTCGGCCACCTGCACCGCGGCGGTCAGCAGGCCACCGGGATTGCTGCGCAGGTCCAGCACCAGGCCCTTGAGCTGGCCACCGGCCTGCTTGGAGAGCTGGCGCGCATGCTTCTGGAAATCAGCTGCGGTATCAGCCTGGAAGGTGCTCAGGCGGATGTAGCCGTAACCCGGTTCCAGCATGCGGCTGCGCACGCTGGTCACGCGGATGGTTTCGCGCGCCAGGCTGACATCGAAAGGCTTCGGCTTGCCGTCGCGCACGATGGTCAGCACCACCTTGCTGCCGGCCGGGCCACGCAGCGGTTCGCTGGCCTGGATGGCGCTGATCGGCTTGCCGTCGATGGCGATGATCAGGTCGCCGGCGAGGATGCCGGCGCGTGCGGCCGGGGTATCGTCGATCGGCGAGATGATCTTCAGGCTGGCATTGTCCGGCTGCTGCTGCAGCTCCACGCCGATGCCTTCGTAAGCGCCGTTGGCCTGCTCGTCGAAGGCTTCGGCGTCTTCCTTGTCGAAGTAGGTGCTGTGCGGATCCAGGTCCAGCAGCAGGCCGCGCACCGCATCCTGCATCAGCTTCTTGTCGTCGACCGGGTCCACGTAGGCCGCGCGCACCGCGTTGTACACCGCCACGAAGCGCCGGATTTCCTCCAGCGGCACTTTCGACGTCGCCGCCTCTTCGCTGCTCGCCGCGGTGGACGGCCTGGCGTCGGCGGGGACCTCGGCAGGGGCGGCCGCGGCGGGTTCGGCCTGCTGGGCCAGCGCCAGTGTAGGCATCATGGCCAGCAGCAGGGTGGCGGTTCGGGCTACACGCATGAAGCACTCCTGGGGTCGAATTCGAATGCTCCGGTGAAGTGCGCGCACGACCGATGCAGGTCCCGATTATGCGTCAGGTATCGGTAAATTCCCGTTGAATGTACGACGACCTCGCGCGCGACGGTTCAGCGACGCTGCAACCAGCTGTCCGGGTTCACCGGCTGGCCGCCACGGCGCAGTTCGAAGTACAGCGCGGTGACGCCCTGCCCGCCGGAATTGCCGACCTTGGCCAGCGGATCACCCCGCTTCACCGCAGCGCCGGCATCCTTGAGCAGGGTGTCGTTGTGCGCGTACAGGCTCATGTAGCCGTTGCCGTGGTCCACGATCAGGATCATGCCGTAGCCGGTCATCCAGTCGGAGAACACCACGGTGCCATCGGCCACGGCGGTGACCGTGCTGCCGGCCGCCGCGCCGATCAGCACGCCGCTGCTGGTGCGCCCGTCAGGCAGCTTGCCGCCGTAGCGGGCCAGCAGGTTGCCGGTCAACGGCCAGCCCAGGCCCCCCACCCGCGGTGCCGGTGCGGCGGCGGCCACCGGCGGCACTTTGGTGGCGCGCGGCGGCGGCGGCGGACGGCCTTCGGCCACCGCGCGATCAGCGGCAGCTTTTTCTGCCGCCTTTTCCGCAGCGCGTTCGGCGGCCGCGCGCCGGGCCGCTGCACGCCGCTCGGCTTCAGCACGTGCGGCGGCGGCACGCAGGTTGGCCAGCAGGGTTTCCAGCGCTTTCGCATCCTGGCCCAGGGCCTTTTCGCGTTCGCTGCGGTCCTTGAACTGTTCGTCCAGCGCCGCGACGGCCTGCTCGCGCTGGCGACGGTCGCTGGCCAGTGCGGTGGCCTGCTGCTTCTGCTGCTGGCGGGTGGACTGCAGTTGTTGCTGGCGTTGCCCGATCTGCGCCTGCAGCGTGTCCAGTTCCTTCAGGTCACCGGTGATGTCATGGATGCGTTGGCTGCGCTCTCGCTGCAGGTAACGGTGGTAGGCCAGCGAGCGGTTGCCATCGGCCACGGTGTCCTGGGACAGCAGCAGCTTCAACGGCGCATGGTTGCCCAGCCGGTAGGCTCCGTTGAGCAGCCCGGCCAGTTCGGTGCGCTGCTTCTGCAGCCCGCCCTCCAGCGCAACGCGGCGTTTTTCCAGATCGGCCAGCGCGCTGTTCTGCGCCTGCAGCGCCGCTTCGGTTTCGGCCAGGGTGCGGCCGGTGCGCGCGACCTTTTCATCCATCTCGCGCAGCTGCCGGCTGGCCTGGCCGCGCTGGTTGTCCAACTGCCTGCGCTCCTGCGCAACGCCCTTCAGTTCGGTACGCAGCTTCTGCAGCTTGCGCTCCGCTTCGCGGGTGGACTGGGCACCGGCGGGCAGCGCCGGCAGCAGGGCAACGGCGATGGCCAGCAGCACGCCTCCAGCCAGCACGGGCCAGCGGGTGTTAGCGATGCGTGAGGGAAAAGCATTGTCGCGCAAGGGCGTTCCAGTGACTTCAGGCAGATGCGGTTTCCAGTGCAACATGGTGACATCTTTGCCGGGCGGCCGGCCAGCCGCATGTGACTGACAAGGAACCTCTCATGAAAGCCCCATCCCTGACCCTGACCCTGGCGCTCACCCTTGCCGCGGTCGCCAGCACGGCGGCGGCGCAGGAAGACATCAGCAAGGTCAACGGCAGCATCAGCGCCGAACCGGGCCAGCGCTACGGTGACCTGGATACGGTCAACGGCAGCATCCGGGTAGACGACGGCGTGGAAACCGGCGACATCGAAACCGTCAACGGCGGCATCAAGGTCGGCGACGGCGCGCGCACTGGCAGCATTTCCACCGTCAACGGCGGTGTGCGGCTGGCGGGCGGGGTGATCGCACGCGGCAACGTGGAGACGGTCAACGGCAGCATCTTCGCCGACCGCCGCAGCCAGATCGAGGGCAGCGTGGAGACGGTGAACGGAGGTATCGGCCTGGTCGAAACCCGCTTGGCTGGCGACATCGAGACCGTCAACGGCGACGTCACGGTCGGCGTCGGTTCGGTGGTCAATGGCGGTATCCACATCAAGAAGCCCAGCTTCAGCATTTCGTTGACGCCGAACCGCAAGCCGCGGGTGATCATCGGGCCCAATGCGGTGGTCAACGGCGCGCTGCAGTTCGAACGCGAGGTGGTGCTGTACGTGCACCGCAGTGCCAAGACCGGCACGGTGACCGGCGCCACCCCGGTGGCGTTCGACACCGACACCGCTCCGGAAAACTGATTCCATGCCAGGCCTGCGCCTGCAGGCCGGCTCCCCTCCCTGCAGGACCTGATGATGCCCCGTAAATTACTGCTCTGCCTTGCCCTCACCGCGGCACTGACCGCCTGCAAGGGCGAAGACACCGCCCCGTCGGCCACCGCCCCGGCCGCCGACGCCAGCGCCGCCACCGCGCCGGCCAGCACGCACACGTTCTCTCCGGAGATCAACGCCGCTGACTTCGCCGAACTGGTCAAGACGCTGGCTTCGGACGAGTTCGAGGGCCGCGCGCCCGGCAGCAAAGGCGAAGAATTGACCGTCAACTACATCCGCGACCAGATGCAGCGGATCGGCCTGCAGCCCGGCAATGGCGACAGCTGGTTCCAGGACGTGGCGATGACCGAGACCACGGCCGACGAAACCACCTCGCTGAAGATCGACCAGGCCGGCAAGGCCAGCGAGCTGAAGTTCGGCACCGACATGGTGGTAGGCACCCGTACCGGCCAGACCGAAGTGAAGGTGGACGGCAGTGACATCGTGTTCGTGGGCTACGGCGTGGACGCACCGGAGCAGCAGTGGAACGACTACGCCGGCCAAGACTGGAAGGGCAAGACGGTGGTGATGTTCGTCAACGATCCGGGCTTCCATGTCGACGATGCGAAGCTGTTCGATGGCAAGCGCATGACCTACTACGGCCGCTGGACGTACAAGTTCGAAGAAGCCGCGCGCAAGGGCGCGGCCGCCGCGCTGATCGTGCACGACACCGCCGGCGCGTCGTATGGCTGGGACGTGGTCAAGAATTCCTGGGCCGGACCGCAGTACGACCTGCCGGCCAAGAATGATCCCGAAGCCCGCCTGCCGGTGCAGGGCTGGCTGAGTGCCGACGCCGCCAAGGCACTGTTTGCCGGTGCCGGCCTGGATCTTGCGCAGGCTTACAAGGATGCCAACAAGCGTGGTTTCAAGCCGGTGCCGCTCAACGCCAAGCTGTCGGTGGACCTGAAGAGCACCACCGCCGAGAAGACGTCCCGCAACGTGGTGGGCGTGCTGCCGGGCAGCAGCCGGGCCGATGAAGCCGTGCTCTACATGGCGCACTGGGACCACCTGGGCAAGCATGAAGGCGAAGCAGACGACAACATCTACAACGGTGCGGTGGACAACGCCACCGGCGTGGCCGGCATCCTGGAAGTGGCTGACGCGATGATGCACCAGGATCCGAAGCCGGTCCGTTCGGCGGTGTTCCTGGCGGTGACGCTGGAAGAATCGGGCCTGCTCGGCTCCAAGTACTACGTGGCCCATCCGACCTTCCCGCTGGACAAGATCGCCGGTGTGATCAACATCGATGCGATGTCGGTGGCCGGCCGTGCCAAGGACATGACCGTGACCGGTTTCGGCAGTTCCGAGCTGGAAGACATCCTCAAGCCGCTGGCCGTGGCGCAGGGCCGCACGCTGCATGGTGAGTCGGCAGTGCAGAGCGGGTTCTACTTCCGCTCGGATCACTTCAACTTCGCCAAGGCGGGCGTGCCGGCGCTGTATGCCGATGGCGGCGAGGACCTGCTGGACGGCGGCGTGGAAGCGGGCCGCAAGGCCGGTGAAGACTACGGGCGCAATCGTTACCACGGCCCGAAGGATGAGTTCGACGCCGCGACGTGGAAGCTGGACGGCACCATCGAGGACCTGCAGTTGCTGCACGGTGTGGGCAAGGAACTGGCCGCCGGCGATCGCTGGCCGAACTGGTACGAAGGCAACCCGTTCAAGGCGGCGCGCGATGAGATGATGAAGGGCAAGGCCGCTCCGGCAGGCAAGTAAACGCCGGGTTGGCTGATGTTTATCTGCGGCGCCCTTCGGGGCGCCGTTTTTTTGCGCGTGTTTGACGGCCAGCGGCCATCACTACCGGGCATGCGTACGCGCAAGAAAAAACCCCGCTGCGTGAGCAGCGGGGTTTCTGGTTTGAACCCTGGCGATGACCTACTCTCGCATGGCTTGAGCCACACTACCATCGGCGCAGCTGCGTTTCACTTCCGAGTTCG
>NZ_JACSQS010000011.1:0-29779 GCF_014836545.1 Stenotrophomonas lacuserhaii
GGGCTGGGCGGGGGCGTTGAGCGCCATGGATGGCGCGAAACGAGGCCCGCAGGAGCGGCTTTTGCCGTCCCCCGACCAGCCCCACCGCCCGGCGCCAGCCCAGCTGCGGCTCTAAAACCAGCCACCCGCGAGGGGGTCTCACCCGTTCGACCAACCCAGCTCCAGGTCCAGCAAACGCAGCCGATCCACCGTCCCCACATCGGTCCAGCGTCCGCGATGATGCTGCCCCGTGACCGATCCCCGCGCCATGAAGTGCTTCTGCAGCGGCACCACGCTGAACCGCGGCGGCGTGCGTTCGCTTCCCGCTGCGGTGCCGATCACCTGCCGCCAGTCGGCGACGATCGAGGGCCGGTACACGCCGATGCCGGCATAGGTCAGGCAGGCTCCCGCGCGGTCGTGGTGCAGCAGGCCTGCGGCATCCAGGCGGTAATCGCCTTGCGGGTGCTGGGCCGGGTTGTCCACCATCACCAGGTGCGCCTCGCCCGCCGGTTCGCGTGGCAGGGCAGCGAAATCGAAGTCGGTCCAGATATCGCCGTTGACCACCAGGAACGGGGCATCACCGAGCACGGGCAGGGCATTGAGGATACCGCCGCCGGTTTCCAGCGGGGTGTCGCCTTCGTTGACGAAATGCAGCTGCACGCCCCACTGGCGGCCATCGCCCAGGGTCGGCGCGAAGGCTTCGGCGAGCCAGGAAATATTGACCACCACATCGCGGACGCCAAGCGCGGCCAGCCGCTCAAGGTGCCAGACGATCAACGGTTTGCCGGCCACCGGCAGCAATGGTTTGGGGGTGTGCAGGGTGAGCGGGCGCATCCGCTCGCCGAGGCCGGCGGCGAAGATCAGCGCCTTCATCGGGCCAGCACCGGTTCGCCCTGGGCGGCCATCGCCGGCTTGATCCGCGCATCAAGCACGTGTCGCAGCCCGGCCAGTTCCGGATAGCGCGGCAGTACTTCATCCAGGTAGGCGATGAAGCGCGGCGCATCGTCCAGGTAATGGCCCTTGCCATCGCGGTAGCGCAGGCGGCTGAAGATGCCCAGGCACTTCAGGTGGCGCTGGATGCCCAGCCAGTCGGCATCGCGCAGGAATACCGCAAGCGCCGGCACCGGCAGGCCGGCCGCCAGCGCGCGCTGGTGGTAGCGCGCCAGCCAGCCATCCACGCGCGCCAACGGCCAGCTGAGGAACGCGTCCTTGAACAGGCTGACCGGGTCGTATGCAATGGGGCCACGCACAAGGTCCTGGAAATCCAGTACCGCCGGCCCATCGGCCACCGGCATCAGGTTGCGCGGCATGAAATCGCGGTGGGTCATCACCTGGGCCTGGCCCAGTGCGTTGTCCATCAGCAACTGCTGCGCGGCCTGCAGGCGCAGGCGGTCCTCGCCTTCCAGGGTGAGGCCCAGATGGCGCTGCAGGAACCAGTCGTCGAACAGCCCCGCATCGCGTTGCAGCAGCGCCTCGCCGAAGCGGCCGAAGTCGTCCGGCACCGGCATCTGCTGCAGGCTGAGCAGCTGGTCCATCGCGCGTTCGAACCAGGCATCGGCGCTGTCGGCGTCGATGACCTTGGCCAGGGTCGGCCCGCCCAGGTCTTCCAGCAGAAGGAGTCCGGTCTCGATGTCTTGGGCCAGCACGGTCGGCACGCGCAGACCGTGCGTCTGCAGCAGGGCGCGCATGCGCAACCACGGCCGCACGTCTTCCACGCCGGGCGGGGAATCCATCACGATGTGGCTGCCACCCCGGCTGGTGGCGCGCCAGTAACTGCGCATGCCCGCATCCACCGACGCGCGATCCAGCATCGCCTGGTCATCGCCCAACTGTGCGCGTGTCCACTGCAGGCGCTGCGCGGCGCGTTCGGGATGGGAAGCGGGATCGTTCATGCAGGCAGCGTCCGGGCGCCGGCAGGCGCCGACATCAGGGAAAGAAAAGAATCAGCGACGGCCGCCGCTGACCAGGCGGAGCAGGGCCAGGACCGCGACCGCGCCCAGTACCGCGCCGAGGAAACCAGCCGGTTCGCCGGCGGCGTACCAGCCCATGTACTGCCCGAACCAGCCGGCCAGCAGTGCGCCGACGATGCCGAGCACGATGGTCAGCAGGCAGCCCATGCGGTTGTTGCCGGGCATGACGAAGCGGCCGAGCAGGCCGACCACGAAGCCGACCAGGATGATGTAGAGCCAGCTGGTGCTGCCGAACAGACCATTCATGGACAGGGAATCCTTTGCAATGAGGGACGCCGCCGGACGGGGCCTGCGGCGTCGCTCACTTTACCCAGTTCAGCAGCAGCCGTGGCCGCCGTGGCGGGTTCCGCTGTCGGCGGCGACCGGCGAACCGCTGGTCTCCCCGCGCAGGCTGGCGGCGTGGTGTTCGCTGATCACCTTGGACACGCAGGCGGTGACCTTCTTGCCCATCGGGATGTGCAGGAACTCATTCGGACCGTGTGCATTGGAATGCGGGCCGAGCACGCCGGTGATCATGAACTGTGCGCCGGGGAACTTCTCGCCGAGCATGCCCATGAACGGAATGGAGCCACCTTCGCCCATGTACATGGCCGGCTTGTCGAAGAACATACGGCTGGCATCGTCGATCGCCTGGGTCAGCCACGGCGACATCGCCGGTGCATTCCAACCGCTGGACGCCTTCTCCAGGTCCAGCGTCACTTCGGCACCGTTCGGCGGGTCGCGCAGCAGGGCTTCCTTCAGCAGTTCGCCGCAGGCCTTGCCATCGGCGGTGGGCGGCAGGCGCAGCGACAGCTTCACCGCGGTATGCGGGCGCAGCACGTTGCCGGCCGATTCCAGCGACGGCATGCCGCCGATGCCTGTCACCGACAGGGCAGGGCGCCAGGTGCGGTTGAGCACCAGTTCGGTCAGGTCTTCGCTCATCGGCACCAGGCCGTCCACCAGCGGGAACTTGTCGAAGATGGCGGTATCGACGACTTCGGCGGCGCGCTTGGCCTGCTCGAGGCGTTCGGCGGGAATCTCCACCTGCATGCCGTCGATCAGGATGCGGCCGGTGTCCTGGTCCTCGATGCGCGACAGCAACTGACGGAGCAGGCGGAAGCTGGACGGCACCACGCCGGACGCGTCACCGGAGTGCACGCCTTCGTTGAGCACTTTGACCGAGAAGTTGCCGCCGGTCAGGCCGCGCAGCGAGGTGGTGCACCACAGCTGGTCGTAGTTGGCGCAGCCCGAATCCAGGCAAACGACCAGCGACGGCTTGCCGATGCGGTCGGCCAGGTGGTCGACATAGGCGGGCAGGTCGTAGCTGCCGGATTCTTCGCAGGCTTCGATCAGGATCACGCAGCGCGCATGCGGCAGGCCCTGGGCCTGCAGCGCCAGCACTGCGGCCAGCGAGCCGAAGATGGCGTAACCGTCATCGGCGCCGCCGCGGCCGTACAGCTTGTCATCGCGCAGCACCGGGATCCACGGGCCCAGGTCATCGTCCCAGCCGGTCATTTCCGGCTGCTTGTCCAGATGGCCATACAGCAGCACGGTGTCGTCGCCGGTCTCGCTGCCACTCGCCGGGATTTCCAGGAAAATCAGCGGGGTGCGGCCCTCGAGGCGGACCACGTCGACCTTCAGGCCGGGGATGTCCTGGGCTTTGGCCCAGGTTTCCATCAGCACAACGGCCTGCTCCATGTAGCCGTTCTGCACCCAGTTGGCGTCGAACATTGGCGACTTGTTGGGGATGCGGATGTAATCGACCAGCTGCGGGACGATTTCCTCGTCCCATTTCTGGTTGACGTAGTGGCCGAGCTTGGCGCTGTCCATCTGGAGCTCCGAATTGGAATGACTGATCTGCCCATTCTACGCGTGCGGGAAATGCCCGACTGTGCGCCATAGGGGCGGCTGACGGAGTCGGCCCGTCTTTTCACAGCAGCGGGGGTAGGAAATTTCCTACACGGCGTCGGGTATTTAGCTGGCTGTTAGAAATGTCACGGACCGATAGTCTGTGTACATGTGGTGACGGACAGTGTCTTTACCGACGGGAATGCCGGTCGGGACAGGTTCGGATCACAAGGAGAACGACGTCGTGCCTTGGTGGATCGTGTTGCGGGCACTGCTTCTGGCGATGGGGATCACGCAGGCCTTTGCGGCCGCGCCGGTCGACATCAACCGGGCAGATGCTTCTGCACTGCAGCAGGGATTGACGATGGTGGGGCCCAGCCGGGCAGCCGCCATCGTCGAGCACAGGCAGCAGCACGGGCCCTTCAAACGCGTCGAGGACTTGACGCAGGTGAAGGGCATAGGGAAAGCCATCGTCGAACGGAATCGACAGCGGATAACGACCGGGGACACGATGTCCCGGGTGGATCCGGTACCCGGACCGGTACCGGTGCGTTCCGTGCCAAGGCGCTGATACAGGGGAATTGTCGCGGTTCGCAGGAAGCGGGCCCGGGCCGGCCACGGGACGTGGTGGCAGCGACCGGCGCAGGGAGGCGTCAACCACACCAGGATGGTGGCATCACAGACCTGTGGAAGGGGCTGGGATAAACAACCAGGGATGATCGCGGCCTCCGTGCACGGAGCACGCTGCCCCCATCGCAGGATGCGCGGGGCGGCGGGAGGCCGACAAGGACGTTGTCAGGGCCCGGTACGACACATGGCTGTGTCGCCGGGCCTTCTTTTGTTTGCGCCCCCGACACGTTAGCGTGGGGCCTTGCTACGGACTGGATGAGCGCGCTGATGCGACTGCTGCAGTGTTCCCTGATGATCGCCACGGCGCTTGCGCTTATCGCTCCTCTGCCGCTGCGGGCGCAGGTGCCCACCCCGGCAGCTGCCGCCAAAGCACCGGCCGAACCGGCCGTGCGCGGACCCACCGACCTCAAGCCTGGTGAATACCTCTGGCACCCGGAGATATCCCCCTCGGGACCCATCGTGCTGGTGGTCAGCCTGGAAGAGCAGCGCGCCTACGTGTACCGCAACGGCATCGCCATCGGCCTGAGCACCATCAGCTCGGGAAAGGCCGGCCATGAGACGCCGACCGGAGTGTTCACCATCCTGCAGAAGGACAAGGACCACCGCTCCAACCTCTACAACAGCGCGCCGATGCCCTACATGCAGCGGCTGACCTGGGATGGCATCGCCCTGCATGGTGGCGCGCTGCCCGGGCACCCGGCCTCGCACGGCTGCGTGCGGCTGCCGCAGGCCTTCGCGCAGAAGCTGTTCAGCGCCACCCAGCGCGGCGATACGGTGGTGGTGGCTGACGCCAAGAGCTCGCCGATGACGCTGGCCTACCCGGCCGTGCTGGCCCCGGTCAGCAGCCGCGGCCAATCCTTGCCGGAAGTCCCGGCCAGTGCGGAAACGGCGGCCTACTGGAACGAACAGGGTGCCCCGGCAGGGCAGGTGGGCGTGCTGGTGAGCCTGCATGACCAGCGGGTCTACGTGCTGCGCGATGGCGTATTGATCGGCGAATCCCCGCTGGTGGCTTCGGCCTTGCCCGCCTTCGACGGCACCACGCTGTTCGTGATGGGCGAAGGTCATACCGACCAGCCCAGCCCGCTGGATGCGCATCAGCGCCTGCACCGCTGGACCGCCTATCCGTTGCTGGGACAGTCCGACGCCCGGGCCACCCCGGACCTGCTGGCCACGCCCTCGCTGCCCATGGCGCTGCCGCCGGATTTCGCCCGCCAGCTGTACGCCGCGCTGGTGCCGGGCACCACCCTGTTGGTGACCTCGCTGCCGGCGGTACGCCCAAGTGCAGCTGAACCGGGCATGCAGCCGGTGTTGGAATCCGAGCCGGCCGGGTCCACCCTGTAAGGTCTTGATGGATCTGTTGAACCCGCCCAGATGAAACCGCCACGCCCCCGTTGGCTGGCTGCCCTCGGCCTGTTGACCGCCTGCAGCCTGCCCGCCAGTGCGCAGCCGCCGCCGGCTGCGGTGTCCGGCCCTGACCTTGGCGCGATCCTGGCCCGGGTTGCGCCCAACGCGGACCGAAAAGTGCTGCAACTGGCAGCCAGTGCGATGCGCTGCGCGCTGCGCCGGCCCGAATTGGGCGTGGTGCCGGAGCGGCTGGGCGTGATCGACTATTCGCGTCCCTCCACCCAGCAGCGCCTGTGGGTATTCGACCTGCGCCGCCAGCGCCTGCTCTTTGAAGAATGGGTGGCGCACGGGCGCAACAGCGGCGCCGACCGCACCGAGCATTTCTCCAATCGCGAGGGCAGCTTCATGTCCAGCATCGGGGCGTTCACCGCGCAGGAAACCTACGTCGGCGGCAACGGGTATTCGTTGCGCCTGGACGGACTGGAGCCGGGGTTCAACGACCATGCGCGGGAGCGGGCGATCGTGATCCACGGCGCGCCCTACGTGAATCCCTCCGCCGCACGGTTGCAGGGCCGGCTGGGCCGCAGCCTCGGCTGTCCTGCCGTGCGGCTGACCGTTGCCAAGCCGCTGATCGATGCACTCAGCGGCGGCACGATGGTGTTTGCGTACTACCCCGACCAGGACTGGCTGAAGCGCTCCCAGCTGCTGGACGCCGACTGCGGCGGCAGCCTGGCCAAGCGCTGACGGCACGACGCGTCGTCAACGCGGGGACGGCACGGCACAATGGGCGCATGAACGCGATCGACATCCTGCAGCACCCCAGCCAGGTCATCCCCAGCGTCGATTACCGTCGCGAACGCTGGCGCAATGGGCTGGGATGGACCCGCGAAATCCTGCGCCTGCCGAGCGACGGCGAAGACTGGGCACTGCGTCTTTCAATCGCCGAAATTGAATCAGACGCAGCATTTTCCAGATTCCCGGGCGTGGATCGCGAACTGGTGCTGCTGCATGGAAACGGGGTGCGCCTTCGCTTCGATGATGGCCGCGTTGACGAGGTGCTGCCGCCGCATGGTCGCGTACGGTTCGCCGGCGAACAGGCACTGCACGGCGAACTGGTGGACGGCACCACCCACGATTTCAACCTGATGTGGCGGCGCGACACGCTGGCTGCGCAGGTGCTGCACCGGCCCATCGTAGGGCCGATGTATTTTTTCACCGAACCGGACGTGGCCTGGGCCATCCACCTGCTGGCCGGACAGGCCCGCTTCGACGCCGACGCCGACGTTGATCTGCCGCCGATGCAGCAGGGTGACACGGCCTGGCTGGCTGCCGGCGAGCGTCGCCGGCATGCACTGCACGGCGGCGGTGAGCTGCTGGCGATCCGGCTGGGTCCGGCGGAGCGGTAGCACGCGCTTCAGTACACGTCGCGGCGGTAGCGTCCGGCCAGTACCAGCGCCTCTTTTCCTTCGGCGCCCAGCACCTGTTCGATCACCGCATCCACCGCCGGCGCCATGCCCTGCAGGCTGCCGCAGACCAGGATCGCGGCGCCTTCGTCGACCCACTGGCGCAGCCGCCCGGCTTCTGCCAACAGGCGATCCTGCACGTAACGATGGGCGCCGCCGTCGCGGCTGAACACCGCATCCAGGCGCTCCAGCATGCCGCGCTGCTGCATCTGCACCAGCTCGTCGCCGAAGTGGAAATCGTGCGCGGCGTTTCGCTCGCCGAACAGCAGCCAGTTGCGGCTGGCTCCGGCCGCTTCGCGTTCGTGCAGGTGCGCGCGCAGCCCGGCGATGCCGGTACCGTTGCCGATCAGGATCAACGGCCGCGTGCTGTCCACGCCGTGGAAATTGGGGTTGCGGCGCAGGCGAAGATCGATCGGGCCGCCGACCGGTGCGACGTCACACAGCCAACCACTGCCGATGCCCGGCGTGCCGTCGGCGCGCAGTTGGCGCCGCAGCAGCAGTTCCACTGCGCCGTCGTGCATGGCCGAGGCGATGGAGTATTCGCGGTGCGGCAGGGGTTGCAGCGTCGCCAGCAGGGTCTGCAGGTCGCCGCCGGCGGTGACCACGGGCAGCTGCGAACGTGACAGCCGCGCCTGCAGGGTCTGCCCATCGGCCAGCAGGGTGTCGCCCTGCAGCTGGTGCCGTTGCAGCCATGCCTGTACCACGCCCGGGGCGTGCTGCGGGCCGACCTCGGCGATGTCGCCGGCCTGCCACTGCACCTCGCTGCCTGCCGCCCCCGGCTGTGGCTGCAGCCGCAGCCAGTGCACCGGGCCACCTGCGCTGCCGGGGTTGAGGTGTTCGCGCCGCAGCAGCGTCCACCTCTGGTAGTCCACCGGAGTCCAGTCCGGCTGGTCGCTGGCATCGCCGCCCAGCTGGCCCAGCAGTTGCTGCCAGTGGCGAAGGCTGGCGGGGTCGGCGTTGTCGACCTCCACCGTATCGAACAGCGCATGCGCGCCATGCCGGCGCAGCCAGTCGTCCAGCTGGTGGCCGAACGCACAGTAGTGCGCGTAGCTGTGGTCGCCCAGCGCCAGCACGCCGTAATGCAGGTGGCCCAGCGACGGCGTTGCGGTCATCAGCCGGCGCAGGAATGGCGCGGCGTGGTCGGGCGGATCGCCTTCGCCGGTCGTACTGGCGATGAACAACGCGCGTTCGCTGTCTGCCAGCAGGGCGGCATCCAGCTGCTCGATGCTGCGCACGCGCACTGCCAGGCCGGCACCGCGCAGGGCATCGGCACTGCGTTCGGCCAACTGCGCGGCAAAGCCGGTCTGGCTGGCCCACACCAGCAGGATCGGCCGCTGCGCCGGATCGGTCCGCTCGCGGCGTGGCCGGGTCTGCCACCACAGCAGGGCACACAACGCGCCGTAACCGCCGACGGCGGCGATCGCGGTCCACAGCGCGGCGCGGCGCGGGGCAAGCTCCCACCCGCTTTCGCCCAGGTGCAGGCGCAGCAGCAGCCAGGCCACGATGACCAAGGCCAGCATCACCAGCAGGTTGCCGAACAGCGCGCGTGACGGGCGCAGGCTCATGGCAGCAGCGCCTGGAAGGCAGGGCTTAGCGTTTCCAGCGGACCCTCGCTGCTGCGTTCCAGGAAACGCGCCGCCAACTGCAGGCGGGTCGCCAGTTCCAGCCCGGCATCGCGGCCGAGCACGGTCAGTGCGGTCGCCCACGCATCGGCGTGCATGGCATCGTCGGCGACCACGGTCACCGCCGCGGCCGCGCGCTGTACCGGCAGGCCGCTGCGCGGATCCACGCTGTGGCTGATCGGTTCGCCGTCCTGCTGGTAGTGGTGCCAGCGGTCGCCGGAGGTGGCGATCGCCTTGCCGTCCAGTGCCAACACGCGCGGCGGGGTGGGTGTACGCACGTCTTCTTCCGGGGCGGATTCCACCAGCACGCGCCATGGCTGGCCATCGGGCTTGCGGCCGTACCCGTGCAGTTCGCCGCCTACTTCCACCAACGCGGCGCTCACGTGCTGGTCCTGCAGCCAGCGCACCACTTCGTCCACGCCGAAGCCCTTGGCAATCGCCGACAGATCCAGTTCCAACCCGCCGGGCTGCAGCAGTGCATCGCCTTGCCACTGCAGCTTCTGCCAGCCGCAACGGGCGCGGGTTGCTGCGAGTACCTGCGGGTCCGGGCGGCCCCGCGCGGCGGCATGCGCTCCGAACCCCCACAGCGCCACCAAGGGGCCGAGCGTGGGATCGAAAGCGCCGTCGCTGGCTGACGCGACGTCCTGCGCAGCGGCCAGCACCTGGCGGGTCTGCAGCGGCAGTGGATGCCAACTGCCTGCGGCGGCGCGGTTGTAGCGGCTCAGGTTTGATGCCGGTTCCCAGGTGCTCATCTGTGCCACGACGCGGTCAAGCCGGGCCTGGATGCCGGCATGCAGCGGATGCAGGTCGCGGCTGCGCGGCACCACCAATGCAACCGACCATGAAGTGCCCATGGTGGTGCCGCCAAGGCGTGCGATATCGAGTAGCGGGTTGGTCATCAGCAAGTGCTTGGGGTGCCGGTGGAGCCGGACCAGGCCCGGCTCCGGGGATCGATCACTGCGGCAGCACTTCCAGCGTCGCCACGTAGCTCAGCCTACGCTTTTCAGCCTGCTTCACCGAGGTCTTGTTGTCCTCGGTGCCGGTTTCCAGCCAGTACATGCCGGCTTCCGGCCAGCTCACCTTGATCTCGCCCTTGGCATCGCTGGTGACCTTGATCTCTTCCTGCGCGTTGCGGTAACGCGTGGCGCCACGCACGATCTCGAACTCCAGGCCGGCGGTCGGCTTGCCATCCACCAGCACGTGGAAGGTCGCTTCTTCGCCGGCGAACAGATCGTTCGGGTGGCCCACCGCGATCAGTTCGATGCCCTTGTTGGTCGGCTTGAGCGCGGTGGCGTTCGGCGCGCCATTGGTGACGAAGGTTTCCACCCGACCTACCGATTCGGATACCTGCACGTTCTTTGCTTCCTTCGGCAGTTCGCCGAAGCTGGCCGCGGTGCCGCGCCAGCGCTTGCGCTCGCCATTCAACTCATAGGTGGCGAACAGGCCGTCGTTGACCGAGGCGATGCGGTAGGTGCCTGCCTGCTTCAGCTCGATGTCGAACACGCTGCGGAACTTGCCGGTGGCACTGTTCTGCGGCTGCACGCTGCTGCCGTCCGGTGCGGTGACCACCACCGATTCCAGGCGCAGCGGCACGTGGTTGAAGTAGAACAGATCGTTGGATACGGCACCGTCCACGGTGATCCACGGGTTGGTACCGGCGATCACCGTCTGCGACGGCAGCAGCCAGGCCTTGTGGGCCAGGGCGGAGAACGGAAGGGCAGCAGCCAGGGCGGCGGCAAGGACGAGCGTGCGCTTCATCGGGGTATGACTCCAGGAGAAAGAAGGTACGGACCCATGCTGGAACAGCTCAGGGTTTGATGGCGAGGGTGACCTTGCCCAGTTCGGTGCTGCCTTGTGCCGAACCGTTCTGCGCGGACTTTGCCGGCCAGCTGAAAGGCACTTTGACCAGTTCACGGCCGCCGACTTCGCGGGCCGCTTCCACCACCAGGGTGTAGTTGCCCGGCGCGAGGTCCTTCAGCGCGGGCTGGCGGTCGTTGAATGACAGCGCGTGGGTGCCGACCGGGCGGGTTGGGCCGGTCACCCCGTCCACCGGCACCTCCAGCGTGCGGCCGCTCTTGCGCCACCACTGGCGCAGGTCCGGCAGCCACTTGGTGCCATGGCCTTCGCTGTTGCCGGTCTGCTGGTACCACACCGACAGGTTGGCGGCGACCTTCTGGTCGGCCCCTTCCAGCCAGATCGCCACGTACGGGCGGTGGTACTCGGCGACGTTGAGCTTGGGGACTTCGACGTTGATGTCCAGCGTGGTCGCATAAGCCGGCGAGGTGGCCAGCAGGCCGCTGAGGGCGATGGTGAGGGTGACGCGCATGGGCGGCTCCAGCAGGAAAGGGCAGGGAAGGTCAGTGGATCAACAACAGGGCGATCAGCAGCGGGATCATCAGGCCCAGGCCGACCAGCGGCCAGGTCATGCGCCGCTGCCGCGCATGCAGGTGCAACAGGAACAGGCCGGTGATGCAGAAGACCAGGCAGGCCACGGCGAACACATCCAGGAACCAGCCCCACGCCGGGCCGGCATTGCGCCCCTTGTGCAGGTCATTGAGGTAGGACACCGCCCCGCGCGAGGTGGATTCGAATTCCACCGCGCCGCTCTCGCGGTCGATGCTCAGCCACGCATCGCCGCCGGGACGCGGCAGCGACAGGTAGATCTCTTCCGGCGACCACTCCGCGGCGCGGCCGCCGATGGAAATGTCCAGTTCTGCATCCAGCCACTGGCGCGCGGGACGCGGCAACGGCGCGTTGCCGTCGTCGCGCGTGCCCAGCTGTGCCAGCACTGCGGCCGGCAGTTCCAGCTGGCGGTTGTCCACCTGCGGGGTCGCTTCGATTTTCGCCGCGTGGTTCAGCGTGATGCCGGTAGCGGCGAACAGCAGCATGCCGACCAGGCAGACGGCCGAGCTGATCCAGTGCCATTGATGCAGCGTGCGCAGCCAGAAACCGCGGCTTTGTTGTTGCTGCACGGTAGAAGAGACAGAACGGCTCACGCAGATGGGCAGGGCTCAGGGAGAGGGGGCATTACAGCATTGATGAGAATTGTTCGCAATTAGGTGGTGACGGCCGCTGGGGTGGGTGAGGACCGTTGGTCCTCACGCCTTGTGACGACCAACGGTCGTCACCCACCGGGTCAGGTGTCGTCACCCAGGCCGTCAGAACGTGAAGTTCAGGCTGACCCAGACGCTGCGGGCCTTGTCCTTGTTGTTGTAGTCATCCTCGAACAGCACTTCGTTGGTGCCATCGGCATAGGCGCCGTTGCCGTCCAGGTCGGTGAAGGTGGCCTGGTAGGTAGTGAAATCGCGGTCCAGCAGGTTGTTGATGCGCGCGTTGACGGTCAGCCATCCGGTCGCCTCGTAGGACGCGCCCAGGTGCAGCACGGTGTAATCCTTGTAGTACAGCGGCTGGCTGGTGATGGCGCTGACACCGCGGTAGCGCTTGGAGCGCATTTCACCGGTCAGGAACACGTTGAAGCGCTCGCTGGCCTGCCAGTCGAAGGTGGCGTTGGCCATGTGCTTGGCACTGTTGCCCAGCGGCAGGCCCTTCTCCGCGCCGCTCTTCTGTTCGCTGTCGGTATAGGTGTAGTTGGCGCGCAGCGCGAAGCGTTCGCTGATCTCCCAACGGCCGGCCACTTCCGCGCCCTGGATCACCACCTCGTCGATGTTCACCGTGCGCGAGCTGCTGGCATAGCCCAGTTCGGCGTATTCGCCGCTGCTGCTGCAGGCCAGCGCGAAACCGGGGCCGCACGGCTGCGAGGCGATCTTGTCGTCGAACTTATTGTGGAACACGGTGGCGTTGGCGCTGTGGCCCTGCGGGTGCTGCCAGTACACCGCCAGTTCGGTGCTGGTGCTGGTTTCCGGCTGCAGGTCCGGGTTGCCGTACATAGGCGACGTGCCCTGGCCACCGAAGCCGGTCACCCCGTCGTACAGCTGGGTGGTCTTTGGGGTCTTGAATCCAGTGCTGACGCCGCCCTTGACCGTCCACGCTTCGTTGAGCGTGTACACACCGTACAGGCGCGGGCTGAGGTGGTTGCCGAACACTTCATGGTCATCGAAACGCAGGCCGTAGGTGAGGGCGAACGGTGCAGTGATGTTCCAGGTGTCCTCGGCGAACAGCGAGTACATGTTGTGGTCCTGGACCTGGCCGGGATTGCCGCTTTCCATGCCGAACACCCCGTCGGTCAGCTCACCGCGGATCACCTGCGCGCCGACCACGGCGATGTGTTCGCCGGCAAGCTGGAACGGGATGTCCAGCTTGGCATCCAGGGTGTACTGCGCGCTTTCCAGCGTGCGCTTGGGACGCGGCAGGAAGGCGGCTTCCGCGGCGGCGCGGCGCTGCGCCTCGGTCTGGCCGACATAAGCCCCGGTGCCGTTGAGCATCTGCAGCAGCTGGCGGCGCTCGTCCACGGTGAACGGCATGGTGCGGCCATCGTTGTTGGTGGCCACGTGGGCCAGCGAGACCAGGCTGCGGCCGAAGCTCCAGTCGCCTTCGTGGGTCAGTGCCCACGCATCGCGGGTGAACTCCTGGCTGGCGCTGTAGCCAACGCGCGGATCGGCGCGCGTGCAGTTGCGGCGGGTGATGCAGGTGGTGGTGTTGCCGCGCCAGATCGAGGCGATGCCATCGACGGTGCCGACCGGGTACTCCTCCACGCCGGCGTCGTTGATCTTGATCGAGTTGTCGTATTCCTGCCGCGAGGTATCGAAGTCCAGGGTGATGCGCTGGGCGTCGGTGGCATTCCATTCCAGGCTGACGCCGCCGGATTTGTTGGTGTTGTCCACGGTCTTGCCGCCGGCACCGAAGCCCAGCGGGCGGGTGTGCTCCACACCGGCCGGATCGGTGGACGGCGAATACACCGGGTTGGACGCCTTGCGGTCATACCAGCTGGCACGTGCGCTGAGGTTCAGCACGCCCGGCAGCAGCGGGCCGGTGATGAAGGCATCGACGGTGCTGTCATCGCCGAACTGGTCGTCGGTTTCGAAGGTGCGGCCGATCGTGGCCGAACCGTGCCAGCTGTCCAGCGCGCGCTTGGTGATCACGTTGATCACACCGCCCATCGCATCGGCGCCGTACAGGGTGGAGGCGGGGCCGCGGATCACTTCGATGCGCTCGATCGCATCCAGCGGCGGAATGTGGTTGAACTGGTTGCCGCCGAAGTTGTTCGGATAGATGTCGCCGTGGTTGTTCTGGCGGCGGCCGTTGATCAGCAACAGGGTGTAATCCGAGCCCATGCCACGCATGGAAACCGAGCCTTGGCCGGTCTTGTCGCGGGTCTCGCCGACGTCCACGCCTTCCAGGTCACGCACGGCATCCAGCAGGGTCATGTACGGGCGCTTGGCCAGTTCTTCGCGGGTGATGACCGAAATGCTGGCTGGCGCATCGGTGATCTTCTGT
Organism: Stenotrophomonas lacuserhaii; assembly: GCF_014836545.1. Lineage (GTDB taxonomy): Bacteria > Pseudomonadota > Gammaproteobacteria > Xanthomonadales > Xanthomonadaceae > Stenotrophomonas > Stenotrophomonas lacuserhaii. Next base: position 14,230 of record NZ_JACSQS010000011.1, read on the forward strand.
TCGAAGCCGGAGGCGGTGACCACCACCTGGTCCAGGGTGCGCGGCGCGGCGACTTCGGCGAAGGCCGGGGCAGCCAGGGCGCACAGCAGAGCACTGGACAGGACGGTGCGGGAAGCGGACGAACGCAGACGATGGCGCTGGGCCATGGCAGTAACTCCAAAGGGTGCTGGAAAGCGCCGCGGCCGACGCCGGAGGCGCGGTGCGGTGCGAAGGGCCCGGTCCGGGCCGACAGGTGACGAATGCGACAGAAGCGATCGACGCGCACGCCCCGGTCAGGGCCCACGCGGAAGGTGGATCAGGCCAGCGGCGGCGCTTGGCCGCGTTGCTGGCGGCGTCCGGGCGCATCGGCGCGTGGCGGTTGCGCGCTGGCATGGCGCCAGTCGTGGGAACGGTCAGCCGCGTCAGTGGGCGTGCGCGCCAACAGGGTCCAGCCCAGCGCGGCGATGGCACCGGTCCGGTCTGGCGTGGTCTGCGCCGCAGGGGCTTCGTCGGCCAGTGATGCACGGCGCAGCTTGGCCGGTGCCTGTTCGTACAGCGGCAGGTCGCCACCGCCGCGGTCTTCCACCGGCAGCGGCGCCTGCAGCAGGGCCGACGGCGCATGCGGGTCGGCGCTCGGTGCGAGCAACGGCAGCGAGCCCAGCAGCACCGCCAGCATCGCTACCCACGCCAGCAGGCTGGCCAGCGCGGGACGCTGGCCGCGCATGGCGGCGCCGAGCTGATGGTGGCGGTGCGGATGACGCAAGGTGGGCCCCGGAAAAGTGGCCGCCGGCGGAGCGCGGCGTGCACAGGGCGTGATTGTAGTGAGAGTCGTTCGCCGTTGCAAATGAGAACGGTTTGCGAAAGCTTCAACAAGCGGCGCAGCGGCGGGTCAGACCTCGCTCCAGCGGCGCAACAGGTTGTGGTACACCCCACTCAGCTGCAGCACGGCGGCGGCATCGGCCTGGCTTTGCCGCAGCCGCTCGATGGAGGTGTCCATCTCCCACAGCAGGCGGCGCTGGCTGTCGTCGCGGACCATGCTCTGTACCCAGAAGAACGAGGCGATGCGTGCACCGCGGGTCACCGGGTTGACCTGGTGCAGGCTGCTGGAGGGATACAGGATCAGGTCGCCGGCCGGCAGCTTCACTTCGTGCTCGCCGTAGGTATCGCTGATGACCAGCTCGCCCCCGTCGTAGGCCTCCGGTGCTGACAGGAACAGGGTGCAGGACACGTCTGAACGCAGGTGCCCCTGCGCGCCATGGGCCATCACCGCGCCATCGACATGGAAGCCGTAGGTACCGCCACCCTGATAACGGTTGAAGCGTGGCGGCAGGATCTTCAACGGCAGTGCGGCGGCGAAGAACAGCGGGTTGCGCTGCAGGGCCGCCAGCACCTTCTCGCCCAACTGCGCTTTCAGCGGCGAGCCATCGGGCAGCTGCTGGTTGCGCTTGACCTGTGCACCCTGCCGGCCGACGGTCTCGCGGCCATCGGTCCACTCGGCCTGGTCCAGCGGCCCCTGCAGCTGGCCGAGCTCCTCAGCGGTGAGCACGTTGGGAATATGCAGCAGCATGATGTTCGTCCGATAAGGGAGAGGGCGCGGGAAGCATCCGGCTTCCCGCGCCGTCGGCTCAGAAACGGAAATCCGCGCTGAGCAGGAACGTACGCGGGGTGCCCGGGGTGTAACGGTAGCCGCTCTTGTTGATGGCAGCCACGTATTGCTTGTCGAACACGTTGTACGCGTTCAAGCGCAGCACCAGCGCTTCGTTCACCGCATACGACAGCACGGCGTCATACACCGTGTACGACTTGGTGAAGGAGGGCGTGCCGACCGCGCCATCGGTGCCGCGATGCATGGCGCTGCTGTAGCGCACGCCGCCGCCGACGGTAAGCCCGAACGGCAGCTGATACGTGCTCCATGCAGTGAAGGCGTCGTCGGGGGTGTAGGTCAGGTTGCTGGTACCGTCCGCCGCCACGTTGGCGCCTTCCTTGACCTCGGTATCCAGGTGGCTGTAACCGCCTGACAATGACCAGTTTTCGGTGATGCGGCCCACCGCGGACAGCTCCACGCCCTTGACCCGCTTGCTGCCGGTCTGGGTCGGGTTGCCGGCGTTATCCAGCACCTGGGTATTGATCTCGTTCTCCACGTCGGTCTGGAAGATCGCCAGGTTCAGTGCCAGCGCGTCGTTGAGGAAGGCCCACTTGCTGCCCACTTCGAAGGTCTTTGCTTCCTGCGGATCCAGGCGCGGATTGTCCAGGCTGCTGGCCGAACTGCTGAGGGCGAAATTGCTGCCGCCCGGCGGCTGCTGCGACAGCGCGTAGTTGGCGTAGACGCTGGCCGTATCGCCGGCCTTGTACAGCACGCCGAGCTTCCAGTTCAGCAGCGTGTCCGATGCTTCCAGGGTCGGCGTCTGCAGTACCGTGCCGACCGGATTCGTGCCGCACGCTGGACCCGCACGGCCGCCGCAGACGACCGAACTGGCGTACCGGGTGTCGTAGTGATCGGCGCGTACGCCGGCGGTCAGCAGCAGGCTTTCGCCCAGGTGCAGGGTGTCGAACACGTAGGCCGACCAGGTGGTGGTCCGGCCATGCGCATCGGCGCCGTTGTGGGCCCAGGTCAGGCCGCCGACGTTCCAGTCCGGGGTGTACAGGTTCGCGGCCGGCCAGCTGCTGCCGCCGGTGACGGCCTGGCCGAAGCTGTCCATCTCTTCGCGGGTGAACTCCAGCCCGGTGCTCAGGTTGTGCGCGATGGCGCCGGTGGCGAAGTCGGCGCGCAGGTTGAGCTGGTCGGTCAGCAGGGTATTGCGCTGGTCCTTCAGCGTGGGCAGGCTGCGCGCGATGGTATACGTGGACAGGTCGTTGCGGTCGGTGTAACGGATGTTGCCGGTGGGTGCGCCGTTGGTGCCGCGGGTACCGGTACCCATGAACGCAGTGAGCAGGTAGTCCTGGTCCGTGCGGCCCCAGCGCGCGGTGTTGGTCAGGCGGACGGCATCGTTGACGTCATGTTCGATGCGGAAGGTGGCCATCTTCGCGGTGACATCGTCATGGTCGGCGCGCGTGCCATAGAAATTCTCCGGATCCACCGGATTGGCGGCCAGTGCTTCCAGGGTAGGCTGCGGCGCCCAGCCGGGCAGGCCGAGGGTGGGCACGCCGCCATCGGGCACGTTGTCCTGGTCCACGTACAGCAGGTTGAGGACGTAGCGGGTGTCGGTGCCCAGGCCGAACGCCAGTGACGGCGCGATGCCCCAGCGGGACTGGTTGACGTGGTCGCGGCCGGGCTGGTCGCTGTCCTGCCACATGGCGTTCAGGCGCAGCGCACTGGTGGCCCCCAGCGCCTGGTTCCAGTCGGCCGTGGCGCGGCGCTGCTGGTCGCTGCCCAGGCTGGCAGTGCCGGACACTTCATCGTGCAACGTGGCCTGCTTGCTGACCATGTTGATCGCACCGGTGGGCGCCGAGCGTCCGTTGTCGGTGCCGGCAGGGCCCTTGGTGATCTCCACCTGTTCGGTGTTGAACACATCGCGCGAGATGGAGCCCAGGTCACGCACGCCATCGACGAACAGGCTGCTGGAGGTGTCGAAGCCCCGCATGTACAGCGCATCGCCGGTGGCGGTGTTGCCGTTCTCGCCGACGAAGAAGGTGCCGACGCCCGGGCTGTTGCGCAGCGCTTCGGTCAGGGTGGTGGCGCCCTGCTGATTGAACAGGTCCGCAGTGATCACCTGGATGGTCTGCGGGGTGTCCTGCAGCGACTGGGTGAACTTCGGCGAGGCGACCTTGTCGGCCTTGTAGCCGCGGGTTGCATGCACGTCGACCTTGTCCAGCGTGCGGGCGCCGTCGTTGCCTTCGGCGTAGGCCAGCGAGGGCAGGGCGGCCAGGCCGAGGCCCGCAGCGAGGCTGGCGGTGGCCAGCGGCAGGGGACGGAACGCGGAAGCGTGCTTGCGGCTTTTGATCGGGGTCATGGGCAGGAATTCAGTGATGGCGGGTAGCGACCCGCCAGGTGACGACTGGGCAACGCGTGGCCATCGGCCGGCGTGCGAAAGAGGGCATTGCCGGCGCCGCAGGGCGACGGCCGTCAGGTCAGGGGCGGAGGCGCCTGGCCCAGCGGACGACGGGGCGGTCGCGCATGGAAGGCCAGCGCCTCATCGGGCACCTGCGCGTTGCGTGGCGGGCTTTGCAGCAGGGCAGTAGCCGCGTTTGGATTACCGCCGGACGGCTTGCTGCGCCCGGGCTCGGATTCCACCTCGGCGGTTGCCAAGGCCTGTTCGAAAGGCAATCCCTGACCTGGCACCGGGCTGCCGGAATGTGGCGTGGCGCTGTGTCCACCGGCGTGCACCGGGTCAGGGCCGGCGCTGGAGGACTGCCAAAGCAGGAGCACCATCAACACCGCCCACGCCAGCCATTTACCCAGACCCGGAAGGGCGGAGGAAGGCGCAGGAGGTGGCAGGCCAACATTCACGCAGCGTGGATCCCGTTACACAGTGTTACAAATCGTAGCAGTAACGCGAACCATTCGCATGTGCCATTGCGGTCAATTGAGCGTTGGGTCACGGCTCCGGTCAGGAAAACCTTGAAACACCGTACTGATACGGCGCATCGCGGCGGCACAGGGCATCCCGTCAAGGAATCTGCAGGGCGAGGGCATCTAGCCTCTCCCAAGCCAATTCCGGCTTTGATGGTCTATCCGCATGCAGTTTCCACTTCACAGAGGGGACATCTCGACAGTCCCTGAATCCGCCAGCGGGTCCGCTGCCGGCCTGGATCCCCGCACCATCGGCAGGTTGGCCCGTCGTGCCATGGCCGACATGGGCGAAGGCATCGCTTACGGCGACAAGGTGGTGTTGCAGCCTCACGATGACGAACTGGGGATGCTGCTGGGTCGGTCCGCCGCTGAATCCTGCCCGGGCAACCAGCGGCTGAACTGGAAATTGAATGCCCTGGTGAGTGCGAATGCCAGGTACTGCGCGGTCAAGATCGTCGGCTCCAATGCCTGCAACCACGCCCTGGGCCTGCCGCGTTCGCAGTCGCAACTGATCCTGTACGACAAACTGACCATGACCCCGCTGGCCCAGTTCGATGGCACGGCCGTGTCCGCCCGAAGGACGGGAGCTTACGCCTCGATCGCGGTCGACCTGCTGCTCGCCCACAGGGAGCGGTTGTCCATCTGCCTGTACGGCGCGGGGCCGATCGCCGATTGCGTAGTCGATGACCTCCACGCGCACCACGCCCATCGGGTCAACCGGATCCATGTGTGCAGCCGCCGTCCGTCGAGCGCACAGGCGTTCGCTGCCGCAGCAGCTGCCCGCACCGGGCTGGATGTCCGTAGCGGCGACGACGATCCGGGCCACGTCGATCTGGTCATCACCGCCACCAACGCCGGAAGCCCCATCGTGCCCGTCGACCGGTTGCATCCGGACGTAGCCGTGCTGCACCTTGGCGGTGACGAGCTGCCGGTGTCCTTCATCGAACAGGTGCTGGCGCGAGGCTCGGTGATCTGCGACGACGTGGCCAGCGTGTGCCATCGCAACTCGCAGAGCCTGCCGCTCTACTTCTCGCGGCAGAACCTGCGCCTGTCCGATCTCGGTGGCTTGTTCAGGATACGCAGCCTGCACGACCGCACGCTCCGCCACGGCGCCGTGTTGGCGCGGCCCGCGTTGATGACGTGCGTAGGGCTGCCCGTGCTGGATCTCTACCTGGCCCAGTGGTTGTACGAGCAGGGCGCCGCCGCTGCGGGTACGGCACCTACCACGCCGCCGCTGCCCCCCGACCGTGCCTAATCGCGGTCGTCCCGCGTCCACACCGCGTCGTGTTCGCGTTTCACCGGGAACTTCGGCGCAGGGCTGTAGGCGGGTGCGCACAGGGCGCGCCCGTCGCGCACGTCGAAGCGGGCGCCATGCAGGACGCATTCGATGCTGCCCTCTGCGGCATTGAACTCACCGGAGGACAGTTCGAACTCTTCATGGGTGCACTGGTCTTCCAGCGCATACAGCTCGCCGTCCAGGTTGAACACTACGATCGGCGTACCGGTGACCTCGTCGAACACGCTTTTCATCTCGCCTGGCAGCAGGTCGGTGCTGGCGCAGACGAAGGTCCAGGAAGTACTCATCGCGCCGGCTCCTGAAGGTGTTTTTCCAGGATCTCGAACTGCAGGTCATCGCGCTTGGGAATGCCAAACCGCTCGTCACCATACGGGAAGGGCTTCTTGATGCCGGTGCGGCGATAGCCACGGCGCTCGTAGAAGGCGATCAGCTCCTCGCGGATGTCGATCACGGTCATCAGCATGCTGGCCAGGCCCCATTCGCGCACGCCATGCGCCTCTGCTTCGGCAATGACCTGCTTGCCCAGGCCACTGCCCTGCTCGGTAGGCGCCACGGCGAACATGCCGAAGTAGCCGTGCGCACCGCCGTCGGCGACGTGGGCGCAGGCCACCAGCCGCCCTGCGCGTTCGGCGAGCAGGATGGTGGAGCGCGGGCGCGCGATGTCTGCCTGCAGCCCTTCGGCGTCGATGCGTGCCCCATCCAGCATGTCGGCTTCGGTGGTCCACCCGGCGCGGCTGGCATCACCGCGGTAGGCGGAGGTGACAAGTTCGATGAGGGCGGGGATGTCGGCCGGCGTGGCGGCACGGAAGGTCAGCGTGGTCATGTCGCCATTCTAGCGAGGCCGTGCGGATTGCAGTAAACCAATGGGGTAACCAATGGGGTCAGAGTCAGGGGTCAGAGTCCTTTTGCGGAGGGAGAAGGAATCTGACCCCTGACTCTGACCCCTGTCCCATGCATCTCACTGGCAGGCCGGATAGCCAGCCTTGGCTGCTTGCTGGGATGCTTCAGCCATGCCTCGCAAACCCCGAGTATCCGCGCCTGGACTACCGCTGCACGTCGTGCAGCGAGGTAATGACCGCCAGTGTTGTTTCAGGGGCGACGCGGATTGTTTCCGGTATCTGTCGATGCTGCGCCGTGCGGCATCGTTGACCGGATGCGTTCTACACGCCTATGTCCTCATGTCCAACCACGTGCTTTTGTTGCTGACTCCTCAGAGCGCGGGTGCCGCGTCACGGCTCATGCAGCACCTCGGTCGCCGCTACGTGCGGTACTTCAATGACGCGCATGTCCGGTCCGGGACCCTTTGGGAAGGCAGGTTTCATGCGTCGCTGGTGGGCGATGATGCCTACGTGCTCGCCTGCTATCGGTACATCGAACTCAATCCGGTCCGGGCGGGAATGGTGGATCATCCTGCGCGCTACCGGTGGTCCAGCTATGCCTGCAATGCGCTGGGTAAGCGTGCGGGAGAAGTCGTGCCGCACGCGACCTATATGGCCTTGGGCCAAGATGCGAGCGCGCAGCAACAGCAGTATGTGTCTTTCGTGGAATCGACGATGCCGGAGGGGCAGATCGGGCAAATTCGCCGTTCGCTGCAGCGTCAGCGGCCCCTTACCAAGGAGGCAAAAAGTACAAAAAGGGGTCAGAGTCAGGGGTCAGAGTCCTTTCGCCGTCAGCAAAAGGACTCTGACCCCTGACTCTGACCCCTTTTTTCAACCGAGCAGCTTGCGGACCTTGTTCAGCGCCATCATGAAGCGTTCGATTTCCTCGTGCGTGTTGTAGAACGCCAACGACGCGCGGCAGGTCGCGGCGACGCCGTAGTACTGCAGCAGCGGATGCGCGCAGTGCTGGCCCGAACGGATCGCCACGCCTTCCAGGTCCAGCAGGGTGGCCAGGTCGTGGGCGTGTGCGCCGTCGACCAGGAAGGACACCACGGCCGCCTTGTCCGGAGCGGTACCAAAGATGCGCAGGCCGTCGACCTTCTGCAGTTCTTCGGTGAAATGCGCCAGCAGTTCGGCTTCGCGGGCTTCCACGTGGGCCAGGCCCAGCGATTCCAGGTAATCCACCGCCACGCCCAGCCCGATGAAGCCTGCGATATTCGGCGTGCCGGCCTCGAACTTGTGCGGGGCATCGTTGAACACGGTGCCGTCGAAGCTGACTTCCTTGATCATTTCGCCGCCGCCGAGGAACGGCGGCATGGCATCCAGGTGCTCGCGGCGTGCCCACAGCGCGCCGGTGCCGGTCGGGCCGCACATCTTGTGGCCGGTGATGGCATAGAAATCACAGCCGATCGCGGCCACGTCGACCTTGCGGTGCGGCACCGCCTGCGAGCCGTCGACCACGGTGATGATGCCGCGCTTGCGCGCTTCGCGGCAGATCTCGCGCACCGGGTTGACCGTGCCCAGCACGTTGGAGACGTGCGCAACGGCCAGCAGCTTGACCTCGGCGGTCATGGCGCGGCGCAGGGCGTCCAGGTCCAGCGATCCATCCGGGCTGATCTCGGCCACGCGCACAGTGGCACCGGTGCGTTCGGCCACCAGCTGCCACGGCACGATGTTGGCGTGGTGCTCCATCCGCGATACCAGGATGACATCGCCGGCCTTCAGCCGCGGCAGCGCCCAGGAATACGCCACCAGGTTCAGTGCGAAGGTGGTGCCGCTGCACAGCACCAGCTCGCTGGCGCGCACGTTGAGGAAGCGCGCCAGCTTGTTGCGCGCGCCTTCGTAGGCATCGGTGGCCTCGGTGCCCAGTGCATGCACCGCTCGGCTGACGTTGGCGTTGTAGCGGCGGTAGAACTCATCCACCGCACCGATCACCTGCACCGGCTTCTGGCCGGTGTTGGCGTTGTCGAAGTAGACCAGCGGCTTGCCGTGCACCTCGCGCATCAGCAGCGGGAAGTCCTGCCGCACGCGGTCCCAGTCCGGGGCGGCGCCGGTTTCGGCCTGCGGGCGCGGCGTGGACAGGTTCATGCCACGCCTGCCTCGGACAGGGCGCGGTCCAGCCGGCGGCCCAGCTGTTCGCGCAGCGCGTCCGGGAGGATCTTCAGCGGCTCATGGCAGAACGCAGCGCTCAACAGGGCCTGTGCCTGCTCCCGCGGCAACCCGCGCGAGCGCAGGTAGAACAGCGCATTGGCGTCGAGCTGGCCGACGGTAGCGCCGTGCGCGGCCTTGACCTCTTCGGCGTCGATCACCAGCGTGGGCTGGGTATCGATCTCGGCATCGGCCGACAGCAGCAGGTTCTTGTTGGACAGGTTGGCGTCGGTGCCGTCGGCCCCTTCGCGGATATGGATGCCACCGTGGAACACCACGCGGCTGCGGTTGGCGGCTATGCCGCGCCACAGCAGCTCGCAGCCGGTGTCACGCGCGATGTGCTCGATGCCCAGGCGGGTGTCCACGTGGCGGCGGCCGGTGCCCAGCAGCACGCCATTGGCGGTCAGCTGTGCGTTGTCGCCTTCCAGTCGTACGTTGAGCTCGTGGCGGCTCAGCGCGGCGCCCAGCTCCAGGTCCACGCGGTGGTACTGCGCATCGCGCGCCAGCACCGCATCGGTGCGCAGGAAGCTGGTCTGGCGGGTGCTGCCGGCCTGCACGCGGGCGTGCTTGAGCACCGCCTCGCGGGCAAGGTGGACATGCACCACACTGTTGTCCAGATGGGCGGCATCGCCGGCCTGCAGGTGGTGTTCGACGATGCCCAGGCTGGCCCCGGCACGCAGCTCGATCAGCGATCGATGGTGCCAGGCCAGGTCGCTGCCGGTGGCCACGCTGGCGAAGACCAGCTGCAGCGGCACGTCCACCTGCACGCCTTCGTCCACGCGCAGCACCACGCCTTCATCGGCCAGTGCGGCGTTGAGGCGGGCGAAGATCTCATCGCTGCGCTCATAGCGGCGGGCAGGCACGCGCGCGCCTGCTTCGTCGGCGGCCAACGCGGCCGAGAGCGGTTCCAGCTGCACGCCGGCCGGCAGGCCGTGGGTGTCGCTCAGGCCGTCGTGCAGGCGACCGTTGACGAACACCAGGCGCGGGGCGGGAATGTCATCGAGCAGGGCGACATCCAGCGCCGGCGGGGCCAGCGGAGCGGCGGCGAAGCTGCGACGTTCCAGCTGGCGCAGCGAGGTGTACTTCCACGCTTCACTGCGTGGGCCCGGCAGGCCGTCGCGCAGCGCGGCATCCAGCACGTCGCGGCGCGTGTCGCTGCCGCAGAACGTGGCGGCCAATGAATCCAGCAATGCGCTCATCAGACCGCTGCCTCCGGCACCACGCGGTTTTTCAGGAAGTCATAACCATGCTCTTCCAGCTGCAGCGCCAGCTCTGGTCCACCGGACTGCACGATCCGGCCGTCGGCCAGCACGTGCACGAAATCCGGCTTGATGTAATCCAGCAGGCGCTGGTAATGGGTGATGACCAGGAACGAGCGTTCCGGGCTGCGCAGTGCGTTGACGCCGTCGGCGACGCTCTTCAGCGCATCGATGTCCAGGCCGGAATCGGTCTCGTCCAGGATCGCCAGCCTGGGTTCCAGCACGGCCAGCTGGAAGATCTCGTTGCGCTTCTTCTCACCGCCGGAGAACCCTTCGTTGACGCCACGATGCAGCAGTTCGTCCTTCAGGTGCAGCACGGCCAGCTTCTGCCGCACCAGCTTCAGGAACTGCATCGAATCCAGTTCCTCCTGGCCGCGCGCCTTGCGCTGTGCGTTCAGCGCGGCACGCAGGAAATAGGTGTTGTTGACGCCGGGGATTTCCACCGGGTACTGGAAGGCCAGGAACAGGCCAGCCGCTGCGCGTTCTTCCGGCGACAACTGCAGCAGGTCGGCGTCTTCGAACTGCACGCTGCCTTCGCTCACCTCGTAGCCTTCACGGCCGGACAGCACGTTGCCCAGCGTGGACTTGCCGGCACCGTTGGGGCCCATGATGGCGTGCACCTGGCCGGGCTTCACGTCCAGCGACAGGCCCTTGAGGATTTCCTTGTCGCCGATGCGTGCGTGGAGGTTGTCGATCTTCAGCATGGTGGGGGGTTCCGTGGTGCGGGCCCGGGGCCCGCCAATGATGTGTTGGTTCGAATGCAGTACGCGGGGGCAGGGCGGGCGTCAGCCCACCGAGCCTTCCAGCGAGACGTCGAGCAGCTTCTTGGCTTCCACCGCGAATTCCATCGGCAGTTCGCGGAAGACCTGCTTGCAGAAGCCGTCCACGATCAACGACACCGCGTCTTCCTGGCTGATGCCACGCGCCCGGCAGTAGAACAGCTGGTCGTCGGAGATCTTCGAGGTGGTCGCCTCGTGTTCCACCGTCGCGCCGGGGTTCTTGACCTCGATGTACGGGAAGGTGTGCGCACCGCACTTCTTGCCGATCAGCAGCGAATCGCACTGGGTGTAGTTGCGCGCGCCTTCGGCGCCGCGTTCGATCTTCACCAGGCCCCGGTAGGTGTTCTGGCCGCGGCCGGCGCTGATGCCCTTGCTGATGATCTTGCTCTTGGTGCGCTTGCCGACGTGGATCATCTTGGTGCCGGTGTCGGCCTGCTGGCGGTGATGGGTCAACGCCACCGAGTGGAACTCGCCCACCGAGTCGTCGCCCAGCAGGACGCAGGACGGGTACTTCCAGGTGATCGCCGAACCGGTCTCCACCTGGGTCCAGGTGACCTTGCTGCGCGCACCACGGCATTCGGCACGCTTGGTGACGAAGTTGTAGATGCCACCGACGCCGTTCTCATCGCCCGGGTACCAGTTCTGCACCGTCGAATACTTGATTTCCGCATCTTCCAGCGTGACCAGTTCCACCACGGCGGCATGCAGCTGGTTCTCATCGCGCATCGGCGCGGTGCAGCCTTCCAGGTAGGACACGTACGCCTTGTCTTCGCAGATGATCAGCGTGCGTTCGAACTGTCCGGTATGCCCGGCGTTGATGCGGAAATAGGTGCTCAGTTCCATCGGGCAGCGCACGCCCTTGGGGATGAACACGAAGCTGCCATCGGAGAATACCGCCGAATTGAGCGCGGCAAAGTAGTTGTCGCCCACCGGCACCACGGTGCCCAGGTACTGCCTGACCAGTTCCGGGTGCTCCTTGATCGCTTCGGACATGGAGCAGAAGATCACGCCCTTCTCGGCCAGCTCCTTGCGGAAGGTGGTACCGACGGAGACCGAATCGAACACCGCATCCACGGCCACGCCGGCCAGTTTGGCGCGCTCGTGCAGCGGTACGCCCAGCTTGTCGTAGGTATCCAGCAGTTCCTTGGGCACGTCGTCCAGCGAGGCGTACTTCGGACCCTTCGGCGCGGAGTAGTAACTCAGGCCCTGCAGGTCGATCGGTGCGATCTTCAGCTTGGCCCAGTCCGGCATCGCCATGGTGAGGAAATGCCGGTACGCCTGCAGGCGCCACTCGGTCATCCACTCGGGCTCGTCCTTCTTGGCCGACAGGGCGCGGATGGTGTCCTCGTCCAGGCCCGGCGGCAGGGAATCGGATTCGATGTCCGTGATGAAGCCGGCCGAATACTTGCGGCCAAGCTGCTCGTGGATCTCGCGATTGGGGGTGTCGTCGGTGACGACGGTATCGATGATGTCGGTGGCCATGGGGGCTGCCTGTGGATCAGGAGACGACAGCGGCCGCGATGGCGCGGCGCTGGGAGTCGTCAACAAGGGGAAGGGGGGAGAGGATCTGGGCGAGGGTGACCGCACGCAGTGCCTCGGACACCACGTCGTTGATCAGCCGCCAGCTGCTGCGTGCACCGCACTTGGGCGCCATGTTGCACTGGTGGTTGTCATGGCTGCATTCGGTCAGCGCCAGCGGACCTTCCATGGCCTCGACCACCTCGAACAGCGAGATTTCGCCGGGCGCGCGGGTCAGCCGGTAGCCGCCGCGGACGCCGCGCAGGCCTTCGACCAGCCCGGCCTGCGCCAGCGGCTTGAGCACCTTGCTGACGGTGGGCGGTTCCAGGCCGGTGAACTCGGCCAGCTCGGTCGCACTGAGCACCTCGGCCGGGCGAGCGGCGAGCACGGTCAGTACCACGGTGGCGTAATCGGTGAGCTTGGTGACGCGGAGCATGGGGGTCTGCAGCTGGATTGCAAAGCGGACCGAAATTGTACGCTTTTATGCGCCCGCGTCCAAGCCGGACCTTTCCAGGGCGCCGACCCATGGGGGGCGCGGTGAGCGCGCAATGGTGCGGCTTGGCCATGATTTTGGCAATCACGAAGATTAAGGGAGAATCAACGCTCCTCTTTCCAGAACGCCCGTGCGCCCATGCCGAAGAAGATCAAAGCCCGCAAATCCGCCATCCACGGCAACGGCGTGTTCGCCATCGCACCCCTGAAGAAGGGTGAGCGGGTGATCCAGTACAAGGGCCTGCTGCGCAGCCACGCCGACGTCGACGCCGATGACAGCGGCGACGTCGAGAGTGGCCACACCTTCCTGTTCACCCTGAACGACGACTATGTGATCGATGCCAATTACAAGGGCAACGAAGCGCGCTGGATGAACCACAGCTGCGAGCCCAATTGCGAGGCGCTGATCGAAGAAAACGAGGACGGCAACCCGCGCGAGGACAAGGTGTTCATTGAAACCCTGCGCGATATCGCGCCCGGCGAGGAGCTGGTCTACAACTACGGCATCACGCTGGCCGAGCGCCACACCGCCCGTCTGAAGAAGGTCTGGGAGTGCCGCTGCGGTTCGAAGCAATGCACCGGTACCATGCTGCAGCCCAAGCGCTGAGTTGCACGCGCTGTCCACATCGGTATCACCGCCGGAACATGGACAGGCGGTGATGCTGGGTGTTCCTTTACCCATCGGAGTATCCCCATGGCACAGCGTCTTGAAGGCAAGAAGATCGCCATTCTCGCCACCCACGGTTTCGAGCAGTCCGAATTGACCGATCCGAAGAAACTGCTCGAAGGCTGGGGCGCGACCACCCGCGTGGTCTCCCCGGCGAAGGAAGGCAGCATCAAGGGCTGGAAGGAGAAAGACTGGGGCGAGGAAGTCACCGTCGACCAGCCGCTGGCGGACGCCAACCCCGATGATTTCGATGCGCTGTTGCTGCCCGGCGGGCAGATGAACCCCGATACCCTGCGCATCGATGCCTCGGCGCTGGCCTTCATCGAAGCCTTCGGCAAGGCCGGCAAGCCGGTCGCGGCGATCTGCCACGGCCCGTGGCTGTTGATCGATACGGGCCTGGCAAAGGGCCGGCAGGTGACGTCCTGGCCGTCGGTGCGCCGGGATCTTGAAAATGCCGGTGCGCAGTGGCGCGATGAGGAAGCAGTGGTTGACGGCACCCTCATCACCAGTCGCAAGCCGGACGACATCCCGGCCTTCAGCGAAGCACTGGCCAAGGCCCTGGAAGCCTGACACCGGCGACCACCGGCGGCCGGAGAACCGGCCGCCGGGTAGCGCCGGGGCATGCTCGGCGTAACCCCTACCGCAGCCGGGTACCCGGTCCCATCAGTTACCCAGCAGCCCCGGCGGCACCATCGTGCCGAGATCCTGGTTGAAGGTGACCTGCAGGCGGCCGTTTTTCACCTGCGCCGACTGCACCTGCAGCGTGCCCAACAGGCCCGCCACCGCCGGGTCGATGCGGTAGATCGGCTCGCGCTGCGCGTAATCGCCCAGCCATGCATTGAGCAGCGACTTGGTACGCGAATCCAGGCGTGCGCCCTGCTGTGCCGGTACGAAGTCTTCCATCGTCGGCTGCTGCAGGTGGAAGCCCTGGGTCTGCTGGTCGTAGCGCAGGCCACTGCTCAGCTTCACCGTGCCCAGCTTGGCCGGCGCGCCACCGGCGGTGGCCAAGGCGATATCCATGCCCAAGTTCAGGCGTTCGCCCGCCGGCAGGGTCAGCTGCGGGTGGCTCATGGTCAGGGCGATCAATCCGCCCAGCGCATCCTGGGTGCGTGGGAAGCTGCCTTCCAGGTACTGCTGCACATCGCTGGCACCCACCGACAACTGGCGACCCTCGATGGACGGCGCGGCCTGTGCGCCAATGGCGGCGGCCACCAGTACCGTGGCGGCGCCCAATCGGGTGAAGAACGGACGAAGACGCATGGTCGTGACCATCTGAAGTAAGGACATGCAGAAGATAGCCGGTTGCACTGAACCGCGCGTGCATGGTGGTGGACCGGTCAGTCCAGCACCGGCTGCAGGTTGGCTGACTGGATCAGCCAGGCACTGCGCTGCGGATCAGGCACAAGCCGGTACCAGCCGTTGTAGCGCACGGTGGTGGTGGCGGTAGTGACGCGTATCCGCACAGGCACTTCGATGAGATGGGTGGGCTGCTGCCGGTCACGCGGCACGGGCGCGTCGGTGTTGATTTTAAGATCGCGCACCTCGCGCAGTCCGCGCAACGCGGCATCGTCGGCACGGCCCGGCGGCGGAGCGACCATCCAGCTGGCATCGGCCTTGTCGAACTCGCGGCGCAGCAGGTGGACGGCGTACGTGCGCACCACTGCGCCCGGATCCTGCGCGTCTGCGGCGACTGCCGCCAGCAGCGGCAGCGCGTCGGCGCCATCGCGAGTGGACTCGGCCACACGCGTTGGGGCGGCCGCAGGTGGCTCGGCCACCGCACCGTCTGCTGCGGGCGGGACATCCGGCACGCGCTGGCATCCAACCAGCAGCATCAGCATCGGGAACAACCAGCAGGCAACGCGCATCAGGCGCACTCGTCAGGACCGGAGCCCTGAGTGTAGCCACAGCATGGAGGTGGGCACCATCAGGCTCCCTGCCATACGAGATGGCCACCATGGACCTGTCGGAGGTGGGGGGGGGGGGGGGGGGGGGGGGGGGGGGGGGGGGGGGGGGGGGGGGGGGG
>NZ_JACSQS010000011.1:29789-122466 GCF_014836545.1 Stenotrophomonas lacuserhaii
CGCCCCCCCCCCCCCCCCCCCCCCCCCCCCCCCCCCCCCCCCCCCCCCCCGCCCACAAGCAGTCCTGCAGCTTGTGACGTTGCAGTTGCCGTTGCCCAAACACCTCACGCAGCGCCGTGCAGGCTGTCCAAGGCGTCCAGCGCCGTGTCGAGCTTCACCGCGTGGGCGGCCAGCGGATGGTTGGGTTCGTCGGCGTGGCGCTGCACGACATCGCGCAGGATCTGTGCGGCGATCAACACCGCCGCACGTTCGTCGCCACTGAAGCCAGCCAGCCGCGGAGCACCTTCGAGCAGGCGCATCCAGTCACGCTGTGCACGATGCTCCACTTCGATGGTGCAGCGGCCGCTGCACGGCAAGCCGTCTTTTTCGATCGGCGTGACGGTGAGGCGGTAGCGGGTGGAAGGGCTGGCCATGGCGGGCGTCCATTGGGGGATGCATCCACCATAGGGCTGCCACGCAGGGACTACGACCAGGCCGGCTGCACGCAGTGTTCCATTGTCCCGCAGGCGGGCCGTTGCAACCGGCTGCGGCGCGTTGCAGGGCAGCGCCTGACGCGCGGCTGCGCGATATCGGCTGGCAACGGCACACTGTGTTGCGACCCCCACGCGAGGCCGCAAAAACGAACGGGACGGCCATCAGCCGTCCCGTTCGCGAGTTGAAACCCGGTATGCCTACGCGATCAGAGCGCGGCGTCCTTGAGCTTCTTCAGCGGGCGCACCTTGAGCTTGGTGGTGGCCGGCTTGGCGGCGAACCACTGCTCTTCCTTGGTGAAGGGGTTGATGCCCTTGCGCTTCGGCTTGGCGGCGACGCTGACGGTGGTGATCTTCAGCAGGCCCGGCAAGGTGAAGCTGCCCGCGCCCTTCTTGTGCACCGAAGAGGCAACGGCGGTTTCCAGCGAGGCCAGCACCGCGCGCACGTCCTTGGCGACCACGCCGGACGCTTCAGCGATGTGTGCAACCAGGCCGGACTTGGTCAGCACGTCCTTGATCGGCTTCGGCGCGGCCGGCTTGGCGGCTGCCTTGGTAGCGACTTTCTTTACTGCCTTCTTCGGGGCAGCCTTCTTAGCGGTCTTTGCCATGGTTTCCTGTTCCGTGAACGGTTGGTTGTTTGGTCGTGCCGACCCCGTCGGCAAGCGCAATGTAGGGCAACTACACCGCGCCGCCAATAGGTTATACGCGGAAAAGCCTGCTTTTTTCGCTGTCACTCGACCTTTGTCGGGGTCATGGCGCCCAGCTCGGCCGCGCTCGTTGCACTGAAGCCGTGGAATTGGAAGGGAAAAATCCGCTTTTCCGCCCGCGCCGGGGAATGCGCGAGCGGATGCTGGCCGTTCGTCGGCACGGCGTGCGCCATCGCGTCGCAGCAGAGCGACGCGACGCTAACGCGGGCCTGCGTACGGTAAGTCCCGAACTCAACCGAAGGAGCTGCACAATGGGTATTTCACGCCGCGCCACCGCGCACTGGGAAGGTGACCTGAAGACCGGCAAGGGACAGTTGAGCACGCCGCAGAGCGGCCTGCTGGACAGCACCCGCTACGCCTTCAGCAGCCGCTTCGGTGATGAGAAGGGCACCAACCCGGAAGAACTGATCGCCGCCGCGCACGCCGGCTGCTTCACCATGGCGCTGTCGGCCAAGCTGACTGAAGCCGGCTTCCCGCCGGAGGCGTTGGACACCGAAGCCCAGGTCGACCTGTCGATGGAAGGCGGCCCGCAGCTTTCGCAGATCACGCTGAAGGTCAAGGCCAAGGTGCCGGGAATCGAGGCGGAGAAGTTCCGCGCCATCGCCGACGACGCCAAGCAGAACTGCCCGGTGTCCAAGGCACTCAGCGCGGTACCGGTAACACTGGAAGCCACCCTGCTCTGACGTAGCAGACGCGGTAGGGACGGCCGCTGGCCGTCCCGTTTCCGCCTACCAATCAATCGTGCCGCGGATGATCGTCTGCACCTGGCCACCGGACCACACTTCGCCTTCTGCATCCACATGCAGGTGCAGGCGTGCGTCGTGGCCGACCTCCCGGCCTTGGCTGACCACATAGTCACGACGTCCGCCGGGCAGTGCACCGCGATCGTCCAGCCATGCCGCCAGCACCGCGTTGGCCGCACCGGAGGCAGCATCCTCGAAGCGCCTGCCGTTGCCGACGAAGGCACGCACGGCCAGATCCCAGGGCTGTTCGCTGCAGCGCGCATACGCGAACACCCCCATGCTGTCAGTGGACTCCGCCAGTGCCGCAACCGCGTTCCAGTCGGGCTGCAGCGCGCGCAGCGTTGTTTCGTCCGTCAACTCGACCACCCACCAGCTGCGCCCGCCCTGCATGCGGGCGGGCGGGAGGGTGCCCAGTGGCCATCCCTGCAGGGCGCTGGTCAGCCGCGGATCGGTGGGCTCGGCGACCTCGGCGACCGAAGCGCGCGGCGTACGGATGGCGATCGTGCGGTGCAGGCCATCGCCTTCCACGCGCAGCGGCAGCATCCCCGCAATCCCCTCCTGCACCAGCAGCCCGTCGACCGGCACGGCCAGTGCCGCTTCCAGCACCGCATGTGCGGTGCCGATACTGGGGTGGCCAGCGAACGGGACTTCCTTCTGCGGGCTGAACATCCGCAGGCGATAACTGCCTGCTGCATCCTCCGGAGGGAACACGAAGGTGGTCTCCGGCAGCCGGGTCCAGCGGGCGATGGCCTGCATGCTGGCGTCGTCCAGGCCCTGCGCATCGAGCACCACGGCAAGCGGATTGCCGGCGCCCGGCGAAGGCGAAAATACGTCCAGCTGCAGGAAACGGCGGGTGGTCATCGGCGGGCTCCGTAACGGGGTCGCGCAGCTTACCAGTGCACCGTGCCCTCGATGACCGGCTGCACCTGCCCGCCGATCCATGCCACCCCAGCGTCGTCCACGTACAGGTGCACACGGCCGTCGCGACCGACCTCGCGGCCCTGGCTGGCGATGTAACGGCCATCGCGGCCGGGCAACTGGCGGCGTTGGGCCAGCACGCTGGCAATCAGTGCATTGGCGCTGCCGGTCACCGGGTCTTCGGGCACGTTCACCGCATCGCCAGGACAGAACGCGCGCACCACCAGGTCGTGGCCGTCAGCGTGCTCCGGCGCGTATATCGCCACGCCCGTGGCCTCGGTGGCGTTGGTCCAGTCGCGCAGCTCGCCCATGTCCGGCCGCAGGCCACGCACCGCAGCGGCATCGCGCGCAGCCAGCAGCCACCAGCGCGGACCGTTGTCCCACAGTTCCGCGGTCTGCGCCGGTCCGCCCAGGGCGTGCAGGCTGGCCGGCAGCTCACCGGGATCCACCACGCAGCGGCGGGCGGTGGGGCTGGCCAGGTGGACGGTCGGCGCCGTGTGTGGGCCCTCCACCCGCACCGGCAGCAAGCCGGCCGCGCACTGCTGCAGCAGCGCGCCATTGCGCGGAATCGCCAGGCCGCCGGTCACCGCCGCCCAGGCCGCACCCACGCTGGGGTGGCCGGCGAAGGGCAGCTCGCTGGCGGGGGTGAAGATGCGGATGTGGTAATCCGCACCCGGCGCGGTGGGGGCCACGAAGAACACCGTCTCGGACAGGTTCAGCCACGCGGCGAGGGCCTGCATGGCCCCGGGGGACAGGTTGTCGGCGTCGAACACCACCCCCAGCGGGTTGCCGGTGCCGGGGCGGGGGGCGAAGACATCAAGCTGAAGGTAGCGGTGAGCGGTCATGGGCGGCGTCTTGGGCTTAGAATCGGGGGTTCCGCTCCTTGCGGGCGGCCTCCCCACCATAACCAGAATACTTACATGCCAGTTTCTTCCCCTGTCGATCGCTGGATCGTCCTCAAGTTCGGCGGCACTTCGGTGTCGCGTCGCCATCGCTGGGACACGATCGGGAAACTGGCGAAAAAACGTGCGGAAGAGACCGGCTCGCGCGTGCTGGTGGTGGTCTCGGCGCTGTCCGGGGTGACCAACGAACTGACCGCCATCGCCGATGGCGCGGCCGACAGCCGTGAGCGCGTGGCCGCGCTGGTCGAACGCCACCAGGCCTTCCTGGACGAACTGGAGCTGCCGCGCGCGGTGCTGGCCGAGCGCCTGGCGGCGCTGCAGGCGCTGCTCGACGATGCGCGCGGTGCTGGCCGCACGCTGGACTGGCAGGCCGAAGTGCTGGGCCAGGGCGAACTGCTGTCGTCCAGCATCGGTGCCGCCTACCTGCACCAGAACGGCCTGGACATGGGCTGGATGGATGCGCGGCAGTGGCTGGATGCGCTGCCGCCGCTGCCCAACCAGAGCCCGTGGTCGCAGCGCCTTTCGGTGAACTGCCAGTGGAAATCCGATGACGCGTGGGCGCAGCGCTTCCGTGCGCAGCCGACCCGCCTGCTGATCACCCAGGGCTTCATCGCGCGCCACGCCGACGGCGGCACCGCGATCCTCGGCCGGGGCGGTTCGGATACCTCGGCGGCGTACTTCGGTGCGCTGCTCGGCGCCAGCCGCGTGGAGATCTGGACCGACGTCCCCGGCATGTTCAGCGCCAATCCGAAGGATGTGCCCGACGCCCGCCTGCTGACCCGGCTGGACTATTACGAAGCGCAGGAAATCGCCACCACCGGCGCCAAGGTGCTGCATCCGCGCTCGATCAAGCCGTGCCGCGATGCCGGCGTGCCGATGGCCATCCTGGATACCGAGCGCCCCGAACTGCCGGGTACCAGCATCGACGGCAGCGCCGCGCCGGTGCCGGGGGTGAAGGCGATCAGCCGCCGCAACGGCATCGTGCTGGTGTCGATGGAAGGCATCGGCATGTGGCAGCAGGTTGGCTTCCTGGCCGATGTGTTCGGCCTGTTCAAGAAGCATGGGCTGTCGGTGGACCTGATCGGTTCGGCCGAAACCAACGTGACCGTGTCGCTGGATCCGTCCGAGAACCTGGTCAATACCGATGTGTTGTCAGCGCTGTCGGCCGACCTGTCGCAGATCTGCAAGGTCAAGATCATCGTGCCCTGCGCGGCGATCACCCTGGTCGGCCGCGGCATGCGCTCGCTGCTGCACAAGCTGTCGGATGTGTGGGCGACGTTCGGCCGCGAGCGCGTGCACATGATTTCGCAGTCGTCCAACGACCTCAACCTGACCTTCGTCATCGATGAGGCCGACGCCGACGGGCTGCTGCCGATCCTGCACGCCGAGCTGATCGACAGCGGTGCCATGCCGGTGGAAGAAACGGCGGTGTTCGGTCCGCGCTGGCGCGAGATCGCCGGCACCGTGCGCCCGCGCGGCACGCCGTGGTGGCGGGGCCAGCGTGCGCACCTGCTGCAGTTGGCCGAAGCCGGCACACCGCGCTATGTCTACCATCTGCCCACGGTGCGCGCCCGCGCCCGCGCACTGGCCGCGATCACCCCGATCGACCAGCGTTATTACGCGATCAAGGCCAACAGCCATCCTGCCATCCTGGAAACGCTGGAAGCGGAGGGCTTCGGTCTGGAGTGTGTATCCCACGGTGAGCTGAAGCACGTGTTCAACGTGCTGCCGGGACTGTCGCCCCGGCGCGTGCTGTTCACCCCCAGCTTCTGCCCGCGCGAGGAATTCGAAGCGGCGTTCGCGCTCGGTGTTACCGTCACCGTGGACAACGTGGAAGCCCTGCAGCGCTGGCCGGACCTGTTCCGCAACCGTGAACTGTGGCTGCGCGTGGACCTGGGTCGTGGCGAAGGCCACCACGCCAAGGTGCGCACTGGCGGCAAGGAATCCAAGTTCGGCCTGCCGATGGCACGCGTGGATGAGTTCGTGCGCGTGGCCACCGAGCTGGGCACCACCATCGTCGGCCTGCACGCTCACCTGGGCAGCGGCGTGGAAACGGCGCAGCACTGGCGCCTGATGTGCGATGAACTGGCCGGTTTCGCCCGCCGCATCGGCACCGTGCAGACCATCGACATCGGCGGCGGCATGCCGATTCCGTACAGCGAGGAAGACGAGCCGTTCGATCTGGAGGCCTGGGCCGAAGGCCTGGCCGAGGTCAAGGCGGTGCATCCAGCCTTCCGCCTGGCGATCGAACCGGGCCGTTATCTTGTGGCCGAATCGGGCGTACTGCTGACCCGCTGCACCCAGGTGGTGGAGAAGGAAGGCGTGCGCCGCGTCGGCCTGGATGCCGGCATGAACACGCTGATCCGTCCGGCGCTGTACGACGCTTGGCATGACATCGAAAACCTGAGCCGGCAGGGCGGCTACGCCGAAGCCGCGTTCGACGTGGTCGGGCCGATCTGCGAGTCCAGCGATGTGTTCGGCAAGCGCCGCAAGCTGCCGGCGACCACCGCACCGGATGATGTGATGGTGGTGGCCGACGCCGGTGCCTACGGCTACGTGATGGCCAGTACCTACAACCAGCGTGCGATGCCGCGCGAGGACATCCTGGAATGAGGACCGCTTTCTCCGCGCTGGCGCACAGCGCCGTGCATCACCCGCCTGCCAACACCGCCTGCGTGCCTGCACGCAAACGTGCCTGATCCGGATACCCCATGACTGCTTTCGATAAACACCAGGTTGCCTGCTTCCGCTTCGTGCGCTGCGATTTCGCAGCCGACACCGGCGTGGCGCGCCTGGTCTACGCCTTCGACCACGGCCCGGAGATGGTGGAAACCATCACCGTGCCCGGCGCCCCGTTCAATCTGTCGCCGGAACGCGCTGCGGCCGTGCAACGCGCGCTGCAGCTGCTGCACCTGATCGCCGGGGTGAGTTACTACAAGGCGGGCGTGCCGGACACGGTGGCCATCGAGGGCTACGCGATCGACGCGGAAACCGCAGCGCTGGTGGAAAGCATCTACCTGCACGGACTCGGCGAGTTCGCCTACCGCAACGGCCTGAACCTGCGCGGGCGCTTCCGCCTGCCGGTGGCCGGCGAGGTCTCGCCGGCGCCGACGCTCGGCCTGCAGTCCCATGCGCTGGTGGCTATCGGCGGCGGCAAGGATTCGCTGGTCAGCATCGAAGCGCTGCGCCGTGCCGGCGTGGAGGAGACGGTCACCTGGATCGGGGGTTCGCAGTTGATCCGCGCCTGCGCGGAGCGTACCGGCCTGCCGATCCTCAACCTCGGCCGCGCGCTGGCACCGGAACTGTTCGAGCTCAACCGCCAAGGTGCCTGGAACGGGCACATCCCGGTGACTGCGGTGAACTCGGCCATCATGGTGCTGGCCGCGCTGCTGCAGGGCGTGGACCAGGTGGTGTTTTCCAATGAACGTTCGGCCAGCTATGGCAGCCAGATCCCCGGCACCGGCGAGGTCAACCATCAGTGGTCCAAGGGCTGGGCGTTTGAACAGGCCTTCGGCCGCCACGTGCAGCGCTACGTCGCCGCCGACCTGCAGTATTACTCGCTGCTGCGGCCGATGTCCGAGCTGGCCGTGGCGCGGCAGTTCGCCAAGACCGATTTCTACGACGCGCATTTCTCCAGCTGCAACCGCAACTTCCACATCCTTGGCGAGCGCCCGGTGAACCGCTGGTGTGGCGTATGCCCGAAGTGCCACTTCGTGTTCCTGGCGCTCGCACCGTTCATGTCCAAGGCGCGGCTGGTGCGCATCTTCGGCCGCAACCTGCTGGATGACCTGGACCAGGCCGGTGGCTTCGATGCCCTGCTGGAATTCCAGGACCACAAGCCGTTTGAATGCGTGGGCGAGGGCAAGGAGTCGCGCGCGGCAATGGCCACCCTGGCCACCCGTCCGGACTGGAAGGAAGACGCGCTGGTGAAGCGCTTCTGCAACGAGATCCTGCCGCAGCTGGATCTGGCCGAGCTGGCGCTGGAGCCGATGCTGGAACTGCAGGGCGAGCATCGCATCCCGGCCGGGTTGTGGGAGCGGGTGCGTGAAGATTTCGCAGCTTGAGGGAAGGCGGGTCGCCTTGTGGGGCTGGGGCCGTGAGGGACGTGCGGCGCATGCGGTACTGCGCGCGCGATTGCCGGCGCTGCCGCTGACCCTGTTCTGCCCGGCCGCCGAAGTGGATGCGGCGCGGGCACAGGCCGGCGGCACGCTGGATGTCCGCGGAGAGCCCAGCGCGGAGCTGCTGGCCGGCTTCGACGTGGTGATCAAATCGCCCGGCATCAGCCCGTACCTGCCGGTGGCACAGGCCGCACTGGCGCAGGGCACGCAGTTCATCGGCGGCACCGCGCTGTGGTTCGCCGAACATGCGGCGGACGATGGCACGGTAGGCAACGCGATCTGCATCACCGGCACCAAGGGCAAGAGCACGACGACTTCGCTGCTGGCGCACCTGTTGCGCGCTGCGGGGCATCGCACCGGCCTGGTGGGTAACATCGGGCTGCCGCTGCTGGAGGTGCTGGATCCGCAGCCGGCACCGGATTACTGGGCAGTGGAACTGTCCAGTTACCAGACTCGCGAGGTCGCCCGCAGCGGGGCGCACCCGCAGGTCGCGGTGGTGCTGAACCTCTTCCCGGAGCACCTGGACTGGCATGGCAGCCAACAGCGCTACATCCAGGACAAGCTGGCGCTGGTCACCGAAGGCGCGCCGCGCATCGCGGTGCTCAACGCGGCTGATCCGCACCTTGCTGCACTGTCCCTGCCGGACAGCGAGGTGATCTGGTTCAACCAGCCGAGCGGCTGGCACATGCGCGGCGACATCGTGCACCGCGGCGGACAGCCGGTGTTCGACAGCAGCGATACGCCGCTGCCGGGGCGGCACAACCGCGGCAACCTGTGCGCCGTGCTGGCGGCCATCGAGGCGCTGGGGCTGGACGCGGTGGCGCTGGCGCCGGCGGTGCAGTCGTTCCGGCCGCTGCCCAACCGGCTGCAGCGCATCGGCGCGCGCGAGGGCGTGGTCTACGTCAACGATTCGATCAGCACCACCCCGCACGCAAGCCTGGCCGCGCTGGACTGTTTTGCCGGGCAGCGCATCGCGCTGCTGGTGGGCGGGCACGACCGCGGGCTGGACTGGAGTGACTTCGTCCAGCACATGGCACACGACCAACCGCCGCTGGAGATCATCACCATGGGCGCCAACGGGCCGCGCATCAACGCGTTGCTGCAGCCGCTGGCCGAGGCCGGCCGCTTCGGCCTGCACGCCGCCCAGGACCTTGCCGAGGCGATGACGCTGGCACGCGCTGCACTCGGCGATGCGGGCGGGGTGGTGCTGCTGTCACCCGGCGCACCCAGCTATGGCGTGTACCGCGATTACGTCGCCCGTGGCCGTCACTTCGCCGAGCTGGCGGGTTTCGACCCGGACCTGATCAGCGCCATTCCCGGCATCGGCCTGTAAAAAAGGGGACGGAGGGGATTAAGTCGCAATTGGCCGCCTTGTGGCCAATTGCGACTTAATCCCCTCCGTCCCCTTTTTTGAACGTTAATGGCTGCGGCTGACGGCGTAGCGGGCCAGACCGCGCAGGGCGGCTACCGCATCGTTGTCGGCCAGGCCGTCCAATGCCCGCTCGGCGGCTGCGGCGTATTCCTCGGCGCGGTTGCGGCTGTAGGCCAGCCCGCCGGTGGCGTGGATCGCGGCCAGCACCTCGGGCATCGCGCTGGCATCACCGTCCTGCACGATGCTGCGCAGGCGCTGGCGGGTCGCCTCGTCCGAATGGACCATGGCGTGGATGAGCGGCAGGGTGGCCTTGCCTTCGGCCAGGTCATCGCCCAGGTTCTTGCCCAGTTCTTCGGCGTTGGCCGAGTAATCCAGCACATCATCGGCAATCTGGAACGCGTAGCCCAGCGCCATGCCATAGTCATACAGCGCCTGCTGGGTGGCCTCTTCCACCCCGCTGGCCAGCGCGCCCAGGCGGGTGCCGGCGGCGAACAGCACCGCGGTCTTGCGCTCGATCACGCGCAGGTAGGCGGCCTCGTCGGTATCGGGGTTATGTACGTGCAGCAGCTGCAGCACTTCGCCTTCGGCGATGCGGTTGGTGGTGTCGGCCAGGATCCGCATGACCGGCATGCGGTCCAGTTCCACCATCAGCTGGAAGCTGCGCGAATACAGGAAATCACCCACCAGCACGCTGGGCGCGTTGCCCCACAGCGCGTTGGCGGTGCTGCGACCACGACGCAGGCTGGATTCGTCCACCACGTCGTCGTGCAGCAGCGTAGAGGTGTGGATGAACTCGATGATCGCCGCCAGCTGGTGGTGTTCCGGGCCGGCGCCGCCGACCGCGCGGCCGGCCAGCATCACCAGCATCGGGCGCAGGCGCTTGCCGCCGGCGGAAATGATGTGGTCGGCGATCTGGTTGATCAGCACCACGTCCGAAGCAAGCCGGCACCGGATCAGGGCATCGACGGCGGCCATGTCGTCGGCGGCAAGCGTCTGGATCTGGGGCAGGCCCAGGGCGGCACGGGTGTCTTCGATGATGGTCATGCGGTCTGGCTTCAAGGCTCGCCGCCGATTATAGGCGCTGGCCGTGAATTCGGGCGCATGCCGGCCTGGACACGGCGCTGGTGGCCGCCGGATGGACCGGTGAAGGCACCGGTTGCCGTGAATACGTATGCAGGCAGCACCACGCCACAGGGCCCGAGGCTAAGCTTCCATCGCTGCATTCCGGCCCGTGTTTCCGCAGGGGCCAACAGAGCCCGGAGGGGGGCCTGATGTCCAATACGCCATGGTGGCGCGGCGCCGTCATCTACCAGATCTACCCGCGCAGTTTCCTCGATGCCAACGGCGATGGAGTCGGCGACCTGCCGGGCATCATCGACCGCCTGGACTACATCGCCGCGCTCGGCGTGGACGCGATCTGGATCTCGCCGTTCTTCAGATCGCCGATGGCCGACTTCGGCTATGACATCGCCGATTACCGCGACGTGGATCCGCTGTTCGGCACCCTGGACGATTTCGACCGGCTGCTGGCCAAGGCGCATGCGCTGGGCCTGAAGGTGATGATCGACCAGGTGTTGAGCCATACCTCGATCGAACACGACTGGTTCCGCGAGAGCCGCCAGGACCGCACCAATCCGAAGGCGGACTGGTATGTCTGGGCCGACCCGCGCGAGGACGGCACCGCGCCGAACAACTGGATGTCGCTGTTCGGTGGCGTGGCGTGGCAGTGGGAGCCGCGGCGCGAGCAATACTTCCTGCACAACTTCCTGGCCGACCAGCCGGACCTGAATTTCCATAATCCGGCGGTGCAGAAGGCCACGCTGGACAACGTGCGGTTCTGGCTGGATCGCGGGGTGGATGGTTTCCGCCTGGATGCGATCAATTTCTGCTTCCATGACCGGCAGCTGCGTGACAATCCGCCGAAGCCGGCGGACAAGCGCGTCGGCCGCGGTTTCAGTCCGGACAATCCATACGCCTACCAGTATCACTACTTCAACAATACCCAGCCGGAGAACCTGCCGTTCCTGGAAGAACTGCGCGCGTTGCTGGACCAGTATCCGGGTGCGGTCAGCCTGGGCGAAATTTCCTCGGAGGATTCACTGGCCACCACCGCCGAATACACCACCGCCAAGCGCCTGCACATGGGGTACAGCTTCGAGCTGCTGGTGGATGATTACAGTGCGGCCTATATCCGCGATACGGTGTCGCGCCTGGAAACCGCGATGACCGAGGGCTGGCCGTGCTGGGCCATCTCCAACCACGACGTGGAGCGCGCGGTGACCCGCTGGGGCGGGCATCCGGCCGATCCGCGCCTGGCACGGATGCTGGTGGCGATGCTCTGTTCGCTGCGCGGTTCCATCTGCCTGTACCAGGGCGAGGAGCTCGGTCTGGGCGAGGCCGATGTCCCGTTCGAGGCGCTGCAGGACCCCTACGGCATCACCTTCTGGCCGAACTTCAAGGGCCGCGATGGCTGCCGGACCCCATTGCCGTGGCGCGATGCGCCGTTGGCCGGTTTCACCACAGGCACGCCGTGGCTGCCGATCCCGGCTGACCATCAGTCGCGCGCAGTCGCCGTGCAGGAAGCCCAGCCGGATTCGGTGCTGTCCGCGTTCCGCCGCTTCCTGGCCTGGCGACGCACGCAGCCGGTGCTGATGCACGGTGCCATCCAGTTCCTGGACAGTACCGAGCCGGTGCTGCTGTTCGAACGCACGCTGGGCGAAGAACGGCTGCTG
Source organism: Stenotrophomonas lacuserhaii (assembly GCF_014836545.1). GTDB lineage: Bacteria > Pseudomonadota > Gammaproteobacteria > Xanthomonadales > Xanthomonadaceae > Stenotrophomonas > Stenotrophomonas lacuserhaii. The sequence continues at coordinate 41,752 of NZ_JACSQS010000011.1, forward strand.
CTGGCCTTCAATCTGTCCTCCCAGCCGGTACGTCACCCGCTACCCGCAGGGGCGTGGCGGGCAGTGGAGGTGCCGGGTCCGGATGCGGGCGCGATCGATGGCGTGGACATGGTGCTTCCTGCGCACGCGGTGTACTGCGCACGTCGCATCGACTGATCGTTTTTCTCCGTTGGTGGTAGTTGAAGGGGCGCGGCCGAGTAGTCGCGCCCCTTTTTTTGGTCGAGTTCCAAGGTGTGAAGCGAACTGTGCTGGACGACAGCGTCAGCCAGGCAAGGCAAGGCAGATTGCAGGGTCCCGCCGCAGAACGGAACCGACATGAAGACCATCCCGCGACAGTCCTGGTGATGTGTGCGCTGCCCGGTGCAGCCTTCGACACGACCGCCACGTCTGCAACAAAGATGGCAGGCTGGTAGCTGGCTGAGCGGGCCTGTGAACCGGGCACGACGGGTGTTTGCCACACGCCGGAAACAAAAAATGGCGCCCATGAGGGCGCCATTCTGCTCAGTCCCGCAGAGGCAGGGTCAGAACTTGTAGTTCACGCCCAGCATGTAGGTGCGGCCCCATTCCACGTATTCCAGCGGGCGATCCGTGGTGCCCGCATAGGTGCGGTACGGTTCGTTGGTCAGGTTGGTGCCCTGCAGCAGCAGGGTCAGGCCGGCCATCGCGCTGCTGTCGCTGAAGGTGTAGCTCACCTGCGCGTCGGTCACGTTCTCGCCCACCACGTAACGCAGCGTGCGGTTGCCGTTGAAATTGCCGATTTCACCGATGAAGTCCGAACGACGGCGCTGGCTCACGCGTGCTTCAAACCCATTGCGTTCGAAGTAGGCGGTGAAGTTGTACACGCGGTCGGACAGGCCGGGCAGGGCGATCGGATCGCTGCCCACGCTGGAGGCACTTTCCGGATCCAGGATCTCGATGTCGCTGTCGTTGAAGGTCGCGCTGGCCTGCACGCCGAAGCCACGCAGGGCATCGGTGAACATGTCCAGCGGCAGCGAAGCGGTCAGTTCAAGGCCGCGCAGGGTACCGCCCTTGCCGTTCTGCGGCGAAGAGAACGTTCCGGTCTGCAGCACCGGTGCCACCATGCCCGGCGGCGGCACGTAGCTGGCCAGCAGATCGGAGAAGTCGTAGTCGTCCACCGACTGGGTGTACACGTAGCTCTTCAGGTCCTTGTAGAACACCGCGGCCGCCACGTAGGCGCGTTCACCGAAGTACTTTTCGTAGGACAGGTCCAGCGCGGTGGCACGCCATGGATCCAGCAGCGGGTTGCCGCCACTGCCGCCGGGGCGGCCGGTAGCGGTGTCCACGCCGAATTCCAGGCCGGCACGCATCTGGTCCACGCGCGGGCGCGCCACCTGTTTGGCCGCGGCGAAGCGAAGGGTCTGCTGGTGCGGGAACATGAAGGCCAGGTTCAAGCTCGGCAGCCAGTCGTTGTAGGTCTTGCCGGCGTCGATCGGCAGCACGTTCTGGCCGGCCGGACGCGAGCGGTCGAAGTAATTGGACTGCGAACTCTGGTCGGCGTGCTGCATCTGCACGCCGATGTTGCCGCGCACGCCGACCACGCCGATATCGGTGTTGATGTTGGCGCGCAGCCATGCGGTGGTGATCTTCTCCTGCACCGTCCACGACTTGGGAATCAGGTAGTCGAGATCGGTGACCGGGTTGAATTCCATGTAGCGCTCGACCGCGGCAGGCACGTTCCAGGCCGGGATGTAGCCGATGCCGGCGAAGCCCAGGTTGACCCGGTCACGCTGCAGGTCGGCGGCGATGTTCGCATCGCCCTGTGCACCGAGCAGGATGTTGCCCTCGGCCTGGGTCTTGTCCTTCTGGCGGTCGGCATAGTTGACGCCGATGTCGAAGTCGGCGAACACCGAGGAAAGGCCTTCCGGCGCCGGCAGGGTAAGTGCCACGCGCGCGCCCTTCAGGCGGTCTTCCACCGTGGGCACCTTGCCGTAGCCGGAGCCGTAGATGGTGTTGGTCAGGAACAGCGCATCGGGATTGGAGTAGTCCAGCCCCGGGGTGATCTGCGAGAAACCGTTCGGGTTGACCACCAGACCGATCGTATCCAGCTGCGGCATCGGGGTCAGCTGCAGGTTGTTTTCCAGGTTCAGCTCATCGCGGGTGGCCTTGGAGTAGTTCACATCGGCCACCAGCTTGACGCCGTTGCCGAAGGTGAACTCGTTGTTCCAGCCGAACGCATCGATCTTGTCTTCGCGCTTGTTGTACATGCCACGCACCAGCGGGTAGACACCGCTGGCAGTCCCACCGGCGAAGGTGCCATCGGCATTCACCTGCGGATTGCTGATCAGCAGGCCCGGCGTGTAGCCACCGTTGAAGTTGCTGAGGTTGACCTCGAACTGGTTGGCGGTGTCGATCTGTTCGGCTTCGGTGTGGAAGGCATCCAGCGTGCTGGTCCAGCTGTTGGACGGGCGGAACTGCACGGTGGCCATCAGCCCGTCGCGCTTGTTGTTGCCGGTGCGGCGCAGCGCCTTGATGCCGTCGCTGAAGGCCACGCCGGGTGCCAGGCCCGGGCGGTTGCCGTTGTCGGTGTTCTCGGTGGTCCACGGCTCGTACAGACCGACCTGGTTCTCCTGGATCGGGTTGTCGCTGTGCGCATAGCCGATGGCAATACCCAGGGTCTTGTCGAGGAACTGGTCGATGTAGCTGGCGCTGAAGCGGTTGCCGAACTCGTCCACGCCTGCGGCTTCGCCCAGCGAGCTCTTCTGGTAACGGCCGCTGACCGCGATCACGCGGTCCGGGAAGCTCAGCGGACGGGCGGTCTGCATGTCGATGGTGCCCGACAGACCCTGGCCGACCAGCGCCGCATCAGGGGTCTTGTACACGGTCACGCCGTTGACCAGTTCGGACGGATACTGGTCGAACTCGACGCTGCGGTTGTCACCGGTGCTGACCACTTCGCGGCCATTGAGCAGGGTGGTGGCGAAGTCCGGGGACAGGCCGCGCACGCTGATCACCTGGGCGCGGCCGGCCACGCGTTGGGCGGCCAGGCCGGGCAGGCGCGCAAGTGATTCGGCGATGCTGACATCGGGCAGCTTGCCGATGTCTTCTGCGGAAATGACTTCCACCACCGAGGTGGCGTCCTGCTTCACCGCGATGGCGTTCTCGATGCCGCGGCGGATGCCGGTGACCTGCACCGCATCCAGGTTCGTCGCCGCAGAACCGGTCTGGCCGGTGGCGGTGGTGGACGTGGTGGACTGCGCGAATGCGAGTACCGGTGACAGTGCGACGGCCAGCGCCAATGACAGCGCGTTGCGCTTGTGGTTCGACATTTTCCCCTCCCAGGCAATGTTGCCGAATCTAGTTGTGGTCCGCGCCGGCACCGCCGATACGGGTCGCGGCACGGTGGCCGCTGACTGCGACGCTATGGTATGCAGCGCGCCGCGCGCTGGAATCAGCCTGCATACGTATTCAATGCAACGACGTGCGGTGTAAGCGATTACAAAAAGGGGACGGAGGGAATTAATTTGAATTAATTCCCTCCGTCCCCTTTTTGAAGCGGATGGCCTGGCCGCCGCCGGGGCCGAGGATCAGGGTGAGATGGTCGGCGCTGGTCACTTCGCGCGTTTCGCGCACGAACGCGAACGGGTTGCTGCGGAAATCCGCGCCGTCGCCATCGCGGTAGATCTCCGCGCGGTAGCGCACGCCCGGTTCCAGGAAGCCCAGTGATATCGGCAGCACGCGGCCGTGTTCGTCGGTGATGCTGCCCAGGAACCAGTCGCTGCTGTTACGGTCGCGGCGGACGATGGTGACGAAGTCGCCGACCTCGCCGTCCAGCACCCGGGTCTGTTCCCAGTCCACCGCCACGTCCTTGATGAACTGGAACGCGTCCAGGTGCTGCTGATAATGCACGGGCAGGTCGGCGGCCATCTGGATAGGGCTGTACAGCACCACGTACAGGGCCAACTGGCGGGCCAGCGTGCTGGGAATGGCCTGCCCATGGCGGCCCTTCAATGACAGCACCCCGGGGGTGTAATCCATCGGCCCGGACAGCATCCGGGTGAACACCAGGTTGACCTCGTGCTCGGGCGGATTGGGCGGCTGGCCCCAGGCGTTGTACTCCATGCCGCGTGCGCCTTCGCGCGATATCCAGTTCGGATAAGTGCGGCGCAGGCCGGTGTCCTTGATCGGTTCGTGCGGGTTGACCGCGAGCCTGCGTGCGGCCGCTTCCTGTACCACCTTCAGGTGGTGGCGGGCCATGAACTGACCGTCATGCCATTCGCGCAGCAGCGGTCCACCGGCCGGGTTGCGTCGGTCCACCTGGCCGTCATCGCAGACGTACCCGGTCTTGAACGAATCCACGCCCAGGCGCGCATACAGATCGAGCGCCGCGCCCAGCTGGTCCTCGTAATGGTCGATGGCGCAGCCGGTTTCATGGTGGCCCACCAGGTGCACGCCCTTTTTCGCACCGTACGCGGACAGCGCCTCGATATCGAAATCCGGCGTCGCGCGGGTGAAGTCGAAGTCGTAGCCGTTGCCCACCCAGTTGCCGTGCCAGCCGGGATTCCAGCCTTCCACCAGCACGCCACGGAAGCCGTTGGCGGCGGCGAAATCAATCACTTTCTTGGTCTTGGCGGTGGTGGCGGCGTGGCGCCGGCCGGTGGCCCAGCTTTCCTCGTCCAGGTGCATCGACCACCACACCCCGAGATACTTCGATGGCTTGACCCAGCTGACATCGCCCAGCGCATTGGGTTCGTTGAGGTTGAGGATCAGGTCCGATTCGACCAGTCCACCCGCCCGGTCGGCGATCTGCAGCGTGCGCCACGGCGTGCTGAAGGGCAGGGCACGGCGGACCTTCCAGCCATCGGCGGACGGTGACAACTGCGCGCGCAGGCGCTGGCCTTCGGTGCGGCGCAGCCACATGCCGGCATAGTCCACCAGCGCGGCTTCGTGGATGGCCACGTGCAGCCCGGCGTCGCTGCGCAGGGTGATCGGGGTATGTGCCAGCGGCACCTCCTGCAGCGGCGTGCGCGCATAGAGGTATTCATAATGGATCGGCTCGCCGGCCGGGATCCACCAGGCCGTGGACGGCTGGGCGATGGCGAACTCGGTCAGCTCCTCATCAATGATCGCCTCGGCCAGTCCCGGCTGCTGCGGAAACACGTAGCGAAAGCCCACGCCGTCATCGAACACCCGGAACACCACGTCCAGCCGGCGTTTGTCGCCGGTGGTCTGGCGCAGGGAAACGGTCAGCTCGTTGTAGTGGTTGCGGGTCAGTCGACGCTCGCCCCACGGCTGCTCCCAGGTTTCATCGAAGGCACGGGTGCTGCTGCCGGTGATTTCAAAGTCACGGTCCAGCCGGCCATCACGCAGTTCGAAGCCCAGCCTGGATGCGTCCACTACCGCATCGCCGAGTCGCTGCACCTGGTAGCGGGCCGTGCCGCCGTCCACCTGCAGCGTCACTTTCAGGATCTTCCCCGGCGATTCGACGCTGGCCGACGGCGTGGTGGCAGCCATCAGGACCGGGCTGGCGAACAGCAGGGCCAGGCCCAGCCACGGCCTGCTGCGCCCACGCAGCAACAACGAAAACAGCGACATTTCCCCTCCCAGGGTGATGCGGGAACTGCGCCGACCATAGCCCAGCCGGTACGGCCGCCTGAGCCGACAGGCCATGAATACGTATGCAGGCAGACCGCCCCCGGCGCCTGCCGTCTACCATGTCCGCACGATGCCTTGAGGGAGGCGTTGCGCCCCCGCCGGCCGCTTGGCAGGCAGGGACCTACAACATGCAAAGAGGGAGGGAGGGTGACGGGCGCAAGCCGGTCGTCCGCTTCGATGCTGAAGATGATCTGCCTGACCGTCGCCATCGCGACGACGCTGGGTTCGGCCGCGCATGCCGCCGACCTGGAATTCGCGGGCCGCACGGCGCGCGCCGAATCCGTGGCCGGTGGCGGCTTCGTGCTGCATACGCCGGATCGCCAGGTGCGCATTGCCGCGCAGCCGATGCGCAGCGATACCGCCAGCCCGATGTTCGATGCCCTGTTCGCGCTTGCGCAGCAGGAACTGGACCAGGACCGCGTGGAGGCGATCCGCGATCCCTCCTTCGATGAGGGCCGCCCGGTGCCGTGCGAGTGCTTCAAGACCGGCGCCAACTGGCCGTATGTCTGGACGCGCGATGTCAGCTTCGCCGCTGACCTGGCGCTGGCGCGGCTGGATCCGCAGCGCACCCGGCGGTCGCTGCAGTTCAAGCTTTCCCAAGCACGCGATGGCCATACCGCCGGCCTGTTCGTGGCCCAGGACACCGGCTCCGGTGGCAGCTGGCCGATCAGCAGTGATCGCATCGTGTGGTTCCTGGCCGCGCGCCACCTGTTGGATGACACCGCCTTCGCCGAGCAGGTCTGGCAGGCGCTGCAGGGCACGCTGGCACAGGACCGGGCGATGGTGTTCGACGCGGCGACCGGCCTGTACCGCGGCGAAACCTCGTTCCTGGACTGGCGTGAGCAGACCTATCCAGACTGGACCCGTCAGGACGTGCGCTTAGTCGGCGAGTCCTTCGCGCTGTCCACCAATGTGCTGCACTATCAGGCCCTGCGGCTTGGCGAGCAGTTGGCGGGTCAACGCGGCGATGCCACGCGCGCGGCGCAGTACAAAGCCTGGGCCGATGCGCTGGGCCCGCGGATCGATGCGCGCTTCTGGCGCGAAGATGCCGGCCAGTACATGAGCTACATCGGCGAAGCCGCGCACCCGGTGCCCTATGCCAAGTACGATCTGCTGGCGACCTCGCTGGGTGTGCTGGTCGGCGTGTTGCCGACCGAGCGCGCACGCCGCGCGCTGGCTGCGTATCCGGCGAGTGCGGCAGGCAGCCCGGTGGTGTGGCCGCAGGAAGGCAACCAGCCGGTCTACCACAACCGCGCAATCTGGCCGTTCGTCAGTGCGTATTCGCTGCGCGCCGCGCGCCTGCTGGACGATGCGCCGCGCATCACCGGCGAAGTCCAGTCGCTGATGCGCGGTGCTGCGCTGGCCGGTTCCAACATGGAAAACTACGAGCTGCTGACGCAGAAGATCCATGTCGACGAAGGCGCGCTGAGTGGCCCGGTGGTGAACTCCGAGCGCCAGCTGTGGTCGGTCGCCGGCTACCTGGACATGGTGCTGCAGGGCGTGTTCGGCGTGGAAGCCGATGGCCGCGTGCAGCCGAAGCTGCCGGTCGCGCTGGTGCCGGAACTGTTCGGTACGCGTGATCGCATCAGTCTGCAGATGGACGACAAGCGCTATGTCCTGCTGAAGCCTGACGTGCTGCAGGGTGAGCTGCTGGTGGCCGGAAACGTGCAGCGCGACGGTGACGCCACGACCGTGCAGTTGGTGCCTGAAGTGGGTCGGATCCGGGGTCAGAGTCCTTTCGGAAAGCGAAAGGACTCTGACCCCGCGCCGGGCACTCCATCTGCTTCAGCCTACGCACCCGTCACGCCGGCCGCGCCTTCGGCCAAGCAGGTCGGTAATGCGTGGACCGTCGCGGTGCCAGCCCAGCATGTGCTGTGGCGCGACGGTGCCGCTGTCGACGTGCATGACGGCGCAGTCCGTATGACCGACGACGGCCTGCAGCACTGCCTCAGCCTGACCCTCCGCGAAAGTACGCTGGAATCGCTGCACAGCCCGACCACCTGCATCGGCCCGCAGCAGCGCCTGCCCGGCGCGCAGCGCTGGTCGTGGACGCAACCCGCGGCCGGTCGCGTGCGCGTGCGGCTGCAGTTCAACAACCCCAACGGACCCATCAACACCGGAGTCACTGCCGCAGTGAAGCAGCTCGCGGTCACCTGCGCCGGCCAGACTGCCCAGTCCCGCACTGTGGTGATGCCGCACAGCGTGGCGGTGCAGGAATCCACTGCCGCCGAGTTCGGCCTGCCTGCGGGCAGCTGCACGTTCCAGCTGCAGGACGGCTTCAACATGAGCGCGTTGCAGCACTTTGCGCACTACACCGGCGGCAAGGGCGGCCGCGCGGGCGTGCTCAACGAGGCGGAGGTCGACGCGCTGCTGCTGGCACCGGTGGCCGCTGCGGCAGGGGAGCGCCCATGAGCCGCCCCGCTGTCAGCCGGCCCGAAAAACCGCAGCTGTCGTTCTGGCAGATCTGGAACATGTGCTTCGGCTTCCTCGGCATCCAGTTCGGCTTCGCGCTGCAGAACGCCAACGCCAGCCGCATCTTCGAAACGCTCGGCGCGTCGATGGACGCGGTGCCCGGGCTGTGGATCGCCGCGCCGCTGACCGGCCTGCTGGTGCAGCCCATCGTCGGCTATCTGTCCGACCGCACCTGGACGCGCTGGGGCCGCCGCCGCCCGTTCTTCATGATCGGCGCGGTACTGACCACGCTGGCCCTGCTGGTGATGCCGAACTCGCCCACGTTGTGGATCGCGGCGGGCACGCTGTGGGTGCTGGATGCGTCCATCAACGTATCGATGGAGCCGTTCCGTGCCTTCGTCGGCGACCAGCTGGCGCCGCGCCAGCGGCCGACCGGCTTTGCCATGCAGAGCTTCTTCATCGGCGTGGGCGCCATCGTGGCCAGCTTCCTGCCCTTCATCCTCGCCCACTTCGGCGTGGCCAATACCGCAGCGCCGGGTGAAGTGCCGGACACCGTGCGCTATGCGTTCTACTTCGGCGCGGTGGTGCTGCTGGCGGCGATCACCTGGACCGTGCTGAGCACGCGCGAATACTCACCGACCGAGCTGGCCGGCTTCGCCGATGCGGAGCCGCCACATGCCCACGCGGTGGCCGCGCGCGGCGTGCCGCCGTGGGCGCAGATCGTGCTGTGGCTGCTGGTGGGAGTCGTGCTGGCGGCACTGATCGCCTGGCAGGGCGGGGACAAGATGCTGTACGTGCTGGCCGGCCTGTGTGCGGCCTACGGCATCCTGCTGGGCGTGGCGCGCGTGCTGCCCGGCACGCACATGCTGGCCACCATCGTCGATGACCTGCGCAACATGCCGGGCACCATGCGACGGTTGGCGTGGGTGCAGTTCTTCTCCTGGTTCGCGCTCTTCGCGATGTGGATCTACACCACCGCCGCGGTGGCCGGGACCCACTTTGGTTCCACCGATCCACAGTCGGCCGCGTACAACGAAGGCGCCAACTGGGTCGGCGTGCTGTTCGGTGCGTACAACGGCTTTGCTGCCCTTGCCGCATTGCTGATCCCGCTGATGGTGCGCGCCATCGGGCTGCGCTGGAGCCACCTGGTCAACCTGTGGCTGGGCGGGGCGGGGCTGGTGTCGATGATGTTCATCGACGATCCGCACTGGCTGCTGTTGTCGATGGTGGGCGTGGGTTTTGCCTGGGCCTCCATCCTGTCCCTGCCTTACGCCCTGCTGTCGGACAGCGTGCCGGCGGCGAAGATGGGCGTGTACATGGGCATCTTCAATTTCTTCATCGTGATCCCGCAGCTGGTGGCCGCCAGCGCGCTTGGCTTTGCCCTGCGCGCATGGCTGGGTGGCCAGCCGATGCAGGTGCTGGTGCTGGGCGGCTGCAGCCTGCTCGTGGCCGGCCTGTGCGTGCTGCGTGTTCCGTCCCGTCCGGAGGTGGTGTGATGCGTGTGCGTCTGTCTGTTGCTGTAGGTTTCGCCCTGTTCGCCGGCCAGGCGCTCGCCGCCCCGCGCCCGGAGTACGTGGGCACCACCGAACCGTTCGCCAGTGACGCGGTGTACTTCGTGGTCACCGACCGCTTCGTCAACGGCGACCCGTCCAACGATCACCGAGACCAGGGTGGAAAGCACCGCACGTTCGACATCCCGGTGCCGTGCCCGGACAAGGTGGACGGCAACATCGGCTACCTCGGCGGTGACTTCAAGGGCGTGCTGGACAACGCGGACTACATCCGCAACCTCGGCTTCGGTGCGGTGTGGATCACCCCCATCATCGACAACCCGGACCAGGCGTTCACCGGCAGCAAGGAAATCAGCTGCACCAGTACCCTGACCGATCGCGGCAAGACCGGTTACCACGGGTACTGGGGTACCAATTTCTACAAGGTGGACGAGCACCTGCCCAGCGCCGGCCTGCAGTTCGCCGACTTCACCAAGGGCCTGCATGCAGCCAAGTTGAAGGTGGTGCTGGATATCGTCGGCAACCACGGCTCACCTTCGTGGACCATGCCGGTGCGCCAGCCGCAGTTCGGGCAGATCTTCGACAAGGACGGCAGGCTGATCGCCGACCACGAAAACCTGGCACCGCCGCGGCTGGACCCGAAGCACAACCCGCTGCACGCCTTCTATAACAACATCGGCCCGGTGGATTCGTCCACGGGCTCGATTTTCGATGGCAACCTGGCCGAGCTGGGCGACTTCAACGAACACAACCCGGCGGTGATGGATTACCTGGTCGGCGCCTACCTGCAGTGGACCGCGCAGGGTGTGGACGCGCTGCGCATCGATACCATCGGCTGGCTGCCGCACCCGTGGTGGAACGCGTTCGTGCGCCGCGTGCGTGCCGAGCATCCAGGCATGTTCATGTTCGGCGAAGCGTTCGACTACGACGCGGCGAAGATCGCCGAACACACCTGGCCGGCGAACGCCAATGTCAGCGTGCTGGATTTCCCCTCGCGCGGGGCAATGGAAGAAACCTTCGGCCTGAAGCAGAAGGGTTTCGAGACGCTGGCCGAGCCGCTGCACCTGCTGGGCGGACCGTACGCCAACCCGTACGAGCTGATGAGTTTCTACGACAACCACGACATGCCGCGCCTGGATGCCAGCGATGCCGGCTTCATTGATGCGAACAACTGGCTGTTCACCGCGCGCGGCATCCCGGTGCTGTACTACGGATCGGAAACCGGCTTCATGCGCGGCCGCGCCGAACACGCCGGCAACCGTGCGTATTTCGGCCAGCAGCGCGTGGACGCCGCTCCGCAGAGCCCGATCTTCGCCCCGCTGCAGCGCGTGGCGAAACTGCGCGAAGCCACCCCGGCGCTGCAGCGCGGGCTGCAGGTCAACGAGCGCCTGCAGGGCAACGAAGCGGTGTTCTTCCGCGTGCTGCAGCATGGCGGGGTCAGCCAGACCGCGCTGGTGCTGCTGAACAAGGGCGATGCAGCAACGCGCATCGAAGTGAAGCGTTACGTGCAGCCCGGTACCTGGCGCGACGCCCTGGACGGCGGCAGCGTGAAGGTCTCCGGCGCCCTTCAGGCCGATGTCCCCGCGCACGGCATCAGGGTGTTCGTACTGGATGCCCCAGTGCAGCAGGACGCCCTGCGCGCCGAACTCGACCGCGCCATGTCCGACCAGCACGCCCGCACCCACAGACTCGCCACCCCCTGACCCCGCACCGGCGTCGGTGAGTGACGACCGCTGGCCGTCATGCTCCCGCTCCTGCTCCTGCTCCTGCTCCTGCTCCTGCTCCTGCTCCTGCTCCTGCTCCGGTAGGTGACGACCGTTGGTCGTCACGCTGTTGCCCTTGAATCAAGAGCGTGACGACCAACGGTCGTCACCCACCACAGCCCTCCAGCGGCCCTCACTACCGCAGGTACAATCACGCTTCCGCCCGCCGTGCTGCCCCGCTATGACCGACCTTCCGCCCCAGACGCCGATTGAAACCCTGCTGCAGACCGCCATGGCCGGGCAATTGCCGATCAAGGCCTTCATGCAGGCCTTCGTCGCCTCCGAGGTGGTGCTGCTCACCGGCAGCCTGGTCACTCCCGATGGCAGCGGCTTCGATCCGCTGCTGTTCGACAAGCAAGGTGTCCTCCACGTCGCGGTGTTCACCGATCCGGCGCGCGTCGGTTTCCATTCCGAACAGGCCCCGCATCAGATCCGCTGGCTGATGCTGGACGTGCTGCGCCGCGTACCGGGCGGCTACGGCGTGGTGATCAATCCCGGCACCACGCTGGGCTTCGAGATTTCGCCGACTGGCGTGGGTGAGATCCTGAAAGACTTCGCTTGACGCATGGTGGGTGTCGAGCAAGCTCGACACTACGGGTGCACGGGTGCACGGGTGCACGGGTGCACGGGTGCACGGGGGCACGGGTGCACGGGGGCACGGGGGGCACGGGGGCACGGGCGCGTATGGAGCTTGGGTAGTATCGAGCTTGCTCGATACCAGTGAACGATGACTACCGCTGCGATGATTCGCGCAGCACCAGTTTCACCGGAATGCTCATTCCTTCGGCGGTTTCGCCGGCCACCAGCGCCAGCAGTTTCTCCACCAGCAGCTGGCCGGCCTGCTTGGTGTCCTGCGCCACGGTGGTCAGCGGCGGCGATACCGAAGCGGCCAGCGGAATATCATCAAACCCGGTGACGCGCACATCCTGCGGTACGCGCAGGTCGTGTTCGCGCAGGGCGCGCAGTGCGCCGATCGCGATCAGGTCACTGGCCGCGCAGATGGCATCGAATGGCACGCCGCGTGTCAGCAGCAGTTCGCAGGCGGTCTGCCCGTATTCCTCGGTGGTGATGGCGTCGACCTGAAGCTGCGGATCGGCCACCAGGCCACGCGCTTCCAAGGCGGCCACGTGCCCGCGGTAACGCTCCTGGAACTCGGGGTAATGACTGGAGGCATGGCCGAGGAAGGCGATGCGCGTGCAACCCTGGTCCAGCAGGTGCGCGGTGATGTCGAAGCCGCCCTGGTAGTTGTCGCTGCCGATTGATACGCCGGGCTGGCCGGGCAGGGCGGCGCCCCAGCGCACGAAGTGCGTGCCTTGCTCCACCAGTCGCTGCAGGCGGGTCAGCGATTCGTGGTAGTCGCCATAGCCCAACAGGATGATGCCGTCGGCCTTGTTGCTGTCTTCGTAATCGGTATGCCAATCGGTGGACAGCTGCTGGAACGACACCAGCAGGTCGCGGCCGTGCAGGGCACAGGCGCGGGTGATCGAGCCCAGCATGGCGTGGAAGAACGGATTGATCAGCGAATCGTCCGTGGTGGGGTCTTCGAAGAACAGCAGCGCCAGCGTGCCGGCATTACGCAGGCGCAGGCTGGAGGCGTTCTTGTCGACCTTGTAGTTCAGTTCGCGGGCGATGGCGATGATGCGCTGGCGGGTCTCGGCATTGACCATGGGGCTGCCACGCAGGGCACGCGACACCGTGGGCTGGGAAACTCCGGCCAGGTGGGCGATGTCCAGGGACGTGGCTTTGCCTTTGATGGTCATGAACGCGGCGCTGGGGTGACGGCCTTCATGATGCCACGGGCTGTTGCAGGTCGCTGGTCTGAGCCACGCCGGAAGGCCACCTGCGCCGGGGCACGAGGTGGTGGACCGTGCGGGTCACAGTACCGGGGACGCTACCCCGCTATTTTCCCGGTGGATCCGAAGATCCCCGCGCACCGCCCGCCATGGAACCGACGGGACGATGCATTCTCTGCCCTGACGCCAAGCATGGGCAAAGCGCGGGGGGTGTTGCTCAAATGGGGACTGTGATCCCCGCGGGCGGGCTGGACCAGCGCCGTCATCCTGCGCAGGACGGCCCCGAGCGGCTATCGGCAAAGCTGCAACCAGCAGGTGCGCGCCGCCGAGCACGGCTCGGCGCTACCGACCCCAGCCGCCCGCGCGCCCCTGCCGTCCCCATGATCCTGCCGCCCTCATAAACCGGTAGCGCCGAGCCACACTCGGCGGGATCCCCCCGCAGGCCGACATCCCCGCCGGCCCCCGGAAACCCCATGCCGCCAAACCCCGCTCGCCCGGCCCCCACACGGGCAGAACCCGACCCCGCAAGACCCAATCCCGCCTGAGTCCAGCGCCCGTCCGGTGGTAACATGGGGCGTTCTGCAATCCCCCCAATTCACTGGGGCGGTCCCGCGCCGGCGCCCCCAAGGCCCGCCCGGACCGTCCCCGGACAACGGAAGAACACTCCTATGGCGCGTGGCATCAACAAAGTCATCCTGGTCGGCAACCTCGGCAACGACCCGGACGTGAAGTACACCCAGGGCGGCATGGCCATCACCCGTATCAGCCTGGCCACCACCAGCGTCCGCAAGGACAAGGATGGCAACCAGCAGGAGCGGACCGAGTGGCACCGCGTTGTGTTCTTTGGCAAGCTCGGCGAGATCGCCGGTGAATACCTGCGCAAGGGCAGCTCGGTATACGTCGAAGGCAGCCTGCGCTACGACAAGTACACCGGCCAGGACGGCGTGGAAAAGTATTCGACCGACATCATTGCCGATGAAATGCAGATGCTCGGCGGCCGCGGTGAAGGCGGCGGCGGTGGCGGAGCAGGCGGCGGTGGCGGTGGCAACTACGGCGGCGATCGTCCGCAGCGCCAGCAGGCCCCGCGCCAGGAATACGGCGGCGGTGGTGGCGGCGGTCAGCGCCAAGGCGGCCAAGGTGGTCAGGGCGGCGGCTACGGCCAGCAGCGTCCCCAGCAGCAGCCGCAGCAGGCGCCGCCGATGGACGACTTCGCTGACGACGATATTCCGTTCTGACGCAGCGCCTGCTGCCAGCTTTCGAGACGTTTGAAAGAGCCCCGTTCCGACGGGGCTTTTTTGTGGCCGACGGACCGGCCAGAGCCGTCCGGCAGGCGCCGCGTTGTGCCCTGCAGCATCCATTTTCGTGCACTGCGTCTTGCAAAAAAACGATGGCCTGTCCTATGGTGCAATCGATTGCATTTCGACGAATCGTTGCGTTTGATACCGGTTGGGAGGCCGGAAAGCAGATGCCCAGCCATCCGACTGGATCGATCCAAGGGCGAGTGCTGACGCGACGCGACGCCCTGCGCATGGCCATCGCCAGCGGCGTCGGCCTCGGCGCTGCTGGCGTGCTACCCGCGCGCGCCGCAGAAACCGCCACCTCACCGCTCAAAGGCAACCTGAAGCATTCCGTCGCCCGCTGGACCTTCCCACAGCAGTCGGTCGCCCAGCTCTGCCAGACGGTCAAGGACCTCGGCTTTTCCGCCATCGACCTGGTCGGCCCGAACGACTGGCCCACGCTGAAGGCCCATGGCGTGGACAGCTCCATGTGCAACGGCGCGGAGATCAGCCTGGAGAAGGGCTTCGCCGACCGCCGGTTCCACGATGAACTGGTGGCGCGCTACACGCGACACATCGACCTGGTGGCCGATGCCGGCTATCGCAACCTGATCTGTTTTTCCGGCAATCGAAACGGCATGGACCCCCAGCAGGGCATGGCCAATGCCGAGGCTGGCCTCAAACGCATCCTCGGCCATGCCGAGAAACGTGGCGTGGTGCTGGTGATGGAGCTGCTGAACTCCAGGGTCGATCATCCGGATTATCTGTGCGACCACTCCGCATGGGGCGTGGACCTGTGCCAGCGGATCGGCTCGGTGCATTTCGGCCTGCTCTACGACATTTACCACATGCAGATCATGGAGGGCGACATCATCGCCACCATCGGCAGGCATCACGCCTATTTCAAGCATTACCACACCGCAGGCGTGCCTGGCCGGCACGAGATAGGAGACCAGCAGGAACTGCATTACCCCGCCATCTGTCGCGCGATCCGCGGCACCGGCTTCGATGGGTATCTGGCGCAGGAATTCATGCCTGCAGCGCCCGATCCCGTTGGCTCGCTGCGCGAGGCGATACGCCTCTGCGACGTCTGAAACGATATCCACCAAGGTGAAGTAGAACCCATGGCAGACAATCATTACGACGCAATCGTCGTCGGCTCCGGAATCAGTGGCGGTTGGGCGGCAAAGGAACTGACCGAAAAAGGCCTGAAGGTGCTGATGCTCGAACGAGGACGCAACATCGAGCACGTCAAGGGCTATGTCAACGCGATGAAGGAGGCATGGGATTTCCCACATCGCAACCGGCCCACGCAGGCGATGAAGGCGGACTTCCCGGTGCTGATGCGTGATTACGGCCTTGCCGAGAATCTCGAGGGCATGTGGGCCAACGAGAAAGACTCGCCTTACATCGAGACCAAGCGGTTCGACTGGTTCCGCGGCTATCACGTCGGCGGTCGCTCGTTGATGTGGGGGCGGCAGAGTTATCGCTTGTCGGACCTGGATTTCGAGGCGAACCTGAAGGATGGCATCGCCACCGACTGGCCGATCCGTTACGCCGACATCGCGCCCTGGTATGACCACGTGGAAAAGTTCGCCGGCATCGCCGGCACGCGCGAGGGGCTGGACGTATTGCCGGATGGCGAGTTCCTGCCACCGATACCGTTGAACATCGTCGAGAAGGACGTGGCCGCGCGGATCAAGAAGGCATTCGGCGGTACCCGCCACATGATCCACTCGCGCACCGCGAACATCACCCAGCCGAAGGTCGAACAGGGCCGCGTCAACTGCCAGTACCGCAACAAGTGCATCCTGGGCTGCCCGTTCGGCGCGTATTTTTCGACGCAGTCGGCGACGCTGCCGGCGGCGATGAAGACCGGCAACCTGACCTTGCGGCCGTTCTCGATCGTCAAGGAAGTGCTGTATGACAAGGACCGCAAGCGGGCGCGCGGCGTGGAGGTCATCGATGCCGAGAACGGACAGACGTACCAGTACACCGCCAACGTCATCTTCCTCAATGCCTCCTCGTTCAACTCGACCTGGCTGCTGATGAACTCGGCCACCGATGTCTGGGAAGGCGGGCTGGGGTCTTCGTCCGGCGAGCTGGGGCACAACGTCATGGACCATCATTTCGGCGCGGGGGCCTCCGGCCGGGTCGAAGGCTACGATGACAAGTATTACTTCGGTCGCCGCCCCTGCGGCTTCTACGTCCCGCGTTTCCGCAACGTCCGCACCGATGACAAGCGTGGCTATTCCCGCGGCTTCGGTTACCAGGGCGGTGCAAGCCGCAACGGCTGGTCGCGCGAGATCGCCGAAATGAACATCGGCGCCGATCTGAAGGACGCACTGACTGTGCCGGGCGACTGGCGCATCGGCATGACCGGGTTCGGGGAAATGCTGCCGCACCATGACAATACGATCCGCCTGGACAGCGACAAGAAAGACAAATGGGGGCTGCCGGTGCTGGCGATGGACGTGTCGCTGCGCGCGAATGAAACGGCAATGCGCAAGGACATGGCCGCAGACGCCGCCGAGATGCTGGAGGCGGCAGGGGTGAAGGACGTGAAGATGCACGACAACGACTACGCCCCGGGCAAGGGCATCCACGAAATGGGTACCGCGCGCATGGGCCGTGAGCGCAGGAGTTCGGTGCTGAACCAGCACAACCAGGTCTGGGATGCGCCCAATGTCTATGTGACCGACGGCGCCTGCATGACCTCCAGCGCCTGCGTGAATCCTTCGCTGACCTATATGGCCCTGACCGCGCGGGCTGCCGACCACGCGGTGCGTGAACTGAAAGCGGGGAACCTCTGATGGACCGCCGCGAACTGCTGAAGATGATCGTTGCCGCCACCGGTGCGGCGATGGTCGGCCTGCCTGCGCTGGCCAACGGACAGGTGCCCGCCGCGGGGTCGAAGAGCGCCTTCTCCGCCGCCGATGTCGCCAAGCTGGACGAGATCGCCGAGACCATCCTGCCGCGCACCGGCACGCCGGGGGCGAAGGACGCCGGCACGGGTGCGTTCATGGCGACATTCGTCAGCGACTGCTACACCGCCCAACAGCAGGCGGCGTTCCGCGCCGGCCTGGCCGATATCGACAAACGCGCCGGCGGCAGCTTCGTGGCGCTCACCGCGCAGGACCGCACCGAACTGCTGCGCGCGCTGGATGCGGAGGCCGGGAAACGCATCGTCGAGGTGGACGACACGGGCGCCGCAGAAGCCGCCGACGCGGTGCCGCACTACTTCACGATGTTCAAGCAATTGACCATCTTCGGCTTTTTCACCTCGAAGGTCGGCGCGACCGAAGTCCTGAAGTACGTCGCTGTACCGGGCCGTTATGAGGGCGACGTCGCCTATGTTCCCGGCACGCCTGCGTGGGGGACCAGCTGATGAAGAACACGATGACCAGACCCCTGCTGGCTGCCGCCTGCCTGCTGGCCACCGCGCCTGTTTTCGCGCAGGCCAGCGGCGACCCCGCTCGCGATCCCACCAGGACCGAGGTGTGGAAACCGGTGCCTGCGAGCGTGGCCACCCCCCTCGGCGGCGCGCCCTCCGATGCAATCGTGCTGTTCGATGGCAAGGATGTCTCCGCATGGGAATCCGAGCAGGGGGGGCGCGTCCCGTGGCGTGTCGACGATGGCGCGATGACCGTGGTGCCGGGCAGCAAGGGCATCCGCACCCGGCAGCGGTTCTGCGATATGCAGCTGCACGTTGAATGGCGCTCGCCCAGCGCAACGGCTGGTTTCGAGGGCCAGGACCGCGGCAACAGCGGCATCTTCCTGCAGGAGCTGTACGAACTGCAGGTGCTGGACAGTTACAACAACCCGACCTACGCCAACGGCCAGGCCGGCTCGATCTACAAGCAGGCCATGCCGCTGGTGAACGCCTCGCGGGGACCGGGCCAGTGGCAGGTCTACGACATCATCTGGAAGGCGCCGCGCTTCTCGCAGGGCGGCGGGCTGACCTCGCCGGCGCGCATCACCGTGCTGCACAACGGCGTGTTGGTACAGGACGATACCGTGCTGGCGGGCAGGACCGAGTACATCGGTGCGCCCTCGTATGCGCCGCATGACTGCGCGCCGATCTCACTGCAGGAGCACGATTCCGCGGTCAGCTACCGCAACATCTGGGTGCGCGAACTGTAAGCGCACGCGCCATCCCGTTGGGGCGATCCTACTTCGCCAGGAAGCGGGTGATGTCGTCGATCTCCTGTTGGGAAAGCTGCGAGAAGGGCGGCATCAGGCCGCCGCCCTTGCTGATCTTTTCCTTGATCTGCGCCGGTTGCAGGCGCTTGCCGACGTCGGTGAGCGCGGGAAACGCGCCCGGCATGCCCGCACGATCGGCGCCATGGCAGGCCGTGCAGTGGATAGCGTAAAGCTGCGCGCCGGCGGCAGGGTCGTCCTTGGCCCAGGCCGCGTTCGCAAAGGTCGCCGCCGATAGAACCACGGCGGTTGTCAGGATCTTTTTCAAGTGGGTTTCCTTGGCGTGCTAGCGCGCTGCGCTGGCTGGCAGGGTGGCGGTCAGGTGGTTGCGCAGATAGTCCGCGCCGGTCTGGATGATGGCGGCCGGATCGCGCGGATGGTCGTGCTCGACGATGTACCACTGCACGCCGGCGGCCGCCGCAGCGGGCAGGATCGTGTTCCAGTCCAGCACGCCCTGGCCGACCGCCGCGAAACCGCCTTCGTCGTCGGCCTGCCCCTTGGGCGCATTGTCCTTGGCGTGCACCGCGAACACACGGCCGCGGAATTTCCCGAGCATGAGTGCCGGGTCATGGCCGGCACGCGCTACCCAGGCCAGGTCCAGCTCGCTCTGCAGATCGGGCCCGGCCGCGGCAAACAGCAGCTCCAGGCCGGTCGTGCCGTCGAACTCGACCAGTTCGAAATCGTGGTTGTGGTAGGCCATGCGCATGCCCTTGGACCGCGCCCGCTTGGCGATGCGGCCCAGTTCCTGGCCGAGCACGGTCCAGCCGACGGCGTCGGTCGGGCGTTCCTTCTCGTCCAGGTAGGGGACCACCAGCGTCGTGTTGCCGATGGAGCGGTTGAAGGCGATCACGCTGTCCAGGTCGTTGCGCAGCTCTGCCAGCTGCACGTGCGAGGACACCACCTTGATGGCATACCGGTGCAGCAGCTGCTTGAGTTCGGCCGCGCTTACGTTCTGCGTGCCGACGGTCTCCACCGCGTGTACCCCGGCGTCGTGGACGATCTGCAACTGCTGGTCCAGCGTGCCGGCGTCGCGCAGCGTGTACATCTGCACCGCGATGGGCTTCTGCGGGGCGGCGGCTTCACCGGCGAAGGCGGGCAGGACAGCGCACAACAGCAGGACAAGAGGGGCGGTGCGTGCAGCGATGTTCATCAACAGATCCTCCGGGGATTCAACCGATGGGGGTCCAGGCGCGCGTCCTGGCCGATGCGATGACGCGGTCGACGATCAACGCCGAGCGCAGGCCGTCTTCGAAGGTGGGTAGGCCCTGCGGTTGCTCGCCTTCGATGGCCCGATAGGTGTCGGCGACAAAGGCTTCGAAACAGGTGCCATAGCCCTGCGCGTGGCCGGCCGGCAAGGCCGACAGCCGGCGTTGTTCGGCACTGCCGGCACCCGGCCCACGCACGAAGACTTCTTCGCGCTGGTCGGGCAGGCCGATCCACAGCCGCTCGGCATCTTCCTGGTTGAATGCCACGCTCGCCTTGGCGCCATCGATCTCGAACCAGAGACGATTGTGGCGGCCCGCCGAGACCTGGCTGACCGTCAGCGAGGCGAGGGCGCCGGCGCTGGTCCTGAACATCGCCGCGGCCACGTCTTCGCTCGCGACCGGCTGCATCGCGCCGCCCGCCGCCGGTGTGCTGAAGCTCTGCCCGGTCAGGGTGCCGCGCTCGCCTATCACCGTGGCGAACGCCGCGCTGACGTCGACGAACCGCTCGCCGCCGACCCATTCCACCAGGTCGCACCAGTGCGAGCCGATGTCGGCGAAGACGCGTGAGGCGCCGCCCAGTGCCGGGTCCACGCGCCAGTTGTTGCTGGCCGGATCCAGCAGCCAGTCCTGCAGGTAGCTGCCGTGGATCAGGTGCAGCGGGCCCAGTTCGCCCTGGGCGATGCGCGCGCGGGCCTCGCGCACCACCGGGTGGTAGCGGTAGACGAAGGGCACCGTGGCGACCAGCCCGCTCGAAGCGGCCACTGCGGCCAACGCCTGCGCGTCTTCCAGCGTGGTCGCCAGCGGCTTCTCGCAGATCACGTGCTTGCCCGCTTCCAGTGCCGCCTGCGCCATGCCGCGGTGCAGGTGGTTGGGCGTGCAGACGTGCACCACCTGGACCTGCGGATCAGCGAGGACTTCGTCGATATCGCGGTAGGCGCGCGGGACATTCCACGACTGCGCCACCTCGTGTGCGCGCTTCGGCGATGAGGCGGCCACGCCGCGTACCGTGGCACCGGCGAGCAGGGCCGCGCGACGGTGCACCGCGCCGATCATGCCGGTGCCGACAATGGCGATTCCAAGCGTGCGCATCTGTGGTCCTCAGGGAGTGGAAGGGGCGGCCGCGACCACCGGCCGGTCGCGGAACAGCAGCAGGAAGGCGACCAGCACGACCAGCGCGACACCTGCGGGGAACAGCCAGATCTTCTGCCAGTCCGGACCGGCCGCGCTGGTGTAGTGCTCCACCACCGCGCCGGACAAGAACGTGCCGATCAGCATGCCCACGCCATAGGTGGCCAGGGTGATGAACCCCTGCGCGCTGCTGCGCGCGGCGGGGCCGGCATGGGCATCGGTGTAGATCTGCCCGGTGACGAAGAAGAAGTCGTAGCAGATGCCATGCAGCACGATGCCGATCACCAGCAGGGTGAAGCCGCCGCCTGCATCGCCGAAGGCGAACATGACGTAGCGCAGCACCCACGCGGCCATGCCCACGGCCAGCATCGCCTTGACGCCCAGCCGCACGAACAGGAACGGCATCGCCAGCATCAGCAGCACTTCGGATACCTGGCCCAGCGATTGCAGGCCCGCCGCGCCGCGCACGCCCAGATCGTTGAGGTAGGGGTTGGTGAAGTTGTAGTAAAACGCCAGCGGGATGCAGATGGCGATGGAAGCCAGGAAGAACACCAGGTAGGAGCGCGACTTCAGCAGCCGCAGCGAATCCAGCCCCAGGATCTGCCCCAGCCCGGCGTCGCGTTGCCGGGCCAGCGGCGGCGTGTGCGGCAGGGTGAAGGCATACAGGCCCAGCACCAGCGAGGCGATGGCCGCCATCTGGAAGGTCAGTTCGAGACGATGCGCCTGCTCCCAGCCCAGCCAGCCGATCAGCACGCCCGCCACGATCCAGCCGACGCTGCCGGCGACACGCACGAGCGGGAACTGCTTTTCGGGCGACTGCATGTGCCGCATCGCCACGCTGTTGGCCAGCGCCAGGGTGGGCATGAACAACAGCATGTAGCCCATGACGCAGGCGGAGAACGTACCGAAGTCCGTTGCCGTGGAGGCCATCCACATCAGCACCGCGCCGGCCAGGTGCAGCACCGCGAGGATGCGCTGGGCGGCAAAGTAGCGGTCGGCAACCAGGCCGACCAGGAAGGGCGCCACGATGGCGCCGATGGACTGGCTGAGGAAGGCCGTCGCCACCTGGCTGGCGCTGGCCTGCAGCGGGCCCTGCACCAGGTAAGTGCCGAGGGTCACGAACCATGCGCCCCAGATGAAGAACTGCAGGAACATCATCGCGCCCAAGCGCGACATGGCGTACGTCATGGCTACCCCTCCCAGGGCGGTGGTGGCTCAGATCCCCAGCATGCGATGCAGTGACTGCGTATCCGCGCCGCTGTCGGCGAAGTCGTCGAAGGCACGTTCGGTCACGCGGATGATGTGGTCGCCGATGAAAGCGGCACCCTCCCGCGCACCATCTTCCGGGTGCTTCAGGCAGCACTCCCACTCCAGCACCGCCCAGCCCGGAAAATCGTACTGGGCGAACTTCGAGAAGATCGCCTTGAAGTCGATCTGTCCGTCGCCGAGCGAGCGGAACCGCCCAGGACGATCGATCCAGTCCTGGTAGCCGCCATACACGCCACTGCGCGCGCTGGGACGAAACTCCGCGTCCTTGACGTGGAAGATGCCGATGCGTGCGTGATAACGGTCGATGAAGCCGA
Organism: Stenotrophomonas lacuserhaii; assembly: GCF_014836545.1. Lineage (GTDB taxonomy): Bacteria > Pseudomonadota > Gammaproteobacteria > Xanthomonadales > Xanthomonadaceae > Stenotrophomonas > Stenotrophomonas lacuserhaii. Next base: position 64,237 of record NZ_JACSQS010000011.1, read on the forward strand.
GGTAGTCGATCTGCTGCAGCAGCAGGTGGCTGGGGTCGTACAGGATCTTCGCGCGCGGATGGTGGTCCACCTCGTCGAGAAAGCGCTCGAAGGTCGCACCATCGTGCAGGTCCTCGCCCGGGTGGATTTCGAAGCACAGGTCCACCCCGCAGGCATCGAAGGCATCCAGGATGGGGCGCCAGCGACGGCCGAGTTCGGCGAAGGCTTCTTCCACCAGCCCAGGCGGACGCTGTGGCCATGGATAGAAGTAGGGCCAGGCCAGCGCGCCGGAGAACGTGGCATGCGCCGTCAGTCCCAGCCGCTGGCTGGCCTTGGCCGCCAGCAGCAGCTGCTCCACCGCCCAAGCCTGGCGCGCGCGCGGATCACCGCGCTTGTCCGGTGGCGCGAAGCCGTCGAACAGGCTGTCGTAGGCGGGATGGACGGCGACCAGTTGCCCTTGCAGGTGGGTGGACAGCTCGGTGATCTGCACGCCCTGCGCGGCCAGCGTGCCGGCGATGTCATCGCAGTACGCCTGACTGCGCGCCGCCTCGGCCAGATCAAACAGACGGGGATCGCTGGTCGGTACCTGCAGGCCGGAATAGCCCAGTCCTGCGGCCCATCCGGCCAGCGTGTCCAGCTGATCGAACGGGGGGGTGTCACCGATGAACTGCGCCAGGAACAGCGCGGGACCTTTGACCGTCTTCAAGGTGATTCGCCCTCGATGCAATCGATTGCATTATCCTAGCAGGGCCTCCTGCAAGAGCTGTTGTGCAGTGCACAGCGGCACCGAAGACCAAAAAACCATGGCCACTATCTACGACATCGCAAAACACGTCGGCGTCTCCGCAGGAACGGTGTCGCGCGCGCTTTCCCGGCCGGACAAGGTGCTGCCGGCCACGCGCAGCCGCATCGAACAGGCCGCCGCCGCGCTGGGCTATGTGCCCAACACGGTGGCCCGGACGTTGAAAACCCAGCGCAGCGGCAAGATCCTGGTCACGGTTCCGGATATTGCCAATCCGTTCTTCGCGCAGATCCTGCAGGGCGCGGAGGATGCGGCGCAGGCGGTCGGCTACGCCGTGCTGCTGGGCGACACGCAGCATCAGACCGACCGCGAGGAGCGCTATGCGCAGATGCTCCGACGCAACGAGGCCGACGGCCTGATCGTGCTGGGGCACCGCCTGCCGCCGACGGCGCGCGCGATCGTGCAGCAACGGGGCGCCGCCGCGCCGGTGGTAAATGGCTGTGAGTTCGATCCCGCGTTGGGCATCCCCAGCGTCCACATCGACAACGCGGCCGCCGCGCGGGCGGTGATGGACCACCTGTACGCACTGGGCCACGAGCGGATCGCGGTCATCGGCGGGCCGCCCGGTAATCCGCTGCACCAGCAACGGCTGGAAGGCGTGCGTGCGGCCGGCAAGGCGCGCGGCCGTCTGCGCCAACTTATCGTCGAGCCGGGCGACTTTTCCGTGGAATCCGGCCATGCGGCGGCGCTGTCGTTGTTGGCCCGCACGCCCGCACCCACGGCGATCTTCTGCGTCAGCGACCAGATGGCGCTGGGTGCGTTGGCGGCCTGCCGGGACCTGGGCGTCCGTGTGCCGGATGACCTGTCCATCGTGGGCTTCGACGACCTGGCCTCATCCCGCTACCTGACGCCGGCGTTGACGACCGTCAGGCAACCGATGCGGGAAATCGGCGCCTGCGCGGTCAACCTGTTGCTGGCCATCATCGAAGGTCGGGATGTACCGCTTCAGCAGACGCTGGATTTCAGCCTGATGGTGCGCGGCTCGACGGGTGCGCCAAGAAAGTGACGACGGGCGTGGGGATGGCCCGGCAGGCGCGATGCCTGCCGGATCCGGTTGCCGGCATCACGCCACAGCGCGCTCAGGCATCGCAGCGCACGCCAACTTCATCGAAAGCGATCACCACGTCTTCTACCGGGTAATCCAGGTCCTGTGCGGCGGCAATGACGCCGCAGGCGCCGCTTTCGAACGTGCTGCTTGGAGTCCAGTAGTTCTGGTTGGCCGTCGCCATCGCAATGAACGCCTTTCGGGGATCCCAGCCCTCGCGGTTCGAAAGCAGATAGAAGGCCCTGTTGTAGACGCCGGACGAAAAATGATTGTTCATGCCCGGACGGAAATCGCTCGCATGCCCGATCGACCTGCCATCAACGGTGGGGTCTTCAAAGTAGCGAAGCGCGCCTGGCCCTTTGAGGATATCCGCGCCCGCCAGGAAATCGTTGTTGCCCTTCAGGTAGTACTCGGCGGCCTCGCCGGCCATATCCGAGAATGCTTCGTTCATACCGCCGGAATGCAGGGTGTTGTAGATCAGCCCCGAGTTCTGTTCGGTGAAGCCATGGGACACCTCATGGGCGACCACATCCAGAGAGACCAAGGGATAATACGTGTCATGCCCATCACCGAAGGACATGACGCGACCGTTCCAACTCGCGTTCCCGTAGCTGCGTAGGTAATGAACCTGAAGCTTCAGTTGGAAGCGCAGTGGCGCGGTGCCCAGCCAGTCGCGGTACATGCCGAACACGGCGCCGCCGGAGGCGTGCGCGTCGTTCAAGGGCGAGTACGCACCATTGATGGCTTTGACCGTATTCTGCGGGCAGCTGAAGCGGTGTGCTGCGCTCACCGAGCCTGATCCGCCGTGGTTCAGGTTGATGGTTTTCACGTTGTCGTTTTCCAGGGCACACGTCGTGCCGTCTGCGGTCACGTCGAGGTAGGGCAAGCTTGCGCCATAGGCGATCTGGCCGGTCTTCTCGTTACCGCCTGGACCGGTGCCGATCTTCGCCGTGGCCAGGCCTTCCCACTGCTCCAACACCTTGCCGTCCATCGCATCGACGATGGTGAACGGCCGGCTGGGTGCGTGGCCCTCGCCCTCCGCCAGGAAATCCACCACCCAGGCCAGCCGTGCCACCGAGTGTGCATCGAGATGGATCATCAGCCGCTGGTTCTGGTTCTGTATCCGCATGCCGCCGGCACGCATCCGCGGTGCACTGGCCTTGGCGATGGCAGCAGCACGCGCGCCGTCGATGCGGGGTGCCACGTCGGGAACCTCGGGCTGTAGTGCGGCGACTGCGTTACCGAACAGGCTCCGCACCTGGCCCCTGGCAGCGGTGGCGACCACCACATGTTCACCAAACACGGGTACGCCCTGGTGCAACTGCTCGAAGCGTTGATGCTGCACGCCGTTGCGGTCGACATGGCTGGACAGCAGCCGCAAGCTGGAACCGGCATCCAGCCCGAGCAGTGACGGCGATGCAGAGGCACCGGCGTTGCCTGTGGCGAACGCCGCGGTCGTCACGCGGTCGAGTCGATGCAGCGGAATGCGCTCGGCGCCGCCCGCAGGTGCGGCGAGCATCGCGGCGGAAAGCAGGGTGAGGGACAGCAGGCTGCGGGATGGCAGGCGGATCATGGGTGGCTCCTCGCTGGATGGATGCCGGAGCGGTAGCCCTGCAGGAAAAATCGCGCTTTCAGAGGAGGCACCGCCGGCGAGGACACCGTGGTGCGGGGTGAGCGCTGCAGCAACGGCGGAGGATGCGACGGCCGGGTCTGCGCCGGCCCGTGACAGGTGGGATTGGCCTCCGAGCCCGGCGTGATTCTCGCTTTTCCTTACCCTCGTGTACTTGAATGCCTGACCTGCGGGATAGCAAATCCGGGGGCCTTTTGGGTATTGGGGCGGGCAGGAAAGGCAGGCATGCAGCGCGCAGCCCATGCTGCAGTGCAACTTTTCAATTGTAGTATTATTTGTTTAATTGAAATCCAGGCCGATGGCCGCGTCGCACCGCCTCCGAACTGTGGAATCGTGGTGCCCTTGGAGTTCCCTGGCGTGGAGCGTGGATTGCATGGTGATGCTGGAAAACGCCCATGGGCTGCGGGCAGAGATCGCGCAGCGCGGCGCCGCCCTGGCGGGCATGTGGGTGCCGGACCGTGACGGGCAGTTCGCAGACGTGGTGCTCGGCCATGCCGAGCAGAGCCAGCGGACGTCGGGTCGGTCATTCTTTGGTGCCAGCATCGGCCGGGTCGCTGGACGCATCAGCACGGCCGGCTTCGTGCTCGACGGCCAGCATCATCCGCTCGATTCGGTCGATGGCCTCACCGCCCACCATGGCGGACCGGACGGCTTCGATGCCCGTGACTGGCAATGGCTGGGCGTGCGCCGTGACCGCGCGCGGCTGCAACTGGTCAGTCCGCATGGCGATCAGGGTTTCCCGGGCGCGCTGACGGTCACCGTGGACTATCGGCTGGATGATACCGACACCCTGCACGTGGACTATGCCGCCACCTGCGACCGCCCCACGGTGGTCAACCTGACCCATCATCCGTTCTGGAACCTGGCCGGCGAAGGGGCGGGCGTGGTGGACGCGCATCTTCTGACACTGCCTGCATCGCGCATGGTGGCGCTGGGCGCAGCGCTCACGCCCACCGGACAACGGCCGGAGGTGGCCGCCAGCGCCTTCGACTTCCGCCGCGCGCGCGCGATCGGCGACGCGCTGTCAGCCGCTGGCGATGCTCAGTTGCAGGTCGCCGGGGGCCTGGATCATTACTGGATTCTCGATGCCCCGGCAGACGCCGGCGTGCGCCCGGCGGCGCGCCTGCATGATCCGCATTCCGGCCGCGTGCTGGACGTGCTGAGCGATCAGCCCGGCGTGCAGGTGTATTCGGGAAACTTCCTCGATGGCAGCCTGCAGGGCGCATCGGGCAGGCCGTACCACGCACGCGCTGCCCTTTGCATCGAACCGCAGGCCTATCCCGATGCGATGAACCAGCCCGACTTTCCTGACATCACGCTGCAGCCCGGCGCGGTGTACCGCAATCGCATCCGTTATCGCTTCAGCAAGGACACCCAATGAGTGCAGTGACTGACCCCGCACAGCGGCTGGCCGGCAAAGTGGCCATCGTCACCGGTGCGGCCAACGGCATCGGCCGTGCCATCGCCGGACTGTTCCAGGCGCACGGTGCCATCGTGGCCGGCTACGACCAGGCCGCGCCCTGTGCCGGGGATGCAGTGTGCGCACTCTTCCAGCAGGGCGATGTCAGTGATGCCGATGCGGTGGCAGCCTTCGTTGAACGCGTGGTGGCAGCCCACGGCCAGGTTGACGTGCTGGTCAGCAATGCGGGCATGGATGTGTTTTCCGCACCGCTTGAGCTGTCTTCGCTGACCTGGCAACGCAACCTGGACGTCAACCTCGGCGGCCACTGGAACTTCGCCCGCGCCGTGCTGCCCTGCATGCTGGCGCAGGGCAGCGGATCGGTGGTCAACATCGCCTCGGTGCACGGCCATCGCATCATCCAGGGTGCCTTCCCGTACAACGTGGCCAAGCACGCCTTGATCGGCCTGACCAAGGCGCTCGGGTTGGAGTACGCCGACAAGGGCATCCGGTTCAACTCCATCTCGCCCGGCCTGATCCTGGTGGACCGCATCGAACGCTGGTTCGAATCACAGCCCGATCCTGCCCAGGCACGCCTGGACCAGGCAGCCCTGCTGCCACCCAAACGCATCGGCGAAGCGTCGGAAGTCGCGCAGACCGCGTTGTTCCTGGCCAGTGACGAAGCCCGTTTCATCAACGCCGCCGACATCCTGATCGATGGCGGCCGCAGCCAACTCTATTACTGAGCCCGCCATGACCCATTCCCCGCTTCCGCTGATCGCCATCCTGCGTGGCATCACCCCGGCCGAGGTGCGCGCGCACGTGCGCGTGTTGATCGATGCCGGCATCACCCAGATCGAAATACCCACCAACTCCCCGGACTGGCTGGGCAGCGTGCAGCTGGCCCTGCAGGAAGCCGACGGCCACGCCGAGGTGGGCGCCGGCACGGTGCTGGACATCGCCGATGTGGACCGCCTGGCGGACAGCGGCGCGCGGCTGATGGTGACGCCGAACACCGACCCGCAGGTGATCGCGCATGCGCGTTCGCGCGGACTGGACATCGCCGCCGGGTTTGCCACCGCCAGCGAGGCCTTCGCTGCGTTGGCCGCCGGTGCGCAGCGTTTGAAGCTTTTCCCTGCGGCACAGTTTGGTCCTGCCTATGTGCGTGCGCTGAAAGCCGTACTGCCTGCAGACGTGCCGCTGTATGCGGTAGGGGGCATCGGGACGGAGAACCTGGCCGCGTTCCTGCAGGCCGGCTGCGCCGGTGCCGGGCTGGGCGGTGAGCTGTATCGCCCGGGCCAGGATCCAGCCACCACGGCGCGCCATGCGGATGCCTTCGTTGCCGCCCTGCGGAGTGCGAACGCATGAAGATCACCCGCCTGAACACCTATCGCGTGGCGCCACGCTGGATGTTCCTGAAGATCGAGACCGACGAAGGCGTGGCCGGATGGGGCGAGCCGGTCATCGAAGGCCGTGCGCGCACGGTCGAAGCCGCCGTGCATGAGCTGGGCGAGCAGTTGATCGGCAAGGATCCTGCGCGCATCAACGACCATTGGCAGGTCATGTACCGCGGTGGTTTCTACCGCGGCGGTGCGGTGTTCATGAGCGCACTGGCCGGCATCGACCAGGCACTGTGGGACATCAAGGGCAAGACGCTCGGCGTGCCGGTGTACCAGCTGCTGGGCGGACTGGTGCGTGACCGCATGAAGACCTACTGCTGGGTGGGCGGGGACCGGCCAGCGGACATCATCGAACAGATCCGGGCACGGGTGGCGCTGGGCTATGACACCTTCAAGCTCAACGCCTGCGAGGAAATGCCGCTGCTGGCGCCCAGCCGCACCATCGATGCGGCCGTAGCCAAGGTGGCCGGAATCCGCGAGGCGTTCGGCCAGAGCATCGAATTCGGGCTGGATTTCCACGGCCGCGTGGGCTGGCCGATGGCCAAGACGCTGATCCGCGAACTGGAGCCGTACCGCCCGTTGTTCATCGAAGAACCGGTGCTGGCCGAACAGGCCGAATACTACCCGCGCCTTGCCGGACACACCGCCATTCCGCTGGCGGCCGGTGAGCGGATGTTCTCGCGCACCGAGTTCAAGAGCGTGTTCGCCGCGGGCGGGCTGTCGATCGTGCAGCCTGACCTGTCGCATGCCGGTGGCATCACCGAATGCATGAAGATCGCCGCGATGGCCGAAGCCCATGACGTGGCCCTGGCCCCGCATTGCCCGCTTGGGCCGGTAGCACTGGCGGCCTGCCTGCACGTGGACTTCGCCAGCTGGAACGCCGTACTGCAGGAACAGAGCATCGGCATCCATTACAACGCCGACGGCGAGCTGCTGGACTACGTCAAGAACAAGGACGCCTTCACCATGCACGGCGGTTCGATCCTGCCTTTCACCCAGCCGGGCCTGGGCGTTGAGATCGACGAAGAGGTGGTGGTCGAACGCGCGCGTAGCGCCGGTGAGTGGCGCAATCCATTGTGGCGGCACGAAGACGGGAGCGTGGCCGAATGGTAAGCATGGGCGAGGGCCGCACCCTGCCGAGCGCCGCGCTGGCCTTCGACAGCCGCTGCACGCTGGGCGAAAGCAATGTCTGGTGCGCGCGCGAACGGGTGCTGTGGTGGACCGACATCAAGGGCCGGCGTATCTGGCGCGGCAGCCCGGGGGCGGGCAGCACCCAGTGGTGGAGCACGCCGGGGCGGGTAGGGTCGCTGGCGCTGTGTGAGTCAGGCCGGTTGCTGCTGGGGATGGAAGACGCACTGTACCTGGTTGATCCCACCCGCCACGCTGCCGGCACCAGTCTGACCTGTGAGCACCTGGTCGACGTGCCGATGGAGGGGACGGCCATGCGCATCAACGATGGCCGCCTGGACCGGAGCGGCAACTTTGTTTTCGGCTGCATCAACGAAGATCCCGCGCATGCGCGGACGGCGCGCTTCCATCAGTACTCGCTCGGGCAGGGCCTGCGTGCGCTGGACATCGCGCCGGTGGCCATCGCCAACGGTATCGGCTTCGATCCCGACGGGCAGGGCATGTACTACTGCGATTCGCTGCAGCGAAGCATCATGCATGCCCGCTACGATGCAGCCACCGCCACGATCAGTGACGCGCGGGTGTTCGCGCTGATTGCAGGGGACGCCGAGCCGGATGGAGCAGCGGTCGATGCCGAAGGCCGCGTGTGGGGTGCGCAATGGGGGGCGGGGCAGGTGGTGCGTTACTCCGCCGCCGGTGAGGTCGAACTGCGCGTGCCGGTGCCTGCATCGCAACCGACCTGCGTGGCATTTGCCGGCGATGACCTGGGCACGTTGTATGTCACCTCCGCGCGGGATGGACTGGACGCTGCCGCACTGCACGCGCTGCCCGCCAGCGGAGGTGTGTTCCGGGCCGTGCTGGAAGGCGTGCGCGGCCTGCCCGAACCCCGGTTCGCAGACGCATGATCGCCATCGACTGGGGCAGCTCCAGCCTGCGCGCATTCCGCTTGGACCGTAAAGGACAGATAGTGGACAGCCGGCGCTCCGACCAGGGGCTGCTGAACGCCAATGGACGGTTTGCCGAGGTGCTGGAGGCACTGATCCACCACTGGGACGATGCGCTGGTGGTGATGGCGGGGATGGTGGGCAGCCGCCAGGGCTGGAGGGAGGTGCCTTATGTGCAGGCCCCGGCAGGGCTGCATGAGATCGCGGCGGGAATGCAGCAGTTGAACGACGCTGCCATCGAACGCGAACTGTGGCTGGTGCCGGGCCTGCGCTGCGTGGATGTGCACGGCATACCGGACGTCATGCGCGGCGAAGAGACCCAGCTGTGCGCACTGCTGCCGTTGCTGGGCCCGGGCACGCACCGTGTCGTGCTGCCAGGTACGCACAGCAAGCACGCACACGTGGTGGACGGGCGCATCGAGCGGTTCAGCACGTTCATGACCGGTGAGCTGTTCGCGGTGCTGCGCCAGCACAGCCTGCTGGGTCGGATGATGGTGGAGGCGCCGGATGATGCCGCCGCCTTCGCCGAGGGCGTCGCACTGGCCGGGCGCCAAGGCAGCCTGTTGCATCAACTGTTCAGCGTGCGCACCCGCGCGTTGTTCGACCAGTTGCAGCCTGCGCAGTTGGCCAGCTATCTGTCCGGCCTGTTGATCGGCAGTGAACTGCAGGACATCGATGCAGAGGGTGGCCCGCTGCACGTGATGGCCGCCGATGGCCTGGCCGATGCCTATGTCTCCGCGCTGGCACTGCTGGGGCGACCGGCAACGCGGCATGCCGAAGACAGCGTGGCGCAGGGTCTGTACCTGCTCGCGCGTGCACGTGAGCTGCCGATGTAAGCGGAAGCCAGGCGCAACGGTTACTTCTTTCCACTCCGAACGCCGGTGACAGATCCCGGCACTCGCCTCAAGGAAGCAGGACATGCAACTTTCGCTGCTCGATACCTCCATCGTACTGGTCTACCTGGCTGCTGTATTCGTGCTGGCGCAGTGGGTTTCGCGGGAAAAGGCCGGCCACACCAAGGATGCCAAGGACTATTTCCTGGCCAGCAAGTCGCTGCCGTGGTGGGCGGTGGGGGCTTCGCTGATCGCCGCCAACATCTCCGCCGAGCAGATCATCGGCATGTCCGGTTCGGGCTATGCCATCGGCCTGGCCATTGCCTCCTACGAGTGGATGGCCGCCTTGACCCTGCTGATCGTCGGTAAGTGGTTCCTGCCCATCTTCCTGCGCAATGGCATCTACACCATGCCGCAGTTCCTCGAGCAGCGTTATGGCACCCGCATCCGCACGTTGATGGCAGTGTTCTGGCTGGGCCTGTATGTGTTCGTCAACGTCACCTCCATCCTGTGGCTGGGCGCGATCGCGGTCAGCCAGGTGACTGGCATGGACCAGATGCTGGCGGTGGTGCTGATCGGCGTGTTCGCGCTGCTGTACCAGCTCTACGGCGGGCTGAAGGCGGTGGCGCTGACCGACATCGTGCAGGTCTCGCTGCTGGTGCTGGGCGGGCTGCTGGTGACCGGGCTGACGCTCAGCCAGCTGGGCGAGGGCGCAGGCATCGTGGCTGGCTTCCAGCGCCTGTGGGAAGCCCATCCGGGCCACTTCGAGATGATCCTGAGCAAGGACAATCCGTTCTACAAGGACCTGCCAGGCATCAGCGTGCTGGTGGGTGGGCTGTGGATCATGAACATCAGTTACTGGGGCTTCAACCAGTACATCATCCAGCGCGCGCTGGCCGCCAAGGACATCGGCGAGGCGCAGAAGGGCGTGCTGTTCGCTGCTTTCCTGAAGCTGCTGATGCCGGTCATCGTGGTGGTCCCGGGTATCGCCGCGGTGATGCTGGCACCGGGCCTGGATGCGCCGGACCAGGCCTACCCGACCATGATGCGGTTGCTGCCTACCGGCATCCTCGGACTGGTGTTCGCCGCACTGGTAGCGGCGATCGTGGCCTCGCTGGCGTCCAAGATCAATTCGGTTGCGACCATCTTCACGCTGGATTTCTACGCCCAGCGCAAGGGCCCGCATGACCAGGCCACGCTGGTACGCGTGGGCCGCATCGCCGCCGTGGTCACGGTGGTGCTGGGCATCCTGGCCGCCAAGCCGTTGCTGGGCAGCTTCGACCAGGCCTTCCAGTACATCCAGGAGTACACCGGCTTCTTCACCCCGGGCATCGTGGTGATCTTCCTGCTGGGCCTGTTCTGGAAGCGGGCCAACGAAGCTGGTGCGCTGGCGGCGGCGGTGGGCTCGTTCGTGCTGTCGGTGGTGCTGAAGCTGGCGTGGCCTTCCTTGCCGTTCATCGATCGTGTCGGCCTGGTGTTCCTGCTGGCGCTGCTGCTTGCGGTGGGCGTATCGCTGGCCACGCCAGCAGCGCCGGCCAAGGACGTGGTGCGCACCGACGACGTGCTGTACGCAACACGCACGTCCTTCAACGTGGGGGCCATGGCGGTCGTCGCGATCCTGGTTGCCCTGTACACCCTGTTCTGGTGAGGAGAGAGAGCATGACCCGCAAGACCCTGCTTGCCGTCGCCCTGGCGTTGGCTCCGTTGTCCGGCATCGCCGCCGAGCCCCGCGAAGACCTGCAACCCAGCGGACGCTTCAGCGTCTATGGGCATGGTGCCGCTGCGACGCCGCCGATGGGCTGGAACCCGTGGAATGCATTCCGTACCGAAGTCACCCAGGACAAGATCCTGTCGGTGGCCGAAACCATCAAGCGCAATGGCATGCAGCAGGCCGGGTACCGCTATATCAACATCGACGATGGCTGGTGGCTGCAGCGTCGCGCCGACGGCGGCATCCAGATCCGCACCAGCATGTTCCCGATGGCGGCCAGCCGCAGCGGCGTGCCCAGCCTGCGGCCATGGACCGACCACCTGCATGCGATGGGCTTCAAGGCCGGGCTGTACACCGATGTGGGGCGCAACGCCTGCTCGCAGGCGCATGATGCGCACAGCCCGAATCTGCCGGTGGGCACGACGGCGCAGCGCGAGATCGGCCTGGAAGGCTTCGAGGCCAGCGACCTGGCCACGATGTTCGGGGAATGGGGGTTCGACTACATCAAGGTCGACGCCTGTGGGCTGGCCGATTTCGGCCAGGGCAGCAAGGCGTTGGCAAGCGCGACTTACCGCGAAGGGCGTCCGTTGATCGTGCGTGCCGATGCCCAGGCCACCGACGCGGACAAGGTCGAAGGCGCGTATGCACGGGTCGGCAGGCTGCTGGCACAGGTCAACCCGGACAACGACTTCGTGCTGTCGATCTGCCCATGGGGAGAAGCCGGCGTGGGCAACTGGGGCGGCCGCCACGGCAACCTGTGGCGCACCAGCCCGGACATCGAAATGACCTGGGAAAGCATGCTGCACAACTTCGATACCGCATCGCGCCGGGAACTGTACGCCGGTCCGGGGCGCTGGAATGATCCGGACATGCTGGCGGTGGGACTGGGCGAATTCGGTGCCGACCACATGACCGAAGCGCGCACGCATTTTTCGATGTGGGCCATCCTGGCGGCGCCGCTGCTGGTGGGCTTCGACCTGAACCATGCCACCCCGGCGCAGGTGGCGCTGCTGTCCAATCCGGAAGTGATCGCACTGAACCAGGATCCGGCCGGCAACCAGGGCCGGATCGTCGCCAGCGAGGGGCCGCTGCAGGTGCTGGTCAAGCCGTTGTCCACCCGTGGCGAACGCGGCGTGCTGTTGTTCAACCGGGGCGAAGCAACGGTGGAGGCACGGGTGAGCGCCGCGCAGATGCTGCTCAGCGACGCCGCCCCGATCCGGGCGCGCGATCTGTGGGAACAACGCGACGTCACAGCCACCGGAGGCGGGCTGGCATTCACCCTGCCAGCCCACGGCGCGGTGCTGTTGAAGGTCAGCGGGACGCCGGATACGAGCGGCGGCACGTCACTGGGCGAGATCACCGGCCGCATCCATGTGGCGGTGGACGGCCTGCCCGGTTACAGCGCCCGGCCGGCCGAGGTATCGGGCACCCCGCGGGTGGACCGCACACCGCAGGGCGGGCCGTTGCGCATCGCCGGCACGGCATACCCGCGGGGTATCGGCATCCACGCCAACTCGCGGCTTGAAGTGCTGGCATCGCGCGATTTCAAGCGCTTCACCGCGCTGGCGGGCGTGGACGACAGTGCGGCCGCTGCGTCCGGCAGCGTGGTGTTCAAGGTCTACGGGGATGGCAAGCCGTTGTTCACCAGCGCGCCGGTGCGGCGCGGGCAGGCGCCGGCGCGGATCGAGGTAGCAGTGCAGGGCGTGCAGGTGCTGGAACTGGTGGCCGAAGCGGCCACCGCAGGAGAAGGCGCCCGCACGCCGGTGGTGGCCTGGGCCGGCGCAAGCCTGCAGTGACCAGAGGCCTGCAGGGGGCGCGTACGGGGGCGGTCTATACTTGCGCCATGCAACCACCACGCGCTCCCGACCAGGTCCGGACATGATGGCCACGTCCAGTCGTAGCCTGCATGGGCAGATCGTGCACGAGCTCGGCAAGCTGATCGTGGCCGGCCAGTACAAGCCCGGGGAAATACTGCCGCGCGAGGAACGGTTGGCGGTGCAGCTGCAGGTCAGCCGCACCGCGCTTCGCGAATCACTGCGTGTGCTGGGGTCCAAGGGGCTGATCGAAACCCGCCAGAAGATCGGCACGCGGGTAAGGGAGTCTGAACACTGGAACCTGCTGGATCCGGACGTGCTGTCCTGGCACGGCGCGGCGCTGCCCACGCTCGAATTCGTGGAACAACTGGCCGAGATGCGCGAACTGATCGAGCCGCCAGCGGCCGCCTTGGCCGCGCAGCGGCGTACCGATGCACAGTTGACGCGTATCGGCCAGGCGTACGGCGCGATGGCGGCGGCAGAGGACATGGAGGCCTGGGCGGCGGCGGACCTGCGCTTCCACCACGCCGTGCTGGACGCGACCGGCAATGCGCTGCTGCGGCCGTTGTTCAGCGTGATCGAAACCGCACTGGGCAGTTACCTGCTGCTGTCCGCGCGCAAGGCCGATGCGGACTTCAAGTACTCGCTGCCACGACATGCGCGCGTGCATGAGGCCATCGCGGCGCAGCAGCCCGAGCAGGCCCGCCAGGCGATGCTGGAGATGATTGCCGACTCCCGCAGCAATCTGCGCAGCGAGGCGCCATCTCCATGATCTGCACGATTCCGCCCGCGGTGGCGCTGGATGCGATCCATACCGGACGCGCGGTCCCCTATACGCGGCCGGGAAGCTGCAGCGCGATCGCCAAAGTGCCGGTAAGCGGGCCGGTGCGCATCCATGCCGAAGGCATCGAAGGTGATGAACAGGGCGACCGCCGGGTGCACGGCGGCCCGGAAAAAGCCATCCACCACTATCCGTTCGATCACTATGCTTTCTGGCGCCAGGGGCATCCGCATCCTCTGCTGGCGGCGAGCGGGGCCTTCGGCGAAAACTTCTCCAGCACGGGGTGGACGGAAGATACGATCCACCTGGCCGACGTCATCCGGGTCGGCACGGCCACGCTGCAGGTGTCGCAGGGCCGCCAGCCCTGCTGGAAACTCAACGACCGCTTCGGCCTGCCGGACATGGCGCGCAGCATGCAGTCCAGTGGCCGCACCGGCTGGTATTACCGCGTGCTGGAAGATGGCGCAGTGGCGCCGGGCGATGCGATGACCGTGGTGGAGCGGCTGTGCCCGGACTGGTCGTTGCGCCGGCTCGGCCAGGTGCTGTTCGACCGTACCCTGGAGCGCAGCGTGCTGGAGGAAGCCAGCCAACTGCCGCTGACCGAATCGTGGAAGAAGCTGCTGTCCAACCGGCTGCAGCGCAACGAAGTGGAATCCTGGCAATCACGGTTGCAGGGGCCGGAAACCCGGTAGCGCCACGCCATGCTCGGCCGCTTGCATCAGGCATCGCGCTGCATGGGCCGCTCGAACAGTGCATTCAACGTAGCCCCGGACGCCGCTCCTTCCAGCCCGGCGAAGCTCCCCTGTTCCTGCAGCTGCTGGGCGGCCTGCATGAAACCGCCCCAGGCCGCGCGTGCCAGTGCGCCGCCCAAGCTGACCCGCCGTACGCCCATCGCGGCGATGTCCTGCAGGGTGAACGCACTGGGGCCGCCGACCAGCAGATTCACCGGTTTCGGCGCCACTGCGGCCACCACCGCCTCGATGTGCGCGCGCTGCACGATGCCCGGCGCATACAGGCAGTCCGCGCCCGCATCAGCGTAGGCGCGCAGGCGCAGCAGGGTGTCATCGATGTCGGGTTGGCCGACGAAGAAATTCTCGGCACGACCGATCAACATCACGTCCGCGCCCGAACGGTCGATCGCCATGCGCGCGGCACGCAACCGGGCCAGTGCTTCATCCAAGGGCCGCAGCGTCTAGAAGGCATCCGGGCTGGCATCTTCGATGGACAGGCCTGCCACGCCGGTGTCGATCGCACGCAGGACGGCGCGTTCGACATCGGCCGGCGTCGCGCCGAAGCCATCGCCGAAGTCCGCATTCAACGGCAGTGAAGTGGCATCGACCATTTCGCGCAGATGCGCCAGCACCTGCTCCAGGTCCTCAGCCCCATCGGCCTTGCCCTGGCTCCAGGCATGGCCGGAACTGGTCGAGGCCAGCGCCTTGAAGCCGGCGCTCTGCAGGAAACGCGCGCTGCCGGCATCCCATGGATTGGGAAGTACGAAGCAACCGTGCTGGTGCAGCGCGCGGAACTGCCGGCAGCGTTCGCTGGTATCTGGCGTGGGCATGGATGGAGTCCCGGTGGGCGCTGGAGGGAAGTATCAGGACTGCGGAGCAAGATAGTGCAGCGCATCGCCTACCGGCGTGGTGCCCGCGGTCAGCTCGATGATCGCCCGCGTGATGCCGGGGCGCTCGACCAATGCCACCAGGGTAGCGGCCACGTCGGCACGCGGCACCTCGCCGTAGGCGATGGCCGGGCCGGCCGTTACCCGCCCGCTGCCTTCGGCATCGGACAAGGTACCCGGCCGCAGGATCACCCACTCCAGGCCGGACGCGGCCAGGTACACGTCGGCCTGCTTCTTGACCTCCATGTAGACCTCGAAGGTGTCCGACATCGGCTTGCCCCGGCCGGCCTCCGGAAACGCAGACACCAGCAGGAAGCGCTGCACGCCGGCACGCCGCGCAGCATCCACGGTGAGCTCCAGCCCGCGGCCATCGATGGCGCGCGTGGTCTCCACGCCGCCCTTGCCGCCGGCGCCGGCAGAAAACACCACGACGTCACTACCGGCCAGCAGCTCCGCCAACTCCACGGCATCCACCTGCTGCAGGTCCCCGCTCACCGGCGCCGCGCCATCGGCCCGCAGCGCATCGGCCTGTTCGGCCCTGCGATGCAGCGCCCGCACCCGATGCCCCCGCTGCGCCAACTGCCGCACCAGATGCCGCCCGACCTTGCCCGCCGCACCCACAACAAAGACTTGGCTCATACCGGGCACTCCAGACAGGAAAAGAGCAACCACCATGCCCCACCCAACGTTGCCGCCATGTAGCGGCCCGCGTTGCTCCTCTCCTTTTTTTCACTACGCGGGCGGCCCAGTGGACCTGTCATGGGCCGGGCGGGTGGGGTTGGCAGGACGCTGAGCCGCATGGATGCGGCGACGCAGCCTACAAGGATGTACTTGCGGCGTGTCCTGCCAACCCCACCCGCCCGGTCCACCCCAGACCCAGCGCAGAACGCCGCCCGCGAGGGGCCCAGCCGTTCGCCGCAGAACACTGCTTTGCGCACTGGAACCCCGGATACGAAATCAGTCACGATGCACGGCCAACCTCCCCACTGCTCCCCCTGGAACCCCCATCGTGCTGAGTGTCATCGCTTCCGTTCTCGCGCTGTACATCGTGCTGCGCCTGGTCTGGCCCCTGCGCCTGCCATTGGCCGCGCGCCTTCTCCTTGCCGTGCTGGTGTTCGGCATGGCCCTGCACCATCGCATCGTCGCCCAGTTCGCCGGCACCATGGCCTCGCCGGAAATCCCGAAGATGGCCATCGCCGTGCTCGCCACCGGCTTCACCGCCCTGCTGCTGGGGGCGCTGTTCCTGCTGCTGCTGGATGCCGCGCTGCTGCTTGCGCGCCTGCTGCGCTCGGCCAGGGCCACCGCTGCACTGCGCGCGCGCTGGCTGCGGCCGGCGGCCGGCCTCACCGCGCTGGCGCTGGGCATTTTCGGTGTCAGCCAGGGCATGGCGGTGCCCAAGCCGCGCAGCATCGAGGTGGAGATCGCCGGATTGCCAGCCGCCTTCGACGGCTATCGCGTGCTGCAGCTGACCGACATCCATGCCAGCCGCCTGCTGACCGGCGACTGGGTGCGCAGGGTCGTGGCCGAAAGCAACGCACTGAAGCCGGACCTGATCGTCATTACCGGTGACCTGATCGATGGCACGGTCGCTGCCCGTGCAGATGATTTCCTCCCGCTGGGTGAGCTGCAGGCACCGGACGGCGTCATCGCCATCACCGGCAACCACGAGTACTACGCCCAGTACACCGAATGGATGCAGGCCTTCCGCGCGCTGGGCATGCAGGTGCTGGAAAACACCCATACCGAAGTGCGTCGTGGCGATGCGGCGCTGACCATCGCCGGTGTCACCGACCCCGTGGCACAGCGCTACGACCTGCCGCAGCCGGACCTGGCAGCCGCCCTGCAGGGCGCCGATCCGCAGGCGCCGGTGATCCTGCTCGACCATCGCCCGCGCGAGGCAAAGGCCAACGCGGCGCGGGGCGTGCAGCTGCAGTTGTCCGGCCATACCCACGGCGGCCACATCATCGGCATGGACCAGCTGGTGAAACGGGCCAACGGCGGGTATGTATCCGGCCGCTACCAGGTGGGCGACATGACGCTGTACGTGAGCAACGGTGCGGGTCTGTGGCCGGGCTTCGCCGCGCGCATCGGCGTGCCTTCGGAGATCACCCTGATCACCCTGAAGGCTGCGCCGAAAGCGCGGGAATGATCTCCGCACCGATCTGTTCGATGACCTCGGCGGCGGGCCGGCCGCCGCTGAGGTTGAACATCACGTGGTCCACGCCGAGCACGTGCATGCGCTGCAGGTAGTCCAGGATGGCAGCGCTGCCGCCACGCAGGCCCAGCTCCAGTGGCGTAGCCGGCGCTGCAGGATCTTCCAGCAGCTGCAGCTGCGCGGACTGCACGAAGGGCTTGCGTGCACTGCCGAGCTTCTGCCGCAGGGCGTGCTGCCACAGTCCGATCCGGCCTTCCTGCGTGGCTTCTTCGCGATGGTAGGTGGCCCAGCCGTCGGCATGCTCGGCGATCCACTGCAGGGACTGCCGGGCAGAGCCCACCACCAGCATCGGAACGCGTGCGGCCGGCGCGGGCAGTACCGGATAGCCGACCTGCTGCAGCATCAGCGCACGCTCCTGCGCATCCGGCGACAGTGCCGCGCGCAGCAACGGCCAGCGTTCGCGGAACACCTGCGCGCGCTGCTCCAGAACGGCGCCGAAGGCGGCGAACTCTTCGGGCCGGTCGCCCGAGCCCAGGCCCAGCATGAAGCGCCCATTCGATACGCGCTCCAGGCTCAGGGCGGCCTTGGCGAGGTGCAGCGGGTGGCGCAGCGGCAGCACTGCCGCGGCCAGTCCGATGGCAATACGCGAGGTGGCGCCAGCGAGCAGGGTGAGCCAGACGAACGGGTCATCGACGGCGCTGGCCTGTGGCGCAGCGGTGTCTCCAGGCGACCGCTGCGGCACCATCAGCGGGACATCACGCGCCCACAGCGCGGCGAAGCCCTGTGCTTCGGCCAAGCGTGCCAGCGCGTTCGCCTGGCCGGGATCGGATTGCGCACCGGCAGCAACGCCTGCTGGGGTCATCAGCCCAAGTGTGAGGTGGCCGGGAGAGAAGACCATCGAGTGAGCGGCGTTGAAGGATGTCACGTGGTTGTTCCTGCACAGGGCCGTGCAGCAGGTTAACCCGGTCCGCGCGCGGGGACGTCAGGAATCCCAGATTGCGCCGTATGCGGGCAGCCCGCGTGCCTCGCAGCCGTTGACCACTGAATCGGTCAGCGCGCGGTTGGCGATGCAGATCACGGCTTCGGCCTTCATATCCTGCGCCATGTCCCACGACAACCGCAGCAGGTCGGGCTTTCCGGAGAGCTGTGTATCCCAGATAAGCGCATCCGGTTGTGCCCTGAGGATTTCATCAACCAGTGCATCGCCGTAGGTGGCTCGAGGTGAGCGCACCGACCAGATCAGGCGCATGCGCACCCTGCCGGCAAGCAGGTGCGGCAGTACCGGCCCGATACCGCTACCGGTGGCAACGTAAAGCACGGAGCGGAACAATACTTCGATATAGGCAACGCCTGCCGTAGGGAAGCCCTTCATCCAGACGTTGCGCGGTGGGTCATCGATGAACTGACCTGTCCAGTCGCCTGCGCGCGAGATGATGATGCGAAAGTCGGTCTGTCCCGCTGTTGGAATGTTCGCGAAGGAATGCCACTGGCCCAACGGTGAGCGGCTGATGGCCGTAGCTGACCCCGGGAAGGGCGCGCGGACGCCTGCAAGGGTGAGGATCACTGCGTGCGGGGAGGGGCGGTGGACATCCAGCGCGATGCGCCGCAGGCGCAGCCAAGGCAGCAGGATGCTGGCCGTGACCATGACCAGAAGCGCGAGCAGGGCGGGATCCGGAGCGCCGCCGCGAGCGACCTCTTGCCCAGGCGTCGAGCCGAGTTGCAGGGCCAGGCCCCACGTCAGCAGCAGGATCGTCCAACCCACATAGCGGTGTACTTTCTCGAAGGCATCATGGCGCTGTGCACGCACTGAGGGAAGCGCGGAAAGCAGCATGCTGAGCAGGCATCCCAGCAGTGCCCAGGCCGTCCAGCGCAGGGCCGACGGGTGCTGGTCATCAGCTGCGGACAGCAGGCTGCCAGCGAGCAATGCCACCCATGCAGTTCCTGCACATGCGGCGCCGGCGTGGATGCCACCGTAGTGGTAGACCTTCGCCAAGTGCCGGCGGATGCCCAGGGGCCAGGTCACCGGTGCGCGTGTGGCCAACCAGAACAGCGTGGTGATGACCAGGCTCTGCCGTACCAGGATGGCCATCGCCAGGTTGGTCATCGCAAGGCTCGCCAGGTTTGCTGGCGAAGCCATCAGTGCGGTCCATCCATGACGATGCAGCTGCCAGGCGACCACCCCGATATTGACCAGCATGACCACCACGAACAGGAGCCGGTAGTGGCTTCGGCAGTACGTTGCCGCGCCCGTCACGCCGATCCGGTCGCCGCTCATCCGTTGCCTCTCAGGCGTCGCAGCAGGTCGCGCTTGTCCACCTTCCCACGCGGAGTCAGCGGCAGCGTATCCAGGGTCAGCAGGCGGGCCGGCACCGCATAGTACGGCAGCTGCCTCTGGGCATGCGTGCGTGCCTGCTGCACATCGGCGCTCACCGGTGTCAGCACGCTGGCCAGGGTGCGGGAATCCAGTTTCAGGGTCGCTGCCTGTTCGACGCTGCTGGCTTGCTCAAGCACGCGCGACACCGCGTCGAGTTCCACACGGAATCCACGGACTTTCACCTGGTCGTCGGTGCGTCCCAGATGCTCCAGTTCACCGTCGGAGGTCCAGCGGCCCAGGTCGCGCGTTCGGAACATCTTCCAACCGGCTCCCAGGAACGGATCATCGTGATAGCGCTCCGCCGTCAGCGCGGGATTGCCCGCGTAACCGGCGGTGACGCATAGCCCGCCCGCCCACATTTCGCCTGTTTCGCCCACTGCGCAGGGCTGGAACTGTCCATCGAGCACGTAAACGGTGTTGTTCGGCGTAGGTTTGCCGATATTGATGTGGCCGCTGCCGCGCTGGTGGCGGTGCATCGTATTGACAATGGTGGTCTCGGTGGGGCCACAGCCGTTGAAGAACGTGCAGCGTTCGCCCCAGTGCGCGGCCAGGCTCTCCGCGCAGGGTTCGCCGGCAACGGCGACCGTCTGCAGCCTGCTGCACCGGTCGCGGTCCAGTCGACGGAGAATGGAAGGGGTAGCGATGATGACGTCCACGCTGGCCGCCGCCGCCTGCATGTCATCCTCCCGGATGATCAGGGTACCGCCTTGACAGAGCGTGCCCAGGATCTCCCAGGCGGACATGTCGAATGCGATGTTGAGCAGCTGGCTGACCCGCATGCCGGGGCGGATGCCGAGGTTGCCGGGTGCGGTAAGCAGGATGTTGCACAGGTTGCGATGGGTCACCTTCACCCCATTGGGCATACCGGTGGTGCCCGATGTGTAGAGAACGAGGGCTGTCGAATCAGGCCGGACGCATTGCGGCAGCCACGCCGAGGCGCCGCCATGGCCCATGCTGTCTTCGATGACCAAGGTGCTGGCGCCGGACAGACTGCTTGCCAATTCATGATGCTCACGCAGGCACAGAAGTGTCTTGCAGCCAGCGTCGTCGACCAGCCGGGACAACAGCGCCGGCGGCACCAGGCGTATATCCTGCGGCACATATGCGGCCCCAAGCTTCAGGATGGCGATGATCGCCACCAGCATCGGGATGGAGCGGGTGACGAACAACCCAACGGCATCGCCGGTTCGTACGCCTGCCGCTTGCAGGCGCGCGGCCAGCTGGTCAGCGTCACGTACGAGGGCGGAATAGGTGATCGAGGTTGCACCATGCTGGGCTGCCACGGCACCGGGTTGGCGGTCTGCCCAGAAGGCAACGGCCTCGTGCACGAGTGCGTGATCCGGCGTAGCGGCCGGGCCGCAGCTCAATGTCCGGACGGCGATGTGGGGATGTTGCTGGATCGATGTGGGGGGCCAATTGCCTGCAAAGCAGGATGGAGCGTCGAAGACCATGAGTGTCCTTTCCGCGCGGACCGCGCAGGCTCGGAATCGATAGCGGTCCGTTTCAACCGCGGGCAAGTCTAAGAACGTTTCGGCGCTGTGAAATGTGAGCGATCACCGGGTCTTGGGCGATGTCCATTGAATTTTGAGATCGCACCAACGAGCATCAAAGCGCTTGCTGATTCATGTGTCTTGACGAGACGCCGCTCGCCGCAAACGCCGTCAGCCACCGCGCACGGATCCCGCCCAGCAGCGTGCGCGGACTGTCGTGATGAACCAGCCGATGGGGGCGGACGGTGCAATGGCGGCATGGCCGCGCAGGTGCCCGGCGGCCACGGTGTCCTGCTCTTCACTTTGCGTCAGCTAACGTCTGCCCAGTCCTTCAGGAGCGTGATCCATGCAATTGCTGGTTGTCGGTCCTTGAGTCCCGCCATGCATCGCCGCTCAATGTGGGTAGCGGCGCTCTCCACCGTCGTGGAGTGGTACGACTTCACCCTCTACCTGTACTTCGCCACCGTGCTCTCACGGGTGTTCTTCGGCGGCGGCGAGACCGCCCTGTTGGTCACGCTTGCCGGCTTCGCGGTGTCCTACCTGATGCGTCCATTGGGCGCGCTGTGCTTCGGCCACCTGGGCGACCGTCTGGGTCGACGCTGGATGCTGCTCGCTTCGATGGCATTGATGGCCGCGGCGATGCTGGCCACGGCGCTGCTGCCCACCCATGCCCAGATCGGTGCGGCCGCCGGCGTGCTGCTGTTGGCACTGCGCTGCGTGATGGCGTTTTCAGTGGGCGGCGAATACACCGGCGTGGTCGCCTACCTGCTGGAAAGCGCGCCGCCGCAGCGACGCGGGCTGGTCACCTCGCTGGCGTCCGCGGCAAGCGAGGTCGGGGCGTTGCTGGCGGTTGCGTTGTCGGCGCTGACCGTGGCGCTGTTGCCGCCGGCGGACCTGGATAGCTGGGGCTGGCGGATCCCGTTCTTCGTCGGCGCCGCGCTGGCGCTGCTGATCCTGCTGGCGCGCTCGGGCATGCACGAATCGCCTGAGTTCGAACGCCAGCAACGCGAAGGCAGCGTGCCCAGTGCGCCGATACGGCAGATCCTGCGCACTCATCCGGGGGCAGTGGCGCGCACCTTCGCGATCTCCGCGCTGGGCTCGATCACGTACTACGTGGGCATCACCTATGTGCCGGCATTCCTGCATGCCAATGGGCGCGGGGAGGGCGAGGCGTTGTGGCTGTCGACCATCGCCGCAGTGGCGGTGATCCTCGCCACCCCACTGTTCGGGCTGCTGTCGGACCGGTTTGGTCGGCGCCCGCTGCTGCTGGGGCTGACCCTGCTGTCGGCGCTGCTGCCGCTGTCGATGTTCGCGTGGATGGCGCAGGCATCGACGCTGGGCGTGGTCGGTGCAGCGGTCGTCCTGGCCTGCGTGGCTGGTGGCATCAGTGCCGTGGCGGCCTCGGCCACGGCCGAACAGTTCCCCGGCGAAGGTCGGCTGAGTGGACTGGCACTGGGCGTGACCATGGCCACGGCGGTATTCGGTGGCGCCACGCCGTGGCTGGCGCAGTGGTGGGTGGAGCGCAGCGGGTGGAACGCTGCGCCCGGTGCGATGATCGCCATCGTCGCGGTGCTGGTGCTGCCGGTGCTGTGGCGCCTGCCGGAAACCCGCCCGGCACCGCTGCGGTAGCGGCCCGCAGGGTGCCGGTCAGGACGAACGGCATAGCCACGCCCGGCGCGCGCAGCGGACGGCCGTGACGACCAACGGTCGTCACCCACCACCAGAGGACGGCCAGCGGCGGTTCCTGCCGTTACAGCGACAGGGTTCTTTCGATGTCGGCCAGCACGGCGCTGGCATCCACGCCGATCGCGATCGACTGCATCGCCTGGCCGTCCCAAACGCTGGGACCGAAGGCCATGCCGGCCGGCTTGGGGATGGTCATCCCGCGTGCCACGCCGTCGGTGGCCACGCGTACGCTGGCATGCTCGAATTCGAACAGTTCTGGCCGCGTCAGCGCGATGCAGGCACAGCAGTCGTGCACCACCATGCCCTTGTGGCCGGCCTGCAGGTAGAAGTCGACATAGTCCTGCGACAGCGCACGCACCAGGTCCGCATCGGCGCCACCGGCGTGGGCCAGTGCATCCAGTCCGTGGCGATCCATCTCCACCTGGGTGGTGACGTCCAGGCCGATGGCAGTCACCGGCCAGCTGGCGGTGAATACGATGTCGGCGGCTTCAGCGTCGCCCCAGATGTTGGCCTCGGCGGCCGGGGTGATGTTGCCGTTGACATGGAAGGCGCCTCCCATGATCACCACGCCGCGCACCAGCGAGGCGATATCCGGCGCTTCGCGCAGGGCCAGTGCCAGGTTGGTCATGCGCCCCACGGCGATCAGGGTGACCTGGCCCGGCTGCGCACGGACCAGGTCGATGATCAGCTGGTGCGCGCTGCGCGGATCGGCGGCCACGTCCAGCTGCGCCGGCACCGGGTGGTTGCCCAGGCCGTTGTCACCGTGGATGTGCACCGGCCAGGCTTCGGGCTGGGCATCGGGCTGCAGCGGGCCGGCGGCGCCGCGCGCCACGGGTGCGTCCAGGCCCCAGGCCTGCTTCAGGAACAGTGCGTTGTGGGTGGTCGATTCGACGGCGGCATTGCCGAACACGGTGGTGACGGCCAGCAGGTTCACCTGCGGGTGCTTGTGCAGGTACAGCAGCGCCAGGGCGTCGTCGACGCCCGGGTCGGTATCGAAAATAACGTTGTGCATCATGTTGTTTTTCTTCTTCTGTCCGGGGTGGTGCGGGGCGCGCTCAGCGGCTGCCCGTAGCGTAGTGTCTCAAGTGTCCGGACATGATGACAGGCGGGCCCGGCGAGAGGGGGCTGACGACCAGTGGTCGTCATTCCCGGGCCGAAGAGCGTGACGACCAACGGTCGTCACCCACCAGGGACGGTCGTCACCCACCAGGGACGGTCGTCACCCACCAGGGGGCGGCAATGCCCATCGGTAGCGCCGAGCCACGCTCGGCGAGCGCAGCGGGAGGGGCTGACGACCAACGGTCGTCACCCACCGAGGACAGTTCAGTACTTCCAGCGCAGGCTGAAGGCCACGAAGCGCGGTTCGCCGTAATTGTTGTAGTCCAGGTTGGCCCAGTAGGTCTTGTCGAGCGCGTTGCGCATGCTCAGCGTGGCGCTCCAGCTGTCGCTGATGCGGTAGCTGGCGTTGAACTGCACCAGCGCATACGCCGGCTGGTTGACCGTCACCGTGCCGCCCGGCGGGTAGGGCACGTTGAAGCCCTGCACCTTGCTCTGCCACTGCACGCCACCACCCAGGGTCAGGCGCTCCCAGGCGCCACGCAGGCGCACGCTGGTGTTGAGCTGCAGGAAGTCTTCGGGCAGGTTCGCATACAGCAGGTCGGTGGCCGCGCGGGTCACCTTGACGTGGGTGAATCCGGCATTGACCGTCCAGCCCGGCAGGATCTCGCCGTTGAGGTCCATTTCCCAACCGCGCGCCTTGGTGCCATTGATGCCGATGTAGGCCGAGCTGCCATCGCTGAGCGAACCGTCCGGCACGCTGGCATCGCGCACGGCGTAGTTGTCCTGCTTCGCTTCGAACACCGCGGCATTGGCGGTGAAGCGGCCGTCCAGCCACTGCGACTTGATGCCTGCCTCGACATTGGACCCTTCCACCGGGGCCAGCAGGTTCTCGTTGCGGTCCTTGTAGTTCTGCGGATTGAAGACCTCGGTGTAGCTGGCGTACCCGGAAACATTCGGAGTGATGTCATACACCAGGCCCACGTACGGGGTGACTTCGTCATCCACCTTGTAGGCGCCGCTGGTGGCGGTGTAGGTGTTGGCGGTGCTGTAGGCGCGGGTGCGGGTTTCCCACGAACTCAGGCGCGCGCCGGCGATCAGCGAAAGCGGTTCTGCCAGGCGCAGGCGGGTGGAGGCGTACACGCCGCGCTGCGTGGTGCGCGCATCGCGGTGCGCGCCGGTGCGGTTGACCACCAGCTCCGGCGCATTGCCATCCCAGGTGTGGATGTTGGGGATGTCGTAGCGCCAGCCGCCGGTGGGGGTCATGGTCCAGGCGGTGGACTGCAGATCGGAGAAGCTGCCACCGAACACCACGTCGTGCTCGCGGCCGAACAGCCCGAAGGTGCCCGACAGATACACGTCCACGCCCTTGCGGGTGTCGTCTGTCTCGCCCGCTGCACCCAGCAGGTAGATGCCTGCACCGGTCGTCGCATCCGGATACCCGCTGCCGTACACGCGCACGTTCTGCACGTTGCCGCGGGTGTAGGCGGTGTTGACCTTCAGCAGCCAGTTTTCGCCGAAACGCTGTTCCAGGTTGGCGAACGCGGTGCTGGTCTGGCGCTGCCACCTGGCCCAGTCCGGGGCCAGGTTGGTGCTGCGCGGCAGGTGCGAGAAGCTGCCGTCGCTGTTGAAGAACGGCACCGTGCCCCAGGTGGTGGCGGTGGGGTTGTTGTCCTGGGTCTGGAAGCCGACGGTGACGGTGGTGGACTCGGTCAGGTCGCCTTCCAGTACCGCCATGCCGGACATCTTGTCCTCGCTGTAGCGGTCGTAGTAGTAGTCCTTGTCCTGCCAGGCGGCGACCACGCGGCTGCGGAAGCGGCCATCGGCGGTCAGCGGCGCGTTGACGTCGGCCTGCATGCGGCGGAAGTCCCAGCTGCCGGCACTGACCGCGAAGGATGCGTCGAAGTCCTTGCCCGGGCGCTTGCGCAGCAGGTTGACCGTGGCCGACGGGACGCCGGCGCCGCTGAGCAGGCCATTGGCACCGCGGATCACTTCGATGCGGTCGTAGAAGGCGGTGTCGTATTCCTGGTTGGTCGAGCCACTGTAGGTCGGCAGGCCGTCCACCTGGAAGTCGGTGATTGCGAACCCGCGCGCGTAGTACAGCGGGCGCTGGGTGTCGTAGAAGGAGACGTTGACGCCGGTGACGTTGCGCATCACATCGTTGATGCTGAACAGCGATTCGTCCTGCAGGCGCTCCAGCCCGATCACGGTGCTGGACTGCGGCGTCTCCTGCAGGGTGATCGGCAGGCGCGTGGTGCTGGATGCAACGGCGCGGCTGCCGCGCACGCTGACTTCGTCGAGGGTCTTGGCATCCGGGGCGGCGCCGGCATCGGCAAAGGTATCGGCCAGGGCCGGCGCGGTGGACAGCGCGGCCAGCAGGGCAACGGTCAGCGGTGCGTGGCGGAAGGAGGGAATGGCAGTCATGGCGGCTTCGATGTGGGCGTGTGAGTCAGGCAGGGCAACGCCGGCGCAGGGGCCGGCAGCAGCTGGATCAGGGGCCTTAAATGTAAATGATTATCAAAGCCGTTACAATTCGCATCGCTCGGGCGCGCCAGACAGATACAGAAACGGCCACCCGAAGGTGGCCGTTGGTGTGTTGCCGGAAGCGCGCCGCAGGATTACAGCGCCTGCAGTTCCTCGTTCCTGTTGCGCTTTTCCTGCGGCGGCAACGGCGTTTCAGCCGGGCGCGCCACGGTCGCCGGAATGGCGGGCGGCTGGGCCACGTCGGCCGGCACGTCCAGGAACGGCAGCTTCAGCGTCTGGCTGGTCAGTGTGCGGATTTCGTTGGTCAGCGCCGGGCTCTCGTTGAGCTTGCGGCCGTAGGACGGCACGATCTCGCGCAGGCGGGTTTCCCAGCCGGCCTTCATCTCTTCCGGGAAGGCCTTGGCCATCAGGTCGAGCATGATCGGCGGCGAGGTCGAGGCACCCGGCGACGCCCCCAGCAGCGCGGCCAGGGTGTGGTCCTTGTCGGTCACGATCTCCGTGCCGAACTGCAGCAGCGGACCTTTTTCCGGGTCGTTCTTGATGATCTGCACGCGCTGTCCGGCGGTGACCAGGGTCCAGTCCTCGCGCTTGGCGTTGGGGTAGTACTTGACCAGCTCGGCCTGGCGGTCGTCGTCGTTCAGCTGGGCCTGGCTCATCAGGTACTTCACCAGGTCCAGGTTGTCCGCGCCCACGTTCAGCATCGGCGCCACGTTGCTGTGGGTGACCGACGAATACAGGTCGAACCACGAGCCGTGCTTGAGGAACTTGGTGCTGTACAACGCGAACGGTCCGAACAGAACCACCGGCTTGCCATCAAGCTTGCGCGAATCCAGGTGCGGCACCGACATCGGCGGCGAACCGGTTTCGGCCATGCCGTAGGCCTTGACCCCATGGCGCGAGGCGATTGCCGGGTCCTTGAACGCAAGGAACTGGCCGCCGACGGGGAAACCGCCGTAGTTCTTCGACTCCGGGATGCCCGACAGCTGCAACAGCTTCAGCGCGGCGCCACCGGCGCCAATGAAGACGAAGCGCGCGTGGGTGGTGCTCTCGTTGCCGGACTTGAGGTCCTTGACGGTCACGTTCCAGGTCTTGTCGTCGTTCTGGCGCAGCGCACTCACTTCATGACCCAGGTGCAGGCCGAAGTTCGGACTGCGCTTGAGCCCGTCGGTGAGCTGGCGGGTGATCACGCCGAAGTTGACGTCGGTGCCCAGCGGCATCCAGGTCGCGGCAACCTTCTGGTTCGGGTCGCGACCTTCCATCAGCAGCGGGGCCCATGCCTTGATCTGCGCGGGATCTTCGGAGTACTGCATGCCGTAGAACAGCGGATTCTTCACCATTGCCTGCTGGCGCTTGCGCAGGAAATTGATGTTTTCATCGCCCCACACGAAGCTCATGTGCGGGGTGGCGTTGATGAAATCGCTCGGCTGGCTCAGGCGGCCCTGGCGCACCTGGTGCGACCAGAACTGGCGCGAGATCTCGAACTGTTCGGCGATGCCGACCGCGCGCTTGGTCTCGATGCTGCCATCGGGCAGCTCAGGCGTGTAGTTCAGCTCGGCGAATGCGGAGTGCCCGGTGCCGGCATTGTTCCAGCCGTCCGAGCTCTCCTGGGCCACGCCGTCGAGCCGCTCGTAGATCTGGATGTTCCAGTCCGGCTGCAGTTCCTGCAGGTAGGTGGCCAAGGTGACGCTCATGATGCCAGCGCCGACCAGCACCACATCGACGGGTTTTTCGTTGCTTGCCGCCGGCACCGAGCGCGTGGTGAGCGGCCAGTACAGGAACAGTACCGACGACACCAACAGCAGCACGAGCAGGGCGGCTAAAGCCTTGCCAAATTTCTTCATGGGAGTGATTCGTTTGGGGAGGGAATCAGGATGCGGGCCGGCCACATAGGCAGTGTGAAAACACGTCAACCAGCGCGTGAACTGCGTCGGATGAGGCCGGTCACGGCGTCCAGTGGGCCTATTTTACCCGGTTGTGGTCCTGATTTGGTGCGACGCAGCATCCTGCCAGAGACGCGGCGTGGGACGTGCCGCGCCGACCAGCCCTGAATGGCTCAGCGCTTGCGGCGGATCAGCGCCGTCGAGGCCCCCAGCACCGCCCGCGTGAGCAGCGCCATGGTCTGCACATCGCCCTTCCAGTGCTGCCAATACAGCGGCACGTCTTCCCAGGCGCGCTGGCGCACGTACACCAGGCGCCCGGCATCCAGGTGGCGCTTGACCAGCGGCAGCGGGTTCATGGTCCAGCCGAGCCCGCCCAGGTTGGCCTGCACGAAGGCGCGGGTGGAGGGAATCCACCAGGTCGGCGCCGTGTTGGGTACCTCCACCCCGGCCATGCGGCGGGCAAAACGCGCCTGCATGTCGTCCTTGCGGTTGAACACCAGCACCGGCGCCTGGGCCAGCGCCTGCGCGCTCACCCCTTTGCCGAAATGGCGGTCGCGGAATTCCGGGGTACAGGTGGCCGCGTAGCGGATGCTGCCCAGGGCATGGATCTGGCAGCCCTGCACCGGCTCGTCCAGCGTGGTCACCGCGCCCAGCACCGTGCCCTGGCGCAGCAGTTCAACGGTGTGGTCCTGGTCTTCCACGCGCAGGTCCAGGGTGGTGCCGGTGACCTGGGCGAACTGCTGGGCGGCCTGCGGGAACCAGGTTTCCAGGCTGTCATGGTTGACCGCCACCGGAATGCTGGCCTGCGGCAGGTCCTCGTCGGCCAGCCCCATGCGGTGCAGTGCATCGTGTTCCAGCAGGGCGGTCTGCTCGGCCAACTGCACCAGCACCTGGCCTTCGGCGGTCGCGGTAGCCGGTGCGCCACGCTTCACCAGCAGCCGGCCGACGCGGTCTTCCAGTGCTTTCACCCGCTGGGACACGGCCGATGCGGTGACATTGAGCGCCTGCGCGGCGCGGTCGAAGCTGCCTTCGCGGATGACCGCAGCGAGGGCGCGGAGCTGGGCATGGTCGACGCGCATGGCGATTAAGTTCCGCTAAAGAGGCTTAAGGAAGTTTAGCTTTTCTTGAGATTGGTGCAACGCGACAATACACCCCGTACCCGGTGCTGTCCGCCTTCGCGAGGCACCGCCCCCCGCTCCACGAGGTGTTCCCATGTTCTCGATCATTTCCGCCGGCACCGGCCTGGCGGCCTGGTTCAGTGGTGCCGCCACCGGCATCGGCCTGTTCGCCGTGGTCGGCGCGCAGAGCGCCTTCATCCTGCGCCAGGGCATCCTGCGCAAGCACATCGTGCCGGTCGTGGCGACCTGCGCGGCGATCGATGCGGTGTTCATCTTCGCCAGCGTGGCCGGCCTGCGCACCCTCATCCAGGCCGCGCCGTGGCTGACCAGCGCCGTGCTGTGGACCGGCGTGGCGTTCCTGGCGTGGTACGCGCTGAAGTCGGCGCGGCGCGCGATCGCCGGCGGCGGTGGCATGGGCGAGGCGGAAAGCGATGACGGCAGCCGCCGTGCAGTGCTGATGGCCGCGGTCGGCTTTTCGCTGATCAACCCGCACTTCTGGCTGGACATGATGGTGATCGGCTCCATCGCTGAAAACTTCGGCAACGACCGCATGGCCTACGCGGCCGGCGTGGTCACCGCCAGCTGCCTGTGGCTGACCGCGCAGGGCCTGGGCGCCCGCCTGCTGGCGCCGCTGTTCAACAAGCCCGGCACGTGGCGGGTGCTGGACGGCACCATCGCGGTGATCCTGAGCATCCTCGCGCTGACCCTGGCGGTGCGTGGCGTGAACTGATTCCACTCTCCAAGGTGGGGTGTGCAGGGCGGCATCGGAAACGGTGCCGCCCTTTTTTTCTTCAGGTTTTCCTGATTCCCAATTCGTTCACCTCCTGTTTACAATCGCCCGGTCGCGGACATGGTGTCCGCAGGGGGCGGGATAAGGATGCGCAAGACGATACTGGCGGCGATGATCGCCGCGATGGCCCTGCCGATCATGGCAACGGCAGCGGACGTGGACCTGGACACGTTCCTCAAGCGCGACAGCTTCACCGATCTCAAGCTGTCGCCGAACGGTGACTACTACGCGGCAACCATTCCGCTGGAGAAGTCGACCGCCGTCGCCATCCTGCGCGTGGCCGACAGCCAGATCGTGGGGCGCTTCGTGCCGCCGGAGAACAACCATGCCGCGCGTTTCGACTGGGTCAGCGATGACCGGGTTCTGATCGAACTGGGCCAGAAGTTCGGTTCGCTGGACGAGCCGCAGCGCACCGGTGAGCTGTATTCCCTGCGTGCCAACACCACCAGCGGTGAGCTGCTGGTCGGCTACCGGGTGACCGGCGGCAACACCGGCACGCGCATTTCCGGCAAGAAGGCCGAGGCCGTCGCGGCGTTCCTCAGTGATGACCTGCCGAGCGATGACAAGCACGTGCTGATCGCGGTGACTTCGTTCAACGGCGACCCGTACACGCGCCTGGAGCGGATGGACGTGACCAGTGGGCGCCGCATCCCGGTGACTCGCTCGCCGGTGCAGCGTGCCGACTTCACCACCGATGCCGAAGGCAATGCGCGCTTCGCGCTGGGGGCCGGTTCGGACAACGTCAACAAGCTGTTCTACCGCGACCGCAACAATGAAAACTGGAAGCTGGTCAACGACGAGGCGGTATCCAAGCGGATCGAGCGCGCGATCGGTTTCTCCGCCGACGGTGCATTGGCCTACCTCAACGTGGAACAGCCTACGGGACCGGACAAGATCGTCAGCTGGAATCCGGCAAGCGGCGAGCGCAAGGACCTGCTGCGCGACCCGATGGTCGACCCGGCGCGGCTGATCTACCGGCCGGGCACCGCGGTGCCGGTGGGCGCGCTGTTCCTGGGCGATACACCGCGCACCCGCTTCTTCGACGAGACCTCTGCCGACGCCAGGCTGTACCGCAGCCTGGAATCGGCCTTCGGCGGGGACGCGGTCTTCATCACGTCCAGCACGCGCGACAGCAACAAGGTCCTGGTGGAAACGTTCTCCGGCCGTAATCCCGGTGATTTCTTCATCTACGACCAGAAGGCGAAGGCGGCCCAGCACGTGGTCAGCCGCAGTACCTGGATCGACCCGGCCCAGACCGCGCCGGTCCGCGCGATCACCGTCAAGGCACGTGACGGTTTGCCGCTGCACGGCTTCCTGACCACCCCGCACGGGCGTGAGGCGAAGAACCTGCCGATGGTGGTGCTGCCCCACGGCGGGCCGTTCGGCATCTTCGAAGATGGGACCTACGACAGCCAGGCGCAGATGCTGGCCAGTGCCGGGTATGCCGTGCTGCAGATGAACTTCCGCGGTTCCGGCAATTACGGCCGTGCGTTCGAACAGGCCGGTGCCCAGCAGTGGGGCATGGCGATGCAGGACGACCTGACCGATGCAACCCGCTGGGCGATCAGCGAAGGCGTCGCCAACAAGGCGAAGATCTGCGTCTACGGCGCCAGCTACGGCGCCTATGCGGCGCTGATGGGCGCGGCGAAGGAGCCTGGCCTGTACCGCTGCGCCGCCGGTTACGTGGGGGTCTATGACCTGCCGATGATGCACAGCCGCGGCGACATCCAGCAACGGATGTCCGGGGAGACCTACCTGCGGGAGTGGATCGGCCCGGCCGACAAGGTGTCCGATGTATCGCCGGTCAACCTGGCCGCGCAGATCAAGGTGCCGGTGTTCCTGGCGGCCGGTCGCGAAGACCAGCGTGCCCCGGTGCAGCACACCGAACGCATGGAAGCGGCACTGAAGAAGGCCGGCGTACCGGTGGAGAGCCTGTACTACCCGCGCGAAGGGCACGGCTTCTACGTCGATGCCAACCGTCGCGAGTACTACGGCAAGCTGCTGGCGTTCCTGTCGCAGAACCTCGGCGGTGACAAGGCCGCCGCGCCGAAGCCGGCCGCACCGTGAAAAAGGGGACGGAGGGAATTAATCTCGATTAATTCCCTCCGTCCCCATTTTTTAACTCCCTCCGTCCCCATTTTTTAACTCCCTCCGTCCCCATTTTTTCTTACTTCACTCCGTGCATCATGCGGCGAAGCAGGGGGGCGGTGGCGAAGGCGAGTACGGCGCAGCCCAGACCGATCCACATCAGCAGCCAGAACAGGTGGGCGTAGCTGGCCGAGGCGCTCACCACGTCCAGCGTTTCGCCTTCGGGCACTTCGATGGCGGCCAGCTTGCCGAACAGCGCGGCCAGCGTTTCAGAGAAGGCTGTGGCCAGGAACCAGGTGCCCATCATCAGGCTGACCACGCGCGGCACCGCCAACTGGGTGACCGCCGACAGACCCACCGGGGACAGGCACATCTCGCCACTGGCCAGCAGGAAATAAGCCAGCACCAGCCACCACACACTGGCCATCTGACCGGTGGCGCCGACCTGCTGCGCGGCTAGCGCCAGCGGCACGAACGACAGTGCGCCCAGCACCAGGCCGATCGACGATTTCATCGCCTTGCCCGGTTCGGCATGGCGCCGATCCAGCCACGCCCACAGCAGCGCGAACAACGGCGCCAGCACCACCAGGAACAACCCGCCCAGGTAGGTGAGCGAGCCGGCGGTCTGCGGGATGACCAGGCAGTCGCGGACCAGCAGCACCAGCATCACCAGCACGATGGCGATGAACATGCGGCGTGGCCATGGCGAGCCGGGCGCGCGGTCGGACAGCCGCGCGCTCACCACAAAGCCCAGCGGCGCCAGCAGCAACGACAGGATCGACCACGGCAACGGGGTGCCGTCGCGGACCACCAGCGCGGGCACGATGTCCTTGGTCAGCAGGCGATCGGTGAAGGTGACCCATGAGCCGTAGCTCTGCTCGTACAGGGTGAAGAACACCAGCGCCATCAGGATCAGCGCCATCAGCGCGATCATCTGCTGGCGCTGCACCGGCGTGCAGCGGGTGCCGGTGAACCAGGCAAACCACAGCAGCACGCCCCCCAGCACCACCAGCATCAGCATCAGCGCCAGGCTGATTTCACCGCCCAGTGCGAAGGCGCCGTTGCCGGCGGCCCACATCAGCCAGGCCACCGGCAGCACCGCCAGCACCGCGCCGGCGTAGATCAGCCATTCCCGCGGCAGGCCCAGCACGCGTTCGCGCAGCGAAGCCGGATCGCGCGGTTCGGCGTGGCCGTGCAGGTACTTCTGCCCCCACAGGAACATGCCCAGCCCGACCAGCATGCCGATGCCGGCCGCGCCGAATCCGTACTTCCAGCCGTAGGCTTCGCCGAGGAAGCCGCACACCAGCGAAGCGAACAGGGCGCCCAGGTTGATGCCGGCGTAGAACAGTGAAAAGCCGGAATCGCGGCGCGGATCGTCTTCGGCGTACAGCTTGCCGACGATGGTGGAGATGTTCGGCTTCAGGAAGCCCACCCCCATGATGATCAGCGCCAGCGACAGGTAGGTGATCGTCAACGCACCGGTATCGCGCACCACCTGTCCGTTTTCCAGGTAGGCCGCGTGCCCTTCGAAGGCCATGCCGAGGTGGCCGAGTACCAGCAGCACGCCGCCGAACAGCACCGCCCGGCGCATGCCCAGCCAGCGGTCGGCCAGCATCCCGCCGAACACCGGGATGCAGTACACCAGCCCGCCGTAGGCGCCGAGCAGGTCCAGCCCGGCCTTGTCGCCGAACAGGTGGTACTTGGTGAGGTACAGCAGCAGCAGCGCCTTCATGCCGTAGAAGGAGAAGCGCTCCCACATTTCGGTGAAGAAGCAGACGTAGACGCCCTTGGGGTGGCCCAGGAAGTCGTCGTTGGCAGCGATGGCGGTCATCGGTTCGGGGGCAAGCAATGAAGCCGGCGATTATGCGGTCAGAACTCCGCGGATGCGCGAAAAGTGCCAGCCGTCCTCACAGATAGCGCAGCCAGGCGATATCCCGACGGCGTGCCTTGAGCGCGGCGAAGGCCCGGGTCGGCAGGTACAGCAGCAGCGCCAGGGCGATGCTGATCAGCAGCAGCGCGGCCACCGATTCCACCGCGAACAGCGCGCCGTTGGTGGGTCCCCACAGCGCCAGCGCGGCCAGGTACATCAGCTTCAGCACATACAGGTGCAGCAGGTAGAAGAACATCGGCGCCGCACCGATCCGGGCCAGCGGCTGCAGCGCGGCGGCCACGGCGGGCACTTCGTACAGGCGCAGCAGCAGCAGGCCCACGCCGAGGGTGGCCAGCAGGAACAGCAGCGAAGGCGGGTACTTGGTGACGTTGAAAATGCCCATCAGCGTCTGCAGCGTGGTGGGCTGCAACTGCCACGGCGCATCGCCGTAGACATTCAGCGCCCGCAGCAGCATGAACGCCGCCAGCGCGCCCCAGCCGGCCCACAGCAGCCAGCGCTGGCGCTGTGCCGGCGGGCGCGTGGCCGCAAACCACGGCCCCATCAGGTAGCCCAGCACGATCACCCCGATCCACGGCAGCAGGGGGTAGGAGGTGCGCAGGCGCAGCGCATCGCCGAACACGATCCAGTCGCGCTGGTGCAGCACTTTCCACAGCGTGGCCAGCACGCAGTTGCCTTGCACGTGCACGCCATCGAGCAGGTTGTGCCCGGCCACCAGCAGCAGCGCCAGCGGCAGCAGCACGCTGCGCGGCAGCCAGACCAGTCCGGCCAGCGCGATCATGCTCAGGCCGATCACCCAGATCACCTGCAGGTAGATCGTGTCCGGCGGCCACTGGAAGGTCCATGCGAAGTTGACCAGTGTCAGCTCCAGCACCACCAGGAACAGGCCGCGTTTGAACAGGAAACCGGCGATGGCGCGGCGCGGGTCAGCCTGGCGCTGGCCGTACAGCCAGGCCGACAGGCCGGTCAGCAGCACGAATACCGGGGCACACAGGTGGGCCAACAGGCGGCAGGCGAACAGGGCAGGGGACACCGTGGTCACGTCCATCGGGTCGCTGACCTGATGCTGCATGAAGAACGTTTCGCGGACGTGGTCGAGCAGCATCAGCAGCATCACGGTGCCGCGCAGCTGGTCGATGGAGGCCAGCCGGGTGGAGACAGATGGGGGCATGCGGGCGCGCTGGAAGGGGTCTGGAAAGGATATAACATATCATTTCAGCCTCGGCCCGCGCGAGGGCGGGGCGCTGGCGTGCTGGACTTGCCGCAGGCCGGACGCTAGCGTTGCAGGGATTTTTTCGTATCAGGGGCTTCAATGAACAACGTCGCTGCGCCCAAGCAGCTCACGTTCCGCGCGGTGGTGCTTGCCATCGTGTTGGCCGTGGTGCTGTCGGCCGCCAACGCCTACCTGGGCCTGTTCGCAGGCCTGACCATCGCCACCGCGATTCCCGCAGCGGTCATCTCCATGGGCGTGCTGCGCCTGCTCGGCGGTGGCACCATCCTGGAAAACAACATCGTCCAGACCGGTGCCTCGGCCGGCTCGTCGATCGCTGCCGGTGTGATCTTCACCATCCCCGCGCTGGTGATCATGGGCTACTGGCCGGACTTCAAGTACTGGTGGGTGCTGGGTATCGCCGGCCTCGGTGGCCTGCTGGGCGTGCTGTTCTCGGTGCCGCTGCGGCGCTCGATGATCGTTGAAGATCCGCTTCCGTTCCCGGAAGGCAAGGCGGCGGCCGAAGTGCTCAAGGCCGGCGAGAATCCCGGTCCGGGCCTGAAGATCCTCGGCCTGTCCGCGGTGATCGGCGCGGTGGTCAAGGTCGCCGCGGCCAGCGGCATGCGCCTGATCCCCGATGCCTGGGCCACCTCGGCCTACCTGGGCAGTTCGAAGATCACCGCCTTCATCGGCACCAACCTGTCGCCGGCGCTGCTCGGCGTGGGCTACATCGTCGGCCTGAATGTCGGCATCGTGGTGGTGTCCGGCTCGATCCTCACCTGGCACATCGCCATCCCGGTCTACCAGGCGTTCTTCCTGCAGACCGACCCGGCGCTGGCCGCGTCCATCGCCACCGCCTCCTCCACCGATGCGGCGTTCGCCATCTGGGGCGCGAAGATGCGCTACCTCGGCGTCGGCGCGATGCTGATCGGCGGCATCTGGACCCTGTTCTCGCTGCGCAAGTCGCTGCTGAGCGGGGTCAAGAGTGGCTTCGCCGCAGCCCGCAAGAGCACCGGCCCGGCGCTGGCCGAGACCGAGCGCGACCTGCCGATGAAGTGGATGCTGGTGGCCCTGGTGGCCTTCACCCTGCCACTGCTGGCGCTGTACCAGGCCATCGTCGGCCAGTGGCACGTGTCGATCCCGATGACCATCATCATGATCGTCGCCGGCTTCCTGTTCGTTTCCGTGTCGGCCTACCTGGCCGGCCTGATCGGCTCGTCCAACAACCCGGTTTCGGGCATCACCATCTCCACCATCCTGTTCGCTTCGGCGGTGCTGGTGCTGCTGCTGGGCAAGGATGGCCTGACCCCGGTGGGCGCCTTCGGTGCGCCGCTGGGCGCGGTGGCGGCGATCATGATCGGTGCGGTGGTGTGCTGCGCGGCGGCGGTCGGCGGTGACAACCTGCAGGACCTGAAAGCCGGTTACATCGTCGGCGCCACGCCGTGGAAGCAGCAGCTGATGCTGGGCATCGGCGCGTTTTCATGCGCGCTGATCATGGCCCCGGTGCTGAACCTGCTGGCCACCGCCTACGGCATCGGCGCACCGACTCCGGAACACCCGAACGCACTGGCGGCCCCGCAGGCCAACCTGATGGCGTCGGTGGCGCGCGGCCTGTTCGGCGGCGAACTGCCGTGGAACTTCATCATGATGGGTGCGGTGGTCGGTGCGGCCATCATCGCCCTGGACGAGTGGCTGAAGAAGACCGGCAAGCGCTTCCGCGTGCCGGTGCTGGCTGCCGCGATCGGCATCTACCTGCCGCTGGAACTGATGGTGCCGATCTTCCTCGGTGGCCTGATTTCCTACCTGGTGGAGCGCTTCCACAAGGTGCGTGCCGATGACGAAGAAGGCCGCGACCGCGTGCACAAGCCGGGCGTGCTGTTCGCCGCGGGCCTGATCACCGGTGAAGCCCTGATGGGTATCGCCATCGCGGTGCCGATCGTGGTCAGCGGCCGCGCCGACGTGCTGGCGGTGCCGTTCACGCTGCCGGCCGCGCAGTGGATCGGCCTGGCCGTGCTGTTCCTGGTCGGCTGGCTGATCTACCGCACTGGCAAGAAGGCCAACGCCGGCTGATCGGCGTTGCGGGAAGCGGGGAAGCGCCGGGCCGGGCCCGGCGTTTTCCGGGCCGCAGGCATGACCGATGGCCTTGGCACGCTGCCGTGCCGGGGCCTACCATCGACGTTTTGCCGTCCCGCGGAGTACCCGATGAAACTGCGTCATGCCTTGTTGCCGTTGAGCCTGCTCGCGGCGCTGCCGTCCGTGGCTGCTGCCCGCGGCCTCGATGTCCGCGACCTGATCGCGTTGGACCGCGTTTCCTCGCCGGTGCTGACGGCCGATGGCGGCAGCGTGGTGTTCGCCAAGCGCAGCGTGGACAACGAACAGAAGGCCAGCAATGCGCTGTTCGTGCGCAACCTGCGCACCCGCGATGCCGCACCGCCCAAGCAGCTGACCCCGAGCGGCTGGAACGTCAACTCCGCTTCGTTGTCGGCCGATGGCCGCACCGTGTACTTCCTCAGCGCCAGGAACGGCAGCCAGCAGCTGTACGCACAGGGACTGGACGGCACCACGCCGCGCCAGCTGACCGATTTCCCGGTGGACGTGGACAGTTACCACGTGTCTCCGCAGGACGATCGCGTGCTGTTCAGCGCCGGCGTCTTCCAGGACTGCGGTTCGGACCTGGCCTGCACCGAAAAGAAGCTGGCTGCGATCAAGGGCACCAAGGCCAGCGGCCAGGTGTTCGATTCGATGTTCGTGCGCCACTGGGACACCTGGAACGATGGCCGCCGCAACACCCTGTTCGTGGCGCCGCTGCCGACCGGCAAGGCCGCCGGGGTAAAGGGCGCCTCCGCGCTCAGCGCCACCCTGGCCGGCGACGCGCCGTCCAAGCCGTTCGGTGGCAATGATGATTTCGCCTGGTCGCCGGATGGCACCAGCGTCGTCGCCAGCATCCGCGTGGCCGGCCGCGAAGAACCGTGGTCCACCAACTTCGATCTGTACCGCTTCGACGCGGCAGGCAAACAGGCACCGGTCAACCTGACGGCCGCCAACCCGGCCTGGGATGCCGGCCCGGTGTTCAGCGCTGACGGCAAGACCCTGTTCTACCGCGCGATGAAGCGCCCGGGCTTCGAAGCGGACCGCTTTGGTTTGATGGCGATGGACCTGGCCAGTGGCAAGACCCGCGAGATCGCTGCGGACTGGGATCGTTCGGCCGGCGGCATCGTGCTGTCCGCCGATGGCAGCACCCTCTACACCACCGCCGATGAGCTGGGCGAGCACCCGCTGTTCGCCGTGGACGTGGCCAGTGGCAAGGTCGACAAGCTGATCGGCGATGGCAGCGTGACCGCCGTGGACGTGGCCGGCAACAGCGTGGCCATCACCCGCAACAGCCTGAAGAGCAACGACCAGGTGCTGGTCGGCATGCTGCCGGCCGCCGGCCAGCCGATCGGCGAGCTGCGCGCGCTGACCCCCGCAGCCGGTGACGTGCTGAAGGACGTGTCCTTCGGTGACTACGAACAGTTCGAGTTCAAGGGCTGGAACAACGACACCGTGCACGGCTACGTGGTCAAGCCGCACGACTATCAGGAAGGCAAGCAGTACCCGGTGGCGTTCCTGATCCACGGTGGCCCGCAGGGCAGCTTCGGCAATGGCTGGAGCTACCGCTGGAATCCGCAGACCTATACCGGCCAGGGCTACGCGGTAGTGATGATCGACTTCCACGGTTCCACCGGCTACGGCCAGGCCTTCACCGATGCGATCAGCCAGCACTGGGGCGACCGTCCGCTGGAAGACCTGCAGAAGGGCTGGGATGCGGCGCTGAAGCAGTATGCGTTCCTGGACGGCGACAAGGCCTGCGCGCTCGGCGCCAGCTACGGCGGCTTCATGGTCAACTGGATCGCCGGCAACTGGAACAGCCCGTTCAAGTGCCTGGTCAACCACGATGGTGTGTTCGACCAGCGCATGATGGGCTATGCCACCGAAGAGCTGTGGTTCACCGAGTGGGAGCAGGGCGGTACGCCGTTCGCCAAGCCGGCCAACTACGAAAAGTTCAACCCGGTCAACCATGTCGCGGACTGGAAGAAGCCGATCCTGATCATCCACGGCCAGCTGGATTACCGCATCCCGGTCGAGCAGGGGCTGGCGGCGTTCACCGCCGCGCAGCGGCAGGGCATCGACTCCAAGTTCCTGTACTTCCCGGACGAGAACCACTGGGTGCTGAAGCCGGCCAACAGCGTGTTGTGGCATGACACGGTGAACGCCTGGTTGAAGCAGCACATCGGCCAGTAAGCCGCGTTGAAGCGCCGCCCCCCGGGGCGGCGTTTTTGGTTTCCGTAGCGCCGCGCGCTGCTCGGCGTCTTTTTTCACCGCTGCGCTTGCCGGGCATGGCGCGGCGCTACCCCCTGGGTTGGCATGGTCTCGACTCCCTTGATCCAGAACGACATCGTCGTCTTCGGCCTGATCGCCGCCACCCTCGGTGCCGTGTTCTGGACCGCGTCGCGCCAGCAGGGGCCGTGGAAGCGCTTCTATGCCTTCGTGCCGGCGCTGCTGCTGTGCTATCTGTTGCCCGGCATCTACAACACGGTCGGGTTGATCGATGGCCAGAACACCCGGCTGTACAACCCGATCGCGCGTGACGTGCTGCTGCCGGCGGCACTGGTACTGCTGACCCTGGCGGTGGACATCAAGGCGATCCTGCGGCTGGGCCCGAAGCTGGTGCTGATGTACCTGGGTGCTTCGGCCAGCATCATGCTCGGTGCGGTGGTGGCGTTCCTGCTGATGCGCGCGCTGCATCCGCAAACCGTGGCCGGCGACACCTGGGCCGGTATGGCGGCGCTGGCCGGCAGCTGGATCGGCGGCGGTGCCAACATGCTGGCGATGCGCGAAGTGTTCGACGTCGATGCGACCACCTTCGGCCAGTTCGCGGTGGTGGACGTGGGCGTGGGCTATGTGTGGATGGCGGTGCTGATCTTCCTCGCCGGTCGCTCGGCGAAGATTGATGCACGCAGCGGCGCCGATACCTCCGCGATCGATGCGTTGAAGGAGCGGATCGCGCGGTTCCAGGCCGAGCACGAGCGCATTCCCACCCTCACCGACCTCATGTCGATCGTGGCGGTGGCCTTCGGCGGTGTCGGCCTGGCGCACGCCATCGGCGCTCCACTGGCGGCCTGGTTCAAGCTGCATGTCAGCTGGGCCGCGCAGTTCAGCCTGGACGCGCCGTTCGTGTGGGTGGTGGTGTTGTCGACCACGCTGGGCCTGGGCCTGAGTTTCACCCGCGCGCGCACGCTGGAGGGCGTGGGCGCCTCGCGGGTGGGCTCGCTGCTGCTGTACTTCCTGATTGCCTGCATCGGCATGCAGATGGACCTGGTGGCGCTGCTGGATCGTCCGTGGTTGTTCGCGCTGGGGTTGATCTGGATCGCGGTACACATCGTGCTGTTGTGGCTGCTGGCCAAGCTGCTGCACGTGCCGTTCTTCTACTTCGCCATCGGTTCGCAGAGCAACATCGGTGGGCCGGCATCGGCGCCGGTGGTGGCTGCGGCGTTCCATCCTGCGCTGGCGCCGGTGGGCGTGCTGCTGGGCACGATGGGGTATGCGACCGGCACGTACCTGGCGTACGTGGTGGGAATCACGTTGCGGGCGTTGGCGGGGCAGTAGTTTTTTGTCTGTTTGCATGGGGCGCCGGGGGAGGCGGGGATCAGCGGGACCCGCCGCAAGTACGTCCCTGTAGGCTACGTCGCCGCATCCATGCGGCTCAGTGTCCCGCCGACCCCCGCCTCCCCCGGCGAGCCAGCATCGCGCCGGAGAGGGGAAAGAAAAAAACAGAAGCAGGTAGCGCCGAGCCGTGCTCGGCGGAGTCCATCCGTGGCCGTCAGCAAAGAGCCGCCGAGCATGGCTCGGCGCTACCGCTCTTGCTCTTCTTTTTCCCCACCGGTCGCGCTGAGCTGGCAGGCGCGGGCGGGGCAGGTTGCACGGGACACTGAGCCGCAGGGATGCGGCGACGTAGCCTACACGGACGTACTTGCGGCGCGTCCCGTGCAGCCCGCCCCGCCCGCGCGCTCGCAGTCCACGTAACTCGAAGCACAGCTCAGCCGACCAACAACCCCCGCTCGACCAACCACGCGCGCGCGTCCTCCGCGTCGTGCTCGAACCACGCCTGCGTGGAGCCCAAGCGGTACGTGTACCCCCACGCATCCATGTCCGCCATCAGCTGCGCGCTGCCCACTCCCGGCAGCTCCGCCGCCAGCACGATCTGCAGGTAACAGGTCGCATCTTCTTCGGGAACCGAATCGGTGGCGTCGGTATGCACCAGCGCACGCCGCTCCGGCGGCAGCACGATCAGGTGGCAGGCTTCGTGCAGCATTGAATGCACGGGTGTGTCATCGCGTACGTAGACATCGCTGGCGATGATGCCCGCTTCGGGCTCGCCCCAGTAACTGCCGGGAATCGGCGCCCCGGCGGCCACGTGGTGCAGGTGCAGGCCATGCCCGGACAGCAGGCGCGCGGCATCGTCGAAGGCGATGTCGCCGACGCGGGTGACCGATGGTTCGGGG
The DNA here is from genome assembly GCF_014836545.1 of Stenotrophomonas lacuserhaii. Classification (GTDB taxonomy): domain Bacteria; phylum Pseudomonadota; class Gammaproteobacteria; order Xanthomonadales; family Xanthomonadaceae; genus Stenotrophomonas; species Stenotrophomonas lacuserhaii. Next base: position 106,082 of record NZ_JACSQS010000011.1, read on the forward strand.
GCGGGTTCGTTCATGGCATCGAGCAGGAACCCCGCCCGCGGCTGGCGCGGGCAGGGCAGGGGATCAGGGCTTTTCAGGCCCTTCCGGCAAGGCGACGGAGATATCCAGCACGTCGTGCTGTCCGTCCTTGACCAGGTCGACCTTGACCGCATCGACATCGATGTTGACGTACTTGCGGATCACTTCCAGCAGCTCGCGCTGCATCAGCGGCAGATAATCGGGACCGCCGCGGTGGCTGCGCTCCTGCGCGATGATGATCTGCAGGCGGTTCTTCGCTGTCTCGGCGGTGGTCTTCTTGGCTTTCAGGAAATCGAACAGGCCCATGCTTACCCTCCGAACAGCTTGCTGAAGAAGCCCTTCTTCTCCACGGCGGTGAAGCGCATCGGGCGGTCTTCGCCCATGATGCGCGCGACGGCATCGTCATAGGCCTGGCCGGCCGGTGACTCGCCGTCCAGGATGACCGGTTCGCCCTTGTTGGAGGCATTGAGCACATCGCCGGATTCGGGGATCACGCCGATCGCCTTCAGGCCCAGCACTTCTTCCACGTCGGTGATGCTCAGCATCTCGCCGGCTTCCACGCGCACCGGGGTGTAGCGGGTCAGCAGCAGGAAGGCCGGCACGTCATGGCCGTTCTCGGCCTTGTGGGTCTTCGAATCCAGCAGGCCGATGATGCGGTCGGAGTCGCGCACCGAAGACACTTCCGGGTTCACCACCACCACGGCGCGGTCGGCGAAATACATGGCCAGGAACGCGCCCTTTTCAATGCCGGCCGGCGAATCGCAGATGACATATTCAAAGCCATCGGCGGCCAGGTCCTTCAGGACCTTGCCCACGCCTTCCTGGGTCAGCGCATCCTTGTCGCGGGTCTGCGAGGCAGCCAGCACATACAGGTTGTCAAAGCGCTTGTCCTTGATCAGGGCCTGCTTGAGGGTGGCTTCGCCATGCACGACGTTGACGAAGTCGTACACCACGCGGCGCTCGCAGCCCATGATGAGGTCGAGGTTGCGCAGGCCGACGTCGAAGTCGATCACCGCCACCTTCTTGCCACGACGTGCCAGGCCGCAGGCAAGGCTTGCGCTGGTGGTGGTCTTGCCGACGCCGCCCTTGCCGGAGGTGACTACGATGATTTCAGCCAAAGGACTTCTCCTGCTCTTGTTCTGGTTGGGGCTGCGACAAAGTCAATCCAGCGCAGCGATCTTGATCTGGTCCTGTTCCAGCCAGACCTGCACGGCCTTGCCGCGCAGGTTGTCCGGTACATCGTCCAATACCTTGTAGTGGCCGGCAATGGCCACCAGTTCGGCATGGAAATCGCGGCAGAAAATACGCGCCGCGGTATTGCCCTGGGCACCGGCCAGCGCGCGTCCGCGCAGGGTGCCGTAAATATGGATGCTGCCATCGGCGATCACTTCGGCGCCCGCGCCGACCGTGCCCATCACCGTGAGGTCGCAGTTTTCAGCGTACAGCTGCTGGCCCGAACGCACGTTGGCCAGCTGCATGCGGCCCGGCTTGGGGGGTTCACCCGGGGCCGGCGCGGCGGCCAGTGCGGCGACAGCGGGCGCGGCGCGGCGCGGCTCGCGCGCCGGAGCCGCCGGGGGCGCTGCACGGGGCGGGGCCGGCTCGGCGTCGGCGCGTTCGTACTGTGCGCGGAACTTGGCCAGCAGCGGCAGGCCCAGCTGCTGGGACAGCAGTTCGATCTCCGAGGTGCCGTAGGCCAGCGCCACCGGCAGCACGCCGGCGCCACGCAGCCCGTCCAGCAGCGCCTTGGCGCTGGCCACGTCCGGGGTGCGGCTCAGGCCGCCGAAATCAAGGATCACCGCCGCGCGTCCGAACAGCTTGGGCGCGCGGTTGACCCGCTCGTTCATTTCCTGCACCAGACGCTCCACATCCATCGTGCGGATGCGCAGGTTGGCGATGCCTACCTGGCCGATCTTCAGTTCACCGGCCTGTTCGTAATCCATGTTCACCGCCACCTCAAGTACCCGTCGGCTGCTGGGCGGGGGTGGGCCGTTGCCGGCCGCGCGCCCATGCCACGTCCGGCAGCTTGCCGCCGTAGGTGTCACTCACCCAGGCATAGCTGCACAGTTCCTTGGCCAGCATGCTGGCGCGGACATCCACGTGCGGCATGGTGTTCTGGCCCAGTTCGCGGAAGCCGAAGCTGCCGTGGAAAAGCAGCGCCGCATCGGCGCCATGGTCCTGGAAGACCTCGCAGGTCATCTGCGGATAACGCAGTTCGGCATAGCTCTGCGCATCGGCGTAGAACGCCCGGCCCACGCCACCACCGCGGCGGCGGCTGGCCACCACGATGCGGTCGATATAGAAGAAGCTGCTGGGCAGCTGCTGCTTGAACCAGGCGAAGTTGCTGCTGTCGTGCTGGCTTTCACTGCCGAACCCGATCAGGAAGCCGGCCAGGTTGCCGTCGCGCTCGGCGACGCGGAAATACTCGGCGGTTTCATAGAACAGGTGCAGCCGGTGCGCGTCCAACGGCAGGATCGCCAGACCGGCGTTGTTGTTCAAGGCCAGGACGGAATCGAGCTCATGCTCGCGCACGTCGCGGATGACAATCGACATTGAGACTCCGTGGGGTGGTGCATGTTGCCCGTTGCCGGGCCCTTCCCACTGATTATTGCATGGGGGGCGCGTGACCGGGGGAAACCGGGGCATGACTTCCGTGGGAGTGACGCAGGCCAGGTTCAGCCTAAGATGCAGGGATGTTGGGAGCCCTCAGTCATACCCGTGTCCTCCGTCTGGCTGGCCTGTTCACCTGGGTCATGGTCGGTCTTCCCCTGGTTTACTCGCAGATCGAGAACCTGCGTCGGCCGGCCAGCGACAACGGCGGGGCGGTGCTGTTGTTCGCCGCCTACCTGGTATTCGGCGGGGCCTACTTCCGGCTGACCCGCGACCTGCGCAGCGGGGGCCATGCCAGCTGGCTTGATCGCGGCATGCTGGTGCTGCTGACCATTTCCGCGCTGGGGGTGAGCTTCCTCAGCGGTTCCGGGCTCGGCAGCATCCTGATGATGGTGGCGGCCGGGGTGATTCCGTGGATGCTGCCGGCCCGCTATGGGGTGCTGTGGCTGCTGGTCAGCCAGCTGGCGGTGGCCCCTGTCTACTACGTACTGCTGAGGTTTCCGTTGTTCGAAGCGGTCATGCAGTCGCTGCTGTATGGCGGCTTCTCCATGTTCATCTTCGTGACCAGCCTGGTCGCGCGGCAGCAGACCGACGCCCGCGAGGAGCAGCGACAGCTCAATACCGAACTGCGCGCCACCCGCGTGCTGCTTGCTGAAAGTGCGCGGGTCAACGAGCGCACGCGGATCTCCCGCGAACTGCACGACCTGCTGGGCCATCACCTGACCGCGCTCAGCCTGAACCTGGAAGTGGCCGGCCACATCACCGAGGGCCGGGCCCAGGAGCACGTGCACCAGGCGCATACCCTGGCCAAGCTGCTGCTCACCGACGTGCGCGAGGCGGTCAGCCAGCTGCGCGACAGCGGGGCGATCGACCTGGCGGCGGCGCTGCGCCCGTTGACCCAGCGCGTGCCCTCGCTGGACGTCCACCTGGACGTGCCCAGTCCGCTGAACGTGGAAGACCCCGAGCGGGCCCACGTGCTGCTGCGCTGCACCCAGGAAATCATCACCAATGCGGTGCGCCACGCCGGCGCGCGCAACCTGTGGATCACCGTCCGCCGCGAAGCCGGCGGGGTCAGCCTGGAGGCGCGTGACGATGGAAACGGCGCTGATGGCATCATGGTGGGCAACGGCCTGCGCGGAATGCGCGAGCGCCTGCAACAATGTGGTGGCGAGCTGCAGATTGAAACCCATCGGGGACAGGGCTTCCGCCTGCGTGCCTCGGTTCCTGGTGTCCCGGCGTTGGCGCTGAGCACCGCACCTGAAGGAGTTCGTTGATGATTCGCGTCTGCCTGGTCGACGACCAAACCCTGGTGCGGCAGGGGATCCGCTCACTGCTGGCGTTGGACGATGGCATCGAGGTGATCGCCGAGGCGGCCGATGGGCGCCAGGCCGTGGAGATCATTCCGCAGGTCAAGCCGGACGTGGTGCTGATGGACATGCGCATGCCCGCCATGTCCGGGCTGGAGGCCTTGCAGATGCTGTCCAAGCTGGAGCAGCTGCCACCGACCATCATCCTGACCACCTTCGACGACGACCAGCTGGTGCTGGCCGGGCTGAAGGCCGGCGCCAAGGGCTACCTGCTCAAGGACGTGACCCTGGACCAGCTGGTGGGGGCCATCCGCACCGTGTCCGAAGGCGGTTCGCTGGTGCAGCCGGCGGTGACCCAGCGGCTGCTGTCCGGGCTGGAGCACATGCGCAACGAGTTCGTCAGCCTGGACCGCCCGGATCCGCTGACCGACCGCGAAACCGAGATCCTGCGGCTGATGGCCAGTGGTTTCTCCAACAAGGAAATCGCCAATTCGCTGGGCGTGGCCGAGGGCACGATCAAGAACCACGTGTCCAATATCCTGTCCAAACTGGGCGTGCGCGACCGGACCCGTGCCGTGCTCAAGGCATTCGAGCTTCAATTGGTCTGAAAATCGTTCAACGGCGGGGGTTTACCGATAACATGGACCGGTAACCTCCGTCTGCCCCCTACTGGTGGGTGGCCCATGTGCGCTACCCTTCGGCCCCTTGTCTGTACAAATCGGTTGTCGACGCGGAAACCGGTGGTCCAAACCAGATCAACAAAGCCAACGAAGCTGCTAGGATTGGCGCTTCGCTTCACTCAACCCGGCCGTGGGATCGGCCCCGGAGACTTCTGAATGACCCGTATTATCGAGTTCCTGATCGCCTTGGGGATCGTGGCTGGCCTGTTCGTCATCATTGGCGTGGTCCTCCCGGGCGAGCGCCATATTTCGGAAAGCATCGAGACCAACCGCAAGATGACGATCGTGTACGACACGGTCAACAGCCTGCGTCGCTTCAAGGATTGGAACCCCCTCCTGCTGCGTGATCCCGCTACCGACCTGAAGTTCTCCGGCCCGGCTGCCGGCGTCGGCGCCACCCTGGACTACACGTCCAAGGACCTGGGCAACGGCACCTGGAAGATCACCGAGAGCGAGCAGAACAAGCGCGTCGCCATCGCCATCGAAGACGCCACCAAGGGTCATGACAAGACGACTGCCTTCATCCTGGAGCCGACCGGCAAGGATGGCCGCAACGTCAAGATCACCCAGGAGTACAACGTCAAGTATGGCTTCGACCTGTTCGGTCGTTACGCCGGCCTGTACGTCAGCCGCCACATCGGTGACGACCTGAAGATGGGTCTGTCGCGCATGGCGAACATGCTGGCCACCGTGCCGAACGTGGACTACCGCACCGCCGAAGCACCGCTGAACGACCTGGCCATCGTCGATGTCCCGGCCGAAGACCTGCTGGTGGTCACCGCGGGCAACGTGGATCGTGGCGAAGCCACCATCACCAAGTCCATCGCTGACAACCAGGAATGGATCAAGCGCGTGATGGAGGCCAACGACCTCGAAGCCGTCGGCCCGTTCCGCATCATCACCACCGATTTCGGTGCCGAGAAGTACGCCTTCGACGTCGCCCAGCCGGTGAAGAAGAAGGGTAGCGAAGGCGTGCCGGCCGAAGAGCTGGCGGTCAAGATCGATGGTGGCGCCCCGGTGAAGTACGTCCGCGTTGCTCCGCACCGTTCGGCCCATGCGACCTACACCGGTCACGTGGCTGGCCTGGACGTTGCCCGCAATGCACTGCGCGCCTGGTCGGTGACCGGCGGCAACGAAGTGATCGACCGTCCGTACGAAACCTGGAATGGTGGCGTGCAGAAGTCCTTCACTCCGGAAGGCACGTATGACATCTACTGGGCCGTCAAGTAAATCTGGACGCCTGATGTAACGTAGAAAACAAAAACGCGCCGCATCTTGCGGCGCGTTTTTTTTTGGCACGACTGGAAAGGGAGTGGACATGTTTGCGATTGATCGACGCGCGCGCAGGCCCTCGTTGCTTGCCTGCCTCGGTGCACTGCTGGCAGCGGCTTCCATCGGCCTGTCCGCCTATGCCTCGCACGGGGTCGGCGAACCCCTGGCCCAGCAGCACCTCAACATGGCCGCGCTGTATGCCTTCGCCCACGGCGCGGTGCTGGCGGCATTGGGGCCGCGCGCCACGGCCCTGTTCGGTCGGCTGGCGCTGTACGTGATCCTGCTCGGCACGCTGCTGTTCGCTGGCAGCCTGGCCGGCAATGCGCTGTGGCAGTGGTCCACGCGGCTGGCGCCGGTGGGTGGCATGGCGCTGATGCTGGGTTGGGTGCTGGTGGCCATCGATGCGCTGAGGCGCTGAGCCATGCCCCGCTTCGCGCGTGGCTTCGACGTCGAACAGGCGCACGACTGGCTCGCCCGGCGTGACCGCCGGCTGGCGGCGTGGATGCGCCGCCTGGGTCCGCTGCCGACGCCGGAGGGGTGGCGGAAACCGTTTGATCCCGTCGATGCGCTGGCCCGGGCGATCCTGTTCCAGCAGCTCAGCGGCAAGGCCGCCTCGACGATCGTGGGGCGGGTGGAGGCGGCCATCGGCAGTACCCGTCTGCACGCGGACACGCTGGGCCGTATCGACGACGTCGCGCTGCGTGCATGCGGGGTATCGGGCAACAAAACGCTGGCGCTGCGGGACCTGGCGCTGCGCGAAGCGGCCGGGGAGATTCCCAGCCTGCGGCGGATGGCGGTGATGGAACACGAGGCGATCATCCAGGCGCTGGTGCCGGTGCGCGGCATCGGCCGCTGGACGGTGGAGATGATGCTGATGTTCCGGCTGGGCCGCCCGGACATCCTGCCGCTGGACGACCTGGGCATCCGCAAGGGCGCCCAGCGCGTGGACAAAGCCGAACTGATGCCCACGCCGAAGGCGCTCGCCCTGCGCGGTGAAAAGTGGGGGCCTTACCGCACCTACGCCAGCCTGTACCTGTGGCGCATCGCCGATTTCACCGAAGGCCCGGCCATCAAGACCAACCGCTCCCAGGACTGACCAACCCGGTAGTGACGACCGTTGGCCGTCACGCTCTTTGCCCTTGGTGGGTGACGACCGTTGGTCGTCACGCTCTTCAGCTCCCGCACCAACGCCAATGCCACGGCTCATGCACGATCCCATGCGGATTCCCGCGCGGATAACTCATCCGGAACCCGTGCCATGCAGCGTGCTCCTGCAGCCACGCGAACGCCGCGGTCTCTTCAAACGATGCCTCGGCCGGCGGATCCCCGGGCGTGCCGATGTCCAGCGCCATTCCGCTGTGGTGCTCGCTGAATCCGGGCGCGGCATTGACCTTCAGGATCTCCGCCACGCGCTGCCCGCGGGCCAGCTTGCGTTCGAAAATTCCCAGCTGGTAATCGTGGCTGCGGTAGCCGGAAATCGCATCCAGGGCGATGCCTTCGCGTGCCGCCTGCAGGCGCATGCGACGCCACGCCTGCGCTGCACCACGGCGCAGCCACAGCGGCCGGCCAAAGCGGTCGCGCCCGGCGAAGTGCAGCAGCACCGGCTCGGCTTCCAGTGCCAGGCCGGTGTTGGCGGCATACGCATCGGCGTCCAGTCCCAGCTGCTGCAGGCGTTCGTGCAGGCCCTGGGGTGAGAGCAGCCGCTGCTCCAGCGGCCCGCTGCCGCGTTGCGGGTTCAGCCAGGACAGCGCGTCCAGTGCCTCGGCGGCACCGGGTTCCTGTGGCAGGTGTGGAATCAGCGAGTGCACGCCGTGGTCGAAGATGGCGGCCAGGTAGCGGCCATCGCGTTTGCGCCGCAGCACCCAGCGGGCACGCGCCAGCAGGCGCGCATCGGCGTTGCCGCGGGCGCGCAGCAGCGCGGCCGGCCACGCTTCGATGGCGTCGGTATTGAGCAGCAGGGGCAGGGATCTGGACATGTGCCCAGCTTAGCGCGGACGGCCGCGAGGCGTGGCGGCCCGGCGCAGCGCGTCCAGCAGCGATTGCGGTTCGGCCAGGCTCAGCAACAGGGTTGGTCCGTCGCGCACCGGAATCACCAGCACGCGGTGCACGTCGGTCACCAGCGCAAAGCCCTTGCCGCCGCCGTGCAGGCGATAGTGGCCGGAGTGGAAGCCCGGCATGCTGTAGGCGTTGATCTTGTGGCGCAGGCCATGCCGCTTTTCCTGTTTCAGGTCGACCACGGCGGCGTTCGGCAGGTCCATCTGCTCCACCGGGGTGCGCTTTCGGTAGAACGTGGAATGGACGCTCAGCACGTTGCCATCCAGCTCCACCCGGCGGCGGAAGAACAGCCAGCACAGCAGCACGGTCAGCAGCACGGCGATGGCCAGGCTCCACGCTGCGCTGCCGTGCAGGGTGAAGTAGGGCGGGGTGAGCGTGACCGCGAACGGCATCGCGCCGGCTTCGACAGGCTGCCGCAGGGGATAGAAGGTGAGGCCGACGAACAGCAGCAACGGCGCGATGATCCACAGCAGCCGCAGTGGCGAGCCATCACTGACCGCGAAGCGCCGGGGATCACTGCCGCCGCTCATCGCTGCGCCTCTATCCAGCGTGCGGCGTCGTCGATCAGCTGCGGATCGACCTGCCCGGGCTGGGTGTATTCCTTCAGCGAACCGGGGCCGCTGCCGGCGATGCCGATATGGTTCAGCGACGGGTAGCGCTTCCAATGCACATCGCTGCGTCCCTGCAGTGCCTCCTGCCAGAGCGTCCAGTCGGTGTCGGATACCTGGAAATCGCGGCCGCCGTGCAGCATCAGCAGCGGCTTGCGCAGGGCCTTGGCGTCGGCACGTGCGTCCACCGCTTCAATGCTCTTCCAGAAGTGCTGCGGCACCCCCAACGGCAGCGCGCTGGCGGCGGCCGGTGTGGCGCTGCGCGCCGCGGCGATCTGTGTATCGAGGGTGTCCAGGAACGCCTGTTCCACTGCGCTGATGCTGCCATCCAGGTTCAACAGGTAACGGTTCTGCTCGGGCAGCAGGTCCAGCAGGCTGCGCGCGGGGGCGGACCACAGGATCGCCCCGCGTGCCTGCGGCCAGCGCGTGGCGATGCGGGGCGCGAGCATGCCGCCCTGGCTGTGGCCAAGCACGAACACACGCTGGCCATCGATGCGCGGATCGGCAGCAAGTGCGGTCAACGCGGCGACTGCATCGTCGGTGGTTTCGTCGTCGACATCGAACGGCTGCTGGAAATCCTGCGGCCGCGCCTTGCTGCGCTTGTCATAACGCAGCACGGCAATGCCACGCGCGGCCAAGCCCCGCGCGATGTCCAGGAAGGGCCGGTTCGCGCCGATGGTTTCATCGCGATCCTGCGGGCCGGATCCGTGCACCAGCACCACGGCCGGAAACGGGCCCTTGCCGTTGGGCAGGGCCAGCGTGCCCGGCAACGCGCCGCGTGCCTGCGGCACGCTGAAATCCAGCTCGCGGTAGTTCGCATCGGCCGGTGGCGGAGCCGCTTTTTCGGCCGCTGCCGGGCGCAGCAGCAGGCCGGCGACCCGGTCCTGTGCATCCACTGCGACCTGCGCGTTGACCGCCGCGGCGGCAAAGCGCAACGGCACCTCCACCAGATGCATGCCCTGTTGCTCGCTCACCGTCGGCTGGCCGCGCTGCTGCAGTTCGCCCAGTGAATTCCACAGCACCTGCAGACGATCAGCCGGGGCGGCAGCGGCCATCGCCGGGGTCAGCATGGCGGCGGTGTCCTGCACGCGGCCGGCCTGCAGGTGGTCCAGCAATTGCGTGGCCACCTGCGCCGGTTCGGTGGCGGTGGCGATCCCGGCCAGCAGCGAAAGCGTGGTGGCGACCAACATGCGCGGCGCGCGCCTGCCCAGGTTCCTGCTCATTCCTTGCTCTCCTGCGAAGAGGTGGGTTTCGGCAGCCGTCCGGCCTTGCGCAATGCATCGCGCAGCATGTATTCGATCTGGGCGTTGAGGCTGCGCAGCTCGTCGTCGGCCCAGCGCTGCGTCGCGGCCAGGACATCGGCGTTGATGCGCAGTGGATAGGCTTTCTTCTCGCTCATGGATACTCCTGGATCAACGGCTGGTTCCGGCTCGCGGCCGGCAGGGCACCGTCAACACGGCTCAGTACAACGAACCGGCGTTGACCACCGGCTGCGTGCCGCGGTCGGAACACAGCACGGTCAGCAGGTTGCTCACCATGTGCGCCTTGCGCTCTTCGTCCAGCTGCACCACGCCGTTCTTCTGCAGTTCGGCCAGTGCCATTTCCACCATGCCCACCGCACCGGCGACGATCCGCGTGCGGGCGGCGATCACCGCATTGGCCTGCTGGCGCTGCAGCATGGCCTGGGCGATTTCCGCGGCATAGGCGAGGTGGCTGATGCGCGCATCGATGATCTGCACGCCGGCATCGGCCAGGCGTTCGGCCAGTTCGTTCCTCAGGTGCAGCGAAATCTCGCTGGCATGGCTGCGCAGGGCCAGCTGGCCTTCTTCGTGCTGGTCATACGGATAGCTGGTGGCCATCGCACGCAGCGCGGACTCAGACTGGATATGCACGAAGCTTTCGTAGTCGTCCACGTTGTAGACCGCCTCGGAGGCGTCCACCACCTGCCACACGATCACCGCGGCAATCTCGATCGGACTGCCGTCCAGCTCGTTGACCTTCAGCTTGCCGCTTTCGAAATTGCGTACGCGCTGGCTGACCCGGCGCTTGGAAAAGAACGGGTTGTTCCAGCGCAGGCCGTTGTCCTTGACCGTGCCGACGTACTTGCCGAACAGGCTCAGCACCGCAGCCTGGTTGGGTTGCACGGTGTACAGGCCAGCCAATGACAGCAGGGCCAGGAGCATCACCAGAACGCAGCCCAGCAGAAGCATCGGGGCGGGGCGCATTCCGTTCGCGCCCGTGGCGCCGAGCAGGAACACCAGGCCGGCAAGGCCGGCGATGAGCACAACGGCGGCCAGCACGGCCAGGCCGTTGAGGGAGCGGAGCGGCTTCTCTTTCATGACGGCACATCCTTGAGGGTCCGGATCGGAAGATATCAAATTGATATCAGTCTGCAAGTGCCGTCCGTCGGCAGGCAGGGGGCGACCGGCTAGAATGCCCACCCGCCTTCACCTCCACGCTGGAACGCCGCCATGTCCGCATTTGGAACCCCGTTGTCCCCCTCCGCCACCCGTGTCCTGCTGCTGGGATCGGGCGAACTTGGCAAGGAAGTGGCCATCGAGCTGCAGCGCCTGGGCGTGGAAGTGATCGCCGCCGACCGTTACGCCGACGCGCCGGCGATGCAGGTGGCGCACCGCGCGCACGTGATCGACATGCTGGATGCGATGGCCCTGCGCGAGCTGATCGCGTTGGAAAAACCGCACCTGGTAGTGCCGGAAATCGAGGCCATCCACACCGAGACGCTGGTGCAGCTGGAGCAGGAACAGGGGCTGCGCGTGGTGCCCACCGCGCGCGCTGCGCGGCTGACCATGGACCGCGAAGGCATCCGCCGGCTGGCGGCGGAAACGCTGGGCCTGCCGACCTCGCCGTATCGCTTCGTGGACACCGAAGCGGAGTACACCGCCGCCGTTCAGGCGATCGGCCTGCCGTGCGTGGTCAAGCCGGTGATGTCTTCTTCGGGCAAGGGCCAGAGCACGCTGCGCAGCGAGGCTGACATCGCCCCGGCCTGGGCGTATGCGCAGACCGGGGGCCGCGCTGGTGCTGGACGCTGCATCGTCGAGGGCTTCATCGATTTCGATTACGAAATCACCCTGCTGACCGTGCGGCATGCGGGTGGTACCTCGTTCTGCGCGCCGATCGGCCACCTGCAGAAGGACGGCGATTACCGCGAAAGCTGGCAGCCACAGGCGATGTCCGCTGCGGCGCTGGCGCGCGCCGAGGAGATTTCCCGGGCCATCACCGATGACCTCGGCGGCTGGGGACTGTTCGGCGTGGAGCTGTTCGTGAAGGGCGACGAGGTGTGGTTCAGCGAAGTGTCGCCGCGCCCGCATGACACCGGACTGGTGACCCTGGTTTCGCAGGAACTGAGCGAGTTCGCACTGCACGCGCGCGCGATCCTCGGCCTGCCGATCCCGGTGATCCGCCAGGGCGGAGCGAGCGCGTCCTGCGCGCTGTTGGCCCACGGCGAAGGCGTGCCGTACTTCACCGATGTCGCCGCCGCGCTGGAGGTGCAGGACACCGCCGTGCGCCTGTTCGGCAAGCCGAGCGTGCACGGCCACCGTCGCGTTGGCGTTACCTTGGCGCGGGCCGACAGCACCGACCAGGCCCGCGCGATCGCCCGCGATGCCGCCGCCGCCATCGGCGTCACCCTGAAGCCCTGACTTACTTCACGTCGGCCCAGACCAGGTGGTGATCGCTGCCGTCGGCGATCTTTGCTTCGTCCGTGCCTTCGGCCGGCCAGAACACGCCGCCGCCGATGTAGGCGAAGCCGACCGAGGGCAGCACGTAGTCCAGCCGCATCGTGCCGGATTTCGGGCCGAAATCGCCGGTGGCGTGCTGCGGGGCGCCGCGACGGCTGATGCCCTTGGCGGCGTAGGCCAGGCTGGTCTGCTCGCCGCCGATGCTGGACGGGGTGGCATGGCGCAGCACGCGCGGGTTTTCGATCAGTTCCAGGATGCCTTCGTGGCGGCCATCGCCATCCACCGGGTCATTGTTGAGGTCGCCCAGGATCACGAAGCGGGCGTCCTGCGCCAGACCGCCACAGCGCTGCTGGTCGTCGCACAGCCACGGCTTTTCACCGGCTGACAGATACTCCTGCCACAGCTTCAGTTCGTCGTGGTTGCGCGCGGCGTTGCGCTTTTCCGGGCCGTCGAACACCGGCGGAGTAGGGTGGGATACCAGCGCGTGCACCACGCCCGACGGCGTGCGCACCGGTACGTCCCAGTGCGATTTGGACGACAACCGCAGCTGCGACCACACCGCATCGGAATAGAAGCTCTTGCCGGTGCGCGGGTCGATCGGGCGGATCGCGCCGGGCAGGGTGTTCCACTTCAGCAGCTGGAAGCTGCGTACCTGGGCTTCGTCGATCGGATAGCGCGACAGCACCAGCATGCCGTACTGGCCCGGGTGCAGGCCGTAGCCCCACGCGTCGTTGCCACGGGCGCGGCCTTCGCCGCCTACTTCGCCGTTGTTGTCCAGGTCCAGCCCGCTCTGCACGCCGGTGTTGACCGGAGCGAGATAGCGGTAGGCGAAGTTCAGCGGCTCACCGCTACCAGGCTGGGCCACGGCCAGGTAGCGCTGCTGGAACAGATCAGCGGCGCGGTGCGCATCGTCGTAGTCGAACTCGTTGAGCAGCACCAGGTCCGGGCGCACCTGCTGCAGCACCGCGGCGATCTTGCGCGCGTGCGCGCTGTCGCCTTCCAGCTCGGCGATCAGCCCGCCGGCCTGGTCGGAGTAGAGGGAGGTGTTGTAGGTGGCCAGGCGCAGGGCGGTAGAGGCATCAGGCATCGCGGCGGCACGCTCGGGGGTCTGGGCGCAGGCGCTGCACAGCAGGGCCACGGCGACGGTCAGGGCGGGGAGGCTGAAGGCTGGAATTTTCATGGCCGGTATTGTGCACCGGCGCCTGTGTCAGCGGCTTGTCAGCGTCCGGCCAGTTCGCCATCGAATTCGTTCCAGCGCCGGCCGTCGTAGGCTTCCAGCGGGCGGAACCGGCGCTTGTAATCCATCTTCAGGTGGTCGCGGATCCAATAGCCCAGATACAGGTGGGACAGGGATTCGCGTTGTGCCCAGGCCACCTGCTGCAGGATCGCGAAGGTGCCCAGCCCGCGCTGTGCATGGTCCGGGTCGAAGAAGGTGTAGACCGCCGACAGGCCCTGCTCGGTGACGTCGGTGACCGCCACGCCGATCAGCTCGCCTGGCCCACCGTGCGGCGGCGGCAGGCGGATTTCCAGGAAACGCGTACGCGACCAGCTGCCGATCAGGAACTGCTCGAACTCGTGGGGCCCGTGGGTATCCATGCCGCCGTTGGCATGCCGATGGGCCAGGTAACGGTGGTACAGCGCGAACAGTTCCTCGCGCGGGGCGGCGGCGGTGATGCGCACTTCCAGGTCGGCGTTGCGCGCCACGCAGCGGCGCTGGCTGCGGTCCGGGGCGAAGCGCTGCACGGGTATGCGCACCGCCACGCAAGCGTGGCATTGGGCGCAATGCGGGCGGTAGACCAGGTCGCCACTGCGGCGGAAGCCCCAGCTGAGCGCCATCGGGTACAGGCCACCCAGGCGGCGGTCATGGGGGTCCAGCACCAGATCGCGCGCGGTCCGCTCCGGCCAGTAGCCGCAGGGGTGCTCGCCGGTCTGGAACAGCCTCAGGTCGTCGTCGCGGTCGCCGTGTATCGCCATGTCCACAGCATAACGTCCGGCTGTCGCAGTGGCCGCGACTGTCTGCCAAATGAACACGCCCGGGGCCGACGTCAACCGTGGCCGCGCCCACGCGTTGTTGTGCTTCGAGGGTGATTGAAAAACACCCCGTCCCCTTCTACTGGAGTGACCCCATGACCCTGCGTACCCCCCTGCTGCTGGCCCTGCTGCTGAGCACCTCCGCCACCGGTATCGCCCTGGCTGCCGATGCGCCGCCGGCGCCGCAGCGCCCGGTCAAGCTGGACACCAACAGCGATGGTTTCATCGATCGCACTGAAGCCGCTGCCGCCCCGCGCCTGGCCGCGCGCTTCGACCAGCTGGACAGCAACAAGGACGGCAAGCTGTCCCGTGAAGAACGGCCGCGCGGCAAGCACGGGCATCGTGGCCCGGGGCGTGGCCATGCCGAGCAGCTGGCCCGTCTGGATACCAATAAGGACGGTCGCATCAGCCGCCAGGAGGCCGCCGCCGATCCGCGCCTGGCCGGGCGCTTCGACCAGATGGACATCAACAAGGATGGCTACCTGGACAAGGCCGACCGCGAGCTGCGCATGAAGCAGCATCGTGATGCCTGGTTCACCGCGGCGGACACCAACAAGGATGGCCAGCTGAGCAAGGCCGAGTTCGACGCGGCCAAGGGCCCGATGCGTGGCCCGCGCCATGGGGGCCACGGGCCGCAGGGTCCGGCGCGGCCGTTGCAGGACTGACGGCCAGCGGCCCATGGAAGATTGACGGTCAGCGGCCGTCACAACCGGGTTTCGAGTGCGGTGACGGCCTCTGGTCGTCACCGCTTCGGCTTACAGCGCGCCGTTTCTCCACAACAGCCAGCCCACCATGAGCAAGGCCGCCAAGGCCGCGCCGATCATGCCGTGCTTGCCGTACAGCGCTTCGTATTTCCAGTTGCGTTGGCCCTGCAGCCCGCGCCGCTGGGCATCGCGGTCGATCAGCGGCTGCATGATCCGCCGCAGCGGCACCAGGCACTGCCAGCAGACCAGCGACAGGCCCGCGGACAGGGCGAACAGGCCCACCCACGCCGGCAGTGCCAGCAGTGACAGCACCAATACCGTTACGCAGACCACCAGCGCGGTGAAGGTGTTGAGGTGCACGAAGCGCCGGATCTGCGCGCGTTCCTGCGGTGACTCCGCGAACGACATCAGGTAGCGCCCGCCCAGGTAGCTGAAGGCCGTCCCGCCGACCACCGCGCCGACCATCGCGCCCACGTTGACGTGGTCGACGAAGCCCGGAAACTGGCCCGCCGCGGCGGTCAGCGACCCCATCGCCGTTCCCGCTGAGGCACTGGCACCGCCCAGGCCGAGCTTGCTGCCGCCCACGCCCACGCCGGTACCCAGGGCCACGATCGCTGCGCTGGCGGTTCCCGGAGCGGCCACCATCAGCATCGACACCACCGTGGTGGCAAACGCTGCACCGGGCGCGCTGCTGCGCGCGAACTCGCCGAAACGCTGCAGCAGGCCTTCGCGCACCATGCCACGGGCGCGGGAAAGCCGCTTGCGCACGGCCGCATCGCTGAGCCCGAGCAGGCTGGCGACGTGCTGCGAACGCTGGCCTTCGCGGTAGTACAGCAGCAGCACTTCGCGGCTCTCCTCGGGCAGCGCGGAGATGATGTCCTCGGCGGCGATTTCTTCTTCGATGCGCAGCAGGCGGTCGGCCGCGCCGGGGGCGGGATCGGCGGCCATGTTGATCGCCAGCTCTGCTGCTTCGCCCGAAAGCGGACGGCCGCGCTGGCTGCGCAGCCAATCGCGGGCCAGGTTGCGGGTGATCTGGCGCAGCCACGGCATGAAGCTGGAGGGATTGCGCAGCTGGCGCAGCTGCTGCCAGGCGCGCACGAACGCTTCCTGCGCGATGTCTTCGCTGGCGTGGCGGTCGCGGGTGATGGCCAGGGCGATGGCGGTCACCGTGTTCTGGCAGGCCACCACGATGCGCCCGTACGCATGCTGGCAGCCATCAGCCGCGGCAGGCAGCTCGCGGTGCAGGGTGTCATCGAGGCTGGCGGCTGTTGCGGTCATGGGCGGCGCTCCTGCGGGGATTGTGTCCCAAGACGGAGCGCCGCGCAGGATGTGACCGGTGGTCGTGACCACCGCAACCAACTGGTGGGTGACGACCGCAACGAACTGGTGGGTGACGACCGTTGGT
>NZ_JACSQS010000011.1:122476-131294 GCF_014836545.1 Stenotrophomonas lacuserhaii
CGGCTCTGGAGACCACTGCAACAGCGTGACGACCAACGGTCGTCACCCACCGGAGCAGGCGGCCGTCACCCACCGGAGCAGGCGCAGGCACCGGACGGCCTGCGGTCGTCACTACCGGCTCAGGGTTGCGGCGTGGAGGGCTGGATGCGCACGCGGACTTCTTCTTCCTCAACCGGCGCGGCCGGTGCGGCGGGCTGCTGTTGCGGAGCAGGAGCGGGCGCCGGTGCGGCCGGCTGCTTTGCGCCGCGATGGCCCATCCCGATGAACAACGCCACGCCGGCGATCACCACCAGCAAGGCGATGCGGATGCGCCAGGCCCAGCCGCGGCCCGTGGACGGTGCCTCGGTTTCGCGGAAGGCGAACTCGGCGGTCGGGTGGTCACGGCGGGTCGTATCGAGCAGCCGCGCATCACGCAGGATCTCGCGCGCACGCGGCTGGTCATCCGCACGCACCACCCATACCGTGGGGTGGCGGATGTTCTTGCTCTGGTCGAGGTAGCTGAACTGCCCGCGGCGCTTGGTGTGGTACGTGCGCCCATCGGTCACGCGCACTTCGATGTCGTGGCTGCGCAGCAGTTCGGCCACGCCTTCCACGGTTTCCACGCGCTGGCTGCTGAAAATCTGTCTCATGGTGCGTTCCTCAGTCCTTGGCCGGCACGGCAGCTGCGGCGGCGCTGTCAGGCACCACGCGGATCAAGCCTTCCTGCGCGGTGCTGGCCACCAGGCGACCGTGGCGGTCGAAGAACTGGCCACGTGCCAGCCCGCGCGAATCCTGCGCGCTCGGGCTGTCCAGCGCATACAGCAGCCAATCGTCGGCACGGAACGGACGGTGGAACCAGATCGCGTGGTCCAGCGATGCCATCTGCACGTGCGGCTGGTAGTAGCTGATGCCGTGCGGGAAGGTCGCCGTGCCCAGCAGATGGAAATCCGAGGCGTAGGCCAACAGCGCCTGGTGCAGTTCCGGTGCATCGCCGACCGGTTCGGTCAGGCGGAACCAGACCTGGTGGTAGGGCGGGCGTTTGGGCGGGTTGAGCTCATCGCGCGGATAGACGTGGCGGAACTCGAACGGGCCACCCCGCGACAGCCAGCGCTGCACCTTGATCGGCAGCCGGTCCAGCACGTCCTGCGGCAGCGGACGGTTGGGTTCCAGGTCTTCCGGCTGAGGTACTTCGGGCATCTTGTGCTGGTGCTCGGCGCCGCTTTCTTCCTGCTGGAAAGAGGCCGCGCAGAAGAAGATCACCTTGCCGTGCTGGATCGCGGTCACCCGGCGTACCGAGAAACTGCCGCCATCGCGGGTGCGGTCCACGTCGTAGACGATGGGGTGGTCGATATTGCCCGCCCGCAGGAAATAAGCGTGCAGCGAGTGCACGTGGCGCCCGTTTTCCACCGTGGCCTGGGCGGCGGCCAATGCCTGGCCAAGCACCTGCCCGCCGAACACGTACTTGGTGCCGATGTCGCGGCTCTGGCCACGGAACAGGTTGTCTTCCAGCCGCTCCAGGGTGAGCAGGTCGATCAATTCGGAGACGACGGGTTCGTGCGTGTCGTTCAAGGGGGACAGCCGGTGTCGGGACAGGCCGTGATTATAGCCGGGCGGCCGTGCGGCAGCCCCCGGCAGGTGCTGCCGGCCGTTGCCCGGTGCTCAGCCCTTGCCGAGCCGGGCCACCAGCGCCTGCAGTGCCTGCTGCGCATCCGGCGCATACCAGGCTTCGACAAAGCGATCCAGGCGGATCAGGTCCGGGTGCAGGGCTTCATGCAGGTCCTGGCGGGCGATCGCGCGGGTCAACAGCATCGGCTGGCGTGGCATCTTCAGCAGCCGCTGCAGCCAGGCCACTGCGCGCGCCACGACCAGGTCGCCGTCTGCCAGCTCATCGACCAGGCCGATCTGCAGGGCCTGCTCGGCCGGCACCATGGCGGCGGTGGTCAGCAGGATCCCGGCGCGGTGCATGCCCACGGCGCGGCGCAGCAGGCGCTGGATGCCCTCCGGTGCCACCAGCCCCACCTGCACTTCATTCAAGCCGATGGCGAACGGCTGCGCCGGATCGGTACTGCGCGCCATCACCCGGTAGTCGCAGCACAGCGCCAGCACGCAGCCACCGGCCGGGGCGTGCCCGGTCAGTGCGGCAACCACCGGGATGCGGCTTTCGGCCAGCGTGCGTACCGCGCCGAAGAAGGCGTTCCAGCTGTCCAGCAGGGCGTGCTGATCGTCGCCATGCGACAGCAGGTGGGGCACGTCCATGCCGCCGGTGAATACCCGTTCGTTGCCTGACAGCACCAGTCCGTGCACGTCTTCGGCCATGGCCTGTTCGACGGCGTGGATCAACTGTCGGCAGAGGTCGGTGTCCAGCGCATTGACCGGCGGCCGCGCCAGACGCAGTTCGCGGATCGGTCCATGGTTGTACACCTCGATGAGCGTGGTCATGCTGCGATCTCTTGCCGGGAGGGAACGTGGTCCGATGATAACCAAACCATGCGTTGGCGTACTGTTCGCGTTGTGTGCAGTGGCAGCATCGGGAGTGGCGCTGGCCGCGCCGGTGGAGTGCCTGCAGTTGAAAGACGGATGGGCGCGGTTGCCGCCGAGCGCGGCGATGAAGATGACCGCCGGCTACGGAACGATCCACAACACCTGCGCCACCGCAGTGACCCTCATCGGCGCGCGCAGCACGGTGTTCGGCGATGTGTCGCTGCATGAAACCACGCTGCAGGGCGACGTCAGCCGCATGCAGCACCTGCACCATCTGGTGCTGCCGGCCGGTGCGGCGGTGGAGCTGAAGCCGGGTGGCAAGCACCTGATGCTGATGCAGGGCAAGGCCGCGCTGAAGGAAGGGCAGGCGGTGCCGTTGGTGCTGCAGCTGGAAGGCGGTGGTGAAGCGGCCGCGACGCTGCAGGTACGCAAAGCCGCGCCCTGATGCTTCTGCTCCGGTGGGTGACGACCGTTGGTCGTCACTACCTCGGGCGGCAGCGGACCGGTAGCGCCGAGCCATGCTCGGCGAGCGCAGCGGCAGGCGGTACGCAGGACCGATGGATGGCCGCGAGTGACGACCAACGGTCGTCACCCACCAAGCGGCCGTCACTACCTCAGGTGGAGGCGTTGCGTACGGCGTCGGGAAGCGGGGCGCTCTTGCCGGTCTGGGTGTCCATCCACACCACCACGACGTTGCCGTCCGAGTACAGGCGCGATTCGTCCTGCTGGTCAACGATCCGGTGGCCGATGGTGACGCTGCTGTTGCCCAGCCGTTCCACGAACAGTTCCACCAGGATGTCGTTGGGCCACACGATCGGCAGCCGGTAATTGACGTTGGTGGCGGCCACCACCGGTGCGATGCGGTCGGTCATCGCCACGCCTTCCACGCCCAGCATCCAGCGCACGCGCGCTTCTTCCAGATAGGAAATGTACTTGGCGTTGTTGACGTGGCCCATGCTGTCCATGTCGCGCCAGCGCACGCTGATCGGGATGCGGGCGAGGATCTTGTGCTCGGTGCTCATCAGGCGTCCTTCTTCTTGCGCGTGGCGGTGGTCTTGGTCGTGGTGGACTTGCTGGGGGCGGCGGTGCTCTTGGCTGCGGCGGCCTTCTTCTTCGGCTCCGGCTTCACCTTCCGCGGCGGGCGTGCATCGGGCTTGTTGGCCACCGCCGCCGGCTTGTCCGGGCGCGCGCTGACCGAGGGCAGCATCTTGGCCAGGAACTGCCCGGTGTACGAGGTCGGGCAGGCCGCCACGTCTTCCGGGGTGCCGGTGACCAGGATGGTGCCACCGCGATGGCCGCCTTCCGGACCGAGGTCGACGATCCAGTCGGCGGTCTTGATGACATCCAGGTTGTGCTCGATCACCACCACCGTGTTGCCTTCGTCGCGCAGTTTGTGCAGCACGCCCAGCAGCGCTTCGATGTCATGGAAATGCAGGCCGGTGGTCGGCTCGTCCAGGATGTACAGCGTGCGCCCGGTATCGCGGCGCGACAGTTCCTTGGACAGCTTCACGCGCTGCGCTTCACCGCCGGACAGGGTGGTCGCGCTCTGTCCCAGCTTGATGTAGCTCAGGCCCACGTCGACCAGCGTTTCCAGCTTGCGCGCGATGCTCGGCACCGGCTCGAACAGCTTCAGTGCATCTTCGACGGTCATCTGCAGCACGTCGTTGATGTTGTAGCCCTTGTACAGGATCTCCAGCGTTTCGCGGTTGTAGCGCTTGCCGTGGCAGACATCGCAGGGCACGTACACATCCGGCAGGAAGTGCATCTCCACCTTGATCAGGCCATCGCCCTGGCAGGCTTCGCAGCGGCCGCCGCGCACGTTGAAGCTGAAGCGGCCCGGCGAATAACCGCGCGCACGTGCTTCGGGCACCTGGGCGTACAGCTCGCGCAGGGGAGTGAACAGGCCGGTGTAGGTGGCCGGGTTCGAACGCGGGGTGCGGCCGATCGGCGACTGGTCGATGTCCACGACTTTGTCGAACAGGTCCAGCCCGTCGATTTCCTTGTACGGGGCGATATCGTGCGATGCGCCGTTGATCTCGTTGGCGGCCAGCGAGAACAGCGTGTCGTTGATCAGCGTCGACTTGCCCGAACCGGACACGCCGGTGATGCAGGTCATCAGCCCCGCCGGAATGGCCAGATCGACGTTCTTCAGGTTGTTGCCGCTGGCCCCGCGCAGGTGCAGGGTCATCTTCGGGTTCGGCTTGTGCCGGCGTGCCGGGATCTCGATCGCACGCTTGCCCGAGAGGTACTGGCCGGTCAGCGAGCGCGGCGCGTCCAGGATGTCCTGCAGGGTGCCCTGGCCGACGATCTCACCGCCATGCACGCCTGCGCCCGGACCAATATCCAGCACGTAGTCGGCCAGGCGGATCGCGTCTTCGTCATGCTCCACCACGATCACCGTGTTGCCGAGGTCGCGCAGGCGGGTGAGGGTGCCGAGCAGGCGCTCGTTGTCGCGTTGGTGCAGGCCGATGGATGGCTCATCCAGCACGTACATCACGCCGACCAGGCCGGCGCCGATCTGCGAGGCCAGGCGGATGCGCTGGGCTTCGCCGCCGGACAGCGTATCGGCCTTGCGCTCCAGGCTGAGGTAATCCAGGCCCACGTCGACCAGGAAGCCCAGCCGCTCGCCGATTTCCTTGACGATCTTGCTGGCGATCTCGCCACGCCAGCCGGGCAGGCTCAGCGTGCTGAAGAATTTCAGTGCTTCGTCGATCGGCATCACCACCAAGTCCGGCAGTGGACGGTCGGCCACGAACACGTTGCGCGCGGCACGGTTCAGGCGCGCGCCCTTGCACTCCGGGCAGCTCTGCTCGCTGATGTACTTGCCTAGTTCTTCCTGCACCGCCGCCGATTCGGTTTCCTTGTAGCGGCGTTCCAGGTTGGGAATGATGCCTTCGAAGCGGTGCTTGCGCTGGGTGCGGCCACCGGCTTCGGTGAAGTAGGTGAAGCTGATGGTTTCATCGCCGCTGCCGTACAGCACGGCCTTCTGCACGCTGGCCGGAAGCGTGTTCCACGCCGCGTCCACGTCGAACTTGTAGTGCTTGGCCAGCGAGGCGATCAGCTGGAAATAATAGGCATTGCGACGGTCCCAGCCGCGCACCGCACCGGCCGACAGCGGCAGCTCGGGATGTACGACCACGCGCGAGGGATCGAAGAACTCGGCCATGCCCAGGCCATCGCAGCCGGGGCAGGCGCCCATCGGCGCGTTGAACGAGAACAGGCGCGGTTCCAGTTCCGGCAGCGAGTAATCGCAGACCGGACAGGAATATTTCGAGGAGAACAGCGCAGGCGCCGTTTCCGGGTTGTCCAGCGACTGCACCGAGACCATGCCATCGCCCAGCTTCAGCGCGGTTTCGAAACTCTCGGCCAGGCGCTGCTTGATGTCCTCGCGCGGGCGGAAGCGGTCGATGACTGCTTCGATGGTGTGCTTCTGGCGCAGCGCCAGCGGCGGCACCTCATCGATTTCATACAGCACGCCATCCACGCGCACGCGCACATAACCCTGCGCGCGCATCTGGTCGAACACCTGCGCATGTTCGCCCTTGCGGTCGCGGATCACCGGCGCCAGCAGCATGTAGCGCTGTTCCGGGTCCAGGGTCAGCACGTGGTCGACCATCTGGCTGACGGTCTGCGCTTCCAGCGGATAGCCGTGGTCGGGGCAGCGCGGGGTGCCCACGCGCGCGTACAGCAGGCGCAGGTAGTCGTAGATTTCAGTGATGGTGCCGACGGTCGACCGCGGGTTGTGCGAGGTCGATTTCTGTTCGATCGAGATGGCCGGGGACAGGCCTTCGATGTGGTCCAGGTCCGGCTTTTCCATCACGCTGAGGAACTGGCGGGCATAGGCCGACAGCGATTCCACGTAACGGCGCTGGCCCTCGGCGTAGATGGTGTCGAAGGCCAGAGAGGACTTGCCCGAGCCGGACAGGCCGGTGATCACGATCAGCTTGTCACGCGGCAGATCGAGATCGATGTTCTTGAGATTGTGCGTCCGCGCGCCGCGGATGCGGATGAAATCCATCGCCATGGGGGATCCGGTGTTGGGGGCTTGGGCTGGGGCCCGGCCAGCAGGAAGGGCGTCGGGGAGGGCAATCAAGCAGCCTACCGAGCAGACCAGATGGGGGCAATGGGCGACAATGCCAGCCGCCTGTCGCAGCACATGAGACTGACGTACAGAGTGATGAAGGCCTTGTCGCGCCTGGGTTTGCGGGGTGTGGGGGAGGGTTGACCGGGGCTGGGTGTGCCGGTACAATTCCGCTCCTGTCTGCCCTCGATGGCAGCAGTCAATAGACCACAATAACTACAAAGGAAGTCTGGTCATGTACGCAGTACTGGTCACCGGCGGTAAGCAATACCGCGTCGCGCAGGGCGAAAAGCTCCGCGTGGAAAAGCTCGAAGTCGAAGTCGGCAGCGAGATCAAGTTCGACAACATCCTGCTGCTCGGCGACAGCGATGGCATCAAGATCGGCGACGCCCTGAGCGGCGCTGCGGTCACTGCCACCGTCCTGTCCCAGGGTCGTGCCGACAAGGTCCGGATCATCAAGTTCCGTCGCCGCAAGCACCACATGAAGCGCCAGGGTCACCGTCAGTACTACACCGAAATCGAGATCACCGGCATTGCCGGTGGCAGCAAGTAAGGAGATAGGTCATGGCACATAAAAAAGGCGTAGGCTCTTCGCGCAACGGTCGCGACTCCAACCCGAAATACCTCGGCGTGAAGATCTTCGGTGGCCAGGCCATCGACGCCGGCAACATCATCGTGCGTCAGCGCGGCACCCAGTTCCACCCGGGTACCGGCGTCGGCCTCGGCCGTGACCACACCCTGTTCGCCCTCGTGGACGGCAAGGTGGAGTTCTCGGTGAAGGGTGCGAAGAAGCGTCGCACCGTCAGCGTGGTTTCGGCCGAAGCCTGATCCAGGCGCGGCTGGCGCCCATGCCAGTCATGGGTGCGCTGCAGAAGAGCCCCGCTTCGGCGGGGTTTTTCGTTGGATGCAGCAGGTAGTTTCGAGGTACATCCGGTCCACCGCGCAGGTGGCCGAGCCCTGGCGACGCCGGGGCAGTAGAATCCCAAGGCGACGGCAGGCTGCCGCGCCCATCGCAGGCATCGAAAAATGAAACTGGTAGACGAAGCAGAAATTGAAGTGTTCGCCGGCAACGGCGGCAATGGCTGTATCGGCTTCCGTCGCGAGAAGTTCATCCCGCTCGGTGGCCCCGATGGTGGCGATGGCGGCGGCGGTGGCAGCGTGTGGATCCGCGCCGACGAGAACCTCAACACCCTGGTCGATTTCCGCCATGACCGCATCTTCAAGGCGCAGCGCGGCGAGAACGGCATGGGCCGCCAGGCCTATGGCAAGGGCGGCGAAGACCTGGTCATCACCGTGCCGGTTGGCACCACGGTGACCAACGTGGCCACCGATGAAGTGATCGGTGACCTGACCCAGCACGGCGATCGCCTGCTGGTGGCCAAAGGCGGCCGCGGCGGCCTGGGCAACATGCATTTCAAGAGCTCGACCAACCGCTCGCCGCGCCAGGCGCTGCCGGGCGAGCCAGGTGAAGAGCGCTCGCTGAAGCTGGAGCTGAAGCTGCTGGCCGACGTTGGCCTGTTGGGCTTCCCGAACGCCGGCAAGAGCACGCTGATCCGTGCGGTGTCGGCGGCGACGCCGAAAGTGGCTGATTACCCGTTCACCACGCTGTACCCGAACCTGGGTGTGGTGAAGGTGGAGAACTACCGCAGCTTCGTGATTGCCGATATTCCCGGCCTGATCGAAGGTGCCGCCGACGGCGCTGGGCTGGGCGCGCAGTTCCTGCGCCACCTGCAGCGCACCCGTCTGCTGCTGCATCTGGTGGACATCTCGCCGATGGAAGGCGGGGTGGAGATTTCGCCGGTGGAGCAGGTGCGGGCGATCGAGCGCGAGCTGGAGCGGCATGATCCGGAGCTGCTCGACAAGCCGCGCTGGCTGGTGCTGAACAAGGCTGACCTGATGTTCGAGGACGAGGCCAAGGCAGCGGCTGAGCAGATCATTGCGGACCTGGGTTGGAAGGAGCCGTGGTTCCTGGTGTCGGCGCTGGGTCGTGAGGGTACGTTCCCGGTGATGAGCAAGATCATGGCGTTCTTCGATCGCCAGAAGGAAGACGAGCTGCAGGCGCGCCACGCGGCTGGCGAGTAATCGTCTTCGTTTGGTTGAACGCGAAAAGCCCGGCTTCGGCCGGGTTTTTTGTTGGCTGTTGGTTGGCGGCGAGTTGGCGGCGAACGGCGGAGCCCCTCGTGGTGGGTCGCTGGGTGACGGGGTTCTGGGTTGGGCCGGGCGGGAGGGGTTGGTGGGGGACGGCAAGAGCCGCTCCTGCGGGCCTCGGTTCGTGCC
>NZ_JACSQS010000012.1:0-119471 GCF_014836545.1 Stenotrophomonas lacuserhaii
CGGTGGGGCTGGGCGGGGGCGTTGAGCGGCAGGGACGCCGCGAAACGAGGCCCGCATGGATGCAGTTTTTGCCGTCCCCCGACCAGCCCCACCGCCCGGCCCAAATCAGAGAGGGCTTTACGCGACCTACCACGAGGGGCTCAGCCGTTCGCCAGCCCAAATCGCAGGCAACAAAAAACCCGGCCGGAGCCGGGTTTCAAGTAGCAGCCAACACCTTGGGGGTGAGGGCGACTTCGCCTGATCAGGCGGCCTTGAGGGCCTTGATGCGGGCGGTCAGGCGGCTCTTGTGGCGAGCAGCCTTGTTCTTGTGGATCAGACCACGCGCGCTGAAACGATCGAGGATCGGCTGGGCAACGGTGAAAGCGGCTTCGGCGCCGGCTGCATCGTTGTTATCCAGAGCCTTGATCACTTTCTTGACAGCGGTGCGCAGCATCGAGCGCTGAGCCACGTTGCGCGCGTTGCGCACGACGGTCTGCTTGGCGCGCTTCTTGGCGGACTTGATATTGGCCACGGTGGTGGTTTCCTGAAAAATCGGTGTTATGGGAACAGCAAGCTAGCTAGTATGATGACTCGAGAAATGTACGTCAAGTCGATTGTCAAGAGGATGTTTGAGTGAGTTCACCCAAGATGCTGCGGGGCCTGCTGTCGTTCAGCAGCATGACAATGGTTTCGCGGGTGTTGGGGCTCGTACGGGACACCGTCATCACCACGACTTTTGGTACGAACGCCACGACGGACGCGTTCTGGGTCGCCTTCAGGGTACCTAATTTCCTTCGCCGGTTGTTCGCCGAGGGCTCTTTTGCCACCGCCTTCGTGCCGGTGTTCACTGAAGTGAAGGAGACCCGCAGCCACGAGGAGCTGCGTGACCTGATGGCGCGGGTGGCCGGGACGCTCGCTGGCGTGTTGATGGTGGTGACGGCGCTGGCGCTGATCTTCGCGCCGCAGCTGGCCAATCTGTTCGCCAGCGGCGCCACCACCGATCCGGCCAAGCAGGGCCTGCTGGTCGACCTGTTCCGGCTGACGTTCCCGTTCCTGTTCTTCGTCTCGCTGACCGCGCTGGCGGGCGGGGCGCTGAACAGCTTCCAGAAATTCGCGATGCCGGCGCTGACCCCGGTCATCCTCAACCTGTGCATGATCGGTGGCGCGCTGTGGCTGGCCCCGCGCATGGATGTGCCGATTCTGGCGCTGGGCTGGTCGGTGCTGGTGGCCGGCATGCTGCAGTTGCTGTTCCAGTTGCCCTCGCTGAAGGGCATCAACCTGCTCACCCTGCCGCGTTGGGGCTGGAACCACCCCGGCGTGCGCAAGGTGATGACGCTGATGATCCCGACCCTGTTCGGTTCGTCGGTGGCGCAGATCAACCTGCTGCTGGATACCGTCATCGCCGCCAAACTGACCGACGGCTCGCAGTCCTGGTTGTCCCTGGCTGACCGCTTCCTGGAGCTGCCGCTGGGCGTGTTCGGGGTAGCGCTGGGCACGGTGATCCTGCCGGCATTGGCGCGGCACCACGTCGGCACCGACCGCGCGGGCT
Organism: Stenotrophomonas lacuserhaii; assembly: GCF_014836545.1. Classification (GTDB taxonomy): domain Bacteria; phylum Pseudomonadota; class Gammaproteobacteria; order Xanthomonadales; family Xanthomonadaceae; genus Stenotrophomonas; species Stenotrophomonas lacuserhaii. The sequence goes on from NZ_JACSQS010000012.1 coordinate 1,529, forward strand.
TCTCCAATGCGCTGGACTGGGGCCTGCGGATGACCCTGCTGATCTCCATCCCGGCCATGCTGGGGCTGCTGCTGCTGGCCGAACCGCTGATCGCCACGATCTTCCAGCACGGCCAGTTCAGCGCGTTCGATACCCGCATGACCGCGCTGGCGGTGTACGGGCTGAGCTTCGGCCTGCCGGCCTTTGCGTTGTTGAAGGTCGTGCTGCCGGCCTTCTACGCCCGCCAGGACACCCGCACCCCGGTGCGCGCCGGCATCGCCGCGCTGGTGGCCAACATGGTGTTCAACTTCGCCCTGCTGGCGGTGCTGTACCACGTGATGGTGCCGGCGGAGCTGCGCGCGCAGGGCGTCATGCAGGCGCTGGGCCAGCAGCCGGGGCTGCACCTGGCGCTCGGCATCGCCAGTGCGCTGTCCAGCTACCTGAACCTCGGGCTGCTCTGGTACTGGCTGGGCAAGACCGACGTGTATGAGCGCCGCCCCGGTTGGACGCGTTTCCTGGTCCGCCTGGCGGTGTCGTGCGTGGCGATGGTGGGCGTGCTGCTGGCCCTGCTGTACTGGCTGCCGGCGTTCTCGCCGATGGGCCTGTGGCAGCGGATCGGCGCGCTGTCGCTGCTGGTCGGGGCGGGCGGGGCGACCTACCTGCTGGTGCAGGTGGCGCTGGGCCTGCGTCCGCGCGACCTGCGTGGGCATTGATCCACGGCCACCACGGCTATACTTCATGGTTACCACAGTTGATCCAGCGGCCCGTGCCGGCCGCGAGCGGAGTTGATGAGCAGGTTGTTTCGAAGCGTTGAGGGCGGGGCGTTGTTCCCGCACGGAAGCGTGGTCTGCATTGGTGCCTTCGACGGCCTGCACCTGGGCCACCGGGCGCTGGTGCGCCACGCCGTCGCCCGTGCCCGCGCGCTGGGCGTGCCGGCCGTGGCCGTGGCCTTCGAGCCGTTGCCGCGCGAGTTCTTCGCCCAGGGCACGCCGCCACCGCGGTTGACGCTGGCGCGCGGCAAGGTGGAGATGCTGCGCGAACTTGGCGTGGATGCCATCGGCCTGCTGCGTTTCGATGCGCGCATGGCCGCCATGCAGGCCGAGGACTTCGTGCAGCGCCTGCTGGTACAGCGGCTGAGCGCCCGTGAAGTGTGGATCGGCCCGGAATTCCAGTTCGGCAATCGTCGGCGCGGCAACCTGGCGTTGCTGCAGCAGATGGGCGCCCAGCTCGGCTTCCAGGCCAATGAAATCGAGCCGGTCCATCTGCGCGGTGAGCGCATCTCCAGCACCCGCATCCGCCAGCTGCTGCTGGCCGGTGATTTCGACCACGCCAGCGACCTGCTGGGGCGGCCCTACGCGATCAGCGGACGGGTCGTGCGCGGGCGCCAGCTGGGCCGTACGCTGGGCTATCCCACCGCCAACCTGCGTTTCCCGAAGACGCCAGCGCTGTCGGGCATCTATGCCACCCTGGTGCACGGCGTTTTCGAGCAGCCGTGGCCGTCGGTGTCCAGCTTCGGCACCCGCCCCACCGTGGACGGCGTGGAGCCGCTGCTGGAAGCCCACCTTTTCGATTTCCAGGGCGACCTGTACGGTCGACACATCGACGTCGAGTTCGTGGCCAAGCTGCGCGACGAAGAAAAGTTCAATGATCTGGCGGCACTGACCGACCAGATGCACCGCGATGCCGAACAGGCGCGCGCCATCCTTTCCGAACATAGATTGCGAGCCACTGCGTGAGCCAGGACTACAAAGCCACCCTCCATCTGCCGGCCACCGAATTCCCGATGCGCGGCGACCTGCCCAAGCGCGAGCCGGGCATCCTGGCGCGCTGGGAAGAGCAGGGGCTCTACGCGCAGCTGCGCGAGAACGCCGCCGGCCGCCCGCTGTTCGTGCTGCACGACGGCCCGCCGTATGCCAACGGCCGCATCCACCTGGGCCATGCGGTCAACAAGATCCTCAAGGACATCATCGTCAAGTCGCGCTATCTGGCCGGCTTCGATGCGCCCTACGTGCCGGGCTGGGACTGCCACGGCCTGCCGATCGAGATCGCGGTCGAAAAGAAGTGGGGCAAGGTCGGGGTGAAGCTCGATGCGGTCGAATTCCGGCAGAAGTGCCGTGAGTTCGCCGAGGAGCAGATCGAGATCCAGCGCGCCGACTTCAAGCGCCTGGGCGTGACCGGCGACTGGGACAACCCGTACAAGACGCTGAGCTTCGAATTCGAAGCCAACGAAATCCGCGCGCTGTCCAAGATCGTGGCCAATGGCCACGTGATCCGCGGCGCCAAGCCGGTGCACTGGTGCTTTGACTGTGGTTCGGCGCTGGCCGAAGCGGAAATCGAATACCAGGACAAGGTCTCGCCGACGGTGGACGTGGCCTACACGGCGCGTGATTCCAAGGCGCTCGCCGCGGCCTTCGGCGTGGACCTGCCCGAAGGCGTGGAAGTGGCGGTGCCGATCTGGACCACCACCCCGTGGACCCTGCCGGCATCGCTGGCGGTGTCGCTGGGTGCGGCCATCGAGTACTCGCTGGTGGAAGGCCCGGCGCACAACGGCGGCCGTCGCTGGCTGGTGCTGGCCACCGCGCTGGCCGGCCGCTCGCTGGTACGTTATGGGGTGCAGGACGTGGTCAGCCACGGCCATGCCAACGGCGCGGCGCTGGAAAACCTGCTGCTGGCCCACCCGTTCTATCCGCAGCGCGATATCCCGCTGCTCAACGGCGCCCACGTGTCCGACGAAGACGGTACCGGTGCGGTGCATACCGCGCCCGGCCACGGCCAGGAAGATTACGCGGTCAGCCAGCAGTACGGCCTGCTGGAGCGCTACCACGCCGGTGAAATCAATCCGATTGACGGCGCGGGCGTGTACCTGCCGTCGACCCCGCCGGCCGGCGATGTCGTGCTGGCCGGGGTGCACCTGTGGAAGGCGCAGCCGCTGATCGTGGAGGTGCTGCGTGCGTCCGGCGCACTGCTGGCCTTCGCCGAGATCACCCACAGCTACCCGCATTGCTGGCGCCACAAGAAGCCAGTGGTGTTCCGTGCCACCCCGCAGTGGTTCATCTCCATGGAGAAGGCGAAGCTGCGCGAAGACGCGCTGACCGCCATCGACAACGTGGGCTGGTTCCCGGCCTGGGGCAAGGCGCGCATCCAGAGCATGGTCGATGGTCGGCCGGACTGGTGCATCAGCCGCCAGCGCACCTGGGGCGTGCCGATCGCGCTGTTCACCCACCGCATCACCGGTGAAATGCACCCGCGCAGCGTGGAGCTGATGCAGGCCGTGGCCGATCGCGTGCAGGTGGACGGCATCGACGTCTGGTATTCGCTGGACGCCGCCGAACTGCTGGGCGCCGAAGCAGCCGACTACGAAAAAGTCACCGATATCCTGGATGTCTGGTTCGATTCCGGCGTCACCCACGAAGGCGTGCTGCTGGCGCGTGGCTTCGGCAAGCCGGCCGACCTGTACCTGGAAGGTTCCGACCAGCACCGCGGCTGGTTCCAGTCCTCGCTGCTGACCGGCGTGGCGATCGACCGCCATGCGCCGTACAAGCAGTGCCTCACCCACGGTTTCACCGTGGACGAGCACGGCCGCAAGATGTCCAAGTCGCTGGGCAACGGCATCGAGCCGCAGGACATCATGAAGACCCTGGGTGCGGACATCCTGCGCCTGTGGATCGCCTCGGCCGACTACAGCAATGAAATGTCGCTGTCGCAGGAGATCCTCAAGCGCAACGCCGATGCCTACCGTCGGCTGCGCAACACCGCACGCTTCCTGCTGGCCAACCTGGACGGTTTCGATCCGGCCGTACACCTGCGCCCGCTCAACGACATGGTCGCGCTGGACCGCTGGATCGTACACCGCGCCTTCGAACTGCAGGAAAAGATCAAGGCAGCGTACGAAAGCTACGACATGGCCGAGATCGTGCAGCTGCTGCTGAACTTCTGCAGCGTGGACCTGGGTTCGCTGTACCTGGACGTGACCAAGGACCGCCTGTACACCATGGGCGAGGACTCACGCGGCCGGCGTTCGGCGCAGAGCGCGATGTACCGCATCGCCGAAGCGTTCACCCGCTGGATCGCTCCGATCCTGACCTTCACCTCCGACGAGCTGTGGGGCTACCTGCCGGGCGAGCGCAGCGCGCATGTGCTGTTCGACACCTGGTACGACGGCCTGGCGCCGCTGCCGGCCGATGCCGAACTGTCCGCCGCCGATTTCGACCACCTGCTGGCCCTGCGCGAGCAGGTGTCCAAGGTGCTGGAGCCGATGCGTGCCAACGGTGCCATCGGTGCCGCGCTGGAAGCGGAGATCACCGTCGCCGCCAGCGAAGAGCAGGCCGCACGCTGGCAGCCGCTGGCCGAGGAACTGCGCTTCCTGCTGATCAGCGGTGACGTGCAGGTGCGCCCGGCGACCACCGACGAAGTGTTCGTCAGTGCCCAGCCGACCAGCAAGACCAAGTGCGTGCGCTGCTGGCACTTCCGTGCCGACGTGGGCAGCGTGGCCGAACATCCTGAGATCTGCGGCCGCTGTGCCGACAACATCGACGGTGCCGGCGAAGATCGGCGGTGGTTCTGATGACCGCCGTCCGTCCGCGTCCGAACGCGCTGATCTGGCTGGTCCTGTCGGTGGTGGTCATCATCCTGGACCAGTGGAGCAAGGCCTGGGTGCTCTCCAGCCTGCCCGAATACGAGCCGGTGCCGGTCATTGAAGGCTTCTGGAACTGGTTCCGCACCTACAACACCGGGGCGGCGTTCAGCTTCCTCAGTGATGCCGGCGGCTGGCAGAAGTACTTCTTCACCGTGCTGGCGATCGGCATCAGTGGCCTGATGGCGTGGTGGCTGTACGGCACCGCCCGCAGCAACTGGCGCAGCGCGCTGCCGTTCGCGCTGGTGATCGGCGGGGCCATCGGCAACGTGATCGACCGCCAGGTGCACGGCCATGTGGTGGATTTCATCCAGTGGTACGTGGGCGACCACTACTGGCCCTCGTTCAACATCGCCGATGCGGCGATCGTGGTAGGCGCCGTCGGTATCGCGGTGTTTGGCCTGTTCGAGGGCAAGTCGTCCAAAAAAGCGGATAATACGACCCCGTAACCCCCCAAGCCGGCCGACGCCGGGAGACGTTGATAGATGGATGTCCTGCTCGCCAATCCGCGTGGTTTCTGTGCTGGTGTCGATCGTGCGATCGAGATCGTGAAGCGCGCGATCGAAACGCTCGGTGCCCCCATCTACGTGCGCCATGAAGTGGTGCACAACCGTTTCGTGGTCGACGACCTGAAGCAGCGTGGCGCCATCTTCGTCGAGGAACTGGACGAAGTGCCGGACAACAACACGGTCATCTTCAGCGCACACGGCGTATCCCAGGCGGTGCGCCAGGAAGCCGATCGCCGTGGCCTGAAAGTGTTCGATGCTACTTGTCCGCTGGTGACCAAGGTGCATTTCGAAGTGGCGCGCCATTGCCGCGCTGGCCGCGACGTGGTGCTGATCGGCCATGCCGGCCACCCCGAAGTGGAAGGCACCATGGGCCAGTGGAACCAGGAAGCGGGCACCGGGAAAATCTACCTGGTGGAAGACGTGGAGCAGGTGGCCTCGCTGGTGCTCGACCAGCCGGAAAACTTCGCCTACACCACCCAGACCACGCTGTCGGTGGATGACACGCGCGGCATCATCGATGCGCTGCGTGCCAAGTTCCCCGCCATGCAGGGGCCAAAGAACGACGACATCTGCTACGCCACCCAGAACCGCCAGGACGCCGTGCGCGACCTGGCCAAGCGCTGCGACCTGGTGCTGGTGGTGGGCTCGCCGAACAGCTCCAATTCCAACCGGTTGAGCGAACTGGCTCGCCGTGAGGGCGTGGAGTCCTACCTGATAGACGGCGCGCACGAGATCGATCCCGCGTGGGTGATCGGCAAGCAGCACATCGGCGTCACCGCCGGTGCATCGGCGCCGCAGGTGCTGGTGGACGGCGTGCTGGCCCGCCTGCGCGAACTCGGTGCCGACGGCATCGGCGAGCTGGAAGGCGAACCCGAATCGATGGTGTTCGCCCTGCCCAAGGAACTGCGCCTGCGTCTGGTCGACTGACCGCCGCGCAGCCTCTGGTAGCGCCGACCGATGGTCGGCGAGCGAAGCGGCCGCCTTTGCGTTTGACGTTCCGGGCGATTCCCACCCGACTTTGCCCAATCCGGCCACCGGCCGATCCGTGACCTTTGGCCATGGGGCGGGGCATTGCCGTGGGCCTAGGATCAAGGTTCCCCTTCTGCTGGAACTGCCGATGAAAACCCGTGCCCTGGCGCTGTCCGTCCTGCTCTCGTTGACGACAACGCCGGCACTCGCGCAGACCCCGCCGCCAGCCGGCAGTGCCTGGCCCGGCACGCTGCGCATCAACGTCGACGCACGCGACCTGGACCGCCGCATCTTCAAGGTCACCGCCACGGTGCCGGCCAAGCCGGGCCCGCTGACCCTGCTGTATCCGCAGTGGCTGCCGGGCAACCATTCGCCCAGTGGCCCGATCGACAAACTGGCCGGCCTGCAGGTCACTGCCAATGGCAAGCCGCTGAAGTGGGAGCGTGACCAGTTCAACGTGTATGCCTTCAAGGTGGATGTGCCGCAGGGCGCCACCGAAGTGGTGGCGCGCTTCAATTACCTGTCTTCGCAGGGCGGCAGCCAGGGCCGCGTGGTGATGACCCCGGAAATGCTCAACCTGCAGTGGAACGCCAGTTCGTTGTATCCCAGCGGGGTGGATGCCGGAGGGCTGCAGGCGCAGGCCAGCGTGACCCTGCCGGCCGGCTGGTCCTATGCGACCGCGCTGGAAACCGAGCGCCGCGACGGCGACACCGTGGTATTCAAGCCGATCAGCTATGAGCACCTGGTGGATTCGCCGTTGTTTGCCGGCGAGCACTTCCAGCGCTTCGACCTGGATCCCGGCGCGAAGCAGCCTGTGCACCTGAATGTGTTCGCCGACGATGCCAAATCGCTGAAGGCCAGCGCGGAGCAACTGAAGGCGCACCGCGCGCTGGTGCAGCAGATGGACAAGCTGTACGGCGCACGCCATTTCGATCATTACGACTTCCTGCTGGCCCTGACCGACAAGCTGGGCGGCATCGGGCTGGAGCACCACCGTTCCAGCGAAAACAGCGGCGATGTGGGCTACTTCACCGAGTGGGACAAGAACTGGTGGGCGCGCGATCTGCTGCCGCACGAGTACAACCATTCCTGGAACGGCAAGTACCGCCGAGGTGCCGACCTGGCAACCGCCAACTTCAACGTGCCGATGGGCGACAGCCTGCTGTGGGTGTACGAAGGGCAGACCCAGTTCTGGGGCCAGGTGCTGGCCGCGCGCTCGGGCCTGTGGAGTACCGACCAAGCGCGTGACATGCTCGCCAACGTGGCGGCGACGTTCGATCGCGGGCGTCCCGGACTGGCCTGGCGGCCGCTGCAGGACACCACCAACGACCCGACCATCGCCCAGCGCCGTGGTCTGGCGTACCGCAACTACCAGATGAGCGAAGACTACTATTCCGGCGGGCAGATGCTGTGGCTGGAAGTGGAGGGCAAGCTGCGTGCGCTGAGCGGTGGCAAGCGTGGCCTGGATGATTTCGCCAAGGCCTTCTTCGGCATGGACAACGGCGCGTGGGACGTCAATCCGTACACCTTCGATGACGTGGTGGCCACCTTGAACACCATCGCCCCGGCGGACTGGGCCGGCTTCCTGCGCGAGCGCCTGGATGGGCATGGATCGCTGATCGGCGGGCTGGAAATGGCGGGCTGGAAGCTGGCTTACCGTGATACCCCGAACGAGGCCTTCAAGGCGCAGGAAACCCGCGCCAAGGCCGCACTGCTGACCTATTCCATCGGGGCTACCGTGACCGACGCCGGCGTGGTGGGTGACGTGGTCTGGGACAGCCCGGCCTTCAACGCCGGTCTTGCACCGGGCATGACCGTGATCGCCGTGGACGGACGCGAGTACAAGAGCGAGCGCCTGAAGGAGGTCGTGGCCGGCTCCAGGGACAGCAAGGCGCCGATCACCCTGCTGGTGAAACATTTCGACCGGGTAATGCCGATCAGCATCGATTACCACGGCGGCGCGCAGTACCCCGCGCTGGAACGGATTGCCGGCACGCGCGATGGGTTGTCCGCGCTGTGGAAGGCGCGCTGACCTCACCGTTGAGGCTCAGCCTGCCCCGGTAGCGCCGAAGGCAGCGGCAGGAGCCGCTGCCAACGTCGCTTACGACGGCCCGGAGGGGGCCGGCCAGGACGGCCGGCATCGCCATGCTCGGCGAGCAGCATGCTGATCCATCTGCAAGGGTCAGCCTGCCCCGGTAGCGCCGAGCCATGCTCGGCGAGCAGCATCCTGATCCATCTGCACACGCGACGGATTGCCGGGATCGTAAATAATCCGCATCGTCTCCCGTGGAATCGTCGCCAGATCAATCAACGGCACGTAGCGCCGGATCACCGCGCGCTGCGGCTGTCCGGCCGCATCGGTAAACCGCAGCTGGAACTCCACCTGCGGCTGTTCGTTGAAAAACGCACCGGTCTGCCGTACGTCGTCGATGATGGCAACAGTGCCCACGCCGCGATACTTCAGCGCATTGGCCGCCGCATCCGCTTGCAGCCGGCGCATCAACAGTCGTATGCCAACGACGAACACCCACAGCACCAGCGGACAGATCAGCAGCGGATGCCCAAGGCTGAGAAACGTCCAGCCCAGTCCATCGTTCTGCAGGTGCCACGCCACGCCATACGCACTCGCGACCACTGCCACGAACAACACGCCGATCGAAGCGCGCAGCCATAGCGTGCTGTGGTTGATCTCCGGCGTGCCGCCTTCCAGGGACATGTTGGGATAGGGGCCGGGCGAGCGGCTCAAACGGGCGGGCAGCGTGCGGCCGACTTCGTAGCGCCGCTGCATCGGCTTGCTGTCCACCAGCACGAGTTCATCGGTGATGGGTGTGCCAGACAGATTGTCGAAGGCCAGGCGCAGCCGCAGCTGCGGGAAACCGTCGACGCTGCCGGGCAAGCAGACCACCTGCTCGATGAGTGCATTGCGCGGCTCACCGCAGGTCAGGATGTCGTGCATCCGGCGCACCGAGCGCACTCCGGCGAGCACGAGGGTATCTACGTAGACGTAGAGCAGCCCCAGCCACAAGCCCACGGAGACGGCCAGCATCGTCAGCGCCCACGCCGGCGCGATTCGGGCCTCCAGCGGCACGGGGTAACTGGCTTGGCCGTATATCATCACGGGCACGCCGACGGCGAACATCAGCGCGAAGAACAGCAGGAATGCGCCCCAGAACCAGAGTGGATTTTTCACGGCCATGTGAGGGAGTACAGGGGAGGGCAGCGTACTACAGGGGTGTCAGGACCTTGTCGGGAATGGCGTTGGGGCCATGTGCAGCTTGTGACGTTTGAGGGCACTATGAGGACGACGCAGCAGGAGCACGGGACGCGATGAGAAGGACAGCGGTAATCGCAGGATGCGTAGTGGTGGTCGTGGCAATCGGCGGTGCGCTCTGGTGCTGGCGTGGCGATGCGCAGCCCGGGACGGTGTCGGCTGTTGAAGCGGACCTTGTCGGGGGTGTTGCAGGCAGCGCAATGCCCGTCGCACAGCTCACGCCCCGGCAGCCTTCAGGCCGCCCCGGAGCTTCCGCCTACGATCCAGCCATGCTGCAGCAAGTGGGCGCGAAGGCCTACAGCATCCACCGCCCCCCGGCGTGGCGGGCTCCCGGGGACGCGAAGCTACAGGTACTCGCGCTGAAGCCGCGCTCGGACGCGGGTGACGGTCTTGCCACGTATGAAATCGAGCTCGCGGTGCGTGACTGCAGGAATCTGATCTCCGGGGAACCCGAAGCGAGCTGGCAGGCCATGCGGCGCGCCGGCATGCGACCCGATCCGGACTTCCTGAGCAAGCTGGAGGTGCGCCTGGGCGAGTGCGTCGCCCTGAGCCAGGACCCCGCGCTCTACCAGGCGCCGTGGCTGGCACGCGCGGCCGAGCAGGGCTCGGTGGAGGCGCAGTTGCTCTACGCGATCGACGTGCGAACGGCGGTGGGTGCGGCGTCGGCAGAGGAACTGGCTGAGCGCGAGGAGGACGTACTGGCGTGGCGTGAGACCTCCCTGCGCTACCTGCATGCGCTGGCGGACGGCGGCAACGTGGAGGCGCTGTCAGGCCTGCAGAGCGTTCATGAAAGTGGTTACCGGACCGTCAAGGATCCGGTCGCGGCTTACGCCTACGGGCAGGTGCTGCAACGGCTGAGCCCCACGTTCTGGTCCGATGCGCTGCTGGCCGAGTCCCGCCAGGCCCTGTCCCTGGACCAGCAGCGGATGGCCGCCGAGCAGGCGGAAGCAATCTACCGCCGCTGCTGCATGCTGCCCGGGTCCGGTGATTGACCGGCTGTTCCCCAGCCCCTAGAATTGCCTGCTCAGCCGGAATAGCTCAGTTGGTAGAGCGGCGCATTCGTAATGCGTAGGTCGTAGGTTCGATTCCTATTTCCGGCACCAGTTGTACGAAAAGCCCCGGCCTTGGTCGGGGCTTTTTGTATGGGGCGGTAGCGCCGACCCATGGTCGGCGGCAGTCAGTTGCTCTTCTCTCCAACGTAAGTCGGCTTCCCGGACGCTCACCGACATCCTCCCTTCCGGAGCGCGTGCGACGTGTGCCATGAAGGCCATGCCTTGCTCCAAGGTTCTTTCAAGGATTGGAAAGATGACTGCGTTCGGGAGACGGGTCGCCGGTACGTTCGCGCACATCGCGTCGGCTGCAACCAGTAGGCTCAGGGCCAGTTCGGTAGCGCTCTGGAGCTGCGCGTTGGTGGCTGGACTGTCCTGGCTTGCGCCAGCTTCGGCGCAGACAACGGTCCGCTACCTGCATACCGATGCACTGGGGTCGGTCGTGGCCAAGACGGATGCCAATGGCATCGTCATTGAGCGGATGACGTACGAGCCTTACGGCGATGTTGTGGGGGAGGATCTGACTGACGGTCCTGGCTATACCGGACATGTGAGCGATGCCGCTACCGGTCTGAGTTACATGCAGCAACGGTACATGGATCCGCAGTTGGGGATGTTCCTGTCTGTGGACCCGGTGACTGCGTTTGAACAGCCTGTGGGGCAGTTCAATCGGTATCGGTACGCGAACGGAAATCCATACAAGTTCACGGACCCGGATGGCAGGGAGAGTGGTGCGGCCTTCAAGGTAGTCAACGACGCCACGAATGGGCAGCCTATTGCTCCACCACCCAGAAATCCAAACGACAGACTCGGACCGGCAATTGGTGCTGCGCTGACTGCAATTCTGGCTGCTCCAGTGCTGGCAGAGGTAGGTGTGGCCGCAATGGCAAATCCGGCAGCGGTTGCCACAGCAACCGAAATTGGTGCAGGAGCTGCTGGTGTCACGGGTACTTCTGGCGCGGTGGCGGGAAAGATCACCGGTTACACGAAGCATGGGTTGAATCAGGCGATCTCCCGCGATGGGGGCAGGGGTGTCTCTGCAAAGGCGATACTATCGGCGGTAAAAGAACCTGCGAAAATCGCCGAGCAGGCCGGTGGCAAGACTGCTTTTACCGGGGGGGATGCAAAGGTGATCCTGAATGGTGAAGGCAAGGTCATAACTGCTATTCCACGAAACAGCGATGGGTTAAGAGACCCTAAGGTGAAGTGAAATGTCACGCTCCAGCTCTTCCCGTCTGCATTCTCTGTTGGTTGAAATCGCAGCGAAGTACAGCTTTCAGCTGCCTGAAGAAGGCATCAAGAACCTGGCCGAACGTGACCGCGACTTGCTGATCGATGTATTGCTGCAAGAGTTCTCGGAGACCGGCGTGGGATCTGACGATGAGCCCAATCACCGGGGCGTCGAGATTGAAGAAATGATCGATTTCGTCGGCTCTATCGCCGATCAAAATCGTGCATCCAGCGAGTGAGGAGTTTTTTTTGAGTCATAAGCGGCTGCTCGTAGGTTCGACTCCCGTTTCCGACACCCAGTTGCATGAATGCCCCGGCCTTGGTCGTAATGCGGTTCACTTAAGCATTTGAGGATGGCAGGGCGGCTGACCGTATCTCAAGCTCGGGCGCTTGCATTGCGAATATGTGCGGGCATCGGTATTGAGGCTGTCTTGTCGACGATCAGCCGTGCGTGAGGTAATGCGCTGCGCTCGACCGCTCGCAAGGTAGGATCGCCGGCTCGCTTCCTGTCTCCAACGCCGACGTCATGAAAAGCTAGCCTATGAGTCGGGGTTTCTCGTAAGTGGGCGACGAACGAGTGGCTGCTTGAGGGCTCGTCCTGCGGCCCTTATCGCGTGGCGTTTCCATGAGACAGCGTTCAGCAGCTGCCTGTTCTGCAGCAAAGCCGTCTCCCTGAAAACCCAACCAACCCCTCCACGCGAATATAGGAATTGCTAACGGTTATTTAAGCGTGGCGACGTGACGTGAAACAGTGGGCCTTCGTTCACGGTCACCCACGGAGTCCGCTCACCCATGTCCACCGCCCGTTCCGCGTCGCCGTTCAAGGTGTTCGGCGCGACAGCCTTGTCCGCCATGCTGCTGCTGGCCCCGCCGCTCGTTTCTCCAGCGGCGGAAGGGGGCTCTCCCCTGCAGACTTATCTGGCTGCCAAGCGCGAGGCCATCCGGGCGCAGTCTGCGCAGCCTGCCACGCCCATCGCGATCCACGCCAAGGTCACGGCCGAAAGCCGCTCCGGCGTACGTCGCCTGCGCATCGGGCCCACCGGCGAATTCCAGTACATCAGCGATAGCGGCCGCAACTACGCCGGCTACAACCTCGGCGCCGGTTCCTGGGACTCACTGGTCGGCACCTTGGCCAGCTCCGTTGCCGATGAGTACATCGTGCAGGCGGCCGAGCAGAATGTCCCGCTTGATGCGCTGGACGTGGTGTTCACCAGCATCCCCGAACGCAAGAGCGAGAGCCTGGCGTATCCGAACAATCTCTCCTATGTGGCGTACATCGATTCGCCTGCTACCGACGCGCAGCTGCAGGCGCTGAAGCGCGCGGTGCACGAAGAATCCTCGGCAATCGACCTGGTAACGCGGCCGCAACAGGTCAGCCATGCCGTGGTCGACTACATCCATAGCGATGCGGCGCGCGACCCCAAGCTGCCGCCCGGTCTGCGCGATTTCATCACCGAGGAGAAGCGTCCGGCGGTGCTGGCCAGGCAGGCCAAGCCGGCCGCTGGCAAGGACAACCCGGCCGAGCCGCAAACCCTGGTGGCGCGCGCCCATGTCGAACCGCGCACCGGCCTGCGTCGGGTCTTCCTGGGCAAGGACGGCTATCACCAGCAGCTGCACGACAGCGCGCCAGGACTGCTCGGCTATGGGCTGGCGCCGACCGTGGAAGAGCACCTGCTCGGCGTGACCGGTACCTGCCTGACCCACATCTTCGAGGTGCAGGCCGCCGCACGGAACGTGCTGTTGGATTCGCTGGAGCTCACCGTTGATGGTCAGCTGAGCCCGCGTTTCGGCAGCAACATCCGCTCGCCCGCACGCTACAGCGACATCCGTTACAAGGTGCGCATTGAATCGCCTGCATCGGAACAGGACATCGACGCGCTGCGCCAGTCGGTCGAGGCGACGTGCCCGCTCTACAACCTGGTCAAGGACGAGCAGAAGCTCGAAGGCAGCATCGTCCGCGGCGCCTACGCCGAAGCGACGAACCAAGCGCGATAACGCACGCCGCGATCCATCCGGCAGTGCCCTTCAGCCATCCTCTGGGGATATTCGATGAGTCCCACTCTAAGTTCGCAGTTGACCGCGAAACGCCCGCGCCATGCCCTGCACGGGTCCCGTCCTCGTCGCGGTCGGTTGGCCTTCGCGTTGTGCACCCTGCTTGCGCCGGCAGCATACGCCGCCGAGGAAACGGGCGGAGTGGCTGGGCAGTCGCAGGGTTCGAATGCCCGCCTGCTGGACAAGGTATCGGTGCTTGGCTCGCAGATCGCCGGGGGCGGCGCGCAGGCCGCGCTGCCGGTGGTCGCGGTGGACCGCGAACAGATCGACGCCACGGGGGCGACCAACGGCAACGAGTTGTTCCGCAGCCTGCCGCAGTTCGGGGATGTTGCCGTCACCGAGAAGGGCACGACCAACGCAGGGCGAAACTCCAATGTCGCACGCGGTGACGTGGGTTCCATCAACCTGCGCAACCTGGGCGCCAAGTACACGCTGCTGCTGATCAACGGCCGGCGCACGGTACAGCACCCGATCAGCAACAGCGGTGATGACACGACCTACAACGCCAATGCCATTCCGACCTTCGGCCTGGAGCGCGTCAACCTGCTGCTGGACGGTGCGGCGTCCATCTACGGGTCCGATGCCGTGGCGGGCGTGGTCGACCTGGTGACGCCGAGCAACCTGCCCAGTGGCGGGGGCATCAAGCTGAACTACGGCAAGGTGGCTGATGGGCATCGCGAGGACATCTCGCTGGACGGCTACTTCGGCAGTGATTTCGCGCAGGGGCGGGGCAATATCTCGGCGCTGTATGGCGTTTCCAAGCGCACGGCGCAGCGCAATTCAGATGCATGGTTCACCGCTACCGATGGCCGCCGTCCCCTCGGCGATGGCACCAGCGTGCCGGATCCAGACGGCACCTCGGGCTTCAGCACACGAACGCCGTGGGGTCATTTCGATACCTATGCCGGCAGCCGGCGCACCGGCAGCTGGCACGTGGATCCAGCCAGCGGCGCGCTGGTGTCAGGCGCGGTACCGACGCGCTATCACTACGATTCGGCGGCCGAGCCGGGCATCACCTCGGCACCGTCCATCAACAAGGGAAATGTCTTCGCCAGTGGACGCTTCGATGCCACCGACAACCTGCAGCTGTTCGGTGAGCTGGCTTACTACCGGGCGAGCTCCGAATCCTGGGTGAGCAGCGAGTCGGGCTTCGGTGGTGACGGCTTCCTGCTGCATATCCGGCCGGACGCCTATTGGGTACCGGACGCCTTGCGCGGCGCCGACGCGATCCGGCTGTTGAACTACCAGTTCGCGGATTCGGGTATCCGAAAGGTCAAAGTGGATAACGATCAGTCGCGTGTGCTGCTGGGCGTGCGTGGCTGGACCGACGGCGGCTGGAACTGGGAAAGCGCGCTGCTGTATTCGCGCGCACGCAGTACCGACACGCAGCAAGGCGGGCTGACCGATGCCTTCATCGCCGCGGTGAACCGTACCGACGCCGGTGCCTACAATCCCTTCAGTGGCGGTGATCCGGCCAGCATTCGGCTGGGCGACGCCACGCCCTACGACACCGCCGCGTTCATTGGCGAGGCCACCCGCGAAGGCACCACGGAGCTGGCGCTGTGGGATTTCAAGATCAACCGGTCCGATCTGTTTACCTGGTACGCAGGTGACATCGGCCTGGCGGCGGGTGTCGAGTACCGCTACGAAAGCCGTGAGGATGACCGCGATGAGAACATCGATGGCAGCCGTCCCTATACGGACTGGTATACCGGTACGGTGGCGGCCAGCAACTTTTTCACCCATAGCCCCCGGCCCGATGTCCGCGGCAGCCGCAACGTGAAGTCGGCGCTGATCGAGCTCGCCGTGCCGCTGGTTTCGCCCACGCAGGGCATACCACTGGTGCAGTCACTGGATCTGCAGCTTGCGGGCCGCTGGGAGGACTACAGCGACGCCGGCAAGGTGGCCAAGCCGAAGCTGGCGGCGGCGTGGAAAGTAAATGGCAGCCTGTTGCTGCGCGGCTCGGTCAGCGGCGGTTTCCGCGCGCCGGGACTGGAACTGGTGAACTCCCCGCCGACCTACGGGTTTGGCTTCAACAACGATGCCATCCGCTGCCACGCACTGATCACCAAGGGCGCCCAGCCCGACTACAGCGCCTGCTTGAATGCCTACAGCAGTGGCTCGTCGGTCAAGCCGTCGGTGAGCGCGGTGACCTCATATGGCGACGACGTGAAGCCGGAAACCACCCGGCAGTCGTCATGGGGCGCGGTGTTCGAGCCGCAGTTCCTGCCGGACTCGCTGGGCTCGATCAGCCTGAGCGTGGATGCCTGGCGGGTGCAGGTAGAGAATCCGATCAATACCCTGGGCGAGGAGCTGTTGTACGACGCCTATCTGCGCGTGGTGGAAGGCAGCAGCAACCCGAACGTGGTGCGTGCGGAGGTGACGGCGGAGGACGCCGCGTTGTTTGCAGGCTCCGGTCTGGCGCCTGCAGGCGTGGTGACGCACGTGTACAACCGCTATCAGAATCGTCGGCCGCTCACCGCGTCGGGTGTGGATTACAACTTCACCTGGCGCCTGCGTGAGACGGCCTGGGGCAATTTCGCGTTCCTGCTCAGCGTCAGCCAGCTCAAGCAATACACCCAGCAGAAGCCTGCCGAGGTGCAGCAGGTGGCGGCCGCCATTGCCAATGGCCAGTTGAACATCATCGCGCCCGACCTGGGCGCGGCCAACGAGGTCGGCATCAATGGGGCCAAGCCGGAATGGCGGGCCAGTGCGACCCTGATCTGGAACCTGCAGGACTGGACGGTCCGCTTGCGCGATGACTATATCGACAGCGTGACCGCCGGTGCCTTTTCCGATCGCAGGCCGTTCGTGGTGGGCTCCACCCAGCGCTGGGCGTTGTCGGTCAAGAAGGATTTCAACACAGGACGCCTGACGGGAACGGCAGTGGAAGTGGGGGCGCGAAACCTGTTCAACGAAGAGCCGCCGCTGAACGCCACCGGCAGCTACCTGAGCGCGTTGCACGAAACCTACGGACGCTACGTCCACCTCGATATTTCCAAAAACTGGTGACCTGCATGAAGACGCATACGCTTGCCTCTGTCCTTGTTGTCACCCTGCTTGCGGTGGCGTGCAGCCCGCAGGATAAGCCTGCGCCGGAGGTCTCCGCAGCGGCGACTGCAGCGCTTGAATTCAAGAACGAACACGCAGAATGGGTGCATGAACGTGCCGCGGATCTGGGCAAGCCCGATGGCTGGACCAGCCTGATCGGGCTGCACTGGATCGAAGCCGGAACGCAGCGTGTGGGCGGTGCTGAAGGCAATACCATCCGCCTGGCGATCGCACCGGACCGCCTGGCCGAGCTGGAGCAGCGCGCTGATGGGCTGTACGTCAGGCCGGTTGACGGGGCGCAGATCACCGCCGATGGCAAGCCGGTGCAGGGGGCGGTGCGGCTGGAACCAGAAGGGAAGGGCGGTGGCACCAAGCTGTCCTATGACGAGGGCAAGGGGCAGATCACCGCGATCAAGCGCGGGCAGCGTCTGGCCCTGCGCGTGCGTCATGCCGATGCACCGGCGCGCCGGCATTTCGGGGGCCTGGACTTCTTCCCGGCCGAGCAAAGCTGGCGTGTGCAGGCGCGGTTCGTGCCACACCCGGCCGGCAGGACGCTGCCGATCGTGAACGTGCTCGGCGAGGTCGCGGATACTCCGAATCCGGGCTACGTGGTATTCGAGAAACAAGGGCGTGAGTGGCGGTTGGAAGCCCTCGGCGATCCGACGAAAAGCTTGAACCTGATGTTCCAGGACCAGACCACCAGCCGCCAGACCTACGGCGTGGGGCGCTACCTGCGCACCGATGCGGTCGCGGCAGACGGCACGGTCACGCTGGATTTCAACCGCGCCTACAACCCGCCATGTGCCTATACGGACTTCGCCACCTGCCCGTTGCCGCCACCGGAAAACCGCTTGGCCCAGCAGGACGCCAGCGGTGAACGCGTGCGGCTGGCGGTGTTGGCGGGCGAGAAAAAGTACGCGCTGGCACAGCACTGATTTCTTTGGCGCCGACTGATGGTCGGCGGCCGGCGAAGGTCAACTCATCCGCACCCGATTCCGCCCGTCGGCCTTGGCCTGATACAGCGCCTCGTCCGCACGTGCCACCAGCTGTTCAAGCAACCTCGCATCGCTGCCCGGCAGGGCCTCGCCCATGGCGCCGCCCACGCTGACCGTTACATCGATGCGCAGGCCGCCCACGTGCACCGGCGCGCCGGAAATCGCGTTGCGCAGGCGTTCGGCGGTGGCGGGTACTTCATCGGCGGTCGGTGCCGCCAGCAGCGCGATGAACTCCTCCCCGCCAAAGCGCGCGAACAGGTCACGCTCACGCAGTGCCTCGCGGCAGCGGCGGGCGACCACTTTCAGCACCTCATCGCCGATCGGGTGGCCGTGGGTGTCGTTGATCTTCTTGAAATGGTCGACGTCCAGCATCAGCACCGCGACCGAGCGGCCGGTTGCCTCGCGCGCGGCGATGATCTGCGCGGAGCGCTCTTCGAAATGCCGCCGGTTGGGCACGCCGGTCAACGGGTCCGACGAGGCCAGGCGCCGCAGTTCGGCGGCCATCAGCAGGTCCGCGGTGATGTCGGTGAACAGCCAGATGCGGCCCTGCTCGCCATCGCCGCGCACCGGATGGGTATCCACCTCGAAGGTGCGCTCCCCCATCACCCAATGCAATGTCGTCGCAAAGTTCAGGTTGCCCACCTGGGCGGCGTAAGCCTGCTCCAGCGCCTCATGGTTGTCGCAGCGCTGCCGCAACGCCCGCATCGGGGCAACGAGGTCAACGGCGCGATGTCTGCCGGGCTTGTGCCCCAGCAGTTCGGCGGCGCGCTGGTTTATCACCGTGCCCAGTCCATCACCGTCGACCAGCACGATGCCCGCAGGAACACTTTCCACCAGATCGATGAACTGGTTGCGCACGACGATGTCATGCACCGCGCCGCGTCGCGCCGAGAGAAGCTGCGCGACACTGGGGCCCAGCAATGCCATCGAGGCAGCGGACTGCTCGGGGTTGGCACCGGTCTTCCAGAGCAGCAGCAGGCCGCTCGATGGGGCGTCGTCCGACGGCGCGGGGATGAACAGCACGCTGCCCGCAGGGCACCCCAGCGCGGTAAGAATGGACGTTGGCAAGCGGAAGCGCGAGGCGTCCACCGGCTGATCATTCCAGGCGTGCTCCAGCACGCCACTGCGCGCGAGATTGAAGCCGGAGAACGAGGTCACGGGAAAGCCGGTAGACCATGCGACGCGGCCGTCGGTCTTCACTTCAACCACGATTGCCAGGTCGGCGCCGGACGCGGTACGTGCGAACTGGCTCAGGCTGACCAGGGCGTTGCTGTCGGCCATGTTCAACGGGCCGTCCGATCCAGCCGCTGTTGGAGGATCCGGGTCATTTCATCGGGCGCGGTCATGTGCGGAAGATGGCCCGATGCCTCGATGATGTCGAGGGTTGCCCCCTCGATGGCCTGGGCCAGCCAGTGACTGACGGCCACTGGCACGGCGACGTCGACCGAGGTCTGGACCAGGTGCACCGGGCGCGAAACCTGCGCCGCCAGTGCTCGGACATCCGAGGTGAAAATGGTGCGGGAGGTATTCAGCGCGATATCCGGACGCATCCGGAACAAGGCATTGGAAAAATCGGCGATGACCTCGCTGTCATCCACGCCGACCACCATCGGGGCGAAGCCGGCTACCCACGCCTGGTAATTCGCGCTCATGCTGTCGAACAGGTTTTCAAGGTCGTCCAGCTTGAACCCACCGGTGTAACCGTCGTCATCCAGATAACGCGGCGATGCCCCGATGAGCACCATGCGCTCGAACAGCTCCGGCCGCGCGATGGAGGCAAGCGCGCCGATCATCCCGCTCATGGAGTGCCCGATATAGGTGCAGCTCTGCACGTCCTGCTCGTCCAGGATATCCAGCAGATCGTCGGCATAGCCGGCCAACGAACCGTGCCGTTCGAAGTCGTAGGTTTCCGTGCCATGGGGGCCGGAGCCGGCGAGGTCGAATGAAATGACCTCGAACCGCTGTTCGAACCACGGACGCAGGGCGGACCACGCGTTCTGGTCGGTGCCAAAGCCATGCGAAAGGACCGCGATGGGCTTGCCTGCACCGCTGCGGCGGCCGTTGAACCTTTCAAGACTTCCCACGACAAGGCATCCATGGTGTTTCGCAATTGGCGATAGTAGGCCACGGGAGAGCGGGGGTCCATCAGCCCGCGCGTGCTGCCAAAAGAGCACCGGATCCCAACGGGCCCACGCCGAAGACCAGTTGCCGCAGGTAACCGCCCATCGCGCCCGCCGCGATGCCCAGCAGCGCCCGCCGCGCCACGCCGATGATCGGGCCGGCTTGCCCACACAGCCACGGCAGGGTGGCCAGCAACTGCGCCCCCAGCAGCAGCGCCAGCACGTCCAGGCCCAGCGCATCCACCACCGGCAGCAGCGGCAGCAGCTCCGGATTGCAGGCCACCAGCAGCGCGAACATCGTGGTCAGCAGGAACAGCGTGCGCTTGCCCGCAGGGGAGGTTGTCCAGCGGACGATGCGTGACATGAGCGACATGGCAGGGCCTGATTGCAAGGTGATCCTCAGTGTAGCGCCGGGGTAGGGCCGGGGTCAGAGTCCTTTTTCCTGCGGGAAAAGGACTCTGACCCCTTTGGTGACTCCTTCGCCTGCTACAGTCCGTAGAACCCCACGGGGAAGGAAGTCCTGTATGAAAGTCGCCGTTTTCAGCGCACGCCCTTATGACCGCCGCTCGCTGGATGAAGCCAACCAGCAGCGAGGGTCGGGCCCAGCTTTCGAGTTCCAGTATTACGACGCCACGTTGGACGTCCACACGGTCACCCTGGCGCAGGATTGCGATGCGGTCTGTGTGTTCGTCAACGACCGTCTGGACGCTCCAGTGCTGCAGGCATTGCATGCAATGGGGGTGCGCGCGGTGCTGCTGCGCTGCGCCGGTTTCAATAATGTCGACCTCGCCAGCGCCGAAGGCCTGGGGTTCTTTGTCGCGCGCGTGCCAGCCTATTCGCCCGAGGCCGTCGCCGAGCACACGCTGGCGTTGATCATGACGCTCAACCGCCAGACCCACCGGGCCTACAACCGGGTGCGCGAGGGCAACTTCATGCTTGAAGGCCTGCTCGGCCGCACCCTGCATGGCAAGACAGCAGGCATCGTCGGCACCGGCAAGATCGGCCTGGCGACTGCGCGCATCCTGCATGGCATGGGCTGCACCGTGCTCGGCCATGATCCGTATCCATCGCCGGATTTCGTCGGGTTGGGCCAGTTCGTGCCGCTGCAGGAACTGCTGGCACGTTCGGATATCGTCTCGCTGCACTGTCCGCTTACGGCGGATACCCGGCACCTGATCAATGATGATTCGCTGACGCTGATGAAGCACGGCGCGATGCTGGTCAATACCTCGCGCGGTGGGCTGGTGGACACCGATGCGGTGATCCGCGCGCTGAAATCGCGGCAGCTCGGTCATCTGGCCATCGATGTCTACGAGCAGGAAAGCGCGCTGTTCTTCCAGGATCGCTCCGGGCAGATCATCGACGACGATGTGTTCCAGCGCCTGATGACCTTCCCCAATGTGCTGGTCACCGGCCACCAGGGATTTTTCACCGCCGAGGCGCTGCAGGAAATCGCCGAGACCACGCTGGGGAATCTCGCCCATTTTGCTGCCGGCACCGACTGTCCCAACAAGGTCGCCAAGGCGTAACCTCGGTCTTCATGCGCGCACCCGCCGGGGATGCCCGGCGCCACCCTGGGAAGGCGGACCATGTGGCAACAGAATTACGATCCGCTGGGTAACCCCGATCTGTCGGCGCTGCTGGCCGCGTTGCCTGTGCTGGTATTCCTGCTGGCATTGACCGTGCTGCGGCTGAAAGGGCTGACGGCTGCGCTGCTGGCCGTCGTGGTGTCCGTGCTGGTGTCCGCGCTGGTGTTCGGAATGCCGGCCGGCACCATCGTGGGTGCGGGACTGCTGGGTATCGCCAATGGCGTGTTCCCGATCAGTTTCATCGTGCTGATGGCGGTGTGGCTGTACAAGCTCGCCATCCGCAGCGGCAAGTTCGAGGTGATCCGCGGCAGCATCGCGACGATCTCCGAGGACCAGCGCATCCAGGTGCTGCTGATCGCGTTCTGCTTTGGTGGATTCCTGGAGGGCGCGGCCGGCTTCGGCGTGCCGATCGCCATCTGCGCCGCGTTGCTGGTGGAGCTGGGTTTCCGCTCGCTGAAGGCGGCCATGCTGTGCCTGCTGGCCAATGGCGCAGCCGGTGCGTACGGGGCCATCGGCATCCCGGTGCTGGTAGGTGCACAGCAGGGCGGGGTCAGTCTGGATGCGATGTCGCTGATGCTGATGGCGCTGGTGCAGGTTATCGCGCTGCTGTCGCCGACGATCCTGGTGCTGATGCTGGACGGCTGGCGCGGCGTGCGCGACACCTGGCCGGTGCTGCTGGTGGTGGGCGGGGTGTTCAGCGGCGTGCAGACGGCCGTGCTGTACCTGCTGGGGCCGGAGCTGGTGGACATCATCGGGCCGCTGGCGGCGATGGCCGCGCTGGCCGGCTTCATGCAGGTCTGGCGGCCCCGCCGGATTTACCGCGAAGCGGATACACCGCCGGAGCCGGTGCAGCGCTACACCTTGAAGGAGGTGCTGCTGGCGTGGTCGCCGTTCTACATTCTTACTTGCGCCATCCTGCTGTGGAGCCTGCCGGCGTTCAAGGCGCTGTTCGCCGCCGGGGGGGCGCTGGCCAGCACCGTGATGCATCTGCCCATTGGCCTGCTGGATGGCCGCGTGCAGGAACTGCCGCCGCTGGTGGTCAACGTGCATACGCTGCCGGCCGTGTGGAATGTCGGCTGGTTGAATGCTTCAGGTACCGCCATCCTGGTGGCCGCGGTGCTGACTGTCGTGCTGTCGCCCAAGCTCAACCTGCGCAGGGCCGGTGAGGAGTTGGCGCAGGCCGGCCGCGAGATGTGGAAGCCGCTGGCCACGGTGTCACTGGTGATGGCGGTGGCCTATATCACCAATTATTCCGGGGCCTCGTCCACCATCGGTCTGGCGCTGGCGCAGACCGGGGGCGTGTTTCCGTTGTTGTCGCCGGTGATCGGCTGGATGGGCGTGTTCATCACCGGCTCGGTGGTCAACAGCAACACCCTGTTCGCGCATCTGCAGGCGGTCACGGCGGCGCAGATCGGGGTGCCTGAAGCCCTGTTGGTGGCAGCCAACACGGCCGGCGGGGTGATGGCCAAACTGGTGTCCCCGCAGTCAATCGCCATCGCCGCCGCAGCGGTCAAGCTGGTGGGGCAGGAATCGGCGATCATGCGCACCACGCTCGGCATCAGCCTGGGCCTGCTGGCTTATGTATGCCTGTGCACGTGGGGGCTGTCGGTGTTGCTGGGGTAGGGGGCGCGGGTCTTCAAGCGGCGTCGTAGTGCAGTACGGCCTGCGTGCCTCGGACCTGCACCACATTCCAGCCCACCATGGCCAGGCCGATGGCGCGCGGGATCTGTTTCTGGCCACTTCTATAGTAGGCAAGCATGCGGCGGCTGATGCCGAGCGCTTCGGCTGCTGCATCAAGCGACATGCCGTGGTGAGCCATCCACGTAACCAGCTGGTGGTGGGAAAATCCGCCGGCTTGTTCCGTGGCCATTGCACGAAGTGTGTCGCTGGCCAGGCTGAGATCGTCGTTGTCATCGAAGACGACGCCCAAGCGCCACTCATCTGCTTGAACGCGATGAAAAACCGGTGCCGCGCGAAGGGGGTGCAACGTCGGGTGCCGCTCGATGACCTCTGCCAGGCTTACATCCGCGCTGAAGCCATCGGCGAAAGAGAGACGCAGAACGCTGCCGTCCCGTGCTCTTACGTCGTTGAGAATGAATTGCTTCTGCCTCATGGATTGAGTTCTCTCCAGCGGAATGTAAGCAATGGGATATTCACTTGCGCCCATCTGAGAGTCTCGATCAATTCGCGCCTCGTCAGGCCGCCTGAGAGCACGCCCAATCCGGCTATTACTATCAGTGCCTCGCGCCCATCCCGCGTTCGAACATGGAAATGCGGTGGAGGGTGGTCACCGGCGTACATGGTGATGGTGCACCGGCCCAAGCGCGTGATTACGGGCATCGGCGTGTTCCGGCAGGTTCGCCGGATAGTGCAACTATTGCACTGTATGAGGCCGGGGTCCAGCGTGCCATCAGCCTGCTACGAGATTGCGCCCTCGGGCTTTCCCAGAGCCTGAAGGAGGAGGCTTGCGTGGGTTATAGGAAAATGCCGGTCAAACACGCGGACCGTGCATTTCGCAATTTTTCTCATGTACGGCGATGACGTCAGGCCACACGATGAACGTGCTGGACGCAGCTCCTCCGGCCGGTGGCGGCCCCTTCTCTCGAGGGTGTCGCCACCGTTTGAGCCTGTCATTGGGCAACGGCGGAAATGCGACGTCCTCGTCCTCACAGGGGGCGTTTGCATGGGGTCATGCCCATCCGCCGTATTCTTTCGTCTGGTTGGTTGCCCTCCTTGGGGGCAAGGGGTAGGGTGACTGGCGCAAAAGCGTGACGACCAACGGTCGGCACCCACCAGAGCGGCGGGTCGTTCCCACCGGACCGCTTTTCGGGCCATGCGCCCTGCGACAGGCGGCTGCGACAACGTGTCGCAGGCCGAAAACGTCGAAAACTGCGTCAGATCAATGTCAATGGCTTTCTTAAATGGGCAGTGACGGCCTAAACTTGAAAGGCTGACTCTTCCCCCGTTCTCCGAACCCGTCGATCCTTGGCGGGTCGGGCCGGCTTTTGCCGGACTGGGCAGGGCGGGGTGGCATTCCCTCGCAATTGGATCGACCGATGATTCCGTTGAAAACCCTTGGACGCTTCTTGCGTCCGGGCCTGCTGTTCGCACTGGCGGTGTTCCTTACCGGCTGCAACACGGCCATCCTGAACCCGAAGGGCCAGATCGGCCAGGATGAGAAGACCCTGCTGATCACGGCTGTCGTGCTGATGCTGCTGGTCGTCGTCCCGGTCATCATCATGACCCTGACGTTCGCCTGGAAGTACCGCGCTTCCAACACCAAGGCCCGTTACGAGCCGAACTGGTCGCATTCCACCGCGATCGAAGTGGTGGTCTGGTCGATCCCCTGCATGATCGTGCTGGTGCTGGCCGTGCTGACCTGGCGGTCTTCCCACGCGCTGGACCCGTATCGCCCGATTGAATCGGACGTCAAGCCGGTCGTGATCGAGGCCATCTCGCTCGACTGGAAGTGGCTGTTCGTCTATCCGGAAGAAAAGATCGCCGTGGTCAACGAGATCAAGTTCCCGGTCAACACGCCGCTGAACTTCAAGATCACCTCCGATACCGTGATGAATGCGTTCTTCATCCCGCATCTGGGCAGCATGATCTACTCGATGGCCGCCATGGAGACCAAGCTCCACCTGATCGCCAACGAGACCGGTGAGTTCCCGGGCATGTCCTCGCACTACAGCGGTGCCGGCTTCGCCAAGATGCATTTCACCGCCCATTCGGTCACCGAACCGGAGTACCGCGCGTGGGTGGACCAGGTGCGTGCCGAACAGGGCAACAGCCTGAACAAGGACACCTTCCGTGCGTTGGGCGAAGAGCGCAACTCCGACTGGCATCCGGTGACCTACTACGGTCAGGTGGAAGAGGGCCTGTTCGACTGGGTCATCGCCAAGCACATGGGTGACAACAAGCACTACGGCATGAAGCACGCCCATGCCGGTGCAGCGGCGGCCGACGCGGGCTCGCAGGAAGACCATGAGGGCCATGCGCCGATGGACGACCACGAGTCCAAGGCGTCTGGCGAGAACCTCGACGCCAACACCAACCACGACGAGCACGCGGGCCACGCCGGCCACGAGGGCTCGGGAGAATGAACATGCTGGGTAAACTCTCTATTGAGTCGATCCCCCACGATCCGATCGTCCTGACGACGTTGATCGGCGCGATCCTTGGTGGCCTGGGCGTTGTCGCCCTGATCACCAAGTTCAAGCTGTGGGGCTATCTGTGGAAGGAGTGGTTCACCTCGGTGGATCACAAGAAGATCGGCGTGATGTACCTCATCGTCGCCTTCGTCATGCTGCTGCGCGGTTTCTCCGACGCCATCATGATGCGTACCCAGCAGGCCATCGCCGTCGGCGGGTCCGAGGGTTACCTGCCGCCGCACCACTACGACCAGATCTTCACCGCCCACGGTGTGATCATGATCTTCTTCGTGGCGATGCCGCTGATCACCGGCCTGATGAACCTGGCCGTGCCACTGCAGATCGGTGCGCGCGACGTCGCGTTCCCGTTCGTGAACTCGCTCAGCTTCTGGCTGTTCGTGTCCGGTGCGGTGCTGATCATGCTGTCGCTGTGGATCGGTGAGTTCGCTGCCACCGGCTGGCTGGCATTCCCGCCCTTGTCCGGCATCGAGTACAGTCCAAGCGTCGGCATGGATTACTACATCTGGGGACTACAGGTAGCAGGCCTGGGTACCACGCTGAGCGGCATCAACTTCTTCATCACCATCCTGAAGATGCGCACGCCCAGCATGAAGCTGATGCAGATGCCGATCTTCACCTGGACCGCGCTGATCACCAACATCCTGATCGTGGCCGCCTTCCCGGTGCTGACCATCACCCTGGTGCTGCTGACCCTGGACCGTTACCTGGGCACGCATTTCTTCACCAATGACGGTGGCGGCAACGCCATGCTGTACATCAACCTGATTTGGATCTGGGGCCACCCGGAAGTCTATATCCTGGTGCTGCCGGCCTTCGGCGTGTTCTCCGAAGTGATCGCCACGTTCTCGCGCAAGGCGCTGTTCGGCTACAAGGGCATGGTGTATGCAACGGCCGCCATCGGCGTGCTGTCCTTCATCGTGTGGCTGCACCACTTCTTCACCATGGGCTCGGGTGCCAACGTCAATGCCTTCTTCGGCATAACGACGATGATCATTTCCATCCCCACCGGCGTGAAGATCTTCAACTGGCTGTTCACCATGTTCCGCGGTCGCGTGCACTTCACCTCCCCGGTGCTGTGGACCATCGGCTTCATGATCACCTTCGTCATCGGCGGCATGACCGGCGTGATGCTGGCGATCCCGGCCATCGACTTCGTGCTGCACAACAGCCTGTTCCTGATCGCCCACTTCCACAACGTCATCATCGGCGGCGTGGTGTTCGGCATGTTCGCCGGCATCACCTACTGGTGGCCGAAGATGTTCGGCTACAAGCTGAATGAATTCTGGGGCAAGTGTGCGTTCTGGTGCTGGTTCATCGGCTTCTACGTGACCTTCATGCCGATGTACGTGCTGGGCTTCATGGGCATGACCCGTCGCCTGCAGAGCACGGTCAACCCGGCCTACGAGCCGCTGCTGCTGATCGCCGCAGGTGGTGCCTTCATCGTCGGTGCCGGCATCCTGTGCCAGGTCATCCAGATCTTCGTGTCGGTCCGCGACCGCAAGAAGAACATGGACCTGACCGGCGATCCGTGGGATGCCCGTACGCTGGAGTGGGAAACCTCTTCGCCGCCGGCCTTCTACAACTTCGGTACGCTGCCGCAGGTCACCGAGCTGGACGATTTCTGGGCCCGCAAGCAGCGCGGTGAAGCCTGGCCGAAGCCGGCCAAGTACACCGACATCCACATGCCGCGCAACACCGGCACGGGCGTGGTGATCGGTGCCTTCAGCATGGTGTTCGGCTTTGCGATGATCTGGCACATCTGGTGGCTGGCCATCATCGGCCTGGTCGGCATGATCGGCACGTTCATCTACCGCACCTTCGACAAGGACGTGGACTACTGGGTCCCGGCCGCCGAAGTGGAGCGCATCGAAAACGAACACCGCAAGCACCTGGTTGCCCAGGGCCTGGTCAAGTCGGAGCTGAAGGCATGAGCACCCATACCCCAACCGTGAACCACGGGCACGCCGCGCAAGCGGCGGCCCATGGCCATGACGAGCACGAGCACCACGACACCGGCGGCAACACCGTCTTCGGTTTCTGGGTGTACCTGATGAGCGATTGCCTCATCTTCGCTTCGCTGTTCGCCACCTACGTGGTGCTGGTCGGTGGTACCGACGGCGGCCCCGGCCCGGGTGACCTGTTCGAGCTGCCGTTCGTCGCGTGGGAAACCGCGCTGCTGCTGACCTCCTCGCTGACCTTCGGCCTGGG
The DNA here is from genome assembly GCF_014836545.1 of Stenotrophomonas lacuserhaii. Classification (GTDB taxonomy): domain Bacteria; phylum Pseudomonadota; class Gammaproteobacteria; order Xanthomonadales; family Xanthomonadaceae; genus Stenotrophomonas; species Stenotrophomonas lacuserhaii. The sequence continues at coordinate 29,356 of NZ_JACSQS010000012.1, forward strand.
CATGATCGCCATGCACAAGAACAAGGTCGGGCAGCTGTACCTGTGGCTGGGCATCACCTGGCTGCTGGGCTTCGGCTTCATGTGCATGGAAGTCTGGGAGTTCAACCACCTCATCCACCAGGGTTACGGTCCGGACCGCAGTGCCTTCCTGTCGGCATTCTTTGCCCTGGTCGGCACCCACGGCCTGCACGTCAGCGCTGGCCTGCTGTGGCTGCTGGTGATGTTCATCCAGGTCAAGCAGAACGGCCTGACCGCGACCAACAAGACCCGCCTGGCGTGCCTGAGCCTGTTCTGGCACTTCCTGGACCTGATCTGGATCGGCGTGTTCTCCGTCGTCTACCTCAATGGAGCGCTGTAATGGCACATGACAACGCACACGACCATGGCCACGGCGCCGGCGGCGAAAGCCACGGCAGCGTCAAGTCGTACCTGATCGGCTTCGTGCTGGCGGTGATCCTGACCGTCATCCCGTTCTGGGTGGTGATGTCGGGTGATTTCTCCCGCACCGTCAGCGGCGTGGTGATCGCGGTCTCCGCAGTGCTGCAGATGCTGGTCCACCTGGTGTTCTTCCTGCATCTGGACCGCTCGTCGGAAAGCCGCTGGAACGTCAACGCGGCGGTGTTCACCGTCGTGGTGATCGGCATCATCGTGGCCGGCACCCTGTGGGTCATGCACAACATGAACGTGCACATGATGCACTGACGTCTTCGCGACGTTACCGCAAGCGGAAAGGCCACCCCTGGGTGGCCTTTTTGCTGGTGCGCTCGCTGGGGACTACGGCTCTTGGTGGGTGACGACCGTTGGTCGTCACGCTGTTGCCTTTGCACCCTGCAGGATTGTGACGACCAACGGTCGTCACCCACCGAGCGTGGTCGTCAGCCACCGAGCGTGGTCGTCACCCACCGAGGGCGGTCGTCAGGCGACCTTGCGCAGGAACTCGTCCGGGGCCATCGGGCGGCCCAGGTGGTAGCCCTGCAGCTGGTCGCAGCCCAGGCTGCTGAGGTAGTCGCGCTGGCCGGCGGTTTCCACGCCTTCGGCCACCACGTTGAACTGCAGCGAACGACCCAGTGCGACGATCGAGGACACGATGGCTGCATCCTCGGCGTTGTCTTCCAGGTCGCGCACGAAAGCGCGGTCGATCTTCAGTTCGGTGGCCGGCATGCGTTTGAGGTACAGCAGGCTGGAGTAACCGGTGCCGAAGTCATCGATCGAAATCCGCACGCCCAGCGCGGTCAGCGCATTGAGGATCTGCAGGCTGGTTTCCACGTTCTTCATCGCCGTGGTTTCGGTGATCTCCAGCGTCAGCCGGCTGGCCTGCAGGCCATGCCGTTCCAACGTTTCCCTTACCGTTTCCACCAGGCCGGCCGCGGCGAACTGCAACGGCGACAGGTTCACCGCCATCGTCCAATGCGGATTGCCGGCGTCATGCCACGCCCGCAGCTGCGCGCAGGCCTGGTCCAGTACCCAGTCGCCAATGGGCAGGATCAAGCCGCTGCGCTCGGCGATCGGGATGAAGAGGTCCGGCGCCAGCATGCCCAGCTCCGGGTGCTGCCAGCGCAGCAGCGCTTCAGCGCCCACCGCAGGCGCGCCGGCAGCGACGAACTTGGGCTGGTAGTGCAGCAGCAGCTCGCCACGTTCGGTGGCCTTGCGCAGGTCCTGCAACAGGCGCAGCTGGCGATTGGCGCTGACCTGCATGGACGGGGTAAAGAAGGTGTAGCCATTCCGCCCTTGCTGCTTGGTGTGGTACATCGCTGCATCGGCGTTGGCCATCAGCTCGCGTTCGTCGGCCGCATCGTCCGGGTACAGCGCAATACCCAGGCTGGCGGTGACCTGCAGTTCGGCCGCCTCGATCAGGAAGGGCTCGGCCACGGCCGCAATGATGCGCTCGGCCATCACCATCGCATCGTCAGGTTCGTCGATGGGCAGCACGATCACGAACTCATCCCCACCCAGGCGCGCGAGGGTGTCCTGCGGCCGCAGCAGGGAGCCGATGCGCTGGCTCACCTTCACCAGCAGGCGGTCACCGAGCTGGTGGCCGTAGGCATCGTTGACCGTCTTGAAGCCGTCCAGGTCGCAGAACATCACCGCCACCGCGTGGTTGCGCCGGCGTGCTTTTTCAATCGACTGTTCGATGCGATCCTGCAGCAGCGAGCGGTTCGGCAGCTGGGTCAGCGGATCGTGCAGCGCAGCCTGCAGCAGCTTGTCATTGGCGCGTTCCAGCGACTCGGCCAGCAGGCCGGTGCGTTCGCGCATCTGGCGGTCGAACAGCGAGGCCACCAGCGCGATGCCGATGGTGCCCAGCGTGGTGACGATGACCAGCACCGCCAGCCATTGCGCATCGATGCCACCGTCGATCACCGCCCCGCACAGGCTGCCTGGCGGGAAGCGTGCGGCGGCCATGCCGGTGTAGTGCATGCCGACGATGGCAAGGCCCATCACCAGCGATGCGGCCCCGCGCAGGCGGCGGGTGTTGCGGCCTTCGACGCGCAGGCGGAAGGCGATCCAAAGCGCTGCGCCGGCCGCGCCGATGGCAATCAGGAGGGAGGCGATGAACCACAACGGGTCGTAATCGATCCCCGGTTGCATGCGCATCGCGGCCATGCCCAGGTAATGCATCGCAGCGATGCCCAGGCCCATCAGCAGCGCACCGGCGAACAGGCGGCGGGTGGGCAGCTGCGGACGCGAGACCAGCCACAGCGCATAGGCCGAGGCGCCCACTGATACTGCCAGCGAGTACACGGTGATGGCCAGGTCGTAGCCGATCGGGATCGGCAGCTTGAAGGCCAGCATGCCGATGAAGTGCATCGACCAGATGCCCAGGCCCATCGCCGCGGCGCCGCCGGCGAGCCACCAGCGCGCCACGCGCCCTTGCGCGGTGGCCAGTCGACCTGCCATGTCCAGTGCCGTGTAGGAGGCCAGTACGGCCACCAACAACGAGAAAAAGACGAGGCTCTGGCTGTAGCTGCCAGTCATGGGAGGTCCTTGGAATGGGGGAGGGCGCGCAGGGCGGCGCACATGGTATCGGCCGGTCTGCGCTGAACCTGAGTGGAGCATCACGCAAGGCCAGGGGTCAGAGTCACGACTCTGACCCCTGACTCTGACCCCTGACTCTGACCCCTGCCGGGGCTGCGGGTCGCAGCGGTTGCGACGGGGCTCGGCTATGCTCGCCATCCAACGCGCAACCGGAATGATCATGGCCAAGAGCCGCACCGCCTACGTCTGCAGCGAATGTGGCGCCGACTACAGCAAATGGCAGGGCCAGTGCACCGAGTGCAAGGCCTGGGACACGCTGTCGGAAATCGTCGTGGAAAGCGCGGCGGCGGCCGGTGCGCCGGCCTCACGTCGCAGCGGCTGGGCCGGCAAGATCGATCCGCCCAAGGTCACCGCCCTGAAGGACGTGGCGCAGACCGACCACATCCGCGTCACCACCCGCATCGGCGAGTTCGACCGGGTGCTCGGCGGTGGCCTGGTGGAGGGCGCGGTGGTGCTGGTTGGCGGTGACCCGGGCATCGGCAAGTCGACCCTGCTGCTGCAGGCGGTGGCGCTCATGGCCGCCGAACTGCCGGTGCTGTACGTCACCGGCGAGGAATCGCTGGCCCAGGTGGCTGGCCGCGCGCACCGGCTGGAGCTGCCGCTGGAGGGCGTCAACGCGCTGGCCGAAACCTGCGTGGAAACCATCCTGCAGCACGCCGGCAAGGCCAAGCCGCGGCTGATCGTGGCCGACTCCATCCAGACCCTGTGGACTGAATCGCTGACCGCCGCCCCCGGCTCGGTCAGCCAGGTCCGTGAAAGCGCGGCGCGGCTGGTGCGCTTCGCCAAGGAGACCGGCACCGCCGTGTTCCTGGTCGGCCATGTGACCAAGGAAGGCGGTATCGCCGGCCCGCGCGTGCTGGAGCACATGGTCGATGCGGTGCTGTATTTCGAAGGCGAAAGCGGCAGCCGTTTCCGCCTGCTGCGCGCGTTCAAGAACCGCTTCGGTGCGGTCAACGAACTGGGCGTGTTCGCGATGGGCGACAAGGGCCTGAAGGAAGTCTCCAACCCCTCGGCGATCTTCCTGTCCGGCGGCAGCACGCGGCAGCCGGGCTCCTGCGTGATGGTCACCCGCGAGGGCACGCGGCCGTTGCTGGTGGAAGTGCAGGCGCTGGTGGATGCCTCGCCGCTGTCCAATCCGCGCCGCGTGGCGGTGGGCCTGGAACAGAACCGGTTGGCGATGCTGCTGGCGGTGCTGCATCGCCACGGCGGCGTGCTGGTCGGCGACCAGGACGTGTTCGTCAACGTGGTCGGCGGCATCCGCGTGCAGGAGACCGCAGCCGACCTGCCGGTGCTGCTGGCGGTGCTGTCCTCGCTGCAGGACCGCGCCCTGGCGGAGAAGACCATTGCCTTCGGGGAGGTGGGCCTGTCCGGCGAAATCCGCCCGGTACCGAACGGCGAAGACCGCCTGCGCGAAGCGGCCACCCATGGCTTCAAGCGCGCCATCGTGCCCAAGGCCAATGCGCCCAAGGGCGGCACGGTGAAGGGCATGGAAGTGATCGCGGTGGAGCGCCTGTCCGAAGCGCTGGAAGCGGCTGGCGCGTAACCTGCCGGCACGGCGTTACCGGACCTGTAATGCGATGGGCCGGGTGCGCGCGCAGGCTTGCTGGTGAACAGCCCCCTTGGTGTTCAAGGGGGCGCGCCAACGGCGCGGGGATAAGGTGGAATGCGTGGGCATACGACCCGATGCTTTACCGGGTCGTATGCCCGAAGACCAGTTCGATCACGAACTGGCTGCCGAAGAACGCCAGCAACAGCAGCAGCATCGCGCTGAGGGTCCAGTGGACGGCCTTCAGGCCGCGCCAGCCGTAACGGCGGCGGCCGATCAGCAGCACCCCGAACACGATCCACGACAGCACGCTGAGCACGGTCTTGTGCACCAGCTTCTGCGCCAGCAGGTCATCGACGAACAGCACGCCGGTGACCAGGGTCAGGGTCAGCAGGAAGAAGCCGACGGTGATCACCCGGAACAGCAGTGATTCCAGGTCCGCCAGCGGCGGCAGGGCACGCAGCCAGGGGCGGAATTCGCGCCGACGCAGGGCACGTTCCTGCAGCCACTGCATGATCGCCAGCAGTGCGGCGATGCTCAGCGTGGCGTAGGACAGCAGGGCCAGCCAGGCGTGGGTGGCCAGCCGCCAGCCCAGTTCCTTGCTCGGCTCATGCCCATAGCCGTGGTAGGCGCCCAGCAGCACCGCCGCCAGCGGAAACACCACCACGCCGAGTGCGGCCATGCGGCCGCGCGCGCCCACCAGCGAGGTCAGCCCGGCCATGCCCAGGCCGACCAGCGACAGCGCGGCGAAGAAGTGCATGTCCGGCCCGCCGGCACTCTGCAGTGCCACCTGCACGTGGTAGCCGGCATGCAGCAGCAGCGCCGGCACCGCAGCGGCCAGCCAACCGCGGCCCGGGTTGGGCGCATCGCTGCCGACCGCGCGCACCAGGGCGGCGGTGGCGGTCAGGTAGAGCAGGGCTGCGATGAGAACGATTGTCATCGTGGAAGTTTCGCACACCCCCAACGCAGTGGCGACGGCCCATCGCGCGCGCCCGGGTCGCCGGGGCGACCGGCTATACTGTCTGCCTCATTGTCCCCCGTTCCAGACAGGTTGCATCGCATGTTCGAGTCCCTGACCCAGCGCCTTTCCGGCACCATCGAGCGCCTGCGCGGCCGCGGCCGCCTGACCGAGGAAAACATCCGCGACGCCACCCGCGAAGTGCGCATCGCGCTGCTGGAAGCCGACGTCGCCCTGCCGGTGGTGCAGGCGCTGATCGAGCGCATCAAGGAGCGCGCGGTCGGCCAGGAAGTGCTGAAGTCGCTGACCCCCGGCCAGGCCCTGATCAAGGTCGTCCGCGACGAGCTGACCAACGTGATGGGCGCTGAAGCCAGCGACCTGAACCTCAACGTGCCGGCACCGGCGATCATCCTGATGGCCGGCCTGCAGGGTGCGGGCAAGACCACCACGGTGGGCAAGCTGGCCAAGCACCTGAAGGAAAAGCGCAAGAAGAAGGTGATGGTGGTGTCGGCCGACGTCTACCGCCCGGCCGCGATCGAGCAGCTGAAGACCCTGGCCGAACAGGTGGGCGTGCTGTTCTTCGCCTCCAGCGCCGACCAGAAGCCGGAAGCCATCGTGCGCGCGGCGATCGATGACGCACGCAGGTCCTTCGTGGACGTGCTGATCGTCGATACCGCCGGCCGCCTGGCCATCGACGAAGCGATGATGGCCGAGATCAAGGCCCTGCACGCGGCGGTCAATCCGGCCGAAACGCTGTTCGTGGTCGATGCGATGACCGGCCAGGACGCGGCCAACACGGCCAAGGCCTTCGGCGATGCGTTGCCGCTGACCGGCGTGGTGTTGACCAAGACCGACGGTGACGCCCGCGGCGGTGCCGCGCTGAGCGTGCGCTACATCACCGGCAAGCCGATCAAGTTCGTCGGCGTCAGTGAAAAGCCGGACGGCCTAGATGTGTTCCACCCGGACCGTATCGCCAGCCGCATCCTGGACATGGGCGACGTGCTGTCGCTGGTGGAGCAGGTCGAGCAGCAGGTCGACAAGGACAAGGCGCAGAAGCTGGCCGAGAAGGTCGCCAAGGGCAAGAAGTTCGATCTGAACGACATGCGCGACCAGCTGGAGCAGATGCAGAACATGGGCGGCATCGGCGGGCTGATGGACAAGCTGCCGGGCCTGGGGCAGATCCCCGAGCACCTCAAGGCGCAGGTCAGCCAGGGCAAGGAAGTGCCGCGCATGATCGCCATCATCAGCTCGATGACCAAGAAGGAACGGCGTAATCCGGGCCTGCTCAACGGTTCGCGTCGTGCCCGCATCGCGCGCGGTTCGGGCACCCAGCCGGCCGACGTCAACAAGCTGATGAAGCAGTACATGCAGATGGAAAAAATGATGAGCAAGATGGCCGGCGGCGGCATGAAGGGCATGATGCGCAGCATGAAGGGCATGATGGGCGCCATGGGCGGCCGCGGCCTGCCGTTCCGCTGATACCGGATTGCCCCGCACGGACTCATCAAAAGAGGCTCGATGCATGCGTGATGATGGAATTGCTGGCCGGGTAGAACGCTTCTGCCAGCGCTTCAACCTGCAGATGCCGGTCCTGCTGGCGCCGATGGCCGGCGCCTGTCCGGTGCCGCTGTCGGCGGCGCTGGCAACCGCCGGCAGCATGGGCGCGATGGGCGCGGTGCTCTCCCCCGCAGCCGATATCGGCCGCTGGATGGATGACTTCCGTAGCCGCAGCAGCGGCCCGGCGCAGGTGAATCTGTGGATCCCCGATGCGCCTGCGCTGCGCGATGCGCAGGCCGAAGCGGCTACCCGCGCGCTGCTGGCGCAATGGGGACCCGAGGTGCCGGCCAGCGCCGGCGACGCCGGCCCGGCGGATTTCAACGATCAGTTCAACGCCGTGCTGACCGCACGACCGGCCGTGCTGTCCACCATCATGGGCGTGCTCGAGGACCGCCAGGTGCAGCGATTGAAGCAGGCGGGCATTGCCTGGATCGCCTGTGCGACCACCCTGGCCGAAGCGCGTCAGGCGCAGGCCGCCGGTGCCGATGCAGTGGTGGCGCAGGGCTTCGAAGCCGGCGGACACCGCGGTGCGTTTGATCCGGCGCAGGCCGAGCGCCAGCTGGTGGGCCTGTTCTCGCTGTTGCCGCGCCTGGTCGACCATCTGGATATCCCGGTGATCGCCGCAGGCGGCATCGCCGACGGCCGTGGCATCGCCGCCGCACTGACCCTGGGCGCCAGCGCGGTGCAGATCGGCACCGCGTTCCTGCGTACCCCGGAGGCGGCGATCGCGCCGGCATGGGCCGATGCGCTGGCGACCAGTGAACCGGAAGACACCTGGCCCACCCGTGCCTTCAGTGGCCGGCTGGGACGCGGACTGGCCACCGAATACGTACGTGCGGCCGCCGGAGTCGATGCGCCGCCGCCCCGACCCTATCCGGTGCAGCGCGGGTTGACCGCGGCGATGCGTGCGCAGGCGGCGCGCGAGAACGCCTTGGCTTCGATGCAGGCCTGGGCGGGGCAGTCGGCGTGGATGGCGCGTGCCGAACCGGCCGCTGCCCTGCTGCAGCGCTGGTGGCAGGACGCGCAGGCGCGCCTGTGAGCGCGACGGGCAGCAGCGCGCTGTTCTGCAATGGCCAACCGGCCGATGCGGCGACGTTGGGCGCGGCGTTGATCAATTATGGCCACTTCACTTCGCTGCAGGTACGCGGCCATGCAGTGCAGGGTCTGGACCTGCACCTGCAGCGCCTGGCGCATGCAACGCAGGCGCTGTTCGGCAGCATGCTCGATGAGCGCCAGGTGCAGCGATGGATGGCGCAGGCGCTGCAGCATGCTGGTATGGCCGATGCATCGCTGCGGGTGACGGTGTTTTCCCGTGCCTTCGATTTCCGCGACCCGTTGTCCGTCGTGCCGGTGGACGTGCTGGTGGCCGTGTCCGCTCCGGTGCAGCTGAGCGCTTCGCGCGCGGTGTGCAGCGTGCGCTATCAACGCGAATTGCCGGCGCTCAAGCACGTGGGGACCTTCGGCCTGTTCCAGCAGCGGCGCGAGGCGATGGCCGCCGGCTTCGACGACGCGCTGTTTCTGAACGAGGAGGACCAGGTCAGCGAAGGCAGCACCTGGAACCTGGCCCTGCACGATGGGCAGCAGCTGGTATGGCCGCAGGCGGCGGCGCTGCGGGGCACCGCCGAGGCGCTGCTGCGGCAGCATTGGAACGGGCCACAGGTGGTGAGGGCGGTTGCCGCGGCGGAGCTGGACCGAATCCAGGCAGCGTTTGCCTGCAACGCCAGCGGGATCTGGCCGCTGGGGGCCATTGACGGCCGCGCGCTGGCCGGATCGGAGCCGCTGGCAGCACAGGGCAGGGCGGTGATGGCTGCGGTGCCGTGGCAGCCGTTGCAGGTGTGAAGACCGCAAACCCAGGCTGGGGTTGGCTTGGGCCGAAGCTGCCGCTATAATCGTCGGCTTACCGCGCCATCCTGGCGACTGGGTTACATAGGAAAATACACCATGGTCAAGATTCGACTGACCCGCGGCGGCGCCAAGAAGCGTCCGTTCTACCACATCATCGTGACCGACGTCCGTAGCGCCCGCGACGGCCGCAACATCGAGCGCGTCGGTTTCTACAACCCGGTTGCACAGGGTGGCGAGAAGCGCATCGAGCTGGACCTGGCCCGCGTTGACCATTGGGTCAAGAACGGCGCCCAGCCGACCGACAAGGTCCGCAACCTGATCAAGGAAGCGTCCAAGTCCCAGGCCGCTGCGGCCTGATCTTGAAGGGCCGCGCCCGTCGCGGCCCATCTGGCATACGCAGATGAAAGATATCGAGCGCCGGATCCTGCTGGGCAGGGTTGCCGGCGCTTTTGGTGTGCGCGGCGAACTTAAGCTCGAGTCCTGGACCGAGCCGCGTTCTGCCATCTTCAATTACCAGCCGTGGATCGTGGTCAGCCCCTCGGGGCAGGAATCCACGCTTTCCGGTGTCCGCGGCCGTGATACCGGCAAGCACCTGATCGCCCGGTTCCCCGACGTGGATGACCGCGACGTGGTCGAGGCCATGCGCGGTACCGAGGTCTACGTGGCACGCAGCTCGCTGCCGCCGCCGAAGCCGGACGAGTACTACTGGGTCGACCTGGAAGGCCTGGACGTCAAGACCGTCGACGGGGTATCGCTGGGCCAGGTGTCGCACCTGTTCTCCACCGGTTCCAACGACGTGCTGGTCACCCGCGGCGACCGTGAGCGGATGATCCCGTTCGTGCAGCCGGAGTTCGTCAAATCCGTGGACTTCGATGCCAACCTGGTCATCGTCGACTGGGATCCGGACTTCTGATGCGCTTTGACGTCATCACCCTGTTCCCGGAATTCCTTGCCCAGTCCGCCGGACTGGGCGTGGTGGGCCGGGCGCAGGAAAAAGCGTTGTTCAGCCTGCACGGCTGGAATCCGCGTGATTACGCCGAAGGCAACTACCGCCGGGTGGATGATCGTCCGTTCGGTGGGGGGCCGGGCATGGTGATGCTGATCGAACCGCTGCAGGCCTGCCTGTCCGCGGTGCGTGCGGCAGACCCGACCCCGGCGCCGGTGATCTACCTGAGTCCGCAGGGCCGTCCGCTGACCCAGGCCAAGGTGCGTGAACTGGCGGCATTGCCGCGCATGATCCTGCTCTGCGGCCGTTACGAGGGGATCGACGAGCGGTTCCTGGCCAGTGCGGTCGACGAGGAGATTTCCCTCGGCGATTACGTGTTGTCCGGCGGCGAACTGGGGGCGGCGGTGATCATCGACGCCGTGGCCAGGTTGCAGGAGGGCGCGTTGAATGACGCCGAATCCGCCGCCCAGGACAGCTTCGAAGGTGAACTGGGGCTGCTCGACTGCCCGCATTTCAGCCAGCCGGCCCAGCATCCGCTGGGCGACGTCCCGGATGTGCTGCGCTCGGGCAACCATGCCGCCATCGCCGCTTGGCGCAGGCAGCAGTCGCTGCTGCGGACCTGGCAGCGGCGGCCCGAATTACTGGACGAGTCCACGTTGAACAAGGCCGACCGCAAGCTGCTGGCACAGGGCCGGGACGGATTGGAAAGCGACAAGAACCCCTAGCAAGGGCGGCCCGTAATGGGCTATGATTGCGAATTACCATCGTCCGTACTGGTCGATGTGCTCCATACATAACAAACGTGCGGCACAGTCCAGTGACCGCATGAGCCCACGCTGTCGAATGACACGCCCACCCGAACATATGAATCGGTGTAACCCATGAGCAAGCTGAACAAAACCATTCTCGCGGACTTCGAAGCCGCCCAGATCACCCGCGAACTGCCGAAGTTCAGCCAGGGCGACACCATCGTCGTGAACGTGAAGGTGAAGGAAGGCAACCGTGAGCGCGTCCAGGCCTACGAAGGCGTTGTGATCGCGACCAAGAACGGCGGCCTGAACTCGGCCTTCACCGTGCGCAAGATCTCGCACGGCTACGGCGTCGAGCGCGTCTTCCAGACCCACAGCGCCATCATCGACTCGGTCGAAGTGAAGCGTCGTGGTAAGGTCCGCGCCGGCAAGCTGTACTACCTGCGTGGCCTGGAAGGCAAGGCTGCCCGCATCAAGGAAGATCTGGCTGCTGCTGCGCAGGCCAAGGCCGCGCGCCTGGCTGCCAAGGCTGCCCAGTAATACCTGCCGACAACTCCGGTTGTCGCCGCAACGGCCGCCTTCGGGCGGCCGTTTGCGTTTGGGTCCGCGCAGCGGCTATGTTCCGGGGATGAATACGTCTACTCCCCCGATTTCCGAGCGCTATCCGCCGCAGGTGCGACGCGCGCTGCAGCAGCTCGACGCCGCCGGCGTGAAGCGCTCGATGTCCGCGCCGCCCCTGTACCGCCTGTTCTGGCGGCTGGGCTGGGGCGTCGCCCCACCGATCCTGACCGGCTTCGCCACCAACGTGCTGACCACCGGTGCGTGGTTCGGCATCGGCTGGGGCACGGTGATGTGGCTGATGCTGTGGCGCAGTAGCGGCATGACCGGGCTGGGGATGGTGACCACGGCCGTGCTGGCCGGATTGGCCTTCGGCGTGCTGATGGCGGTGATGCTGCGCTACCAGCGGCAGCGCTTGGGCCTGCCGCTGTGGAAAGACATCGCGCCCTGAGGCATCCCGGGTGACGTCGTATCGAGCAAGCTCGACACTACGGTTCAGCATCCCGGGTGACGTCGTATCGAGCAAGCTCGACACTACGGTTCAGCATCCCGGGTGACGTAGTGTCGAGCTTGCTCGACAAGACACGGGGCAGTCGAGCAAGCTCGGCGCTACCCCCAAGGCGCAGGACACGGCGATGACGCTGCTTTCCGGTGGCAATCCGCAGATCCCCAAGGGTGACGGCGACGGGCCAGTCCAGGCTTGGATCGCCGCCGCGCCGGGCTGGAAGCAGGCCGCTGCCACGGAAATGGACGCGCTGATTGAACAGGCCGTGCCCGGTATCCGCAAGGCGGTCAAATGGAACTCGCCGCTGTACGGCGCGGCCGGGCAGGCCGAGTGGTTGCTCAGCCTGCACTGCTTCAACCGCTACATCAAAGTGGCTTTCCTGACCGGCGCGCGGCTGAAGCCGCTGCCGCCGGAAGGGTCGAAGCATCCGCTGACGCGCTACCTGCACGTGTTCGAAGACGTGCCGCTGGACCGCGCGCAGTTCACCGACTGGGTACGCCAGGCCGCCGCGCTGCGGTAGCGCCGACCCACCGTCGGCGAACGCGGCGGGCAGGCATAAGGTAGCGCCGCAGGCAGCGGCAGGAGCCGCTGCCAACGTCGCTTGCGACGGCCTGGAGGGTGCCGGTCAGGACGACCGGCATACCCATGGTCGGCGAGCGCAGCGGGCCCTGCGCGGGCGGCCTCAGCGCGGTGGCGCGGCCGGCGATACCGCCGCAGGCGCGGCGATTTCCAACGCGGCATCCGGGTCGGCCACCGGCGAAGGCGGACTGGCCGGGACTTCGGCCGGCGTACCATGCGCGGGGCTGTCCAGCATCCTGGCCTTGCGCCATCCGCCCCAGCGGTAATACGCCAGCGACAGCAGCATCGACACCAGTGAGCTGGCCGGAAAACTCCACCAGATCGCGTCCACGCCCAGGTACGGCTGCAGCAGTTCGGCGAAGGGCACCCGCACGCCCCACAGCGACCCGGCCAGGATCAGCAGCGGCGCCAGTACCGCACCGGTGGAGCGCACCACGCCGGAAATCACGAAGCTGACACCGAAGAACAGGAACGACCACACCGCGATGTGGTTGAGGTGCCGGGCCGCCTGCAGCGCCTGACTGCCATCGGGCAGGAACAGTGCCAGCGTGTAGCGGTCCAGCAGGATCAACGGGGCGATCAGCACGCCGGTCAGCAGGAAATTGAACAGCACGCCCTGGCGCGCGGTGGCGCGTACGCGTCCCCACAGCTGCGCACCGACGTTCTGCGCGGCCATCGACGAACATGCCGCGCCGATCGCCATCGCCGGCATCTGCACGTAGGTCCACAACTGAAGCGAGGCGCCATAGGCCGCCGCAGTATCGGTGCCGTACTGGTTGACCATGGTCATCAGCATGATCATTGACAGCGAAATCAGCACCATCTGCAGGCCCATCGGCACGCCCTTGACCACCAGCGCCTTCAGGATCGGCAGGTCCACTTTGAACAGCGCCATGTCCTTGCGGCCCAGCCACAGCACGTGGCGCTTGTGGCGCATGTACAGCAGCAGCGCGACCAGCGACAGCGTCTGCGCGATCAGCGTGGCCCACGCCGCACCGGCAATCCCCAGTTCCGGCAGCGGCCCGAGGCCGAAGATCAGCAGCGGGTTGAATACGATATCCAGCGCGACGGAAACCAGCAGGAAGCGGAACGGCGTACGTGAATCGCCGGCGCCGCGCATCGCTGCGCTGAGAAAGGCAAACGCGTACAGCGTCGGCATCGCCAGGAAGATGACCTTCAGGTAGGCCTCGGCCAGTGGCAACGACGCGGCGGGCGTGCCCATCGCCGCCAGCAACGGGTGGGCGAGGAACCAGCCGGCCACGGCAATCACCACCGACAAGCCGATGAAGAAGGTCGCGCTGGTGCCCATCACCCGGCGCGCCTGGCCGATGTCCTTGGCGCCCATCGCCTGGCCGATCAGGATGGTCGAGGCCATCCCGATGCCGAACACCGAGCCGATCAGGAAGAACATGATGTTGTTGGCATTGGCCGTCGCGGTCAGCGCGGCTTCGCCGAGGAAGCGCCCGACCCAGACCGCATTCACCGAGCCATTCAGCGACTGCGCGATGTTGCCCGCCAGGATCGGCAGGGAGAACAGCAGCAGGTTGCGCCCGATGGGGCCGGATGTGAGGTCGAGCGGCGCTTTTGCCATGGGTTGGAGATCGAACGGGCGTGCGCGAACACTAGCATCTGGCGGGTCTGCGGGATGTGCCGGTGAATCATTCACCGAGGGCGCAGCAGGCAGCCGGGGGAAGCTTGATTGCCGCAGGGAAGGCCGCATGTCCTGAGCAGCATCTCCTTGAACAACCCTGCGGAGTAACCCCTGTCGATGACCGAGCTTTCCCTGCCGCAGCCCAGCGTCCGTCTGGATATCTGGTTGTGGGCGGCACGATTCTTCAAGACCCGGAGCCTGGCCAAACAGGCGGTTGAAACCGGCAAGGTGGCGGTAGCTGGCCAGCGGCCGAAGTCCTCGCGTGCGGTGCGGGTCGGCGAGCAGCTGACCATCGAGCGCGGCGAAGAGCAGTTCGAAATCGCGGTGGTCGCGTTGAGCGACCAGCGCGGTCCGGCGCCGGTGGCCCAGCAGCTGTATGTGGAAACAGACGCATCCAAGGCACGTCGTGCAGAGCAGCGTGCAGTGCGGATCGCGGCGCGTGATGGGTACAAGGCGCCGGAGCACAAGCCAGACAAGCGGGCGCGAAAGCTGATCCGCGCGTTGGGGGATCTGGACGCGCTTTGAGTGTGGGGTGGAAAGCGGTGACGACCAACGGTCGTCACCCACCGATACCAATCCCCCACCGAGACAAATTCGTCACCCGGGTCGGTCCATGCCGCCCGGGTGAGGGGCTGCGACTTCAGCCGTGCAGGTCGTAGCGGTCCAGTTCCATCACCCGCGTCCAGGCGGCGACGAAGTCCTGCACGAACTTCTTCTGGCCATCGGCACTGGCATACACCTCGGCCACCGCGCGCAGCACCGAGTTCGATCCGAATACCAGGTCCGCACGGCTGGCGGTCCAGCGCGTGCCACCGCCGTTGCGGCTGCTGCCCTCGTAGCCATCGCCGGCGGCCTTCCACTGCGTGCCCATGTCCAGCAGGTTGACGAAGAAGTCGTTGCTCAGCGTGCCGATACGATCGGTCAGCACGCCGTCCTTGCCACCGTCCACGTTGGCGCCCAGCACGCGCAGACCGCCAACCAGTGCGGTCAGTTCCGGTGCGGTCAGGGTCAGCTGCTGTGCCTTGTCGATCAGCAGCGCTTCGGCCGGGACGCTGTAGCGTCCCTTGAGGTAATTGCGGAAGCCATCGGCTGCCGGCTCCATCACCGCGAAGGACTCCACATCGGTCTGTTCCTGGCTGGCATCGGTGCGGCCTGGAGTGAACGGCACGCTGATGTCATGGCCAGCGGCCTTTGCCGCCTGCTCGATGCCCACGCCACCGGCCAGCACGATCAGGTCAGCCAGTGAAACCTGGGCGCCACCGGCACCGTTGAAGTCTGCCTGCACCTTCTCCAGCGCGGCCAGCACCTTGGCCAGCTGCTGCGGCTGGTTGACCGCCCAGTCCTTCTGCGGGGCCAGGCGCACGCGTGCCCCATTGGCGCCACCGCGCTTGTCACCGCCACGGAAGGTCGATGCCGATGCCCACGCGGTGGACACCAGTTCGGCCACGCTCAGCCCGCTGGCGGCGATCTTCTGCTTCAGCGCGGCCACGTCCCTGGCGTCCACCAGTGGGTGCGTGGGTTCGGGCACCGGGTCCTGCCAGATGAAGGTTTCGGCCGGGATTTCCGGGCCCAGGTAACGGGCACGCGGGCCCATGTCGCGATGGGTCAGCTTGAACCAGGCGCGCGCAAAGGCATCGGCGAAGGCCTGCGGATCGGCCAGGAAGCGGCGCGAGATCTTTTCGTAGGCCGGATCGTAACGCAGCGAGAGATCGGTGGTCAGCATGGTCGGGCGGTGCTTCTTCGACGCATCGTGTGCATCGGGAATCACCGCCTCGGCATCCTTGGCCACCCACTGGTGGGCACCGGCGGGGCTCTTGGTCAGTTCCCACTCGTGCTTGAACAGCAGCTCGAAGAAGTCGTGGCTCCACTGCGCCGGGGTGCGCGTCCAGGTGACTTCCAGACCGCTGGTGATGGTGTCCCCGCCCTTGCCGCTGCCGAAGCGGTTGCTCCAGCCCAGGCCCTGGCGTTCCAGTCCATCGGCCTCCGGTTCCGGACCGACGTTGTCCGCCGGGCCTGCACCGTGGGTCTTGCCGAAGCTGTGGCCACCGGCGATCAGCGCAACGGTTTCCTCGTCGTCCATCGCCATGCGGCCGAAGGTATCGCGGATGTCGAAGGCGGCCAGCAACGGATCGGGGTTGCCGTCCGGGCCTTCGGGGTTCACGTAGATCAGCCCCATCTGCACGGCGGCCAGCGGGTTTTCCAGCTTGCGCGAATGCACGTCGCCGTCGGCATCGTCATCGGATACCAGCACGCCGCCGGCCTTCTCCACGCCTTCCGAACCGTGCTTGTAGCGTTCGTCGCCGCCGAGCCAGGTGGTCTCGCGGCCCCAGTACACGTCCTGGTCCGGTTCCCAGGTATCCGGGCGACCGCCGGCAAAGCCGAGCGTCTTGAAGCCCATCGATTCCAGCGCGACATTGCCGGTGAGGATCAGCAGGTCCGACCAGGAAACAGCCTGCCCGTACTTCTGCTTGATCGGCCACAACAGGCGTCGTGCCTTGTCCAGGCTGACGTTGTCCGGCCAGCTGTTGAGCGGGGCGAAGCGCTGCTGCCCACGGCCGCCACCGCCGCGACCATCGCCGATGCGATAGGTGCCCGCGCTGTGCCAGGCCATGCGCACGAACAGGCCACCGTAGTGCCCGAAGTCGGCCGGCCACCAGTCCTGCGAATCGGTCATCAACGCTTTCAGGTCATTCTTCAGCGCCTGGTAGTCCAGGCCCTTGAACGCGGCGGCGTAGTCGAACTGCGGATCCAGCGGATTGGAGCGCGAGGAATGCTGGTTGAGCAGGTCCACGCGCAGTTGCTTGGGCCACCAATCCCGGTTGGTGGTGCCTTCACCGGTGACGGCGTGGTTGAACGGGCACTTCGCTTCGCTATTCATGGGTCTCTACCTGTGTACTGGCGAATGTTTAATAGGGAACGTAAATCGATGTCCCATCCCACGGTAAGCACCACGCGCGGGAACGTACATTCGATTCGCTCAACCTCATCAATAGTAAGAAGCTATGAACTAGGAGCGATTGGACAGTCGTGGCCAATCAGGGGCGCTTGCCGAGCAGTCCGCCGCCGATTTTCAGGACATCACCGAGGCCAAACTGCCCATCGCCGTCCTGATCGAGGAGGGCGCCGAGGCCACCCCCGGCCATGCCCGAAGCCTGCGCTTCCTGACCTAGGGCCTGGCTGAGCTGGCCGGCGTTGCCCTGCTGGGCAAATTTCTGGGCCAGGAACGACATCACGATCGGGGCAAGCAGGGCCAGCAGCTGGCCGGACCTGCCACTGTCCAGCCCGGTCTTCTGGCCCAGCAGCTGCGCGGCCTGCGGACTCTGGCTGCCGAATACGTGGCCGAGGATGCCGGCGCCGTTGGTCGCCTGGCCACCGCCGCCGCCGAGCACCGCGCCCAGCAGGCCGCCGAGGTCGAAACCGCCTGCAGCACCGCCGGTCGAGGCAGGGCTACCACCCAGGTGATCACGCTGCAGTGCGTTGAGCAGCGACTGGGCACCCTGGGGATTGCTGGCGTTGTTGCCCAGGGCGCCCAGCAGCAGCGGCAGCGCGGACTGGATCGCCTGGCTGGCCTGGTTGCTGTCCACGCCGAGGGTCTGGGACACCTGCTGCAGGGCCGGACCCTGCTGCAGCTGCTGGAGGAGGGAGCTGGTGAGCGACTGCGTGTTCATGGCGGAACTCCTGCGGCTCGGTGTGGGCGACTCGGGTGTCGAACCCGCCGAGCATAACGCCGCCTGCACCAAAGCGATGCGAAGGCTTCACGGTGTGCCATGGGGCACGCCAGCAGCAGGCGGAGTCGCGATGGCGGCAGTGCGCTCCCCTATCTCCAGCAGCAGGCGGTCGAAATCAGGCAGCAGGGTGCGGTTGCCGTGCCCACTCAGGTGATCCTGGTCGAAGAACAGAGGTTGGTCGCCATCCATTGCCGCGCAGCGCTGTGGCGTGCAGAGCAAAGGCATCGGATCCCAGACGTGCAGCGCCGGATAGCGTGCCGACAGACGTTGAAGCATCGCCATCTGCGGCGCGCGCAGGGCCTCCATCTCCGCACGCGGCACGCTGAGTCCGCCGGCGCAGGCCGGGTTCATCCGGTTGAAGGCATCGGAGCATCGGTAGGCGGCCGAGCGGAACACCGGCATCGGTGCATCGATGATCACCTGCACGTTGAGCGCCTGCAATCGCTGCAGCACGGCATCGGCGTCGCGCTCGGCCGCAGCGGTATCGGCCGCACTGCGCTCGCCGCGCAGGGCAGCGAAGCCTGCTGCTTCGCCACGGCTCCAGTCCGCATCGCGCAGTTCCTGCATGCGCAGCGAGGCCAGCAGTACGATGTCTCCGGGCCGCGCCTCATCTTCGATCTTCTGCAGGACGCGACCCACGTAAGGCGCGCAGTCCACGCTGCTGGCCCGCAACAGGTTGACGATGCTGCAACCACCGCGCTCTTCAATGTGTAGCTCAAGGTCGAACTGTCGCGCCGCAATCGTCACCATGTTGCGATAGGCCGCCGCGTGCGAATCCCCGGCGACGAACAGACGGCGACCCGCAAGAGCAGGTGCATCGATCGGCTCGACCGGCATCCAGGCGGGTTGCCGTTGTGCCCTCCAGGCGTAGCCATCGCGCGTGGCGCTCAATGACAGGCTGTCGGTGTAATGGAGGATGGTCCATGCACCTGCAGTGGAAACGCCCAGGCCGGCCATGGCGCAGAGCAGCAGTTTGCCGGGGTGCCAGCGGCGACCAGCGTGAGCATTGCGCAGGGGGCATTCCACCCAGTGATACGAGGCGCTGGCCAGCGCCAGCAGCATGACGGGATAGGCCCACAAGGCGATGCCCTGCATGCCGTAGGTCCAGCGCAGCAGGACCAGCAACGGCCAGTGCCACAGATACAGCGAATACGACAACCTTCCCAGGTACACCAGCGGCGCCCATTGCAGGCCGCGCAGCAGGACATGCGGTCGTGGCGCGCCGTTGGCCGATGCCGCAGCGCCAAGCAGCATCACCGTGCCGACCACGGTGGCGATGGCGCCGGGGAACGGCACCGGCTGATCCCCGGCGAACAGGAACCCGACCACCACCAGCAGCAGCCCCGGCACCGCCCAGCCTTGCCAGTGCGGCGCCAGCGTGCGGGCGGCGATGCATTGATACAGCAGCGCGCCAGCGGCCAGTTCCCACAGGCGTGCTGGCAACAGATAGAACGCGCTGATGGGCGCGGCCTTGGTCTGCCAGGCCGCCAACAGCAGCGATGCCAGCGCCAGCAGTGGCAGGATCCCGTTTACCCATGGCCGCGATTGCCGTGCCCGCAGCCACACCAGGAACAGCAGCGGAAACAGCAGGTAGAACTGTTCCTCCACGCCCAGTGTCCAGGTATGCAGGAACGGATTGAGGTCTGCACCCGGAGAGAAGTAGTCCCCCTGCTGCCACGCCAGCACGAAGTTGGCGACCCCGAACAGCGCGCCCAGCCCGGTCTGGTCGAACTGCTCGTTACGCCACGCACGCGGCATCAGCAGGGCGGACAACAGGAAGGTGACCAGCAGCACCAGCAGCAGCGCCGGGAGGAGGCGGAGTACCCGGCGACGGTAGAAGTCCAGCAGGTAGGGGACGGCGTGGGCGTGCGGACGCGAAGCCAGCGACTGGCTTATGACGAAGCCGGACACCACGAAGAACAGGTCCACGCCACTGAAGCCCCCGGGCAGCAGGGACGCATCGACGTGGAAAATGACGACCGCCAGCACGGCGATGGCACGCATGCCATCGATGGCGTTGTCATGACGCGGTTTGGGATAGGACATGGACGAACCAGCGGCGGGCAAGGCCACAGGATCGAAAGCTGCGCGGTGGCGGACAAGCAGCAGATGCGACACGCGTGATTGCTGTTGGGCCAGCGTTGAGCCCGCCCCGCTAACGCCGACCCAGGGTCGGCGAGCGCAGCGGGTCGTGCAGAAAAACTCAGCCGAACATAGCTGGTCGCAGGCGGCATCGCGACACGTGATCGAAATCTGGAAGCACTGCCGCAGGTCCTTCGAAATGATGTCGGTCGCCGGAGATGGCCAGCCTTGTTCAGCCGGATGAGAAGCGAACGATGGAAAAGGGAGCGGGATGAGCAGTCGTATTGCAAGGACAGCAGGTGATGTGATCCTCGATCCGTTGAAGGGTTGGGAGCGCGTTGAGGCACGCAGCGACTGGCCGTGGCCGCTGTTGGCACTGACACTGGCTACGGTGGTGGCTTGGGCGACTTACTACGCGAACGTGGACCTGGCATGGCTGCAGGACCACGTGCTTGCGGACCACAGTGAGCTGGACGGTCGCGAGCTCGAGTTCATGCGAAACCTGCTCGGGCGCAGCCTGTTCACCGTCCTGTCGGTCGCCAGCTCGCTGCTGGTGGGCGGCGCCTTCATCCTGCTCACCGCAGCCTATCTGAAGGTTGTCGCACGTACCCGCCGCCCGGACCCCTATGTTAGGTGGGTGGGGCGTGCTGCATGGCTGACGGTGCCGGAGACCGTGATGCTGCTGATGATGGCGCTGCGTTGTGCAATGGCTGACACCAGCAACCTTCCTCCTGAACTGTCCAACCCGCTGTCCATGGCCCAACTGACCGGAATCGGCGTGGGCAGCCGATGGCTTTCGCTGGCCGGTTCGGTTGGCGTGCAATCACTCTGGACGGTGGCCCTGTGTGCAGCCGGCCTGCGCTACTGGCTCGACATGGGCTGGATCCGCGCGCTGTCGATCGCGCTGGCACCCGCGCTGTTGGTGTACGGCGCATGGGCCATGCGCGTTGCTGCAGGCGCCACGCAATGAACCGGCGTCTGGTGACCGGTGGCATCGTGATCATGGTGCTGGCGGGCAGCATGGTTGCCGCCCTGTGGGGCGGGCGGAAGCCCGTGGAGGTGCAGTACGAAATCGCGGAGAACAGGCCCCTGCGCGCGTCGGTGCTCGGTTCCGGTACTTTCGACTTCCGCGATACGGCCGCGCTTTCGCCCGAAGTCATCGGCCTTGTGCGCCAGGTGCTGGTGAAGGAAGGGGACCACGTCCAGATCGGTCAGCTGGTGATGGTGCTGGACCAGGAAACCCAGAAGGCCGAGGTGCAGCAGCGGGAATCAATGGTGCGTCAGCGGGCACTGGATATCGAGCAGCAGGCAGAGCTGCTCGACATCCGCCAGACCCAGGAACGTCGCAGTACCGAACTGGTAGCCAAGCGCTTGGTCGACCAGGCCAGTCACGATCAGGTTCGCCACGAGGTGGCACTGGCGCGGCTGCGGCTGAAGGCCAGCCGAGAGCAGCTGAAACAGTCCATGGCGGCCTTGGTGCAGGTGCGTGAGAGCCTGGCCAAGACGCTGATCCGCGCACCCATCTCAGGTGTGGTCACGTCCATCGCCTTGAAGGTCGGCGAAACCGCGGTACCGAGTTCGACGGGCATCGCGGGCTCCAGCCTGATGACGATCGCCGACGTCGGCACGATGGCAGCAACGATCAAGGTCGATGAGATGGATGTGTCGCGGATCAGGCAAGGACAGCAGGCCCAGGTATTCGCCGGATCGGACAGCCGCAGGGTGCTGAGTGGCAGGGTCCAGGAGATTGCGTTGGCACCGATGCGAACCGGGCTCGAGAGCACCAGCGCACACCAGCGCAGCTACGCGGTCCAGATCGCCCTTGATGGCCACGCCCATGCCGACCTTCGAACCGGGATGAGCTGCCGTGCCGAGGTGTTTGTTGATGTCGGCCGTACACCGGTCGCGGTGCCGGTGCAGGCACTGTTGAGCGAACAGGCCGATGGTGCACGCCACCGAGGTGCGGCAGGCAAGGCGGCGCAGCAGCGGTACTACCTGCTGGTGGAGTCGGGAGGCGCAGTCGTCAGGCGGCACGTCGAATCCGGCGTGTCCGACGACAGCCATGTCGAGATTGTCTCGGGACTGGCGCGCGGCGATCGGGTCATCACCGGACCTGCAAAAACGATGCGGCATCTGCGTGACAACCAGCGCGTACGTGCGGTGCCGGCGATGTTGGAACTGCCCTGACATGCAGCCCATCCTCGCGTTGCAACAGGTCTACAAGCACTACGCTATGGCGGGCGAGCAGGTTCCGGTACTGCGCGGAATCGATCTGACCATAGCGCGCAACGAGTACGTTGCCATCACCGGCCCTTCGGGATCCGGGAAGACCACCTTGATGAACATCCTGGGGTGCCTGGACCGGCCCAGTGCAGGAAACTATCTGCTCGCGGGTCAGCCGGTCACGCGCCTGGACGAGCGCGAGATGGCAGGAGTACGCAATCGCGCCATCGGCTTCGTTTTCCAGAGCTTCAACCTGATGTCGCGCGCAACCGCACTGCAGAATGCCATGCATCCGTTGCTGTACCGGAGGATGGGACCCGCAGAGCGCCAGCAGCGGGGCATGGACGCCTTGTGCAAGGTGGGGCTGGCGGACCGCGCAGACCATCTCCCCAGCCAGTTGTCCGGGGGGCAGCGGCAGCGTGTGGCGATTGCGCGTGCGCTGTGCGGCTCGCCATCAATCCTGCTCGCCGACGAGCCTACCGGCAACCTCGATTCCGCAACAACGCGAGACATCATGGCGCTGTTCGACGCGCTCTGGGCTCACGGAAGCACCATCGTCATGATCACCCATGAGACGGATATTGCGGACCACTGCCACCGCGTCATCCGTATCGAAGATGGGAAGGTGACCGCGGACCGGAGGCGTCAGCGGAATGGCTGATCTCCTGTTGATCTTCGAGTCGGCCTGGGCAAGCATCCGCGCGCACGCCATGCGCAGTCTGTTGACCGTGCTGGGCATCGTCATCGGTGTTGCTTCGGTCATCGCGGTGGTGTCGATCTTCCAGGGCATGGCCGCCTCGATTACGGATCAGTTCGCCGGTCTGGGCGCGAACAACCTGACCGTCCGGTCCGAGACCTCCTTCGATGACCAGTTGCAGGGTCGCCGTAGCCGGATATCACTGGAGGATTACCAGCGCCTGGTCGACGGCTTGCCCGGGGTGGGGGAAGTGTCTCCGAGCTTCAACGTCATGGGCGACCATGGCGGCACGGTGCATGCGGGGCGCGCGGATACCTTCACCCGAATCATTGCCAGTTCACCGGCTTACCAGCATTCGCGGCAGGTCTACCCCCGACTTGGCCGGTTCATCACGGCTGCCGACAACGATTCCCGTCGTCGGGTCTGCGTGGTCGGGGAGAAACTGCGCGGCAACCTGGAACTGCCTGCTGATCCCGTCGGCCAGTACATCCGCATCGGCAGTGAGTGGTGCAAGGTGGTGGGGTTGATGGAAGAGCGCGGCGACGTGTTTGGCTTCAGCCAGGATGACTTCGTCCTGATGCCTTTCGCCACCGGTCTTGCACTGGTGCGGGATGCATCTCAGGTGGATCTCAGTATCGACGTCCAGGTCGCCGATACGGCAGAAATGGAGGCAGTGAAGGAGAGGATCGAATCGCTGCTGCGTCAGTCCCGCCTCCGGGGAGGTAGCCAAGGAGGCGACTTTCGAGTCGAAACCGCTGAGCAACTTGGGGATTCGCTGAAGAGCATCATCCATCTGGTCAGCATGGTGTTCGCGGGGATCGTGGGTGTCTCGCTGCTGGTCGGGGGTATCGGCATCATGAACATCATGCTGGTTTCAGTCACCGAACGGACCCGCGAAATCGGCATCTGCAAAGCGCTTGGAGCCACCCGCCAAGCCATCCTGCTGCAGTTCCTCAGCGAGGCGGCGCTGCTTTCCGCGATCGGCGGGATCATCGGCGTAGTAGTCGGTTACGCAGGCGGCCTGCTCGCTTCTCTGGTCATCCCCGGGCTGCCACCGGCCACGGCGCCGTGGTGGACGATTCTCCTGTCGGTCCTGTTCTCCGCCGCCGTCGGCGTGGTGTTCGGAACGATCCCCGCCGCCAAAGCAGCCGGACTGGATCCCATAGACGCGCTTCGTTACGAGTGACCGCAGGTCAACATGCCCGCCCCGCTAACGCCGACCCAGGGTCGGCGAGCGCAGCGGGCCGTGCAGAATCAGACCAGCGCTTTCAACCGATACAGTGCTTCCAACGCCTGCCGCGGCGTCAGTTCGTCCGGGTCCACTGCCGCCAAGGCATCGAGCGCGGCGGTGTTGTGGGCGGCAAACAATCCGAACTGCTGCGGCGCATCCAGCGCCTGCGGCGCAACGGCCGCCGACTGGGTTTCACCCCCGCGCTGTTCCAGTTCGGCCAGCCGACGTCGTGCCTGCGCCACCGTCGCGCGCGGCAGCCCGGCCAGCGCGGCTACCTGCAGGCCGAAGCTGCGGTTGGCCGGGCCATCCTTCACTGCATGCATGAACACCAGCCGCTCGCCGCCGTTCTGGTCGGTGTGTTCCACCGCGTCCAGATGCACGTTGGCGATCCCGCTGCGGTCACCTTCGTGCTGTTCGCCGGCCAGTGCGGTCAGCTCGAAATAGTGCGTGGCAAACAAGGTGTAACACCGGTTCTGCCATGCCAGATGACGCGCCACCGCGTCGGCCAGCGCCAGGCCATCGTAGGTTGACGTACCACGACCGATCTCATCCATCAGTACCAGCGAATGCGCAGTGGCGTGGTGCAGGATGTAGCTGGTCTCGGCCATCTCCACCATGAAGGTCGACTGCCCGCGCGCCAGGTCGTCGCCGGCGCCGATGCGGGTCAGGATGCGGTCGATCGGGCCGATCACCGCCCGGCTGGCGGGCACGAAGCTGCCGATATGCGCCAGCAGCACGATCAGTGCGTTCTGCCGCATGTACGTGGACTTACCGCCCATGTTCGGGCCGGTGATCACCAGCATGCGGCGGTCGGGGTGCAGGTCCAGGTCGTTGGGTTCGAACGGCTGGTCGCGCACCGCTTCCACCACGGGGTGGCGCCCGCGTTCGATCTTCAGGCAGGGCGCGGTGTCCAGCTCCGGCCGAGCCCAGTCCAGCGCTTGCGCGCGTTCGGCGAAACCGGCCAGCACATCCAGTTCGCTCAGCGCGCCGGCGCACTGCTTCAGCGGCTCCAGGCAGTCGCCCAGCGTGTCCAGCAGCTGCTCGTAAAGCTGCTTCTCGCGCGACAGTGAACGGTCGCGCGCGGACAGCACCTTGTCTTCGAAACTCTTCAGTTCTTCGGTGATGTAGCGTTCGGCATTGGTCAGCGTCTGGCGGCGGGTGTAGTGCACCGGGGCGCGGTCGGACTGGCCCTTGCTGATTTCGATGTAATAGCCGTGGACGCGGTTGTAGCCGACCTTCAGCGTGGCGATGCCGCTGCTTTCGCGTTCGCGCTGTTCCAGGTCGATCAGGAACTGGTCGGCGTGCGTGGAAAGCCGGCGCAGT
Source organism: Stenotrophomonas lacuserhaii (assembly GCF_014836545.1). Taxonomy (GTDB): domain Bacteria; phylum Pseudomonadota; class Gammaproteobacteria; order Xanthomonadales; family Xanthomonadaceae; genus Stenotrophomonas; species Stenotrophomonas lacuserhaii. Next base: position 54,567 of record NZ_JACSQS010000012.1, read on the forward strand.
TCATCCAGTTCTTCATCGAAGCCATCCGCCAGCACGCCACCGTCGCTGAGTTTGAGCGGTGGCATGTCGGCGATGGCGCTGGCCAGCAGGCGCGCGCAGTCGTCGTGCTCGCCGAGCAGCTGATGCAACGCCTGCAGGCGCGGCGAATCCAGCGGGGCGAGCACCTCGCGCACCGCCGGCAGCAGGCCCAGGCCATCGCGCAGTGTGGAAAAATCGCGTGGGCGCGCCGAACGCAGCGCCACGCGGGTCAGGATGCGTTCCAGGTCGCCCAGGCGCCGGAACTGTTCACGGATATCCGCATCCGCGCCGCGGTCGATCAGGGTTTCCACGGCATGGTGGCGCTGTACCAGTACCTCGCGCAGGCGCAGCGGCCGGTGCAGCCAGCGCCGCAGCAGGCGTCCGCCCATCGGGGTGACGGTGCTGTCCAGCACGCCGAGCAGCGTGTTGCGGGTATCCCCATCGACGCGGGTATCCAGCTCCAGGTGGCGGCGCGTGGCGGCATTCATCGCGATCGCTTCGCCCGCGTTTTCCATCGCGATGGAGGTCAGGTGCGGCAGGCGCTGCTTCTGGGTTTCTTCGACGTAGCCCAGCAGCGCCCCGGCGGCACCGGTGGCACGTGGTTTGTCATCGATGCCGAATCCACTGAGGTCATGCAGCTTGAAGAACGCCAGCAGCTGGCGGCGGCCACTGTCGGCGTCGAACAGCCACGGCGCACGCAGCCGCACGCCCTTGCGCTGGCGCAGGAATTCGGGCCAGTTCTCTTCGTCGGGGACCAGCAGTTCGGCCGGTTCCAACCGTGCGAGCTCGGCTTCCAGCGCGTCGTCGGTGTCGACTTCGTTGACCAGGAAGCGCCCGCCGGCCAGGTCTGCCCACGCCAGCCCGTAGCCGGACCTGCTGCGCGACAGCGCCATCAGCAGGGTGTCGCGGCGCTCGTCCAGCAAGGCTTCGTCGGTGACGGTGCCGGGGGTGACGATGCGCACCACCTTGCGTTCCACCAGGCCCTTGGCCAGGGCGGGGTCGCCGATCTGTTCGCAGATTGCCACCGATTCGCCCAAGGCCACCAGCCGGGCCAGGTAGCCTTCATAGGCATGCACCGGCACGCCGGCCATCGGGATCGGGGCGCCCCCCGAGCTGCCACGCTGGGTCAGGGTGATGTCCAGCAGCCGCGCGGCCTTGCGTGCGTCGTCGTAGAACAGCTCGTAGAAATCGCCCATGCGGAAGAACAGCAGCAGGTCCGGGAACTCGGACTTGGCGGCGAAGAACTGCTTCATGAGCGGGGTGTGTTCGGGCTGTTTCTGGGTCACGCGGGGTCCATCTTGAGGCGGGTGCGGGCACGGGGCGGCCGCGGATGGACCATTGTAGGGGAGGCGGCCAACGTCCGGGATGCCGCTACCCGTGTGGTGGCGTAGCAGGGATGGCCTGTGCACGCGTGTTCTTCGGCTCGCCCGGCAAAGCGCGGCACTAGCATGCCCGGACAGGCGCCGCAGGCGCTCTGGAACCGAGTGGTCACCTACAGGCATCGCCGGGCAAGCGGTCGTCAGCCCTCCGCCACCGGCCCGGCCAGCATCGCCGCCCGACGCGCGCGATAGACCTCCGGCGTCTGCGGTTTGATGAACAACGCCGTCAGCTCGGGATACTCGCGCTTCACCACCTGCTCGATGCGGGTGATGCATTCCTCGATCTGCGGCGTGGTGCGGTCGTCTTCGAACTCCGCACTGAGCATCGCAACCACCTGGTTGGGTCCCATCTGCATGGTGCTCAGGCCGTTGGCACGGCGCACGTCCGGATCGGCGCTGGCTACTGCCAGGATGCGTTCGGCCACGTGCGGGTGTGCGGCCTCGCCAACGAGAAGGCCCTTGGTTTCGCGGGCCAGCAGGAAGGCGGTGGCAGCCAGCACGGCGGCAATGCACAGCGACGCCACGCCATCCAGCACCGGCATGTCCAGCAACTGTGCAGCGAGCAGGCCGACCATCGCAAAGCCCAGCCCGAGCAGCGCCGCGCTGTCTTCCAGCAGCACGGTGAAAGTGGTGGGGTCCTTGCTGCGTCGGAACGCTTCGAAGTAGCCCATGTGGCCCTTGGTAGCGCGGAATTCGCGCAGCGCGATCCACCACGAAGTGCCTTCGAACACCATCGAAACACCGAGCACGATGTAACTCACCAGGTGGTTGGTGGCCGGCTCCGGGTGCAGGATGTGCTGCACACCCTGGTAGCCGGACACGATGGCACCGGCGGCGAACACCAGCAGGGCGACGATGAAGCTCCAGAAGTACAGCTCGCGGCCATGGCCGAACGGATGCGTTGCATCGGGTTTGCGTTCGGCGCGGTGCAGGCCGTACAGCAACAACAGCTCGTTGATGGTGTCGACCAGCGAATGCACGCCTTCGCTGACCATGGCCGAGCTGCCGGACAGGCCGGCGGCGATGAACTTGGCGATGGCGATGGCGAGGTTGCCGGCGAGTGCGGCGTAGACGACGAGACGGGAACCGGACGGCTTGGCCATGGCAGGGCAGACGGGTAGGGGGCTGTATCATCGGCAAACGGCCGTGCCGGCTGCGTGCAGGGCGCGGCGGGCCGTCCCGCGGCAGGAGTGGCATGGCATCATCACGGCCTTGTCCTGCCGTGTGATCGTCCATGAGAGTCGCCCTGCTATGCCTTGCCTTGTTGTTTGCGCCGCTGCTGCCGGCGCAGGCCGCGCCGCCCCAGCCACAGAACGGGGACCTGCTGTTCGTCACCGCCGCCACCACCGGCCTGAGCGGTGCGATCAATGATGCCACCGGCAAGCCAGGTACCCTGAGCTACGACCACGTCGCACTGATCGCACGCCAATCCGGCGGCGCGGTCGTGCTGCATGCCGATGACAAGGGATCGCGTGAGCAGACGCTGGACAGCTTCCTTGATGATGCCCGTGGCAAGCACCGCCACGTGGTGCTGTACCGCCTGAAGGGCGAACAGCGTGCGGCCATCCCGGCGGCCATCGCCAAGGCGCGCACCCTGTTGGGCAAGCCCTACAACGACACCTACGTGCAGGATGAGGACAGCTACTACTGCTCGGATTTCATCGAACGTGCGTTCCGTGCACAGCAGGTATTCGCCACCCAGCCGATGAACTTCAAGAACCTGCAGACGGGAGAAGTCTCGCCGTACTGGGTGGAGTTCTACCGCAGCCGCGGCATGGACGTGCCACAGGGGGCGCCGGGCACCAACCCGAACGACATGTCCGCTGCGCCGGTGCTTGAGCGCATCGGGGAGCTGGAATGATGCGCCTTCTGGTATCGACTTTGTTCGCCGTGCTGCTGGTGGGCGGTGCAAGCGCGGGTGAGCGCGCCCCTGCACAGCGCGGACACGGCCAACCGTACGAAATCATCGGAAGCCAGGTATGGGACGTGCCGGATCCCGCCTCCGGACGCGATTACCAGGTGTTCGTGCAGCTGCCTGCTTCGTATGAGAAGGAGCCTGCGCGCCGCTACCCGGTGCTGTATGTCACCGATGCCGACTATGCCTTCCCGGTACTACGCCAGGTCGGCCGCCGGCTGGGCAGTTCGGTGCAGGAGTTCATCCTGGTCGGGGTGTCCTACGCCGTGGGCGAGGAGGGCATGCCGAGCCGCCGCCGCGACTACACGCCGACCGTCAACGGCGCAGAGGGTGCGCCGGCCGAGGCGGTGCATGGCGGCGGGGCGGCTCACGCCGCTTACCTGCGCGACCAGGTGCTGCCGTTCGTGGCCAGTCGCTTTCGCACCGATGAGACGCAGCGCCTGTTCCTGGGCCATTCCTATGGTGCACTGCTGGGCACGCAGATCCTGCTGAGCGAGCCGTCGCTGTTTGCCGGGTATGTGCTGGGCAGCCCGTCGTACTGGTTCGACCAGCACGTGATGGAGCGCATGGAGCAGGCGTCTGCGGCAACCCTGAAGGACATGCCGGCGAAGGTGTATTTCTACATCGGCGAGTACGAGGCGAAGCGGGTCGGCGATCCGCGTTACCTGCAGGACGATGACATGGTGGAGGATGCGCGCCGCATGGAGCGCACGCTGCGCAGCCGTGGCTATCCCTCGCTGGTGATGCGGCTGGATGTGTTGAACGACGAGGACCACCTGAGCATCGCACCACGTGGTTTCACGCTGGGCCTGCGCTATCTGCTGCCGGGCAAGTCCGCACCGTAGTGGCGACCTTGGTCGCCACCTGAAGCATCCCCGTAGTGGCGACCTCGGTCGCCACCTGAGGCATCCGCCGAGCATGGCTCTGCGTACCACGGCCAGCGCAGAGCCGCCGCGCAGGGCCCCATCACCCGTCACGCGGGCTGCAGGTGGATCTGCGGGTGGCTGGCGAAGATGTCCAGCACGATGTCGAAGTAGGTCTGGCCGTGGCCTTGCTGCAGGGCGAGCAGCTGTGCCTGCAGGGACGCGCTGTTGAAACGCCCTGGCTGGTCAAGCTTGTGCTGAAGCCAGGCTGTGGTGGCTGCCACGCCGAGCGCGGCGCGGCTGGTTTCCATGTCTTGCCAGACCACCGTCACTGCCTTGTGGCCTTGCAGTGCGCCATAGCCGCCATAAAGCAGGTCATCCAGTGCGTCCAGGCTGTTGCCGAGCGCCCAGTCCTCGTCTGCCATGAACACGCGGTTGAGCTCGCCGTAGAGCGAGGGAATATCGAGAATAACGCTGCCGTGGAGCGTGAATTCGATGCTCATGCAACGCCCCGCGAGGGAGCGCGTTGACACTGTTGCCGCCACTTCTGCATTAGATTGCCCGCTTTCCTGGTCCTGGCGTGCGCAGTCTTGTCGACTTCCCCCTACCTGGGCAAGGCCCAACGCGGATTCCCCTTCACTGTCGGGGATGCAGCCGATCGCGTGCGCGGGCATGACTGGCAGGCTACTTCGCTTGGCCATCCGGATGGCTGGCCACTCGCACTGCGGCATGCCACCAGCCTGATGCTGGCCAGTCCGGAAAGCATGTACCTGGTGTGGGGCGATGAGTTGGTGTTCCTGTTCAACGATGCCTACAGCCCGATCCTCGGCCCGCGGCTGGAACAGGCGATGGGCGCGCCGCTGCGTACGCTGTGGGCCGATGCGTGGGACGCAGTGAGGGGACCCATTGAACAGGCCCTGGCAGGAAAATCATCGCGCTTTGACAACATGCCGGTGCAGATGAACCGCCATGGAGCGGTGGAAGACACCTGGTGGACGTTCTCGTTCTCGCCGATCCTGCTTGAGGACGGCCGTATAGGTGGGGTGTTCTGCGTGACCCGCGAAGTCACCCAGGCCATCGTGGCGCAGCAGCGGCTGGCCCATGAGAACGAGCGGCTGATCGCCCTGTTCGAGAAATCACCGATGTTCATGGCCTTCCTGAGTGGGCCGGAGCACCGGGTGGAGCTGGCCAATCCGCGATACGCTGAGATGGTGGGGAATCGGCCGGTGATCGGCCAGCGGCTGGCCGACGCGATCCCGGAAGTGATCGACCAGGGCTACCTGCCGCTGCTGGACCAGGTGTACCGCAGCGGGGAGACATACATCGGTACGGAGGTGACCTATGACCCGCTCGCTGCCGATGGCAGCACGGCCGAGCCGCGCAAGCTGGACATCGTCTTCCAGCCGGTCAAGGACGAGGCGGGCCAGTCGATCGGCGTGTTCGTGCAGGGCCTGGATGTCACCTCGCAGGTGGCGTTGCAGCGCAGGCTCAGGCGCAGCGAGGCGCGGCACCGGCAGATCATGGACAGTGCGATGGACTACGCCATCTTCGCCATGGACCTGGAAGGGCGCATTACGCTGTGGAACGAAGGTGCACGGCATACGCTTGGCTGGACCGAAGCGGAGATGCTGGGGCAGACCCCCGAGCGTTTCTACCTGGAGAAGGATCGCCGGGCAGGCCGGTTCCAGCACGGGATGAAGGTGGCGCTGGCCGAAGGCGGGCTGTCCGGCGAGCGCCCCTTGCTGCGCAAGACCGGCGAAACCTTCTGGGCGCAGGGCGCACTGACTCTGCTGCGCGACGAGGAGGGCACCGCGATCGGCTTCGTCATCGTGCTGCGCGACCGCACCCTGGAGCGGGCTGCGATCGATGCCCTTGCCGCCAGCGAGCGGCGGCTTGGCGCGCTGGTCGCTGCCTCATCGCAGGTACTGTATGCGCTGTCGGCGGACTGGCGCGAGCGCCGACAGATCCTGCGCCAGGGCGATACCGCGCAATTGTTGCCGCCGGACTGGAACTGGCGGGAAGCCTTCGTACATCCTGATGACCGCGCCATGGTGGATGCCGCCCTTGCCGAGGCGGACCTGCAGAAGAAGCCGTTCGAGATCCAGCACCGCACGCCGCTGCGCAACGGCAGCCATCGCTGGGTGTTGATGCGCGTGGTCCCCATGTTGGACGCGGACGGGTCGGTCAGCGAATGGTTCGGCACGGCCACGGACATCACCGGGAAACGTGAGGCCGAAGAGCGGCTGCAGCAGCTGACGGTCACCCTGGAAGAGCGCGTGCGCGAACGTAGTGCCGAGTTGTTGATGACCGAAGAAAAGCTGCGCCAGAGCCAGAAAATGGAAGCGGTCGGCCAGCTCACCGGCGGCATCGCGCATGATTTCAACAATCTGCTGACGTCGGTGTCGATGGGACTGGAACTGCTGGAAATGCGGGTCGCCCAGGGACGTATCGACGACCTGGGCCGCTACGTGGAAATGGCGCGTTCCGGTGCCGACCGCGCCGCGGCGCTGACCCAGAGACTGCTGGCGTTCTCGCGGCGGCAGACTCTCGCCCCCACCGGTGTGGTGGTGGAGCAGATGGTGCTCGGCATGATGGAGATCATCACGCGCTCGCTGGGGCCGTCGATCGCCATCAGCACCGCTTTCGACGATGGCGGTGCCGCGGTGCAGGTCGATGGGCCCCAGCTGGAGAATGCGCTGTTGAACCTGTGCATCAATGCACGCGATGCCATGCCTGATGGCGGAACACTGGACATCAGCAGCGACGCCGTTGAACTGGCCGGTACCGATGCAGCGGCGCTTGAACTTCCGCCTGGCCCCTATGTGCGCTTGTCGGTGCGCGACAGCGGCACGGGCATGGAAGCGGACGTCGTAGCGAAGGTGTTCGAGCCGTTCTTCACCACCAAGCCGATCGGCCAGGGCACCGGCCTCGGGCTTTCGATGATCTACGGATTCACGCGGCAGTCCGGTGGTCAGGTCCAAGTGGATTCCCGTCCCATGCAGGGCACCACGATGCATCTCTACCTGCCGCGGATGGCCGAAGGCATGCAGGCGCCGGCGGACCCAGCAGCGGCGGTGGCCGAGAACGAAGTGCGACGCGGGCCGATGCGCACCGTGCTGCTGGTGGAAGACGAAACCGCGGTGCGCGTACTGGTCAGTGAGGTGCTGGTGTCGGCAGGCTATCGGGTGATCGAAGCCTCCGAGGGACCGCCTGCCCTGGACGTGTTGCGCTCGGTGGAGCCGATCGATCTTCTGCTGACCGACGTCGGGCTGACCGGACCCTTGAATGGCCGGCAGGTCGCCGACGCCGGCCGGCAATGCCGCCCCGGCTTGCCGGTCATGTTCATCACCGGCTACGCGGCCAGTGCGGCGGTCGGCGCCGGGCACATGGAGGCAGGGATGGAAGTACTGGCCAAGCCGTTTTCCGCGGCCGAGCTGGTGCGTCGCGCGGACGCACTGCTGTCCCGCAGTGAAGACGCGCCTCGGTCGGCACGGCCCACCGCTGGCTGAACAGGGCGACCCGCCTGCACAGTCCCTGCACGGGAATTCACCCGGGTTTGCCAACGTCCGGGGAAGACTGTCGGCATACACCCGGACCGTGAAGGAGTCCCCCGATGAAGATGTCCATCCCCCTTTTGTGCGCTGGCGCCCTGATGGCCGCATCCTCGGCGGTGTCCGCGCAGACGTACGGCCCGCGCGATGAAGGCCGCCGCTTCGACGACGGCAGCCGCGTGGTTTGCCGCAACGTGGAAGTACAGCGCAACAGCAAGGATTCCAACCGCATCGCAGGTACCGCCACCGGCGCGGTGGTGGGTGGCCTGCTCGGCAACCAGATTGGTGGCGGCAACGGCAAGAAGCTGGCCACCGTCGCTGGCGCCGTGGCCGGCGGCGCAGCAGGCCGCAACATCCAGGGCCGTCACCAGCAGAAGACCGGTGATCGCGTGGTCGAGCGTCGCTGCGAGCGCGAGTACAGGTAAGACCGCTGACAGGCGCACCGCGACTGTCATGGCAGCAACAGGAGGGCGGCTTCGGCCGCCCTCCTGCGTTCTTGGCACGCCCGACGACGACGCGGGGCGTACCCGCCTGCCGGCATCAGCTGCCCAGCACCTCAGCGAATTCATCCAACTGCTGCTGGCTGGTCGACCACGCCGTGACGAAGCGCACCGGCACCTCATCGGCGCCCAGTGGCATCGAAGTCGGCAGGCTGTCCGGATACCAGTCATAACACTCCGCACCCGCAGCCAGCAGGCGTTCGAGCAGGGGCTTGGGCATCACCACGAACACTTCGTTGGCCTGCACCGGCCAAGCCAGGCGGATGTCCGCATGCGCCTGCAGGGAGACGGCGAGCACCTGTGCGGCGTGGTTCGCCTGATGGGCGAGGTCCAGCCAATGGTCGTCCTGCAGCCAGGCGGTGAACTGGGCGCCGAACAGGCGTCCCTTGGATACGAGCTGGCCCGCGCGCTTGCGCCGGTAATCGAATCCTTCGGCAAGTTCCGGCTTGAAGAAAACCACCGCCTCTGCCGCCAATGCGCCGTCCTTTGACGCACCGAAGGACAGCACGTCGATGCCGGCGTGCACGGTCATTTCGGCAGGTGTGCAGCCCAGCGCCGCCACCGCGTTGGCCAAGCGCGCCCCATCCATGTGCACGTGCAGGCCATGCTCATGGGCGAGGTCGGACAGTGCCTTCAGTTCGGCGGGCGTGTACACCAGGCCGTTCTCGGTGGCCTGTGCCAGCGACACCGCCGCTGGCTTGACGCTGTGCGGCCGCGCATCGGGCAGCCGCTTGAGCGTATCGCGCAGCGCCGCCGGGGTGATCTTGCCGCTGTCGGTGGCGATCGGCAGCAGGCGCGCGCCACCGGTGAAGAACTCCGGTGCAGTGGATTCATCGCTGATCAGGTGCGCCTGTGCATGGCACAGGATGGCATTCCAGGGCTGCGCCACTGCAGACAGGGCAAGGCAGTTGGCGGCGGTACCGGTGGCCACGAAGAAGGCCTTGACGTCGTGCTCGAACACGCGCGCGATCGCCTGTTCGGCCTGGCGGGTCCACGCATCATTTCCATACGAGGCAGCGGTGCCCGAGGACGCTGCGATGAGTGCATCGAGGATGCGTGGCGAAACGCCGGACTGGTTGTCACTGCCGAAATTCATGGAAGGCCTTTCACTGGATGACATTGGCAAAGCGTACCGCGTGCGACCCGCCTGCGGCTTATGAATCTGATCCGTGCACTGCATGTGCAGGGGCGTGTGCGGCGCGCAACGACTCGATCACCGGCAGCGAACGTAAATTTACGTTTTTGGTTGTTCTAATGCGCACGACCGATCTGTCGGGATCGGCACACAACACGTCACTCCGTCCAGCGCAGCCTGCCTGGCGCGTGCTCCCCCAGGATCCCCCTGCGCACCCGTTGCTGCCGGCCAGGAAGGTGCACGCCCTCGTCTGGCTCCGCACTTCGAAAGGAACACCCTGCATGTCCCGATCCGCTCCCCCGCGCCGCCGCCGCATGCCAGCGCCCCTCCTGCTTCGGCGCGCGCTGCTTCCTTCGATGATCGTGGGCATGGTGGGCACTGCGCAGGCGCAGGCGCCGGCATCGGAAGCCCCCGCGCCGGTGGCTGCACAGGAACTGGATTCGGTGCAGGTGCGCGGTGTGCGCGGCAGTGCGACCGGCGCGGTGGAGGCCAAGCAGGCCAAGGCGGAGATCAGCGATTCAGTCGTCGCCGAAGACATCGGCAAGCTGCCTGACAACAGCGTGGCCGCCGCACTGCAGCGGGTCACCGGTGTGCAGGTGGCGCGTGGCGGTGCGGAAGTCGGCACGGTTCTGGTACGCGGCCTGCCGGACGTGGTGACGACCTTCGACGGCCGCAACGTGTTCACTGCCAGCGGGCGCGGCATTGCCCTGCAGGACATCCCGGCCGACCTGCTGCAGAGCGTGGATGTCTACAAGACCGGCAGCGCCAAGTTCCTGGAGGGGGGCATCGGCGGCAGCATCGACGTGCACCTGCGCAAGCCGTTCGATCTGGACAAGGACACCACGCTTGCCGGCAGCATCAGTGCCGTCCGCGGTGACCAGGCGGGGGATACCAAGCCCAACGGCAGCCTGACCGCAGCACACAACTGGGACAGCGGACACGGGCGTATGGGCGTGCTGGGAAGCGTCTCGCTGCAGCAGCGCCCTTACCAGGAAAGCAACAGCTTCCATGGCACCTACGACCGGGTTGCCAATCCGGCCGATCCCTCCCAGGAGATCTTCGTGCCGTACAACGCCGGCGGGCTGGTGGCGAACAACACACACAAGCGCCGCGCGGCCAACTTCACCTTCCAATGGGCGCCGACGGACAACAGCGAGGTCTATCTCGATACGTTCTACGTCAATTACGAGGGTCGCAACAACGTCAACTACTGGATGCCATTCCCTGGCCTGGTGAACCCGGGCAACGTGGAATCAGTGAGCCTTCGCCCCGGCAGCAACGTGATGGATGGCTTCGTCGCGCGCGACCTCTACACGCTGTCCAGCACGCAGGCACACAAGCAGACCTCTGATACGTTCCAGGCCGCGCTGGGCGGCAAGTGGCACAACGACACCATCAGCCTTTCCACCGAACTGGCTTATACCTGGAGCACCAACAAACACCGTGCGATGACCCTGGACATGGGCATGGACGCGCCCTTGATGCATATGCGCGATGCCGGTGGCGTGCCCGATACGTGGGTCACCCACGCCGATGGCTCGGCCTACGATGTCAGCAACCCGGCCAACTGGTACCTCAGCCAGTACTACGACAGCTGGGACGAACAGAAAGGCGAAGAGTGGGCATGGCGCGGCGACGGCACGTTCCAGTTCGACGCCGGTCCGTTCAGTTCACTCGATGCGGGGCTGCGGATCAGCCGTCGCACTGCTTCCAACCACGGTGGCGATCCGGGCGCCATGGACAACATCACCGGCACCCGGGTGTACGCCAGCGATGTCCCCGGGCTGGCCGACGTATCACCCGGTGGCATGCTGGACGGCGCCCGCGCGTTCTCCACCGACCGCTGGGCGGTTGCCAACGCGGCCTACCTGCTGCAACAGACCGCGCAGCTGCGCCAGGTCATGGGCCAGTCGCCGGAGGCACCGGCCGAGCTGGCCTCGCTGTTCTTCGACAACCGCGAAGACAACTACGCCGCCTACCTGCAGCTCAACTGGGGCACAACGCTGGGCAGCATCCCGGTGGATGGCCGCATCGGGGTGCGCGCCACCCGGCTTGAATCCGAGCTCAGTGGCACGCAGACCCTCGACGGCGTGGACGTGCCCAGCCGGATAGAGACATCGCAGACGAAATTCCTGCCCAACGCCAGCGCCAATTTCTCGCTGCGTGAAGACCTGGTCCTGCGGCTGTCCGCCAGCCAGACCATCGCCCGGCCGAACTTCGCCGACCTCAATCCGCAGTTGAGCCTGTATGAGTCCACCGATACCCTGCCGGCGCGTGGCAACGGCGGTAATCCGGAGCTGCAGGCGGTGGAATCGAAGAACCTGGATGCTTCGCTGGAGTGGTATTTCCAGCCCGGCTCGTTGTTGTCGGCCGCCGTGTTCCATCGCAGGCTGGACGGCTACGTGCAGCGCTATGCCGATGATGAGGTGATCGGCGGCACCACGTATTCCATCACCCGCCCGCGCAATACCGGCGAAGGCACGCTGAAGGGATTCGAGGTGGGTTACAGCCAGTTCTACGACTTCCTGCCGGGCTGGCTGTCCGGCTTCGGGACCCAGCTCAACTACACCCGCATCAGCGCCGAAGCCGAATCGCCGACGGGGCAGATGCAGCCGCTGACCAATGTGTCCAAGCATGCCTTCAACGCGGTGCTGATGTACCAGTACGACCGCTTCTCGGCCCGCCTGGCGTGGAACCGTCGTACCGACTATACGGCCAGCTTCAACAGTTCCGGGGACCAGCCCAGCGAAATCCAGCATGGCGACGAGGACTGGCTCGACGTCGCGCTGAACTACGACGTCAGCGAGCGCGTCACCGTGTTCGCCGAGGCGACCAACCTGCTCGGCGGTTCGACCCGCAACTACTTCGGCAGTCCGGCCTTCCCGCGCGATTTCGCCTCGCCCGAGCGCACCTACACGGTGGGCGCGCGCTTCCGCCTGTGACTGCGGCTGAAGGGGCCAGGGTGCGCCGGGAGGAAAGACTCAGTCGTCGAGCCCGATCACGCCAGGCGCGAGCGGCACCCGGTTACCGTCCAGCAGGCCACGGCTCAGCCGGCCTTCTTCAATGAACAACAGTTCGCCGTTCTCACCGTTCTTGATGCTGCTGTCGACTGCGATGACGCGATCGCCATGGAAGCTGCTGACGTGCGGCATCGAGGTGTGGCCGACCACGATGCGTTCCAGTCCGAGACGATCCAGCACCGCCTGCACGCCATCGGTATCCAGGCGGCCATCGAAATAGCCGCGGTACCAGATCGGGCTGGTCTTGCCGTCATACAGGGAGGCGGTGGCTGGGTCGGCTTTCACCTGCTCGCGCGGGAGGCCCAGCGAGGACCGGTAGGCGGCATTGGTCGCCGCCGGATCCAGCGCCAGCGCGAGTGCGTCCGGTGAGATGCCCCCGTGCAGGAACAGGGTATTGCCGATGCGCAGCAGGACCGGACGGGTGCGCAGCCATTGGCCGATCACCGAGTCAGGACCGTACAGCTGCGGGTAGCTGCGACCCAGCAGCTGCGCACTGCGCAGGTACTTCGGATTGACGTAGCGCAGGTCGTCGTACAGCACCATCGTTTCGTGATTGCCCAGGACGAAGTGCACCGCGCCGCCTGCAGCGCTGGCTTGCTGCTGCAGGCTGTACAGCAGCCAGAAGGCCTCGGTTACCTTCGGCCCGCGATCAAACACATCGCCTGCCACGACCAGCGTGTCGGTACCCCGCGCCCAGCGGTCCTGCGCATCGATGATGCCGTTGGCGCGCAGCAGCTGCACCAGCAGGTCGTACTGCCCGTGGATGTCGGACAGCACCACCACGCGCGGCACGGCAGGCAGTACGTCCACCGCTGCGACCGCCCCAGGGGCGACGTCCACGGGGTGCGGATAACCACAGACCGGCGCGACGCGGGTGGCGGTCTGATCGCGGGTGACCACCTTGTCATCGCATATCCAGCGCGCCTGCACCTGCTCGCCGTCACGCACTATGTAAGGACCGTCGGCGTCGACGTGGGCGGCTGGCGCGGGGACTTCGCGCGCGCTGGATGCCGTGCTGGCAAGCAGGCCGGCAAGCAGCAGAAGGGGCGTGGTGCAATGGCTCATGGCGGGACATCCGGAGAGAATCGGGCAGGGCCGCGAAGGCCCCGCCCGTGATCCTACCCGTTGCGCGCAGGCCCGGTCAGAACTTCGCGCGGACGTTGAACAACACCCGCCGCGGCTCGCCCCAGTAACCGGAATTGAAGAAGCCGACGTTGCGGTAGTAGACCTTGTCCAGCACGTTGGTGACGGTTACTCCGACGCTGACGTCGTCGGTGATGCGGTAGCGACCCATCAGGTCGAACAGCACATAGCCGCCCTGGTGGACCGCCCCTTCGGCGGTGACAGGTGTGCCATTGGCGTTGAAACGGCCGGTGGGAATCGGCTGGGTCTGGGAGATGTCGCTCTGCACGGTGAAACCACCGCCAACGGTCCAATCACCCAACCGGTAGGTGGTATTGAAGCGTGCCAGGTGCATCGGGCTGGTGGAGCCGAAGCGGCTCCCATCCGGATTGCTGCTGTAGGCATAGGTATAGCCGCCGGTCATGCTCCAGTGCTCGGTGATGGAGCCGGACACCTCGAACTCGCCGCCTTTCGTCTTGATGCCGGCACGCGCGATGTACGGTGTGCTGCCATCGGGCAGCCTTATGTCGCCGGCCGCCGGATCGATCTCCGATACGTTGTCCTGCTCCATGTAGAAGCCGTTGAGCGCGGCATACAGTCGGCCGCCGAAGAACTCGGCCTTCAGGCCGTACTCGTAGTTGCCGCCGGTGGTGGGGTCGAGCAACTGGTTGTTGACGTCGCGCCGCGCCGTGGCCTGGAACACATCCGAATAACTGGCGAACGCGCTGATGCTGGAGGTGAGGTCATGGATGACGCCCACGTACGGAGTGACCATGTGCGCGCTGGTGCGTGCGGTCTGCCCGGTGAAGACGCCTTCGACGTTGTAGCCGTCGGTGGTGGTTTCGTAGTCGGAGTAGCGCACGCCGGCGATGACCTTCAACGGGTCGATCGGGTTCAGGCGCACGGCGGCGTAGTAGCCGGTTTCGGTGGTGCGGGTGATGCTGGACGGGATACCGGCATTGAAGGTGGTCGGCTTGCCGATGTTGCCGTCCCACGTGAAGATGCTGGGGAAGGCGGTGGTGCTGTAGGGGCGCGAGCTGATGCCGGCGCGGATCGTGTCCAGGTCGCGGTCGTAGTGGTTCACGCCGAGCACCAGTTCATGCTGGCGGCCGAACAGCTGGAATGGGCCGGAGGCGTAGAGATCGAAGGCGTCCTCGCGGGTTTCCGACACCGAGTAGGTGTCCGAAACGGAAAGGCCCAGGCCGGTGATCGGATCGGCAAAGCCGGTGCCACGCGCGGCGTTGTAGCTGTTGGAGCCGGCCAGCAGCAGCGAATCAGTATCGGTGGCACGGTGGTTGTAGGCGATGCGACCGCTCCAGCCCGCGGCCAGCTGCTGTTCCAGCGTGGCGAAGTAGTTGGTGCTTTCGCGGTTCCACTCGTTCCAGCGTGCCGCGGCGCTGTAGGAGCGCGACATCTTCGCGCGGCTGCCATCGCGGAAGAACAGCGGTGATGCGCTCCACGCGCCCCCATCGGACTCCGTCTTCAGATAGTCGATGCCGGCGCGCAGGCGGGTGTTGTCGGTCAGGTCGGCTTCGATCACGCCATACAGGCTGGGCGAGGTGTCCTGCTGGAAGCGCACCCAGCTTTCCTTGTCAGTGTAGGCGCCGACCACGCGCCCGCGAACGCGGCCGCCCTTGCTCAACGGCCCGGACACATCCAGTTCGGCGCGCTTGTAATCCCACGATCCGGCACTCAGGCTGGTGCTGGCCTGGAAGGTGTTGGTGGGACGCTTGCGCACCATGTTGACCGTGGCCGACGGATTGCCCGAACCGGTGACCAGGCCGCTGGCGCCGCGGACGATTTCGATGCGCTCGTATACCGAGGTATCACTGAGGATGGAGTTGCCACCGGCGCCGGTGGTGTAGTTGGTGGGGACGCCATCGAACATGAAGTTGTTGATGGCGAAGCCGCGCGCGTTGAACAGCGTGCGGTTGCTGTCGTAGGACTGCACGGTGATGCCGGGGGTCTGCTGCAGCACCTCGGCAATGGTGATCAGGTTGAAGTCTTCGATGCGCTGGCGGGTGAACACGGTCAGCGACTGCGGCGTCTCACGCAGGGTCAGCGGCAGCTTGGTGGCGGTGTTGGTGCCATATACCTGGTAGCCCTCGGTGCGCTGGGTGACCATCACGCGGTCCAGTTCGGTGGCTTCGGGCACCTCGTTCACGGCGGCTGTGGGCGTGGACTGGGCGGAGGCCAGCGGGGCGGCAAGCAACCAGCCAGCGGCCAGGGACACGGCAAGGACATGCCGGCGCGGGGCGCCACGGGACAGCGTTTTCATCAGCGGGATCTCGGTATCAGGAACGGGAAGACGGGCGTGCGGCCGGCGTGGCCGGGCGGCGGAAGCTGAGCCAGAGCACCATCGCCCCGGCAGCGGCGGCGAGTACGCCGCACCAGCCGACCACGCCCCAGGCAACGCCCCAGGCGCCGATGCTGGCCGCCAGACTGGCGGCGAGGCTGCCGCATCCCAGCAACCGCAGCAGGCGTCGGCGCGCCGCTGCAGGCGGGTACCCGGCGACGTCGAGGTGATGGCGCTCCATCGCCAACGCCAGGCAGGCAAAGGCGAGGGTGGCCAGCAGCAGGGCGAGTACGCTCATGTGCCGGCCCCGGCGGTCGATGGGGTGTGTTGCGTACGCGGCTTGCGCGCGCTGGGCACGAAGCGATGGACTTTGCGCGCGCTCCATAGCAGGCCGCCGCCGATCAGCAGCAGGCCGATGTCGATGCCGGCCTTGGCGCCGTCGCCGCTGGCCAGTGCACTGAACAAGCCGCCGTGCCAGGCGACCACGTTGTAGAGCGGCAGGCCTGATGCCAGCACGCCTGCCACTGCGAGCTGTTCCACCCAGCCGCGGCGTGGCAGGCGCAGCATCGCGTGCAGCAGGCACGCCGCCCACGCATGGAAGAAAACGCGCACTTCGGCATCGCTGCGGTTGGCGAGGTCCAGCGGCAGCAGCCGATTGCCCCACAGGAAAGCCAGCATCGCCACCGGCAGGCCGGCCACGAAGCCGATGTTGAGGCGTTCGACAATGCGGAAACCCAGGTGCGGGCGCGCCGGGTCGGGCAATTGGGCGCGGCGCTTGACCGTCCACAGCACCAGCCCGGTGGCCACCATCAGCGTGCCGGCGACGCCCGACAGAAAGAACAGCCAGCGCATCGCAACGGGCGCGAATCGAGCCGCGTGCAGGCCGATCATGCCGTCACGGGTGACCACCGCTGCGGACCTCGCGCCGGCCTCGTCGACCAGGCCGCCGCTCGCATCGAAAGTGAGTGTCTGGTCGGCATCGGCGATGCGGTCACCCGATTGCCGGCGCACGCTGATGCGCATCGCCGCGTCTGCCGGGTGTTCTACCTGGACCGAGCCGCCGCGGCCATCGCCCCACACCAGTTCCGCGCGGTGCAGCAGGTCCTTCAGGTCTGGCGGGGTGGCAGCGACGTGGCGAGGCTCGACCTTCTCCGCGCGAGGGAACAGCTCGGCGAAGAACGCATCGCGGCCGCCGCTGAAGTTGGCATCCACCGCCCACGGCATGTACAGCGTCATCAAGGTGATCAGGCCGGTATAGGTGATCATCAGATGGAAGGGCAGGGACAGCACGGCCAGCGCATTGTGGCCGTCCAGCCAGCTGCGTTGCCCCTTGCCACGGCGCAGGGTGAAGAAGTCGGTGAAGATCTTCTTGTGGGTGATCACCCCGCTGACGATGGCCACCAGCATGAACATCGTGCAGAAGCAGACGAACCAGCGCGCCCACAGCACCGGCACGTAGTGCAGGTCGAAATGCAGCCGATAGAAAAAATCGCCGCCGCGGGTTTCGCGGACCTGGACCGGGTTGCCTTGGGCATCCAGCGTGGCCTGGTAGGGATTGCGCTGGCCACGTCGGCGCTCAGCTGCGCCGGGCGGCTGCCAGCTGACCGCGGTTGCGCTGCTGCGGTGGCCGGGTAGTTCGATGGACCAGCGCTGGGCGTCCGGTGCGGTGCGGGCCAGGAAGCGCTGCGCCTGCTCCAGCGCGACCGGGGCGGTGGCCGGCAGCCCGGTTTCAGGCTGCATCCAACGTGTCAGTTCAACGCGCCAGTAAGCAGCGGTGCCGGCGATGAAGATCAGGAACAGCACCCAGCCGACCAGCAGGCCGGACCA
The DNA here is from genome assembly GCF_014836545.1 of Stenotrophomonas lacuserhaii. Taxonomy (GTDB): domain Bacteria; phylum Pseudomonadota; class Gammaproteobacteria; order Xanthomonadales; family Xanthomonadaceae; genus Stenotrophomonas; species Stenotrophomonas lacuserhaii. The sequence continues at coordinate 72,193 of NZ_JACSQS010000012.1, forward strand.
GGTGTGCAGCACCGATTGCGATTGGCGGAGTCCTCCCAGGCTCATGCCGAGGCTCCGCGCAGCAGCCAGGCGATGCTCAGCCCGAGCGCCCCTGCCATCAGCAGCCCGAGTGCAGCGCGTGCGGTGCTGCGCGCGGCGAACGCCCAGATCGCCGCTGCGGTGTAAACGAGAAAGGAGAGCATCGTGGCGATCAGCGCGGTGTCCGCCGCACCTCCCGGCAACAGGCGCGCCAGCCCCGCAGCCCACGTTGCTGCGACCGCGTAGCCGCCTGGAAGGGCCAGCCCACCGCGTGCCCACAGCGCCCGATGGCCTGCGCCGCGCGCGTTGCGCTTTGCCGGTGCGTGGGCAGGCGGCAGGGAAGAAGAGGATGTCGCCATTCCTAGGATGAATGAGAACCGTATGCAATTGCGAGCAGATGCTATTTGAGCGCAACGCTACTGTCGACCCCTCGATCGGGGGATGCGGATCAGCCCTGGTCGAGCTTGAGCACCAGGGTGTCGGCGGCCTCCAGCACGCGGCCTCGCGGCGTGCGGGGTTGCATGTACGGCAGTTCGCGGCCGGTGTTGCGCTCCACCAGCCGCGAGTGCGGCTCGCCCGGAGTGAAGCGTTGCGCCTGGCCCCACTGCCGCAACGCGACCACGACCGGAAACAGCGCAGTGCCGGCGTCGGTGAGCACGTACTGCTGGTAAGAGGTTCCATCGGCGGCCGGCTGCAGTGCCAGCACGCCGCCGTCGACAAGGCGGCGCAGACGCTCGCTGAGGATGTTGCGGGCTACGCCCAGACTGCGCTGGAAGTCGCTGAAGCGGTGCACGCCATCGAAGGCGTCGCGCACGATCAGCAGGATCCAGCGGTCGCCGAGCAGCTCGGTGGCGCGGGCCACGGGGCAGGGGGAGGAACTGGGCATGGACGGTTCTGCGATGGATTCTGGTTGCATTTTAAAACCAAACTACCTACGGTGCGAGCGGTTGCAATTTGAAACTGGTACATGAAGAAGCCACCCTCCTCCCCGGTTGTCGATCCCACCCTGTTCCTGCTTGCCAGCGCAGCCGGCGCCAGCGTTGCCAATGTCTACTACGCACAGCCACTGCTGGAGCGCCTGGCCGATGCCTTCCGGATGGATGCGGCGATGGCCGGATTGGTGGTGGCGGCCACCCAGGTAGGCAGCGTGCTTGCGCTGTTGATCCTGCTGCCGCTTGCTGATCGGCGTGAACGCCGGGGCTTGCTGCTGTTGCAGTTGGGTCTGCTGGCGTTGTCGCTGCTGTGGCTGGCTGCCGCGCGCGGAAGCGTGTCCCTGCTGGTCGGCATGCTGTTGGTGGGGCTGTTCGGGACGGCCTGCACGCAGGCGTTGATCACCTGCACGGCGGCGATGGCCGCGCCAGCGGTACGCGGCCGCCACGTCGGTACCGTGCAGGGCGGTGTATTCGTTGGCCTGCTGCTGGCACGCGTGGTGTCCGGCACGGTAGCCGCCGGGCTGGGATGGCGGGCGGTGTACGCGGGTTCGGCCGTGCTGATTGCTGCGCTGGGGATGCTGCTATGGCGGTGTTTGCCGCCGATGCCGGTGGCGCAGGCGCGAATCCACCAACGCGGCGTCATGGCGTCGATGTGGCGGTTGCTGTGCGCGGATGCGACGCTGCGCGAACGGGGCGTGCTGGCGTTGCTGCTGTTCGCCGGCCTCAACCTGTTCTGGAGTGCGGCTTCGCTTGCGCTGTCGGTACCGCCGTTGTCGTGGTCCACGACGGGTATCGGTGCGCTGGGCCTGGCCGGGCTGGCGGGCGCCTTGCTGGCGGGGCGCGTGGGCCGCTGGATGGACCACGGTCATGCGCGCGCGGTAAGCGTCGCGGCCTTGCTGCTGATGCTGGTGGCTTGGCTGCCGCTGCTGCAGTTGCCGGTTTCCCTGGGCTGGTTGCTGCTGGGCATCGTGCTGCTGGATCTCGGCGGCCAGGCCTTGCATGTGAGCAACCAGGCGCTGGTGCTGCGGGCGGCGGAGCCCGTGCACGGGCAGCTGATCGCGCTGTACATGCTGTTCTATGCAGTGGGCAGCGGCATGGGGGCGGCGGCCGGTCCCGCGCTGCAGGCGCACGTGGGGTGGACGGGGGTCTGCATCGCAGGCGCGGGCGTTGCGCTGCTGGCCTGCCTCTGGTGGGGCGCGGCGCGCTGGCGCAGGGCCGCCGCGGTGCGCTGCCACTGACGCGTGGAGGGCGATGTTATAACCGGTGTGATGGTATCCCCTGCACGCGGGGCGTAGCCTGCCGGCAACACACAGGAGACCCCGATGGGCCACGACCACAACCATCTTCCCACTGAAATCCGCCACGAAAAGCCGCTGTGGTGGGCACTGGGCCTGACCGCCGCGTTCCTGCTGGTGGAAATCATCGGCGCGTTCGTCACCAACAGCCTGGCGCTGCTGTCCGATGCGGCGCACATGGCCACCGACACCCTGGCCTTGATGATCGCGCTGGTCGCGGTACGGCTGAGCCGGCGTCCCCCCGATGCCCGCCGTACCTATGGCTACGCGCGGCTGGAAGCGCTGGGCGCGATGTTCAATGGGGGCATGTTGTTCGTGGTGGCCGGTTACATCCTGTGGGAGGCCATCGCGCGGTTCCGGCAGCCGCAGGAGATCGCCTCCACCGGCATGCTGGTGATCGCCGCGGTGGGCCTGGCAGTGAACCTGGTGTCGATGCGCCTGCTCAAGGCCGGCAGCGGCGAGAGCCTGAACGTGAAAGGCGCCTACCTGGAAGTCTGGGCGGACATGCTGGGATCGGTGGCGGTGATCATCGGCGCGCTGCTGATCCGCTGGACCGGCTGGAAGGTGATCGATCCGATCCTGGCGGTGCTGATCGGCCTGTGGGTGCTGCCGCGGACCTGGGTGCTCATGCGTGAAGCGATCAACGTGCTGCTGGAAGGCGTGCCGAAAGGCGTCGTGCTGGCCGATGTACGCAGCAGCCTGTGCAGCCACGCCGCGGTGGTGGACGTGCACGATCTGCATGTATGGGCCCTGGCCTCCAGCACGCCGGCGTTGAGCGCCCACGTGGTGCTGCGCGACGGTGCCGATGCGGACCAGGTGCGGCGCGAGCTGGCTGATGCGCTGCACGAGCGCCACGACATCGACCATGTGACCCTGCAACTGGAAGCCGAGCATTGTGGCGATGCCTGCGCGGTGGGACCGGCGCCGACCGCACACGAACATGGTCACGACCACGACCGTCACGGCCATCATGGCCATGTCCACCACTGAGCCGGCGCCCGGCGTTGTTTCACCGTCTACAATGGCCGCCTGCCTTCCCGACGTTGGAGACCCTGCAGTGACTCGTAAACTCGTACTGTTGCGCCACGGCCAGAGCCAGTGGAACCTGGACAACCGCTTCACAGGTTGGGTCGACGTGGAGCTGACTGACAAGGGACGCCAGGAAGCGGCTGCCGCCGGGCGCCTGATGCGCGAAGAAGGCCTGCAGTTCGATGTGGCCCATACCTCCGTGCTCAAGCGTGCCATCCACACCCTGCAGGGTGCACTGGCCGAAATGGACCAGGATTGGTTGCCGGTCAGCAAGAGCTGGCGCTTGAACGAACGCCATTACGGCGGCCTGCAGGGCCTGGACAAGGCCGAAACCGCGGCCAAGCACGGCGAGGACCAGGTCAAGATCTGGCGCCGTTCCTACGACATCCCGCCGCCGACGATGGACATCGAGGATCCGGGCCATCCGCTGCACGACCGCCGCTATGCCACGCTGGACCGCAACGCGCTGCCGGGTACCGAATCGCTGGCCACCACGCTGGACCGCGTGCTGCCGTACTGGTTCGATTCGATCGCCCCGCAGTTGAAGGACGGCAAGACCGTGCTGGTCACCGCGCATGGCAACTCGCTGCGTGCGCTGTACAAGTACCTCAACAACGTCTCGCGCGAGCAGATCCTGGAACTGAACATTCCGACCGGCATCCCGCTGCTGTTCGAGCTCAACGATGACCTGACGGTGCAGTCGTTCCGTTACCTGGGCGACCCGGAAGCCGCGCGCAAGGCCGCCGAAGCGGTGGCCAACCAGGGCAAGGCGAAGTAAAGGCGGTTGTAGGGCCGACCTTGGTCGGCAGTCGTTGCAATGGTGCCGACCTGGGTCGGCACTACATTACGATGCCCAGCGCCTCATCGGCCTGGGCATCGTTGTAATCGGGTTGCCAGGCGAAGCGGTGTTCCTTGTCCGGCAGGAACATGACCACGGCCTGCAGGGGCTGCCCGCCGCGATGACGCACCGCCATGCCGAGGTAATCCTCATGGCAGTCCTCGCGCACAGTGCGGAAGATGACCTTGTACCCGCCATCGAGCACATCGGCATCCTCCACGCCGGTATGGATCTGGTGGCCGCCGGCCAGCAGCTGCGCGCACTCGCTGAGCAGCGCGTGCGCCTTGGAGCGCTGGAGCCCGAACACCATCACTTCCGGGGCGTTGTAGGTTGTCTGGAAGCCGATCGAATAGGAAAAGCCAGCCTCGCCATCCGGTCCGGGCAGGATGTGCAGGCAATGCCAGCCGTGCGCGCGGATATCGTCAGCCACTTTGCGGTCCTGGGGTCTTTCCGCTGTTGTCATGTGAACGCCTGCCCGCTGGTCGTGAAGGACGACCGCCAGTGTCACACGTGTGGCGGTCATGCGCGCGGCGTGACCTTTGGCGGTCCCCCGCGTCCCGTGTCCGGGCTACCCTCGGGGATTACCTGTCGGAGAGTCCCATGAAGTTGCGCACCCTGGCCCCGTTGGGCCTGACCGTTGCCATCGCCGCCTCGCTGGCGGCCTGCGGCAAGACCGAAACCGCGCCCGCCGCCACTGCCGATGCGGCCAAGCCGGCCTTCGACCAGTCGCTGATCAAGACGCCGCTGATCTCGCTCAACAGCGCCGACCTGGACACTGCCATCTCGGCCTGTACCGACCTCAATGCCTTCGTCAACCAGAAGTGGTTGAGTGCCAACCCGGTGCCGGGCGACCAGACCACGTGGGGCAGCTTCGAGATCCTGCGCGAGCGCTCGCTGGAAGTGCAGCATGCACTGGTCCAGCAGGCCGCTGCCAGCGAGGCCAAGGCCGGCAGCGTGGAAGCCAAGATCGGTGACATCTGGAAGACCGGCAGCGACGAGGCGAAGATCGATGCCGCCGGGCTGGCGCCGCTGCAGCCGCAGCTGGACAAGATCGCCGCGCTGGGCGACACCGCCGCCATCACCCAGTACCTGCGCGACAGCCAGGCGCAGGGGCAGGGCGTGCTGTTCTCGCTGTTCGCCAATGCGGACTACAAGGACTCGGCAAACGTCATCGCCTATGTCGGCCAGGGTGGCCTGGGGCTGCCGGAAAAGGGCTACTACTTCGATGCATCGCAGGCGAAGATCCGCGATGCCTACGTGGCTTACATCGCCCAGGTGCTGACCCTGTCCGGCGTGGACGCCGCGCAGGCGGCCGACCAGGCCAAGGCTGTGCTGGCCTTCGAAACCCGCCTGGCCAAGGCCTCGCTGTCGCGCATCGAAATGCGTGATCCCTCCAAGCGCTACAACCCGGTCAGTGCCGCCGACGCGGACAAGCTCACCCCGAACTTCAGCTGGACCGCGCTGTTCGACACGCTGAAGGTGCCGGCCGCGCAGAAATTCTCGCTGGCCCAGCCGCAGTTCTTCACCGAAGTGGACAAGATGCTGGCCGATGTCCCGGCCGCCACCTGGCAGGCCTACCTGCGCTTCCACACCATCGATGATGCCGCGCCGTACCTGAGCAGCAACGTGGAAAAGGCCAACTTCGATTTCTACGGCAAGACCCTGCGCGGCCAGCAGGAGATGCAGCCGCGCTGGAAGCGCGTGCTGGATTCGGTCAACAACGGCATGGGCGAAGCGCTCGGCCAGCTGTACGTGGATGCGGTGTTCCCGGCCGAAAGCAAGGAGCAGATGCAGCACCTGGTGGAGAACCTGTCCGAAGCGCTCAAGGCACGCCTGGAGAAGCTGGAGTGGATGGGCGAAGACACCCGCAAGAAGGCGCTGGAGAAGTGGGCCAGCTTCACCCCGAAGATCGGCTACCCGGACAAGTGGCGTGACTGGTCGGGCCTGCAGACCAACGGCGACAGCTTCCTGGGCAACATGCAGGCCGCGCGTGCGTACAACTACCGTTACATGCTGGACAAGATCGGTAAGCCGGTGGACAAGACCGAGTGGGGCATGACCCCGCAGACCGTCAACGCGTACTACAACGCCACCAAGAACGAGATCGTGTTCCCGGCGGCGATCCTGCAGGCACCGTTCTTCGACGCCAAGGCCGATCCGGCGCTGAACTACGGCGGCATCGGTGCGGTGATCGGCCACGAGATGATGCACGGCTACGACGATTCGGGCAGCCAGTTCGCCGCCAACGGCAACTTCGACAACTGGTGGACCGACGCGGACCGCAGTGCCTTCACCCAGCGCACCGACCAGCTGGTGGCGCAGTTCGATGGCTACGAGGCGGTGCCCGGCGTCAACGTCAAGGGCAAGCTGACCCTGGGCGAGAACATCGGGGACCTGGGCGGACTGACCGTGGCCTATGACGCGCTGCAGATGGCGCTGAAGGAAGATCCTTCGAAGAACGTACCGGTGGACGGCTACACGCAGGACCAGCGTTTCTTCATGAACTGGGCTACTGTGTGGCGCCGCAACTTCACCGATGGCGAGCTGCGCGTACGCCTGAACACCGATCCGCATGCACCGGCAAACTTCCGTGCCAACGGCGCGCCGTCGAACATGCCGTCGTTCGCGGCGGCGTTCGAGTGCAAGGCCGGCCAGCCGATGGTGCGCGCCGACGACAAGCGCGTCGTGATCTGGTGATCATGCGCTGATGTTGAAGCCTGAAAAACCCGGCGCAAGCCGGGTTTTTCTTTTGCGGCGGCGTACCGCTGTCGCTCTGTTGCCGCTGCGCTCGCCGAGCATGGCTCGGCGCTACCGAGCGGCGCCGGGTCAGCCCGGCGCCAGCGTCGTCAACAAGGCCTTGGCGGCATTGAAACGGTCTTCCGGCAGCGGCAGTGGATGCTTGATGCGCAGCTTGTCCGGGCCGTCCATGCTGTACAGGTTCGACTGCTTCTGGATCAGCTGGATCACCGACATCGGATCGATGTTCGGCTTGGCCTCGAACACGATGCGGCCGCCGGCCTCGCCCAGGTCCAGCTTGCGGATGCCAAGCTCGTTGGCCTGCAGCTTCAGTTCGGCGATGGCGAACAGGTGCTTGGCCGCATCCGGCAACAGGCCGAAGCGGTCGATCATCTCCACCTGCAGCTCGCGCAGCGACGCACTGTCGCGCGCGCTGGAAATGCGCTTGTACAGGGTCAGCCGGGTGTGCACGTCGGGCAGGTAGTCGTTGGGGATCAGCGAGGGCACATGCAGTTCCACTTCGGCCCCACGGGCTTCCTCGCCGGCATCCAGGTCGGGCAGCTTGCCCAGCCGGATGCTGCGCACGGCGCGTTCCAGCAGTTCGGTGTACAGGCTGAAGCCCACTTCGGCCATCTGCCCGCTCTGGTCTTCGCCCAGCAGTTCGCCGGCACCGCGTATTTCCAGGTCGTGGGTGGCCAGTGTGAAGCCCGCGCCCAGTTCGTCCATCGAGGCGATGGCTTCCAGGCGCTTCTCCGCATCCGGGGTGATCGAGCGGCGGTCCGGCACCACCAGGTAGGCGTAGGCACGATGGTGCGAACGTCCCACGCGGCCGCGCAGCTGGTGCAGCTGGGCCAGGCCGAAACGGTCGGCGCGGTTGATGATGATGGTGTTGGCGTTGGGGATGTCGATGCCCGATTCGATGATCGTGGTCGACAGCAGCACGTTGAAGCGCTGCTTCTGGAACTCCAGCATCACCCGTTCCAGCTCGCGCTCGGGCATCTGTCCGTGGGCGATGCCGATGCGGGCTTCCGGTACCAGCTCGGACAGCTCACGCTGCATGCGGCCGATGCTTTCCACGTCGTTGTGCAGGAAGTACAGCTGGCCGCCGCGGGCCAGTTCGCGCTGGAAGGCTTCGCGCAGCAGCGCATCGTCCCATTGGCTGATGAAGGTCTGCACCGCCAGCCGGTTCGGCGGCGGGGTGGCGATGATCGACAGGTCGCGCAGCCCGGCCATGGCCATGTTGAGCGTTCGCGGAATAGGCGTGGCGGTCAGGGTCAGCAGGTGCACGTTGGCACGCATCGCCTTCAGCGCCTCCTTCTGGCGCACGCCGAAGCGCTGTTCCTCGTCGACCACGACCAGGCCGAGGTCCTTGAACTTTACGTCCGGCTGAAGCAGCCGGTGGGTACCGATGATGACGTCGATGGTACCGTCGGCCACCTTCTCCAGTTCGGCCTTGATCTCCTTTGTGGACTTGAAGCGCGACAGCACTTCCACCTTCATCGGGTAATCGGCGAAGCGGTCGCGGAAGTTGCGGTAATGCTGTTCGGCCAGCAGCGTGGTCGGCACCAGCACGGCGACCTGCTTGCCGGCACTGGCCGCGGCGAACGCCGCCCGAACGGCCACTTCTGTCTTGCCGAAGCCCACGTCACCACAGACCACGCGGTCCATCGGCTGGCTGCTGGCAAGATCGCGCAGGGTCGCGTCGATGGCGGCCAACTGGTCCTGGGTTTCCTCGAACGGGAAGCCGGCGGCGAACGGTTCGTACATCGCGCGGTCCACATCCAGCGCCAGCCCGGCGCGGGCGCGACGGCGCGCCTGGATCTCCAGCAGCTCGGCGGCTACGTCGCGTACTTTCTCGGCCGCCTTGCGCTTGGCCTTGGTCCATTGTTCGCCGCCCAGCGAATGCAGCGGGGCGGTTTCCGCCGATGCGCCGGAATAACGGCTGATCAAGTGCAGCTGGGCCACCGGCACGTACAGCCGGTCGCCCTTGGCATATTCGATTTCCAGGAACTCGCCGGGCATGCCGCCGACGTCCATCGCGATCAGTCCGCGGTAGCGGCCTACGCCATGGTCTTCATGGACGATCGGCGCGCCTTCGGTCAATTCGCCGAGGTCGCGGATGATCGCCTCGGGCTCGCGACCGGCACGACGCGAGCGCCGCTGGTGCGCTGCGCGTTCGGGGAACAGCTGGCGTTCGGTCAGCACGGCGATGCGCGGATCGTCCAGCGCGAAGCCGTCTTCCAGCGGCGCAACGGTGATCGCGAAGCGCTCGCTGCCGGCCAGGAAGGTCGGCAGGTCGGCCACCACCGGCGGACGCAGGGAGGCGGCCTGCAGGACTTCCAGCAATGCTTCGCGACGGCCGGCGGTATCGGAGGCGATCAGCACGCGGCCGGGATACTGCTCGATGAAGGTGGCCAGCGCCTGGCCTGCGGCGGCATCACGCGCAGCGACCGGCAGTGGCGGCAACGCGGTGTCACCCAGCGCGTGGGCCTGCTCGATGCGTGCATGGCCGGGCGGCCACACTTCCACGCGGGGCAGGTCGTTGAGCTTTTCGCGCAGCAGTTCAGGCGACAGGTACAACTGGCCCGGCGGCAGCAGCGGGCGTTCGACGTCGTGCCGGCGCTGTTCATAGCGCTGGCCGGTCTGCGCCCAGAAGGCAGCTGCGGCTTCACCGACGCCGGCGGCGATCACCGGCAGCACGTCGGCGGAAAAGTAATCGAACAGCGTCGCGGTGTGGTCGAAGAACAGCGGCAGGTAGTACTCGATGCCCGCCGGTGCGAGTCGCGATTTCAGGTCCTGGTACAGCGAACTGCGCCGCGTATCGACATCAAAGCGTTCGCGCAGGGCATCCATCACCCGCGAGATGCTGGCATCGTCCATCGGCACTTCGCGACCGGGCAGCATGTGCACGGCCTGGACCTTTTCCAGCGAACGCTGGGTTTCCGGGTCGAAGGCACGGATGGTGTCGATATCCTCGTCCAGCAGTTCCACGCGCAGCGGTTCGCTGGCACCCATCGGGTATACATCCAACAGGCCGCCGCGCACGGCGAAATCACCCGGATCCATGACCTGCGGCACGTTGCGGTAGCCGGCGCTTTCCAATCGCCGCTTTTCCGCGTCCAGGTCCAGCCGCTGGCCGACCTCCAGATCGAAACTGCCGCCGATCACATACTGTTTCGGCGCCAGCTGCTGCATCAGGGTCTGCACCGGAACGACCACCAACCCACGCTTCAGCCCGGGCAGGCGATGCAGGGCGGACAGGCGTTGGGAAATGATGTCCGGGTGCGGACTGAAGCGATCGTAAGGCAGGGTTTCCCAGTCCGGGAACGCCACCACCGGCAGCGACGGATCATCGCCGAGCAGCGTGCGCAGATCGGATTCGATCTGGTTGGCGCCGTGGTTGTCCGGCGCGACGACCAGCACCGGGCCGTCGTGTGCCTGCGCCGCACGGGCGAGGTACCAGGCCAGCGCGGTGGGCGAGCTGGGAGCGCGCCACCAGGCGCGGAGCTGGCCCGGACGGGGCAGCGGCGGAAGGGGATAAGGAGAGCGCGACATTGGCCGTGGATTCTACCAGAGCCGCCTGTGCAGGCCCGGACAAAACCACGTCACGCAGGAGTAGCGCCGAGCCATGCTCGGCGTTGCCTGATCGACCGCTGCGCTCGCCGAGCATGGCTCGGCGCTACCGACGGCAGCGGCCTCAGTTATCCAGTTCCAGCACCATGCGCACCAGCCCGGGCGTGCCCTGCGGATGCGGCACCGGCTTGAAGCCCAGCGAATCGGCCAGCTGCTTCATTGGCTCGTTTTCTTCGGCGACATCGCCATACAGGCGATCCAGGTATTTGCCGCGCGCCCACTTCACCAGCTTGCGCATCAGCTGCCGGCCAAGGCCCTGGCCGATCAGGAAGCGGCTGATCAGGATGGCGTACTCCGCTTCGCGGGTTCCCTGGATGATCGAGGCACGTGCGACGGCACCGACCACCGCTTCGCCGGCAGGCAGCGACTCGGCCGCGACCAGGGTGATTTCGGTCTTGGGGTTGGGATGGGTCAGCCGCTGGGTGGTTTCCGGCGACAGTTCGGTCACCGCCTGCAGGAAGCGGTCGCGGATTTCTTCCGGGCCGAACAGGCTGAAGGCCGCCTGCAACGGCGGGCCGTCTTCGGGCCGGATGGGACGGATCAGCAGTTCATGGCCACTGGGGGCCTTGAAGATCTCGTGCCAGGGCGGCATGCGGTTGCGAGTGGCCATACCGGGTAGTTCCTTGGTGGTCCAGCGATTGTGGCATCCCCATGGTCGCATTCCGTGAACGGAAGGTTCACGGGGGGCAGCGGCCGGGACGCCTTAGTCGGCGGTCTTCAACCAGTCCAGGCGGGTGCTGGCGCCGGGCTCGCCCAGGTGCTGCTTCAGGGCGGCCAGAGCGGGGCCAACCATGCGGTCGAACTGGAACGGGGCATTGAGGATGAGCATGCCGCTGCCATTGAGGCGCAACGGGGATTCATCCGGACGCACCAGCAGTTCGATGGTCATCGCGGATTTATAGGGCAGGGCGGTGGCCTTGCGCAGGAAATGCAGGATGGTGCGGCGCTGCTTGATCGGGAACCAGACCGCGCAGGTGGCCTGCGGCCAGCGCTCATGGGTTTCTTTCAGGGCAACGAGGATGCGGATGTACTCGGCGTCCTGGCCCTCGTAAGGCGGATCGATCAACACCAGGCCGCGACCGATCTTGGCGCCGTTTGCCTTCGGTGGGACCAGAGCCCGGATTTTCTCGTAGCCGTCGCCTTCGTATACGCCGACCCGAGCATCACCGGCGAACAGTTTCTTCAGCGCGGCGGCCTCTTCTGGCTGCAATTCACAGGCGGCCAGGCGGTCCTGCGGGCGCATCGCCTGGGCGGTCAGCAGGGGTGAGCCGGGGTAGGTGATCATCGCCCCGACCGGGTTGTCGGCCTGCACGGCCTTAAGGTAGCGCTCGACCACGTCGGGCAGCTTCGGCTGGGACATCAGCTTCATGACCCCGTCCTCGGCTTCCAGGGTCTTGCGGCTTTCTTCGCTGGCCAGCAGGTAGCGGCCGCGGCCGGCATGGGTGTCCAGCACGAAGAACGGGCTGTCCTTGCGCTTGAAGCTGTCGATCAGGGCCAGCTGCACGATGTGCTTGAGGACATCGGCATGGTTGCCGGCATGGAAGGCGTGGCGGTAGTTCATGGGGCGCAGTGTACGGGTCGGCAGGCGCAGCGGCTATCGCAGCGGCTATGCTGCCGCCCATGACAGAACCCGTTGCCCGCGTGCTGGTGGTCGAAGACGAGGCCGCCATCGCTGAAACCGTCTTGTATGCCCTGCGCAGCGAAGGCTTCGCGGCCAGCCATTGCCTGCTCGGCGGGCAGGCCCTGCAGCAGCTGCAGGAGGGCGCGTTCGATCTGGTGATGCTGGATGTGGGACTGCCCGACCTGGGCGGATTCGAGGTCTGCCGACGCCTGCGCGCGCTGCCGGGCGCGGTGGGACAGCTGCCGGTGATCTTCCTGACCGCGCGCAACGATGAGGTCGACCGGGTGATGGGGCTGGAGCTGGGCGCCGATGACTACGTCACCAAGCCGTTTTCGCCGCGCGAACTGGTGGCGCGCGTGCGTGCCCGACTGCGCCGCAGCGGCGTAGCGGGGACCGCGTCCGATGGCCGCTGGCAGCAGCAGGGTACGTTCCATATCGACCGGCAGGGCCGCCGCATCCGCTATGGCGAGCAGCTGCTCGACCTGACGCGCTACGAGTACGCGCTGCTGGCGGCGCTGCTGCAGCGGCCCGGCGCCATTCTCAGCCGCGCCCAGCTGATGGACCGCGGCTGGGATGCCAGCGCCGACAGCGCCGACCGCACCGTGGACACCCACATCAAGACGCTGCGCGCCAAGCTGCGCGGTGCCGGGGCCACCGATGATCCGATCCGCACCCATCGCGGCGTCGGCTACGCGCTGGAGGCCTGAGCATGCGGCTGGGGCTGAAACTGTTCCTGGGCTTTTTCCTGATCGTCGGCCTGGCTGCGTTCTTCGTGATGCGCGTGTTCGTGGAGGAAGTGAAGCCAGGGGTGCGCCAGGCGATGGAGTCCACCCTGGTGGATGCAGCCAACGTGCTCGCCGAACTGGCGGCGCCCGAACTCAAGGCCGGTACGCTGGCCCGCGGTGGCTTCACCTCCAGCCTGGCCCGCGCGCAACGCCGCGACCCGAAGGCGATGGTCTGGCGCTTTCCCAAGCGCGCGCTGGACTACCGGGTGACCATCACCGATGCCAAGGGCATCGTGTTGTACGACTCGCTGGGCCGTGACGTCGGCCGCGACAACTCGCGCTGGAATGATGTCCATCGCACCCTGCGTGGCGAGTACGGCGCGCGGTCCAGTCCGGAGGTGCCCGGCGATGCCACCCACACGGTGATGCACGTGGCGGCGCCGGTGTACGACCCGGCCGATGGCCGCACGCTGATCGGCGTGCTGTCGCTGTCGCAGCCCAACCGAAGCATCGATCCTTTCATCACCGCCAGCCAGCGCCAGATCATGCTGCGCGGTGCGTGGCTGATCGGCCTGTCGGCGCTGATCGGCATCCTGATGACGGCGTGGTTGATGACCGGTGTGCGACGGCTCAACCGTTATGCGCAGGCGGTCAGTGCCGGCGAGCCGGTGGCCCCGCCGAAGCCGCGGCGCGATGAGATCGGTGACCTCGGCCGCGCGCTGGAAACCATGCGCCGGAAGCTGGAAGGCAAGGCGTACGTGGAGCAGTACGTGCAGTCGCTTACCCATGAAATGAAGAGCCCGCTGGCGGCGATCCGCGGCGCGGCCGAGCTGTTGCAGGAGCCGATGCCTGCCGAGGACCGCGAGCGCTTCGCGCGCAGCATCGTCGACCAGCAACAGCGGCTGACCCAGACCATCGACAAGCTGCTGGCGCTGGCCGAAGTGGAGCAGCACGGCTGGCTGCAGTCGCGTGACACGTTGTCGGTGGCCACGCTGTTCGCCGCGGTGAAGCAGGGTGCACAGCTGCGCGCGCAGGCCGCCGGCGTGCAGGTGCAGGTGCAGCCCGCCGGCTCGATGACGCTGCAGGGCGATGGCTACCTGCTGCGCCAGGCGCTCGGCAACCTGCTGGACAACGCGATCGATTTTTCGCCGGCCGGCAGCAGCATCCAGCTGATCGCCGCGGTGCAGGCCGGCGGCATCGCACTGCAGGTCGTCGACCAGGGCACCGGCATTCCGGAGTTCGCGCGCGGGCGGGTGTTCGAACGCTTCTATTCGCTGGCACGCCCGGCCACCGGCGCACGAAGCTCGGGCCTGGGCCTGCCGTTCGTCGGCGAGGTGGCACGCCTGCATGGTGGGCACGCCAGCGTGGAAGGGGGCGCATCCGGCGGGACCCGCGCGGTGCTGTGGCTGCCGCGGTAGCGGCCACTTCACATTCGCTTCAAACTCAGCTCAAACCCCGCACATCCGGGGTGTCCATCCTGCAGGCCTCCCCAACGAGGATGGACCATGAAATCCCTGCACCTGTTCCTGCGCTTCGCCATTGTCGGCGGGCTGATCCTGCTGCTGCTGGTTCCGCTGATGCTGATCCGCGGCGTGATCACCGATCGCAGCGAGTACCGCGAAGAGGCATTCCGCCGGGTGGCCGAAAGCCGCGCCGGCACCCAGCAGCTGGTCGGACCGGTGCGCGTGGTGCCGTGGATCGAACGCACCACGGTGGTGGTGGTCGACAAGGCAGGCAGGAGCAGCAACGAAGTGCAGATCACCCAGGGCCACTGGCTGCAGATGCCCCGCCAATTGAGCGTGGATGGACGGCTGGCGCCGGACCTGCGCTCGGTCGGCCTGTTCAAGGTGCCGGTGTACAGCTGGCAGGGGCACATCGCGGCCGACTTCGCTGCCGATGACTACCCGGTGAGGGAGGGGCGCAGCTATGGCACGCCTTACCTGGCCATCGGCCTGAGTGATGTGCGCGGCCTGGTCGGCACGCCGGACCTGCGGGTCAACGGCGCGCCGTTGCGGCTGCAGCCGGGCGTCGGCATGGCCGACGCGCTGGGGCGTGGCCTGCACGCCGAGGTCGCCGGGTTCGCCGATGCACGCGGTGGCACGCTGGCCGCCAGCCGGATCGAGCTGGACCTGCAGGTGGATGGCAGCCGCTCGCTGGCGGTGGTGCCGGTGGGCGATGACAACCAGATCGCGCTGCGTTCGCGCTGGCCGCACCCCTCGTTCGCCGGCGCCTTCCTGCCCAATGAGCGCCGCGTCGACGCGCAGGGCTTCGAGGCGCGCTGGACCGTGTCTTCGCTGGCTTCCGATGCGCAGCGGCAGCTTCGTGCCGGTGATCCGTCGACGCAGGCGGTCGAAGTTTCGCTGGTGGATCCGGTGGATGTATATACCCAGGCTGATCGTGCTTCCAAGTACGGCGTGCTGTTCGTGCTGCTGACCTTCGTCGCTTTCCTGCTGTTCGAGCTGATCCGCCAACTGCGCATCCATCCGCTGCAGTACCTGATGGTCGGCCTGGCGCTGGCGATCTTCTTCCTGCTGCTGATCAGCCTGTCCGAGCACATCGCCTTCTGGCAGGCCTATCTGGTATCGGCGCTGGCCTGCATCGGCCTGCAGGCGGTCTACCTGGCCAACGTGCTGGGCCACTGGAAGCGCGGCATGGGCTTCGCCCTGATGCTGACCGTGCTGTACGGCGCGCTGTATGGCCTGCTGGTGTCGGAGAACAATGCGCTGCTGATGGGCTCGCTGCTGCTGTTCGGGATCCTCGCGCTGGTGATGTGGGTGACCCGCCGGGTGGACTGGTACGCGCTGGGCATGGGAGCGCCCCCTGCGCTGCCTGCGGACACCGCGCCGCGCAGTCTCGGCTGATTCTTTCCGGCACGCATGCCAGAGCGCCACATTCCGGATCGGAATGTGGCGCTGCTGCGTTGCGTGACCTTAGGCATCTGGCGTGCGCGGCCCTTCGCCCTACACTCAGGGATTGATCTGTGACGGCGCGTGCCGGGGGCTGGACGATGGGGAAGTGGGGTGTGCTGGCGATCGCGCTGGCGTTGAGCAATCCGGCCGTGGCGCAGCGCGCCGAGCCGGTCGACCTGGACATGGTCAGCAAGATCCGCCAGGAAGCGTTCCATCGCTCGCAGGTGATGGATACCTTCAGTCATCTGACCGAAAGCATCGGCCCGCGACTGACCAATTCGCCGGCCATGTCCCAGGCCAACGCCTGGACGCGCGGCAAGTTCAACGAGTGGGGCCTGGTCAACGTCCACGACGAAGCGTTCGAAGATTTCGGGCGCGGCTGGGAGTTCACTTCGGCATCGGTGCTGATGCTGGGCAGTGGTCCGCAGGGTGACCGCATGCAGCCGCTGCATGCGCTGCCCAAGGCCTGGACCCCGGGCACCAACGGCCCGGTGGAAGGCGAGCTGGTGCAGGTGGACATCAAGAAGCTGGCCGACCTGGAAAAGTACAAGGGCAAGCTGCGCGGCAAGATCCTGCTGCTGGGCGAGGCACGTGAGTACAAGCGCGGCACCGAGCCGGACTCGCACCGCCACGATGCGACCTCGCTGGAAGGCCTGCAGGAATTCACCGTGCCGAAGAATGCCGCGGCCGACAAGGAAAAGCGGGTCAAGGAGTACACCGAGCGCCAGGCACTGGCCAAGGCGGTCAATGCCTTCTTCGTGGAAGAAGGCGCACTGGCGGCGATCAGCATCAGCGGCTGGGACAACGGCATCATCCGGGTCGCTGGTGGCGGTTCGCGCAAGGCCGGCGAATCAGCTGGCATCCCGGAGCTGGCGATGATCTCCGAACACTTCAATCCGCTGGTACGCGCGCTGCTGGCCAAGCAGCCGGTGAAGCTGCGCGTGGACGTGGCGGCACGCTTCACCGATGACAGCAACCAGCCCGGCTACAACACGCTGGCCGAGATCCGCGGCAGCGGCAAGGCCGATGAAGTGGTGATGCTCGGTGCCCACATGGATTCGTGGCATAGCGGCACCGGCGCAGCCGACAATGCCGCCGGCGTGGCGGTGATGATGGAAGCCATGCGCATCCTCAAGGCGGTCGGCGCCAAGCCCAAGCGCACCATCCGGGTCGCGCTGTGGAGCGGCGAGGAACAGGGCCTGATCGGCTCGCAGGCCTACGTGGCCAAGCACTTCGCGCAGTTCCCCGAGCCGACCGATGCCGGCCAGAAGGCGTTGCCGGCTTCGTTGCGCGAACCGACCGGTGCACTGGTCAAGCGCCGCGATTACGAGAAGTTCTCGGTGTACTTCAACATGGACAATGGTTCGGGACGTTTCCGTGGCATCTACGCCCAGGAGAACCTGGCGGCGATGCCGGTGTTCGAGGCCTGGCTGAAGCCGTTCAACGACGTCGGCGCAACCACCGTGGCGACCCGCAACACCGGTTCCACCGACCACATCAGCTTCGACCGCGTCGGGCTGCCGGGCTTCCAGTTCATCCAGGACAAGCTGGACTACTTCAGCAACGTCCACCACAGCCACCTGGACACCTGGGACCACGCCGAACCGGAAGACCTGAAGCAGGCCGCCGCGATCGTGGCCTCGTTCGTCTACAACGCCGCCACGCGCGAGGACCTGTTCCCGCGCAAGGCGCAAAAAGGGGACGGAGGGGATTAAGTCGTAAACGGCACAGGTCGGGCGTGAAGGGTGGGGGGATCGCGACTTAATCCCCTCCGTCCCCTTTTGCTAAAATCGGCGGATATTCGTTCCCCGAGCGTCCCATGACCTGCCGCACCCGCTTTGCCCCCAGTCCTACCGGCTACCTGCACATCGGCGGCGCCCGCACGGCGCTGTACTGCTGGCTGGAGGCCCGTCACCGTGGCGGCGAGTTCGTGCTGCGTATCGAAGACACCGACCGGGAGCGCAGCACGCAGGGCGCCATCGACGCGATCCTGGAGGCGATGGAGTGGCTGGGCCTGGGCTATGACGAAGGCCCGATCTACCAGACCCAGCGCGTGGCGCGCTACCTGGAAGTGGCCGAACAGCTGGTCGCCGAGGGCAAGGCCTACTACGCCTACGAGACCCGCGAAGAGCTCGACGCGATGCGCGAGGCCGCCATGGCGAAGCAGGAAAAGCCGCGTTACAACGGCGCCGCACGCGAGCAGAACCTGCCTTGGCGCGATGACCCGAACCGGGTGATCCGCTTCAAGAACCCGCTGGATGGCACGGTGGTGTTCGATGACCTCATCAAGGGTCCCATCGAAATCGCCAACAGCGAGTTGGATGACATGGTGATCTTCCGCCCGGACGGCTACCCGACCTACAACTTCGCCGTGGTGGTGGACGACTGGGACATGGGCATCACCGAGGTGATCCGCGGCGATGACCACATCAACAACACCCCGCGCCAGATCAACCTGTACCTGGGCATCGGCGCGCCGGTGCCGAAGTTCGGCCACATGCCGATGATCCTGGACGAGCAGGGTGCCAAGCTGTCCAAGCGCACCGGCGCGGCCGACGTGATGCAGTACAAGGACGCCGGTTACCTGCCGGAGGCGCTGCTGAGCTACCTGGCCCGCCTGGGCTGGTCGCACGGTGACCAGGAGATCTTCACCCGCCAGGAACTGATCGACCTGTTCGACGTGACCAACTGCAACTCCAAGGCGGCCCGACTGGACATGGCCAAACTGGGCTGGGTCAACCAGCACTTCCTGAAGACCGAAGCGCCTGCGTCCATCGCGCCGGCACTGGTCTACCAGCTGGAGAAGCTGGGCCTGGACCTGAACGCAGGCCCGTCCGCGGAAGATGTCGTGGTCGCCTTGCGCGAGCGCGTGCAGACGCTGAAGGAAATGGCCGAAAAGGCGGTGGTCTGGTACCAGCCGCTGGAAACCTACGACGAGGCGGCCGTGGCCAAGCACCTGAAGGCCGGCGCCGAACTGCCGCTGGGCAAGGCGCGCGAGCTGCTGGCGGCATTGCCCGAGTGGACTGCCGAAAGCGTGGGGGTGGCGCTGCATGATGCCGCCGCAGCGCTGGAGATCGGCATGGGCAAGGTCGCCCAGCCGCTGCGCGTGGCCATCACCGGTACCCAGGTGAGCCCGGACATTTCGCAGACGGTGTACCTTGCCGGTCGCGATGAGGCCTTGAAACGCATCGATGTTGCCATTACCAAGGTAGTGGCTGCGGCCTGAAATCCGCCCGAACTGGAGAACCCGCATGTCCGCCAAGCACGCCTGCACGGCCCCGCACCACCACGTCCACGACGCGTCGGACTTCGTGGGGGTGGTCGAGCGCGTGTGCCGCGAGCGCGGACTGCGGCTGACTCCCATCCGCGCCAACGTACTGCGGCTGATCGCCGAGGCCGGCAAGCCGGTGAAGGCATATGAACTGCTGGAGTGGGTGCGCAGTGGCAAGGGCGTGGGCGCCGATGCACCGCCGACGGTGTATCGCGCGCTGGATTTCCTGATGGCCAACGGGTTCGTACACAAGCTGGAATCGGTGAACGCCTTCGTGGCCTGCCACCACCCGAGCAGTGCGGCGCATTCGGTGCCGTTCCTGATCTGCAACAGCTGCCACAGCGCGGTGGAGCTGGAGGACCGCGAGATCGTCAGCCAGCTGGAAAAACGCGCCAAGGAGCTGGGGTTCCAGCCGCAGGCGCAGACGCTGGAAGTGCACGGACTCTGCGCCCGCTGCGCGGGCTGAATTCTTGTTGTTGCCGGGCTTGCGGCCCGGCGGCCCGCTTTTTCAGGCAACAGCAACAGCTGCGGGGCTGCCTGCTGGCGGGGCGGGGTGGCTGTGCAGGACACGCCGCAAGTACGTCCTTGTAGGCTCGCTTTTCGCATCCATGCGAAAAGACGGTCCTGCACAACCACCCCGCCCCACCTTCGACGGGTCCATGGTGGCCATGGACAGAGCAGGGGGTGGAGGGTGGGAGAAAGACGGGGTCAGAGTCCTTTCGCGTAGCGAAAGGACTCTGACCCCTGCCTTTGTTATTTTTTTTCATTACGCGGGCGGCTGCCACCGGAACCTGTCAGGGGCCGGGCGGGGAGGGTGTGCGGGGCCTTGAGCGGCAGGAGCCGCGAAGAGCTACATGGACGTACTTGCGCGTGCCCCGCACAGACTCCCCGCCCGGCCCATCCCAGATGCGGCTCTAGATCCCAGAGCCACCCGCGAGTGGATCCCACCCGTTCGACCACTCACCGCCCGCGCGGCGCGGAAGCCGGCTCCACCGAAGTATCCACTTTGGCCACCACCGACATACCCGGCCGCAGCCGCGCCGCCAGCGGTTGATCGGCATCGATCGCAATCCGTACCGGCAAGCGCTGCACCACTTTGGTGAAATTGCCGCTCGCATTGTCCGGCCGCAACACGCTGAACTCCGAACCGGTCGCCGGTGCGATCTCCTCCACGCGGCCGCGCAGGACCTCACCCTGGAACGCGTCCACCGCGAAGGTGGCCGGCTGGCCGATGCGCATCTGCCAGGTCTGGCCTTCCTTGAAGTTGGCCACCACCCATAGCGCATCGGGCACCAGGAACAGCAACTGCGAACCGGCCGTGACGTACTGCCCGACCCGCGCGCTGGCTTCGCTGACCTGGCCATCGCGCGGGGCGTGCACCGTGGTGTTGGCCAGGTCGATCCGTGCCAGTTCCAGTGCCGCCTGCGCGCTCTCGACCTGTGCCTCCAGCCCCTTGCGGGCGACCTGGGTGGATACCAGGGTTTCTTCGGCAATCTGGATCTGCGCCTGCGACTGCTGCACGCCGGCCTGCGCGGAGGCCTGGCTGGTGCGGAACTTGTCGCGGTCGTTCAGCGCCACCAGACGTTGTTCGGCCAGCTGCTCGTAGCGCGCAAGCTCGGCACGCGAACGCTGCAGTTCAGACTGCCCGGCCGCCAGCGTGGCCTTGGCCGAAGCGATCTGCGCGCGGTTCTGCGCCTGCGACTGGTCCGAATTCGCCAGCGCCGCCTTCGCGCTGTCCAAGGCTGCTTCGGCCTGCGCGACGCGCTGGCGGTAGATGCGGTCGTCGATGCGCAGCAGCACATCGCCCTGTCTGACGTGCTGGAAATCTTTCACCAGGACGTCGGTGACGTAGCCATTGACCTGCGGCGCCAGCACGGTGACCTGCCCGCGGACGTAGGCGTTGTCGGTGCTGGCGATGGAACTGGTGAACGGCCACAGCTGCCAGCCGCGCAGGATCAACGCGATGCCCACCAGCGCCATAAGCACCATGATCACCACTGCCCGGTTGCTGGGCTTGAGGTACTTCGGCGCGCCCGTAGGCGTTGCCGGGGTGGCGGCCGGCGGCGGGGCAGGGGCGGGTGCGGCATCGGTGGGAGGCGCCGGATTTACGTTTTCCGGGGCGTCGTCATCGCGGGGTGGTTGCTGGGACATGGAGTTGCTCAATGCGTTGCGGCAGCCGCATCGGGCGCCGCGGGGGAGGAAGGGGAGGGGCGGCGCCTGCGCCATTGCTTCATCGCGGCGATCCACAGCTGCAATGAGAGCAGCCAGCCCAGGAAGCCCAGCGCCAGCCAGCCGCTGAGCGTGAACACATCATTGAAGCCACGCACGTTGGCTTCGCGGCGCGCAATCTGCGCCAGCTGCGCGGTGCCCTGCGAGCTGCGCTGCACCGGGTCGGTGATCTGCGCGCTGTAGAGCTGCTGCTGCAGGCGCAGCCGCTGCGCGACCACCGGATCGGCCGGGTCCAGCTGGCTGACCAGCGCGGTGGAATACAGCTGTTCGCGATGCAGCTGCACCGTCCCGAGCACCGCCGAACCGGCCAGCCCCCCCAGCGTCTGGGTGATCGACAGGGTGACCAGGAAGGTGATCATGTGGTCCACGCCCTGCTTCAGCACGGCGGTGATGCCGAGCATGATCAGCGGGCCCATGAACATGCCCGAGCCCACCGAAGCCAGGAACTGGCTGACGAAGAAATCATGCGGACGGTCCAGGCTGGTGCGGTGCTGGTCGAGCAGGGCGGCGCTGCCCAGCAGCAGGATTGCCATCAGCACCTGCGGGATCAGCCGCTTCGGACCGAAGGTCAGCGAACTGGCGGCGATGCCGGTGACCACCCCGGCCAGGATCACCGCGAACAGCGGCCGCATCTGGTCCGGCCCCATGCCGAGCGTACGCATCAGCCCGACCACGCCATAGGACTGTTCGGTAGTGAGAAAGCGCAGCAGGAACGCGCCGACGATGAAGTGCAGCACCGGCAGGCTGGCCAGCCAGCGCACCTGCAGCAGTGGGTTGCGCCGGTAGTGTTCAATCACGAAGGCCGTCGTGGCCAGCGTGATCGAGGCAACCAGCGCCCAGCCCAGCCACGGCGTGTCGGTCCACCAGCGCACGTAACCCTGCGCCAGCACCACCACCAGCAGGCCGACGGCCGGCGCCAGCAGCGCGAAGGTGAGGAAATCCATCGGTTCGAAGGCCTTGATCTGCACGCCCGGCGGGAGCTTCAGCAGCACCACGGCAGCGAAGGCGCACAGTGCCAATCCGGCCTCGAAGAAGTACAGCAGATGCCATTGGCCGGTACCCACCAGGCTGGGCGAGACCACCCAGGCCAGCGGCACCGCCAGCTGTGACAGCCCCACGCCGATCACCAGCAGGTTGCCGGTATAGCGGCGTGGCAACGACTGCAGCATGTACAGCGTGCCCAGCGTCGAGCACGCCGCGCCGGCGAAACCGCTGGCCGCGCGCAGCAGCACGGTGGTTTCGAAGCTGCCGACGGCCAGGTGCAGCAGGGCCAGCGCGGCGTACAGCCCGAGGCCGATTTCGGCGAACAGGCGGATGCCATATTGCTGGCGGAACTTGAAGGCAAGCAGGTTCGCCGTCACGTTGACCATCACGTAGGAGGCGACCAGCCAGGTGCCCTGCACGGGGCTCAGGCCCAACTGGCCCTGCAGGAAGGGCAGGTTGGCGGTGACCAGCGCAGTGCCGAGGCCACCGGTGATGGCCACCAGCACCGACACCAGCGCATAGGCGGCGCGCCGGTGCGGCGGGTGCCACGGCATCGACGCCGAGCCCGGGAGAGTGGGCTTCTCGTGTTCCTCCCAGTCCGGGATGGGCTTGAGGTACTGCGACATCAGGCCTCCGTGGCGCTGGTTCCCTGCAGGCCTGCGCGCAGCAGCTGCAGCGCGCGTCCTGCCAGTGCGCTGCGCTCTTCGCGGTTCTTGCCGCGCAGGGCCGCACCCAGCATGCCCGAGATCAGTGAAATATCCGTGGAGGTCAGGTCCGGCCGGCACAATCCGGCGGCGATGGCGCGCTGGATCGGCGCTTCCATCAGGGAGCGCACGCGTTCGCGCGCACCCCGCACGGTCGGGTCGTCCGGATGCACCGCGCGCCAGTAATCGGCCAGCGCCGGTGAATCGATGATGCGGCGGGCCATTCCATCGAGCAGCTCGAACAGGGCATCGTCGCGCGTGCCCAGTTCGGCGACCTGGCGCGCGATACGCTCCACGGTTCGCTGCAGCAGCGCTTCGATCAACGCGCTGCGATCCGGGAAGTTACGGTACAGCGTCGCCCGCCCCACCTGCGCCCGTTCCACCACCAGGTCGAGCGGGGCGGTGACGCCGTGATTACCGAACACATGGTCGGCGGCATCGAGGATGAGGGCGCGGCGGGCGGCGGCGTCGGCACGTAAGGAAGTCATGGGTCATTTTCGGACAAATATGTCCGTTTATCCAGTGCGGATCGCGACTGCGTTGGCGGCGTTTCAGTGCGCAGTCCGCTACGTGATGGTCGGGTGAGCGGAACTCAGACTGCGCTTGCGGTCGCCATGGGCGGCGCCTGCTCGCGTATCGGCAGGTGCGCCACCGCGGCGATCAGCGCCAGCGCGATGTCCAGGTACCACATGATCATGTAATTACCGGTGTTGGCCAGCACCAGCCCACCCAGCCAGGCGCCGAAGAAGCCACCGATCTGGTGCGACAGCAGGGTCAGACCGAACAGGGTGCCCAGGTAGCGCGGCCCGAACAGCTTGCCGACCAAACCGGCGGTAGGCGGCACGGTGGCCAGCCAGGTGAAGCCCAGCGCAGCGGCGAAGACATAGAAGGTCAACGCGGTGGGCGGAGCAACGAGGTACAGCCCGATCATCATCGCGCGGCTGGCATACAGCGCCACCAACAACAGCTTCATCCGGTAGCGCTGGCCCAGGTAGCCCATCAGCAGGCTGCCTGCCACGTTGAACAGGCCGATCAGCGCGATCGAGGTGGATGAAACGGTGGGCGACAGACCGCACAGTGCGATCTCACCAGGGAGATGGGTGACCAGGAAGGCGATATGCAGCCCGCAGGTAAAGAAGCCCAGGTGCAGGTACCAATAACTCGGCTCACGCAGGGCCAGCCGGAACTGCGCACGCAGCCCGCCATCGGCCGCCGCCGTGGCATGCGCATGGTCGCCGGCACGGCGGCGCAACGGCCAGGCCATCGGCAGAGTCAGCAGGGAAACCACGGCCATCAGCAGCATCGCCCGTCCCCAGCCTGCAACGGTGATGACCACCTGCAGGATTGGTGCGAAGACGAACTGGCCGAGCGAGCCTCCGGCATTGATCAGGCCGGCTGCGAACGAACGGCGCTCGGCCGGCAGCCGATGCGCGGTGGCACCGATCAGCACGGAGAAACTGCCGGCACCCGCACCGGCCGCCATCATCAGGCCCAGGCTGAGGCCCAGCCCCCATCCGCCCGGAAGCATCGGCGCGAGGGCCAGTCCTGCGGCCAGCAGGATGCCACCGCCGATCAGCACCGGCAGCGGCCCGCGCTGGTCGGCCAGCGCACCGAACACAGGCTGCACCGCACCCCAGACCAGTTGGCCGATGGCCAGCGCGAAACTGATGTCGACGATGCTGACGCCGGTATCGCGGTGGATGGGATCGACGAACAGGCCCGTGGTCTGGCGTGCCGCCATGGTGATCATCAGGATGCCCGAGGCCGCCAGCAGGAGGCCCCAGGGGAGACGCGCGGTGGAGTCGGTGGTCATGGCCGGCACTATAGGCCGTGATCAGCCAGTGCGGTGACGACCGACGGTCGTCACCCACCGACAGCGCAAGCAGACGGCCAGCGGCTCAGCCGGTCAGAAGTACGCGCGGATGCCGAAGGCCACGCCGCGTCCCGGCAGCGGCGCGTAATCGCGCAGCAGCGAGGTGTGCGGACGCACTTCGCGGTTGGTCAGGTTGCTGCCGTCCACGAACACTTCGTAGCTGTTGCTGTCGCTGCGGTCCCAGCGGTACGCGAAGTGTGCATCCACCAGCGTGTAGCCATTGGTCGGTTCTTCGTTCTGCGCGGTGTCCTTCTGGCTGCTGTAACGCACCGCACCGAGCGATGCGCGCCAGCCGTCCTTGGCCCAGCGCAGGTCGGCGCCCACGCGTGCCGGCGAAATGCGCGGCAGGTAGCCCCCGTTGGCCAGGTCCACGGTGTAGTTGTGGTTGTGGTCGCCATGCGGCACGGCGATGTCCACGCTGCGGCTGCCACTGCCATCCAGTTCGGCCTTGACGTAGTCACCGAACACGCGCAGGTCCCAGTCACCGCCATGGCCTTCGAACAGATGCACCAGGGCCTCCGCTTCGGCGCCCTTGAAGGTGGCGTCCTGCTGCGCCCACAAGCGCACCGGCAGGTCTTCCACCACGCCGGTGTCGGCCAGGTAGATGAAGTCCTTGAACCTGGTCTGGTACACCGAAGCGGAGAAGTCCAGGCGATCGCTGTGCGTGTGGATGCCCAGTTCGATGCGCTGGCCGCGCTCGGTCTTCAGCTGCGCATCGCCCAGCTCGATCGAACGCGTGGCGATGTGCGCACCGGCGGCGTACAGCTCTTCATTGGTCGGTGCACGCTCGGAACTGTCCACGCCGAAGCGCAGGTCCACGGCATCGTTCAACGTCCAGATGCCGGCGGCAGACAGGTTGGTGGCATCGAACCTGCGGCGCTGGTAGTCGGCGGTCGGCTCCAGCTTGACCTGGTCATGGCGCGCGCCCAGTTCCAGCTTGAACGGGCCGAACTGCTTTTCCTGCAGCACGAACACGCCGAGGTTCTCGGTCGTGGTATCCGGCACGAAGGCTTCTTCGCCCTTGGCACCGAAATCGCTGTTGCCGAACTGCAGGCCGAAGGCGCCGTTCCAGCCGGCGATCTCGTTCTGCACCGCTTCCAGCCGGCCTTCGATGCCCTGGTTGGTGAAGCGGGTTGCCGGGGTGCCGGCTTCCAGTTCGGTGTGCTCGTAGTCGGTGTAACCGGCGCGCAGGGTGACGTTCTTCAGGAACGAGGTCGGGTTGTAGATGCCGCCTTTGAAGTCGAAGCGGTTCTGCACCATGTCGATGCGCACGTCGTGCTCCTCGCCTTCTTCTTCCTCTGCGCCATGGTCGTGGCCATGGTCGTGGTCATCGCCTTCGGCATGCACGTGCGCGCCGTTGGGGATGCCGTAGTTGGTGCGGTAGGTACCGGCGGACAGGCCGAAGAAGCCGCCATCGCCGAGCCAGGTAGCACCGACGCCACCGGCGCGGGTGCGGATGGAACTGTTGTCCAGGGTGCCGCGGCGCGGTTCATCGGCGTCGCCGTCATCGTGTGCATGGTCGTGTTCTTCGAGCGCATCGACCACCGCGTAGCCGGGGATGCGGTAGTCATCGCCGTTGCGCACCAGGCCGTCCACGTGCAGCACCCAGTTGCCGTTGACGCCGTCCAGCCGGAACATGCCACTGCGTTCGTCGTTGACGCTGTTGCCGCGCACCTCGGCACGGCCGCTCAGCGGGCGCTCCGGCAGTTCGCTGGCGATGCGCCCATCGACCACGTTGACCGCGCCGCCGATCGCGCCACTGCCGAACAACAGGGTGGCCGGGCCCTTCAGGACTTCGATCTGGTCGGCCAGGAACGGTTCGATGCTGGTGGCGTGGTCGGCACTGACGGTGGAGGCATCCATGTTGCCGACGCCGTTGGACAGCACGGCCACGCGCGGGCCTTCCTGTCCGCGGATGATCGGCCGGCCCACGCCGGGACCAAAGTAGGAGCTCTGCACGCCGGGCAGCTTGGCCACGGTGTCGCCCAGGGTGCCGGCCTTGGCTTCGTCCAGGCGTTCGCCGGCGAGCACCTCGACCGGCCGCGCCAGCGATTCGGCATCGCCCTGCAGCGGCGAGGCGGTGACCTTCACTTCGGACAGTTCGGTCAGGTGTCGGCCGGCCGGGGCGTCGGCGGCCATCGCCATCGCGGGCAGCAGGGCAGCAGCGAGGGCCAGGGCGAGAGTGTGCGGGCGGGGCCGGGTACGCAGAGCAGTCATGGGGCTTCCAATGAATTGTTATAACGTATCAACAAGGGGGCGCACGAATCCCATGGCGGACAGCGGGAGAGAGTCGCTGGGCGAAACAGGCCGTGCGGGTACAGGAGGGATGTTATATTATTCCATAACGCTTCGCCGACCCTGCTGGAAGTCATGCCCCTGATCCCACGCCTCCGCCATCTGATTGATCGCTTCGGTGCCACCGGTTCGCTGCTGTGCGCGGTGCACTGCGCGGTGATCCCCGTGGCCTTGGCCGCTGCACCCTCGCTGGGCCTGTCGGTGTGGCTGGGCGATGGCGTGGAGCAGGCGCTGGTGGTGTTCGTGACCCTGCTGGGGTTGTTCAGCCTGGTCTGGGGTTATCGGCGGCATGGTGCGCTGCGTGCGCTGGGGTTCCTGATTCCCGGCCTGGTCGCTTTGTGGACGGGCGTACTGTACGACCCGCTGCACCACGATCCGGTTCCGCATGCGGTAGTGATGACCCTCGGCGGGTTGCTGGTGGGCGTGGCCCACCTGGTCAACCTGCGCCTCAACCACGGCCACGTACACGACGCCAGCTGCGCGCATTGAGGCCGTCGTGGTAGGCTTTCCGATCGTGCGCGGGGGCGTCCAGCAAGACGGCCCCGCCAAACCCGTGTCAGCACGGGGTAATCAGAATCAACATAGCCAGGAGTTCAAGACATGGGTAAGGGTGACCGCAAGACCGCCAAGGGCAAGCGCTACAACGCCAGCTACGGCAACGCCCGTTCGCACACCGTGAGCAAGGCCGCCGTCGGCGCCGCCGCTCCGGTCGCCAAAAAGACCGTGGCCAAGGCCCCGGCAAAGAAGGCCGTTGCCAAGAAGGCCGTCGCCAAGGCCAGCTGATCCGCTGACCGGCAGAACACGAAAAAACGCGGCGCCCAGCGCCGCGTTTTTTTTATGCCTTTTTCCGTTCCCGCCGGTGCCGCGCCGACTCACTTTCAGAGGGCGGCGCGAGGTGCTGGCCGGGACCGTGAGCCGCATGGATGCGGCGATCGAGCCTACAAGGACGTACTTGCGGCGTGTCCCGGGCAGTACCTCGCGCTGCCCGCCGCGACGCATAAGCAGAAAACACGCCGCAACGCGGTCACACCACTGCTTCGCGCAGCACCGGATTATCCCAGCCCGGCCGCGGCGAGAACCGATCCCCATGTCGCTGCTGCAGCACCTTCAGCCGCTCCACCAACGCATCGGCACCGGTCGCCCGGATGTACTGCACCGGACCACCACGGAACGGCGCGAACCCGGTCCCGAAGATCACGCCCGCATCCAGCAGGTCTGCATCGGCCACCACGCCATCGTGCAGGCACGCCACGGCTTCGTTGAGCAGCGGCAGGATCAGCCGGTCTTCCAGATCACCCGGCGCCTGGTAGCCCTTGGGTACTTCCGGCTTCTTCGCACGGCCGTTTTCCCAGGCGTAGATGCCCTGGGCGTCCTTCTTGCCGCGCTTGCCCTGTTCGACGGTCTGCAGCGCCGCCGGAATCTGCAGGCCGAGGAACGGAGCGAGCTCTTCGCCCACGCCGGCCGCTACGTCCAGTCCAACCGTATCCAGCAGTTCGATCGGCCCCATCGGCATGCCGAATTTGACCGCAGCCTTGTCGATCACCGGGCCCGGGATGCCTTCTGCATAGGCGGTCGCCGCCTCCAGCATGTACGGGAACAGCACGCGGTTGACCAGGAAGCCGGGCGTGCCGGCGACCGGCACCGGGAACTTGCCCAACGCCTTGCAGAAGGCGGCCAGGCGGCGCTCGGTCTCCGGCGCCATGCCGTCGTGGTGGATGATTTCCACCAGCGGCATCTGCGCGACCGGGTTGAAGTAATGCAGGCCGGCGAACTGCGCCGGGCGCTGGATGTGGTCACGCAGTTCGACCAGCGGGATCGAGGAGGTGTTGGTGGTCAGCAGCGCATCGGCCTTCATTTTCGGCTCCAGCGTCTGGTACAGGTCACGCTTGGCCTGCGGATTCTCGATGATCGCCTCGATCACCAGGTCCGCCTGCGCAGCGCCCGCGCCGGCCAGGTCGGCCTGCAGGCGCGCGGCCACCGCCGGCCGCTTGCTTTCGTCGCGCACCTTCTTTTCGAACAGGGTCTGCGCGCGCTGCATGGCCGGGTCGAGGAAACGCTGCTCGCGGTCCTGCAGGGTCACGTTGAAGCCTTTGTAAGCCGACCACGCGGCAATATCGCCGCCCATCACGCCAGCGCCGACCACGTGTACGTGATGGATGCCGTGGTCGCCACTGCCGAGCGCCTTCAGGCGTTCGGTCAGGAAGAAGATGCGGATCAGGTTGCGCGCCGTGGGCGTGCTGGCCAGCTTCACCACCGCGCGGCGTTCGGCATCCAGGCGCGCCTGCACCGGCTTGCCGCCGCTGCGTTCCCAGGTGCTGATCAGCGCGTACGGAGCAGGGTAGTGCTCTTTGCGGGCCTTGCGCGCGACCTGCTTGGCCATCTGCGGGGCCAGCAACTTGCGCGCTGGCCAGGTGTTGGTCGCCCAGGCGGTAGCGCGCTGCTTGAACGGGCGGACGGTGCCTTTCAGCGCCAGCGCCACGGCCGTATCCAGCAGCAGGGCGTGGGCCACCACCTTGTCCACCAGGCCGATAGTCCGCGCCGCCGACCCCGACAGCGTGCGACCGGTCAGCATCATGTCCATTGCCGCCGGGGCGCCGACCAGCTGCGGCAGGCGGGCACTGCCGCCCCAGCCCGGGAAGATGCCCAGCTGGGTTTCGGGCAGGCCGATACGGGTGCTGCTGTCATTGGAGGCGACACGGTAGCGGCAGGCGAGTGCCAGTTCAGTACCGCCGCCCAGGCAGTGGCCATGGATCGCCGCTACGGTCGGGCAGGGCAGCTCGGCCAGCTTCTGGTAGGTCACCTGGCCGCGGCGGATGGCGTCATTGACGGTGCCGCGGCGGTCGAACTCCTGGAACTCCTTCAAGTCCGCGCCAGCGATGAAGCCCGCCTGCTTGGCCGACTGGATCACCACGCCCTTGGGGGGATCGATGGCGATGCGCTCGATCAGGTCGCCCAGTTCCAGCAGGACATCCTGGGACATCGCATTGACGTTGGCGTCCTGGCGGTCGAGATTGAGCACCACGACACCGTCGTCGCGGATCTCCGGGTGCCAGTGCGCGAGGCGAAGCCCATCGAAGCCTGAGAGCATGGACGTTCCATCCGGTTGTGTATGGAGAAGGCGGCTATGATCCAGAGGTTGTTTCCCTTCCGTCAAATCCCAATAGCTGGGGGGTAGCGATGGCGGAGGCTCATAGCATGGACCGCTACGTTAACGGAACGTTGGTTAAAAGCTGGTGCGGTGCCCGGTCAGATGGCGCTGAACTTTTCCCGGGATTGGCAGTCTCATTGCCTGACGTCGGTTGGGCTGACAGGAGTTCGGTCCCCAATGGCCGAGGTTGAAACACCACAGGAGCTGGACCTGGAACTGGTCCGGCGCGTGCAGCGCGGCGAAAGCGCGGCATTCGATGTCCTGGTGCGCAAGCACCAGCATCGGGTCGTCTCGCTCGTCGGACGCTACATCGCCGACTGGAGTGAGTGCCAGGACGTTGCCCAGGACACGTTCATCCGCGCCTACCGCGCGATCAACAGTTTCCGCGGCGACGCCCAATTTTCGACCTGGTTGCACAGGATTGCCGTGAATACCGCCAAGAACCACCTTGCTGCAAGCAATCGTCGCCCGCCGACCGATGACATCGAAATCGGCGATGCCGAACAGTTCGATTCGGGAACGCGCCTGCGCGATACCGATACGCCGGAACGCCAGCTGATGCGCCAGGAGCTGGAAACCACGGTGATGAAGGCCGTCGCCTCGCTGCCGGAGGAACTGCGCTTGGCCATTTCCCTGCGTGAGGTGGAAGGCCTGAGTTACGAGGAAATCGCGCAGAAGATGGGGTGCCCGATCGGCACCGTGCGCTCGCGGATATTCCGTGCCCGCGAGGCAATCGACACTGAACTCCGGCCGCTGCTGGACACCGGCAGCGCCACCCGTGAGAAGAGCCGCCTATGAGCAAGTACGACCAACCCGAAGACAAGATCGACCTGCATAACCGCCAGCAGCTGTCTGCGCTGGTCGATGGTGAACTGGCCTCCGAGGAGGCCCGTTTCCTGCTGCGCCGCCTGCAGCATGATCCCGAGCTGCAGGCCTGCCAGGAGCGCTGGGCGCTGCTGGGCGATGTGATGCGCGGCAAGGCCGTGGCGCCGGCGCCGCTGGATTTCGCCACGCGCGTTTCGGCGGCGGTGGCGCAGGAACCCGTTCCCCGGGCCGAGCCGCGGCGCGAGCTGCGCACCGGCTGGCGTCGCTGGAGCGGCGGTGCCGCGCTGGCCGCGTCGGTGGCCGCGGTGGCCTTCTTCATGGGGCGCCAATCGCTGGATGAGGGCGCACCGCCGGCAGACCTGCCGGTGCAGGTGATCGCCAGCCAGGCCGAGCTTGCACTGCCGGCGTCCGCGCCGGTGCAGGAGCCTGCTGCATCGCCGTCCGGCGCAGCGCTGGTGGCCAGTGTCCCGGCGGCCGCGGTGGCCGCTGCGGCGCGGCGCCAGGACGCCAGCGTCCGCCGCGCCAGTGCCACGCGCAGCCAGCAGATGGCCCGCGTCGCGCAGCGTGATGACGAGCCGCAGCGTGCGCTCGCCGCAGCCCAGCCGGTGCTGTCGGCCCCGCTGTCCACGGCCGCCCGGCACGAGCTGACGTTCGGCAACGTGGGGGCGCTGCAGGCCAGGCCATGGCCGCGCTCCAGCGTGGGTCCGACGGCCGGCGCTGCGCTGAATGCCAGTTTCCCCGGTAACACGCCGGGCACCTTCTATCCCTTTGAACCGCGGTTGCAGGACGCGCCGCCGGTCCAGGGCCCGCGCGACTGACCGCGCGTGGCCTGCGCCTGCCCGCTGGATGGCGGGCAACGCTTCCCCTTTCTGCTGTCCGATGACCTGCCGGAGGTTGTATTCCGATGATCCCGCTTACCCGTTCGTTCCGTACCCAGGCCCTGGGCCTGCTGGCGATGACTCTCCCGCTGGCCGCCTGCGCGCAGTCACCTTCGCCGGCACCGCAGGCCACCACGGCGCAGTCCGCAGCCGCCGCGCCGCGCGCGCCGGCCCAGCCGCTGGTATCGGGCCTGCCGGACTTCACCAACCTGGTCGATCAGGTCGGGCCGGGCGTGGTCAACATTGAAACCACCATCGTGCGCGGCGGCAACCGCCAGGCGCGCGGTGGCGGGATGGGGCCGGGCCAGGATGAAATCCCGGAAATCTTCCGCCGCTTCTTCGGTCCGGAGTTCGGCATGCCCGGTCCGGGCGGCCCCGGCGGCGATCCGGATGGCGGCCCCAGCATCAAGGGCCGCGGCATGGGCTCGGGCTTCATCATTTCCGCCGACGGCTACGTGCTGACCAACCACCACGTGGTGGCCGATGCGTCCGAAGTGAAGGTGAAACTGGGTGACAACCGCGAGTTCATCGCCAAGGTGGTGGGCAGCGACCAGCAATACGACGTGGCCCTGCTGAAGATCGATGGCAGCGGCCTGCCGACGGTGCGCGTCGGTGATTCGCGCACCTTGAAGCCGGGTCAGTGGGTGGTCGCGATCGGCTCGCCGTTCGGGCTGGACCATTCGGTCACCGCCGGCGTGGTCAGCGCCACGGGCCGCAGCACCGGCGGCGCCGACCAGCGCTATGTTCCGTTCATCCAGACCGACGTGGCGATCAACCAGGGCAACTCGGGTGGCCCGCTGTTGAACACCCGCGGCGAAGTGGTCGGCATCAATTCGCAGATTTTCTCCGCTTCGGGCGGCTACATGGGCATCAGCTTTGCGATCCCGATCGACCTGGCGATGGGCGCGGTCGAGCAGATCAAGAAGACCGGCCGGGTCAGTCGTGGCCAGCTCGGCGCGGTGGTGCAGCAGATCGATTCGCTGAATGCCCAGGCGCTGGGCTTGAAGGACAGCCGCGGCGCACTGGTAAATGAGATCGTCGCGGGCAGCGCGGCGGCCAAGGCCGGGGTGCAGGTCGGTGATGTGATCCGCTCGGTGAACGGCAGTCCGGTGAACTCCTTCAGTGACCTGCCGCCGTTGATCGGCGCCCTGCCGCCGGGCAGCAAAGTGAGCATCGGCCTGGTCCGCGATGGCAAGGAGCGCGAGCTCAGCGCCACCCTGACAGAACTGGCCGAAGACGCGCAGGCGGCAGCAAACCGTCCGGCTGCGGCCAACGACGACGCGGCGCCGCAGACCGGTGCCAATGCGCTGCTGGGACTGGAAGTGGCCGACCTGACCGCCCCGCAGCGCAAGCAGCTGGGGCTGGAAGCGGGCGAGGGCGTGCGGGTAACCCGCGTCAACGGCCAGGCCGCCCGCGACGCGCGGCTGTCGCCGGGGATGGTGATCCTGCAGGTCGGCCGTACGGCGGTGGGCAGCGTGGAGGCGCTGAACCGGGCACTGACTGATTATAAGAAGGGTGACGTGGTGATGCTGCTGGTCCGCAGCGGCGGTAACAGTGCCTTCGTGGCCGTGAAAACCGGTAGCTGACCGGGCAGGGTAGCGGCCGGGCCCGCCCCGCGAGCGCAGCGGCAGGCAGCAAGCTGACGGCCAGCGGCCGTCACTACCGGCGGCCGTCCCGTGCGATAATCCAACGTTTACCCTGACGACGCCCGGCGCCGCCGCCACCTCTATGTCCTCTGATTCGATGCGGAACATCCGCAACTTCTCCATCATTGCCCACGTCGACCACGGCAAGTCCACCCTGGCTGACCGCATCATCCAGCTGTGTGGCGGCCTGCAGGCCCGCGAGATGGAAGCGCAGGTGCTCGATTCGAACCCGATCGAGCGCGAGCGTGGCATCACCATCAAAGCCCAGTCGGTGTCGCTGCCGTACTTGGCGGACGACGGACAGACCTACCACCTGAACTTCATCGACACCCCCGGCCACGTCGACTTCTCCTATGAAGTCAGCCGCTCGCTGGCCGCCTGCGAAGGCGCGCTGCTGGTGGTCGATGCCGCCCAGGGCGTGGAAGCGCAGTCGGTGGCCAACTGCTACACCGCGGTGGAGCAGGGCCTGGAAGTGGTGCCGGTGATCAACAAGATCGACCTGCCCACCGCCGATATCGAACGCGCCAAGGCCGAGATCGAGGCCGTGATCGGCATCGATGCCGAAGATGCCGTACCGGTCAGCGCCAAGACCGGCCTGAACGTGCGCGACGTGCTGGAAGCCATCGTCAAGCGCATCCCGCCGCCGGTGCCGCGCGATACCGACAAGCTGCAGGCGCTGATCATCGATTCCTGGTTCGACAACTACCTCGGCGTGGTGTCGCTGGTGCGCGTCATGCAGGGTGAGATCAAGGCCGGTGACAAGCTGCAGGTGATGTCCACGGGCCGCAACCACCAGGTCGACAACGTCGGCGTGTTCACCCCCAAGCGCAAGGTGCTGCCGGCCCTGCGTGCGGGCGAAGTGGGTTGGGTGACGGCCAGCATCAAGGACGTGCACGGCGCGCCGGTCGGCGACACGCTGACCATGGCCGGCGATCCGGCACCCAAGCCGCTGCCGGGCTTCCAGGAGATGCAGCCGCGCGTGTTCGCCGGCCTGTTCCCGGTGGATGCCGAAGACTACCCCGACCTGCGCGAAGCACTCGACAAGCTGCGCCTGAACGATGCCGCGCTGCGCTTCGAGCCGGAAAGCTCCGAAGCGATGGGCTTCGGTTTCCGTTGCGGCTTCCTTGGCATGCTGCACATGGAAATCGTGCAGGAACGCCTGGAGCGCGAGTACAACCTGGACCTGATCAGCACCGCGCCGACCGTGGTCTATGAAGTACTCAAGACCGACGGCAGCATCGTCAACATGGACAACCCGGCCAAGCTGCCGCCGGTGAACCAGGTGCAGGAAGTCCGCGAGCCGATCATCCGCGCCAACATCCTCACCCCCGAGGAATACATCGGCAACATCATCAAGCTGTGCGAGGAAAAGCGCGGCAGCCAGCTCGGCATCAACTACCTGGGCAGCCAGGTGCAGATCAGCTACGAGCTGCCGATGGCCGAAGTGGTGCTGGACTTCTTCGACAAGTTGAAGTCGGTCAGCCGCGGCTATGCGTCGCTGGATTACGCGTTCGTGCGCTTCGATGCCGGTCCGTTCGTGCGCGTGGATGTGTTGATCAATGGCGACAAGGTCGACGCCCTGTCGCTTATCGTCCACCGTTCGCACTCCGATCGCCGCGGCCGAGAGCTGTGCGAGAAGATGAAGGAGCTGATTCCCCGGCAGATGTTCGACGTGGCCATCCAGGCGGCGATCGGCTCGCAGGTGATTGCCCGCACCACCGTCAAGGCCATGCGCAAGAACGTTCTTGCCAAGTGCTACGGCGGCGACGTGTCGCGCAAGAAGAAGCTGCTGGAGAAGCAGAAGGAAGGCAAGAAGCGCATGAAGCAGGTGGGCCGCGTGGAGATTCCGCAGGAAGCCTTCCTGGCCGTGCTGCAGATGGACAACAAGTAACGGTACAGTCGGCCCCCTTACCGGGCCGCTTGGCCCCGCGACGCTGCAAAGGACATTGAATGAAAGCGTTTGAGTTCCTCCTGGTTGCCTTGACCCTGGCCTCCGGCCTGATCCTGCTTGCCGACAAGCTGTACTTCGCCCGCCGCCGCGCCCGTCGCGCCGGCCTGCTGGACACCGAGCCGGCGCTGGTGGACTACTCGCGCGCGTTCTTCCCGGTGCTGGCGATCGTGCTGGTGGTGCGCAGCTTCATCGCCGAACCGTACAAGATCCCGTCCAGTTCGATGATGCCCAACCTGCTGATCGGTGATTTCATCCTGGTCAACAAGTTCGCCTACGGCCTGCGCCTGCCGCTCACCAACACCAAGTTCGTGCCGATCAGCGAACCGGAACGTGGCGACGTGGTGGTGTTCCATTTCCCGGGCCACGACGACCAGGACCCGAACAAGGGCGAGAACTTCATCAAGCGCGTGATCGGCGTGCCGGGTGACCAGATCACCTTCGAAGGCAACGGCCTGATCCTCAACGGCCAGCCGGTGGAATACGAAGACAAGGGCATCTACGCCGGCCATCGTGGACATGGTGAAGGGTCCAGCCTGCTGGTCGAAAAGCTGCCCGGCCGTACCCACACCGTGCTGGAGACGGCGTATCCTGCCGGCCAGGGGGAATGGACCGTTCCGGCGGGCCGCTACCTGGTGATGGGCGACAACCGTGACAACAGCGACGACGGCCGTTTCTGGGGCCTGCTGCCGGAGCAGAACCTGCGCGGCAAGGCGTTCCTGATCTGGCTCAACTGCTCCGGCTGGTTCTGCAAGGACGGCTTCGAACCGTCGCGGATCGGCTCGGGCGTCAATTGAT
Organism: Stenotrophomonas lacuserhaii; assembly: GCF_014836545.1. GTDB lineage: Bacteria > Pseudomonadota > Gammaproteobacteria > Xanthomonadales > Xanthomonadaceae > Stenotrophomonas > Stenotrophomonas lacuserhaii. The sequence goes on from NZ_JACSQS010000012.1 coordinate 108,528, forward strand.
TCATCCACGCGTATCTGGGGAGAAACGCAATGAACAGCATGAAGGCGCAACGCGGCATTACCCTGACCTCCTTCCTGGTGGTCCTGATCGTGGTCGGCTTCTTCCTCTATGTCGGGATGAAGCTGTTCCCGATGTACCAGGAAAACTATGCCGTCCGTTCGGCCATGAAGAGCCTGGCCAATGAGCCCGGCATCGGCAGCATGCAGCCAGCCAACATCCAGAAGCTGCTGTTCAAGCGCCTGTACATCAACTACTCCGAGAACGTGAAGCCTGCCAACGTGAAGTTCGACCGCAAGGACAATGGCTGGACCATGCGCGTGAACTACGAAGTGCGGCGTCCGTTGATCGGCAACATCGACGTGGTCGGCAAGTTCGACTCAACCCAGGACCTCAGCCGTAGCGGTGTCGAATAAAACCTTCCAACGTGGTGACCTGATCGGCCACCCCTTCGCCAATGCGGACCTGCTCACGCAGGCCCTGCGGCACCGGTCTGCCGGCGTACCGAACAACGAGCGCCTGGAGTTCCTCGGCGACAGCATCGTCAACATGCTGGTGGCGCAGGCGCTGTATGCGCGCTGGCCGAAAGCCGACGAGGGCGCGCTGACCCGCGGCCGCGCCGAACTGGTGCGCGAAGGCGCGCTGGCCGAGCGCGCCCGTGAACTCAAGCTGGGCGAACGGCTGGTACTGGGCGCCGGCGAAATGAAAACCGGCGGCCACCGGCGCGATTCGATCCTCGCCGACGCCTTCGAGGCGGTGGTGGCAGCGATCTACCTGGACGCCGGCTTCGATGCCTGCCGCGCGGTGGTACTGCCCTGGTTCGATGCGGCCATGGACGCCCTGCCGGCGACCGGACGGCCGGAAAAAGACCCCAAGACCCGGTTGCAGGAATGGCTGCAGGGCCGACAGAAGGCGCTGCCGGCGTACGAACTGGTGTCAGAATCCGGTGACGACCATGCCAAGACCTTCCGGGTACGCTGCAACCTGACAGAACCGGCCGTATGTACCGAGGGCGAAGGCTCCTCGCGGCGGCTGGCCGAACAACAGGCGGCTGCGGCCGCGCTTGACCTACTGGTGGATTCAAAGTGACCGAACAGACCCCCCATCGTTGCGGCAGCGTTGCTGTCATCGGCCGCCCCAACGTGGGCAAATCGACCCTGACCAATGCACTGGTAGGGGCCAAGGTCAGCATTGTCTCCAACCGGCCGCAGACCACGCGCCACCGGCTGTTGGGCATTGCCACCTATCCGGAAGGCCAGCTGGTGCTGGTGGACACGCCCGGCCTGCATAAAGTGCAGAAGCGGGCGATGAACCGGGTGATGAACCGTGCCGCGCGTGGATCGCTGGAGGGCGTCGACGCCGGCCTGCTGGTCATCGAAGCCGGTCGCTGGGACGAAGAAGACAGCCTGGCGTTCAACGTGCTGCGTGATTCCGGCATCCCGGTGGTGCTGGTGGTCAACAAAGTGGACCGCATGAAGGAAAAGGCCGCGTTGCTGCCGTTCCTGCAGCAGATCACCGAAGGCCGCGAGTTCGCTTCGGTACATCCCATTTCCGCGCAGAAGCGCAATGGCCTGGAAGCGCTGGTGCGTGACGTGCTGGCCCTGGTGCCGGAATCCCCGCCGATGTTCGGCGAAGACGAAATCACCGACCGCAGCCAGCGTTTCCTGGCCGGCGAACTGGTGCGCGAGCAGCTGATGCGCCAGCTCGGCGAAGAACTGCCGTACGCCACCACGGTGGAAATCGAGCGCTTCACCGAAGACGGCAACCTGCTGCGCATCGGTGCGGTGATCTGGGTCGAGCGCGAAGGGCAGAAGGCCATCGTGATCGGCAAGGGCGGTACCCGCCTGAAGGACATCGGGGCCAAGTCGCGGATGCAGATGGAGCGTCTGTTCGGTGCCAAGGTGTTCCTGGAAACCTGGGTGCGCGTGCGCGAGGGCTGGTCCGACGACGAGGCCGCGCTGAAGGCCTTCGGTTACGAATAAGCAGCGCCTGCGGGGCCGGCCCTGATGGAGATCGCGTCCGAACCGGGCTTTGTCCTGCACGCGCGGGCTTACCGCGAGACCAGCCTGCTGGTGGAGGTGCTCAGCGCCTCGCACGGGCGGCTGGGCCTGCTCGCCCGCGGCGTCTCCAGTGCGAAAGGACAGGTGCTGCGCGCGGCGCTGCAGCCGCTGCAGTGGATCCGCTTCGACGCGGTGCAGCGTGGCGACCTGGCGCAGCTGCGTGGTGCCGAGGCGCTGGACGCCGCACCGCGCCTGACCGGCAATGACATGCTGGCCGGCTTCTACCTCAATGAACTGGTGATGCGGCTGGCGCCGCGGCACGACCCGCTGCCGGACCTGTACCGGGCCTACGGCGAGGTGCGCGCGCGGCTCAGCCTGGAGCTTTCGCTGGCCTGGAGCCTGCGCCGTTTCGAACGCGACCTGCTGGAAGCGCTGGGGGTGGGTTTCAACCTGGCCTTCGCCAGCGATGACAGCGCGGTGGACCCGGCCGCGCGGTATCTGCTGGATCCGCAGGAGGGGCCCCGGCGGTTGCTCAGCGAACGCGATGGGGAAGGGCGGAGGGGGACGGCAACCGGGGCCGCGCTGCTGGCGCTGGCGCGCGATGAAGAACCCGGCGCCGACGACCTGGCCAGCCTGCGCCTGCCGATGCGGGTGGTGTTGGCCTACCACCTGGGATCGCGCGGGCTGAAATCCTGGGAACTGCTGGACGACCTGGCACGCCGCCGCTGAGGGGTCAGAGTCAGGGGTCAGAGTCAGGACTCTGACCCCTGACTCTGACCCCTTCAGTTACCCCTTCAGTTAGTGCAGCAGCGCGGCTACCGCATCGCGGAAGCTGGCCTGGGCCATGTGCGAGGCGGGCATCTGGTGCAGGGTGCGCACTGCGCGGCTCAGCCGGGCAGCACCGACGAAACCACAGCTGGCCTGCAGCCGGTGCAGCTGGTTGCGCAGGGCCGGCTCGTCATGGCGGTCCACGGCCTGGTCCACGGCATCCCGCACACTTGGCAACTCGGCCAGGAACAGCTCGCGCAGCGCCACCAGGTGGTTGCGTTGCCCGTTCAGGGCGGCCAGCGCAGTGATCTCGTCCCAGTCCTGTGCTTCGTTCAGCACCATGGCCTGGATCGGCGCGCTGTCCACGCGGTAGAGGGCCCCTTGGCCCAGGCTGCGACGCACGCCCTTGAGCAGGGCATCGCGGCCCAGCGGCTTGACCAGGATGTCGCCGAATCCCGCATCCCGCAGGCGCCCGTGTGCGGACGCGTCGCGATCGGCGGTATGTGCCAGTGCCGGGGTGTCCGGGTGCTGCCGGCGCAACTGCTGCAGCAGCTCGCTGCCATGGCCATCGGGCAGGTTCGCATCGATCAGCCACAGGTCGTAGTGCCGCACATGGGCCCGGGCCAGCGCGGCGTTGAGCGAGTCGGCGGTATCCACGTCCGCTGGCAAGGTTTCCAGCGCGGCCTTGAGGAAACCACACGTGATGATGTCGTCCTCGACCAGCAGGAAACGGGGGCGCGCGGGGCGCGGCGTATTCGTCTGCATAAGGCTGCCTCCATGTCAGCTACGCTGCATATTAACCACCGCGCGCCGCCTTGCAAGGGTGGAGAGGCGACTTTCGCCCTCATCTGAGACAATACGCGCCCTTTTTCACACGCAGCCCTTCGCCACGTGGCCCGTCAACGTTCCCGCATCGACCGCACCCTCTTCAGAACCGACATCCTCGACCTGAGCCACGACGGCCGCGGCGTTGCCCGCCGTGATGGCGAAGGTGGCAAGGTCACCTTCATCACCGGCGCGCTGCCGGGTGAAGTGGTGATGGCCGAACAGACCGCGCGCAGCAAGCATTTCGACCAGGCGCGCACCGTCGAAGTGGTGGAAGCCTCGCCGCTGCGCGTGCAGCCGAAGTGTCCGCATTTCGGCGTCTGTGCCGGCTGCGTGCTGCAGCACCTGGAAGAAAGCGAGCAGATCGTGGCCAAGCAGCGGGTGCTGATGGACAACCTGCAGCGCATCGGTCACGTGCAGCCGCAGCAGGTGCTGCCGCCGCTGGTGGGCGACAGCTGGGGCTATCGCCGCAAGGGACGCTTCTCTGTGCGTCGGGTCGAGAAGAAGGACAAGACCCTGGTCGGCTTCCGCGAGCTGGATCCGCGCTTCGTGGCGGACCTGTCGCAGTGCCTGACGGTGATCCCGGAGATCGGCACCAAGGTGTCGGTGCTGTCCGCGTTCGTCGAATCGCTGGATGGCCGTCGCGACATCCCGCAGATCGAATTCATCGCCGGCGACGACGCGATCGCGCTCACCATCCGCCACATGCAGCCGCTCAGCGAGTCCGATCGCGCGGCCTGGATCGCGTTCGGGCAGGAACACGGCTTCGCCATCTTCCTGCAGCCCGACGGCGTGGATTCGGTCCACCCGCTGTGGCCGCAGGAGGTCCCGCTGTCGTTCCGGCTGGCACCGTGGGACGTGGAGCTGGCGTTCCGCCCGCTGGACTTCATCCAGGTCAATGCGAACCTCAACGTGAAGATGATCGAGCATGCGCTGGCGCTGCTGGATGCCGGCCCGGACGAGCGCGTGCTGGACCTGTTCTGCGGGCTGGGCAACTTCACCCTGCCGCTGGCCCGCGGCGTGCGCGAAGTGGTCGGCGTGGAAGGCGATGCCGGGCTGGTGGCCCGGGCGAAGGAGAACGCGCAGCGCAATGGGCTGGCCAATGCCAGCTTCCATGCCGCCGACCTGACCCAGGACCAGAGCCAGGCCTCGTGGATGCTGGAAGGCTTCGACAAGCTGCTGCTGGATCCACCGCGCTCGGGTGCCATCGAAGTGCTGCAGCAGCTGCCGCTGGAGCAGTTCAAGCGCATCGTCTACGTCAGCTGCCATCCGGGTTCTCTGGCGCGCGATGCCGGCTACCTGGTCAAGGAGCGTGGCTTCACCCTGGTCAGTGCCGGGGCGATGGACATGTTCCCGCATACCGCGCACGTGGAAAGCATCGCGGTGTTCGAAAAAGCCTGATCGTGGTGGCTGACGACCGTTGGCTGTGGTGGGTGACGACCGGTGGTCGTCACGCCGTTCCCGCATAATCACCCCATGGGCATTGAAATCGAACGGAAATTCCTCGTCACCGGTGATGGCTGGCGGGCGGCGGCGCATGCGGTCATCCCGATGGCGCAGGGCTATATCAACGACATGGGCGCGCTGGACCGGGGCGATCAGAACGCCTCGGTGCGGGTGCGCATCGAAGGTGACGGCGCGGCGCTGAACCTGAAGTCGCGCACGCTGGGCCGCAGCCGCCAGGAATTCGAGTATCCGATTCCGGTGCAGGACGCGCGTGAGCTGCTGGCGCTGTGCGTGGGTGGGCTGATCGACAAGCGCCGCCACCTGGTGCAGCACGACGGCCTGCTGTGGGAAGTGGACGAGTTCCTCGGCGACAATGCCGGGCTGGTGGTGGCCGAAGTGGAACTGGATGACCCTGGGCAGGCGCTCAGCCTGCCTGCGTGGGCCGGCCGCGAAGTCACCGACCAGGCCCGCTACTACAACGTAGCGCTGGCTTCCCACCCTTACACCCGCTGGTCTCCCGAAGAGAAAGGCGACGGCGGGGCGTAAGTCGTTGCCGGCGCGTCACGGCTTGGCCGAAACCGCGTGATCCCGTCCGCCCCCTTTTTCGGGGCGCGGCCGTCCCCATGTCGGGGGGATGAAGATCGATATCTATTCCGACGTGGTGTGTCCGTGGTGCTGGATCGGCAAGCACCGTTTCGCGCAGGGTCTGGCGCTGCTCGGCGATGAGGTGCCTGCGCTGCAGGTGCGCTGGCAGCCGTTCCAGCTGGATCCGGATGCCGACACCACGCCGGTGCCGCTGCGCGAGGCCTACGCGCGCAAGTTCGGCGGTGCCGAGCGCACCAACCAATTGCTGGGCCAGACCCAGGCGACTGCCCAGGCCGAAGGCCTGCCGATGGATTTCAGCCGTGGCCAGGTCCGCGTGACCACGCTGCAGGCGCACCGCGTGCTATGGCTGGCCGGGCAGCATGGGCTGCAGGATGCGGTGGGCGAGGCGCTGTTCCGCGCGCATTTCGAACACGGGCGCAACCTGGCCGATCCGCAGGTGCTGGTCCAGGCTGGAGTAGAGGGGGGACTGGCCGCTGACGACATCCAGGCGATGCTCGGCTCGGACCTCGGGCTGGACGAGGTGCAGCAAGGCCTGCAGCACGCCCATGCCATCGGCATCACCTCGGTGCCGACCTTCGTCATCGACGGCCGTTGGGCAATCCAGGGTGCGCAATCGCCGGAAGCGATAGCCCAGGCGCTGCGGCAGATCGCCGCCGAACACGGCCAAGCCGCCGCTTCCGGCGCGCTGGACGCTGAAGACGGGTGTGGCCCGGACGGCTGCAAGGTCTGACGCTGGGCCACGCTTCTGCGACAATGCGGCGCTGCGCCATCGTGGCGCCTGCCGTGGAGACCTGAACATGCTGCTGATCGGCGTTGCCGGTACCGAACTGACCGCCCAGGAGCGTGAGTGGCTGCAGCACGATGCCGTGGCCGGCGTGATGCTGTTCAAGCGCAACTTCGCCTCCCGCCAGCAGATCGCCGCGCTGTCCGCCGCGATCCGGGAGGCCGCACCGCGTCCGCAGTTGATCTGCGTGGACCAGGAAGGCGGGCGCGTGCAGCGCTTTCGCGAAGGCTTCACCGATCTGCCGCCGCTGCAGCAGCTCGGTCTGGGCTACGCACGCGATCCACAGGCCGCGCTGGCCGCCGCCGAACAACACGCCTGGCTGATGGCCAGCGAGGTGCGCGCCAGTGGCGTGGACCTGAGCTTCGCGCCGGTGGTGGACCTGGGGCACGGCAACCGCGCCATTGGTGACCGCGCGTTCAGCGACGATCCGCAGGTGGTGGCCGCCTTCACCGCCGCCTACGTGCGCGGCATGCACAGCGCCGGCATGGCCGCCACGCTCAAGCATTTCCCCGGCCATGGCAGCGTGCTGGAAGACACCCATGTCGACACCGCGATCGATCCACGCGGGCTGGATGAACTGCAGGCGCGGGACCTGGTGCCCTTCGTGGCCGGCATTGCCGCCGGCGCCGACGCGGTGATGATGGCCCACGTCATCTACCCCCAGGTGGCCCCGGAACCGGCGGGCTACTCGCGGCGTTGGGTCCAGGACATCCTGCGTGGGCAGCTCGGCTTCCGTGGCGTGGTGTTTTCCGATGACATCGGCATGGCCGCCTCGTTCAGCGCGGGCGGGGTGAAGGCCCGCGTCGACGCCCACCTGGATGCAGGCTGCGATGTGGTGCTGGTCTGCCATCCCGAGCTGGTGGACGATGCCCTGCAGGCCATGCAGCATCGAACCTCGAACACCGCCGCGCTGCTCGGCCTGATCGGCCGCGGCGCGCTTGGCTGGGACGGCCTGCTGGCCGATGCCCGGCATGGCGACACCCGAACCCGTTTTCTTGAATCCTCTGGAAGAACCGTCTGATGCCCAACCTCACCATTTCCCAGGCCCTGGAACAGGCTGACCTGCTGGTCGACCGCCCCACCATCGACCAGGCCATCGGCCGCATCGCCGATGCCATCGCCAGCGATTACAAGGGCGAAGTGCCGCTGTTCCTGTCGATCATGCATGGCGCGCTGCCGTTCGCCGGCCAACTGGCCCTGGAACTGGGCGCGCGCGGCCAGGACGTGCAGTTCGATTACCTGCACGCCACGCGTTACCGCGGTGAAACCACCGGTGGTGACCTGGTGTGGAAGCACAAGCCGGCCACCGCGCTGTTCGGCCGCCGCGTGCTGCTGGTGGACGACATCCTGGACGAGGGCTACACCCTGCAGGGCGTGCGCACCTGGTGCCTGGAGCAGGGTGCCACCGACGTGCGCATCGCTGCGCTGACGGTGAAGAAGCACGACCGCGCGCTGCCTGACGTGCAGGCCGATTATTCCGGTGTGGAGCTGCCGGACCGCTATGTATTCGGCTTCGGGATGGACGTCAACGAGACCCTGCGCTGCGTGCCGGCGATCTACGCGATGAAGGAAGGCTGATGCAGCCCATCGCCCTGGCGGTCATCGGCGGCACCGGTGTCTACAACCTCGCCACGCTGGATGACGTGCAGACCCACCAGGTCGAAACCCGCTTCGGTACGCCCTCCGGTCCGATCCGCGTTGGAAGCCTGCTGGGCCACCGGGTCGCTTTCCTGGCCCGCCACGGCGAGGGCCATTCGCTGCCGCCGCACAAGATCAACTACCGCGCCAATCTTGCCGCACTGCAGCAGATCGGCGCGCCGCGCGTGCTGGCGCTGAATACGGTCGGCGGCATCGGCGATGCCTTCGGGCCGCGCGTGCTGGCCTGCCCGGACCAGATCATCGATTACACCTGGGGCCGGATCTCCACCGTGTGTGAAGAGGCGGGCAGCGAGGTCCTGCACGTGGACTTCGGTCACCCATATACGCCGATGCTGCGAAGCAAAATTCTTGCCGCTGCAAAGGTGACCGGCGTCACGGTGCACGACGGCGGTTGTTATGCTGCAACGCAGGGCCCCCGCCTTGAAACCATTGCGGAAATCGCGCGTCTGCGCCGTGACGGCTGCGATCTGGTCGGCATGACCGGGATGCCTGAAGCGGCCTTGGCACGCGAGCTCGGACTCGACTACGCCTGCCTTGCGATCGTGGCCAACTGGGCCGCCGGGTGTGGCGATGGGGAGGAAATCACGATGGCCGAAGTGCTGTCCAACGTGCAGGCCGCGTCCAACGGATTGCCCGAGCTGATCGGGGAATTGGCACGGGGGTGATTGTCATCCTCGGGCAAGGTTTGCATACTCGCCCCGTGCGCAGGGTTTTTGCGCACACCACCCATTCATTGCAAAGGTCTCGCATCAACATGGCAACAGGTACCGTGAAGTGGTTCAACGACGCCAAGGGATTTGGCTTTATTACTCCGGACGACGGCGGCGCTGATCTGTTCGCGCACTTCTCCGCCATCCAGGGCAACGGCTTCAAGTCCCTGCAGGAAGGCCAGAAAGTCACCTTCGAAAAGACCCAGGGCCCGAAGGGCGACCAGGCATCCAACATCCAGCCCGCCTGATCCATCCAGTCGCGTGTTGGAGAACCCCGCCTCGGCGGGGTTTTTTTTTGCCTGCCGCGCGGATCAGGCACAATCGCAGGATGGATCCCCGCATGCGCATCGCCGTCATCGGCTACGGCACCGCTGGCCAGGCATTGGCCATTCTGTTGTCCCGCGACGAACACCACGTCGACATCTTCGAGCGCGCCCCCCGCCCCGGGCCAGTCGGCGCCGGCTTCCTGCTGCAGCCCAGCGGCCTGCAGGTGCTGTGGCAGATGGGCCTGCTGGATGCGGTGCGCGCGCACGCCGCACCGGTGCACCGCCTGCATGGCGACACGCCCTGCGGGCGCGCCGTGATGGACATGGGCTACGACGGCCTGGATGCGCGCCTGCACGGATTGGGCATGCAGCGTGGCGCGCTGTTCCAGCTGCTGGACCAGGCGCGTGAGGGCCTCGGGCAGCTGCATGCAGGCGTCACCGTCACAGCGGTCGACCACGAGCGTGGGCTGCTGCGCGACGGCGAAGGGCGACAGCACGGTCCGTACGACCTGGTGATCGCCGCCGACGGCTCGGCTTCGGCCCTGCGCGCGCAGGTCGGGGGGACGTCGCTGGACCGGGTCTACCCGTGGGGCGCGCTGTGGTGCCTGTTGCCGGCGGAAGATTGGCCCCACGTGAGCGAACTGCGCCAGCGCTATGTTGCGGCGCGCAAGATGATCGGGCTGCTGCCGGTGGGCACGCGCCCCGGGGATGCCACGCCGCGGCTGAGCTTCTTCTGGAGCCTGCCACGCGAAGACTTCGCGCGATGGGAGGCCGATGGCCTGCAGCCGTGGCTGGATGAACTGCATGCGCTGTGGCCGGAGGCCGGCCCGCGCTTCGCCCACCTGCAGCAGGCCGGGCAGCTGGCGCGTGCCTCCTACCGCGATGCGGTGATGCGGCGCTGGCACAACGGCCGGCTGGTGCTGGCTGGCGATGCCGCGCATTCGATGAGCCCGCAGCTGGGGCAGGGGGTGAACATGGCGCTGCTGGACGCGCTGGCCCTGCGTGACGCGCTGCGCGTTCACGGCAAGGGCGAGGCCGCCCTGCAGGCCTACCAGGCGCAGCGACGCGCCCACGTGGCCGTATACCACCACTGGAGCCGCTGGCTGACGCCGTTGTTCCAGTCCGACCGCGACGCCTGGTCGAAGGCCCGGGACGTGCTGCTGGGGCCGATGGGGCGCCTGCCCGGCGGCCGCGGCCACATGCTGCGGGTGCTCAGTGGCACCCAGCGCGGCTGGCTGGGAAAACTGCCGCTGGATCCTGCATTCATCGATGCGCTGGGCGCGCCGCGCGAGCCTGCAGCGCAGGCTGCATTGTCTGTGGCGTGAACGCCGCCATGACCGGAGTTGACGGTCGGCTCACCCCGTTCATGGCACAACAGCGGGGTACGCACGCACCGCGTAGTCCCCGCACTGTTCCGTGATCCTGCATCGCGCCCCGGCGGGCGGCCCGTGCTGCTGCCCCCTCTGGCTCGGGCGAGCCGCATGCAAGGAGTCCCCATGTTGTTCTCGGCTGAAGCGCTGGAATCGGAAATCTGCAAACTGCGCGGGTTGCTGCAGATGTTGCACGAAGACCAGCCGGACGTGCTGGAAGATGTCTTCGAATTCCATGTCGGCAGCCTGATCAGTCATTCCTCCCCGGAGCAGCACGGGTACATCCGCACGTGCGCCCAGGAGATGCTGGCCACGATCCGGGCGTTGCCGCGGCGGGTGGAAAGCGGCGGGCCGGATTTTCGACTGATGCCGGAGATGCTGGCGGTCGCGTGAGTGTCTTGCGCTGCGCGCGGGCTTGAAGCCAGAGCCAGAGCCAGAGCGCCAGCTGCACGGCTGATTGTGGGTGGGGCGGGGTGGATTGGCGGGGGACGGCAAGAGCCGCTCCTGCGGGCC
>NZ_JACSQS010000012.1:119481-127989 GCF_014836545.1 Stenotrophomonas lacuserhaii
ATCCATGGCGCTCAACGCCCCCGCCAACCCACCCCGCCCCACCTTCGACAGGTCCATGGTGGCCATGGAGCCTTCGGTAGCGCCGACCCATGGTCGGCGGATTTTGTGGGGAAATGGGGTCTGATGGATTCCGCCGAACATGGGTATGCCGGTCGTCCTGACCGGCACCTTGCGGGTCGGCGCTACCGCTTTTCTTTTTCTTTTTACGCGGCGGGCGGCCACCGGAATCCGTCAGGGCGCCGGGTGGGTGGGTTGTCCGGGACAATGTGAGGCAGGAGCCGAACAGTAGCCTACAGGGACGTACTTGCGGCGTGTCCCGGACAACCCCCCCCCCCGGCGCTACGCACGCAACCAGCTTTTCGCAGCAGCCACCCGCGAGGGGGTCTTACCCGTTCGACCCACCTACCGCGAAGGCAACAGCACCGCCGCAGCGTCCACGCATGCGACCAACCGCTCGCCGGCCGCCAGCACCGGCACCACCCCCGCCGTGAACTGCGAGAACGCCGGCAGCACCGTCACCCGGTCGCGCAGCCAGAAGGCCGGCAACCGACGCGGCAACCCCGGCAGCGCGGCCAGTGGATGCAGGTGGCCGCCAACCACGTGGGCCTGCGCATCCGGCTCCGGCTCGTGGCGCAGCAGGAACGGGCCCAGTGCGGCCTGCTCCTCGTGCACCTGCACCTGCAGGGCGGCTTCGGACAGCGCGCGGTCGTGGTTGCCACGCACCACGTGGACCGCAAGCCGGGGCCGCTGCTCGCGCCAGGCCAGCCATTGGCTGTACCACGGCGCGCGGTGCAGCGGGCCGTGCAGCACATCGCCCAGGATCCACAGCTGCTCGCAGGCAGTACGTTCAACCAGCTGCTGCAGCCGCTGCAGGTCGGCGGCGGTGCCGCCGACCGGCAGCGCGATGCCGGCGCGGCGGAAGATGTCCGCCTTGCCCAGGTGCAGGTCGGCGATCAGCAGCGCGTGCAGTCGCGGTATCCGCAGAGCGCGCTCGCCGAGCAGCATCACCTCTTCGCCGGCCAGCTGCAGGACAAGATCATCGGGCATTGCGCTTTTCCAGTTGTTGCGCAGCACGCAGCACGCGCGTGCGCCAGTCTTCGTTGCTCAGCTGGCCGCGCAGGCGTTCGGCCCACAGCGGGAAGCCCAGCGGCGTCAGCGAGCGCGGCGCCTGCAGCGACGGCGAGCGGCGCTGCATCCGCTGCAGCGCGTCGCGCAGTCCGTCCACGTCCAGGCTGTCATGCAGTACTTCGCGCTCGGCCAGCTGCAGCAGCATGTGTTCCGGATCGTGTTCGCGCAGCACGTCGTACAGCAGGCCGGCGGAGGCCTGCAGCTGGCGCAGGGAACGCGGCATGCCGCCCGGCAGGCTGGGTACCAGCAGGCCCGACACCCGCGCGATGCCGCGGAACTGGCGGCGTGCCAGCTCCCCCAGGTTGACCGCCGCACGCAGGTCATCAAGCAGCGCGCCAGGGTCCAGCAGTCCGGCCCACTGCGTTGCATCCAGTTCGACGGGCAGTGCCGGCGCCAGCACCAGCCCGTGGTCGTTCACCGCATAGCCGATGCTGTTGCGCTGCAGCCGCGTGCAGCGCAGCGCCAGCAGCGCAGCAAGCGCTTCATGCACGTGGCGGCCGGCGAACGGGTACACGAACAGGAACTGGCCTTCGCGACGACGCACGTCTTCCACCAGCAGGTGATCCGGCGCAGGCCGCGCCGACAGGGTTTCCTGCAGGGCCAGCAGGGGTGCCAGCCAGCGCGATTCCGGGCTGTCGTCGGCGCCGCCCAGCACCGCTTCCAGTTCGCGTCCCAGCGACGGCGACAACGCCAGCTGGCCGCCCTGCCAGCGCGGCACCACGCCTTCTCCACCGCGCGCCACGCGCACGTAGGCGGTCATGTCCTTCAGCTGTACCAGTTCGAGCAGGCGGCCGGCGAACTGGAAGCGATCACCACGGCGCAGGCGGCCGGCAAACTGCTCTTCCACCGCGCCCAGGCTGCCGCCGCGCAGGAACTGCACGCGCACGCTGCCGTCGCTGCTGATGGTGCCGATGGAAAGGCGATGGCGCAGTGCCTGGCGGCGGTCGTGCACGCGGTAGATGCCATCCTCGTCCTGCACTGCCTTGTGGAAATCCGGGTACTGCGACAGCGCGCGTCCGCCCTGCACGATGAACAACAGCACGTCCTGCCACTGCGCCTCGCTGAGTTGCGCGAACGCATGCGTGCGGCGGACCTGGGCGAGCAGCGCGTCGGCGTCGAAGCCGCCGGCCAGCGCGCGGCTGATGCAGTGCTGGGCCAGCACGTCCAGCGACAACCGAAGTGGGCGCCGTGCCTCGACCACGCCCGCGGCGAGGGCGCGTCGCGCGGCCGCGTACTCGGCCAGCTCCAGTGCGTGGCTGGGCACGCACAGGATCTCGCCGCTGGCGCCGGGACGATGCCGCGCGCGTCCGGCGCGCTGCCGCAGCCGTGCCACGCCCTTCGGGCTGCCCAGCTGCAGCACCTGTTCCACTTCCGGGAAATCCACGCCCAGGTCCAGGCTGGAGGTGGCGACCACGCAGCGCAGGGCGCCGGCGCGCAGTCCGTCCTCCACCTGCTGGCGCAATGCGGGATCCAGCGAGCCATGGTGCAGCGCCAGGGTGGCGCTGTCTTCGGGCCACACCGCAGCCAGCGCCTGATGCCAGAGTTCGGCCTGCGCGCGGGTATTGGTGAACAGCAGGCTGCTGCGGGCGCCCATCAGCGCTTGCAGCACGCGCGGCAGCTGCCCCAGTCCCAGGTGGCCAGCCCACGGGAAGCGCTCGCCCGGCTCGGGCAGCAGGCTGCGCACACGGACTGGGCGCGGCCTGGCCCCCTCCACGGTCACTGCATCCGGACGATCAGGCAGCAGCACCTCGCGGGCCTGCTGCAGGTTGCCCAGCGTGGCCGACAGGCCCCACAGCTGCATCGCCGGTGCGGTGTCGCGCAGCAGGGCCAGGTTGAGCTGCAGCAGCACGCCGCGCTTGCTGCCCAGCAGTTCATGCCATTCGTCCACCACCACGCAGCGCAGCTGGCGCATCCGCGCCAGCGTATCGGGGTAGCTCAGCAGCAGCGCCAGCGATTCCGGGGTGGTGACCAGCACGTCCAACCGGCCTTCGCGGGCGAGGCGTTTGTCGCGGCTGCTGGCATCGCCGCTGCGCAGGCCCACCTGCCAGTCCAGCCCAATGGCCTTCAAGGGCGCCTGCAGTGCGCGTGCGGTGTCCGTGGCCAGTGCACGCAGGGGGGTCACCCAGAGCACCTGCAACGGCCGCACAGCGCTGCGACGGGCCGGCGCGGGCAGGGGATCGACCAGCGCCTGCAGCAACGGGCCGCCGAACATCGCCAGGGTCTTGCCGCTGCCGGTGGGCGTGTGCAGCAGGCCGGACTGACCGGCCAGGTAGTGCCGCCACATCGTGCGCTGGAACGGCAGCGGCCGCCAGCCGCGCTCGGCGAAGAATCCCTGCAGGCGCTTGAGCGCCTCTGCTGCGGTCATCGCGCAAGGGCCTGCAGCTGCTGGAGATGGTCGGCTTCGGCGGCGGGCTTGTCCTGGCGCCAGCGCAGGATGCGCGGGAAGCGCACGGCGATGCCGGACTTGTGCCGCTTGCTGACATTGACCGCTTCGAAGCCCAGCTCGAACACCTGTTCGGCACGCACGCTGCGCACCGGGCCGAAGCGTTCGCGCGTGTTGGCGCGGATCCAGCGGTCCAGCGCGAGGATTTCCTTGTCGTCCAGGCCGGAGTAGGCCTTGGCGACCGGCACCAGTTCGTCACCGTTCCAGACCCCGAAGGTGTAATCGGTGTACAACGTGCTGCGCCGCCCATGGCCCGCCTGCGCGTACAGCAGCACCGCATCGATGGTCAGCGGATCCACCTTCCACTTCCACCAGTCACCACGGCGGCGGCCGGCCTGGTAGATCGAATCGGCACGCTTGAGCATCAGGCCTTCCACGCCGCGCACGCGGGCTTCTTCGCGAAGGGTGGCCGCGTGCTGCCAGTCCTCGGCATGGACCTGTGGGGACAGCTGCAGGCGGGGATCATCCAGCGCGCCGAGCAGCGCAGCCAGGCGTTGCCGGCGCTGCTGCAACGGCACGTTGCGCAGGTCTTGGCCGCCTTCTTCCAGCAGATCGTAGGCGAGCACACGGACCGGCGTGCTGCGCAGCGTCGCCGGCCCCGGCTTGCGCCGCTGGATGCGCGTCTGCAGGGCGGTGAAGGCACGCGGCAGATCCTCCTGCGCGTCCCAGGCCAGCAGCTCACCGTCGATCACGCAGCCGTCGGGAAGTGCGGCGGCGGCCTGTTCGATTTCCGGAAAACGCCCGTCCAGCCGCTCTTCGCCGCGTGACCACAGCGCGACTTCACCCTGCCGGCGCAGCAGCTGCAGGCGGATGCCATCCCACTTCCATTCCAGCAGCCAGTCGGCGACCGGACCCAGCGTCTGCACGTCCGCTTCCAGTGGCGATGCGAGGAAGAAGGGGTAGGGCTGCTGGCGGTCCAGCGGCAGTTCTTCGTGCGTCAACAGCGTCGCCAGCAGCGTGGGCGAGGGCACCCAGTCGCCGAGCATGCGCTGGGCGATGCGGGCGATATCCAGCCCGGACAGCTCGGCCAGCGCCTGTTGCACCAGACGCTGCGATACGCCGACCCGCAACGCGCCGGTCAGCAGTTTGTTGAAGACCAGCCGCTGCGCCGCAGGCAGCGTGCGCCAGCCGGTTTCCACTGCGGCGCGGCGGACTGATTCGTCCTGGTTGGCCACGGCCAGCAGATGGGTCTCGATCCAGTCCACCAAGGGGCGATCCGGCGCTGGCTGGCGCGGCTCATCCACCAGCAGGGTCAGCGTTTCGGCCAGGTCGCCGACCTGCTCGTAGCTGTCTTCGACCAGCCATGCCGGCAGGCCGGATTCGTCTACCAGCCAGGCGCGCAGTTCACCGCTGGCGGCGATCTTGCGACGGGCGCCGCCGACCTTGCCGCCGCTCAGCAGGTACAACGCCCAAGCGGAGTCGTGCGCTGGCGCGTGGCGGAAGTAGTCGACCAGCGCGGCGCGTTTGTCGCCGGTGGCGGTGCTGCGGTCCAGGCGCTGGTACAGATCGGCGAAGGCCTTCATTCCTCGCTCCCGTAGTCGGTGCGGAAGGCTTCGGCGGCGGTGCCGTTTTCGCGCAGGTAGCGGATCAATGCATCGGTATTGCCGTGGGTGGCGATAATCCGGGTGGCGCCGGTCTGCGCGATGGTCTGCAGCAGCGCCGGCCAGTCGGCATGGTCGGACACCACGAAGCCGCGGTCGACGTTGCGACGGCGGCGGTTGCCGCGCAGGTGCATCCAGCCGGAGGCAAACCCGAGCTGGTGGCGCCCGAAGCGGCGCACCCACGGCGTTCCTGCAGCCGAAGGCGGGGCCAGCACCAGGCGGCCGGCCGAATCGGGCTGGCGCCCCTGTTCGGCCACCGCCTGGGTGGCCAGCATCGGGATGCCGGCCTGGCGATAGACCTGCACGCCGTTGTCGATCGCCCCATGCAGCCAGGCCGGCTGGTCGTCCAGCGGCAGCAGTTCGGCAAGCACCCGCTGCGCCTTGCCCAAGGCATAGCAAAGAAGGATCGCCGCTTCGCCCCGTTCGCCACATTCGCGGCGCCAGGCGACGATGTCGGCGGCCACCTCGGAGGTATCCGGCCAGCGGTAGATCGGCGAGGCGAACGTGGCTTCGGTGATGAACGTATCGCAGGGCACCACCTCGAACGGATCGCAGGTGGGATCGGGCTGGCGCTTGTAGTCACCGGAGGCCACCCAGACCTGCTCGCCGTCGTCGATGCGCACCTGTGCCGAACCCAGCACGTGGCCGGCCGAATGCAGCGAGACCTCCACCCCGCCCATCCGGAACGGCACGCCCCAGCGGTGGGTGTGGATGCGTACCTCGCCCAGCCGCCAGCGCAGGATGGCTTCGCTGGACGGGCTGCAGTGGTATTCCTGCATGCCGCCGCGGGCATGGTCACCGTGACCATGGGTGATCACCGCGCGCGCTACCGGGCGCCATGGATCGATGTGGAAATCGCCAGCGGGGCAGTACAGTCCTTCCGGACGCAGCACCACCAGATCGTCGCGTCTGCTCATGCCATCACTGTGCCGGGCCATTCGTGCAGGAGGTGAGAATCCGCCTGAACAGCAGCCCCTCCCGCGCTGGGGCAGAATCAAGGGACATGCGGCCAAGGAGGCGTTCCACCATGCGCGACCAAGCAGCACCGTTCCAGACCCACCTCGTGCAGAACCAGCCGCCCGCGTTCGCCGGGCGCCACCTGTGGGCCGATGATGCGGCGCTGGTGGAAGCGGTGGACCGGGGCGGGGCGTCCTCCTTCGCCGGTCGCCTGGCCGCGTACGGACGGCTCGCAGGCGATGCGCTGTACGGGCTCGGCTTCGATGCCAACCGCGATCGACCGCGCCTGCGCACCCACGATGCGCAAGGCCACCGCATCGACACCGTCGAGTTTCATCCGGCGTACCACCAGTTGCTGCACACGGCCAAGGAACACGGCGTGGCCGGGCTGTCCTGGCATGAGCCGCAGCCTGGTGCGCACGTGGCGCGCGCCGCGCTGAGTTACCTGCACCACCAGGCCGAGGCCGGGACCAGCTGCCCGCTGACCATGACCCACGCCGCGGTGGCGGTGCTGGCCGACCATCCGGTGCTGTCGGAGTGGGCGCGCAAGGCGGCCGCGCCGGTGTACGACCCGCGCGATGTGCCGATCGCCGACAAGGTCGGCATCACCCTGGGCATGGGCATGACCGAGAAGCAGGGCGGATCGGATGTTCGCGCCAATGCCACCGTCGCCGAGCCCGGCGCGGATGGCAGCTATCGGTTGGTCGGGCACAAGTGGTTCTTCTCCGCACCGATGTCCGACGGCTTCCTGGTACTGGCACAGGCGCCGGCAGGCCTGACCTGCCTGCTGATGCCGCGGCGGCTGGCCGATGGCAACCGCAACGCTTTCCAGTTGATGCGGTTGAAGGACAAGCTTGGCGACTGGTCCAACGCCTCCAGCGAGGTGGAATTCACCGGCGCCCAGGCGTGGCGGGTGGGCGAGGAAGGGCGCGGCGTGGCAACCATCATCCACATGGTGATGATGACCCGGCTGGACTGCATGCTTGGCGCTGCCGCGGAAATGCGCATGGCGCTGGCGCAGGCGCTGCACCACGCGCGTCATCGGCACACCTTCGGACAACGCCTGTGTGACCACCCGCTGATGGCCAACGTGCTCGCCGACCTGGCACTGGAATCCGAAGCGGCGACCGCGCTGGCCCTGCATGTGGCGGCGGCGGTGGACCGCGCCGCGCGCGACCCGCGCCAGGCCCTGTTGGCACGGGTCGGCACCGCGCTGGGCAAGTACTGGGTATGCAAGCGCGCGGCGGCGTTCGTCAATGAGGCGCAGGAATGCCTGGGCGGAGCGGGCTACGTGGAAGAGTCGATGCTGCCGCGGCTGTACCGCCAGGCGCCGCTCAATTCGATATGGGAAGGCAGCGGCAACATCCAGTGCCTGGACGTACTGCGTGCGCTGCAGCGCGAGCCGGCGGCGTTGCAGGCACTGCATGAGGAACTGCTGGCAGGCAGTGGACTGGATGCGACCTTCGACGAGGCGATGTCGCGCTGGTGGAACGCGCTGCCACCGGAGCCGGCGCTGGCGCGTGTGTACTGCGAGCGGCTGGCGCTGCTGCTGCAGGGCTCGATTCTGCTGCGTGCGGGCAGTCCGTTCGCGGCCACGTTCGTGCGCAGCCGGCTGGGCGGTGAACACGGCCTGGCCTTCGGCACGTTGCCGCTGGGGATCGACAGCGCGGCGATGCTGGCACGCGCGCTGCCCTGAGCCGGGGCAAAAAGAAAGGCGCCGGCCTGCGCCGGCGCCCGCCAGGTGGAAGGGGGACCGATCAGTGCTGGCTGTGGTCGGCGTTGTCCTTGGCGTCGTCGGCCACGTCGCGGGCCTTGTCGGCCACGTTCTGGGCTGCGGTGGCGGTGGCTTCGCTGGCATTGGCGGCCGCATCCTTGGCGGCAACCTTGGCTTCAGCTGCCGCAGCGGCGGTCGAATCCGCTGCGCGGTCCAGTGCCTGCTGGGTATCGGCGGCGGCCTCGCGGGAGGCGGCGGCGGCGTCATCGGTGGCATCGCGGGTCGCGGCGGCGGCGCGATCAACGGCATCGCGCGCGGCGACGCCGGCGCTGTCGGCGGCCTGGGCGGCATCCTGTCGCGCCTGTTCGGCTTCGGGGCCCTTGCAGGCGGCCAGGCCGAGAACCAGCGCGGAGGCCAACAGGGACGTGGTCAGGGTGCGGATCTTCATGGCGCGCTCCAGGATCAGGGTTTCAGGGACCGCCAGCCTATTCATCGACCGGTCTAGGGCGGGTGAAGTTACTGCGCGTGCGCGCGGCTTCGAAGCCGACGGCAACGGCAAGGTCAACAGCTGCAGGGCTGAGGGTTTGGTGGGGCGGGGTGGCTGTGCAGGACACGCCGTGAATCCGTCCATGGAGGCTCGCTTTTCGCATCCATGCGAAAAGACG
>NZ_JACSQS010000013.1:0-28024 GCF_014836545.1 Stenotrophomonas lacuserhaii
CCATGGACCTGTCGAAGGTGGGGCGGGGTGGCTGTGCAGGACCGTCTTTTCGCATGGATGCGAAAAGCGAGCCTCCACGGACGGATTCACGGCGTGTCCTGCACAGCCACCCCGCCCCGCCAACACGCACCCGTGCAGCTTTTGACGTTGACGTTGCCGTGCGCTCTCAGCTCTGGCCCGCCCACAGCGGCACGTCGTACACCACCATCACCCGGTTCTCTTCGGCATCGCGTTGGTAGTTGGACCGGAAGAAACCGTTGCGCCAGCGTACCGACAGGTGCTTCAACGCTTCGCTCTGGAACGTGTAGCCGATCTCGACATCACGCTGCCACTGCCGGCCCTCGCCGCTGAACGTGGCCGGGCGCGCGTTGTCGCCCTTCACGTAGCGCACCAGGAACTTCAGGCCAGGCAGGTTGATCTGCTTGCCGTCCAGCTGGTAACGCAGCTGCCAGCTGCGTTCGTCGCGTTCCATGAAGTCGTTGATGAAGGTCCAGTTGAAGACGTTGCCATCGGTGCCGCCCACGAACGGCATCGCCGTATCGCCGTTCATGTCCTGCCACATCACCGCGAACTCCTGGCCGGCGTGCTGCCACGCCACCAGCGCGTTCAGCGCACGGTTGTCGACCACCCCGGCCAGTGCGGGGCCTACGTCGTCGGACACGTAATAGCGTACTTCCGTGCTCAGTCTGCCCAGCGCCAGCGGCTGCTTGAACGCCACCGATGCCACCTGCTGCCGGTACAGATCGCGCAGTTCGCCGTGCTCGTAGTGCAGCGTGAACCGATCATCCGGCGCCCACGAGGCGGTGACCAGTTCGAAGCCATCGGCATCGGGTGTGCCATTGAAGCGGCGGTCCTTGTTGGTGAGGGTCAGGTCCACCCGCTCGGTCCCATCGCGGTACCAGGAACGGTCGTAGCGCGCATAGCCCAGCTCCACGCCGTTGTCCCACGCCGCGCCCAGCGAGGCGCCTTCGAAGGTCTGTGGCAGCAGGCGGCTGGTGTTGGATTTCAGCAGCAGGTTGGATGCGATGTGGCTGCCCACGCGCAGTTCGGCCGGGCCGGCCTTGGCCTTGCCGGTCAGCGCGATGCGGCCGAACGCCGAACGCGCGCCGTCTTCGTCGTAGGGCAGGATGCCGGTGCCGACTTCGGACTGCAGTCCATCCAGCTTGAAATCCGCCATGCCCAGCACGTCGATGCCGAAGCCGACCACGCCCGGCGTGTAGCCGCTGCGCGCATCCAGGAGGAAGCCCTGCGCCCATTCCTCGCGCTTGCCCTGGCCGCTGCCGCTGCGGAAATCACGGTTGTAATAGAAGTTGGTCGCGGTCAGGTCCGCGCTGGCACCGGCCAGGAAACCTTCGTTGTCCGCGGCCAGTGCAGGCGCACTGGCCAGCCCGAAGGCGATCAGCATTGCATTGCGTGTGATGTTCATGGGTCCGGCCCCTCCGCCGTACACAGATGGAAAAAAGGATCGATCAGAAGATCGCGCTGGCCGCCAGGATCAGCAGCAGCGACACCACCGAGGCCAGCGACACCGGCAGGCTCAGCGTCTTCAGCGTGCCGCGCAGGGTCATGCCGAAGGTGGTCTGCATCAGCCAGAACGTATTGCTGGTGACATGCACCAGGAACAGCGAGCCGGAGCCTGCGGCCAGGGCCACCAGCACCGGCGGCACATCCAGCGAATGCAGCGCCGGGGCCAGCATGCTGGCGGCGGTGATCGCCGAGGCCGACACCGAACCGATGGCGATGTGCAGGATGGCCGCCACGACCCACACCAGCAGTAGGGGGGCCGCTGAGTTGGCGCTGAAGTAACCGGACAGGATGTCGCCCAGGCCGGTGGTGGCGACCACCGCCGACAGCGAGCCGGCCACGCCGGTCAGCAGCAGGATCTGTCCGCTTTCCTTGAATGCATCGGTCACCGCGCCACTGCGGTCCTGCGCGGGCACCGTGAAGCGGGCGATCACGAAGGCCAGCACCAGGCCGCAGAACAGGGCGAAGGTGGAGTTGCCCACCGCGGCCAGCGCCGGGATGTCCAGGTCCAATGCGCGGTCCAGTGCGCCGGTGGCGATCATCAGCAGCGGCACGATGATCGGCAGCAGCGACAACTTCAGCGGCACCGCGTTGTCCTCGTCCCTGATCTCGGCGGCAACCACCGCCGGTGCCTGGTCGTCGGGGAGTTCGTCGGTTTGCGGATTCCAGAAGCCGCGACGCAGCAGGAAATGGAAGCCCCACAGGGTCAGGAACACGGTCGGGACCGCGATCGCCAGGCCGACCAGCAGCATCGTGCCCAGCTCCACGTCCAGCACCGCCGACAGCGCCAGCGCGGCCACCCCCGGCACCACCATGGTCAGTGCCAGGTAGATGCCTACGCCCACCGCGCCCGCCATCTTCGGCAGTGCGTCGCCGCCGATGCGCTTGGCCGTGGCACGGGCCAGCGGCGCGGACATCAGCAGCAGCACGTCGGTATAGATCGGCGGGAAGATCGAGGTCAGGATGGTGGCGAACGCATACGGCATCTGCGTCGGCTTGAAGGTGCGCACCAGCAGGCGCACGACCTGCTGGAAGGCACCCATGCGGTGCAGGAACGCGCCGATCATCACGCCGAAACCGATCAGCAGGCCGATCTTGCCCATCAGGTCGCCGAAGCCATCGGTGATGGCCTCGATGGTGGGGCCGAAGCCGAGTCCGGACGACAGCCCCAGGTACAGCGGGCCGGCGATCAGCGCGATCATCGGGTTGACCTTGAAATAGATGATCAACAGGACGATCAACAGAATGGCGAACAGAGCGTTCGCCAGCACAAACCACTCGTGCATGATTCCCTCCCAGGAATGAAGCGTTGTTGATTTCGCAGGGCGATGCCCTGCGCGATGAAGGACGAACGGCTTACGCGGCGCGCAGCCCCGGCGGTGCGGGGTGCAGGTCGGCGACGCGGCCGGCCTTGGCCACCTGGCCGGCGGTTTCATGACCGACCAGCGCCGGTAGCCCGCGCGACAAAGCGATCAGCGCAGGCAGGTCCAAGCCGGTCGGGATGCCCATCTCCTCGCACATCGCCACCAGGTCTTCGGTGCAGATGTTGCCGGAGGCACCGGGTGCGAACGGGCACCCGCCGAGCCCCCCCAGCGCGGCATCGAAACGCTGTGCACCGGCATCGTAGGCAGCCACCACGTTGGCCAGGCCCAGCCCGCGTGTGTTGTGGAAATGCAGGGTCAGCGCGTCGGCGCCGACCAGCGGCAATGCCTGCTCCACCAGCGCGGCAACCTGGCGCGGATTGGCCATGCCGGTGGTGTCGGCCAGGGTGATCCCGGTGCAGCCCAGGTCCAGGTAACGGCGCACCAGGTCAAGCACCTTGGCCACCGGCTGCTCGCCCTCGAACGGACAACCGAAGGCGGTCGCCACGCTGCCGTTGAGCAGCACATCGCCACGCGGCAGCGCGGCAATCCGCGCAAAGCCGTCGAAGCTTTCCTCGGTGGTCATGCGCATGTTGGCCAGGTTGTGGGTCTGCCCGGCCGACATCACCAGGTTGAGCTCACCGGCACCGGCGGCCAACGCGCGCTCAGCGCCCTTCAGGTTGGGTACCAATGCCACGTACACCGTGCCAGGCGCGCGCTGCATGCCGGCGAATACTTCGGACGCATCGGCCAGTACCGGCACGGCCTTGGGCGAGACGAAACTGCTGACTTCGATGCGCGCAAAGCCGAGTGCGCTGAAGGCATCGGCCAGGCGGATCTTGTCGGCCGTGGGCACGAACACCGGTTCGATCTGCAGGCCATCGCGCAGGCAGACTTCCTGCACGATCAACGGACGGACAGTGCTCATGCGGATTCTCCGGTGCGGCCACTGGCGGTCGCGATGGCGGCCGCGGTCATGCCCAGCGTGGCAAGTACCTGGTCGGTGTGTTCGCCGAGTGCCGGGCCGGTCCAGTGCATCCGGCCCGGTGTGGCCGACAGCTTCGGCACGATGCCCGGCAGGGTGATCGGCTGGCCATCGGGCAGGGTGGTTTCCAGCAGCATGCCGCGTGCACGGTAGTGCGGATCGGCGACGATGTCGGCGGCCGAGTAGATGCGCCCGGCAGGCACGTCGGCGGCATCCAGTGCGGCCAGCACTGCATCGATGTGCAGCCCGCTGGTCCAATGGGTGATGGCCGCATCCAGCTCGGCATTGCGCAGCACCCGGCCCGGATTGGTCGCCAGCGCGGCATCGTCGGCCAGGTCGTTGCGGTCGATCGCGCGCATCAGGCGGCGGAAGATCGGATCGCTGTTGCCGGCGATCACCACGAAGCTGCCATCGGCGGTGGGATAGGTGTTGGATGGGCTGATCCCCGGCAGCGCGCCGCCGGTGCGTTCACGCACCGTGCCGAACATCGCGTGCTCGGGCACCAGGCTTTCCATCAGGTTGAACACGCTTTCCACCAGCGATACGTCCACCACCTGGCCGCCGCCCTGGCCGGTCTTGACCCGCAGCAGCGCCATCAGCGCGCCCATGACCCCATGCAGCGAGGCCAGCGAGTCGCCCAGGCTGATGCCCACGCGTGCCGGCGGCGTGCTCGGATCACCGGTGGTGTAGCGGATGCCGCCCATCGCCTCGCCGATCGCGCCGAAGCCCGGCCGGTCGCGGTACGGGCCATCCTGGCCGTAGCCGGAGATGCGCACCATGATCAGGTCCGGATTCAGCGTGGACAGCACGTCCCAGCCCAGGCCGAGCTTTTCCAGCCCGCCGGGACGGAAATTCTCGATCACCACATCGGCGCTGGCAGCCAGTTGGCGCGCCGCCTCGGCGCCCTCGGCGGACTTCAGGTCCAATGCCACCGACTTCTTGTTGCGCGCCTGCAGCGACCACCACAGCGAGGTGTCGCCATGCAGCTTGCGCCACTTGCGCAGTGGGTCGCCGCCCTCGGGCGACTCGATCTTGATCACTTCGGCGCCGAACTCGGCGAACAGCCGCGCGGCAAACGGCGCCGCGATCAGTGTTCCGAATTCAACAACGCGGATGCCGTGCAATGGACCGGACATCTTCTACCCTCCCAGGACTAGACCGGCAGGGTAGGTCGCAATCATCGGATGACGCCATGCCTTTCTGACGAAAAACCGTTCGCGAAACGCGAACGCCTACATCTTTGGTCGAAGATGCTCGACCAGCTGCTGGGCGGCGGTGGACAACGGCCGGTCGCCGCGCCAGACCAGTTTCAGTTCGCGCTCGGCCCAGCCGTCGGTCAGCGCTTCCACGTGCAGGTGCATGGCCCGGCCGAACAGCGCGAACACCGGCTCGGGCACCACGCCGATGCCCAGCCCGGCCTGCACGGTGCGGCAGATGGCGTCGAAGCCGGGCACGTGGATGCGCCGCCGCAGCGGCCGGCCGGCATCGCGCGCGGCCATCTGCGAACGGGTGAAGATCGAGCTCTCCGCATGCAGCGCGATCTGGTCGAAGGGCAGCGTATCGGCGAACGCCAGCGGCCCGCTGCCGGCCAGCGGATGGTCCGGCCGCATCAGCATCACCAGCCGGTCGCGGCGGAAGGTCACGGCGGTCAGTTCGCCCAGTTCGCCATCGCCGGAACACACGCCGATTTCCGCCCAGCCTTCCTGGATGCCGCGCACCACGCCGCCGGTGGGGCGTTCTTCCAGCTCGATGCGCAGGTCTGGATGGGTCAGGAAGAACTGCTCCAGCTCTTCCGGCAGGTAGGCCACGATGGCCGACAGGTTGGCCAGCATGCGGATATGCCCGCGGATGCCGCGACGGTATTCCAGCAGTTCCGATGACAGTGCGGAGGCGGCCAGCAGCATGCGCCGCGCGTGCTGCAGCAGGCTTTCGCCGGCCAGGGTCAGCTGCATGCCGCGCGAGTTGCGGGTGAACAGCGCCACATCCAGTCCGCTCTCCAGGTCATTCAGGCGCCGGCTGGCGGCGGAGGTGGCAATCGCCTCGCGATCGGCCGCACGGGTCAGCGAGCCTTCCTCGGCCACGGCCACGAACAGTCGCAGGGTGGTCAGGCTGATCCGGTCGATGGACATCGGCTGGCTGATGGGGGCGGTCCTGCGCGGTGGCGTGAGCGGCATTGTACGGTGCGCCCGCATTGCTCAGCGCTCCCGGGAACGCACTGAATCTGCAAGTGGCGATGGCGCTGAAAGGCTGAAAATGGGAGCCCAGACCAGGCGCCTCACATGGATACCGTGCAGTGTTTCTCCTGCGGAACCGCAGGAAGCGTGAATGTCATGACGCATATTCGGCGGCTGGTCCCCGGCCTGCGTCCGGGCGCGATAAGCAACCGACCTTTATCCCAGGCCCCATCCCGAGCCATCGTACCTGCCGAGGTCTCGCAGGAGATGATCGACTGGGGCCGGCAGATCGTCGCGATCCAGCTGATGCGCGGGGCATGCCGGCACCTTCCCGGCCTCACATGGATCGATTGTGCCTGGCGGGCGGGACGGGCGCTGTCCGGCCTACGGCACGGCCATGTCACTGATGCCCTTCGGTGCGTTCCTGTCGGCCTCGTGCTCAGCGCTTTCAGCGAACACCTGCTGGACGCCTTGCCTCGGTTGCGTGATACGAGTGAACGGCATGAGGCGGTGATCCTTTTCCTGGCGGCTGTTGCGTGGGCCACCCGGGTACAGGACGATTCCCGCCCTGCGCCGCTGTCTTCCACGCAGCGCACAATGTTGGGCTCGCTCAAAGGTATGCGGCTGCTGTCAGGCGTGTGGAGCGCCATCAGTCATGGCCCGTCGCCGACCCCGCCGGACCCTTGTGGCAACGGGTATTGCATTGCGGCCTCACCGGGCGCTCCCGGCCCCGCCGTGACACGCAACCAGACCACGGGTCTCACCATGGCCGGTCTTCCGGCTGGCCATGGCATCACCCTGGAACGTGCACCGGAACCGCCAAGCGGGTGGATGTATGCGGGAGGCAGCGCAGTGTTCCCAGGTGCGTCCGCCAAGCGTTCCGGCGGAAGAGGCGCAGCACCGCGACCGGCAAGGCCCAAGGCCGCCGCGCGCCCGGTCAAGCCACGAACCCGCACCGGGATAAATGTCCGCAGGACCAGTACGCGGGATCGGGCCGAAGCCAACGAGCGCAGGGACCCGCAAACAGGAAACAGCGACGGATTCCTGATCCGGGGAGCGGCGAGAAACGGCGGGGCGCTGGCCGGTCATGCGCAGGCCTCCAATGCGGATAGCGCTCGGGAATCGATGATGGGCCCGTTGTCACACTCTTCGAGCGCGGTCTTCAAGACCCGCGATCAGGAGGACCGGCGCAGGGCGGAAATTCCGGCAAAGTCGACGACGACGGCGACTCCTTTCGTCGGCAGGCGAAAGAAGCCTGGCGCGTCACGCACGGCGCTGCCTATGCCTGCCCCGGCGGTACCCCCAGCCACTTTCACTTCCGTCGTGGACAGCCCCCGCTGTCTGCGCTTCCACGATGGCCGGGAAATGTGCAGGCAACTACGCGCGCTGCGCGAACAGAGCACGATGACCCGCTATTGCATCCATCCGCGCGCACGTGAACGCTTCTCCAACATGTTCAGCTTCGCGGGCGCGACGTTGCCTGGCGCAGACGCGAGAACCATCGCCCACCCGATACAGGAAAGGATTCCCAAGGCGCTGCGCAGGTCTGCCATCCAGATCATCCGGCGACCCGGGCACCCTTCGCCGACGCTTCCCTCACGACCTGCCGAGGTGGGGCACAACCTTGTCTTCTCCGTCATCACCATCGCGTTGCTTGAAGGTCCCGTCAGTGTGGAGCTGCTTGACCACCGCATGTCGCTTCTGCGCAACACCTTCCGCCTCATGGAACATGTGGATATCGGAGGCAGCAGGCACCTGCTGATTGCTTACCTGATTGTCAGTGACGAGGCCAGGGCGCGCGGTGTCGCCGCGGGCGTGCTGGATGTCCAGGTCGATGAGGCAGGGGCAGTGAGTGTCCGCGACGATAAGCGCGACTGGACCATCGGCGCATCGGACCTCGACGGCTTGGTGGCCGGCCTGCAGGACGTCAGTGGACTGGACTACGATCCGGGCCCGGAGCACCGGGGCAATGCCCTTCCTGGAGCACAGCGCGGAACGGTCCCGGAACCGGCGGGCAATCTCTGGGTCACTGAACAAGAGCAGCTGTCCTGGATGCCGCCGCACGACCGGCTTCCCCACGAGCGCACGCTCAGCTTCATCAATCCGGTCGTGATACCCCCGAGCGCGCAGCATGCTGCGGTGGAGCTCTACGCCAACAGCTTCACCATCACCGGGGACTGTCTGCTTTACGCAGACGAAAAATGGATGCCGGGCGTCCTGCGCCTGGGGTGTCCCACGTCCCACCAGGCGGGCGGCGCGATACTTCACTGCCCAACGCCGCCCGATGAGGCATTCGCCAGACGGTTCGGCCTACAGGCGGGCTATGCGTACAACCTCGAAGCCTTGGCCGATCAACTGGAAGCGGGAGGCATGGTGAGGGTGCCGGGTCCGGATATCGAAGCGGGCTCAAGACGCCCTGTCGAAACGTCCACCGCTCTGGATGACGTCGAAGATCCTTCGCCGGGACCTGCAATGTGTCCTGCGTGCTTCACCTTCGAACAGGGTGTGCTGCGCTACGCCGATCCACATGGCCAGCAGGGCGCGCTGGTCTTCGACAGGGCGCCTGAGCATCAGGAACGTTATGTGCTGGGCGACATGGAACGCCCGCAGGACCGCGCGTTCGCCTACGAAAATGGATTTGATCGTCTGCGTCGCTATACCGAGGATGAAATCGTCATGTGGCTTGCCGGCGAGGGCTACGAGCGGGTCGATGGCAGCTAGCCCGCTGTCGCGTCCTGCGCCACGCCGTGTCCCGGGAGCCTCGGTTTCGCGGTCCGATGCCGTCGCCCATCGCGGCCCTCCCGTGCTTCGGTGTAACTTGGTCACATCCGCGCCGGGGCCTCGTCCTTGTCGCATGACCATCAGCAAGGGGAAGCAAGGAAGATGTCCAGAAACCACCTGAAACTGGCCGGGGTGTTGGCCAGTGTCCTGTGTGCTGCATGCAGTGCGCCACCTTCGGGAACCGAAGGCGCGGCCAGCGGGCGCCACTACGGGCAGATCGAATTCAAACCCTGCACGCTGACCGGCGCGGTCGCCGCGGCGAATGTCGAAGCGCTGTGCGGCACCTTCAGCGTGCCGGAAAACCCCGCCGCGCCGGAGGGCCGGAAGATCGACCTGCGCATCGCCTGGCTGGATGCGGACAAGGCGGCCAGCGGCCTGCCGGATCCGGTGTTCTTCCTGGCCGGTGGTCCTGGCCAGGCAGCCAGCGACGTGGCGCTGCCGGTCAGCACCGCGCTGCGCCAGGTACGCAAACAGCGCGACATCTTCCTGATCGACCAGCGCGGTACCGGCGGCTCCAACCCGCTGAGCTGCCTCGGCGCGGACGGCAAGGAACTGCCGATGGACGAGCACGCCGATCCCACCGAAGCGTATATCCAGGGCTACGCCGCCCAGTGCGCCACCTCGCTGGAAGGCCGTGCGGACCCGCGTTTCTATACCACCTCCCAGGCCATCGATGACCTGGACGCGGTGCGCAAGGCACTCGGTGCCGGGCAGCTCAACCTGGTCGGCGGCTCCTACGGAACCCGTGTCGCCCAGCGCTACGCCGCGCGCTATCCGCAGCACGTGCGCAGCATGGTGATCGACGGGGTGGTGCCGAACGACCTGGTGGTCGGCGGTGACTTCGCCAACACCTTCGAGGACGCGATCATCCTGCAGTCCGCGCAGTGCATCAAGGACGCGGCCTGCGCCAAGCGTTTCCCGGTCAATACCCGTACCCAGCTGCGCAGCGTGCTGGACACCCTGGCCGCCGCGCCGGTGACGGTCGACTACCGCGATCCGGCCACCGCCGAGGCCCGCCAGGATGTGCTGAAGCCGGACAGCGTGCTCGGCCTGATCTTCGCCTTCTCCTACATTCCCGAACTGTCCTCGCTGCTGCCGGTGGTGCTCGACGAAGCCGCGCAGGGGCGCTACGGTCCGCTCGCGGCGCTGACCCGCAACGCCTCGCGCGCGATGGACCTGCAGATCAGCCGGGGCATGCAGTGGTCGGTGATCTGCAGCGAGGACGCACCGCGCTTCCAGCCTGCTCCGCAGAGCGATCGCCTGCTGGGTCCGAACGTGGCGCAGATGTTCTTCGCTGCCTGCACGGTGTGGCCACATGACAAGGCCGCCGCCGACGCCGCCACGCCGTTCAAGAGCGACCTGCCGGTGCTGCTGCTGTCCGGCGAGCTGGATCCGGTCACCCCGCCGCGCTACGCCGAGCAGGTGCTGAAGGGCCTGCCCAACGGTCGCCACATCGTCGCCCGCGGGCAGGGCCACGGCAGCATCAACGCCGGCTGCATGCCGCGCGTGCTGGGCCAGTACATCGACACCGCAGACGCCAAGGCAGTGGATGCCAGCTGCCTGGATTCGCTGAGCCACGTGCCGGCGTTCACCTCGTTCAACGGATGGGAACCATGATCGTCGCAGAGGGCCTGCACAAGGCATTCCACACCAAGACCGGCCGCATCCAGGCGGTGCAGGACGTCAGCTTCCGTGCTGAAGACGGGCGCATCACCGGGCTGCTTGGACCGAACGGCGCCGGCAAGACCACCACCATGCGCATGCTTTACACGCTGATGAGCCCGGACCAGGGCCGGGTCACCGTGGATGGCATCGATGCCAATGTCGACGCCACGGCAGTGCGCCGCCGGCTGGGCGTGCTGCCCGACGCGCGGGGGGTCTACAAGCGGCTCACCGCGCGCGAGAACATCGCCTACTTCGGTGAGCTGCACGGGCTGGACGCGGGCACCATCGCCCAGCGCACCGAAGCGCTGTCGCGGGCGCTGGACATGGGCGACATCCTGGACCGTCAGACCGATGGCTTTTCGCAGGGCCAGCGCACCAAGACCGCGATTGCCCGTGCGCTGGTGCATGACCCGCGCAACGTGATCCTGGACGAGCCGACCAATGGCCTGGACGTGATGACCACCCGTGCGATGCGCCGGTTCCTGCATGGCCTGCGCGACGAAGGCCGCTGCGTGATCTTCTCCAGCCACATCATGCAGGAGGTGGCTGCGCTGTGTGACCACATCGTGATCGTCGCCAAGGGCACGGTGATGGCTGCCGGCAGCGCCGACGAACTGCGCGAACAAGCGGGCCAGAGCAACCTCGAGGACGCCTTCGTCAAACTGATCGGCACCGAAGAGGGCCTGCACGCATGAGCATCATGTCCACGTTGTTCACCGTGATGCGCAAGGAACTGCGCGACCTCTCGCGTGACCGGCGCACCCTGGCCCTGACCCTGCTGATGGGCCCGCTGCTGTATCCGATCCTGATCCTCGGCATGGGCAAGCTGGCCGAAAGCCGGGTCAAGTCCCAGATCGAGCAGCCGCTGGAAATCCCGACCATCGGCGCGCAGAACGCACCCAACCTGGTGCGGTTCCTGGCCGCGCAGGGCCTCAATGCAACCGCTGCCCCGAAGGACCTCAACGAGGCGATCAGTGACCAGCGCATCGATGTCGCGCTGCGTATCAGCGAGTCGTTCGACGAACACTGGCGCGATGGCCGGCCGGCCTTGGTGGAGATCCTGCAGGACAGCACCCGACGCGCCGCCGACGTGCCCACCGCACGTCTGAAGGCAGCGCTGCAGACCTACAACGGCCAGGTCGGTTCGTTGCGGTTGATGGCACGCGGCATCGACGCGCAGGTCGCCCGTCCGCTGGACGTGGCGACACAGGACCTGGCATCAGCCGAGGCCAAGCAGGGCATGATGCTGTCGATGCTGCTGCCGCTGCTGCTGACCATCACCTCGTTCCTGGGCGGTGCCTATCTGGTGATGGACACCACCGCCGGCGAGCGCGAACGGCAGTCGCTGGAGCCGTTGCTGGCCACCCCGGCCAAGCGCAGCGCCATCGTCAGCGGCAAGATCGCCGCCGCCTGCGTGGTGGGTATCGCCTCGCTGGTGCTGACCCTGGTGGCGTTCAAGCTCAGCGCGCAGCTGTCCGACAGCAGCGTTGGCCGCCAGCTCAACATGGGGCTGGGTTCGATGCTGCAGATGCTGCTGGTGATGCTGCCGATGCTGTTGATCGGCACTTCGCTGCTGACCTTCCTGTCGGCCGCGTCCAAGAGCATGAAGGAAGCCCAGAGCCACATGACCTGGCTGATGCTGCTGCCGATGCTGCCCAGCTACGCGCTGCTGGTGTATCCGCTGAAGAGCGTGGTGTGGCAGTACGCCATCCCGTTCCTGTCGCAGAACCAGATGCTGCTGAAGGTGATCCGCCACGAGCACATCAGCCCGACCATCTGGGTGATCTACCTCGGCGCCAACCTCGGCCTGGCCGCCCTGCTGTGGTTCGCCGCGATCCACCGCTACCGCCAGGAACGCCTCGCGATCTCCGGCTGAGCAAAAAGGGGACGGAGGGGATTAAGTCGTTTTCGACCTGCCTCTCTGTCCCCTTATCGCGATTCGCTGCCTGGCTTGCGCGGGCGGCCCCGTGGCCGTGCCGCTACGGGGCGGCCCAGGGTTTCAGCCAGCATTTCCAGGAACCGCGCACTGCCCAGCGGGCACTGCGTCCTGCCGTGTTCGCGGATTGCCGGGGCCTCCGCGCTGGCCCGACGATGATCGCGCAGGAACGACCGGTAGCCGACACGGCGTTGCGCGGGGGTGCCACCCAGCATCAGCAGCGCGGGATGCGGGGTCAGCAACGGGTCACGGCGCAGGCCCAGATTGCCGTGCACGCTGGACCACGCAGCCTGCTCAGGGGCGGCCACCAGGCCGGCACGCACCGGATTGAGTTCGATGTAGCGGTAGACCGCCAGCAGGTAGGCGTCGTTGTCGATCATGCTGGAATGGAAGCGACCCTGCCAAAGCGGACCGGATCGACCGTGTCGCTGGTTGAACGCCTGCACGTAGCCCGTACCGAGCGCCCGCATCGCATGGGCCAGGCCACCGCTGGTCTTCGGCGTAGCCAGCAGATGCACATGGTTGTCCATCAGCACATACGCGTGCAGCGCAACGTCATGCTTGACGAAGGCCTTGTGCATCACGCGCAGGAAATGGTCGCGGTCCAGATCGTCGGCGAATATCGCGCCTTTGTTGACGCCGCGCTGGACGACGTGGAACGGCAGGCCTGGCACCAGCAGGCGGGCATGGCGGGGCATGGCGCGGGCTTCCATGTGGGGTGGAAGCCCAGCCTGCGGGGCGAAGACGCGCGGTGTTATCAGGCCACGTCGTGCCGCGCTGTGGCAGCAAGGCACGCGGTGGGGGAAACGAGGGGATTACGACTTAATCCCCTCCGTCCCCTTTTTCAGCCGCCGGGGCTGAAGGCCAGCGTGCGGCGGGTGGTGACCGGTGCGGCGACCGGTTCGAAGCGCCAGCGCTTCACGGCGGCCAGGGCTTCGCGGTCGAAGGTGCGGGCCGGGGTGGCGCGCAGCACGCGGGCGCTGGTGACCGAGCCGTCGGTGCCGACGGTGATCTCCACCAGCACTTCGCCGGAGGTATTGGAACGCAGCGCGTCGGCCGGGTAGCGCGGGGCCGGCGTGCTGACCGGACGCAGGGTGGGCGCTGCGGTCTGGCGTGCGGCGGCAGCGGCGGCGGCCTGTGCGGCGGCCTGCTGCTGGCGCTGTTCGGCTTCACGGCGGGCGGCGGCCTGGCGTTCGGCGTCCTGCGCGGCCGGCGCGGGTGCGGCGGCCGCCGGGGTGGCAGCGGCCTGCTGCGAGGCGATCTGCTGCGCCGCGGCGGCTTCGCGGGTGCGCTGCTCGGCCAGCTTCTGCTGTTCGGCCAACTGCTTGGTCTTGGCCTCGGCTTCGCGCTTGACGCGTTCGGTTTCTTCGGTGGTGCGCAGCGCGGCCACTTCCACGCCACGGGTGATGCCCTGCTTCAGGCGCGGCAATGCCGGCGCCTTCGGGTCCACTTTCTCGATCAGCGCGATCAGCCGCTGGCCTTCCTCGAAGTCCTCGCGCGCCATGTTCTGTTCGGCGGCGATCAGCGTGTACGGCAGCAGGTCGGTCAACGCGCTTTTCACCGACGCATCGTCCGGGGTCTTGTCGCGCAGCGCCAGGTAGTACTCGATCGCATTGTCGCCGGCGGGGGCGTACATGCGGTTGTCGCGCAGTGCCTGGCTGGCCGCTTCGCGCAGTTCCTCGCTGCCCATCGCCTGCACCTTGCTGGACACGGCCGGTTCGGCGGCGGGCGCGGTGGCGGCAGGCGCGGCGGCGGCTGGCTTGGCATCGGTAGCGGGTGCGGCGGTCTCGTCTTTGCCTGAACAGGCGGCGAGGCCAATCAGCAGGACGGCAGGCGCCAGCAGGCGCGCACGAACAACGACGGATTTCCTGGCGTACGACATCCTGTTTCCCCCTTTGAAACGACGATACGAAAGACCTGGCAATGGTCCCAGGCACGAGCCTGCGGCGTTTCCCGACGCCGTAGGCAGATACTGTCAGCTGTGCAATCTAGCATCCCCCGGGGGGGAAGGGCAGGGGCGGATCAGCCACCCCTGCCACTGGGTCAGTGAGCGTCCCGCGTGCCGCTGCTGCCGCCGCCCATCAGCTTGTCGGTCCAGGCGATGCCGATCGCCGACAGGATGAATACGGCATGGATGATGGTCTGCCACAACACCCCGGTGGAGGTCAGCGTGGCGCACTTGGCGGCGCCGGCATTGGCGGCCGAGGCGGCAGCGTTCATCAGTTCCGGCGGGCACAGCGGCAGGCCGTCCAGCGCGCCGGCGGCGATGAAGGTCTTCAGCAGGTGGATCGAGGAGATGCCGATGATCGACAGCGCCAGCTTCACCTTCAGCACGCTGGCGTTGACGTGGCTCAGCCATTCCGGCTGGTCCGGGTGGCCTTCCAGGCGCAGGCGCGAGACGAAGGTTTCATAGCCACCCACGATCACCATCACCAGCAGGTTGGAGATCATCACCACGTCGATCAGCCCCAGCACGATCAGCATGATCTGCTGCTCGCCCAGGTTGCTGGCATCCATGATCAGGTGCCACAGCTCCTTGCCGAACAGGTAGACGTACACGCCCTGGGCGACGATCAGGCCCAGGTACAGCGGCAGCTGCAGCCAGCGTGAGGCGAAGATCAGGGTGGACAGGGGATTGGGGCGGTGCTGAGGGGTCATGGACGGCATGCTGCGTTGCAGGAGAGGGCGCAGAGTACTGGTCCAATGAGACAGTGCCAAGCGGGTCCACCTACTACACTCGCAGCACATCCCCGATGAGTGACCCGCCATGATCGATCTGTATTACTGGCCCACCCCGAACGGCCACAAGGTGACCTTGTTCCTGGAAGAGGCCGGGCTGGAGTACCGCATCCATCCGGTCAACATCGGCACCGGCGACCAGTTCAAGCCGGAATTCCTCGCCATCTCGCCCAACAACAAGATGCCGGCGATCCTCGACCCGACTCCGGCCGGTGGTGGCGCGCCGCTGAGCGTGTTCGAGTCCGGTGCGATCCTGTTGTATCTGGCCGAAAAGACCGGCAGCTTCCTGTCCCACGACCCGCGCGAGCGCGTGGAAACCCTGGAATGGCTGTTCTGGCAGATGGCCGGGCTGGGCCCGATGAGCGGGCAGATGGGCCATTTCAACGTGTATGCGCCGGAGAAGATTCCGTATGCCATCGAACGCTATGGCAACGAAGTCAGCCGCCTGCACGGGGTGATGGACAAGCGCCTGGCCGAGCACGAATGGCTGGCCGGCAGCGCGTACAGCATCGCCGACATGGCCAGCTATCCGTGGATCGGGGCTTACGACAAGCTGCCGCCGGACTTCGCCGCCTTCCCGAACCTGCAGCGCTGGCACCAGGCGATCGCCGCGCGGCCGGCCACCCAACGTGCGTACGCGCTGCGCCAGCAGGTCAATCCGGATGCCGGCAAGCCGCTCAGCGATGAAGAACGCAAGCACCTGTTCGGCAAGCGCTGAAGCCGGACCACGCCCGGCGCTTCCGCGCATGCGGCGGCGCCGGGTTAGGATTGGGGCAGCCGTATACCGGAACCTTTCATGCGCCACCTGTTCGCTGCCCTTGCCCTGATGCTCGCTACCGCCACCACCGCCCACGCTGAAAAACTCACCCTGGAAGCCATCACCGGCTCGTTGCCGCTGTCCGGCCCGACGTTGATGAAGCCCAAGGTGGCACCCGATGGATCGCAGGTCAGCTTCCTGCGTGGCAAGGACAGCGACCGCAACCAGCTGGACCTGTGGACCTACGATATCGCCAGCGCGCAGACCCGCCTGCTGGTGGATTCCAAGGTCGTCCTGCCCGGCACCGAAACGCTGAGCGATGAAGAAAAGGCACGCCGCGAGCGCCAGCGCATCGCGGCCATGACCGGCATCGTGGATTACCAGTGGTCGCCCGATGCGCGCAGCCTGCTGTTCCCGCTCGGTGGCGAACTGTATCTGTACGACCTGGGCAAGCAGGGCAGCGCCGCCGTGCGCCAGCTGACCCACGGCGAGGGCTTCGCCACCGATGCCAAGCTGTCCCCGCGCGGTGGCTTCGTCAGCTTCATCCGCGCCCGCAACCTGTGGGTGATCGACCTGGCCAGCGGCCAGCAGCGCCAGCTCACCGGCGACGGCAGCGCGACCATCGGCAACGGCGTGGCCGAGTTTGTGGCCGACGAGGAAATGGACCGCCACACCGGTTACTGGTGGGCGCCGGACGATTCGGCGATCGCCTTTGCCCGCATCGACGAAAGCCCGGTGCCGGTGCAGAAGCGCTACGAGGTCTACCCCGACCGCACCGATGTCGTCGAACAGCGTTACCCGGCCGCCGGCGATGCCAACGTGCGCGTGCAGCTGGGCGTGATCGCGCCGGCGCTGGACGCACAGCCGCGCTGGATCGACCTCGGCAAGGAGGCGGACATCTACCTGGCGCGCGTGGACTGGCGCGATCCGCAGCACCTCAGCTTCCAGCGCCAGAGCCGCGACCAGCGCCAGCTGGAGCTGGTGGAAACCACGCTGGCCGACGGCCGCCAGCGCGTGCTCGCCCGTGAGACCAGCAAGACCTGGGTGCCGCTGCACAACAGCCTGCGTTTCCTTGATGACGGCAGCCTGCTGTGGTCGTCCGAGCGCACCGGCTTCGAACACCTTTACCGCATCGACAAGGCCGGCAAGGTGCACGCGCTGACGGCGGGTGACTGGCCGGTGGATGAGCTGCTGGCCGTGGATGAAAAGGCCGGGCTGGTGTTCTTCCGCGCGGGCATGGAATCGGCGCGCGAGAGCCACATCTACAGCGTGCCGCTGCAGGGTGGCGCGCCCAGGAAACTGTCGCCGTCCGCAGGCATGCATACGGCCAGCTTTGCACGCAACGCCAGTGTCTACGTGGACAGCTGGTCGAACGCCAACACGCCGCCGCAGATCGAACTGTTCCGCGCCAACGGCGAGAAGATCGCCACCTTGGTGGAGAACAACCTGGCCGATCCAGCGCATCCCTATGCGCGCTACCGGGACGCACAGCTGCCGGTGGAGTTCGGCACGCTGACCGCTGCCGATGGCCGCACGCCACTGAATTACAGCGTGATCAAGCCGGCCGGCTTCGATGCCGCCAAGCGCTATCCGGTGGCGGTGTACGTGTACGGCGGTCCCGCTTCGCAGACCGTCACCAACGCCTGGCCGGGTCGCGGCGATCACCTGTTCAACCAGTACCTGGCGCAGCAGGGTTACGTGGTGTTCTCGCTGGACAACCGCGGCACCCCGCGCCGTGGCCGCGACTTCGGCGGCGCGCTGTATGGCAAGCAGGGCACGGTGGAAGTGGCCGACCAGCTGCGCGGCGTGGAGTGGCTGCAGAAGCAGCCGTGGGTGGACCCGGCGCGGATCGGTGTGCAGGGTTGGTCGAACGGCGGCTACATGACCCTGATGCTGCTGGCCAAGGCGTCCAACCGCTATGCCTGCGGCGTGGCCGGTGCGCCGGTCACCGACTGGGGCCTGTATGACACCCACTACACCGAACGCTACATGGACCTGCCGGGGCGCAACGAAGCGGGGTACACCGAGGCACGCGTGCTGACCCATGTCGATGGCCTGCGTTCGCGCCTGCTGCTGATCCATGGCATGGCCGATGACAACGTGCTGTTCAGCAATTCCACGGTGCTGATGAGCGCGCTGCAGAAGCGCGGCCAGCCGTTCGAACTGATGACCTACCCGGGCGCCAAGCACGGCTTGTCCGGTGCCGACGCGTTGCACCGTTATCGCATTGCAGAGGATTTCCTCGGCCGCTGCCTGAAGCCCTGATCGTCCGGCATGGGCTGCCGCCCGCCCTCGTGACCTCCGGCGCATTGCCGCCCCGGCCATGAATGCGTAGGGTGCTGGCATTGCCCGCATCCTGGAGTGTGTGATGAAGCCGCTTGTCCTTGCCATTGCCCTCGCGTTGGGTGCCGCCCCGCTGCTGTCCACCGCTCCGGCCCATGCGGCCCCGGCCGCCGCGTCCAAAAAGCCCGCCGCGGCCCCGGCCTGGGTGGCGCGCAGCAACCAGCTGGCGCAGATCCTGCTGGATGCGCAGGGCCCGTTCCAGCCGGAAAGCACCGGCTTCTTCGGCGTGCCCGGCTACGACGACAAGGTCGCCGACCTCGGCCCGGACAACGCCAAGCGCTATCGCGAAGCGATGACCCAGGCGCGCGGTGAACTGCAGGCAAAGCTGGCCAGCGAGAAGGACCCCAACGTCCGCCAGGACCTGGAGATCATGATCGGTGCGGCGAGCGAAAGCATCGAAGGCAGCACGCTGGGCGAGCAGTACTTCCTGCCGTGGAGCGACGCCCCGCAGACCATCTTCAGCGGTCTGAACCTGCTGCTGTCCGACCAGGTGCCGGCCGAGCGCCGCGCCAAGGCGGTGGATCGCCTGAAGGCTTACGCCGGCCTGCAGCCGGGCGGTACGCCGCTGACCACGCTGGCCCGCCAGCGTTACGAAGAACGCCTGTCCAACAGTGCGCTGCTGCAGCCGACGAAGATCGAAGTGCAGCAGTCGCTGGACAACGTGGAGACCTACATCAGCGGCATCCAATCGCTGCTGCAGAAGTACAAGGTCGCCGGTGCCGAGGAGGCGATGAAGACCCTCGCCGGGCAGCTGAAGGACTACGCGGCGTGGACGCGCAGCACGGTGCTGCCGAAGGCGCGCGAAGACACCCGCCTGCCCGCGCCGGTGTATGCCTACCAGCTCAAGCAGGTCGGCATCGACATCGACCCGAAGCTGCTGATGCAGCGCGCCCAGCTGGAATTCATGGAAACCCGTTCGGCGATGCGCCAGCTGGCGCCGCTGGTGGTGCAGGCCAAGGGCCTGAAGGTCAGCGACCCGACCGATCCGGTCGCAGTGATCCGCGCGCTGAAGAAGGAAACCATCGCCAACGACCAGCTGGAAGGCCATTACCGCAAGGTCATCGATGCGATCGATCCGCTGATCCACGAACACCAGATCGTCGATGTGCCGCAGCGCGCGATGCAGATGCGGCTGGGTTCGGCTGCGGAAAGCGCGGCCAGCCCGGCCCCGCATTTCCTGCCGGCACCGCTGGTCAACAATACCGGGCAGCAGGGCACCTTCGTGCTGCCGCTGGGCAACCCGGCGGCCGGCGAAGGCGCGCAGTACGATGATTTCAACTTCGGTTCCGCCGCCTGGACGCTGAGCGCGCACGAAGGCCGTCCCGGCCACGAGCTGCAGTTCACCGCGATGGTCGAGCGCGGTGTCTCGCTGGCGCGCACGATGTTCGCGTTCAATTCGGTCAACGTCGAAGGCTGGGCGCTGTATGCCGAAGCGGAAATGGTGCCCTATGAACCGCTGGACGGCCAGCTGATCGCGCTGCAGTTCCGCCTGCTGCGCGCCGCGCGCGCGATGCTGGACCCGATGCTCAACCTGGGTCTGATCGAACGCGCCGACGCCGAGCGCGTGCTGATCGACGAAGTGAGCCTGTCCAAGGCGATGGCCACCCAGGAACTGGACCGCTACACCGTGCGCATGCCTGGCCAGGCCGGCAGTTACTTCTACGGCTACACCCGCATCCTGGAACTGCGCATGCAGACCGAGCTGGCGCTGGGCACGAAGTTCGACCGCAAGGCCTTCAACAACTTCCTGCTGGACCAGGGCCTGCTGCCGCCGGACCAGCTGGCCAAGGCGGTCAACGAAGTCTTCATCCCGAAATACCGCTGACCCACTAAAAAGGGGACGGAGGGGATTAAGTCGTTTCTCGCCCGTTTACGGCTGAAGACGACTTAATCCCCTCCGTCCCCTTTTTTGTTCAGCGTGCCGGGATCTGTTGGGCCGGCAGGCGCGGGACGGGCGCCGGGTTGGGCACCCAGATCGCCACGCCGGCCGCCTTGCGCTGGGTGGTCGGAATGCCGATGCCCACGCCACCGCCGACGCGCGAACCGTAGCTGCCGGCACCCACCGACATGCCCACCGGCGAGCCGCTGGAGCCCACGCCCATCAGGATCACGCCGTTGGCGCCGAGCGCGGCAGCATCGCGCTTCAGGCGCGCCACGGCCGCGTCGGTCTGGCCCTGCGTGCCGAAGCCCACCGCACTGGACGATTCCAGCTGGGCGATCTCCACCGAACCGGCCGGCGGGGTGGAATACACCTGCACCTGGGCAGGGTCGATGGGCGCGCGGGCCTGGCCCAGCATCACCCGCGAGGTGCTGGCACAGCCGGCTACCAGCAGCAGCACGGCGGCAGCGGCGGTCCAGCGGAATGTCGTGGTGGTCATCTTCATGGCTCGAACCCCTGTAGGTAGGCAGCGGATCATCGGTCCATCGATCTGAATCGGCCCCAACGCCGGGGCCCTGCAGGCACGCTAGCACCGCAGCGGTGAGCGCGGCGGCAAGCCCATGCGGGCCTATCCGAGGCCCACGCGAACGGCTATGGTGGGCCCCAATCCATCGGCGAGGAGGGCGTATGGGACTGATCAGTCTGTTGTGGGGCATCGTGGCACTGATATGGATGGTGGTCGCGCTGGTGCCGCTGCTCGGCTGGGGCAACTGGTTCCTGATCCCGTTCGCTGCAGTGGGTGCGTTGATCGCAGCGATCGGCATCCTGTTCACCCATCCCAGCAAGCGCGGCCGGGCCTGGACCGGGCTGATCCTCAACGGCATCGTCATCGTGGTCGGCGTCTTCCGCCTGGGGCTGGGCGGCGGCATCGTCTGAGGCTGCGGTGCGACCCTCGGTCGCAGGTGCGCAGGGAGGGCAGGATGGCAGGCGTACAATGACCAGCCCGAGGGCCGCCCGGCCCTGCCCAGCGCCAGATCGGCGCGCAACGCCCCCGACGCCCCATGATCATCCGCCCACGTCCGCACGGCTGGCAGCTGCTGTACATCCTGCGGGGCTCCATCGTTCCGGCGGTGGCGCCCAAGGTGCTGGCGATCCTGCTGTTGGCCATCGTCGTGTCGGCGGTGGTGGAACTGGGCAACGTGCCGGGCATCGAACGGGTGTCCTCCGCGCCGTTCGCGCTGCTTGGCCTGGTGCTGTCGATCTTCCTCAGTTTCCGCAACAACGCCTGCCATGAACGCTGGTGGGAAGGCCGCAAGCTCTGGGGTCAGCTCATTTTCGAGTCGCGCTCGCTGGCCCGCCAGGTGCAGCAGCTGCTGCCCGACGATGCGCCACGGCGCACGCGTATCGGCCATCTCGCCATTGCCTTCGCGCACGGCCTGGCCGCGCGCCTGCGCGGCGCGGACGAAGCGCAGGCGGCACGCCCATGGCTGGATGCCGACCAGCGCGTGCTGCTGCATGACCGTCGCAACACCCTGGACGCGCTGCTGTCTATGATCGCCGCCGAGCTGGCCGTGCCGCTGCACGCCGGCCGGCTGTCGCCGATCCTGTATGCCCAGCTGGAAGAGCGCCTGCATGCGCTGTCCTCCATCCAGGCCGGCTGCGAGCGCATCCTCGCCACCCCGCTGCCGTTCGCCTACACCCTGTTGCTGCACCGCTGCGCGTGGCTGTTCTGCGTGCTGCTGCCGTTCGGCCTGGCCAGTTCGCTGGGCTGGGCCACGCCGGTGCTGTCGGCGGTGCTGGCGTATGCCTTCTTCGGCCTGGACCAACTGGGCGAAGAGATGGAAGACCCCTTCGGTACCGAGCCCAACGACCTGCCGCTGGATGCGATGGTGCGTACCGTTGAAATCGACCAACTGGACGCGCTCGGCCAGCGCCCGCTACCCGACCCCCTGCTGCCGCGCGACTATCGCCTGCAGTGACCTGATGCCTTGACGGAGCCCCCCATGTCGCACCCCCTGTACCGCCCCCGCCGCATGCGCCGCGATGATTTCTCGCGCCGGATGATGCGCGAAAACACGCTGACCGTGGACGACCTGATCCATCCGGTGTTCGTGCATGAGCATGCTGGCCGCACCGCGATCCCGTCGATGCCGGGCGTGGAGCGCCTGTCCATCGAAGAACTGCTGAAAGTCGGTGAAGCGGCGGTGGAGCTGGGCATCCCGGTGCTCGACATCTTCCCGGTGATCGATCCGGCATTGAAGTCGCTGGATGCCGAAGCCGCATGGGCCGATGACGGGCTGGCGCAGCGTGCGGTGCGCGCATTGAAAGAACGCTTCCCGACGCTGGGGGTGATGACCGACGTGGCGCTGGATCCGTACACCACCCACGGCCAGGACGGCATCATCGATGACAGTGGTTACGTGCTCAACGACATCACCGTGGCAGCACTGGTGAAGCAGTCGGTGTCGCATGCGCGGGCCGGCGTGGATGTCATTTCGCCGTCGGACATGATGGACGGGCGCATCGGCGCCATCCGCCGTGGGCTGGACGAAGCCGGTTTCATCAACACCCGCATCATGGCCTACTCGGCCAAGTACGCATCGGCCTTCTACGGTCCGTTCCGCGACGCGGTGGGCAGTGCCGGCAGCCTCGGCAAGGCCGACAAGAAGACCTACCAGATGGATCCGGCCAACGGTGATGAGGCCCTGCGCGAGATCGCACTGGACCTGGAAGAAGGCGCGGACATGGTGATGGTCAAGCCGGGCATGCCGTACCTGGACGTGGTGCGGCGGGTCAAGGAAACCTTCGGCGTGCCGACCTTCGCCTACCAGGTGAGTGGCGAGTACGCGATGCTGAAGGCGGCCGCGGCCAATGGCTGGCTGGACGAACGTGCCTGCGTGATGGAATCGCTGATGTGCTTCAAGCGCGCCGGCGCTGACGGCGTGCTGACCTATTTCGCGCCGCAGGTGGCGCGCTGGCTGCACGAGCGCTGACAATAGCGGCTTCTGCACGAGGAGAACGGAACGATGGAGATCCTGGGCGTTGGCCACTGGATGATCTGGATCATCGGGGTGGTGGTGTTCGGCGCGCTGATCGTCTGGCTGGCGCTGGCGTCGTTCCGCGAAAAACGGCGTGCACCGGAACTGCCGTCGGCCGCCGCCCACGTATCGCGCGAGCTGCAGCTGCCCGAAGCGGTGCAGGCTGAACTGGCCGCGTTGAACCGGCGCAAGGACGAGGGCCGCATCAGCGAAGCAGAGTACGAACAGGCCCGCGCCAGCCTGCTGGACCGGTAGAGACGGCCGCTGGCCGCCTGCAAGGGGTAGCGACGGCCGCTGGCCGTCTGCTCTTCGCACTGGTGGGTGACGACCGTTGGTCGTCACGCTTCCCCGTCAGCTGCCACACCCGGCCACCGCCACCGTCCGCGGCGCCATCATCCGGTACACATCGCTACCACCCGCGCGTGGCGCGCGTGCGCTGCTGCTCACCAGCAACAGTTCACCCGGCCTGGCCGCATCGACCACCGCTGCATGGGTCATCCCATCGGCCGTATTGAACGACAACGCCACCGGCTGCAACGCCGCCGCGGACCACGCGCAGTCGCTGCGCCACAGCTGGGCCGTGCCCTCGCCGGCACGCGTGAACACCACCGCACCGTCGTTGCCCAACCACTCGCCGTCGGTTTCGTCGGCCGCGCTGTTCAGTGCCTCCAGCGCAACCGCCGGGCCGCGCTTTCCATCGCTTATGGTCGCCAGATGCAGGTCCCAACCGCGTCCCTTGCCGGCCTGCCGCGCGAACAGCAACCGCTGCCCGTCCGCACTCAAGGCCGCACCACGCTCCGCCGTGAGCACCCCGCCCTCCTGCCAGCGCTCCGCTGCGCCGAAGCGACCATCCGCATCGATGGCCACCCGGTACAGCGCCATCGTCCCATCGCGGTCGGAGGCGAACAGCAGCCAGCGCCCGTCGTGGCTGAAGTACGGGTCCAGGTCATCGGCCGTGCTGTTCAAAGCCAGCGGCTGCGGCGCCTGCCAGCGGCCTTCGCGCAGCTCGGCCTGCCACAGGTCCCAGCCACCGCTGCCGCCGACGCGGTCACTGGCGAAGATGATGCGCTGGCCATCCGGGCGGAGGCTGGCGCGGCCTTCCCCGGCCTTGGTCGAGACCACGCCCATGCCTTCGATGCCGAACTCATTCAACGCCATCGCCACGGGGGCGCAGAGTAAACTGGCGGCCACAACCAGCAGGGGCAGGGCAGATCGCATCGTCCAGGTCCAGGCAGTACAGGGAGGCCCAGTGTAGGGCGTCCCCTTCGAACCATCCGAGGATTCCATGACCGATCGCTACGCTGTCTTTGGCCACCCCATCGCCCACTCCCTGTCGCCGGACATCCACGCCGCATTCGGCCGGCAGGAAGGCATCGCGGTGGACTACCGTGCCATCGATGCTGCGCCGAACGGCTTCCTTGCCGCGCTGGAAGCGTTCGCTGCCGAAGGCGGGCGTGGCGCCAATGTCACCCTTCCGCACAAGGAAGCGGCCTTTGCGGTGTGCACCACGCGCACCGCGCGCGCCACCCGTGCCGGCTCG
This sequence comes from Stenotrophomonas lacuserhaii, assembly GCF_014836545.1. Classification (GTDB taxonomy): domain Bacteria; phylum Pseudomonadota; class Gammaproteobacteria; order Xanthomonadales; family Xanthomonadaceae; genus Stenotrophomonas; species Stenotrophomonas lacuserhaii. The sequence continues at coordinate 24,723 of NZ_JACSQS010000013.1, forward strand.
GTCAACACGCTGCTGCGCAAGGGCGATCGCTGGCACGGGGACACCACCGATGGTGCCGGGCTGGTGCGTGACCTCACCGACCGCCACGGCCAGGACCTGCGCGGCCGCCGCGTACTGCTGCTGGGTGCCGGCGGTTCGGCACGCTCGGTGGCGCCCTCGCTACTGGATGCCGGCATCCGCGAGCTGGTGGTGGTCAACCGCACGCCGGAACGCGCCGATGAACTGATCGATGCGATGGGCGAGCCGGGCCGTGCGCTCAGCCGCTACTGGGACGATCTGCACGACCTGGGCGACTTCGAACTGATCGTCAACGCGACCTCGGCCGGCCGTGACCCCAGTGCGTCCTTCAAGCTGCCGCTGTCGCTGGTCAACAGCATGACCACCGCGGTGGACCTGAACTACGGTGATGCGGCGATCGCCTTCCTGGCGTGGGCGCGTTCGGCCGAATGCCGCAACACCGTCGATGGCCTGGGCATGCTGGTCGAACAGGCCGCCGAGAGCTTCCAGCAGTGGCACGAAGTCCGCCCGGACACCGACGCGGTATATGCCGGGCTGCGTGGCAACACGCGCCTCACCGGAGAGGAATGAACATGGAAAGCACCGATCTGCTGATGACCGTGTTGAGCATGGCGGCGGTGCGGCTGCCGGTGCTGATCGCATTGACCATCGGCGTGGTGTGGGTGATGGACGTACCGCGCGGGCCGGTACGCACCGGCGCGCTGGCCGGGCTGCTGCTGCTGGCCGCCACCAGTATGTTCGGCCTGCTGGCTTCGCTGCTGCCGCTGTGGCTGATCAACAGCGGGCAGTACGGATCGATTGCCGGGCTCGGGATGATCCTCAACGGGGTCCATTTCGCGCTGTCGCTGGTCGAAGCCTTCGGCCTGGTGCTGGTGGTCTGGGCACTGACGCGCGCCCTGCGCGGCGGCGTGCCGCGCCCGGCCTGACCCGGCAAGGTCCCTGCGGCAGCGCGGGGACCGGCCCGCAGCGGGCTGACAGGTTCAGCGTCGCCGACCCGGGTGGGCCGGTCCCGCGTGCGACAATACGCAGCCTGATCCCGTACCGGTAATCCTGGCGTGACCGAACCCGTCGCCGTGCCGCGCATGCTTGATGACGCCCTGAAGGATGCAATCCGCAAGGCGTACACCACGCTGCAGGCCAACACCCCCGGCTTTGCCACCCGCCGCTCGCAGAGCCAGATGATCGGCGTGGTGTCGCGTGCGTTGGCCAGGAGCGGCGGCGTGGGCGTGGTGGAGGCACCGACCGGCGTCGGCAAGAGCCTGGGTTACCTCACCGCCGGCGTACCCATCGCCATCGCCACCAAAAAAAAGCTGGTGATCAGTACCGGCACCGTGGCGTTGCAGTCGCAGCTGGTCGAGCGTGACATCCCGAACTTCCTCAAGGCCACCGGGCTGGAAGCCACCGTGGCGCTGGCCAAGGGCCGCACCCGTTACCTGTGCACGCGCAATGCCGCCGAAGCGCAGGGCGAGGCGTCGCAGGGCGGCATGTTCGAAGACGAGCAGCCGTTGTACGACCGGCCGTTGGCCCCGATTGAAATGGACATCGCCGCGCGGCTGACGGTGGCTTTCACCTCCGGCAGCTGGGACGGTGACATCGACAACGCTCCGGAAACCATCAGCCCGGGGCTGCGCGGCCGCATCACCACGCCGGCCTCTGCCTGTGCCGGACGGCGCTGCGCCTATTCGGCGCAATGCGCGGTGCTGCGTTCGCGCAACACCGTGCGCGATGCACAGATCGTGGTCACCAACCACGCGCTGCTGCTGTCAGCGCTGTCCATCGGCGAGAGTGAGAACAACCAGCCGCTGATCGCCGCGCCCTCGGACATGCTGCTGGTGCTGGACGAAGGCCACCACATCGGCAACGTGGCCATCGACCAGGGCGCGGCCAGCCTGGCCCTGGATGACATGGCCAAGCGCGTGGGACGCCTGCAGATCCTGATCGCCGGTGCCTACCGTGCGGTGGACAAGGACCGGCTTGGCAACCTGCTGCCGAACGAGGCCATCGATGTCGCCACCAACGTGGCCAAGCAGCTGCGCGCGTTCCGCGATCACGTCGAAGCACTGTGGATGCCGGCGCCGGCCGACGAAGAACCGATGTGGCGCGCGGCCAACGGGCGCCTGCCCGAGGCCTGGCGCGAGCCGATCGAAGCGCTGGCCGACGACACCCGCAGCCTGTTCAACTGGGCGCACGCGGCCAATGCACAGGTGGCCAAGGGCAAGCAGGACGATCCCGCCCGTGAGCGCCTGCAGCGCAACCTTGGCATGGCGCTGGAAATGGTCGAAGGCCAGTACAACCTGTGGCAGGCCTGGCGCCGCGAAGACAAGGAAGGCGCGCCGCCGATGGCACGCTGGATCACCGCCACGCGCGAAGGCGACCTGGTGTTGCACGGCTCGCCGGTATCGGCCGCGCATGTACTGCGCAAGCTGTTGTGGGACGAAGTGGACTCGGTGGTGATGACCTCGGCCACGTTGACCGGCGGCGGTGATTTCCAGTCACTGGCGATCGACAACGGCATCCCGGAGGACGCTGAAATGGTGTCGCTGTCCTCGCCCTTCGACCTGCCCAACCAGGCCGAGCTGATCGTGCCGCCGTTCCCGGTTACGCCGGATGACCGCGAGGGTCACCCCCGCGAAGTGGCGCGTTACCTCGGCAAGGAACTGGACTGGAAGAAAGGCTCGATGGTGCTGTTCACCTCGCGCTGGAAGATGGAGAAAGTAGCCGGCCTGATGCCTGCCGCCAAGCGCAAGCAGGTGCTGGTGCAGGGCGAAATGTCCAAGACCCGGTTGATCGACGAGCACCTGCGTCGGGTTGCCGCAGGCGAAGGCTCGGTGCTGTTCGGCCTGAACTCATTCGGCGAAGGCCTGGACCTGCCGGGCGAGGCGTGTACCACGGTGGTGATCACCCAGGTGCCATTCGCGGTGCCGACCGATCCGCAGACCGCCACCCTGAGCGAGTGGTTCGAGGCACGCGGGCTGAATGCCTTCAACCTGATCGCCGTGCCGCACGCGCTGCGCACGCTGACCCAGTTCGCCGGCCGCCTGATCCGCACCTCCACCGACACCGGCCGCGTCATCATCCTCGATTCGCGCCTGCTCAGCCGCCGCTACGGCAAGCGCATCATCGACGCACTGCCCCCGTTCAAGCGCATCATCGGCTGACTGTCCCGGCGCAACCGCGGCTGTCGGTAGTGACGGCCGCTGGCCGTCATGCTCCTGCTGTGGAATGAGGCGATAACCTGCTTCGGTAGGTGACGACCGTTGGTCGTCACGCTTCTGCCTTCCGCT
>NZ_JACSQS010000013.1:28124-109267 GCF_014836545.1 Stenotrophomonas lacuserhaii
GCGCTCGCCGAGCATGGCTCGGCGCTACCACGGCTGTCGGCAGTGACGGCCGCTGGCCGCCATGCTCCTTCTTCGGTGGGTGATGACCGTTGGTCGTCACGCTTCTGCCTTCCGCTGCGCTCGCCGAGCATGGCTCGGCGCTACCGTGCTCGCTCCTCGTCAGTCCAGCAGCGCGGTATTGCGCACGGCACCCTTGTCGGTGGCACTCTGCCATCCCTGGGACTTGCCGCAAAGGGCTGTGTTCGTCAGCAGTTCGGAGCATCTAAAGAAGCGTTTCGGCGCTCTCCATCAATGTCACGACGTTGGCAACGACGGTGAGTGGAAGATTCCTGGACGAAGACAGTAACCTGCACTCGAGGGATGCCCTCGCTCCCCCCACTCCCGCACCAGTGCCCGCATGTCGGCCCTCTGCCAACCACGAGAGGCTGACATTCATGACCTGGCTCAAACGGTGAAGATGGACGATCGATGGCGTGAAGCCGTGCTCGCGCTCCCAGTGGCCAACCGTCGAGCGGTTGACGTTCAAGGCAGTAGCGAGATCGGTCTGCGAAAAACCACGGTCTATTCTCACCGAGCGTATTCGTGCAGCCAGTGTGCCGGCGTCCCAGTCCAAAGGAATCTCCATGAAGCGGTGGCAAGCGTGATCGACAGTGTTTGAGATCGCACTGAGCCAGTCAAAGGTCAGCCGCGACGTCCTGCAGTAGAGCTGGTGGAGACGACGAACATGCAGCTGCAAATCTCCTGCTGTGCAGGCCACAGCGACGCGCTTGCGAACACCATCGAGGGCGTGGAGTAATGAGGGTGGGTGCTAGGCAGAAGAGCGAACGCCACCATCCATGACGCAACCTTCATACATCAGCAGCCACCGCGTGGCTTTCAGTGGAGCCGGTGGACGTTGTACCGACGTCCGCTGCATTTCTCCATTGATCTGTTGGAGTAGATCGTGATCACTTATTACCTCACGCTGGCGTATAGACGCTTGCTGGCAACCAAAGGCATGAGCATTGCACTGATGCTGGGGCTTGGCCTGGGCGTCGGAGCCAGCATGATGATGATTACTGTGGTCTACACCATGTCCTGGGATCCGTTGCCGGGACGCAGCGGGCACCTTTTTCATCCTGTTCTGGATATCCTCCCTTCGTCGTATCCAGTACGTGCTGGAAGGGATCCACGGGTTGCCATGACCTGGCTGGATGCACGAGCACTGCTCAAGCAGGGGCCGGGGTACCAACAGGCAGCGCTTGCTTCCGGCAGGCTGCTCGTCGACAGTCAAACGGGTGTGCCAGTTCCTTTCTTCGCACGTGGACAGTACGCCACTACCAGCGTCTTTGATATGTTTGGGATAGATCTGGTGGCCGGTCGCGCATGGACATCGGCCGAAGAGGGCAACCGTGCCCGGGTCGTGGTTCTGAGTCGTTCACTGGCCGCGAGGGTAGGGTTCAATAGGTCCCGGATCGGTGACTCAATCAGACTGGGGGGACACTCTTTCACCGTTATCGGCATAGCCGACAAGTGGGAGCCGCGCCCGCGATTCCACACTGATCTTCAGCAGGACGCCTTCAGCGGATCAGAGGATTTTTTCGTTCCCCTGGCGCTGGCGGTAGATCTAGACCTCAACGTGGCGAGCAGCATCTTCTCTTGGTCCGACGCGGTCGCGAGTAACAGCCTGGAAGACTCCCGATCTTCGTGGCTGCAGTTCTGGGTGCAGCTCGGAGATGATGCAGAAAAGGCAGACTACGTCCGATTCCTGGAGAACTATCTTCACGCTCAGGTCCGCGTCGGTCGCCTTGAACGATTTGTTCCGCCACGGCTGCCAAGTCTTCGGGAGTACCTGACTGAACGGCGGATCGTGCCGAATGATGTCAAATTGCAGCTCGCTCTAAGCATCGCTTTTCTGGGAGTGTCTCTGCTCAACATGAGTGCACTGATTTTTGCCCGGTTCGTTGGCATGAGCCATGAGATATCCATCCGTCGCGCTCTGGGGGCTCGGCGCATCGACATAATCGCCCAGCTATTGAGTGAGACGGCGATCATAGGCTTCTTCGGCGGGATTATCGGTCTGCTCGTTGCCTGGCTGGGCGTTGCTCTGGTCCGCAGCCAACCCGAAGACTATGCGTCGCTGATACGTCTGGGACCGGGACTTATCCTCCCAATTTTCATGCTTGCGTTGGTCTCAAGCCTGCTTGCTGCGCTGTTACCTGCCATGCGCGCGACCTCGGGACGCGTTGCGATGCAGATCAAGGTGGCTGAATGATTTTCAACCAGGTTTCCTTGATCGCACGATCGCTGCGACGCAATCGGATCACGGCATTTCTTTTATTCATGCAGGTGCTCGTAGCCATGGCGTGCGTGGCAAATCTGATGTCTCTTCTGATGGACAGAGTCTCCTCGTTGAGCCATGCGACCGGGATGCAGGACGAAGGCCTCTTGGTAGTTGAAGGCGAGTTCGTGAGTGATCCCCTGGCGGTCCCGTCCGTAGCTATCGCTGAGGACATTGAGACGTTGCGCCGCGTCCCTGGTGTTATAGACGCATTGGCGACAGGGTCTCTTCCTCTGTCAGAACGCAACTGGATCGCTGGTTTCACGAACAAGCCGATTGAAAGCGATCAGATTGACGGAATAATCGAAGCGGAGCCGTCAGTCTATGCAGTGTCGAGTCCCGCGGTTCGCCTGCTTGGGCTCGAACTGACCGCGGGCCGGGATTTTTCGCCTGAGGCGTTTGTTTCCATGCGTTCGAGAGAGGAATATGCAGGTCTGCATGGGGTGTCCGAAGTGATTCTTACCGAGGATCTGTCGGCTCGGATGTTTCCTGGCAGCAGTGCGGTTGGCAGGTTCATCTATGCTGATGCCCGGTACCCGATACGCGTTGTCGGAATTGTAAGAAGGCTTGCGCGGCCAGTGTTCCGGAAAGATGGTGACGACGGCTTGTCGCTCATCTTGCCGCTCATTCCCGATACAAGCCGAGTCATGTTCGCCATCCGCGTGGCTCCGGGCGTATCGGGCGGCGTAGTGGCACTGGTGCGTGAGAAGCTGTTGCAACGCGATCCTCGCCGTAGCATCGCGAGGAGCAGCACGTTCCAGGAGATGAGGACAGACTATCTTCGGCACGACCAGATCATGGCCGTGATGTTTCTCAGTGCTTCGCTTGCTCTGCTGCTGGTGACCGCTACCGGTATCTACGGTCTATCCAGCTTCTGGGTACGTCGACGCTATCCTCAGATTGCCATAAGACGCGCACTTGGAGCGCGGAGGATCGATGTCATCGCCTACTTCCTGATTGAGAACCTGATGCTGACAGCAGCGGGCACGCTGGTCGGCACGGCAGCGGCAATGGGCATCAATTTGCTTGTCGCCCTACACTACGAGGTTCCGCGCATAGGGCCGCTATATCTGGTCACGGGTGGAGTGACGGTCATCCTGATTGGGCAGCTCGCTGCCTTTGTACCTGCGTGGCGCGCTGCGAAACAGGGACAGTAGAGAAAAGGAGATGGAGGGCCTGGCTGTGGGTAGTGACGGCCGCTGGCCGTCATGCTCCGGCGGTGGAAGGAGGCGATCACCTGCTTCGGTAGGTGACGACCGTTGGTCGTCACGCTTCTGCCTTCCTCTGCGCTCGCCGAGCATGGCTCGGCGCTACCACGGCTGTCGGCAGTGACGGCCGCTGGCCGCCATGCTCCTTCTTCGGTAGGTGACGACCGTTGGTCGACACGCTTCTGCCTTCCTCTGCGCTCGCCGAGCCTGGCTCGGCGCTACCGTGCTCGCGCCCCTTGTCAGTCCAGCAGGGCGGTGTTACGCACGGCGCCCTTGTCCGCGCTGGTGGCCAGCAGCGCGTAGGCTTTCAACGCGCTGGTGACTTTGCGCGGGCGTGCTTGCAGTGGCTTCCAGCCGCGTGCATCGGCGTCGGCGCGGCGCTGCGCCAGTGTGGCCTCATCCACCAGCAGGTGGATGCCGCGGGCGGGAATATCGATGCGGATGCGGTCACCGTCGTGCACCAGCCCGATCACCCCGCCGCTGGCCGCTTCGGGCGAAACGTGCCCGATCGACAGGCCCGAAGTGCCGCCTGAGAAGCGGCCGTCGGTCAGCAGCGCGCACTGTTTTCCCAGACCCTTCGATTTCAGGTAACTGGTCGGGTACAGCATCTCCTGCATGCCCGGTCCGCCCTTCGGCCCCTCGTAGCGGATCACCACCACATCGCCCGCTTTCACCTCATCGGCGAGGATGCCAGCCACCGCCGCGTCCTGGCTTTCGAATACGCGAGCGTTGCCCTCGAAAACATGGATGGACTCGTCCACGCCGGCGGTCTTCACCACGCAGCCGTCCACTGCCAGGTTGCCACGCAGCACCGCCAGCCCGCCTTCCAGCGAATAGGCGTGCTGCAGCGAACGGATGCAGCCTTCGGCACGGTCCAGGTCCAGCGACGGCCAACGCGTGGCCTGGCTGAAAGCCACCTGGGTGGGAATGCCGGCCGGCCCGGCGGCGAAGAACTCATGCACCTTCGCGTCATCGGTGAGCGTGGCATCCCACCGCTTCAGCGCGTCGGCCAGCGAGGGGCTGTGCACGGTCGGCACCGAGGTATCCAGCAGCCCGGCACGGTCCAGTTCGCCGAGGATGCCGAACACCCCGCCGGCACGGTGCACGTCTTCGATGTGGTATTCCGGCGTGTTCGGGGCCACCTTGCACAGCTGCGGCACGCGCCGCGACAGCGCATCGATATGGGTCAAATCGAAGTCCACGCCGCCTTCCTGGGCGGCCGCCAGCAGGTGCAGGATGGTGTTGGTCGAACCGCCCATGGCGATATCCAGCGTCATCGCATTGCCGAACGCCGCTGCGGTGGCGATGCCGCTCGGCAGGGCGCGCGGGTCTTCGCCGCCATACCATCGGTGGCACAGTTCCACGATCACCCGGCCCGCGCGGCGGAACAACATCTCGCGGTCGGCGTGGGTGGCCAGCGTGGTGCCGTTGCCGGGCAGCGACAGGCCCAGCGCTTCGGTCAGGCAGTTCATCGAATTGGCGGTGAACATGCCCGAACACGAACCGCAGGTGGGGCACGCGCTGCGCTCGTACTCGGCGACCTTTTCGTCCGACGCGCTGTCATCGGCAGCGATCACCATCGCATCCACCAGGTCCAGCTTGTGTTCGGACAGCTTGGTCTTGCCCGCTTCCATCGGGCCGCCTGAAACGAAGATCACCGGGATGTCCAGGCGCATCGCGGCCATCAGCATGCCGGGGGTGATCTTGTCGCAGTTTGAAATGCAGACGACGGCATCGGCGCAGTGCGCGTTGACCATGTACTCGACCGAGTCGGCGATGATCTCGCGGCTCGGCAGCGAGTACAGCATGCCGTCGTGGCCCATGGCGATGCCATCATCCACCGCGATGGTGTTGAACTCCTTGGCCACGCCGCCGGCCTGTTCGATCTCGCGCGCCACCAGCTGGCCAAGGTCCTTGAGGTGCACGTGGCCGGGCACGAACTGGGTGAAGGAGTTGGCGATGGCGATGATCGGCTTGTGGAAGTCGCCGTCCTTCATGCCGGTGGCACGCCACAGGGCGCGGGCGCCAGCCATGTTGCGGCCGGCGGTGGAGGTGCGGGAACGGTACTCGGGCATGGGCTGGCAGTAACGGGCGGGCCGTACGACGTGGGTGTCTCCCGATGATGCCCAATTTTTCCGGTTGCGTTTGCAACCACCGGGCCAGCCGATCTGACCCGCCGTTCATCTTGCCTGCTTTGCCGACTTTGGTTGCCGGCGCTGATGCGGCATCATTGGCGGGTTGATCCGCATGAGGCATGAGGCCATGAAACGTTCCCGCACCACCGCGCTGCTGTTGATGAGCGCCGCACCGCTGCTGTTCACCGCCTGCCAGAAGGACGAACCGGTGCAGGTGCAGGAAGGGCTGTATACCTCCGTGCAGGCCTGTACCGAGGCCACCGGCGATCCGTCGTCGTGCCGCACTGCCTTTGCCGAGGCGCAGCGGCAGTCTGCCGATGCCGCGCCCAAGTACGCCGACAAGGCGGCCTGCGAAGCCGATTACAAGCCGGAGCAGTGCGTGGAACAGCGCACCTCGGCAGGCACTTCGTTCATCGGTCCGATGATGATGGGCTTCTTCATGTCGCAGATGATGAACAGCGGACGTGCCGGCCTGGCCCAGCAGCCGGCCGCCGCCAGCCCCGCTTACCAGGACAAGAGCGCCGGCTGGGCGCGCGCGGCCCCCGGTGGCAGCGGCGGGCTGAACACGGCCAGCGGCATCGGCGCCGGCAAGGCCGGCCTGGCCCCGGTCAGCAACGTGCCGAACCGCGCCACCACCGCCAGCCGTGCCGGCTTCGGCAGCACCAGTGCGCGCCGTAGCGGCGGCAGCTTCGGCGGCTGATCGATGCAGCGTGTGCGCATTGCCGAGCGCGCCCAGTGGCGCGCTCGTGCCGAAGAAGCCGGCTTCCGCTTCCACACCATCGACGGCCAGCCGTACTGGGATGAAACGGCGTATTACGCCTTCACCCTGCGCCAGATCGAACAGGACATCGAAGACCCCAGCGCCGAACTGCATCAGATGGCGCTGTCATTGGTCGACGAGGTCGTGGCGTCCGATGCGCTGATGGACAAGCTGGCGATCCCGGCGCATTACCGCGACTGGATCGCCAACAGCTGGCGCCAGCGCCAGCCGCACCTGTACGGCCGCCTGGACCTGGCCTATGACGGCAGCGGCCCGGCCAAGCTGTACGAACTGAACTACGACACCCCGACCTCGCTGTTCGAAGCCAGCTTCTTCCAGTGGCAGTGGCTGGAAGACCAGCGCAATGCCGGTCGCCTGCCGCAGCACGCCGACCAGTTCAACGCCCTGCATGAAGCGCTGGTGGAGCGTTTCGGTGAGCTCGCCGCCAAGCTGCCGCCGCCGCTGTTCTTCAGCGCCGTGGGCAGTTCGCAGGAAGACGTGGGCACGGTGGAATACCTGCGGGACTGCGCTGCGCAGGCCAACCTGCACGGCCAGGGCATCGCCATCGAAGACATCGGACTCTCCGAAGATGGGCGCTTCACCGCGCTGGATGACACGGTGATCGGCACGCTGTTCAAGCTGTATCCGCTGGAAGACCTGATGGCCGAGGAATTCGGCCGCGCGCTGCCGGCTTCCGGCGTGCAGCTGCTGGAACCGGCCTGGAAGGCGGTGCTGAGCAACAAGGGCATCCTGCCCTTGCTGTGGGAGCGTCATCGCGGACACCCGAACCTGCTGGAATCGCACTTCGACAACGGCCGCACGTTGGGCGCCGGCTGGGTCCGCAAGCCGTTGTTCTCACGCGAAGGCGCCAACATCGAAATGCACCTGGACGATGGCAGCGTGCAGCGCAGCGACGGGCCCTACGATGGCCCGGCGGTCCTGCAGAAGGCGCATCCGTTGACCCGTTTCGAAGGCGGTTATCCGCTGATCGGCAGCTGGGTGATCGGCGACCACGCCTGCGGGATCGGCATCCGCGAGGATGACAGCGCGATCACCCGTGACAGTGCGCGTTTCGTGCCGCACGCGATCATCGATGAAGCGCCGACGCAGATCTACGTCTGATCCAACGCGGTGACGACCAACGGTCGTCACCCACCAAGGCCGGGCTGGCATGACTCACCGGGGCCGGGCTGGAATCCGGTAGCGCCGAGCCATGCGCGGCGGCGAGGCGTCGTACGTGATTGACGGCCAGCGGCCGTCACTACCGCTTACAACAGGCCGTCGCGCTTGACCGACAGGTAGCGCTCCACCAGCGCGCCGGGCAGGGCTTCGGCGGTGACATCCAGCACCATCACGCCATGGCTGCGCAACGCATCATGCGCCTGCGCACGCTGTTCCAGGTACATCGCCGCAGCACCGGCATGGGCGGCATCGGTGGTCTCGTCCACCGGTTGCAGCAGGGCCTGGTCCAGTACCTGTTCGCGTAGGCTGGCCACGCACACCAGGTGGCGCCGCTGCAGCAGTTTCACCGCCGCCAGCAGGTCTTCGATGTCCTCATCGCGCACGTTGGTCACCAGCATCACCAGCGCGCGCCGCCGCTGTAGCACCGACAGCCGGGTGGCGGCCGCCAGGTAGTCGGTCGCCACCGGTTGTGGCTGCAGGTCATGGCTGGCGCGCAGCAGGTCGTCGATGGTGCCCATGCCGCGCTTGGGGGCCACCCAGCGCGGCTCGCCACCAATGGCATGCAGGCCGACGCCGTCGCCCTGCCGCAGCGCCAGGTAAGACAGCACCAGCGCGGCGTTCAACACCTGGTCGAAGTGCGAAAGTCCGCCGTCGCTGGCCATCATCCGGCGGCCGGTATCGAGCATCAGCAGCATCTGCTGGTTCTTTTCGTCCTGGTACTCGCGCGATACCAGCCGGCGCGCGCGCGAGGTGGCTTTCCAGTCGATCTGGCGCAGGCTGTCACCGATGCGGTACTCGCGCATCTGGTGGAAATCGGTGCCTTCACCGCGCCGGCGCTTGAGGTGCGCGCCGACCATGCGCGAGGCCTGTTCGGCACTGAACAAGGCAAAGCGGGTCAGCGGCACGAAGTTCGGGAACACCCGCACATCGAGTGCAGGCGGCACGGTGCGCCGTTGCGTCCACAATCGCCACGGCGACTGCAGGCGCAGCTGCACGCCATCGAAGCGGAACGCGCCCCGCTGCGACGGCTGCACGTGGTACGCCAGCGTGGTCGCAACGCCGTCACGCAGGCGCAGCCGTCGCGGCAGGCCTTCGCTGTGCCACCCACCGGGCACCAGATCAAACACCTCCAGCCGCACCGGCTGCTCGGCCTCCAGGCTCAGCTGCACCTCGCGGCGCACGTCCAGCGCCAGCGATTCGGGCATGTGCCGCTGCACGCGTGGCGAGGGCAGCCGGCGCAGCCGCAGCAGGTCGGCCAGCCCGAGCAACAGCAGAATCGCCAGCAGCGCCCACCAGCCCCAGCGCGGCAGCCAGCCGGCCAGCACCGCACCACCCACGCCGGCCCAGGCCAGCAGCAGCCACAGCAGGGGCAGGGCAGGCCTCATCGGCGCGGCGCGTCCACCTTGGCCAGCAGGGCCGAAAGCACATCGTCGGCATCCTGGCCTTCGATCTGCAGCTCCGGTGCCAGCGCGATGCGGTGGCGCAGTGCGGGGCGTGCGATATCGCGCACGTCGTCGGGGGTGACGAAATCGCGTCCGGACAACAGCGCCTGTGCACGCGCTGCACGCACCAGCGCGATGCTGCCGCGCGGCCCCGCGCCGAGTGCGATGCCCGGCCATTTCCGGGTGGCGGCGACGATCCGCACCGCGTAGTCGATCACTTCGGCATCCACGGTGATGGCGGCCGTGGCCTGCTGCAGCGCGACCACTTCGCCGGCGCTGAGCACCCGCGGCACCCGCTGCAGGTCGAAGTCGCTGGCGCTGCGGCCAGTGGTGACTGCATCGACCATGCGCTTCTCTTCCTCCAGCGCCGGGTAATCGATGATGATCTTCAGCAGGAAGCGGTCCAACTGCGCTTCCGGCAGCGGGTAGGTGCCTTCCTGCTCCACCGGATTCTGCGTGGCCAGCGCCATGAAGGGCGGTGCCAGCGGGAAGGACTTGCCTTCGATGGTGACCTGGCCTTCCTGCATCACTTCCAGCAGCGCCGACTGGGTCTTGGCCGGCGCGCGGTTGATCTCATCGGCCAGCAGCAGGTTGGTGAACACCGGTCCGCGGCGGATCTTGAAGCTCTCGCTCTTGGGGTCGTACACCGCATGGCCGCTGACATCGCTTGGCATCAGGTCGGGGGTGAACTGCACCCGGCCGTGGTCCAGCTCCAGCGCCTGTGCCAGCGCGCGCACCAGCAGCGTCTTGCCCAGTCCGGGCACGCCTTCGATGAGCACGTGGCCACCGGCCAGCAGCGCGATCAGGATCTGGTCCAGCACGTCCTGTTGGCCGATGAAGGCATGGCCGACCGCTTCGCGGATCGCGTCCACGCGTTCGACCAGGTCACCGGCAACCGGCGAAGGTCCACCCAGCGGTGGCGGGGTCGTAGGGGTGTTTTCCAGTTCGGTCATAGCAGGCGTCTCATCTGCAGCAGGAGGGCAATCCGCTCTTTCAGGGCGGTGAGGTCGTTGGCAGCGGGCGCGGCCAGCGCGGTGTGCACGCGACTGGCTGGCCATTGCAGCAGGGTGGCGATGGCATGTTCCTGGGCGGCGCCTTCCAGTGCGGCGGCGATCGGCGCGCGCGCCTGCAGCCGGCGCAGGAACAGCCCACGTACCGCGGCATGCAGACGCGGGCCCTGGCGCTGGCGCAGCAGCAGTTCGCCGCTGGCGCGCACGTGTTCCAGCAGCGATCGGCGTTCGGCCAGCGGCGAGGGCAGTTCACTGCCCAAGCGCTGCGAGCGCATCCACAGCCCGCCCAGCAGGGACAACAACAGCGGCAGCCAGACCGGCCAACCCTCGAAGAACATCCGCGCCCACAGCGACGGCGGCCGGCTGGCGTACACCAGCCACATCGTGCCCTTGCCGTAGTTCGGCTGCAGCAGGTAGCGGGTCAGGTCGCGGTGCGGACGGTCGTGCAGGCCGTCGACAGCGGCGGTCTGAATCCCGTTCGGGCGCAACGCGGCCGGCAGGAAGGAGTTGGTGTCGGTCTGACCCTTCATGAACTCCATGTCCGCCAGTACATCCACCACGCCGCGGCCGTGACCGATGCGGGCAAACACGTAGCCGTCTTCGTTGCCCCACTCGCGTTGCACGTTGGCGTAGGCCGCATCGCTGACGTCGAAACGGCGTCCGCTGCAGAACTCCCGGTGGCGGTCCTCGCCTTCCACCTGGAACGGCTGGCACGCACTGCCGAAGCCCAGGCTGCCCACGCCCAGCGCCTGCAGCAGGGCCGGTTCCTGACGCTTGTCATCCTCGCCGGTAGGCGGCGTGCGCACCAGCAGATGGCCGCCGCGCTGGACCCAGGCCAGCAGTGCGGCCACTTCCGGTGCGGGCAGTTCGCCGCTGTCCTGCAGCAGCACCACGGTATCGCCGGCGGCCGGAGACATCGCTGCCATGTCCAGCCGCGCGCGTGCCTGCACCTGCAGGCCATCGGCGCGCAGCGCCTGGCCCAGCACGTACAACGGGTTGTAACTGGCCTCGCCCTGCGGCGGCAGCGTTTCGGTCCTGCTCACCTGCTCATGGGTACGCAGGAACCACACCACCAGCGGCACGCTGACCAGCACCGCCAGGCCGATCAACAACGGCCACAGCACGCGCGCCTTCATGCCGGCCACCGGTACTGCGCCTGCAGGCTGTCAGCCAGTGCCTGGAAGGCATCGCGCGAGGGCAGGCGGTTGCCGTAGGCGGCGTACTGCCACATGCGCACGATGGCGCCGAACAGTTCGCGGTCGCGCGCGTCGGGCATGCGGCGCGATGCACGCAGCACCTGCGCTTCGGTGGCGCCCGGCGGCACTACCACGCCGCTGCGGTCGACCACCGTCCCCACGCTGGCGCGGTACAACAGGGCCAGTGCCTGGCGCGGTAGCCCGCGATCCCACAATTGGCGCGCGCGGGTCGCCACGTCGGGCGGCACCACCTCAGGCGGGGTGATCGAATCTTCGATCAGCGCGCCGGGGGCGGCGGCCTTGCGCCGGCCGGATCCGCGCAGCCACGGCAGCCAGCGCCGCGCGGTCAGCAGCAGGATCAGCAGCAGCACCCCGAGCAGCAGCCACAGTCCCCATTCCATCGCCAGGGCGACCATCTTCGCGGCCGATCCCACCAGCTCTTTGGATTTCCCTGCGTCGGTTTCGCGCTTCAGCCGCTCGCGTTCCTTGCGCTCGGCTTCGTCCTCGGGTTCACGTGTTTTCCACTCCGTGACCTCCCGCGTGGGACTCTGCAGCGGGTCTTCATACGCGCGCTGCACGGCCTGGCGGAAGCCGGCGGTGTCGACCGGTGCATCACCGAAGATGCCAGCCGGCGTGTCGTCGGGATCGATCGGCGAAAGCGTCTCTTCTTCTGCTTCTGCCTCTTCTTCTTCTTCGGCTGACGCTGCCGCGTCGTCGGCCACGTCCTGCGGGGTGTCCTGCGCGTGCACCGGTGCGTATGCCCCCGGCAGCGAGAACAGCAGCACCAGCAGCAGCAACGGCGCGGCCTGCTGCAGGCGCTCGCGCAGGCGGCGGAAGCTGATTTCAACGTCCCATGCTTCCATCTGCGTGCGGCGGTTGAGATACAGGCCGAAGCCCGCCCCGACATGCAACGGCCCGATCACGCTGGCGACCAGCCAGAACACGCCATTCAATCCAAATTTCGCCCAGGCCGGGGTGTCCTGCCGCACCAGTTCCCACGCCGCGCGCCAGGAATCGCTCAACAGTTCCACCGGCACGAACAGGAAGATCGCCGACAGCGCGCCGATCACCAGCACCGCTTCGAAGCCCAGGCACAGCAGCGTGAGCAGCATCGACGGACCGGCCGCCGCGCTCAGCACCGCACGCCGGCGCAGGCTGCGCAGCGGCGCGTCGGCGCCTTCCAGCAGGTTCACCGGCAGGCACACGTTGCGTACCGGACTGAAGCGCCGCCAGCCAAGATAACCCCAGAACCCGCTGACGCCCCAGAGGCGCTGCGCGCGCAATGCCTGCCACGCGGTGACCGGTTCGCCGAATACATCGCGTGAGAGCACATACAGCACCACGCGATCAAACGCCGGCTTGCACCACCACAGCAGCAGCCACGCCCAGCCAAAGGCATCGCCGTGCCACCACGCCAGTGCATTGAACAGCACGAACAGCGGCGCACTGGCCAGCAACCAGGCGCCCCACGCCGCGCGCGGCTGCCGGCGTACCAGCGCCATGCCCAGTTCCATCGCCTCCCAACTGCTGCGGACGCGCAGCGCTACGTTGAGCTGGTCAATCCGCATGCGCACCCCCGCGGCCACCGCGCCACAGCCACAGCAGGACCAGCGTCCACAGCACCGCAGCGACGCTGTACTTGCCCCAGGCCGGAATGCTGGCGATGGATGACCAGAATGCTTCGATGAAGGCGGCCACCAGCAGCATCGCAGCGATGCCCAGGCACAGCCGTGCGCCGATCCGTCCGCCTTCCACCAGCGCATCCAGGCGGCGCTTGCGCCCGGGCGCCACCAGCCGCAGGCCGAGCTGCAGGCCTGCGCCGCCGGCGATCACGATCGCGGTGAGTTCGAAGGCACCATGGCCCACCACGAAGCGCCAGAACGGATCGCCGTGGCCGACGTGCTGCAGGTGCCCGGCCACCGTGCCGATGGTGATGCCGTTGAACAGCAGCACCAGCACCGTACCGACACCGGCCAGCAGGCCGCTGGCGAAGGTGCGCAGGCCGATGCTGATGTTGTTCATGATGTAGTAGCCGAACATCATCCAGTCGGTGCCACTGTCGCGGCCCAGGTTGGGTGATGACGGGTCGTACATGCGTTCCACCTGCGCTAGGCGTGCGTTGTCCATCAACAGGTGGACCAGGTCCGGCCGCAGCTGCACGGCCACGAAGCTGCCCACCAGCGGTACCGCGAACAAGGCCAGCGCCACCCACATCACCGTGGCCTGGCTGCGTACCAGCTGCGGGAAATCGGCGAGCAGGAACTCCAGCACACCGCGCCAACGAAATGCCGGCGTGCGGTACAGCAGCGTGTGGCCGCGCTGCATCAACTGCTGCAGGTGTTCCACCAGCTGCGGGCTGTAGCCGCGCTGGCGGGCCAGCGCCAGCTGCTGGCACAGGCGCCGGTAGCGCTGCGGGAACTCCGCATCGGCCGGCAACGCAGGATCCACCGGCGCACGCGCGCGACGACGGCGGCCCAGGTGCGCACGCTGCTCCAGCCAGGCTTCCAGGGCCTGCCATTCGGGTTGGTAACGGCTGACGAACTGTTCCTGTCTCATCGCCGTCCCAGCAACCAGTTGGCCATGGCATACAGGCGCAGCACGCCGACCTGCCCGTTGGCTTGGGTCAGTGGGCTGGCGATGGCTGCCAGTTCCTGTTGGCGGGCCGGTGCCAGCAGCGGGGCGCGCTCGGCGAAGGCGATCACCGCCGATTGTTCCTGCGGTTGCAGCGCAACCGGGGGCGGCAGCGCGCTGTCGATGGTGGCGGCCGGCGCACGGATGCGCGCATCGCCATGCACCACCAGCGTGCCGGCGACCAGATCGCCCAGCCGCCGTCCATTTGCATCGAACAGGCTGCTGAGCAGGCCCAGCGCGTAGCCGAACGGCAGCATGTCCACGGTGCGCAGCAGGTTGCGCGTGACCGATCCGCTCCAGCCCACCGGTGCCCCATCGCGGGCGATCACCCGCAGGCCCATCGCCCGCTTGCCCAGGGTCTGGCCCCAGATCGCTTCCAGCACGATGGTGTAGGCCCAGTAGAGCAGGAACATCAGCGCCAGGTGCAGCCCGCGCCCGAACTCATCCAGCAGTGCCAGCGGGAAGGCCAGCACGATCAGCACGGCCGCGCGGATCGCGAAATCAATCAGCCAGGCCAGCGCACGCGGCAGTGGACCGGCGGCACGCAGCTGCAACGGCACGCCTTCCGGCGTGACCACTTCGCGGTAGGTATCCAGCATCGGCGTTGCGGTCATCTGTGCCGGATTCCTCTCCGGCAGGCGGCCACGGGCATGTGAGTCTCGACGTCATCCTGGGTCGGAGTCTGACTTTAGCAGGTTGCCGCGGCCACCGAGCCAACGGAAGTTCGCTTTACCGCAGCTGGGCCTCAGCCCAGGTACTCGTCCTTCAACCGCACGTAGTGGTCGGCCGAATAGTGCAGCGCTTCGATCTCGCTGTCCTTCAGCATGCGCGCCGGGCGGGCCGGGTTGCCTACCCACAGTTCGCCTTCACCGACCACCTTGCCCGGACCCACCACCGCGCCGGCGCCGACGAAGCCGTGCTTCTCCACCCGGGCCCCATCGAGGATGCAGGCGCCCATGCCGATCAGGCTGTAGTCGCCGATGCTGCAGGCATGGATGATGCAGCCGTGGCCGACAGTGACCCCTTCGCCGATCAGCGTGGGATAGCCGGCCTTGTTGAACGGGCTGTGGTGGCTGACATGGATGATGGTGCCGTCCTGCACGTTGGTGCGTGCACCGATGCGCACGAAGTTGACGTCACCGCGGATCACCGTGCCCGGCCACACCGAAGCATCCTCGCCGATTTCCACATCGCCGATGATCGTGCAGGCAGGGTCTACGTAGGCACGCGCGCCGAGCACCGGCATCTTGTCGCGGAAGGGGCGTAGCGGGTTCATCGGGTTCTCCGGTACAGCGCCGAGCCCAGCCCGGCAGAAAAGGTAGCGCCGAGCCATGCCCGGCCATAAGGGTAGCGCCGAGCCATGCTCGGCGAGCGCAGCGGCCCGCAGGCCCGCCGCCTTACGCCACGCGTCCGCGGCGCGAACGTTCCAGGTGCACCAGCAACAGCGAAATCGCCGCCGGGGTCATGCCGGGGATGCGCTGGGCCTGACCGATGGTCTGCGGCCGCACGCGTTCGAGTTTCTGCAGCGCTTCGGCCGACAACCCGCGCACGATCGCATAATCGAAGCCCTCGGTGATCGGGGTGGATTCATGCCGTTGCTGGCGCTCGATCTCATCGCGCTGGCGGTCCAGGTAACCGGCGTACTTGACGCCGATCTCCACCTGCTCGGCCACCTTGGCATCGTCCACGCCCGGGCCCAGCGAGGGCACCTGCATCAGCTTGGCGTAGTCCAGTTCCGGGCGCTTGATCAGGTCCAGCACGTTGGTTTCCCGGCTCACCGCCACGCCCAGCACCTGTTCCACTTCGCGGCCCAGGGCATTGCCGGGCGTTGCCCAGAGCGCACGCAGCCGCGCACTTTCGGCGCCCACCGCCGCCTGCTTGGTCTCGAACGCCGCCCAGCGGCGGTCGTCCACCAGGCCCATCTCGCGGCCGACCGGGGTCAGGCGCTGGTCGGCATTGTCTTCGCGCAACTGCAGCCGGTATTCGGCGCGGCTGGTGAACATGCGGTACGGCTCGGTGGTGCCGTGGGTGATCAGGTCATCCACCAGCACGCCGAGGTACGCTTCATCGCGGCGCGGGCACCAGCCGTCCAGCCCACGCACCTGACGGGCGGCATTCAGCCCGGCCAGCAGGCCCTGCGCGGCGGCTTCTTCATAGCCGGTGGTGCCGTTGATCTGGCCGGCGAAGAACAGCCCGCCCACGGTCTTGGTTTCCAGCGATGCCTTCAGGCCGCGCGGATCGAAGTAGTCGTATTCGATGGCGTAGCCGGGGCGGGTGATATGCGCGCTCTCGAAGCCGCGGATACTGCGCACCATCGCCAGCTGCACATCGAACGGCAACGAGGTCGAAATACCGTTGGGGTAGATCTCCACGATACCCAGGCCTTCGGGTTCGACGAAGATCTGATGGCTTTCCTTTTCGGCGAAGCGCACCACCTTGTCCTCGATGGACGGGCAGTAACGCGGGCCGATGCCTTCAATCTGCCCGCTGTACAGCGGCGAGCGATGCAGCGACTCGCGGATGATGTCGTGGGTGCGCGCGCTGGTATGGGTGATCCAGCAACTGACCTGCGGCGGATGCTCATCCACCGTTCCGAGGAAGGACATCACCGGCCGCGGATCGTCGCCGGGCTGCTCGTCCATCACGCTGTAATCCAGTGAACGGCCATCGATGCGCGGCGGCGTGCCGGTCTTCAGCCGGTCCACCTGGAACGGGCGTTCGCGCAGGCGCGCGGCCAGCGTGGTGGCCGGCGGATCGCCCATGCGGCCGGCGGCGTACTGGGTGGGCCCGACGTGGATCTTGCCGGCCAGGAAGGTCCCGGCGGTCAGCACCACCGCTGCCGCATCGAAGCGCAGGCCGGTCTGGGTGAGCACGCCACGCACCTGGTCGCCCTCGATGAACAGGTCATCCACGGCGGCTTGGAACACGGTCAGGTTCGGCTGCGCTTCCACGATGGCGCGGATCGCCATGCGGTACAGGTTGCGGTCGGCCTGGCAGCGGGTAGCGCGCACCGCCGGCCCCTTAGAGGCGTTCAAGGTGCGCCACTGGATGCCGGCGCGATCGGCGGCGTGCGCCATCGCCCCGCCCAGCGCATCGATTTCCTTGACCAGATGGCCCTTGCCGATTCCGCCGATCGCCGGGTTGCAGCTCATCGCGCCCACGGTTTCGATGTTGTGGGTGAGCAGCAGGGTGCGCGCGCCACCGCGTGCCGCGGCGAGCGCCGCTTCGGTGCCGGCGTGGCCGCCGCCGATGACGATGACGTCGTAACGATGGAAGGAGTCGGTCATGGGGAAGGCAGGGGTGGCCGCAGCCATCGGTTGGGCAGGCGCAGGCGCCTTGGAGGGTGGCGATTTTAACGCCAATCGTGGCCGGGGTCAGATTCCTTTCGCCCCCGCCGGACAGAAATCCGGGCAGATTCGTGAATCAACCCTAAAGTTGGCATGGAACCTGCAGATATATCCTTAGCACCCAGCGTGATCGGCGCCATTGGCGCTACGGACCGGAATTGGAACAGGGGCTGGTCCAGATGCACATTGGGGAAGCGTAGGGCCGGCAGTCGGGGGACTGTCCGGCCCTGTTTTTTCCGGAACACCGGAGCAAGGCCGTTTCACCTGCAACAGACGCTGAAACAACAAGGCCCCGCTTGCGCGGGGCCTTGTCTTTTTAGGTGCCGACATCCGACAGGGCCGGAACAGGGGGGATCCAGATGTTCCTGGCGGATATCGACGTAGATCGTATGACCGGCTGCGTCGACTTTGTCACTTTTGGACGCGGCGGGTCAATCCGGGCCTACTTTGAACCTTCCCGGCGGAAGGTTCAAGAGCCGATCACCGCTCCTGCTGTCGTTCTGTGGCGCGGTTCAAATTTCGCCACGGCGAACCACTGGGACGCGGTGCCGAGGCCGGGCGTGGCGGCGGTGACGGGCGTACCTGCTGCGGCTGGGGACGGCTCATGCCCTGGCCCTGCGGCGGACGCGACGGACGCGTGTTGGAATCCAGGTTGCGCCACGGCGATCCGCCGTTGTTGCCCGGCGGGCGGGTGTTCGGCGGACGCGGACGGTCGGGCGGCGGACGATTGCCCGGCGGACGGTGGCCATGGTGCGGCGGACGATAATTGGGGTAGGGGCGATAGACCGGGTACCCATAGCCATAGCCGCCACCGTAATAGCCACGACCGTAGTAGCCGCTGCCGTAACCATAGGGGCTGCCGCCGTAGCCGTAGGGATAACCCGCCGGGTAACGGTATTCCGTGGACGGGGAGCCATGGTAGTACCCACTGCCGCCGCCACCACCGCCACTGCCGACATAGTCATACGTGGCGCAGCCGGACAAGGCCAGCAACAGGCCTCCGGCAATGATCAAGCGCATCTTCATGGTACGGCCCCCCAAGGGTAAGGTCTCCAGCTTAGCCTTTCGCATTGAATCGCCGATAAATTCACCCGCGCAAGCATGAATGGTTGGCAATCGGCCCGATGGGGTCCGCGACAGGCGCTGCGAGCGGGTGGGGGCATACGTTAATCTTTGCAGATGAACGAGGCGCCACCACCCCCCGCCCACGCCGTACTTGAAGCCGCCGCGCGGATCGCCGCGCATGCGGCCGTGACGCCCGTGCTGCGCTCGCAGACGCTCGACGCGCTGGCCGGCGCGCAGTTGGCGTTCAAGGCCGAACACCTGCAGCGCAGCGGCGCGTTCAAGTTCCGTGGTGCCTGCAATGCGGTGTGGTCATTGCCGGCCGAGCAGGCGTCGGCCGGGGTGGTCACCCATTCGTCCGGCAACCACGGCGCCGCGCTGGCACTGGCCGCGCTCACCCGTGGCATTGCCTGCCACGTGGTGGTGCCCGAAGGCGCGGTGGCCGCCAAGCTGGCCAACATCGCCCGCCACGGCGCCACGCTGTGGCAGTGCGCGCCGACCATCGCCGCACGCGAAGCAATGTGCGCCCAGGTCCAGGCCGATACCGGCGCCACGCTGGTCCACCCGTATACCGACGCGGCGGTGATTGCCGGGCAGGGAACTGCCGCTCTGGAACTGCTGCAGGCCGAAGGGCCCTTTGACGTGCTGGTGGTACCGGTAGGTGGCGGTGGACTCGCCGCAGGCACGGCGCTGGCGCTGCAGCAGGTGTCCCCGCAGACCCGGCTGGTACTGGCCGAACCGGTCGGCGCTGCCGATACCGCGCGCTCGTTGCAGGCCGGTGAACGTCGCATCGACTTCGTGCCCGATACCGTCTGCGACGGACTGCGTGGCACGCTCGGCGCGCCCAACTTCCAGGTGCTGCAGGCGGCGTGCACGGAGGTGATCGTGGTCGACGATGCCGCCACCGTGGCCGCCATGCGCCTGCTGTGGCAGGTGCTCAAGCAGACCGTGGAACCGTCCTCGGCGATTGCCTTCGCTGCAGTACTGGCGCAGCCGCAACGCTTCGTCGGCCTGCGCGTGGGGCTGGTGCTGTCCGGCGGCAACGTGGACATCGACGCCTTGCCTTGGTCGGCCGCATGAGCCGCCACCGTGTCGGCCTGCTGGGCTGGATGTGGCGCCTGTTCGTGCTGGTGGTGGTGTGGCTGCTGGGCGTGACCGGCTGGATCATGTGGATCGGCGAGCGCGACCAGGCGGCCAAGGCCGATGCGATCATCGTGCTCGGTGCCGCCGCCTATGACGCCAAGCCATCGCCGGTGTTCCAAGAGCGCATCCGCCACGGGCTTGACCTGTACGAAGCCGGCTATGCGCCGCTGCTGATCTTCACTGGCGGCTATGGCGGCAGTGGTGCGCGCTTTTCCGAATCACAGGTGGCGCGGCGCTACGCGCTGAAGCAGGGCGTGCCGGCGAAGGCGATCCTGATCGAAACGCAGTCACGCAACACCGTGCAGAACCTGGTCGAAGCAAAGCGGCTGATGGACCAGCGCGGGCTGCACAGGGTGATCATCGTCAGCGATCCGCTGCACATGGCACGCGCGCTGCGGCTGAGCCGGGCGATGGGCATCGATGCGCTGGCCTCGTCCACGCCGAGCACGCGCTTCCGCAGCTTCCACACCAGTTGGCGCTTCCTGGCGCAGGAAATCTATTTCTTCCACCGCGACCTGTTCGTGCAGGCCACGCGGTAGCCCGCCGTGGTAGCGCCGAGCCATGCTCGGCGAGCGCGGAGCGCGGCCAGTATCCGCCGGCGCATTGTCCGGACGAAGAGCCGCCGAGCATGGCTCGGCGCTACCGCGAGCGCGGAGCGCGGCGGTTTCAACCCGGCCGGCGGCGGATCGGGATCGCCGACAGCGGCACCGCCGCGATGTCCTGGCCCTGTTCGCGGATCGGCGCGCCGGCCTGTGGCGCCCATGCGTGGGCATAGATGACATCCCAGCTGCTGGGCAGCTTGCCGTCGGCGCGCCGCATCGGTTCATACGCCGCCGCGGCCGCCTTGAAACGGCCCGGCCCGGTCAGTGCGCGCCGCCGATCAAGCCGCGCGTTGGTCGCGCCCAGCGCGCGCAGTTCGGCCATCAGCGCCGGCAGATCGTCGTAGGTCAGGGTGAACAGATCGCGGTCCAGCACCGGGTCGCGGAAGCCGGCCATCATCAACGCATCGCCGAACTGGGCGATGGGCGCGAAGCGGCTCACGTGCGGTTGCTCGTCGGCGACGTGGAAGGCTTCGGCCAGCTCGATCAGCGTCTCCGGCCCATAGGTGGAACACAGCAGCAGCCCGCCGGGTTTGAGCACGCGGCGGAAGCCGGCGAACACCGCCGGCAGGTCATCCACGTACTGCAGGCACAGATTGCTGAAGATCACATCCACGCTGTTGTCGGCCAGCGGCAACGCCGTCGCACTGGCGCACACCCGCTGGAAGGGCTTCCACCAGCCGGCCTGGCGCTTGGCCTGGGCGAGCATCGGTTCGGCCACGTCCAGTGCGATCACCTGCGCTTTCGGCCAGCGCTTCTTCATCAGCGCACTGGCATGCCCGGTGCCCGCACCGACATCCAGCACCACCTCCGGCACGCGGGCTTCCAGGTACTCCAGCGATTCCATCAGGCGCTGCTGCACCTCGCGCTGCAGCGCGGCGGCGGCATCGTAGGTGGTGGCAGCGCGGGAGAATGCGCGGCGCACGTGGCGGGGATCGGGGCGGGGGTCGGTGCGCTGGTTCATGCGGGTCTCGGTGGAGCAGGGTGCGGCGTCAGAACGTGCCCGGGTAGGCGCCGCCGTCGATGAGCAGGTTCTGTCCGGTCAGGTAGCCGGCCTGTGCACTGCACAGGAACGCGCAGGCTGCGCCGAACTCATCCGGCTGGCCAAAGCGCCCGGCGGGGATGTGGCGGCGTTTCTGCTCGGCGATGGTCTCCGCATCGGCATTCTGCTGCCTAGCCATGAAGGCGAAGTTGCCGCGCAGGCGGTCGGTGTCGAACTGGCCCGGCAGCAGATTGTTGATGGTGACATTGGCCGATACCGTGCGCCGCGCCAGCCCGGCGACGAAGCCGGTCAGCCCGGAACGCGCACCGTTCGACAAGGCCAGGATGTCGATCGGCGCCTTCACCGACGAAGAGGTGATGTTGACGATGCGGCCGAAACCGCGCGCGATCATGCCATCCACCGTGGCGCGGATCAGGGCGATCGGCGCGAGCATGTTGGCATCCAGCGCGGCGATCCAGTCCTCGCGTTCGAACTGGCGGAAGTCACCGGCCGGTGGTCCGCCGGCGTTGGTGACCAGGATGTCCACCTGCGGACAGGCGGCCAGCGCGATGGCGCGGCCGGCTTCGGTGGTGACATCGGCGGCCACCGCAACCACCTGGCCGGCACCGGGGAGGGCGCGCAGGGCATTGGCAGCCTGCTGCAGGGCCTGCTCGCCACGGGCGACGATGACCACGTTCACGCCCTCCGCCGCCAGCGCACGCGCGCAGCCCAGGCCGAGGCCCTTGCTTGCGCCGCACACCAAAGCCCAACGGCCGGCGATTCCCAGATCCATGTCAGTCCACCTTCTGTTGCGGACGGCGGTTGGCCGTCACTACTGCATTGTGGGTTGACGGCCAGCGGCCGTCACTACCTGCGCCGTGATGAAGTGTTGCAGCTGCGCGGCAACCTCGTCGGCCTGCCCGAGGAACGGCGCATGGCCACCGTGGGCGATGGTCTGCGCCTTCGCTGCACCGGCCGGGCACACTGCGGCGGCGGCATGCGCTGCGGCCGGTGGCACCAGTCGGTCGCGGTGGCCGGGCAACCACAGGCTCGGCGTGCGCAGCGACGGCAACACACCGCGCAGGTCGGCCGACTGCAGCAGCCGCGCGCCTGCTTCCAGCACGCGCGGGGCCGGTGCACCCGCGTCCACCAGGCGCTGGCGCAGGCCACGCAGGTCGGCGCGTGCCGGGTCTGTGTTCATCAGGTCCAGTGCGAGGAAGCGATCCACCGTGGCCGGGAAATCGTCGGCCAAGTCATTCGCGAACTGCGCGAACACCGGTGCCGGCACCGCATGCGGCCATCTTTCCTCACGCACGAAGCGTGGCGAGGAGGCCAGCATCACCAGCCCCTGCACCTGCGGCCGGGTCGCGGCGGCATGCAGCGCGAACAGGCCGCCCAGCGACCACCCGCACCACACCGCCGGCGGCGTGGCCGCGGCAATGGCAGCCACCACGGATTCGCATTCCAGCGGCGTGGCATCTTCGCGGCTGCGGCCATGTCCGGGCAGGTCCACCACGTGCAGGGTGAGCTGACCGGAAAGGCGTTCCACCAGCGGCGCAAAGACGTCGCCCTGCAGGGCCCAGCCATGGATCAGGACCAGCGCCGGGCCGCTGCCGCTGACGGCGATATGCATGCGCAGGGTCAGGCCAGCGCGGCGGCCGGCAGCAGCGTGCCGGCGAGCAGGCCGTCGCGTGCGCGCGCGATCGCATCCACCAGGGCCTGCACCTGCGCAGGCACGTGCAGCGCCGACAGGCTGACGCGCAGGCGCGCCGCGCCATCGCCGGTAAGGCTGGCCGGCACCGTGCCGACCCACATGCCGGCCTGCTGCAGGTTCTGCGCCAGCGCGATGGCCTGTTGATCGGTGGCGAAGGACAGCGACTGGATCGGCGTTTCGGCAGCCATCAGGCCCAGGCCGTGGCCACGCGCGGCGCGGCGGAACACGCCGACCAGTTCAACCAGTTTTTCGCGGCGCCAGTCATCGCGGCGCGCCAGCCGCATTGCTTCCAGCGATGCGGCGGTCAATGCGGGCGAGAGGGCAGGGGAATACAGATAGGGCCGCGCGGTGGCGGCCAGATGCTCCAGCAGTGCGGCGTCACCGACCACCAGCGCACCGGAGCCACCGAGTGCGGCATCCAGCGCGAATACCTGCAGCGGGACATCGGCGGTGCCCAGCCCGGCGGCCGACACGCTGCCACGGCCGCCCTCGCCGAGCACGCCGATGCCATGCGTATCGTCCACGCACAGCAGCGCCTCCTGCATGCGCGCAACCAGCGTCAACGAGCGCAGCGGCGCACTATCGCCATCGATGCAGAACACCGCATCGGTAGCCAGCATCGCCGCGCCTTCGGCGGCGTGCTTGAGCTGGCGCATCGCGCCTTCGGCATCCAGGTGCGGGTAACGGCGCAGGCGCGCACCGGCCAGCGCGGTGGCATCGAGCAGGCTGGGATGGTTGAGCTGGTCCTGCGCGCAGACATCGCCGTCTTCGCACAGCAGCACCTGCTGCACGGCCAGGTTGGCCAGGTAGGCACTGCTGAACAACAGGGCACGCGGATGGCCCAGCCACTCAGCGGCCTCGATTTCCAGCGCCTGGTGCAGCGCATGGCGGCCACCGGCGGCTGGCGCGGCGCCGCCGTTGACGCCTTCGCGCGCGACTGCATCCTGCAGCGCATTGACCACGCCGAACTGCTGCGCCAGGCCGAGGTAGTCGCTGCCGCGGAAGCTGGTCAGCGCATGGCCATCGACCTCGACGCGGACGCCATCGCGACGGCCCACGGCCTGCACCGGCGCGCCCGAATGCAGGCTGTCCACGCTGGCGCGCAGGGTCTGGATTCGCTCGAACAGATCAGGACGGGCCATCGGGGCGCACTACGGATGAACGGGCCGATAGCGTAACAAACCCACCGCCAGCCGGGCCGTGAGGCCCCCCCACCGCCGGTCGGTAGTGACGACCGCTGGTCGTCAATGCATCCGGGTAGTGACGGCCGCTGGCCGTCAGAACCGTTCGGTGGGTGACGACCGCTGGTCGTCACAGGCGGGGCATAGCCCCGCTGCACTCCGCGCCCTCTCCCGATACCAGACACCCCCCACCAACCGCATGCTCATCCCCACCATGCCGCTGCCCACCACCCTCCGCACCCTCGCCAATTCCCTGCTGGGCAGCCTGCTCCCCCCGGTCTGCCAGATCTGCGCCGACCCAGGCGAACGCGGCCACGAACTCTGCGGTGCCTGCAGCCTGACCCTCCCCTGGCACAGCGACGGTTGCGCGCGCTGCGCACTTCCGTTGCACGAAGACGCGGACGAACTCTGCTTCCACTGCGAAGAATCCGCGCCACCGCTGGATGCCTGCTGGGCCAGCCTGCGCTACGAGGATCCGATATCCGGCCTGCTGATCCGCTACAAATTCCATTCCGACCTGGCCGCAGGGCGATTGATGGCGCAGTTGATGGCCCTCAATCCACCGCCGTGGCCGCTGGCGCCACTGGTGGCCGTGCCGCTCCATCCCCGCCGCCTGCGGCAACGCGGCTACGACCAAGCTGCAGAGTTGGCCCGCCTGATCGGCGCACCGCGCTGGAAAGGACTCCGCCGGATCCGCGCCACTGCGCCGCAGTCCGAGCGCAACGCCGATGCGCGCCGGCACAACCTGGACGGTGCCTTCGCAGTAGTGGGGGAGGTGCCGGAGGCGGTGGTGCTGGTGGACGACGTGATGACCACGGGCAGCACGCTGCATGCGTGTGCGGAGACGTTGCGGAAAGCAGGGTGCAAAGAGGTGAACGCGTGGGTTTGTGCGCGGGTGCCGTGATGGGGCATCACTTCATGGCGCCCACGAAAAAGCCGACGCTGCCAGGCAGCGTCGGCTTTCAGAAAGATGCAGCGTGAGGTCTTACGACTTCATTGCGTGCTTACGGGCGCGCATGACCGCATGGGTCTCCTGCACTTCCGGCAGCAGGCGGGTGACTTCGGTGCGCACCGGGGCCGGCACGTCGTTGTCGGTCAGCACGTCCTTGAAGGCCTTCAGCAGGCGATCTTCGGATTCTTCCAGCTCGGCAACGTAGCCGTACTCGGTGTCGCCCAGAGTGGCGCGGATGTTGCCGTACATCTTCTGCACCGAACCGACGAAGGTGCCGTGTTCCGCCGGCTCACCGCCGGTGGCGGCAACGGTCGCGCTCAGCGAGGTGACGATGTCGGCCTTGCTGCCGGCGATGCGGGTAAACAGGGCGGCAAGTTCGGCGTCCTTCACCTTGGTGGCGGCTTCGCTGTAGAACTTCTGACCATCACGGGCGATCTCGATCAGGTCATTGAGGCTGTGTTCGATCTTGGACTGGGTGCTCATGGATAGTGCTCCGTGTGAGTGGTCGAATGGAACGGCGGGAGTGATGCCGTGCCGTTGGAGACCACCTTGGACAGGAGCGAGTCCACTGCAGGTGAGCACCGTTTGATGCGCCCGTCATGTGGCCCAACGGCGGCTGACGCTGCCGGTATGAAGCCCTTGAATGGCCACTTGGGCGGGCTCAGGCGGAGGCCTCTACCCGCAGCTGGATTCGCAGTGCACGCATGACGCCCAGCACGCTGTCGAAGTACAACGGACGCGTGCCATTCAACTGCCGTCGCATGGACTCGCTGCTGAGGCCGCACTGCTGCGCGACATGACTCATGCCGTGCAATTCGGCTGGCCGGCGGATCAGGGATCCCCACGCATCGCCCACCGTATGACGGTGCACGATGCAGTGCATTCTCCGCCGTGCCCAAAGGGCAAAACAGAGCCAAAAAACACCCACAGACAGGATGCCAATCCCGGTTGGCGCTTTTCCTCGCCAGCAGGTTCATCCCATCAGTCGGGCGCCTTTGCGTACATGGGCAAAGTTGCAGTTGTGGGTCCGGCATAGGGCCGGCACGTCGCATGGACGGCGGCGCAGGGCATCAGTCAAAGGCGACGTGCCCAAGGAGGGGGCTGTAATGCGGAATGCGCCGCCGGTTCAAGGCAAGCCCCCGCATGACGCGGGGGCCGCCGGGCTCAATCGCGGTCGAGCTTGAGCTCGAGACCATCTGCCGTGTTGCGGACGACGATCACATCGAAATCGCGGTTGCCATTGACGGCCTTGATCTCGACTTCGTCGGTGTCGTCGGTCTTGATGCTGTAGACGCCCGCACCGAACTCCTTGGAGAGTGCATTGGAGATCAGCACCGCGGCCGCTTCGTGATTGGTGGCGGCCGGGATGGCGATGGCGACATTGGTGGCTTCACCTGCTTGCGGCGTCACCGCGAGGGTGATCTCGCCATCGATCTTGGATCGGCCCTTCAGTTCGACGTTCCACTTGTTCGACGGCGCAGCGAATGCGGGGACCGCCATGGCGAAGGCGACAGCTACGGCCAGGGACCGGGCAAGCGGGGTACGCAGGATGTTCATCGATGCCACTCCTCTGCAGGCGGGCAGGTGCCCGTGGGAGGCCGATGCTGTCGCAGGGGAGTTGGAGGGGGTGTGAAGCGTGGCTGCCGTGGCTGAACACGCCTTCAGGGGGCCTGCTCGCGGCGTCGGGGCCGTGGGCCTGGGACGCGGGGGGTGAAGCGAAGAGATGGTGCGCCCGGAGGGATTCGAACCCCCGACCAATGGCTTCGGAAGCCACTACTCTATCCGGCTGAGCTACGAGCGCGTTTCAAGGCGCGCAGTATATAGGAATTTCTGCGGGTGGGCGGTGGTCCTGTCAGCTTCCTGTCGGATTCATGGCATCGCAGTCCATATGCTGCGGGCCTTGGAGACCACACGCCCGAACCTTTGGACATCGCCACCGAGGAAAAAGAAGCCTTTGGCTTCCTCCGGCAAGGTCTTCACGAAATAGTCGTGGCTTACACCGCTCTCCGGAACGAAGTTCGCCACCACGCGCAGGCCTCTGATTGCGTCGCTGGGAAGCTGATCCCCGGACTTTCTACCGATTTCACCGCCGTCAGGGCGAGACATGTCAGCGAGCGTCGTTTCAACCAGCCGCCGCAGCGCGGGTGTCTGCGCCGGGCTCCCGGCGATCTCCGCCATCGCTGCCAACGGAATAGCCGCGAACAGGTGGTAATGGAGAGCTCGCTTTCCACGTGCGAGCTCAGCCTGCAGGTGACCCTCTGCTCCGATCCCCTTGATGCCCCGATCAAGAATTGACTCGCCCAGCCTAACGCGCGCTCGGTCCTGAAGAAGGACGCCACCAAGCATCATCGAAAGCCCGTGCCAGTAGAGGTGGTTGTCAACAGGTTGCGACTCGTAGAATGCATCGGAGGCTCGCAGCGTGTCGCTGAGCCACTGACGCGTGGCCGCAGAAATAGCGCCGTCTAGGTCGACATCATCCAAGGCCAGCACCGACGTCGTGATGGCGACCATCAACCAGTCTCGGTAATAGTAGTCTTCTTTAGTCGTGGTACCCGTCAAGAACTTTTTCTGCGCCATCTGGTCCAGAAGCCGGCTAATACAATGAGCGATGCCTCCCCGACGATCGCGGGGTGCACGCCCGTAGCTATCTGCCAGACGGTTAAGTTGCATCACCGGCCTGTTCAGAATATCCCGTACGGGCTTCTGTTGTTCGACCTTGGCCGCGTCCAGCGTCGAGAAGGTTGAGTCGGCCGACGGGCCCTTGTAACGCGTGACGATGCCCATTTCCGAGGACATTGCCGGGACGGGAGGACATTCGTTAGAGCGGGGGGCTGCCAATACGGTTGCCGGCACTGAAATCGATGCAATGAGAGCGCCTAGTATGGTGGTTCTTAGGTACGAACTGAAACCCATGCGAGTACTTTCCTCAGTCTGGTCGCTAGCCTGCGAAATGGTTGTCAACGCTTGATTCGAGACGTAATTTTGCCGACAAGCGTCCCCAAGCCCGAGAGATCACTTCGGCCGATAACGAGGAACCGATTCATCGGTATACCGAACTTGACCTTGTACAAGACCAGGAAAGAACCCGTAAGGACAAGGTTTGACAGAAGCATAGAGAGAGCAGCGCCCTCGAGTCCGTAGGCACGAGTCAATGGCAGCGCCGTCAGAATATTGAGCGAAACTCCCGGGAGCATCAGCAGCAATACACGAGCCGGGGACAGCACCACGGACAGGCTCGGAAAGAGGATTGTCCATGGAGCGCCAATCAACGTCGTTCCGACCAGAAGAGGGAACAGCCAGCCATCGACGGCGAAGCGGCCACCAAGCAGAAGCGGTACGGAGATGCTGGAACTCGCAACCATGGCTACCGAAATCAAGGTGAACAGCACCATGGCAACGCGTGACATTGCCGCACTACCTTCCACCGCATCGTTCACACTTCTTGCACGGACACTGTACGAGAACGCCACTACCGCGATTGCCATGCCAACTTCGGTGATGATCTCGGTCAACCGCTGCAGCGAGAAGAACAGCCCTGCTGCGGCCTCTGGCTCTACATGGCTCACAACCAGAAATGACACGCGTTTTGCTGCATTCATCAACAGCACCGCCAGCATGAACACGAATCCCCGGGCGATCAGTCTCCGCGTCAGGGCCAGCGTATTCGCCGAGGGGCGGAAAATGAAGCGGTATTGCCTTGCAAACAGATAGAGCGCGGCGACCAGCTGCGACAGGGCCAGAACCCACATCGCGGACATAAGGGTGAAGCTTCCGGGGATCGCAAGGAGCAGAACCGTGCACGGCAGGAGCACGAAGCGGGAGATCAGCTCCGAGGTGTTAAACAACCTGATGTCGCCCTCTCCCAAGAGGGTGCCTTGCATCATCCTCAAGTAGAGCATCGCCGCCAGCAATAGCGAGAACGGGGGCGCAAGCGCAGCGATATCGATGCTCAATGACGAGAGGTGAAGGGTTATATAGGAAATAGGGACGCCGACAGCGGCAAGCACACACCAGACCAGGAAGCTTGCCCTCGTGTAGGACGCAGCGCGGTCAGGTTCTTGACCGACGAACACCGCCAACGAGTTGCGTATGCCCAGGTCGAGCATTGTGGAAAATATCAGAGTCGTTGAAAAAACGAAGCCGTAAATAGCCATCTCTGCGAGAGAGAGCTGGCGCGCCACGATCAGGAATACCAGCAGATTCACTGATTTTCCGCCGAAGCGGGCCACGACGGTCGCAAGTGTGTCAAGAAGCCTTTTAGCCATTGCTCGGAAGGCCTCGTGTGTCGCCGATCATTACCTGTCGATAGCCATTTACAGTGCCATTGAAAGCGAAGCGCTTGCCATCAGGCGCCCATACCGGGTGGGGATCGATTCGACGGGGACCGAGCAGATCCTTTGTATGTACCCAGGTTACGTGTCGTTCCTCATTCTTCTCCAAGTCGATGAGCCGCAAAGGAACGTCGTTCCGCTCGTTCTTGAAGCCTTCAACCGTATAAGAGTCTGTCAGGAGGTAGCGCCCGCTGCAGTCAATGCTAGGGTGGCCGCTGCCCTTATGGCCCGGGGCAACGATGCTGAGCTCACTGCCGTCGCTGCGAAACTGCACGAACGCCATTTGCTCGCCTTTGGGGCGTAGGTTCATGAGAATATGTTCGCCGTCTGGGGTCCAGTTTGGATGATGCCCGCCGACGCGCCAGAGCCTATCCGGCATGGCAAGCCGGACATCAGAGCCATCCAGTCTCATCGTAATCAGCTGCACGGGCGTTCCTGCACGGAGCGGGACGCCCGTACTGAAAATCACGGCGAAGAGACGGTCGTTGCTCGGGTTGACCTTGACATTGAAGACATAATAGCTGCCGCCGGCGAGCTCGCTCTGGTCACCTAAAGCCAAAACAATGTCGTGCAAGCTGATCAACAGTGCCTTCCTGCCCGTCGCAAGATCGGTTCGCCAGATTCCCTCGGTGCGGCTCGCTTTCTCGCGCTGCCTTGGCTTGTTAAGGAGCGGATCTGCTACGCCATACCCAGGAATGATAGCGTTTACGTACTCGATGTTCGGTGCATACGAATATCGAGCATCCGGTGACATGCCATAGACCGGTCCATCCAAGACCTGATCAAGACCTGCGTTGCGCGAGAGACGAACCCCGGTCGCGCGACCATTGATAACGTCATTGCAGAAAAGCAAATCGTCGGTTTGCCCCCAGTGGACATTGGCCCCAAGCTGCGCGCCCCAGCCTGCGGTCTCATGGATGACATCACAACGCCCCTCATCCAGGTCGATTACGCAAACGCGCGCGCGGTCGCCCGGAATAGGAATACGGTTTATAAAGGGGACCTGCGTAACGGCAAGATAGCGCCCGCTGGGGGAGAACGGATTCACATCGAAAAAGGTCGTCATGTAGTGGCCGTCGGGCGGCGTCACGACATGCACCGGGATAAGGTCCTCAGCGAGCCTGTAGGCGCGCGCCGGACTCTCCCGAGTCGCTGCCGGGTCGGGCCAGATGTTCGTAGGCCCACGCATATGAGCGAGCACGTTTCGAATAATATCGGGCGACTCGCGTACTGAGCGTTTGAGAAACTTAAGGTTGTTGATGAGTATCTGAGTGTTCATCTTGCATGGTCCCTTTAGCCCGCGCGATCGCGCTGGAGGCGAAGCGCTTCGCGGATGAAAATGCCAGGGAAGATGAATGCATCCCGTGCATAGCGACGGAACAGGCGACGTGGGTCAGAGCTGAGGCGATAAAGCCATTCCAGTCCGATCGCCCCCATCCAACGTGGAGCGCGCTTCACGCTCCCCGCCATGAAATCAACCGTCGCGCCCGCGCATATCGCGATGCCAGCAGGCAGCAGATGCCGATTACGGAATACCCACTTCTCCTGCTTTGGTGAGCCGAGGCCAAGGATGATGAAGTTGGCCGCCGATGCTCGAATCATGTCAATGATCGCGGACGACTCGGATTCGTCGGCCTCAAAGCCAAGCGGGGGGCTATAGCTACCTGCCGCCCGTAGCGAGGGATAGCTCCTCGAAACGTTGTCTATCGCACGATGCGGCACGTCCCCCATTCCTCCAAGCACAAACACCGATAAAGGAAGTCGATTCTGCTCGGCATGTTCCAGAACCGCCGGCACTAGATCACTTCCGGCGACCCGCTCGGGAACCGGACGACGAAGAAGTCGCGACGCCGCGTACACGGGCCAGCCGTCGGCGAGGACGTAGGAGGCTTGTCGATAAACCTCGGCGAACTCCGTATCCGAATCCAACATGACAATGTGGTCAACGTTCGGGGTCACCACATAGTGAAATCGGTCTGCCCGAACAGCGGCGTTTGTGACCTGAGCGGCCGCTTCGCGCAGCGTGAGCGGATCTATGTGGACCCCGAAGAGCCTGACGGGGGCAGGAAAATTAGTAGTCATTTGCTTTTATTCCGTGTCTGGATGGCAATCGACGTCATCAACAAGACGAGGCAATACAGGGTCACGGGTTTCGATGCGTAGTTGGCGCCAGTAAGGCTCCCAAGGACCATGGTAAGCACGAAAAAGAACGTGTATGAGTAACGTTGGTCCGGATTTCTAGCGCCCGCGACCCATATGTGGCTGAGTGCGAGTAGAACCACCAGTCCGAAGCCGAGGTAGCCGTTCTCGAAGAAGGCCTGGATGAAACTGTTATGTGGATGCGGGGGGCGATAGACGCCGGGCCAGAGGTGATCAAAAGCTGGTTGATCGAATGAGGCAAAGCCGTGGCCTTTGAGGGGAGTCAGCGCCGCTTCCCCTATGCTGCGGAGCCATATGGTCGTGCGCCCGGTGAGGCTTGTATCGACGCCCGCACCGGCCAATGTGGATTCCAAACTTGACTGGATGGTGATAGCAACTACAACAACAGCCAGCGTGCAGATGCCGGCCATCCACCGCATCCATCGCCCCATAGCAAATGCGATGGTCAACGCAAGCGCAACTACTACAAAAAAGGAGTAGAGCCGGGCGTAAGCCAGTATGAATGCCGCGAAGATCAGGGGAAGGCATAAGTAGAGCCACCACCTCTGGGGAAAAATGCGCCTGAGGTCGCCGTTGAGTGCAGCAAGCACTACAAGTCCCAGCGCGAGACCCATGTAAAGGCCGAGCCGCAACTGGTGTTCGAAAACGCCCCGTAGTTCGGGTCGCTCGCCGGAGGTGAACGGTTGGAAAGCGAGCGCCCGGTCAGCTGGGATGACTGCAAGCGAAAGTACTGCGGCAATGCACGCAAGCACCACAATGGAGCGTACGACTCGTTCGATTGGCGCTGAAGCGAGAAAGACACTGGCTGCATAGATCACGATGAGCAGTACACACTGGTAGAGCGTGTCCATGGCCGAAGGAGCCCACAACGTGCTTGCTGCAATCAGCCCGAGGTAAACCAGCAAGATCCGATTTGAGGAGCGAATGGTCGGAAAAGGAAGGCGCCAAGCATTCTTGTAGGCCAGCAATCCTATAGAAAGCAACATGGAAGTGACCATCACCAGGTTGCCGATCTTCAGGCTTCCCAGCCGAGGAAGATTCAGATCCAGGCAAAGGGCGCCGAAGACGAAAAGCAGGACGGAAATCCGTGGAACCTGCACTGCGGTCCTGTCCGATAAGGGCATGGATTTCATCGCGCGGAAAGTAATTGATCAAAGAATGCGTTCAGTTGCTCGCACTGTTGATATGCGGTGTCACGACGCATCGGTGCACAGCCAGAGGGAGTGGGTGCGTTGAAGTCGATGATATTTCCCGATAGCCCCAGGTCGGTAAAAAGCGCCGAGATCTTTCTTTGTTTACCTTGTGGGATGAGTGCGACGGGCACCGATCCCGCGTGAGCGGCTACCAATAATGCATGCAATCGATTGGAGTACAGGGATTCCACCCGGGAGTAGATCGCTGAAGCGTCATCCATGCTTTGATGGCAGTCGACGAAAATTATGCGATCCGGTCCGTAAGAGGCGGACAGCTTCTCGTAAAGGCTGAACATCGCCGCGTTGTCGCGGCCGACTTGGGACACGATGGCGTGGATCGAGCCGGCTGGGCTGGCGTCGATAAGGTCCATGGCCATTGCAGATAAGCGTTCCATGTCGAGTCCGCGATCTGCGCGGAAACTATAAGCCGTGGCGATGTCCCTTGGTCCGATAATCTGCGCGGGCTCATCGTATAGGTTGAAAGAAAGGTCAGGCGCGATGCCATCCACCCGGATTCCCTCACTTTCAAGGTAGCGGGCGCTTTCTTTGTCCCGCACCGAGAATGAATGGCAGATAGCACGGCG
This sequence comes from Stenotrophomonas lacuserhaii, assembly GCF_014836545.1. Classification (GTDB taxonomy): domain Bacteria; phylum Pseudomonadota; class Gammaproteobacteria; order Xanthomonadales; family Xanthomonadaceae; genus Stenotrophomonas; species Stenotrophomonas lacuserhaii. The sequence continues at coordinate 61,257 of NZ_JACSQS010000013.1, forward strand.
GAAACGGGTAACAAGCAGCTCGCGACGCGTCATTGGCTCGAACGAAACGCCTGCCAGGCATACTTTGACGCCGACCATTTTCAGGCCGAATAGGATCAGGTTATAGACGATTGATGAGATGAAAGCCCGACTGCTGTCACCCACGCCCCCCCCCAGCCCGCCCGGATTGAGGAAGAAGTAGCATCTCTGGCCGGAAAGGGCGGCAGCCGCCATGGCAAGCATCATTCTGCCGCGGGGGCCATGAACCAGCCGCGTGTTTGCGATCCCCTCCACGCCCATCGTTGCGTGGAAGCTTTCGGGAGACCTGCTCAGATCGATGGACAGTGGGATCCGTGCGGCAATCAGCCTGGCCAGCTCGCGATTTATGAGCGCATCGCCGAGGTTGTCGAACTGCGTCTTCACGCTCATGAAGCCGATACTCTTGTGCGTCACGACATGCCCTCGGCTCGGACTGCCATATGCTTGAGCCGCTCAATGTAGTCGTAGCTAGCCGTACCATTATCTCTTGGGCCACGGGTGGCGAAAATAAGTGCCGTCTGCTTGAAGAGGGGTTCGGGAGCCAGTGTGCGGTAGATGCTTTTAAGGACGGTCTTTGGTTCAACTGCGCGCGCGTTTCGGAGGATCATCGAAAGGGCCGCGATTCTGCTGCGCTTCGCGACTTCATGTGAGAGGGCGTAGAGCACGAAGCCTGAGCGGGCCTTGGGAGTGAGCGGGCATTCCGGAGAGTCCAGCCAAGACGCGATGCTATGTTCGGCCCCCGCGCTGGAAATGCGGGCGCCTTGTTCGTCATCAAAAAGTACAGCCAGTGGCTCACGTAAAAAGGTCATTTTTCTGGCGAGTCTGCAGCAGCGAATGAAGAAGTCAGGGTCCTGAACCTTGCGCAGATTCTCGTTCCAGCGCGCAGCACGGAAAAGATCCCGGCTGACCACGATACTTGAAGACTGTATGCGCTGATCTCTAACGAAGTAGAACTCGCTTATTTCTTCATCAGCGTCAGGGGCGCGTGTCGGTCTCAGCTGCAGCCGTTCGTCGCCACGATATACTAGTAGCGGCGATGCCAGTAAATCGGCGCCCGTGTTCTCAACGGTAGCAGCGATGCTTCGCAACTTGTCGGGGAGAAAAAGATCATCGCTGTCCAGGTAAGCAATGTAGGGGGCGCGGGCCGCATCGCTACCCGCATTTCGTGCGGCGCATGCCCCGGCAGCACCTTCGGGCAGGCGCAGTAGAGTGATGTCAAGGTCGTTGAAAAGCTCAACCACCAAGCCAATGTCTTCGGTAGACCCATCGTCAACCACAACAACTTCGAAATCCTGTAATGACTGCTCGCGCAGTGAAAGCAGGCTTCGATAGAGGAGTCGCGAGCGGTTCTTGACCGGGATTACGACTGAAAAGGTGGGGATGGGCGCGGAGGTCATCGAGGGCATCTGTCCTTGCTGAACGAATAGTTGGTGCGAGTCCTGAAAGCGGCGTCGACGATCAGGCCGGTTGTCAGAACGTGCCCTTAACCAGCGGCAAAAATGAGGGCGCAACATGCGGATCCGTTCGCCGGGCGCTTGTTGTGGTGGTATGCATTTTGCGGTCGCCCTTGCGTGCGGATGTTTGATCCCATGGCCAGGACACTTTCCCGGCCTGAGAGCCCGCTTCAACAGTGGGAATCACGGCGTTGAGCTGGGGAAAGTAATGCTACTACACCCGTAGCTTCGAACAGCAGGTCGTCGACAAGGCAAGAGGTGGCACGGGCAAATCCACGTCACGCGATGAGAGCGTCGGCCGCAGGTATATCAAATGCTGAATGGGTCGGCGCCCCGTTTTGGAGCGCGCAACTCAGTTTAATGCGGTAGAAGTGTGACCTCGGTCTAATGCTGCTATTGGCAGGGAGTTGACACGAGATCCGTCGTGATCTGGCTTCCCGACGCTGCGATTCGCGCGCCGACACGGATCAGGTAGACTGTTGCGCCCGTCTGATGGCCGGGACCTCCCCTGATTTACCTGAACGAGCAGTGCGCCGCGCGTGGTCTGCTCCCGAACACAAGTGGACGCAATGACCAAGCAAACGGATCCCCGAGCGCTCAAGGATGATGAGATTGATCTGCGGGAGTTGGTAGGTGTTCTGATCGACCGGAAATGGTGGATCATCATCTCTACCGCGATCTTCTCACTGGCGGGAATCGCATACGCGCTGCTTTCGGAGCCGGTATATCAGGCTCAAGCCACCGTACAGGTCGAATCGAAAGTCCCTACGATCCCAGGGCTCGCTGATCTAGCGTCTCTAGGAGGCGGTGGGAGCACTGCGGCAACGACTGAGGTTGCCTTGCTCACCTCGCGCACAGTGATTGGCACTGCGATCGATGAGCTTGACTTGGAGGTCCTCGTTAGCCCGCAGCGTCTGCCATTGGTGGGCGACTTCCTTTCCCGGCGTTTCGCGCCGGCATCGGAAGAGGACGTTGCAAAGCCTCTCTTGGGCTTGTCGAGCTACGGCTGGGGCGGTGAAGTGCTTGAAATCCATCGGCTTGAAGTCCCACGCGCGATGGTCGATACCTCGCTTACTTTGGAGGTGCTTGATAGCGCTGGTGGCTTCATGCTGTCCGACGAGGATGGTGTTGAGTTGCTACGGGGCGAGGTGGGGAAGATCGCTGAGGGTCGGGGGGTGAAACTGGAAGTAGCAACGCTCAGGGCTAACAAAGGGACTCGCTTTGATGTCACTCGAGCGCGCCGCCTCGACGTTCTTGCCGACCTTCAGGAAGACATCAAGGCTGTAGAGCAGGGCAAGGACTCTGGCATCCTGCAGCTGAGCTACGAATCAGAGGACCCGCAGCGCGCGCAGGCTGTGGTGCAGCATGTTGCTCAGGCGTACGTCCGTCAGAACGTTGACCGTAGCTCCGCCGAGGCTGCATCACAGCTGCAGTTCGTGAAGGAACAGCTGCCGACCATCCGTCGACAGGTGGAAGAGGCACAGGCTGCGATGAGCAGCTACCAATCGCGCGCCAACTCCGTTGACATCACCATGCAGACCAAGGGTCTGCTGGAGCAGGAGGTTGCCGTGGAAGGCAGCATCCAGCAGTTGCGCCTGAAGCAGGCGGAGATGGATCGCAGCTTCACACGCGAGCATCCGGCCTACCGCGCTCTACTCAACCAGCTCAGCGAACTCGAAGGCCGCAAGGCCGGCTTCAAGCGTCAGGTTAGTGACCTGCCCGATACACAGCAGGAATTGCTGCGTCTTACGCGCGATTTGCAGGTCAGCAATGAGCTGTATACCGCATTGCTGAACCAGGCGCAGCAGCTGGACGTGGCTCGCGCTGGTGCCGTAGGGAACGTACGCATCGTTGACCCGGCCATGGTGGACACTGCTAATCCGGTCAAGCCGCGTAAGCCCCTCATCGTCATCATTGCGACCCTTGTTGGCGCATTGCTCGCAACAGCATTTGTCTTCCTGCAGCGCATGCTGAACCCGGGCATCGAAGACCCGGCCGAACTGGAAGAACTCGGCCTGCCGGTCTACGCCGCCATCCCGCTCAGCGTGTCCACCGCGCTACCGAAGCTGCGCAAGGGCAAGCACGGAACGCGCGTAATCGCTGATGGCCGCCAGCACCTGCTTGCGGTCAGCTCCCCGGCAGATCCCACGGTGGAAGCGCTGCGCAGCCTGCGTACCAGCCTGCACTTCGCGATGCTGGAGGCGAAGAACAACATCCTGACCATCTCCGGTCCGCGTCCGGGTGTCGGCAAGACGTTCGTGTCCAGCAACCTGGGTGCGGTCATCGCTCAGGCTGGACAGCGCGTGCTGGTGATCGATGCGGACATGCGCAAGGGCACCCTGCACAAGCTGCTCGGCATCTCGCACCAGAAGGGCCTTTCGGACGTGCTGGGTGGCAAGCTGGCAGTCGAGGCGGCCATCCATCCGGTGCCGGGCCTGGACAACATGCACTACATGGTGCGTGGTGACATTCCGCCGAACCCGGCCGAGCTGCTGATGCACCCGCGTTTCCAGCAGATGCTGGAGTTGCTGTCGGCGCAGTACGACCTGATCATCGTGGATACCCCGCCGATCCTGGCCGTGACCGATGCGGCGCTGGTCGCTACACATGCCGGATCGAGCCTGCTGGTTACCCGTTTCGGCGTGAACCAGGCAAAGGAAATCCTGCTTACCCTGCAGCGCTTTGAACAGAACGGCGTGCAGATCAAGGGCGCGATCTTCAACGCGGTGGAAAAGCGTGCGACGGGCTATTACAGCTACGGGTACTACGAGTACAAGTCCGACGGCAAGGATTGAGGCTGTTGTTCTGAGGGCCAAGGCGTGACGACCAACGGTCGTCACCCACCGATTGCTGACGCATGACGGCCAGCGGCCGTCACTACCTGGGCCTTTGCCTGGCGGGAGTATCATTTCCCCATGTCACACACTCCCCTTGATGCGTCCCGCGCGGACGCGACGCCGCGCTGGCGGCATTACTGGAAACTGATGCGCGCCGATCGCCCGATCGGTACGTTGCTGCTGCTTTGGCCCACCTGGTGGGCGCTGTGGCTGGCGTCGGGCGGTCTGCCGCCGCTGTGGACGCTGTTCGTATTCACCGCCGGGGTCTGGCTGACCCGTTCGGCGGGTTGCGTGATCAATGATTACGCCGACCGCTGGCTGGACCCGCACGTCAAGCGAACCAAGGATCGTCCGCTGGCCAGCGGCGCGGTGCGTGGGCGGCACGCGCTGATGCTGTTCGCGGCGTTGATGCTGGTGGCGTTCGCGCTGGTACTGACGATGAACTGGCTGACTGTGGCGCTGAGCTTCGTCGGCATCTTCCTGGCGGCCAGCTACCCATACCTGAAGCGCTATACGCACCTGCCGCAGGTATACCTGGGCATGGCCTTCGGCTGGGGCATTCCGATGGCCTTCGCTGCCGTGCAAGGTGAGGTGCCGGCACTGGCGTGGCTGCTGTATGTGGGCAACATCCTGTGGTCCACCGCGTATGACACGTGGTACGCGATGGTGGACCGCGATGACGACCTGAAGATGGGCTCGCATTCCACCGCCATCCTGTTCGGGGATCTGGATCTGGTGATCCAGGGCGTGTTGTACGCGCTGTTCCTGGCGGCGATGACGCTGGTGGGCGTGCGGGCCGAGCTGGGGGTGTACTACTTCGTTTCGGTAGGCGTGGCGGCCGGGCTGGTGGCGTATGAGTTCTGGCTGTGCCGCAATCGCGAGCGCGACCGGTGCTTCAAGGCGTTCCTGCATAACAACTGGGTAGGGGCGGCGCTGTTCGTGGGGATCGCGCTGGCACTGGCAGTCAGGTAGCGCCGAGCCACGCTCGGCGAGCGCAGCGGGAAGAGCGTGACGACCAACGGTCGTCACCCACCCATGCAACGGCATGTCATCGGAACGTCACGATCCAGGCGACGGCTGAATAGGCCAAAGCACGCCGCGCCATGAACACATGCAATCCCAGTATGAACTCTTAAGGTGCTTGTTCCATAAGGGTTTCGGGGTGTTTTGCAGGCGCGGAAACCACGTCGTGACGCCGTCCTCCACACATGCGCACACATGGTTAACCAGCGCCTGCAGAGGATGGCCATGACCGCGGCATTCCGCATGCGGCTTTAGGGAGATATCCAGATGGCCAATCAGCAGAATCAGCAGAATCCGGACCAGAAGAACCAGCAGGGTCAGCAGGGTCAGCAGAACCAGCAGGGCCAGCGCGACCAGCAGGACCAGAAAGGTCAGCAGCAGCAACAGCAGCAGGACCAGCAGAAGAACAAGAACCAGCAGCAGGGCACCAACGAAGAAGAAGAATGAGTTGATGCACTGAGCTGAAGAGACAAGGCCTCGCACCCGCGGGGCTTTGTTTTTGAGGGCCGTCAGCGACTGCGAACGATCCAGCCTTGGCCGGCATCGGCCACTTCCACAGCCCCATGGGGCGCTTCGATTTCCAGCGCCAGTCCTTGTGCATTCGGCAGGTCCACCTGCTCGGGGAACCAGTGGCGCGTGGCGTCCACCACGATCAGCAGCGCTTCGTCATCGCCCATCGGTGCGAACACCGGCGAAGGGTCCGACAGCGGCTGCAGCCCGAAGCGCTCAGCCAACACGCGCTGCGTCGCCGGCACATCCCCAACCGGTAACCCGACCTCGCTCAGGCAGGTGAGCTCGCCGCCATCGAAAGGCCCTACGTGCGACGACGCAGGCAGGCGCCGCCGGCCGATCAATTCCAGTATCAGCCCATCCGGGCCAGTGAAGTACACCGACTGGGACTGCCAACTGCTTTCAAGGGCGAAGTAGTCATTGCCATCGGGCGAACGCTGCAACGGCGTGCGCGCGCGCAGCCAGGACATCGCCTCGGCGAAACGGTTGTCCGGTACGTTGAAGGCCAGGTGCACGCCGCCGACCGGCCGTCCATCGGCGGAAGCGAGGGTGATGGTACTCCAGCCAATCACTACCTGGTATTCGTGCACGGGCAGCTGCAGCGCGTCGCGAAAGTAGCGGGCGACGCTGTCGGGATCGGATACGGGAAGGGTGAGGTTTCGGATACGCATGGCCCCACTGTATCGCCAGCGCCCTCATTGGGCATAAGTGTGACGTACACCTCACTTTGTTGACGACGCCAATCACACATTGTTAGGATTGCGTTGTTCGGTGACCAGTGGATGGTTGAGCAGTGCCAAGGAGTCTGGCTTTCGCCCTCGTGCGTACGCCGGCAACCCGCACCTTCAAACCTCCCCTGGCTCGGCGATCGGTAACGATCCATTCGGGTCGTACAGGGGGCAATTCTGTATGTCTCAGTACCCAACGTCGCGCGAAAGCGCGTGCGGTGCTTTGCTTCGCCTTGAATCTGCCATGCACGGGCCCTGCGGGCCTGTCGATCTTCTGTGCGCGCGTGGTTTCCACCACGCGGAATCGCCGCCGTTCTGCCACCGACACCCCTCGGCCCGCCAGCTGGCGCGCTCCTGCGGACCGCAGCTGCCACGTGCAGCGGCGGCCGCGCCTAAGTGCGGCAACCAGCAGCGTGCCGTCGACTTCGTCACTCCCGTAGAGAACCTTCAATGAACAAGATTTACCGAAAGATCTGGAACAAAGCACTCGGCCGGATCGTGGTCGCCTCGGAACTCGCCAGCAGTGACGGCGGCGGCGCCACGGTCGGTGCAGTCGGTACCCAGCGCGGTGGTGCGCATGCGCGCCTGGCACTGGGTGTTGCCTTGGCATTGGCATCAATCGGCGCGCACGCGCAGGACATGGATCTTGGCCCGGATGGCTCGGTGACTGCCGGCCAGACCGTGCTGGACAACGAAGGCCTGCGCGTCGGCGCGGCCGTGGCGATCGGTGCCACCGCGATCAACGTGGGCAACCTGGTGATGGACGCCGGCACCAACGAACTGCGTGGCCTGTCCAACCGCACCTGGAATGCCAACGGCAGCTACACCGCCGGCCGTGCGGCGACCGAAGAGCAGCTGAAGGTAGTCAGTGATTCGGCCAATGCCGGCTGGAACGTGGCCGTCGGTGGCAGCCAGACCAACATCGGCCCGGGCGGCACCGTCACCTTCCAGGGCGACGACAACATTACGCTTTCGCAGAACAACGGCGCCGTATCGGTGGCACTGGACAAGGCGCTGGACCTGGGCGCGACCGGCAGCGTCACCACCGGTGCGACCTCGATCAACAACACCGGCCTGCGCATCACCGGTGGTCCGAGTGTGACCACGACCGGCATCAATGCCGGTAACAGCAAGATCACCCAGGTCACGGGGGGCAGCATCGTCCAGGGCGGCACCGAAGCAGTGACCGGTGGTCAGCTGTGGGCGATGCAGCAGCAGCTGTACACCGACGGCCAAGGCACCAAGTATTTCCATGTGCAGTCCACCGCAGCCGACTCAAAGGCAGTTGGTGGCGAGTCCGTTGCCATTGGTCCGAACACGATCGCAGACGGCTACCACAGCATTGCCGCGGGCGACGGTGCAAGCACCGATCTCACCGCTGAAGCCGCCATTGCGATGGGCCGTGACGCGAATACCCATGCGGCGCGCAGCGTTGTCCTGGGTGACCAGGCGAGCATCGCGACGCGTTATGCGAACGACGCCATTGTCATCGGCACGCGCGCCCATGTGGACGGCGTGCAGGTGGCGCCTGCCAACGCTGCCATCGCCATTGGCATGGACTCCACCACGAAGGCTGACAGCAGCATCGTGATCGGCAACGCAGCCACCGTGGATTCCGAGTACGCCAACGATGCCATCGCCATCGGCAGCAATGCACGTGCTGAAGGGCAGTCCGCGATCGAAGCCGTTGCCATCGGTGTCAATGCGCGCGTGACCGCGACCCGTGCCACCGCCGTGGGTACCGATGCACAGGCGCTGGGCGCCAACAGCATCGCACTGGGGCAGGCCACGGCCAGCGGTGGCAGCGCCATCGCGGCGGGCAATGCAGCCGAAGCAGAGACCCCCAACAGTATTTCCCTCGGTAGCGGCGCCGGCGTGGGCACGGTCGGCAATGCCGCCGGGGACCGCACCTCGCACATTGCCATCGGCACCGGTGCAGGTACCAACGTCGCCGGCAATCAGACTACTGCTATCGGCTTCCAGGCTGGCGCCAATGTCACCGGCGACCAGAACATCGCCATCGGCAGCCAGGCGGGTACGGGCATTACCGGTGACTTCAACGTTGCGGTCGGCTACCAGGCCAACAGCGGCGCGGCCAACCTGCAACGCTCGGTCGCCGTGGGTAGTGGCTCCAGCGCCGACAGCGATGCCAACGCATTCGGCTACGGCGCCACCGCACAGGGAGTGGGCGCGGTCGCCGTCGGTACGGAAAGCAATGCAGGCGCGCATGGCGTCGCGCTGGGCCGCAACACCATCGCCGAGAATGGCAACGTGGCACTCGGCTTCGCCTCTGAAGCCCTCAACAGCGACCTGGCTGGAAATGGCTACCTGACCGGCACCACGCCCATCGGCAACGTGGTATCGGTCGGCAATACCGGTGCAGGCACCCAGCGCCGCATCGTCAACGTGGCCGATGGCGCGCAGCGCTATGACGCAGCCAACGTAGGCCAGTTGCGTGCGACCCAGCAGACCGTGGCCAACCTGATTGGTGGTGAAGTCACGGTGGATGCGGCGAGTGGCAACTTCTCGCAGATCACCCTGCGCGATTCCAGCAACAACGAGTTCAAGTTCAACACCGTCACCGAAGCGCTGGGAGCGGTCACCAACGGAACCGTCAGCACGCTGCCGGCGAATGCGGTGGTGCGTAACAATGATGGCGGCATCAGCAACGTCAACGCCGGTGTGCTGGGTACCGATGCGGTCAACGTGGCACAGCTGAACAGCACCGTCGCCAACAACAGCAGCAAGTACGTCAGCATCAAATCCACCGATGCGGCCAACCGTGACAACGCCGGCGCAACCGGCAACAACGCCACTGCCATCGGCCCGCAAGCCGACGCCACCGGAAACGAGGCACTGGCGCTGGGTTATCGCACCCGTGCGCAGGCGGCCAGCGCCGTGGCCATCGGCAGCGATGTGAACGCGCTGGGCGTCGCATCCACCGTGGTGGGCAACGAGAGTTACGCCTACGGCCGCTCCGGCATCGCCATCGGCGACCGCGCAGTGAGCAGCGGCAACAACTCCATCACCATCGGTACCGACGCCCAGGCGGATCCGAAGTCGCCGGTGGCCACCGTCAACAATGCGATCGTCATCGGCACCGAGGCAGAGGTTTCGGCGGACGATGGCATCGCCATGGGTCGCAGTGCCTTGGCATCTGAAGAGCGCGCCGTGGCACAGGGCTACGACGCACACGCCACCGGTATCGATGCACTGGCCGAAGGCACCCGTGCGCGTGCCAGCGGTCTGCGTGCGCAGGCCAGCGGCACCGACGCCCAGGCGTCCGGTGTGGATGCCATTGCCTCGGGCACCGATTCACGTGGTTATGCGGTGAATGGTGTCGCGCTGGGACGTGGTGCCGTGGCCGGCATTGCCAATCCGCTGCCGGCGGACGTTGCCAACAACATCAACGCGGTGGCCATCGGCAATGGCGCCCAGGCCGTGCAGAACAGCGCCACCGCGCTGGGTAACGGTGCCAGCGCCAGTGCGGCATCGGCCTATGCCGTCGGTACAAACGCATCGTCCACCGGTATTTCGGCCCACGCGACCGGCACCAATGCGCGCGCCACTGCTGAATCGGCAATTGCCTCGGGCACCAGCTCGCTGGCATCGGCGCAGTACGCCGTCGCGGTCGGCGCCACCAGCCAGGCAACGGCAGTCAACAGCTTCGCGGCCGGCTTCAATGCCCAGGCCAGCGGCGCCGATGCGTATGCACTGGGCCGTGGCAGCCGTGCCAGCGGAACCGATACCATCGCGTTCGGTCGCGATGCGATTGCCTCGAACAATGACGCCGTGGCGCTGGGACACAACTCGACCACGGCAGCTGTCATCAACACGCCCAGCGCGCAGGTCGACAAGCTGACCTACATCTACGCGGGTTCCAACGCGACCAGTACGGTCAGCGTGGGTGCAAGCGGCATGCCCCGCACGATCACCAATGTTGCCGCGGGGCAGGTGGGCTCGAGCAGCACCGATGCGATCAATGGCAGCCAGCTGTATGGCACCAACGAAGCGGTCCGCCTGCTGGGCAACAACTTGGACAGCGCGGGCAGCAGCACGGCCGCAGGACTGGGGATCTACTCGAGCTACAACCCGAACAACCACACCGTGACCACTGGTTTCAGGCTGGGCACCAACCAGTACACCAATGTCCAGGATGCGCTGACGCGTGCCGCCAGCGGCATCAACCTCAGCGCGCAGGGTGCCAACGCCACCAATGTCGGTCCGACCAGCACCATCGGCGCCACGATGGACCTTCGCTCGGCCAACGCCAACCTGGCTGTCCGCAAGACCGCGCTCAGCAACACGGTGGAGTTCGAGCTGGCCGAGGACATCGACCTGGGCGGCGACGGCAGCCTGAAGACCGGCGACACCCGGATCGACAACGCCGGCGTCGCGATCACCAACGGCACGGTGTCGAACATCATCAACGCAGGTTCCTCGGTGGTGCGCGATGGCACCTCGGATACCACCGTCAGCGCGGGCAACGTGGCCGTGACCACGGGTGGCAACACCACCAACATCGGTGCCACAAGCGTGGTCGTTGGCGGTGCCAACCCGCTGGTAGTGGACGGTTCCACCGGTACCGTCACCGGCCTGGGCAACAAGACTTTCACCCCGGGCAGCATCACCAGCGGCCGCGCCGCCACCGAAGACCAGCTGCAGCTGGTCAGCGACGTGGCCAATGCCGGCTGGAACGTCACCGACGCCGACGGCAACGCGGCCAACATCGGTCCGGACGGCAAGGTCACCTTCACCGGCGACAACAACCTGACCGTGGCCCAGACCGGCGCGGACGACGCCGGCGTAGTGGGCATCACGCTGAAGAAGCAGATCGACCTGGGCAGCACCGGCAGCGTCACCACCGGCGACACCGTGGTCGACACCAATGGCGTGCAGGTCAACAACGCCATGGGCACTACGATGATCGGTGGCGGCATGGCGATGCTGACCGATGGCACCCGCTTTACCGCCGTGGCACCGGGCACGGTGGCGCTGTTCGACGGCACCCACACCAGCCAGCTGAACAGCACCGGCCTGCAGGTAGGCGGCTCCAAGCCGGTGGTCATCGATGGCATGGTGGGCACGGTGAACGGGTTGAGCAACAAGAGCTTCGACCCGACCAAGATCGTCAGCGGCCAGGCTGCCAGTGAAGACCAGCTGCTGCAGGTCAGCAACGCGGCCAACGCCGGCTGGAACGTCACCGATGCCGACGACAACGTCGCCAACATCGGTCCGGACGGCAAGGTCACCTTCACCGGCGACAACAACCTGGCCGTGGCCCAGACCGGCGCGGACGACGCCGGCGTAGTGGGCATCACGCTGAAGAAGCAGATCGACCTGGGCAGCGCCGGCAGCGTCACCACCGGCGACACCGTGGTGAACACCACCGGCGTATCGGTCGGCACCGGTGTGAACACCACCACCATTGGTGCGAACAGCGTCGTTGTGGGCGGTGCCAACCCGATCGTGGTCAACGGTTCCAACGGTACCGTCACCGGCCTGAGCAACAAGACCTTCACTCCGGGCAGCATCACCAGCGGTCGTGCCGCCACCGAGGACCAGTTGCAGCAGGTCAGCCAGACCGTCAGCGCCGGCTGGGACATCAGCGCCGATGGCCTGAACGTTTCCAAGGTGTCTTCGACCAGCCCGACCGGCAGCAGCGTGGACCTGAGCTCGGCCGACGGCAACGTGGTGCTGACCAAGGCCGACGACAGCAATGACGTGTCCTTCGGCCTGGCTGAAGACATCAAACTGGGTGCCAACGGCAGCTTGACCGCCGGCAACAGCACGCTGGACACCAGTGGGCTGATCGTCACCGGCAGCACCGGTGCCACCACCGTAGGCGCCACCGCGATCACCGTCGGCGGTGCGAAGCCGCTGGTGCTCAACGGCTCCACCGGCACCATCGGCGGGCTGAGCAACACCTCGTTTGATCCGACCGCTGTCACCAGCGGCCAGGCGGCCACCGAAGACCAGCTCAAGCAGGTCAGCGATGTCGCCACGGCGGGCTGGAACGTCACCGATGCGGCAGGCAGCACCGCCAACATCGGCCCCAACGGCAAGGTCACCTTCACCGGCGACAGCAACCTGGACGTGGCCCAGACCGGTGTGGACGGTGAAGGCGTGGTGGCGGTCACGCTGAAGAAGAACCTGGACCTGGGCAGCACCGGCAGTGTCACCACCGGCAACACCGTGGTCGACAACAGCGGCGTTCAAGTCGGCGATGGCACGTCCACCACCAGCATCGGCGCAACCGCGATCAATGTGGGCGGCACGATCGTGCTCAACGGTGCGTCCGGCACCATCGGTGGGCTGAGCAACACGACGTTCGATCCGACCGGCATCACCAGCGGCCAGGCGGCCACCGAAGACCAGCTCAAGCAGGTCAGCGATGTCGCCAGCGCTGGCTGGAACGTCACCGATGCGGCCGGCAACACCGCCAACATCGGCCCGAACGGCAAGGTCACCTTCACCGGCGACAGCAACCTGGACGTGGCCCAGACCGGTGCGGACGATGCCGGCGTGGTGGCGGTCAGCCTGAAAAAGAACCTGGACCTGGGCAGCACCGGCAGCGTGGCCATCGGCAACACCCTGCTGGACAACAACGGCCTGACCCTGGTCGGTGGCCCGAGCATCACCAGCGCCGGCATCGACGCAGGCAGCAGTCGCGTCACCAACGTGGCGGCTGGCGTGGATGGCACCGATGCGGTCAACGTGGACCAGATGGGCGATGCCATCGAAGCCGGTCGTACGCGTTATTACAGCGTCAACTCCACCGGTGGCGGCAATGAAGCCAACGATGGTGCGACCGGCGCCGATGCGATCGCTGCGGGCCGCGACGCGCAAGCCGATGGCGACCAGGCGGTTGCGATGGGCGTGGGTGCAGTGGCCGCCGGCACGGGCAGCCTGGCACTCGGTGCCGGTGCGAACGCGCAGGCAGTCAACAGCCTGGCCTTCGGCAACGGCGCGGTGGCCAGCCATGGCAACAGCATCGCGATGGGCGCCGGTTCGGCCACCACCGTGGGCGCGCAGGTGAACTACCAGGGTGCCTACGTCGGCAACTCCAGCTCGACCGGTGAGATGAATCTCGGTGGCCGCCAGGTCACCGGCGTGGCAGCCGGTTCGGCGGCGACCGATGCGGTCAACGTCAGCCAGCTCAATGCCGGCGTTGCCAGTGCGGTGGGCGATTCCAAGCAGTACACCGATACCCAGATCGGCGTGGTCAACACCCGCATCGACGGTATCGACAACCGTGTCACCACCATCGAAGGCGACCTGATCGATATCCGTGGCGACATCACCGACATCCGCAACGACGTGGTGGACATCCAGGGTGACATCACCGACCTGGACGGCCGCATGAGCAGCGTGGAAGGCGATATCCGCAATGCCAACCAGGTCGCAGGCACCACTGTTGCCAAGGTCACCGACATCGAATACGGTGCCGACGGCATGTTCCAGGTCAGCCAGGACGGCGATCTGAACAAGCCGCAGGCCACTGGCCAGAATTCGGTGGGCGGCGGCAAGGGCGCGGTGGCATCGGGCGCCAACAGCACGGCCCTGGGTAACCAGGCTGTGGCCAGCGGCGCCAACAGCACCGCCATCGGCCAGGGCTCGATTGCCAGCCACGACAACAGCGTGGCGCTGGGCCAGGGCTCGAAGACCACGGTGGGCGCACAGACCGGCTACAACGCCGCGTACGTGGGCAGCAGCACCTCCACCGGTGAGGTCAACATCGGCGGCCGCACGATGACCGGCGTTGCGGCCGGTATCGCTGGCACCGATGCGACCAACGTCAACCAGCTGACTGCGGGCGTCAACCAGGCCATCACCTCGGCCAACCAGTACACCGATGCGCGCATCGGCAAGGTGGAAGACGACCTGTGGCAGCTGGACCGCGGCTACCGCAGCGCCACCGCCGCCGCCATGGCGATGGCCGGCCTGCCGCAGGCCTACCTGCCGGGCAAGAGCATGTTGTCGATGGCCTTCGGTGGCTACCAGAGCGAGTACGGCATGGCGCTGGGCCTGTCCGGCATCACCGACAACGGCCGCTGGGTCTACAAGGCCCAGGCCAGCGGCAACACCATGCGCGACTGGGGCTTCTCGGTCGGTGCCGGCCTGCAGTGGTGATGTCGTCCTGACCTGGGGGAACGGGGCCGGCCATGCGCTGGCCCCGCTTCCCACGCTGTCTCCCATTCGAATTCGAAGGATTGTTTGATGAACATGGCAAACCGTTTCAAAGCCGCCGCCACCACCGCACTGGTCCTGGCTCTCGCGGCCTGCACCACCCAGGCCACCAAGCAGGGCCCGGGTGAAGTGAGCTTCCCGGACCGTGATCGCATCGTGTTGAAGGAAGGTACTTTCCCGAACGTGGCCAACCTGCGCAGCATCGGCCCGGGTGTCACCAAGGACCAGCTGTACCACCTGCTGGGCCGTCCGCATTTCAGCGAAGGCTTCGCACCGAAGGCCTGGAATTACCTGTTCCACTTCCGCACGCCCGAAGGCGTGGTGACCTGCCAGTACCAGGTGCGGTTCGACAATGAAAAGCGCGGCCAGTCGTTCCATTGGGCGCCGGCATCCTGTGCGGATGTGCTGAATCCGCCGGTCGCCCCGGTGGCGCCCGTGGCCGCTGACGGCGTGGCGCGTTTCTCGCTGTCGGCCGATGCATTGTTCGCGTTCGGCCGCTCCGGCGTGGCCGACATCAAGCCGGACGGCAACGCCGAACTGAAGCGCATCGCCGCTGAAATCAGCGCCGCCAAGGACAGCCAGGTGACGGTGGTCGGGCATACCGACCGCATCGGCAGCGACGCCAGCAACCAGCGTTTGTCGCAGGCACGCGCGGACACCGTGCGTGGCGTCCTGGTAAGCCAGGGCGTGGCCGCAGCCAGCATCCGTGCCGAAGGCCGCGGCGAAGCCGAACCGGTAACGCGTGACTGTGCCGATTCGCTGGCACACCGCGCGCTGGTGGCCTGCCTAGCCCCGGACCGCCGCGTGGAAATCGCCGTCAGCGGCTCACGCTGACCGCATCACTGGCCGTCACTGCTCCGGTAGTGACGGCCGCTGGCCGTCAACGCCTGCTCCTGGTGGGTGACGACCGTTGGTCGTCACGCCCTTGCCCCACCTACCTCAGATCCCGCTCTTGGCGAATTCCTGATTCAACGCGTGCGTCATCCGCGCAATCTCAGGCGTCAAACAGGTGTTGAACTGCGCCGGATCCTTGCACCGCGCCGCCACCTCGGTGGAGCGCTGCTTCAATCCGAACGTCCCCAGAATCCCGCGCGCACGGACGAAACACGCCGCACCCGGTGAGCCCTGCTGCAGCTCGCCATGGCGTGCCGTGCAATGGGTGATGGCCGCCGCCAGTGCAGCCGCATTGACCGCATACAACGCACCTTCGCTGGTATCAGCAGCACGCGCGTGGTGGGGCAGGGCGATCGCCACGCCCAACAGCATCGTCGTCCAGATCGATTTCACATCAACGCTCCGGCACAGGCAGACGGCCCATGCATCTTCTGGGCGTGATTCTAGCGCACGCGCGCCGGCTCATTGACCCGCCTGACGGGCCACTTCGGCCGCCCGCAGCACGAAGCGCTGCACCTTGCCGCTCGGCGTCTTCGGGACCTCACTGACGAACTCCACCAGCCGCGGATAGGCATGCGCGGACAGTCGTGTCTTCACGTACTGCTGCAGTTGCGCGGCCAACGCCGCATCGCCTTCGATGCCGCTACTGGCGATCACGAAGGCCTTCACGATCTCGGTGCGCTCCGCATCAGGAACGCCGATCACCACCGCCTCGGCGACGGCGGGATGTTCCAGCAGCGCGCTTTCCACGTCGAACGGACCGATCCGATAACCGGACGAGGTGATCACATCATCGGATCGCCCGATGAAGCTGATAGAGCCGTCGTCCTCGCATTCCACGGTGTCGCCGGTCAGGTAGTAGCCATCGCGGATGGCCGGTGTGTCCGCGCCGTAGTAGCCGGTGAACCACATCAGCGGCGAGCACGCGATGTCGATCGCCAGGATGCCTGGCGTTCGCGGGGGCAGCTCGCGGCCGTCATCGTCCAGCACCGCCACGCGGTAGCCCGGCATCGCGAAGCCGGACGATCCCGCACGCACCGCATGCTCCAGTGCGTGATGGTTGTTCACCACCATGCCGGTTTCGGTCTGTCCGTAGTGATCCAGTACGGTGGTGGACAGATGGGCAGTGAACCAGCGAGCGATCTCGGCATTCAACGGCTCGCCGGCACTGCTGACCGCCCGCAGTTGGCCCGCGACGCGCGCGGCCGATGCCTCGCCCGCCGCGATGATCTGCCGGTAGGCGGTCGGCGAGCCCGCCAGGTTGGTGACGCCCAGCCGTTCGATCACCTCGTGCAGGCCCTGCACGGTGAACGGCGCCTCGTTGAAGGTGGTCGCCTCCCCGAGCATGAGGGGGCCGATCACCGCGTAGTACAGCCCATACGCCCAGCCGGGATCGGCGATATTCCAGAACACATCGCCGGGGCGGAGATCCACCGCCAACTGCATGTAGCTGGCGAAGGACATCAGCGCCCGCAGTGGTACCGGAACGCCCTTCGGCGCGCCGGTGGTGCCTGAGGTGGACAGCAGCACCATCAGCGCATCGCCGCGCAGCAGCACCGGTTCGAAGGGCGCGCTGCCGGCGTCGGCCAGACGCGCGCGCCAGTCGATGTCCGCTGCTTCAGCAGGCTGGTCGGCGGGGAGAATCGTGGCGACCGGCGGACAGTCTTCGACATCATCCAGCTTGTGCCGGTTGATGTGATCGGTGACCACCAGCCGGGTGCGGCCGGTGCGCAGCCGCGATTCGATGGCCTTGGCCCCGAAGGCGGTGAACAGTGGCTGGTACACAGCGCCTACGCGCCACGTGCCGAGGATCGTGGCCAGCAGCTCCGGCGTGCGCGGCAGCATGCCGGCCACCACATCGCCGCGGCCGATGCCCTGTGCGGTGAGCACATGCGCGACCCTGGATGCGGCCGCGCGCAGGTCTTCGAAGGTGTACAGGTGCAGGCTGCCGTCCGTGCTGATCCAGCGCAGCGCCAAGCGATCATTGCCGCAATGGCGGTCACAGCATTCCACGCAGGCATTGATGCCGTCCTGCAGGTCGCCGTGCAGGCGGCCTTCCCAGTCGTGGAGGTTGAAGTCATCCACGGCACGTTGATAGGTCATGGGGGAGCTCCGGGGCGTGTCTGGCACGATACCCCGTTGCGTGGGGCTGTGGGTCGTGCCGGCTTACGCCCCCCGATCCAACTGCCGATAACCGATCGCCTCCGCCAGGTGCGCGGTATCAATGCCATCACACCCCGCCAGGTCCGCAATCGTGCGCGCCACCCTCAGTATCCGGTGCATCGCACGCGCAGACAGCTGCAGCCGCTCGATGGCCTGCTCCAGCAGGCTCTGGTCGGCTTCGGAAAGATGCGCGCACAAGCGAAGTGCCTTGCTGTCCATATGGGCATTGAGCGCGCCACGCTGCAGCTGACGCTCGCGCGCAGCGATCACCCTTGAGCGAACATCCGCACTGCACTCGCCTGCCGGAGCCCCCTCGCGCAACTCTTCCGGCGACAGGCGGCTGACCGTGACATGCAGATCGATGCGGTCCAGCAACGGGCCTGACACCCGTCCGCGATAGCGCTGGATGCGCTCGCTGGTACACAGGCAGCGGTTGCTGCGATCCCCGGCCCAGCCGCAGGGGCAGGGGTTCATCGCGGTGACCAGTTGGAAGCGTGCGGGAAACACGGCACTGCGCGCCGCGCGGCTGATGCGGATATGGCCCGACTCCAGGGGTTCGCGCAGGATCTCCAGCGCCATGCGCGACCACTCCGGCAGTTCGTCCAGGAACAGCACCCCGTTGTGCGCCAGCGAGATCTCACCGGGGTGCGGCGGGTTGCCTCCACCGGCCAATGCGGCAGGGCTGGCGCTGTGGTGCGGCGCGCGGAACGGTCGCTGCCGCCAGCGCCGCGGGTCCAGCCCGCTGCCGCTGATCGAGGCGATGGCTGCGCTCTGCAGGGCCTCGGCCTGGCTGGCCTCGGGCAGGATGCCGGCCAGCCGGGAGGCCAGCAGGGTCTTGCCGCAGCCGGGACTTCCAATCAGCAACAAGTGGTGCCCGCCGGCCGCAGCGACCTCCAGCGCACGCCGCGCATGCGGCTGGCCGCGCACATCGGTGAGGTCCAGCGGCGGATCGGCCTCGATGCTGGCACGCTCCGCGCGGGGCAGGCGGGAAGGATTCTCAACCGATGCACAGACTTCCAGCAGCGTGCGCGCCACACGCACATCCGCATGCTCGGCCAGCGCGGCTTCGGCTGCATTGGCGGGCGGCACGAACAGCGTGCGGTTGGCCTCCGCTGCGGCAATGGCGGCCGGCAGCACGCCATCGACCGGGCGCAGTTCGCCGGTCAGCGCGAGTTCGGCCACGTACTCATGGCGGACCACCTGCTGCGGGTCCAGCTGGCCACTGGCGGCCAGGATGCCCATCGCAATGGCCAGATCGAAGCGGCCGCCCTCTTTGGGCAGATCCGCCGGGCCCAGGTTGATGGTGATGCGGCGCTGCGGATAATCAAACCGCGCGCAGAGCAGCGCTGCGCGCACGCGTTCACGCGATTCGCGGACAGTGGTTTCCGGCAGGCCGACGATCTGGGTAGCGGGCAGGCCACCGGACAGATGCACCTCGACACGAACCAGCGGCGCATCGGCGCCGGCACGGGCGCGGCTGTGGACCAGCGCGAGGCTCATGCGGTGACTCCCTCGGATGCAGGAACCCAGTGTGGTGCAGGCGGTGCTGGCTGTACGTCGGTGGAGGGAACGCAGTACTGTAGGTGGAGCTACTTACGATCGCTGCTACATCGGGTGGGCTACTCAAGCGAAGGAGACGCGCAGCATGGTCGGGAAAGCTTCACGGGCACGTACGTATACCGCCTTCGGTATTGCAGCACTCTGCTGGGCGCTGTCGGCGAGCAACCTTGGCTACATCTCTTTCTTTTACGCCTTCGCTTTGGCCGCAAGTCTTGCCGCACAGTGGTTGTGGTTCAAGGATGTTCCGCTGTTGACGGCGTCGAGGGGGCTCGAGTTCTACGTCCTGCTGTGCGCAAGTGCGTTGGTGTATCTACTTCCCTCGGCACTGTCGGGCCGCCTGCTGTCAGATGCGTTCCAAGTGCAGCAGACGGCGATATGGGCTGCCGTCACTGTGGCCGTGCACGCAGGTGGTGCGTTGCTTGCGATGCGGCTGAATTGGCGGCGCGGGGCGGGCGTTGCCCTCGCACTATTCGTTGCCATGGTGGCAGCATGCGGGGTGAGATGGGTGCAGTCAGGCGAGGAGCGTCCGCCGATGCTGGCGGTGTTGCTTCCGGTGATCGGCTACTTGCCCGGTGTTGCGGCTGCGATTGATAACGTGCCGATCCAGGTGGAGCTGCCCAGATCGAAGTAGAACGAAGTGGGCGAACTAACTCTGCTGCGGTGGCGGGGAGCGCCCTGGAGTAGCTTTGCCACGTAGTGTCGAGCTTGCTCGACACATACGGATGTCGAGCAAGCTCGACACTACGTGGCTGTTCGGGGCTAGCCCCGTGCGGCCGTAGCTTCACTCACGCGGTTTTCCCGTTTCGCCAGATCCTTGCCGACGAGATAGCCCGCGAAGAGAACGCAATACACCAGCGCAACCGCACCCATGATCACGTGGAACGTCTGCCTGCTCTTATCCGCCATATCACTGTCACTCCATTGACTGAAAGGGACGCGCTCCGCTGCGCCTTGCAGAGTTTGCCACACAGTGTCGAGCAAGCTCGACACTACGTTGCCGCTGCCTGCGTTAGAACGGGAGCCGACTTCAAACAAAGGGCTTCCCCGATGGGCATGTTGGTTAATGGCGAATGGCAGACCGGTACCGCGGGCGGTGCCGGCGAAGACGGGCACTTCCATCGCGAAGAATCCACCTTCCGCCGCTGGCTCACTGCGGACGGCGGCTGCGCCCCGAACGGACAACCGGCGCTGATTGCAGAACCCGAGCGCTTCCGTCTGTACGTCAGCCTGGCCTGCCCATGGGCCCATCGCACGCTGATCGTGCGTGCGCTGAAAGGGCTGGAACCGCTGATCCCGCTGTCCATCGTGAACTGGCATATGGGCGACAACGGCTGGAACTTCGCGCCGGGCCCCTTGGTGACGCCCGATCCCGAGCGCGGCGCGCAGTACCTGCACCAGCTGTATCAGGCCGCCAAGCCCGGCATGACCGGGAAAGTGACCGTCCCCGTGCTGTGGGACCGCACCGAGGGGGATATCGTCAGCAACGAATCGGCCGACATCATCCGCATGTTCAACGACGCCTACGATCACCTGGGCGCACGACCAGGCAACTACTATCCCGAAGCGCTGCGGCCGGAGATCGATCGCATCAACGAGCGGGTGTATGAAACGCTCAACAACGGCGTTTACCAGGCAGGCTTCGCCGCCACGCAGGAAGCCTACGACGAAGTCATCGGGCCTTTGTTCGAAACACTGGATTGGCTGGATGGCCTACTGACGGATCAACAATGGCTGGTCGGCGGGGTGATGACCGAGGCGGATATCCGGCTGTTCACTACGCTGATCCGCTTCGACTCGGTCTATTACGTGCACTTCAAGTGCAACGTGAAGCGAATCGCCGATTACCCCGGCCTGCATGCGTTCGTGCAACGGATGATGGTTATCCCGGAGGTGGAGGGGACGGTCAATTTCGAGCACGTCAAACATCATTACTACGGTAGCCACAAACACATCAATCCGTCCGGGATCGTGCCGGCAGGCCCTGTGGCTCCCTACTGAGGGGGGGTGATTTGCCTTGCTCGCGACGATGCCCGCCCCAACCTGAACAGGGGTCGGTTCATGTCCGGGTACGCAATGTTCCGGCAATCTTCGGCGACGAGATTGAACCGTGCGGGGACAGCACAACGCCCGCTTCCCGCAACTGATCACCTGTCCTGTTGGAGGATTTGACGATGCTTACCTCAACCGCTTCCGTATTCCGTGGCTTGGCCCTGGCATTGGCACTCACCGCCGGCGTTACCGTCGCCAGCGACGCCGATGCCATGTCGCGCAAGGACAAGAACACTGCGATCGGTGCAGTGGTCGGTGGTGTCGCAGGGCACGTCCTGTCCAATGGTGATCCGCTGATGACCGTAGGCGGTGCGGTGGCCGGCGGTGCGATCGGCAACGTGACCACCAAGGATCGCCGCGACAACCGCAACTATCGCTACGACCGTGATCGTCGCTATGACCGCGACTACCGCTACGAGCGCAGCAGCCGTCACGACCGTCGCAATGACCGCCGTCATTGGAACAACGGCCGTCGTGGGAATGATCGCCATCATGGTGGTTGGCGCTGAGTTGATTGGGCGCCGGCCCGAACGGATGGTCACGCTCGCGCCGATAGTAATGCGATCCGTGAATGCCTAGCATCGGGAACACCCCTTTTCCCTGCGAGACCCCCATGACCCAGACCTTCAAGATTGCCGTCATCCCCGGCGATGGCATTGGCCAGGAGGTCATGCCCGAGGGCCTGCGTGTGCTGGACGCCGCTGCACGCCGCTTCCAGCTGGACCTGCAGTTCACCCACATCGACTGGGCCAGCTGCGGTTACTACCAGCAGCACGGTCAGATGATGCCCGACGACTGGAGAACGCAGTTGCAAGGCATGGATGCGATCTTCTTCGGCGCGGTGGGCTGGCCGGACACGGTGCCCGACCACGTCTCGTTGTGGGGCTCGCTGCTGAAATTCCGTCGCGAGTTCGACCAGTACATCAACCTGCGTCCGGTGCGCCTGTTTGAAGGCGTGCCGTGCCCGCTGGCAGGGCGCAAGCCGGGTGATATCGACTTCCTGGTGGTGCGCGAAAACACCGAAGGCGAGTACACCAACCTGGGCGGCGTCATGTACGCCGGCACCGAGCGCGAGATCGTCATCCAGGAAACGGTGATGAGCCGCCACGGCGCCGACCGCGTGCTGAAGTACGCCTATGAACTGGCGCAGTCGCGTGCGCGGCGGCACCTGACCGTGGCGACCAAGAGCAATGGCATCGCCATCAGCATGCCTTGGTGGGATGGCCGCGCCGATGCGGTCGGCGCGGCCTATCCGGAGGTCACCGTCGACAAGCAGCACATCGACATCCTCACCGCGCGTTTCGTGCTGCAGCCGCAGCGCTTCGACGTGGTGGTGGCGAGCAACCTGTTCGGCGACATCCTCTCCGATCTGGGCCCGGCCTGCACCGGCACGATCGGCCTGGCGCCGTCGGCCAACCTCAATCCGGAGCGCGATTTCCCGTCGCTGTTCGAGCCCGTGCATGGCTCGGCACCGGACATCTTCGGCAAGGGCATTGCCAACCCGATCGCGATGATCTGGTCGGGTGCGCTGATGCTGAAGTTCCTGGGTTGCGAGGAGGCGCACGACGCCATCATGGCGGCGATCGAGGACGTGCTGGCGCAGGGGCCGTTGACGCCGGATCTGGGCGGCAAGGCGACGACGGCGCAGCTGGGTGAGGCCGTGGCAAGGGCAGTGGCAGGCCAGCGCGAAGCGGCTTCCAGCTGCTGAGTCGTCGGCGTTTCAGCGTCGTGTGGGCGGGCCCCCACGCCGAGCCCTTGCGGACCCGACTGCAGGCCTGCGCCGTTCTACGCCGCGTTCAGTGTGCGTGAAAATGTGACCGAAAGCACGCCTTCACGACTGTCTAAATCGCTTAACAGATCTCCCGGTATGCTCCATGCACCCGCGCGCCGCCGTAGGCGCGCGAACGACCGATCAGGAGGATCCGTTGTCTCAATCACGCTCTCTCGCGCTGCTGGCGCTCTCGCTGGGCCTGGCCCTTACCGCGTGCAAACCCACCGAGCCGACGACGCCGGCAGGAACACAGCCGGCTACCCCGGCACCGGCCACTACTGCGGCAACCACCGCACCCACTGCGCCGGCTGATGCGGCCACGCAGTGCCCGCATGCCGACTTCAATACCTTCCTGGCGCATTTCGGCAACGACATCGCCCTGCAGGAGAAGTCCGTCGCCGACCCGCTGCTCACCGAATCCATCGATGCCAACGCCCAGCCCGAGCCGGCCAAGGTGACCAGGCAGGTGCCATTGGCGGAGGTGGAGTGGCCGGTGATTCCGGACCCGGCGGCGCTGTCGCGCCAAGGCCGCGAACTGCAGGTCACACCGCAGGCCGATGGCAGCGTGCAGGTGCTCATCCGCAAGCCGAACACCAGCGACCAGCAGATCTATACGTTCGCGCAGAAGCCGTGCTGGCAGCTGCAGAGCGTGGACGATCAATCGATCTGATGCCATTGGCGGCAGGGCCTGCTGACAGGCCCTGTCGCCGCTTCCCGGAGCACGACGCATGACGTCAAAGTTTGTCGCCCCTGCCCTGATGCTTTTGTTGGCCGCCTGCAGCGATCCGGCGGCTGAACCGTCCACGCCGGCCACCCCGGCTGCACCCGTTGCAGGTGCCACCGCTGCTC
This sequence comes from Stenotrophomonas lacuserhaii, assembly GCF_014836545.1. Lineage (GTDB taxonomy): Bacteria > Pseudomonadota > Gammaproteobacteria > Xanthomonadales > Xanthomonadaceae > Stenotrophomonas > Stenotrophomonas lacuserhaii. Next base: position 85,303 of record NZ_JACSQS010000013.1, read on the forward strand.
GCCCGGTGGCACCCGCCGCTGCTTCCACAACCCCCTCCACCCAGCAGGACGACACAGGAATGCACATCGAATGCCAGGGAACCCGCCTGACCGTGGCGGGGCTGCCTGACCAGGGCAATGACGCCCCGCCGCAGACGCGGCTGGATATCGAAAAGGACGGCCAGCGCCGCACCTTGGACAAGCCGGCCGAGATGACCGACTACACCGCCGTGGGCCTGGCCTGCGTGCAGGACAAGGACAACACGCCGTATTTCGTCGTGCAGTACGGCGAGCTGCCGTTCGGTTGCCAGTTCTGCGAATGGTTCTACCTGTATGACGCCGACGGCAAGCAGCTGACCCACAGCAACCCGCCGCTTCGTGGCGAGGCGCCCTCGCAGGAACCCAACAATGACGAGTATGAGCAGTGGTTGGCCAAGCTCGGCGTGACCCATCCGGAGGTGACCTACTTCAAACCCTGAAAGCGATAGAAAGCACGCTGCACCGTTACACCTGGAGCAACACCCCTTAAGGAAATTCCCTTTTTCATAGAATGGATCGCACCGCTATGCCTGACATCTACCAGAACATGATCCAGCCCCGCGGGGCCGGATACCGCAGTGATCAGATAAAACCCTATAGCCACTACCGCGAGCCTATCGATCAAACCGATGGTCGCTTGCACGGTGAATCGCGCCGTTGGGGCGATGCCTCGCCGGAAGTGCAGTCACGCGTGATCGATACGCTGATTGAATCTTCCCGCGAAGCCGGGCTTTCCCCGCGCGAGACCGCGCATGTGCTGGCCATCGCCCGCGTCGAATCTGGCTTCAATCCGGATGCTGCCGCCGGCACCACCTCCGCCTCCGGGCTGGGCCAGTTCATCGATGGCACCGGTAACGCCTACCAGCTCAACAACGGCAACCGCTTCGATGTGGAAGCGCAGTCCGATGCGCTGGTGCAGCACTTCATCGACAACCGCCAGCTGGCCCAGCGTCGTGGCCAGGGCGAGGAGTACATCTACAAGTACCACCACGACGGCCCGACCCGCGATTACGGTGGCCTGGGGCTGGCCGAAAGCAAGGTGATGCCGCGCCTTGCCGAGTACGAGCAGTTCGTCAAGGAGCGCCTGGCGCAGTCGCAGGGTCAGTCGCAGGGCCAGAGCCAGTCGCAGACGCAGACGCAGGCTTCGCCGGCGCAGACCGTGGGCGCGGCCGCCGCCGTGGCCGGTGGCGCAGTGGCTGGCGTTGCTGCCGCGCAGGCAGCGCAGCAGCAGACGGGATCGTTCCAGCACACCATGCAGGTGATGCTGCCGCCGCAGAACGGGATCAAGCCGCACATCACCGGGCATTACGGTGAGGAACGCGGTGCCAAGGACCACGGCGGTACCGACTTCAACTATGTCGGTGGCCAGACCGGGGTCAATCGGCAGCATCCCACGATCAACGCGCCGATCTCGGGCAAGGTGACCTTCGCCGGTGGCAGCTACGGCACGGTGAAGATCCTGGATGCGCAGGGCAACTCGCACGAGATCCTGCACATGAACAACGTGCAGGTGAAGGAAGGCCAGACCATCCAGGCCGGCCAGCCGATCGGCACGATGGGGGGACGCGGCCCGAATGGTGCCGATCAGTACGCCCAGCACGTGCACTACCAACTGAAGGACCCGGCCGGAAGGCTGCAGAGCCCGGAAGCGTTCTGGGACCAGCGCCGCGTGCAGGACGGTACCGCAGCCGGGCAGGGACGCGCCGAGGAGGCCTCATCGGTGCTGCGCCACGGCGCACGCAGCGAAGATGTGGCCAAGCTGCAGCAGGAACTGAACCGCCAGGGTATCCGCGATGCGAACGGCAACCGGCTGGCCGAAGACGGCCGCTTCGGTGACCACACGCGTGACGCGGTGACCGCTTACCAGCAGGCCAATGGCCTGAAGGCCGATGGCATTGCCGGACCGCAGACGCTGGGTCGGTTGAGTGAGGGTCGGCAGGCCACGCACGGGCATTCGCATGAGGCCCCGGTACGTGGACCGCAGCTGGGCGAGGCCGGGCATGCGGATACCCCGTTGCACGCGGCGATCCGTGGCCAGCTGCCGTCAGCGGTGTCCAACGACATGGCCGCGCACATCACCCACATGGCCAAGCAGGCCGGCATCGACAGCCCGGAGAAGCTGCAGGGCGTTGCGGTGCAGGATGGCAAGGCGTTCGTGATGGGCACCACGCCGGGCTTCCGCGCGATGGTGGACATGAGCCAGCCGGCACCTGCAGCCGAGCAGACCAGTGCCACGCTGCTGGGCGAGCGGATGAGTGCCCAGGTGCAGCAGGGCCAGGAAGAGCAGCAGCGCGCTGCGGTGGCGATGCGCTGAGGCGCGATTCCACCGGTGGGAGTCTGGTGGGAATCCGGTGGGTGACGACCGTTGGTCGTCACCTGCTGGGCGGAAAAGCGTGACGACCAACGGTCGTCACCCACCGAAGCAAGCTGCGCACCCACCGAAGGGCTGGTCCGCCCACCGAAGCAGGGCGGCCCACCTACCGCTATGTCACTCGGCCGGGGGCTGCGGCTTTTCCATCGCGGCGACCACCTGTTCGAGTGCATCAAGCTTCTCGCGCGTGCGCAGCAGCACCGCGCGCTGGACGTCGAACTCCTCCCGGGTGACCAGGTCCAGCTTGGACAGGCCGGCCTGCAGGGCGCTCTTGAAGGTGGACTGCAGCTCTTCGCGCGATTGGCGCAGCCCCGGCGGCACCAGGTCGCTGAGGCGGCGGGCGAGGTCATCCAGCTGGTTGAGGTCGATCATGGGGGCTCCTGGGGCTGCCGCGTGGCCGCCACCGCAGGCGGGCGCCACGTGCATAACGAATGAGGGATGCCAAGGATACTCTCGCCACTGCAGGCGCACAGGCGCTATCCTCGCGGCCGAGTACAGGAGGATCCACGATGAAGATGGTCATGGCGGTGATCAAGCCGTTCAAGCTCGATGACGTGCGCGAAGCGCTGGCCGAGCGCGGGGTCACCGGGATCACGGTGACCGAGGTGAAAGGCTTCGGGCGGCAGAAGGGCCACACCGAGCTGTACCGCGGCGCCGAATACGTGGTGGACTTCCTGCCCAAGGTGAAGCTGGAAGTCGCCGTTACCGACGATCAGGTGGAGAGCGTGGTCGAATCGATCGTCAAGGCGGCCGGCACCGGCAAGATCGGCGACGGCAAGGTATTCGTGTACGAGCTGGGCAGCGTGGTGCGCATCCGTACTGGCGAACTGGACGCAGACGCGCTGTAACGCCCGCTGATCGGTAGCGCCGAGCCGTGCTCTGTCTGGTAGCGCCGAGCCATGCTCGGCGGGCGCAGCAGCGCGTCAGCAGTCCGCCGAGCATGGCTCGGCGCTACCTAACCAACCCGTTTTGCCCACGCGTAGAAGCGCTTCCAGCCCTGGCGGATGGCGGCCACCCAGCCCGGGTCGGCCACGCGCGCGGCCAGCGCGTCGCTGGGCCGCTGGCCGGTCAGGCGCTGGCGCATCTTCACCAGGTTCTTCAGGTCGCTGCGGCTCAGCTGGCGGCTGATCGGGTTACGCCGCAGCCAGCGCGGCGTGCGCCAGGCCGAGGTGAAATCCAGCAGCACCGGCACCCCTCCGCTGACCACCACGTTGGTGCCATGCAGGTCGTTGTGGGTGATGCCGGCGGCATGCAGGCGGTCCAGCGCCTGCTGCAGTTGTTCGAACACCTCACCGCCCACCGCCTGCGCGGTACTCAGGGTCTGCCCGGGAATGAACTCCATGCCCAGCGCGAGGCCGCCGATGGTGCCCAGCAGGGCGGGGGCATGTTTCCAGCCGTTCAGGCGCTGCAACATGTGGGCTTCGTGATGCACCAGCACGCGCGCGAGCAGGGACAGCGGCGTGCCCCGATAGCGCGTGTAGTCCTTCACCACGGCCGGCTGTCCGTCCATGCAGGTGCGATAGACGTCCGGTTCGAGGAAACGTTCGCCGCGCTTGAGCAGCAGCGGCATCGCGGCGTCGTCGCCGCAGATCGGAGAGGGGGAAGTAACAGGGGTGTCCATGACGTTCTCTGACAGCCCGGTGGGTGGCGCAGAGCGTCAAGCGAACCGGTGGAAGGGCATTAGCGGAGCCGCTAATTTTAGTACCCGCCAGTTCTCTATTGAATAATTGTGACGGGTTCGGCAGCGCAACAGTGCGTCATGCCACTCGGACAATCTTGTCTCATTTGTTTTTTGTTCGTTATCCATCAACAAGTTGCGCCTTGGGCGGCGGTCGCTTCAAGCCAAACCGGACATGAATGCGGACGTGGCAGTCGCCCGTGCAACGCTGCCAACGCCCTGCGGCGCTTGACCGGCGTCGCCCAGCTGCCGACCATTGCGCGTTCCCTGCGCGCCTGGTCGGACCGCCTGGTCGGCACGTCCCCCGTCCCCGTGCGTTACCGGCGCGGCTGCATGCGCGCCCGTTCCCTGCCCACCTGCGTCCGGCCCCCGCCGGAGGAATCATCAATGATCAAGATCGTGCTGGCCGTGCTGTTCATCGCCTGCGTGTTGTACATCCATTATCGCGGCAAGGTCCGCGCGCGCTGGTCGCGCCAGTTGCTGGACCACTCCAGCTTCATGGCGCCGATCAACGTGGTCATGTATCTGTTTTCGAAGGTGCCGACCACGCCGTTCCTGGATCCGGGCAAGGAGTTCCCGCAGTTGGAACCGCTGCGGCAGAACTGGACCGTGATCCGCGACGAGGCGCTGGCGCTGCGCGATGCGCAGAAGATCGCCGCCTCAAGCAGCTTCAACGATGCCGGCTTCAATTCGTTCTTCCGCCGTGGTTGGAAGCGCTTCTACCTGCGCTGGTACGGCCCGTCGCATCCATCGGCCAAGCAGTTCTGCCCGCAGACCGTGGCGCTGATCGAGTCGATCCCGGACGTGCGCGCGGCGATGTTCGCCCAGCTTCCGCCGGGCAGCGAGCTGCGCCCGCACCGCGATCCGTTCGCCGGTTCGCTGCGGCTGCACCTGGGGCTGAGCACACCCAACGATGACCGCTGCTACATCGAGGTGGATGGCGTGCGGAAGAGCTGGCGCGATGGCGAATGGATGATGTTCGACGAGACCTACATCCACCACGCGCACAACGAGACCGAGCAGGACCGCGTGATCCTGTTCTGCGATATCGCCCGTCCGCTGCGTTTCGGCCTGCCTGGCCTGTTCAACCGGGCGGTGGCGTCCACGCTGCTGGCCGGTGGCGCCTCGCCGAACCTGCCGGGCGACCCGACCGGTGGGGTGAACAAGGCGTTCGGCGGCGTCTACAAGGTGCGGCTGAAGGCCAAGGCGCTGCGTGCGCGCAGTGCGTTCGCCTACCACGCGATCAAGTGGGGTCTGGTGGTGGCGGTCATCGCGGGCATCTGGGCGATCTGACGCTGGCTGGTCCGGGCCGGGCTAGATGTCCAGCTCCAGCTGCGTTCCACGGCAACCGGACACACAGGGCAGCATCAGTGATGAATGCTGTCGTTCGTGCTCGCTCAGGATGCCATCGCGGTGGTCGACCTCGCCGCTGACCACCCGGGTGGCGCAGCTGCCGCAGACGCCTTGGTGGCAGCCATTGGGAATGGCGACGCCGCTGCGCAGCAGGAAGTCCAACAGGCTTCCCTGGCCATCGTAATGGAGCCGCGTACGCGAGTGCGCCAGCACCACGTCGTAGCCCCTGGGGGGCAGGCTGCCGGGCAGGCGCGAAGAAGCGCTGAAGCGTTCCACATGGGCACGCGTGATGCCAAGCCGCCTACAGGCCAGCCCAAACGCGTCGAGCATCGGCCCCGGCCCACAGCAGTAGAAATGCGTAGCAGGCGGATGCGCCGCGAGCAGTGGCAGCAGATCGGGCGGGCCCCCACATTCATCGTCGAACAGGCAGGTGAGCGCGTTTCCCAACGGGGTGAGGTCCTGCAGGAAGACCGCGTCCTGCCGCGAACGCGCGCTGTAGTACAGATGCAGCGGACGCTGCCGTGCGGCAAGATGCCGGGCCATGCACAGCAGCGGGGTAATGCCGATGCCGCCGGCGATGAGCACGCTGTTTTCTGCCGGCTCATGCAACGGGAACGCATTGCGCGGCAATGAGGCCTGCAGGGAATCGCCCTCGCGCAGTTGCGTATGCAGGTAGTGCGATCCGCCCCGTCCCTCGGCAGCCAGCAGGATGCCCAACTGGTAACAGCGGGCATGCTCAGGCGCATTCATCAGCGAATAGCTGCGCACCCGCGCATCCGGAAGCGCCAGGTCGACATGCGCGCCCGCGGTGAATCCTGCCAGCGGAAGGGCGGTGGCGGGAACGAGCTCGATCACGATGACGCGGCTGCTGCGACGCTGCAGGCGGTTCACGAACGTGGATTGCCACGCGGCCTGCGGTAATGCCGTGGTGGTGTCGGAAAGGGGGGCGTTCACGGGACCCCCTTCAGCGTGTTTGAGGCATCACGGCCTGGAGCGCTGGACAGTTCCGCGCAGGCGAGCAACACGCACCCTGCGATGATGGCGGCGGCCTGAGCTGCGTCGGAAGGTGAAAGGCGTGACGGCGCAATGCGCAGGCACCGGTCGCGGGCATCGGTGCCGCTGCAGTGGGTTGTTCCCGCCGGCAGGATCGCCACGCCGGCCTCAGCGGCCAGGCGGACGACGCGGCGGGCGCAACCGGGCGGTACCCAGAGGGTGATGAAGTAGCCGCCGGATGGCCGGCTCCAGTGCACGTCCTGCAGCGCTGAAAGCCGCCGCGCGAAAACCTTCAGGACCTGCGCGAACCGCTGCTGGAGCATGTGGCCGTGCTGCTGCATGTGGCGGGAAACCCCGGCTGCGTCGCCGAAGAAACGCAGATGCCGCACCTGGTTCACCTTGTCCGGCCCGATGGTGCACGCCCGCTGCGCCGCCAGCCACCAGTCCAGCAGGCGCGCACTGCCTCCCAACAGGGCAATACCGGCGCCGGGGATGGTCATCTTCGAGGTGGAACCGAACAGCAGCGCGCGATCCGGATTGCCGGCCGTCGCGCAGGCGTCGTACAGGCCGGGCGGCGCCGACGCCTGCGGAGCGAAGTCATGGACGGCATAGGCGTTGTCGCAGAACAGCGTGAAGTCCGCTGCTGCTGTCTTCATCGTTGCCAGCCGGCGCAGCACCTCCTCGCTATAGGTGGCGCCGCAGGGGTTGGAGTGCCGTGGCACGCACCACATCCCGCGGATCAGCGGATCCTGGGCCACCTGTCTCTCCACCTGGTCCATGTCAGGACCATCGACGCCTATCGGTACCGGCACCATCGTTATGCCATGGTCGCGGCATATGGCGAAATGGCGGTCGTACCCCGGAACCGGGCAGAGGAAGCGGATTTGCCTGGCCGCTGCCCACGGGGCGTGGCCGGGCAGGCCAGTACGCCACGCCAACCCGATGGCGGCGTGCATCAGCGCCAGGCTGCTGTTGCCGCCCACTGCGGCCTGAGCGGCCGGCACGCCGAGCAGCAACGGTGCGAGCAGGGCCCGTAGCTGGGGAATTCCCTGTTGGCCGCCGTAGTTGAGCCAATCCTGGCCGTCCTCGCTGTCAAACGGCGCCGGCCCCGGCAGCGACAACATCGCGTGCGACAGCGCGATCTGCTCGGCAGAGGGCAGCCCACGGGTCATGTCCACCGCCAACGGGGCGTCCCGGCAGGCGGCATGCCATGCCTGCAGTTCTCCGAGGTCATCGGAGGGAAGGGCGGGGCCGGTCATCTCAGCCGACTCCCAGCAGCAAGGCCGCCGCGTAGAGTGCGGTGCAGGCCATCAGGGGGCGGAACACACTGCGCAGCCATGACGCCAGGCCGCCGGCGAGGATGACGATTGCCAGCTTCAACAGCGCGTCGGCATCGTGCAGATGCGCCACAGGCCGCGTAAAGAAGGATTCGCCGAACAGGGCCAGGTAGATCACGCTGCCCATCACCGCCGAGGCCGCATGCTGCAGCAACCGGGCCACCGGGCTTTCCGAGGAGAGGGTCAGTCGCCGGAACACCAGCAGCGGGATGGAACGCATGAGGTAGGACGCGGCGGCAGCGGTGCCGATCAGGAGCCAGCCGTTCATGGCGCAGCCCTCTGTGAGCGGTTATCCATCGCACATAGCAGAACGGCAATGCCGAGCGGAACCACCAGCACATGCAGGCTTCCCAGTAGCCCGCCTATCAACGGAGTGAGCACGAAGCCGGCCACGGTCGCCTGCAGTGCCCGGTTTCCACCGGCAGCGTGGCAGGCCAGCGCGGTGAAGTGCACCGGCAGGATGATCGTGACGAGCTGCGCTACCAGCGCTGACGGGGTCGCGCCGATGAGGTGGCCGGCTGCGGTGGCCGCGATGGCGCAGCCCAGCGTCGTGGTGCCGCACCCGAGGTAGTAGGCGTACACATCGCCGGGCCCTTTGCCGCATCGGCTGGAAAGCGTGAAGGTGGAAATGGACAGCAGTTGTGCCGACAGCAGCGACCGCCCCAGGCTGACATGCTGGAACTGCTCGGCGAGCACCGAGGACATGATGACGAAGCGGAAATTGACCAGCACCGTGGCCGCCAGCAGGGCGACCAGCCCCAGCGTGTCCGACTGCTGGACGATCAGGGCCTGCAGTGGGGCGGCATGGACGGTCAGGGTCATGACGGTAGCCTGCAACAGTGAAAATCCCGCTTTGCTGGCCAGCGCGCCGATCGAGGAAAACAGGAATCCGAAGGTAAGGCAGACGGGCAGGGAGTCGCGGCACCCCTGCAGGAAGCTGCTGCGCGCGGCTGGCGAGGCACTCATTCCACGCCTCCCTGATCGCCAACAGGGGGGCGCAGCCCATTGAGCAGTTTCACGCTTTCGGCGAGCGTGCCGCCACGGGTCTCAAACCCCACCACGCCCCGCCAGCGCGCGGCTGAGATGGCGGCTACCAGCGCACCGAAGGGCAGGTTGCCGGCGCCCAACGGCAAATGCGCGTCGCGATCCTGGTTGTTGTCACTGAAGGACATGCCGACGATGCGAGGGCGGAAGCGCCGGAACATCGCCACCGGGTCGCCGCCGTTGACGTAGGCGTGGGACACATCGAAGAAAAGATGCAGGCCGGGGACCTGTTCCAGCACCGTGGCGATTTCATCGGGGGTGGTGCAGATGTAATAGAAGGGATGGAAGCGGGTGTAGTTGCACAGGTTTTCCAGCCAGATCTGCACGCCGCGCGGTGCGGCATAGGCAACCAATGCGCGGAGGTTGGCGATCAGCTGGTGCAGCCCCGCCTGGCGCACGTCGGCAACCAGCCGTGGCTCCACCACCCCGCCGCCATGCACGATCAGTGGCGCGCCGCCCAGCCGGCTGCAGATATCGACTTCGCGGCAGGCATAGTGCAGCGCGGCGGTAGCCAGCGCCGGAACGTCGCTGCCGAGCGGAGATTTGAAATTGCCGTGGTAGATCGGCCGCATGCCGGTCTGCTGCATCAGTTCCAGCAGTGTTTCCAGGCGCTCTGGTGGGAAATCTTCCGGGCGTTCGCCGTGCAGGCTTCCGTCCACGTACCAGTGGCTGTAACCCTGTTGCAAGGCGCGCGCGAGGCCCGACTCGGCGTCCAGGTAGTCCTGCTGGGCGGCCGCGGCCATGAAGTCCGGCCATGACGCGGCGGAAGAAGGGGGAAACGCTGCGTAATCGGAAACCGGGCTGCCCATGGTCGACGCTCGCTGCAGGATGTGCAGCTACTCTGCGCGGGGCAGAACGCGTCGTATGTCGGTCAATAACGTCCCCGGCGGTGGCGGTTTGCCGGTGTGCGCGGTAAGTTGGCCGCTGCTGCGATAGGGCCGAGGTCGCTCGGCCCTATCCACCCTCGATCCGATCAGCCCTTCAGCGCGGCCTGCACGAACGGCGGCGTCACCAGCACGCCGGTATGCAGCGCGGCGGTGTAATACAGCGTGTCAAAGCCCTTTGCAGCGGCGTCGGACTGGCGGAAATCAAACCCGCTTTCGCCCTTGCGCGCCAGCGTCACGCTCCACCAGCCCGTGGGGTAGCACGGCTGCGGGAACGGCAACGTCTTGAACGAACCGAAGCCGGCCTTGCCCATCTCGGTGCGCATTTCGTTGATCAGTTCCAGCTGCATCAGCGGCGATTCGGACTGCTGCACCAGGATGCCGTCGTCCTTCAAGGCCTTGAAGCAGCTCTCGTAGAAGGCCTTGTTGAACAGGCCTTCGCCAGGGCCGACCGGGTCGGTCGAATCGACGATCACCACGTCCACGCTGCCGGCCGGGCAGTTGGCCATGTAGGCCACGCCGTCGTCGAACATCAGTTCGGCGCGCGGGTCATCGTTGGAATCGCACAGTTCCGGGAAGTGCTTGCGCGCCATCACCGTGACCTGCTCGTCGATATCGCACTGGGTCACGCTCTCCACGTTCTTGTGCTTGAGCACCTCGCGCAGGGTGCCGCAGTCACCGCCGCCGATGATGACCACGCGCTTGGGCGCGGCGTGGGTGAACAGCACCGGGTGGCTGATCATCTCGTGGTAGAAGAAGTTGTCCTTGCTGGTCAACATGATGGCGCCATCGATGGTCATCAGGTTGCCCCAGTCGGTGGTCTGGAAGATCTCGATCTTCTGGAACGGCGACTGCACTTCGTCCAGCTTGCCGGTGATGCGGTAGCCGATGGCCGAGCCAGTGCGCTCGAAGTGTTCGATATACCAGTTGCTGTTGTCAGTCATGGAGGAGCAATCCTTTTCGGAGGATGGGACGCCGGGCTGGCGGAAGCGGGGCCGCAGGGCGGCCCGCCCGTTCAGGTCCAGGCAGCGACCACGGGCGCGGGCGCGCATGATAACGAACCCTTCGTCGATCAGGGGTTATCATGCACCCCCTTTTTTACCAACCAGGCCGACTTCAATGACCGATTGGTCCCTCGACCAAGCCCGCAAGACCTACTCGATCCCGCATTGGGCGGACGGTTACTTCGACGTGGATCAGGCCGGGCACATGGTGGTGAGGCCGACCGGGGCCGATGGCCCGGTGGTTTCGCTGCCCGACGTGGTCGATGCGGCGCGCGCCAACGGGGCCAAACTGCCCCTGCTGGTGCGCTTCCCGGACATCCTGGGCCAGCGCCTGGGCAAGCTGCAGGCCGCCTTCGCGCAGGCCCAGGCCGATTGGGAGTACCCGGGCGGCTACACCGCCGTGTACCCGATCAAGGTCAACCAGCATCGCGGCGTGGCCGGCACCCTGGCCAGCCACCACGGCGAAGGCTTCGGCCTGGAAGCGGGCAGCAAGCCGGAACTGATGGCCGTGCTGGCGCTGTCGCGCCCGGGCGGGCTGATCGTCTGCAATGGCTACAAGGACCGCGAGTACATCCGCCTGGCGCTGATCGGCCGCAAGCTGGGCCTGCAGACCTACATCGTCATCGAGAAGCCGTCCGAGCTGAAGCTGGTGCTGGAAGAATCCAAGGCGCTGGACGTGAAGCCGGGCCTGGGTGTGCGCATGCGGCTGGCCTCGCTGGGCGCGGGCAAGTGGCAGAACAGCGGCGGCGACAAGGCCAAGTTCGGCCTGTCCCCGCGCCAGCTGCTGGACCTGTGGAAGTCGCTGCGTGACACCGAATACGCCGACTGCCTGAGCCTGCTGCACTTCCACATGGGTTCGCAGATCTCCAACGTGCGTGACATCGCCAACGGCATGCGCGAAGCCACCCGCTACTACGTGGAAATGTCGCAGCTTGGCGCGAAGATCACCCACGTCGACGTGGGCGGTGGCTTGGGCGTGGATTACGAAGGCACCCGTTCGCGCAGCTTCTGCTCGATCAATTACGGGCTCAATTCGTATGCCAGCAGCATCGTGCAGCCGCTGGCCGATGCCTGCAAGGAACACGGCTTGAAGCCGCCGCGCATCGTCACCGAGTGCGGCCGCGCGATGACCGCCCACCACGCGGTGCTGATCGCCAACGTGTCCGAGGTGGAACAGGCGATGGAAGGCCGCGTGCCGGACCAGCACGACGACGAGCCGGCATCGATCCGCCACCTGCGCGAGATCCATTCCGAACTGGGCCAGCGCCCGGCAATCGAGCTGTTCCAGGAAGCCCAGCATTTCCATGCCGAAGGCCTGTCCAGCTATGCGCTGGGCCAGATCGACCTGCCGCAGCGCGCGCGCATCGACGACCTGTTCTATGCCATCGCCCATGCCGTGCGTGCACGCCTGAGCTTCGACGAAAAGAGCCATCGGCCGGTGCTGGACGAGCTCAACGAGCGGCTGGTGGACAAGTACTTCGTCAACTTCAGCGTGTTCGAATCGATCCCGGACGTGTGGGCGATCGACCAGGTGTTCCCGATCGTGCCGATCGAGCGACTGGACGAGCAGCCGGACCGGCGCGGCATCATCGCCGACATGACCTGCGATTCGGACGGCATGGTGGAAACCTATGTCGGCAACGAGAGCCTGGACAGTTCGCTGCCGCTGCATGCGCTGCGTTCCGGTGAAAGTTACCGGATCGGGTTCTTCATGGTCGGTGCGTACCAGGAGATCCTGGGCGACATCCACAACCTGTTCGGCGATACCGATGCGGTGGAAGTCCGTGCCGGCGCGGAGGGCTATGCAATCACCCAGCAGCGCCGTGGTGACACCACCGATGTGATGCTGGACTACGTGGGCTACAGCCTGGCCGAACTGCGCGCGACCTACGCCGAGCGCGTGGCCGCGGCAGGCCTTGGCGCCGAGCGCGCGAAGGAGTTGTCCGAGGCGTTGGAAGCCGGTTTGACCGGTTACACGTACCTGTCCGACGAACCGCTGATGTAAGCGGGGGACCCGGTAGTAACGGCCGCTGGCCGTCATTGGTTGACGGCCAGCGGCCGTCACTACCGGCGGGTCAGCCCGCCGGCAGCCACAGGGTGGCGCGCAGGCCGGGTGAGGCGTTCTCCAGTTTCAGCTCGCCGGCATGACTGGCGGCGATGTCGCCGACGATTGCCAGGCCAAGGCCGCTGCTGTCTTCGCGCTGGTCCAGCCGCACGCCCCGCTGCAGCACGGTCTGCAGCTGTGATTCCTGCAGCCCTGGACCGTCATCGCGCACGTCGATGCGAAGCCGTTTCCCGTCCACCGAAGCACTGACCCGCACCTGCTGCACGGCCCACTTGCCGGCGTTGTCCAGCAGGTTGCCGAGCATTTCCTCCAGATCGGCGGCATCGCCGGCAAAGCGCAGTGCCGGATCGATGGTATCGCTGCTGAAGTGCACGCCGCGCCCACCGTGAACGCGGCCCATCAGGCGGCACAGCGACTGCACCACCGGGGCAACGTCGGCGCGCTGCCGGTGATCGACCGCCAGCCCTGCCGCCAGGTAGCGTTCGATGCTGGCCTGCATGTGCCCGCCCTGCGCGCGCACGGTCTGCTGCCAGTCGCCACCGGGATGTTCTGCTTCAGCGGCGAGCACGCTCAGCGGTGTCTTCAGCGCGTGGGCCAGGTCCTGTGCGCTGGTACGCGCCCGCGCCACCATGCGCTGGTGGTGGTCGAGCAGGGCATTGAGTTCCTCAGCCAGCGGCGCGATCTCCGTGCTCAAGCCGCGGGTATCCACCCGCTGGGCTTCGCCGCGGCGCACGCCTTCCACCTGTTGCCCCAGTTGCCGCAGCGGGCGCAGGCCGAAGTGGATCTGGCTGGCCAGCACCGCCAGCCAGACGGCGACCAGCACCGCCAGGGCCAACGCGCTGCGTTGCCGGAACTGCGCCACCTGGGCCTGCAGGTCGCTGCGATCAAGCGCCACGAGAACCTGCAGCGGCGCCTGTGCGCGCGGCAGGCGGACTTCGCGGGCCAGCACGCGCAGCGGCTGCTGCAGCGGACCGGTGATGTCGGCGGCAATGCCCCCGCTGCTTGCGGCCGGCGCGGTGAGGCTTTCATCCCACAATGAGCGCGACTGCAGCAGGGGCGTGCCATCGGCCGCGCCGACCTGCCAGTACGCACCGGAGAACACCCGCTGGAAGCGGGCTTCGTTGGGTTCCTGGCGCAGCACCACGCGCCCGTCCGGATTGACTTCGGCCTGTGCCAGCACGGTCAGCAGGTCCTGCTCCAGCGCCGCATCCAGGCTGTCACGCGCGGCACGTTCGAACAGATGGCCAAGCAACGCGGTGGCCAGCGCGGTGACCAGCAGCAGGCCCAGCCCGCCCGCCAGCAGCAGCCGGTTGCGCAGCGAGGCGCGCTTCATGGTGCCGCCCTCATGCGGGTGCCGTCAGCCGCCAGCCCTGCCCGCGCACGGTCTGGATCAGGTCGACGTCCAGCTTGCGCCGCACCCGCCCGAGCAGCACGTCCAGGGCATTGGAATCGGGATCGAAGCCGCTGTCGAACACGTGCTCACCCAGCCGCTCACGGCTGATCACCGTATCCACGTGGTGGATGAAATAACCGAGCAGACGGAATTCCTGCGGGCTGAGTGCCAGCTCGCTGCCGTGCAGGCTGAAGCGGCCCGCGTTGACGTCCAGCTGCAGCGGTCCGCACTGCAGGCGCGGAGTGGCATGGCCGGTGCTGCGGCGTATCAACGCGCGCAGGCGCAGCACCAGTTCGTCAGGCTGGAAGGGCTTGGTCAGGTAGTCGTCGGCGCCGGCATCGAATCCGGCCAGTTTGTCGTGCCAGCGCCCGCGTGCGGTCAGCACCAGCACCGGGAAGGTGCGGCCATTGCCGCGCCAGCGTTCGATGATGCTCAGGCCATCCAGGCCCGGCAGGCCGAGGTCCACGATGGCCGCCTGGACGTCTTCGACCTGGCCATGTTCTTCGGCCGCACGGCCATCGGCGAAGGCATCCACCACGAAGCCGGCCTGCTCCAGCAAGGGCCGCAGGCGTTGCGCCAGGTCGTGGTCATCTTCGGCCAGCAGGATCCGCATCAATCGTCCAGTTCGGTCTTCAGCAGCTTGCCGTTGCGCGCATCATAATCCAGCTCCACCACCACGCCGTCGGCGCGCAGGATCTCGACTTCGTACACGGCATCGTCCAGTTCCACTTCCAGCAGCGTGCCGGGATGGCGCCGCATGGCATCGCGCACCACGTCTTCCAGCGGTACGTAGCGGCCCTGTTCCACGGCACGCCGTGCGGTCTGCTGGGCATGGTCGTCGCCTGCCGCCACCGGCATGGCGGGCAGCAGCGCGAGCGCGATCACGACAAGGGTTTTCAACGGATACATGCGCCTATCAATAGCGCAGTGGACTAACCGTTGGCTAACAGCCCGGGCTAGGTGGCTGTTAGGTGGGCTGGGCAGACTGTGTTGGCCGGACCCGCTGCGGTCCATCTTTCCGGAGAACACCATGAACAAGCTGTCCCTGATTGCTGGCGCCACCGTTGCCGCCCTGCTGGGTACCACCGTGGCGGTCACCGCCCATGCCGCACCGCTGGGCCTGGCCCAGGTGGAACAGAAGCTGCGCGACGCCGGCTACAGCCGCATCCACGAGATCGAAAAGGATGACGGGCTGTGGGAAGCCGACGTGACCCGCGACGATGGTCGCTTCCGCGAAGTGTATGTGGACCCGAAGACCGGCGAGATCTTCGACGAGTTCGATGGTCGCACCCAGCTGAACATCGACCAGCTGCTGGCCAAGGCCAAGGAGCAGGGCCTGAAGGACATCCATTCGGTGGAGCGCGATGGTGCTACGTGGCAGCTGGAAGCACGCAACGCGCGCAACCAGAAGGTAGACGTGCGCCTGAGTGGGCATGATGGCCGCATCCTGGACAGCGAGCGCGACGGCTGGCTGGATTGACCCACGCGCCATGAAGCCCGGACCGGTAGCGCCGAGTCATGCCCGGCGAGCGCAGCGGTTGAACGCTGCTTACCAGCCGAACGGCGGCGGGCGATCCCAGTAGCCGGGGCCCGGACCATAGCCGCCGCCGAAGCCACCGCCATACGGACCATCCCAGGGACCGAAGAAACCCGGTCCCTTGCCTTCGCTGACGTGGATGTTGACGTTGACCCCGCGGGTCTTGCCCTCGTCAGTGGTGTAGTTCTTGCTCAGGTTCAGCGTGGCCGCGTTGTAGTGGCTGTTGCCGTAGCCTTCGGAGTAGCCGATGCCGGTGCTGACACTTCCCGAGACGCGCAGCTTGTCATCGGTGACCTCGGCGATGCCGTTATCGCTGCCGGCACGTGCGCGGGGGCCGCTCTTGTCGCCGTAATAGGTGCCTGGGGCGTCCTGCTGGAAGCTGGGATCGTTGAGATAGCGCAGCGGTTCGCTGGGCACGGCCAGGTTCAGGCCGGTGGCCGACTGCGGGCCGGTTGCGCCGGCAGCGCTCTGCGCAAGCACCGCCGAGGGGGCACAGGCCAGGCACAGCAGGATCAAGGGGCGGATCATGGCACGACGCTCCAGCAGCGGACGGGGCAGGGCAGGCGGGCCCTCATGGCGACGCTAGCAGCTGCTGGTTGAATGATGCCTGTCGTTGCGCTTGCAGGGTAGCGCCGAGCCATGCTCGGCGGGCAACAAAGGCGCCGCTGCGCTCGCCGAGCATGGCTCGGCGCTACCGGGCTTCGTGCCGGGCGGGAATACGTCATCGTGCCGGACGGCAGGACCTGCGTGGGTTGGCGATCAGCGTTCCAGCCTGCCGAAACCGAACAGCGATTGCAGCGGGTGGCGCCTGCGTTCGATGTTCGCGCGCAGCAGGCCTGCGCCGATCATCGAATAGGTGATCCCATTGCCGCCGTAGGCCATCGCGAACTGGACGCGGGGCCCCCACTGCGCATGCGGCCCGAAGAACGGCAGGCCGTCGGCGGTTTCAGCGAACGTGCCGCCCCATGCAAACGCCGATACCGGGTCCAGCGAGGGAAACCAGCGCTTCAGCCCCTTCATCAACTTGTCCGCCTTGCCATCCACGCGGCGGTCGCGGCGCGCCGGGACATCCACCGCATCGTCCAGTCCGCCCAGCAACAGTCGACCATCGCCGGTGCTGCGCAGGTAAAGATACGGCCGCGCGCTTTCCCAGACCATGGTGGTGGCCAGCGGCCCGAGTTCATCGGCGTGCAGTGGATCGGTGATCAGCGCGTAGCTGCTGCGGTTGCGCGCCACGCGCGTGTCCAGCCATCGCTGGTTGGCATACCCCTGCGCCAGCACCACGTGCCCGGCGCGTACCTGCATGCCGTCTTCGGTCCGTGCGGTGACGCCGCGCGCGGTGGGCTGCAGGGTATGCAGCACAGTCCGGTCGTGCACCTGTCCACCCCGCCGCTTCACGCGTTCCAGCAGCCGGTAGGTCAGGCAGTAGGGGTCCACCCGGGCGGCCTGGCGGGTCAGCAGCGCACCATCGCCGTCCATCCCCATGCGCTCGCGCAGGGCATCGCGATCCAGCCAGCGTGCGTCCAGTCCGTGTTGGCGGCGTGCGGCGCCTTCAGCCTGCAACACCGGCACGTGGCGGGTCTTGCTGGCGAGGTACACGCTGTCCATCTGCTTGAAGTCCACCCCGGACAGGCCGCGGGTGACGTGGCGCAGTTGTGGCAGCGCCTGCGCGCAGGCCTCGTAGGCCAATGCGGCATCGTCCTCGCCGTACTGGCGCGCCAGGTCGATCAGATGGGTATCGATCTCGTACTGCAGCAGGGCCGTGCTCGCCGCCGTGCTGCCCCAGCCGATATCGCGCTGTTCGATCACCGTCACTCCGTGCCCATGAGCGGACAGTTCATCGGCGATCAGTGCGCCGGTGATGCCGCCGCCGACCACCAGCACATCGCAGTGCAGGTCGGTTTCAAGCGGAGGGAAGGCCTGGATGAGCCCGTTGCGGACGGACCAGTACGGATAGCCGCTTTTGAGATCCATGGGGTCAGGCCGTCGGCTTGCCGGTGTGCGGGGTGTCGATCAGTTTGGACAGATCGAAGCCCTGCTGGCGGGCGCTGGCCAGATAATGGTCGCGAACGGTCTTGTCCAGGTGCGGGGTACGCGATAACAGCCACAGATACTGCCGGTCCGGACTGCCGACCAGCGACACGCTGTAATCCGGCGCGATCTGGATCACCCAGTAGTCGCCCTTGGTGAACGGCAGCCAGCGCAGGCCCTTGGGCAGGAAGCTGACCGCCAGCCGCGCGCTGTCGTTGTCCACGACGCTCGCCTCACCGATGGCTTCCTCGATCTCGCCGTCCATCCGGCAACGGTTGTGGACACGGATATTGCCGTTGTCCTGCAGGCTGTAATGCGCCGACACGTCGGTGCAGGCCTCGGGTTCGTGGCGCATCGGCAGCCGGGCGATTTCGTACCAGGTGCCGAGGTAGCGCGGCAGCTTGAGGTCGGGGACGGTTTTGAGGTCGTCGTGGGTGGTCATGTCGGTCTCGTCCCGGAAGCGGTAGGCCACCTTGCCGCGCCCGCCGCCACGGACAGGTGAAACCGTCTTGCCATGGCGTAGGCGCAACACTGCGTAGCGGCCGCCGGGTTTATCGGAAAGATGCGCGGGCCCATGCTGATGAACAGTGACAAGGAGTAATGCCGATGTACCAGGTGATCCTGTTGAAATCCGAATCCAGCTTCGTCCGCGCCAGCTGGGAGCAGGCCGAGGAGGTGGTCGAGCATGAGGGCGTGGCCTACACGTTGCGTGCCGGCCCCCGCCAGCCGCTGCCCACCGACCACGCCTGGGACCCGATCGTGGTGTATGCCCCGGAAGAGATTCCCGAAGAAGAGTTCCAGGAGTGGTATGCCGCCCAGCAGCCGCAGGTGGAGGAGCTGCGCCTGAAGTACTGATCCGATCCGCACCCGCCACGTCGTATAGTCCGCGCAGGCGCGGTGGTCCGCGCATGCCGGTATCGTGTTTTGTCTCTTTCCAGCCTGATTCCAAAGCGCGGTGCCCTCGTCGGCCTGCTGATGTTGCTGTTCCTGGCCGGCGCTCCGGTGCTGGCGCAGGAGCCGGCCGAACTGACACCTGACGCCCGGGTAGCCCGGGCCGAGGCCACGCTGAAGTCCGCGCGGGCTTCGCTGGAGGACGCCGAAACGCCTGACACGCTTGCCACCCTGAGCGAGCGGGCGAAGGCGGCCAAGGACGATGCGGACGCGGCCGCCAAGGCGCTGCAGCCGCAGCTGGACCAGCTCAACGAGCAGCTGGCACCACTGGGCGAGGTGGCCGAGGGCAGCACCGAAGCACGCGAAGTGGCGGTGCAGCGCACCAGCCTGACCAAACGGCGGAACAGCATCGACGGCACCCTCAAGCGGGCCGAGCTGGCGGTGGTCAACGCCAACCAGCTGGCGGCGGACATCGAAAAGCTGCGCGCCAGCCAGTTCAGCGAGGAGCTGGGCCGCAAGGTCGCCTCGCCGCTGTCGCCGGCCTTGTGGAGCCAGGTGGCCGCGACCGCGCCGGCCGATACCACGCGGGTGCTGGCGCTGTACCGGTTGGGCACCAATGCGGTACGCGATGCGTTGAAGCGTGAGGGCGGGGGCCTGCCGCTGCTGGGCCTTGGGGTATGCCTGATGCTGTTCTTCCCGGTGCGGCTGTGGCTGCGGGCGCTGGGGCGGCGTTATGCGGCCGCCGAGCACGCGCCGCAGGGTCGCCTGCGCCGGACCGGCCTTGCCGTCTGGTTGCTGGTGGTGGGCACGGTGATGCCCGGGTTGGCGGCCTGGGCGCTGGTGGCGGCGATGGACGCGGTGGGTGCCATCCCGCCGCGCCTGCAGACCGTTTCCAATTACTTCCTGGGGGCCACCTGCTTTGCGGCCTTCATCGTGGCCCTGAGTGCCTGCCTGCTGGCCCCCAAGCGGCCGTCGTGGCGCCTGCTGGACCTGGACGACACCGCAGCGCGCAACCTGCGCAAGTACGCGTGGAGCGCGGCGGCGGTGAGCTGGATCAGCATCATGCTGGCGGCGGTGGATCGTGCGGCGCGCACCAGCGAGATCAACACCATCGCGCTGGATGGTGTGATCGCGCTGATCTACCTGTGCCTGATCATGGCGATGCTGGTCACGCTGTCCCGGTTGCACCGGCGGCAGACCGCCGAGGCCGCCGAGCGCGCTGAAGCGCAGGCGGCCGATGCACGCGCCCGTGGCCCGGCCCACCGCAGTGGCTGGATCGTGCTGACCCGCGTGGCCGGCAACGTGGTGGTGGCTGCGGCGATCATCGCCTCGCTGTTCGGCTACCTCAATTTCGCCAAGTTCGTGACCTCGCAGCTGGTCTGGGGCGGCATCGTCGCGCTGACCACCAGCCTCCTGCTCAGGTTCGCCGATGATCTGTGCACCTGGATGCTGCATCCGGACAGCCGCATCGGCCGCACCGTGGTGCTGACCACCGGCCTGAGCGCAGCACAGGTGGAGCAGGCCGGCGTGCTGCTGTCGGCCTTCAGCCGCATCGTGCTGGTGCTGCTGGCGCTGCTGATCTTCACTGCTCCCTTCGGCAATGTCGGGTCGGTGCTGGGCAGCGTGGAGGCGCTGTCGAACGGCATACCGATCAGTCCAGAGATCACGCTGCGGCCTGGCAAGATTCTGCTGGCCATCGTGGTGCTGCTGGCCGGCCTGGCCTTGATGCAGGCGCTGCAGCGTTGGCTGATGGAGACCTATCTGCCGAAGACAGAACTGGATTCGGGTGCGCAGAACTCGATCAGTACCGTGGCCCGCTATCTGGGCATCATCCTTGCCGTGTTGTGGTCGCTGACCGCATTGGGCATCGGCTTCGGCCAGCTGGCGCTGGTGGTCAGCGCGTTGTCAGTAGGTATTGGTTTCGGCCTGCAGGCGATCACCCAGAACTTCGTCTCCGGCCTGATCCTGCTGGCCGAGCGGCCGGTGAAGATCGGCGACTGGGTGAAGATCGGCGACCAGGAAGGCGACATCCGCCGCATCAACGTGCGCTCCACGGAAATCACGGTGGGTGACAAGTCGACCTTGATCGTGCCGAACTCGGAGCTGATCACCAAGACCGTGCGCAACATGACCATGGGCAGCGCGCAGGGCCGGATCCAGATCCAGTTCACCCTGCCGTTGAACGCGGACGTGGCGGCGGTGAAGCAGGTGCTGCTGGAAGCCTACACGGCGCATTCCAGCGTGCTTTCCGACCCGGCGCCGTCGGTGTTCATCGACTCGATCAGCGGCGGTCAGGTGGCGATCAACAGCTTTGCCTACGTCTCCAGCCCGCGTCAGGTGTACGGCACGCGCAGCGACCTGTTCTTCAGCCTGCTGCAGGAGCTGGCGGCCAGAGGCATCGCGTTGTCCTCGCCGACGGACATCCACTTGGTGCGGGATCCTGACGCTCATGGGCGTGGCTGACAACAGCAACGTCAACAGCCGGAGGGCTATGTGTAGGCGGGGCGGGGTGGCCTGGCGGGGCACGGCAAGGGCCGCATCCATGCGGGCCTCGTTTCGCGCCATCCATGGCGCTTAACGACCCCGCCAACCCACCCCGCCCCGCCTTTGACATGTCCATGGTGGCCTTGGACATGCGGTTCTGGTGGCGCAGACCCATGTTCAGCGGATTCGTGGGGCAATGGGGTCCAATGGTCTCCGCCGACCATGGGTCGGCGCTACCAGGGCGCAGTGGCGTGTCGGGAGGAGGGAGCCCCTGAGTCAGGGGCGGCCGCGAAGCGGCGGGGTGTGGGTGCCAGTGAGATGGGGCCCGCGGTTTGCGCAGCGAAGCGTGGGAGCGACAGCGCGATTGCGATGGCGTGGACCCGCGCCATGGATGGCGCGAAACGAGGCCCGCAGGAGCGGCTTTTGCCGTCCCCCGACCAGCCCCACCGCCCGGCCGACCCTCAGGCGCGGCTATGAGCCAGCCACCCGCGAGGGGGTCTCACCCGTTCGACCCACTACCCACGCGGCCGCCGCGACGGCACCAGCGCAAACGTATCCACCGCCAGCTTCTCGGCATGGTTCAACCACGCCCGGATCTCCAGGTCATCCACCTCATGGTCCAACCCGAAGCTCAGGTTGATGCGGCCACTGGCATCGGGCTGCACCCATTGCTGGGCCAGCACCACCTGCCGCTGCGAGGACACCGCTTCGATCCAGAACCCGCGCTGCGGCTGCGTGCTCGCCACCAGTTCAAGCATGTACTGGCCGGCGCGCGTGCGGCGGCCCTTGTCGGTGATCATGTGCGCCTGGCGCACGCTGGGGCGCGGACCCTCGAAGGCGTCCAGCGCGGCATCGACCTGCACGCCGCCGCGCAGTTCGTCATCGCGGTACAGCTTGATGCCGTTCTCACGGTTGACCAGCAGCGCGCACCAGTCGCCATCGGCAGAACCGTCTTCAAAGGCGGTGCAACGGTCCACGTAAGCCAGCGTGCTGTCCTTGTCGGCCTCGTCGAACTGACGCGAGGTGTTCTCCAGGTAGACCGACTTCAGGGCCCAGTCCTTGTCGTACTCCAGCAGCACCGGCGGCTGCACGTGCTGCACGCCGACCACCACCTGGTTGCCCTCGTCGATGCGCAGCTCGCGGGTGGGTTCGCCCAGCCACAGCGAACGGGCGAAGGCCAGGTATTTGGGGTAGTCGCGGCCGTTGTCCTTGCGCGCAGCCACGCTGGCGCTGGCCGGACGCTGTGGATCCAGCAGCGAGCGGCCGAAGCCGATGCGCTGGATCGAAGGGTCCAGCAGGCTCAGCAGAGTCGCGCCGCTGTCCAGCGTGGTTGCGTCGTCCACCTGCAGCTGGCGCGGTTCAATGCCATTTCCCACGAACAGCAGCAGGTTCTCGCGCTCCTGCTTGGCCAGTACGTGGCTGAGGTCGTTGGGCATGGCCAGGTGATCGGACGACACCACGATCAACGTATCCTTGCCATACGGGCTGGCCTGGATGCGCGCGACCAGCTGGGAGATCAGGCGGTCGGTGCACTTGAGGGCATTGAGCAGGCCGATGTTGCCGTGCTTACTCTCATAGCGCTCGTTGCGGCACGACACCGGCAGGTGGCCCGCAGGATGATGCGTGTCCATGGTCAGCGTGGTCAGCATGAACGGCTCTTTGCCACGCGAGAGCTGCTCGAAGCGGCGATACGCGGTATCCAGCAGCACGTCGTCGTGCACGCCCCAGGCCGAGTAATGGATGCGACCGACCTTCTTCTGCTGCTTGAACCACGCCAGGTCATGCACCTCATCGAAACCGTGGCTGGCCAGGAACTGGCCCTTGCCGGCGAACTGCCCGTTGGCGCCACCCAGGTAATGATTGGTGTAACCCTGCTGCTTCAGGTAATCCCCCAGACACACTGCCTTGGGCAGGAAGCTGCCCATGCGGTCCATGCTGTTCTCATCGCCCTGGGCGGTGGTCAGCGGCACGCCGCACATCGAGGAAACCAGCCCGGCGATGGTCCAGCCGCTGCCTTCCGGTGAATCCAGCCCGCGCACGTCGAGCGAGCGCGCCGCCAGCTTGTTGAGGTTGGGCATCAGGCCGGGGAAGACCTTCTCGTCCAGATAAGTACGTTCCAGGCTTTCGCCGTAGATCCACACGATGTTGCGCGGACGCTGCAACGGCTGCGTGGGCACCTGGTACTCGGGCGCGATCCCGGCGAAATCGACCGGGCGCAGCTGGTAATACAGGCGCTGGCCATCGGCAAACAGAGGGCTGATGAATACCGCCAGCATCCACACACCGGCGAAGCCGACGAACAGTGCCCGTCCGTTGCCTGGGCGCTGCCAGCGCTTGATGCGCACCAGCGCCAACGGCAGCAGTGACACCAGCAGCAGCGCGATATAGCCGGCGATGACACGCTTGAAGTCGGAGACACCCGCGCCTTCCATGTCGGCGCCGAGGTGGTACAACGTGGCCGCATTCAGGCCGTCGCCGGACAGCTGGTCGATCACCCACCAGCTGCTCAGTGCGACCAGCAGGACCGAAAGCAGGCCGGCCTTCCACCACAACCACTTGCTGGAAACCAGCAACAGCCAGGCAAGCACGAACAGCGTAAGCAACAGAATCCAGAGCATGGGCGTATTCGGCAGTGACGGAGGTGGTGATGGACGTCGTACCGACGCGTGTCCATCCGACCGGAACTGCCAAGCACATCTGCATGACAGCCCGATGACCGGATCATGCCTGCACGAACCTGACTGAAATGTTTGTTGAAAACGACGACCGCCGCGATGCCGTCAGCTTTGTGCAGCACGCGTGAATGCGTAGTGTCGAGCTTGCTCGACAGCACGACCGTGTCGAACACAGCGTAGTGTCGAGCTTGCTCGACAGCACGACCG
>NZ_JACSQS010000014.1:0-60393 GCF_014836545.1 Stenotrophomonas lacuserhaii
GCCGCCCCCCCACCCCCCCCCCCCCCCCCCCGGCCCACCCTCAGATGCAGTCCGAAAACAGCCCGCCGCGAGGGGGTTTCACCCGTTCGACGCACCCACTGCCATCGAACCAGCGCCGCGCCGACGCTCGATCACCACCGACACACCCCACAACAGCAGGCCGGCCGCCGCCGTAGCGGCACCTACGTACCCGGTGGACGCGTAACCGAAGCCGCCGCCGATGGCCATGCCACCCAGCCACGGGCCCAGCGCGTTGGCCGTGTTGAAGGCGGCATGGTTGGACGCGGCGGCCAGGGTCTGGGCCTCGCCGGCGGCATCCATCAGGCGGGTCTGCAGCGCCACGGCCAGTGCGCCCATGGTGCCCACCGCAATGATCGCCGGCACCATCGCCCAGGGCGAATGCGCGGCCAGCGGGAACAGCAGCAGGACCACCACCGACCATGCCAGCAGCACGCCGGCGGCGCGGAACTGCAGGCGATCCACCAGCCAGCCCCCCAGCATGTTGCCGATGATCGCGCCCACGCCGAACAGGCCGACGGCCGCAGGCATCCAGCGTTCGTCGATGCCGGTGACGTTGACCAGCGTCGGTGCCAGATAGGTGAACACGCAGAACATGCCGGCAAAGCCGATCGAGCCGATCGCCAGCGCCAGCCACACCTGGGTGGTGTTGAACGCACGCAGCTCACGCATCGGGCTGGTACGTACTTCGTTGGGGTCCGGCGCAAGGTGGCGCGACACCATCACCACGGTGGCCAGCGCCAGCAGGCTGACCAGGGCGAAGGCCGTTCGCCAGGTGAACTGCTGGCCAAGCCAGGTGGTAAGAGGATTGCCGACCAGGATCGCGATCGACAGGCCCAGCAGCACTTTCGACACGGCCGCGCCGCGCTGTGCCGGCGGGCTGATCGAGGCCGCCACCAGCATCGCCACGCCGAAATAGGCGCCGTGCGGCAGGCCGGCAACGAAGCGCGCCAGCAGCATGGTGTGGTAGTTGGGGGCCAGCGCGCTGGCCAGGTTGCCGATCGCGTAGAAGCCCATCAGGCCCAGCAGCAGGCTGCGCCGGCTGATACCGGCGCCGGCGAAGGCCAGCACTGGCGCACCCACCACCACGCCGATGGCGTAGGCGCTGATCAGGTGCCCGACCTGCGCTTCTGTGATCGACAGCCCGCGGCTGATGTCCAGCATCAAGCCCATGCTGGCGAACTCGCTGGTGCCGATGGCGAATCCGCCCAGCGACAGGGCCAGCAGGATGAAAGTGCGCTGGCGGGGCGACAGCACGGCGGCCAGCGTGGACGTGGCAACCGGGGGAGCAGACGGGTTCACGGGAAAAATCCGGGGCATTTGTACGAGTACGGATTGTACTGCTGCAGCGCAGCATAGTCGCCCGATTTGCGTCCTGCCGGCTGAACGCTGTATTTCTGCGTGCGTCATGGCGCGTTCGGGGGCAGCGCCCGCCGAGCATGGCTCGGCGCTACCGCTTCGGCGGCGCCCGCAATCTGTCAGGGGTCGGGCGGTGGGGCTGGGCGGGGGCGTTGAGCGCCATGGATGGCGCGAAACGAGGCCCGCAGGATGCGGCTTCTGCCGTCCCCCGACCAGCCCCATCGCCCGGCCCACTCACAGCCAATCCGGCCCCGACTTGCCCCGGCCAACCCCAACAGGCATAATCGGCGGCTTCCTGCGCCCAGCGTAGGAACCCTTGCCCCACCGCCGTCACCACCGCGGGGGGCTGTCCGGCCGAAACGGCCACATCCGAAAGGTATATAAACATGAGTCGTCATTACGAAATCGTGTTCCTGGTCCACCCGGATCAGAGCGAGCAGGTCCCGGCAATGATCGAGCGCTACAAGTCGCTCGTCGAGAACGGCAACGGCACCATCCACCGTCTGGAAGACTGGGGCCGCCGTCAGCTGGCGTACCCGATCCAGAACCTGGTGAAGGCCCACTACGTCATGCTCAACATCGAAGTTGACCAGGCCGTGCTGAGCGAGCTGGTGGAAAGCTTCCGCTTCAACGACGCCGTGCTGCGCAACCTGGTCGTCAAGCGCGATGGCCCGGATACCGAGCAGTCGCTGATCATGAAGAGCAAGGACGAGAAGGGCGACAAGCCCGAGCGTGGCGAGCGTCGTCGTCGTGACGACGAAGAAGGTGAGACCACCACCCCCGCCGCTGACAACGATGCCGGCGACGACGCCGCTTCGGCCGCTTAAGGAGCACTGACATGTCCAAGTTCTTCCGTCGCCGCAAGTTCTGCAAGTTCACCGCCGAAGGCGTGAAAGAGATCGATTACAAGGATCTCAACACCCTGCGCCAGTACCTGACCGAGAACGGCAAGATCGTGCCGAGCCGCGTCACCGGTACCAAGTCGAAGTACCAGCGCCAGCTGGCAACGGCCGTCAAGCGCGCCCGTTTCCTGGCCCTGATCCCGTACACCGACAACCACGACATCTGATGCCGGCGGGCGGCCTTGTGCCGCCCTCCCGCACTGATATTCGGACAGCCATCCGCTGCGGGGCATCGCCTCGCTAACGAATACATTCTGGAGTAACACCATGCAGCTGATCCTTCTGCAGAAAGTCACCAACCTCGGCAACCTCGGCGACCTGGTCGACGTGAAGCCGGGCTACGGCCGTAACTTCCTCGTGCCGCAGGGCAAGGCCGTGCCGGCCACCGAGAGCAACAAGGCCGAGTTCGAAGCCAAGCGCGCCGAGTACGAAGCCAAGGCCGAGTCGATCCATTCCGACGCCGAAGCCCGCAAGGCCAAGCTGGAAGGCAAGTCGGTGACCATCGCGGCCAACGCTTCCACCGAAGGCAAGCTGTACGGCTCGGTCGGCGCGCGCGAAATCGCCGATGCCTTCACCGCTGCTGGCCTGCCGGTCAACAAGAGCGAAGTCATCCTGGGCGAAGGCGCCTTCCGCAACATTGGCGAGTACGACGTCCTGGTGCACCTGCACGCCGACGTTGAAACCACCGTCAAGGTCGTGGTCGAAGCCGAAAAGGCCTGATCCCACGCCGAAAGGCATGGAATCACCAGAACGGGCGCCCGCAGGGGCGCCCGTTTTGTTTTGGCGCGCGCGCCGGCCGCTGCGTAGAACGCGGCCACATCGGTATACTCGGTGCATTACGCCCGACCGACGGCCCTGATCCCAGCCGGATCAAGGGGTTGGCGGGTAAATGCAGGCCTCACAACGGCCCCGGCCCGGAAACCCTATGCGTCTTTCCACGATCAAGCTGTCCGGCTTCAAGTCCTTCGTCGATCCCACCACGCTGCATCTGCCGACCAACATGACCGGCGTGGTCGGACCGAACGGCTGTGGAAAGTCCAACATCATCGATGCCGTGCGCTGGGTGATGGGCGAAAGTTCGGCCAGCCGCCTGCGTGGTGACTCGCTGACCGATGTGATCTTCTCCGGCTCGGCCGCGCGCAAGCCGGTATCGCAGGCCACCGTGGAGCTGATCTTCGACAACAGCGACCACACCATTTCCGGTGAGTACGCCTCGTTCAACGAGATATCGGTCAAGCGCACCGTCAGCCGCGATGGCAGCAGCAACTATTACCTCAACGGCACCAAATGCCGTCGCCGCGACATCACCGACCTGTTCCTGGGCACCGGGCTGGGCCCGCGCAGCTATTCGATCATCGAGCAGGGGATGATCAGCCAGATCATCGAAGCCCGGCCTGAAGACCTGCGTGTCTACCTGGAAGAAGCCGCCGGCATCTCCAAGTACAAGGAGCGCCGCAAGGAAACCGAAACCCGCATCCGCCATACCCGCGAGAACCTGGACCGGCTGGGCGACCTGCGCGATGAAATCGGCAAGCAGCTTGAACACCTCAAGCGACAGGCGCGCCAGGCCGAGCAGTACCAGACGTTGCAGGAGGAGCGCCGGGTCAAGGATGCCGAATGGAAGGCGCTGGAGTTCCGTGGCCTGGATGGCCGGCTCGGCAAGCTGCGCGAAGGGCTGTCACAGGAAGAGACCCGCCTGCAGCAGTTGATCGCCGAACAACGCGACGCGGAATCGCGGATCGAAACGTCGCGCGTGCGTCGCGAGGAGTCGGCCGAGGCGCTCAATGCCGCGCAGGCCGAGGTCTACCAGGTGGGCAGCATGCTGGCCCGGCTGGAACAGCAGATCCAGCACCAGCGCGAGCTGTCGCAGCGCCTGCACAAGGCGCGCGATGAAACGCAGCAGGCACTGGCCGAACTTGGCCAGCACATCAGTGGCGACGAGGCCCGGCTGAGGGTGCTGCGCGAGGCGGTGGATGCGGCCACGCCGCAGCTGGAACAGCTGCAGGAAGAGAACGAGATCAAGCAGGAGAGCCTGCGCGAAGCCGAAGCCCGGCTGGGTGACTGGCAGGCGCGCTGGGAACAGCACAGCAGCCAGAGTTCGGAGGCATCGCGTTCCGGTGATGTCGAACGCACCCGCGTGGACTACCTGGACCGGCAGGTGCTGGAAGCCGAGCGGCGCCGCGAGACGCTGCAGTCCGAGCGCGCCGGCCTGGACGTGGATGCGCTGGAGGCAGCGTTCGAGCAACTGCACATCCAGCACGACACCCAGAAGACCGCGCTGGATGAGCTGGGTGAACAGGTGGAACTGCGCAAGCAGGAGGTCACGGCCGTGCAGGAGCGCCAGCGCGGCGCACAGAACGAACTGGCCGAACTGCGCAAGCAGGCCAATGGCGTGCGTGGCCGCTTGTCGTCGCTGGAAACCCTGCAGCAGGCCGCACTCGGCCAGGAGCAGGGCGCGGCGGTCGCCTGGTTGAAGGCGCGCGGGCTGGATTCGGCAAGCCGCGTCGGCGAGCGGCTGAAGGTTGAAGCGGGCTGGGAAAACGCGGTTGAAAGCGCGCTGGGTCAGTTGATCGAAGGCGTGCTGGTACAGGCGCCGGAACAGCTGGTGGATGCGCTGGGTGAGCTGGGTGATGGCCGCATCGCGCTGGTGGCCGATGATGAAGCGCCGCTGCAGGTGGCTGCTACCTCGCTCGCAGCGAAGGTGCAGGGGCCGGCGGCCATCCGTCGCCTGCTGGCCCGCCTGCATGCTGCCGAAGACCTGGAACAGGCGCGCGCACTGCAGCCCACGCTGGGCGACGGCGACTCGGTGATCACCCGTGGCGGCGAGCGGCTGGGTGCGGGTTGGGTGCGGGTATCGCGCTCGGGCGCGGCCCAGCAGGGCGCGCTGCTGCGCGAGCGCGAAATCAACACGCTGCGCGAACAGATCGAACAGCTGCAGCAGCGCGAAGCCGAACTGGAGCAGTTGCTGGGTGGCTTCCGTGACCAGTTGCTTGCCGCCGAACAGCAGCGCGAAGACGTGCAGCGCGCCGTGTACCAGGCGCACCGCGGCGTGTCCGAGCTTGCCGGCCAGCTGCAGGGCCAGCAGGGCAAGCTGGAATCGGCGCGCAGCCGCATCGACCGCATCGAAGGCGAGCTGGTCCAGCTGATGGAAACCCTGGAGCTCAACCGCGAGCAGGTGCGCGAGGCGCGCGGCCGGCTGGATGACGCGGTCAGCAGCATGGGCGATCTGGAGTCGACCCGGCAGGCGCTGGAGAACGAACGCCGGCAGCTGACCGAGGCCCGTGACCGGGCCCGCGATGCGGCCCGCAGTGTGCGCGAAGCCGCCCATTCGCTGGCGCTGACGCTGGAATCACAGCGCGCCCAGGTGGCGTCGCTGAGCCAGGCGCTGGAACGCATGAGCAACCAGCGCGGCCAGCTGGATTCGCGCCTCGGCGAGCTGCACGCACAACTGGACGAAGGCGATACCCCGGTGGAATCGCTGCAGGCCGAACACCAGCATGCGCTGGAAGAGCGCGTCCGTGCCGATGGCATGCTGTCGCAGGCGCGCTCGCTGCTGGATGGTATCGACGTGGAGCTGCGCGAGCTGGAACAGACCCGGCACAAGCGTGACGAACAGGCGCTGGCACAGCGCGAGCGCATTTCGCAGCGCCGGCTTGACCAGCAGGCGCTGGTACTCAATGCCGAGCAGCTGCAGGCGGCGGTGGAGAAAGCCGGCTTCGTGCTGCAGGAGGTCATCGCCACGCTGCCCGAGGACGCCCGCCTGGGCGACTGGGAGCAGACCGTGCAGCAGATCGATGCGCGCATGCGCCGGCTGGAACCGGTCAACCTGGCGGCGATCCAGGAATATGGCGAAGCGTCGCAGCGCTCGGAATACCTGGACGCGCAGAACCTGGACCTGAACACCGCGCTGGAGACGCTGGAAGATGCGATCCGCAAGATCGACCGCGAGACCCGCGGCCGCTTCAAGGACACCTTCGACCGGGTCAATGCCGGCGTGCAGGCGCTGTATCCGCGTCTGTTCGGCGGTGGCCATGCCTACCTGGAACTGACCGGCGAGGACCTGCTGGACACCGGCGTGACCATCATGGCGCGGCCGCCGGGCAAGCGCGTTTCCAGCATTTCCCTGCTGTCCGGCGGTGAGAAGGCGATGACCGCCGTGGCGCTCGTCTTTGCGATCTTCCAGCTCAATCCGGCCCCGTTCTGCCTGCTCGACGAGGTGGACGCGCCGCTGGACGAAGCCAACGTCGGCCGCCTGGCCAACATGGTCAAGGAGATGAGCGAGAAGGTGCAGTTCCTGTTCGTCAGCCACAACAAGGCGACGATGGAGGCGGCGCACCAGCTGTCCGGTGTCACCATGCGCGAACCCGGCGTCAGCCGCCTGGTCAGCGTCGACCTGGAAGAGGCGGCGCGGCTGGCCGGGGCGGCCTGATACGCCGCGTGCACGGGGGATTGGTGCATTATTCGCGCCACCCCCGGTGCAAGAAGACCTGCATCGTGCCATTCTTGTCTGAACGTATTTAGCCGGAGACCCAACCGAATGTCCGACACCGCACTGCTGCGCATCGGCATCCTTACCGCCGGCCTGCTGTTGATCGCTGCGATCCTGTTGTTCGGCCGGCCGAAGAAAAAGACCCAGGGACGCCGTGTCGAAGGTGACCCCGGCGCCGATGGCGGCCAGCGCCGCGAGCCGGTGCTGGGCGGCGGCGTCGACGCGGCGGGCGAGGAGCCACGCGATCCCGCACTTGACGGCGAGCAGGCCGAACTAGGCCTGTCAGACAGCGAAGCCAACGCCAACAGTGACCTCGGCAAGCGGGCCAGCCAGGATTTCGACAAGATCGTTTCGTTGTTCGTGGCCGCGCGCGCCGGCGAACAGCTGCGTGGCGAAGACATCGTGGTGGCAGCGGAAAAGACCGGGCTGGTGTTTGGCCACATGAACGTGTTCCACCGGCTGGTCGAAGGCCACCCGGAGCGCGGTCCGATCTTCTCGATGGCCAGCATCATGAAGCCGGGCAGTTTCGACATGGGCACCATCCGTGAGATGGAAACCCCGGCGATCGCGTTCTTCCTGACCCTGCCGGCGCCGCTGACGGCGCTCGATTCCTGGGAGAAAATGCTGCCGACCGTGCAGCGCATGGCCGAGCTGCTGGATGCGGTGGTGCTGGACGACAGCCGCAACGCGCTGGGTCGCCAGCGTATCGCGCACATCCGCGATGATCTACGCGCCTACGACCGCCAGCACCAGGCGCCACCGCTGACCAAGACGCCACGCTGGTAGGCGGGATGTTTCCGGCACGCAGGCCGGTGCCCGCGCGGAAGACCTCGTCGAAGCGTTCAGTTCCCGCTTCGTCATGACGCGCCGCCGCGGCCTGCGCACGCCTTGGACGTTAGAATCGCGGTCTGTACAGGAATCACCGGACCCGGCATGAACGTTACTCCCGCCCAGCGTATCGATGCGCTTCGCCGTCAGCTTGCCAGCGCGAACGCGGCCTACAACGAGCGCGATGAACTGCTGATACCGGATGCCGATTACGACGCGCTGATGCGCGAGCTGGAGTCGCTGGAGCAGGCGCATCCGGAAATTTCGACAGTGGATTCGCCCACGGCAAAGGTCGGCGCACGGCCGTCCTCGCGCTTCGCCGAAGTTACCCATGCAGTGCCGATGTTGTCGCTCGGCAATGCGTTCAGCGATGAGGAAGTCGCCGATTTCGTACGTCGCATCAGCGAGCGGCTGCGGCGTCCGGCACTCGCGTTCTCCGCCGAGCCGAAGCTGGATGGGCTGGCGATCAGCCTGCGCTACGAGGGCGGCCGCTTCGTGCAGGGCGCCACGCGCGGCGACGGCAGCAAGGGCGAAGACGTGACCGCCAACCTGCGGCAGATTCGCGATATCCCGGAAAGCTTGCAGGGCACTGGCTGGCCCGATGTGCTGGAAGTCCGCGGTGAGGTCTACATGGCACGCGCCGACTTCGAAGCCTTCAACGAACGCGCGCGGCAGCAGGGCGGCAAGGTACTGGCCAATCCGCGCAACGCCGCGGCCGGATCGCTGCGCCAGCTGGACCCGAAGATCAGCGCGCAGCGCCGGCTCAGCTTCTTCGCCTATGGCACCGGCGAAGTGGATGGCGGCGAGCTGCCCGATACCCATTCCCGGACGCTGCAGCAACTGCGCGGGTGGGGCTTCCCGGTCAGCGAGCTGTGCACGGTGGTGACCGGTACAGACGGCCTGCTGGCCTATTACCGCGACATCGGTGAACGCCGCGACGGCCTGGCGTTCGATATCGATGGCGTGGTCTACAAGCTGGACGACCGCGAAGGGCAACAAGTGATGGGCTTCGTCGCGCGGGCGCCGCGCTGGGCCATCGCGCACAAATTCCCCGCGCAGGAACAGAGCACCACGGTGGAGGCCATCGAGATCCAGATCGGGCGCACCGGTGCGGCCACGCCGGTGGCGCGCCTGGCGCCGGTCGCGGTGGCCGGAGTGATCGTCTCCAACGCTACCCTGCACAACGCCGACCAGATCGCGCGGCTGGATGTGCGCGTGGGCGACAGCGTGATCGTGCGGCGCGCCGGCGATGTGATTCCGGAGGTGGTCAGCGTCATCGCCGACCGCCGTCCTGCCGGCACTACGCCATGGAAGATGCCGACGCACTGCCCGGTATGCGGGGCGGAAATCGTGCAGGAAGAGGGCGCGATCGCCTGGCGCTGTTCCGGCGAGCTGAGCTGCCCGGCGCAGCGCAAGGAGGCGATCAGCCATTTCGCTTCGCGTCGTGCAATGGACATCGACGGCCTGGGCGGCAAGTACATCGAAACCCTGGTGGATGCGGGCATCGTGCGCGGCGTGGCCGACCTGTACCGGCTGACCCGTGACACCCTGCTGCAGTTGAAACTGGTGCTAGATGCCGAGGATCCCTCCGCGCTGGCCGCCAGCTTCACCCCGCACCTGCCGCCCGATGGCAGTGGCGCAGTGCTCAACGGCGTGCTGAAGCTGGACGCAGGCGACGCGGGCTGGCGTGCGCAGGCGCTGGCCCAACCGATCACGTTCAGCTGGAACACGAAGAAGATCGCCACCCGCTGGGCCGACAACCTGGTGGCCGCCATCGAGGCCAGCCGTGACGCGACGCTGGAGCGGCTGTTGTTCGCGCTCGGCATCGAGCATGTCGGCGAAAGCACGGCGAAAGCGCTGGCGCAGTGGTTCGGCGAACTGGAACTGATCCGCCACCTGCCGTGGCCGCTGTTCAAGCGGGTACCGGACATCGGCGGCGAAGTAGCACGATCGCTGGGGCATTTCTTCGAACAGCAGGGCAACCAGCAGGCCATCGACGATCTGCTGCAGCTCGGCCAGGTGCGCATCACCGATGAGCATCCGCCCAGCGGCAAACTGCGCGAGGGGCTGGATCTTGCACAGCTGCTGGTGGAGGCCGAGATACCCGGCATCACCCGCCTGCGTGCGGAAAAGCTTGCCGCCGCACTGAGCAGTGCGCAGTCGATACTGGATGCCGAACACGGCCAGTTCGTCAATGCCGGGCTGCCTGACGACACCGCGCGCGGCCTGGCGGCGTGGCTGGATAGCGAAGGCCACGGTGAGCTGCTGCTGCAGGCAGAAGCGAAGATGAAGGAGATCCTGCAGCGCGCGCCGCAGCAGGCCGAGCAGGCCGCCGGGCCGCTGGAGGGCCAGACCGCGGTGCTGACCGGCACGCTGTCCGCGCTTACCCGCGATGCGGCCAAGGAGCGTCTGGAAGCGCTGGGCGCGAAGGTTGCCGGCAGCGTGTCGAAGAAGACCAGCTTCGTGGTCGCCGGCACCGAAGCTGGTTCCAAGCTGGACAAGGCCCAGTCGCTCGGCGTGCCGGTGTGGGACGAAAACCAGCTGCTGGCCTTCCTCGCTGCCCACGAATGAAACGTACCAAAGCCGGGTACCCGCCCGGCGGTACCCCTTGAAGGAGAGTTGCATGCAGATCGCACCGCTGGATTTCCGCATGGCCACCCGCGCCGATGAAGCACAGTTGCTCACCCTGATGCGCGCGTTCTACATCGAAGACCAGATCGCGTTCGACGAGGCGCGCGTGCGCCGCGGCGTCGATGCACTGCTGGCCGACCCGCGCAATGGCGAGGTGCTGATGCTGCTGGACGAGGACGGCTCGGTCGGCGGTTACGTGGTGATCGCGATGGGCTTCAGCCTGGAGCAGGGCGGGCATTTCGCGCTGCTGGACGAGCTGTACCTGGCGCCGGGTGTACGCGGCCGTGGACGTGGCCGGCAGGCGCTGGCGATCGTCGAGCAGCGCGCACGCGCACGCGGTGTTGAACGCCTGCGGCTTGAAGTGAACCGCCACAACGAACTGGCGCGCCGGCTGTACACCGCCACCGGCTACATCGACGATACCCGCGACCTGATGACGCTGCCGCTGGACCATCCGCGCGACGGCCTGCTGTGAGCGCGCTGCTGCAGGCGCTGCGCCAGCGCGCCGCGCTCAACGCGATGGTGCGCCGCTTCTTCGCCGAGCGCGAGGTGCTGGAAGTGGAGACCCCGATCCTGTCGGCGGCAGGTAATACCGAGCCGAACATCGACAGTTTCCATACCGATTTCAGCGGCCATCGCGATGCCGGTGCGCGTCGTCGCTGGCTGCGCACCTCGCCGGAATTCCCGCTCAAGCGATTGCTCGCTGCCGGCGTGGGTGATTGTTACGAGCTCGGCCGGGTGTTCCGCAACGGCGAAGCCGGCGGCCGCCACAACCCGGAGTTCACCATGCTGGAGTGGTACCGGGTGGGCTGGGACCATCACCGGCTGATCGACGAAACCGCCTCGCTGGTGCAGCAGGCGCTGGCGTTGGTCGGGCGGGTGGCGACCCTGCAGGTGATCGACTACCGCACGCTGTACCTGCAGCGCATCGGCGTGGATCCGTTCGAGGCGAGCATCGCCGAACTGCGGCTGCCACTGGCCGGCATCCAGATCGATGCGGCGGGCCTGGGGCGCGATGACTGGCTGGACCTGTTGATGACCCACTGCATCCAGCCGCACTTCGATGACACCGTGATGACCGTGGTGCATGACTGGCCGGCCTCGCAGGCGGCGCTGGCGCGGATCCGCGACGATACGCCGCCGCGCGCGGAGCGCTTCGAGCTGTACCTGGGGCCGGTCGAGCTGGCCAATGGCTACCACGAACTGGGCGATGCGCAGGAGCAGCGCGCACGCTTCGAAGCTGACCATGCGCGTCGGCAGGCACGTGGGGATGTGCTGCCGCCGCTGGACGAAGCGCTGCTGGCGGCGTTGCCGGCGATGCCCGCCTGTGCCGGCGTCGCGGTGGGCGTGGACCGGCTGCTGATGGCCATGGGGCGCACCGCGCGGATTGCCGACGTGCTCGCATTTGATTTCAGTCGTGCCTGAACGCCGTAACCGGCGCTTGCGGGGCATTCGCGATGATGCTCTTATCACGCCGGTTGCCGCATGGTGGCAAACGAACCACGATCACAGGGCGGACGAGTCGTTGAACAAGTTGTTGGCAGGCACGGGGGCCTCGTTGGGCGCGCTGCTGCTCTGGACCGCGCTGCTGCCATCGGCGGCTGCGCAGGGGCAGGGCGGCTATGCCGGTGAGGTGGTGCGTTGCCAGTCGCGCGACCTCGGATGGGTGCACTGCAACATGGACGTCGAAGGGGGCGTGGAGCTGGTGCGCCAGCTGTCCGAGAACGCCTGCGTGCGGGGCAGCGAGTGGGGCACCGACCGTTCCGGCGTGTGGGTCACCCTGGGATGCCGTGCCGAATTCCGCGCGCGCGGTAGCGCTGGCGCTGCAGCACCGGGTGCACCGGCCAAGGTCGTCAGGCGCGTGGTGCGTTGCGAATCCAACGGCCGCCCGCAGAGCTGTCCGGTGCGCCTGGAAGGTGCCCCGGTGCGCCTGCTGCGGCAGAACTCGCGCATGCCCTGCCGTGAAGGCCACAGCTGGGGCTATCGGCGCAACGAAATCTGGACCACCCGCGGTTGCGAGGGTGATTTCGAGATCGGCGCGGCGGACGGCAGTGGCTTCGTCGATGCGCCGCGCCGGCTCACCTGTGAGTCCAAGGATCGGCGTCGGCGTTTCTGCGGGGCCTCAATCACTACTGGCGTCAACCTGCTCAAGCAGCTGTCCGGGCGTGCCTGCGAAGAGGGGCGCAACTGGGGCTGGGACAAGCGTGGGATCTGGGTGGACGACGGGTGCCGCGCCGAGTTCTCGGTGAACTGAGCGCGCATTACAATGGGCGCATGAACGCGCCCACCGATATCGACTACGCCCGCTACGACCACATCCGCCCGATCCTGTGGACCGGCGATGCCCTGCAACTGCTGGACCAGCGCAAGCTGCCCTTCGTGGTGGAGCACGTGGCCTGCACCACCAGTGACGAGGTGGCCACCGCCATCCACGCCCTGACCGTGCGCGGCGCGCCGGCCATCGGCATCGCCGCCGCCTGGGGCGTGGTGCTGGCCGCCCGCGAGGTGCAGGCCGACGACGGCCCGCAGGCCCTGCAGAAGCTGGAACCCGCGCTGCAGTGCCTGAATGCTTCGCGGCCGACGGCGGTGAACCTGGCCTGGGCGCTGGCGCGCATGCGTCGGGTGCTGGGCGCGGCAGGCAATGACTGGCAGAAGGTGCTGGAACGCGAGGCCGAAGCCATCGCCACCGAAGACTTGGCGGCCAATCGGCACATGGGCGCCCTGGGTGCCGGCCTGATCGACGCCGGCAGCGGCGTGCTGACCCACTGCAACACCGGGTCGCTGGCCACCGCCGGCTTCGGCACCGCACTGGGCGTGATCCGTGCCGGCATGGCCCAGCAGCGCATCGCCAAGGTGTTCGCCGGGGAGACCCGGCCGTGGCTGCAGGGCGCACGCCTGACCGTGTGGGAGCTGCAGCAGGATGGCATCGATGCCACCTTGATCGCCGACTCGGCCGCCTCGCACCTGATGAAGACCGGTGCGGTGCAGTGGGTGATCGTCGGCGCCGACCGGATCTGCGCCAACGGGGACACCGCCAACAAGATCGGTACCTACCAGCTGGCCATCGCCGCACGCCACCATGGGGTGAAGTTCATGGTGGTGGCGCCGTCCTCGACGGTGGACATGGATACCGCCGATGGTGGCCAGATCGAGATCGAACAGCGTGATCCCGGCGAGTTGTACGGGGTCGGCGGCAGCCGCACCGTGGCCGACGGTATCGCCGCCTGGAACCCGGTGTTCGACGTGACCCCGGGGGAGCTGATCGACGCCATCGTGACCGAGCGCGGGGTGATCCTGGCGCCGACCGTGGCCAGCATGCGGGCCGCCTTCGGCTGATACCGGACGGGGCGGCGAAGCGGATCGGGCAGGCAACCGGGGCAATCGGTCAACAGGCGGACAACCGGTCCCTAAGTTGCTGATTTCTTCCGGTAAAAAGCCGCTGAACAGGGGAGAAAATTCCCGTGCTGTGGTAGACTCCGCCAGTTAATCGAGATTCCGCCCTGCCGCCCTGAAAAGGGAGTGGCGCGACGGACTGGACCGCTACCAGACAACGGAACCCGAATGGCAGAATCCGCCAAGGAAATCATCCAGGTCAACCTGGAAGACGAGATGCGCAAGAGTTACCTCGATTACGCGATGAGCGTGATCGTGGGACGCGCGTTGCCTGATGCGCGCGACGGCCTCAAGCCTGTGCATCGCCGTGTGCTGTTCGCGATGAGCGAGCTGAACGCACACGCCAACAAGCCTTATTTCAAGTCGGCGCGTATCGTCGGCGACGTCATCGGCAAGTACCACCCGCATGGCGACCAGTCGGTGTATGACACCCTGGTACGCCTGGCGCAGCCGTTCGCGCTGCGCTACATGCTGGTCGATGGCCAGGGTAACTTCGGTTCCGTCGATGGCGACTCCGCCGCGGCCATGCGTTACACCGAAGCGCGCATGTCGCGCCTCGCGCATGAGCTGATGGCCGACATCGACAAGGAAACCGTCGATTTCCAGCTGAACTACGACGAAAAGGAAAGCGAGCCGACGGTCATGCCGACCCGGTTCCCGAACCTGCTGGTCAACGGTTCGGCCGGTATCGCGGTGGGCATGGCGACCAACATCCCGCCGCACAACCTGACCGAATCGATCAACGCCTGCATCGCCTTGATCGACAATCCGCAGATCGATGTCGATGGCCTGATGGAGTACATCCCGGGTCCTGATTTCCCGACCGCGGGCATCATCAACGGCACCGCCGGCATCATCGCCGGCTACCGTACCGGCCGTGGCCGCGTGCGCATCCGTGCCAAGGCGGACGTGGAAGTGGCCGATAACGGCCGCGAGTCGATCATCGTCACCGAAATTCCGTACCAGGTGAACAAGGCGCGTCTGATCGAGAAGATCGCCGAACTGGTCAAGGAAAAGAAGCTCGAAGGCATCAGCGAACTGCGCGATGAGTCCGACAAGGACGGCATGCGCATCTACATCGAAATCAAGCGCGGCGAGTCGGCGGAGGTTGTCCTCAACAACCTCTACCAGCAGACCCAGATGGAGTCGGTGTTCGGCATCAACATGGTGGCGCTGGTCGACGGCCGCCCGCAGTTGCTGAACCTCAAGCAGATGCTGGAGGCGTTCGTCCGCCACCGTCGCGAAGTGGTGACCCGCCGTACCGTGTTCGAGCTGCGCAAGGCGCGCGCCCGTGCCCACGTGCTGGAAGGCCTGACCGTCGCGCTGGCCAACATCGACGAGATGATCGAGCTGATCAAGAGCTCGGCCAATCCGAACGAAGCCCGCGAGCGCATGCTGACGCGCGTGTGGGATCCGGGCCTGGTCGGTTCGCTGCTCGGCGCCGCCGGTGCCGAAGCGTCGCGTCCGGAAGACCTGCCCAAGGGCGTGGGCCTGATCCAGGGCGGCTACCAGCTGACCGAAGTGCAGGCCACGCAGATCCTGGAAATGCGCCTGCACCGCCTGACCGGGCTGGAGCAGGACAGGCTGACCGACGAATACAAGCAGCTGCTGGAAGTCATCGCCGGGCTGATCCACATCCTTGAAAACCCGGACCGCCTGCTCGAAGTGATCCGCGAGGAGCTGATCAACGTACGCGAGGAATTCGGCGACGCACGTCGTACCGAAATCCGTCACAGCGAAGAAGACCTGGACATCCTCGACCTGATCGCACCGGAAGACGTGGTGGTCACCCTGTCGCATTCCGGCTACGCCAAGCGCCAGCCGGTCAGTGCGTACCGCGCGCAGCGTCGTGGCGGTCGTGGCCGCAGCGCGGCGTCGACCAAGGAAGAGGATTTCATCGAGCAGCTGTGGCTGGTCAACACGCATGACACGCTGCTGACCTTCACCAGCGCCGGGAAGGTGTTCTGGCTGCCGGTGCACCAGTTGCCCGAAGCCGGTTCCAATGCGCGCGGGCGCCCGATCATCAACTGGATTCCGCTGGAACCGGGCGAGCGGGTGCAGGCGGTGCTGCCGGTGCGCGAGTATGCAGAAGGACAGTTCGTGTTTTTCGCCACCCGCAACGGCACGGTCAAGAAGACCCCGCTGGGTGAGTTCGCCTTCCGCCTGGCGCGCGGCAAGATCGCCATCAACCTGGAAGACGGCGATGCCCTGGTGGGCGTCGGCCTGACCGACGGTGCACAGGACATCCTGCTGTTCGCTTCCAATGGCAAGACCGTGCGCTTCGGCGAAGACAAGGTCCGTTCGATGGGCCGTACCGCTACCGGCGTGCGCGGCATCAAGATGGCCAAGGGCGAAGAAGTGGTCAGCCTGATCGTCGCCGAAAGCGCCGGCGGGATCGAGGACGAGAACGAGGACGATACGGGCGTGGAGGACACCAGCGTGGACAACGGTGATGCCGTGGTCGAGGCCGGTGACGAGGCGGGCATGAAGTTCATCCTGACCGCGACCGAGAACGGCTACGGCAAGCGCACCCCGCTGCCGGAGTATCCGCGCAAGGGACGTGGCACGCAGGGCGTGATCGGCATCCAGACCACCGAACGCAACGGCAAGCTGGTCGCTGCGGTGCTGATGGGTCCGGCCGACGAAGTGCTGCTGATCTCCGACGGCGGGACCCTGGTGCGGACGCGTGGCTCGGAAATCAGCCGGGTCGGCCGCAACACCCAGGGCGTCACCCTGATCCGCCTGTCCAAGGAAGAGAAGCTGCAGGCGGTGGAGCGGATGGACGCCTTCATCGAAGCCGATGAGGAGCAGGATGGGGTGGTCGACGCTGTGGCGATCGAGCCGGCGGCTGCTACCCCGGCCGCGACGGACGAGACGCCGTCGCAGGACTGACCGCGCTCTTGGTGGTCAACGGAAGACGCCGGCCCCGTGCCGGCGTTTTTCGTTACGCGGGATCGGTAGCGTCGAGCTTGCTCGACGCCGCGGTATTGCCCCACATTGCGGTGCGCGCCTTCCCGCGCCTGGCCATGGCTTTCACCGCGCATGCTGGAGCCATGTCCAGTCAGCTTCGCATCGGCCGGGTTTCGCTCACGGGGAACTACTACTCCATCACCACTGTCACGGCGCAACGGTCGCCTTGCTTCGTCGATCCCACGCTGGCCGCGCTGATGGTGGAGCAGCTTGAGCAATGCGATCGGTCCGGCCTGACGCGCTCCTTCGCTCGAGTGGTCATGCCAGACCATCTGCATTGGGTGATGCAACTGAAAGAGGGCACGCTGTCGCGCTGCGTGCAGTCATTGAAATCCCGGTCCGCGATCGCGATCAATGCGGCGCGCGTGAGCGAAGGCACGGTATGGCAACGGGGCTACTACGATCATCTCATCCGGGACGGCAACGACGTTCGGGCGCAGGCCCTGTATGTCATGGCCAACCCGGTCCGGGCGGGATTGGCTGAACGGATCGGTGAGTATCCTT
Source organism: Stenotrophomonas lacuserhaii (assembly GCF_014836545.1). Taxonomy (GTDB): domain Bacteria; phylum Pseudomonadota; class Gammaproteobacteria; order Xanthomonadales; family Xanthomonadaceae; genus Stenotrophomonas; species Stenotrophomonas lacuserhaii. The sequence goes on from NZ_JACSQS010000014.1 coordinate 17,095, forward strand.
GGGCCTGGTGCCGGTGGCCGCTGTCGTAGTGTCGAGCTTGCTCGACACCCTGCGATCGAGCAAGCTCGACGCCTACAGAAGCTTCGATCGAGCAAGCTCGACGCCTACAGAACCGGTGCCACGCGCAGCGCGCTCCGCGACGCGGTAATCTTGCGGTCCGCTGTTGAAGGAATTCCCTGTGCGTACCGTGCACGCTCTGCGCTATGTCACTCCGCTCCGCGAAGGCGGGTCATTGCCGGCGATCGTCGAAACCGACGATGACGGCATGGTCGTGCTCAAGTTCCGGGGTGCGGGCCAAGGGCCGAAGGCACTGATCGCCGAGCTGATCGCCGGGGAGATGGCGCGCACGCTGCAGCTTCCGCTGCCGGAGATCGTGTTCGTCGAACTGGATGCCGAGTTCGCCCGCACCGAGCCCGATCCGGAAATCCAGGAGCTGATCCGCGCCAGCGAAGGTCTCAACCTGGGCAGTGATTACCTGCCCGGTGCGATCAACTACGACCCGGCCGCGATGCCGGTGGATGCGGAGCTGGCCTCGCGGATCGTCTGGTTCGATGCGCTGACCAGCAACGTCGATCGCACCGCGCGTAACCCGAACCTGATGGTGTGGCACCGCAAGCTGTACCTGATCGACCACGGTGCGGCGATGTACTTCCACCACGATTGGGCGACGGCGGGACAGGCCTGCGAGAGGCCGTTCGTGCTGATCCGCGACCATGTCCTGCTGCCCTTCGCCAGCCGGATCGCCGAGGTCGATGCCGAACTGGCAGCGCGCCTGCCGGATCACGAAATCGAACGCATCGTCAGCCTGGTGCCGGACGCCTGGCTGGTCGACGAGCCTGCATTCGATACGCCGGCCGCCTACCGCCAAGCCTACGTTGACTACTTCATCCATCGCCTGCGCGTGCGCGCGGCCTTCGTCCAGGAGGCCGTCCGTGCCCACGCTGCATACCTATGATTACGCGGTGATCCGGGTCGTTCCCCGGGTCGAGCGCGAAGAGTTCATCAACGTCGGAGTCATCGTCTCCTGCCCGGGCGCCAGCCACCTGGAGGCGGCGATCGAGATCGATCCGGCGCGCCTGCACGCCTTTGCCCCCAGCCTGGACCTGGAGGCGTTGCGGCCCTGGCTGGATGCCATCGTGGCGATCTGCCGCGGGGAAGCCGGCGCCGGGCCGATCGCGCAGCTGCCGGCGCGTGCGCGCTTCCATTTCCTCACCGCCAAGCGCAGCTCGGTGGTGCAGATGTCGAGCACGCATGTCGGCCGCACGGCAGATCCGGCGGGCGTGGTGGAGCGCCTGCTGACGAAGATGGTGCGCGTCCCGAAGGGATGAGCCCACATGGCCCGCTGCACTCGCCGACCATGGGTCGGCGCTACCGGGGTTGCGGGTCCTGCGCCGATACCAGGATGGCCGGAAACGCCGAGGGCAGCACGCAGCCGTTGATCACCGCCATCACTCCGGTCCAGGCCCAGTCTTTTCGTTGATCATGGCGCGTGCCCGCGCACGTGCTCGATCAGCGCGCGCAGCTTGGCCGGTTGGTTGTGCCGGTTCGGGAAATACAGGAAAAAGCCCGGGAACGGCGGCAGGTACTCGTCCAGCATGGTGACCAGTTCGCCACGGGCCAGGTAGGGCGCGAAGGTTTCCTGCATGCCGAAGGTGATGCCGCCGCCGGCCAGTGCGGAGCGCACCATCAGCAGCATGTCATTGGTGGTCAGCTGCGGTGCCACGGTCACGTCGAATTCGCGGCCGTCTTCAACGAACTCCCACCGGTACGGGGCCACCTCCGGTGAGGGACGCCAGCCGATGCAGCGGTGCCGGGCAAGCTCACGCGGGTGGGCCGGCGTACCGTGCTCGGCCAGGTAGGCCGGCGTGGCCACCACGACTTCGCGCTGCGGTCCGGTGAGGGGAATCGCCACCATGTCCTGTTCGATCACCTGTCCCAGCCGCACGCCGGCATCGAAGCCGGCCGCTACGATGTCCGATTCATCATCAGTCACGGTGACATCCAGGGTGATGCCGGGATACCGACGCAGGAAGTCGGCAATCAGCGGCCCGGACAGGAAGCGTTCGGCGATGGAGGTCACGGCGACGCGCAGCAGGCCGTGCGGCTGGCCGTCGCTGGCGGTGTCTTCGATGGCCGCAGCGACCACGTGCAGCGGGCCGGCAATCTGGCGGTGCAGCTGTTCACCGGCTTCGGTCAGCCGCACGCTGCGGGTGGAGCGCTGTACCAGCGCGATGCCCATGCTGTCTTCCAGGCGTCGGATGCCCTGGCTTACCGCAGACCGGGTTACCCCCAGGCGATCAGCCGCCACGCGGAAGTTGTGGCCTTCGGCGACGGCCAGGAACAGGCGCAGGAGGTTGAGGTCGGTGTCCATTGGTTACCGATACTAACCATTCTGTCCAGCGTACAGGGAATTCCGTGGACGCCCCGCTCATCATAGGCTGGCAGCTCCTTCCAACAGACAGCTTCCAGGAGCCTGCCATGAACCTCATCCAGGACAAGATCATCGTCATCACCGGTGCCAGCAGCGGTATCGGCGAAGCCACCGCACGGCTGCTCGCGCGCAGCGGCGCCACCGTGGTGCTGGCCGCCCGTCGCATTGATCGCCTGCAGCAGCTGGTGGCCGACATCCAGGCCGAGGGCGGCACGGCGGTCGCGCACGCGCTGGATGTCACCGCGCGTGAACAGGTGCAGGACATCATCGACCGCACGGTCGCCGCGTACGGACGGGTCGACGTGATCATCAACAATGCGGGCGTGATGCCGCTGTCTCCGCTGGCCGCGCTGAAGGTCGACGAGTGGGACTGGATGATCGACGTCAACATCCGGGGGGTGCTGCACGGCATCGCCGCAGTGCTGCCGCAGATGCAGGCGCAGGGCCACGGCCAGGTGATCAACATCGCCTCGATCGGTGCGCATGCGGTGTCGCCCACCGCAGCGGTCTACTGCGCTACCAAGTACGCAGTCTGGGCGATCTCCGAAGGCCTGCGCCAGGAGAGTCCTGCGATCCGGGTGACCACGATCAGCCCGGGCGTCACCACCTCCGAGCTGGCCGAGAGCATCTCCGATGCGCAGGGGCGCGAGGAAATGCGCAGCTTCCGCGCCACCGCCATTCCCGCAGAGGCGGTGGCGCGCGCGATCGCGTTCGCCATCGCGCAGCCGGCCGACGTGGATACCAGCGAGATCATCATCCGGCCTACGGCCAGCCCGTACTGAGTCCGACGCGCGCGCTCAACCCGGGACCGGTGCGTCCGCCGCGATCAGTTTGAGCTGCTTCAGCTCGGCCCAGAAATCGGCTGGGATCGCGATCGCCATCGACTCCACGTTGGCACGTACCTGCTCCGGCGTACGCGCGCCGGGGATGATCGAAGACACCACCTGCGGGGCATCGGCGAACTGGAGGGCGGCGGTGCGGATGTCGATGCCGTGGCGCTCGCAGACCTCGGCGATCTTCGCGCGCTTGGCCGGCGCCCATTCCGGGATCGGTCCGCCATACAGATAGCGCTCGCGTCCGGTGAGGTAGCCGGCCAGCAACGGTGAACCGACCATCACCGACACGCCCTTTTCCGCCAGCCTGGGGAAGGTGTCGTGCAGGGCGGCTTCGTGATCCAGCAGCGAGTACTGGCAGGCCAGAAGCATGATGTCCGGATCGGCTTCTGCTACCGCGCGCAGCGCCGGCTGGGGCCGGTTCACGCCGAAGCCCCAGCCCTTGATCAGGCCTTCTTCGCGCATCTTGGTCAGTTCGGGCATGGCGCCGCGCAGGGCCTCGGAAAAACGCTGTTCCCACGGCATGCCGAGGTCTTTTTCGTTCTCCGGCGAGAGGTCGTGGATGTAGACGATGTCCAGCTGGGAGACGCCAAGCCGGTTGAGGCTGTCTTCCACCGAACGCCGCGCGCCATCAGCGGAGTAGTCGTATCGATAGTGGAACGGGGCGGGGTCATGCCAGTTGGTTTTCTGCAGCGGCTCGGCGGTGCCGGTCAGCAGGCGGCCGACCTTGGTGCTGAGCGTGTACGCATCGGCGGGATGGGTGTGCAGTTCGTGGCCCATCCTCCTTTCGCTCAGGCCCAGCCCGTACCACGGCGAGGTATCGAACAGGCGCACGCCTGCCGCCCACGCCGCCGCCATCGTGGCATCGGCCGCCTCGCGGGTGGTCGGTGCCAGGCTGCCGCCAAGCGGCGCCCCGCCCAGTCCCAGCCGAGTGGGTGGACGGTAGCGGCTGCCCTTGGGCATTGCGCGCGTGGTGGGCTGGTTGCCCGTGCGCGGGGTGCCGCGGGTGGGCAGCACGCTGCCCGGTGCCGGCGATTGGCCGAACAGGGGAGAGGCGGCCATCATCGCCGCGCTGGCCGCGGCAATCGAAAGGAACTGACGACGTGAGTTCACTGGTGTCTCCTGTGGAGGAAGGCGTTCAGGGCGCTCGCAAGCCGTTCGACCATAGCGTGGGGACGTGTCAACGCGGTGGGAACGGGATCGCGCAGGCATCGGCAGTGACGGCCGATGCCCGTCAGCTCCGGCCGTCGGTGCGTGACAACCGTCGGTGGGTGACGACCGTTGGTCGTCACTCTGCCGCTTTCCGCTGCGCTCGCCGAGCGTGGCTCGGCGCTACCAGGTCGCCTGCGGTTGCGGCGTCAGTGCGCCAGCAGGCGCGCGTACAACGCGGCGCCGTAATGCGGCGCATGCAAGGGTGCGCGCAGGACGAAGTCCGGGCTTGCCGCGTGCAGCGCGCCAGCGAAAGGTTGCATCAACGCGTCACCGGCGCTGAATGCACCGCCGGACCAGGACAGCGGCACCGGCTCGCCGGGCTGGAAGCCCAGGGTGACCCGCAATGCCTCACCGATCGCCGCCAGTTCATGCCCGGCACGCTCGAAGATCGATGCCGCCACCGCATCGCCGGCCAGCGCGGCCTGCGATACCAGCGGTGACAGCTGCGCCAGTTCGCCGCGCGAGCCATGGCCTTCGCCATACACATGCGCACAGATGTCCAGGTCGTGCTCGCCCAGCTTGAAGTGTTCGCGCAGGATCGCGTGCAACGGGCCGCGCGGCAGCCGCCCATCACTCATCCGCGAGAACGCGTTCAGGCCCTGCACGGCAATCCAGTACGCCGACCCTTCATCGGAAAAGGCTTCGCCCCAGCCACCGGCGCGTGCCGATGCATCACCACGGCGACCGTAGCCCATGGAGCCGGTGCCGGCGATGATGTTGATGCCATCGGCGCAGGCCAGCGAGCCGGCCCAGCCACATACCATGTCGTTGTCGCAGGCATAACGCGCATGCCCCAGCACCTGGCCGGGAATCGCCTGCAGCAGGGCGGTGGCGCGACTGTCTTCGCCGTACGCCGGAAGCCCGAAGAACGCCTGGGTGATATCGGCGCTGTTCGCCTGCACCTGCGCCAGCACCGCCTCGATGCCCGCACCGAGGATCGCACGCACCCCGTCCAGCCCCACCTGCGGATGGTAGGTGGTGCCCAGCTGCGCCTCGGCCAGCAGCGTGGCCTGCGCATCGATCAGCGCAAACCGGGTCTTGGTGCCGCCGCCGTCCACGCCCAGGTAGAGCGGGGCGGTCATGCGTCCAGCGCGTACAACTGCACGCCCTGTACCACGCGGTTGACGATGCCGGCCGGGTTCGGATTATCCGGCGTCACGCCGCGCTCCAGTGAATGCAGCAGCGCGTAGATCTGTGCGGCGGCGACGTACGGCCACAGCAGGTCCACGTCTTCGGCACGTTCCAGTCCCTGCACGGCCAGGGTGTCCTGGAGCGCTCCGGCGCGCGGCTGGGCGCTGATCTCCACCACGCGCGCCGCACAGCCATCGCGGCGCAGTTCGTCGATCAGGTCGTGGTCGTAGCGGCGGGTGTACGGATCATTGGACACGAACACGATCACCAGGGTGCTGTCGGTGACGAAGGTCTTCGGGCCGTGGCGGAAGCCCAGCGGCGAATCGAAACAGGTCACCACCGCGCCATTGGTCAGCTCGCCCAGCTTCAACGTGGCTTCGCGCGCCAGTCCCTGCAGCAGTCCGCTGCCGAGATAGACCACGCGGTCGTGGCGGGCTGCGGCGAGTTCCTGCAGCAGCGGCATCGCGCCTTCGATCACGCCGTCGGTGGCGCTGGAAAGCGCTCCGATGCGGCCATCCAGCGCCGCAGCCGGTGACAGTGCGGCAAGGGTTGCATACATCATGCAGCTGAAGCTGGAGGTCATGGCGAAGCTGGTGTCGTGGGTCTGCTCGGGCAGCAGCAGGGTCATCGCCTGCGCGACCGGGATGCGTGCCAGCGCACCGGCCGGGTTGCAGGTCACCACCAGATGGCGGATGTCGCTCACCAGTGCTTCGGCCAGTTCCACCGCAGCCAGGCTTTCCGGACTGTTGCCGGAGCGGCCGAAGGACACCAGCAGCAGCGGTTGGCCAGGATCCAGGTACAGCTGCGGGGCGCAGACGATATCGGTGGTGGGTACCGCATCCACGCGCGCGGCGAGCTGGCGGTCCAGCAGCGGTGCGAGGCACTGGCCGATATAGGCCGAGGTCCCGGCACCGGTCAGGATCACACGTGCCTTGGGGTCATCCACCAGCGGGGCGATGAAAGCACGCAGCTGCCCGGCCAGCGAGTCCACCAGCGCATGGGTGGCCCGCAGCATGGCCGGCTGCTGGGCGATCTCGCGCGCCGTCCACAGCGCGCCCTTTGCCTCCAGCAGGGGTTCTGGGAATCCGAGGATTTCAGGAGAGGTCATGGTCTTGGCATGCATGGTGGTAGTCATCGAGGACAGCGCTGATATGGGCCATGGCCAGGGACTGCGGATCGAACGTAGCAGTTCCATCGCGCACTGCGTGCAGGGCATGGGGAAGGTATTGGCTGACGAGCGGCAGCGGCGGCGGATCGGCACGCAGGTTGTCGAACAGCTGCACGCGCGCAGCGTCAATGGCGGTGTCCGGCCAGTAGTAGCGGATGCGGTCGCTGAGGCTGTACTGCAGGTCGGTGGACAGCGCACGTCCGGCACCGTGGTAGTAGCGCTGCCAGTAGCCCGGCGCCTCCTGCATGCGGCGCAGGGTGACTTCGCGCAGGCGCGCACGCTTGCCATCCTCGATCCACTCGCCTTCGATCGCATCCAGTGCCCACAGCGCTTCGCGCAGGGCGAAGGTCAGGCCGGGGCCGACCTTCAGGATCGCGAAGTGGTCGCGCACCAGCGCGGTCAGCGCATCGCGGGTCTGGTAGTCGGTCGAATGCGCTTCGAACACCAGTCTGGGCACGGTGGTGACCGAATGGCTGAGCGGCTGGGCCTTGTCGCTGTCGTAGTCGATGACATCGTGGTGGTCGAACTCCACGCCCGGCTGCACCACCGAGGCCAGCACGCGCTGCCAGGCGGCGTCCAGTCCGGCTTCGGCGAAGGCGACCCGGTGCGCCTCGATGGTGGTCAGCGCCGCTGCCGGAGTGGTCAAGGCGAGACCGTCGATCGCTTCGGTCGCGCCGCCCGGAACCGGTACTTCGGTGCCGATCACATACACCGGCGCCTCGCCGCCTGCGCTGGCCCAGGCGTCTTCGGCCGCGCGGCACAGGCGCACCGCGCGGCGCACGATCTCCGCTTCGGGCAGCGGCTCCGGATCGCCCTTGCAGGCCATCGAACAATCCAGGTGGATCTTGCGGAAGCCGGCGGCCACGTACTCGGCCACCATCACCTCGGCCTTGTCCATTGCCGTGGCGGCATCCAGCGCGGTCCATGGGTTGGGTCCGAGGTGGTCACCGCCGAGGATCAGCCGCTCGATATCGAAACCCACCCGCGCGGCGATGCCATGCACGAAGCGCACGAAATCGGCCGGGCGCATCCCGGTGTAGCCTCCCTCCTGGTTGACCTGGTTGCAGGTTGCTTCGAACAGCAGCAACGCCTGGCCGCTGCGCTGGGCGTGGCGCAGGCTGGCTTCGATGACGAGGGGATGGGCCGAGCAGATCGAGGTCACGCCGATGGCGTGGCCCTGCCGATGCCGCGCGACCAGGTCGAGCAGTGCGTGCATGGGGGAGTCCTTCAGGAAAGGGGGCGTTGTGCCGGTTCGCGCTCGGGTTCGAGCACCAGCAGCAGCGAGGCGACCAGCGCCAGCACCAGGCCGACGGTCTTCAACGGACCGGGCACCACGCTGGCGAACAGCAGCGACAGCACGGCGGTGACCAGCGGCGCGCCGGCATTGCTCAGCGGCGCCACCACCATCGCCTTGCCGTGGCGGAACGCATACACCAGGGTCAGTGCGCCGACCGCGTTGAGGATCTGGATGCCGGCGGTCATCCACGGGCCATCCAGCCCCCAGTTGATCGGCTGGCTGAAGTCGGTCATCGCCAGCGCCACCGGTGCCAGCAGCAGCGCGCCGACGGTCATGTAGGCGAAGATGCTTTCTGCCCGCACGCTGTCGTTGGCCAGCTTCATGAAGTAGGCCTGCAGGCCCCAGGCCAGCATGATCAACAACGACTGCAGGAACCAGCCCAGGCCGGCTTCGCCGCTGCCAAAGGAGAAGTCCAGCAGGGGCAGGGCGACAAGCGCCAGCACGATGCCGAGCGTGCCCTGCCAGCCGGTGCGTTCGCGCAGCAGCAGGAAGGACAGCGCGATGGTCACCACCGGCGAGAGTGAAATCACCGGGAACACGAAGTACGCCGGGCCGATGGTCAGGGTGTGGAACAGCAGCATCTGTCCGCCCGCGCCAAGCAGGCCGATGATCAGGCCATAGCCGATGGCGCGCGGCGAACGCTCCAGCTGCCAGCCGCCACGCCACAGGATGTAAAGCGCCGGCGGCAGCATGGTCAGCGCCCACACGCAGTACACCAGCGTGTCCGGGAAGCCGTGCGCGGCCGACAACGGTGACAGCGCGCCCCATACGCCCCACAGCGCGACGGTGGCCAGCGCATAGCCGAGCCACGGGCGCCGCCGCGGGGTCACGGACACGGCCACGGCGTCGGCACTCATGCCACGCTCCCGGCCGGGGTGGCCTGCAGGAACAGGAAGCGTTCGAAGCGCGCGGGCAGGGTAGCCACCGCACCGCCGTCGACCACGCCCAGTTCGGTTTCGTTGAACAGGTCGCGGACCTGCCAGCGGCCCGCCGGCAGGCCGCGCAGCTCGACCTTGCCGTCCCAGCGCGGGGCATAGAAGGTGTAGTACTGCGCACCGTCCTTGCGGATGGCGTGGGCTTCGGGCTTGTCGAAGCCGATGTCATACAAGGTGCCGAGGTACTCGCCCTTGGGCAGCATGTGCGTGTTGTACAGGCCTACCCAGCGGCGCCACAGCGCCTCGCGTTCGTCGGTCAGCACGAAGCCGCCCGGCGGCAGCGGTACCGAAGGTCGATCGGTGTCCTTGGGCCAGGTGAACTTGCTGGAAATCACCGCGCCGATGCCCACGCTTGAAGCAAAGTCATCGCGGTTGTCGGACAGCTCCACGTGGTCGCCGGCGTAACTGCTGCGCTCGCCGATCAGCGCCTTGATCGACTTGCCCTTGCTGCGCACCTGCCACGATGACAGCGGGTCCGAGGAGGGGAACTGATCGGTCGCCGGCAGGTTGTGGAAGGCGAACGCGGTGCCGCACGGGCACAGCTCCACCACCGCCTCGGGATTGGCGTCATGGGCGGCGCGGTAGATCGCGTTCCAGAACGTGGCCAGTCCGGTGACCGAGTCTTCCGGGCTGGCGTGTCTGTGCGCCGGATTGTGGCAGGGCGCCACGGCGTTGAGGTGCTGGCCGTCCAGCTTGATGCCCTCGAAGCCCCAGTCGCCGATCGCCTTCTTGACCAGCTCGACATAGAAATCGATGGTCGGCTGGTAGGCCGGACACTGGGTCAGCGCGTTCCACCAGGTCACGGTCTGGAAGGCGCCTTCCTTGTCCAGCAGCAGCATGTCCACATGGTCGTGCAGCACGTCGCTGCCCGGATCGGCCGCGAGCGGGGCCAGCCACAGCCGCGGGCGCATGCCGTGCCGGCGGACTTCGGCGGTGAACGCGCGCATGTCCGCATCACCGCGCGGGAACTTGCGCCGGTCGATCTTCCAGTCGCCTTCGTTGGTCTGCCAGCCATCGTCCAGCACGGCCCATTCAAAACCCAGTTCCTTGGCCTTGGGCAGGGTGGCGTAGATCTGTTCGACGCGGAAATCACGTTCATAGCCCCACGCGCACCAGATCGGGGCGAACGCCGAATCCGGTGGACGCGGGCCTTCGATGCCCTCGCCGCGCATGAACACCTGGTACTGCTGCAGCGGCGCGTAGAAATCGCCTTCATGCACGGCCAGCAGGGTGCGTTCGGTGACCAGTTCCTGCCCCGGTGCGAGGGTCTGCGCCTTCGGTGACTCAACCGCGATGGACGCGCCCCTTGCGGTGCGCTTGACCGGCATGTCCAGTGGGCGCGGCACCGGTTCGACGTGGCCCACGGCCAGGCCCCCATCGCGACGCCAGATGTTGGCCACCGGCGTGCCGCCGCCGTAGTCCGATGAATCCATCGCCAGGGTGTTGCGCTGGTCGAAGTCGGCCGCCAGCGGTTGCACCCAGTCGCGGCGATCGGTGTGGGTGGCGCCGGAGAAACTCCAGAAGCCACCGGGCGCGTCGTCGAGCTGGTAGGCGCTGCTGCGCCAGCCGGTCACTTCAAGCGGCGCACCGCCGAGGTTGCGGTAGCGCACCTGCAGCAGCGCCAGTCCGGGCTGGGCGTCGAAGCTGCTGACCGAGACCTGTTTTTCCACACCCGCCGCGCGCGAGCGACCGGTGAACACCACCTGCCTGCCAGCCCCGTGGCGGGGGTCATCCAGCACATGCGCGGTCTGCTCGACCAGCGCAAAGTCGGTGATATCCCCGCTGGCCAGCAGCAGGGATTCGCTGGGCTGCCAACCGGTGAGCGGCTTGCCATGGCGCCAGACGCGCGTATGCATGCGCTTGTCGAAACCGATGGACAGCACGGCATCACCTGCGCGGCCATCGGGGGCGGGTGCAGCGGTGGCAGCGCGCACCCAGGGGGCGGCACTCCAGGCCATGCTGCCTGCCACGCTTCCGGCAATCAGCTTCAAGGCGGTACGGCGTCCGATCGGTGGCATAAGCGTCAACCCGGTGGAGATGGCTAGCATTCTGCGCACGCACATCAGATTGATGCAAGCGTTTTGTTGCGATATGGTTCGATCAAGTTTCGTTATGTATAAGCGAGGGCGTCATGCGGTGGAACCTGCGTAGCTGGACCGGGTGTGCTGTGGTTGGAATGGTCGTACTGGCGGGCTGTAAGCCGGAAAAAACGCTGCCGGAAGAGCCGAGTGCGACAGCCATGACAGAGGGGCACGGCGGCCCGTCCTATGCGATGGCGGACTTTTCCACGGTGCGCAAATTCGACGCGCACGTGCATGCCAACGACCGTGGTACAGCGCTGCTGGAGCAGGCGCGCGCGGACAACTTCGGGCTCCTCTCCATCAATGTGGATTACCCCGACTTCCCCAGCCTGCAGGACCAGCGCGCGATCGCTGTAGCGCAGGCACGGCAGGATCCCGGGCACTTCCATTGGGCGACCACCTTTTCAATGAAGGGCTACGGCAGTGAAGGCTGGGCCGGCCAGGTCAACGCCGCGCTGGACCGTGACGTGGCCGAGGGCGCGCGTGCGGTGAAGGTGTGGAAGAACATCGGCATGGTGGAAAGGGATACGCAGGGCAGGGCGATCATGCTGGATGATCCAGGTCTTTCCCCGGTGGCCGAGCACGTGCGCGCGCTGGACGTGCCGCTGATCGCGCACCAGGGCGAGCCCTACAACTGCTGGCTGCCGCTGGACAAGATGACCACCAACAATGATCGCGAGTACTTCGCCAAGCATCCGCAGTACCACATGTTCCTGCACCCCGAGCAGCCTTCGCATGCCGAGCTGATGGCCGTGCGCGACCGCTTCGTCGCCGCCCATCCGCAGCTGCGCGTGGTGGGTGCACACATGGCCAGCCTGGAGTACGACGTGGATGTGCTGGCCGCCTTCCTGGATCGTTTTCCGCAGGCCACGGTGGACCTGGCCGCGCGCATGAGCCAGGTGCAGTTCCAGTCCAACGCTGATCGCGCGAAGGTGCGCGATTTCTTCATCCGCTACCAGGACCGGCTGCTGTACGGCACCGACCTGACTCAGTCCCCCGGCGCGGATGCGGCGCAGTTCAAGGCGGAAACGCACGCGGTATGGCAGTCGGACTGGCGCTACCTGGCGACCGGCGAGAGCCAGCGGATCGAGGTGCTGGAGGCGGACGTGGCAGGGCTGTCGCTGCCGCGCGCAGTGATCGACAAGGTGTACTACGGCAACGCGGCGCGCGAGTTCAAGCTGTAAGTCGGGTAGCGCCGAGCCATGCCCGGCGAGCGCAGCGGGAAGCGGGAGCGTGACGAACAACGGTCGTCACCCACCGACAGCAGGAGCATGACGGCCAGCGGCCGTCACTACCGGGCGGGCGATCAGGCCAGCTGCAGGTCCACGCCCAGCGCACGACAGGCGTCGGCGACCTCGCCGGGCGCGCCGGTGTCGGTGATCAGCGCGTCCAGCCCGGATACCGGGATGATCCGGTGCAGGCAGACCTTGCCGAACTTGGAGCTGTCGGTGATCGCCACCACCGCACGCGCGGCTTCCACCATCTTGCGGTTGAGCATCGCTTCGGGTTCGTAATGGGTCGTGATGCCGCGCTCCAGGTCGAAGCCATCCACGCCCAGGAACAGCAGGTCCACGTGCAGCGCATCGAGCGCTTCCACTGTCAGCCCACCGTAGAAGGCCATGTTCTTGCGGCGCAGCTCGCCGCCCAGCATCACCAGGTTGATCCGGGTCTTCGGGCTGAGCACGGTCAGCACGCCGAAATCGTTGGTGACCACGGTCAGGTCGATGTCCGGAAGCGCCTCGGCCAGCTGCATCGAGGTGGTGCCCGAGTCGATGGCGATGGTGTCGCCTGGCTGCACCATCGCCGCTGCGCGCGCCCCGATCCGGCGTTTTTCATCCAGGTAAGCAGTGCGCTTGGCTTCGTAATGGGGTTCTGCCGCCGGGGCCGGACCCACCGCGCCACTGTCGATGCCGCCGCCGTAGGCGCGCGCCATCACCCCGCGTTCGGACAGATAGCGCAGGTCCTTGCGCACGGTCTGCAGGCTGACGCCGAACTGCTGGGCCAGCGAGGACACCTGCACGCTGCCGTGCTGGCGTACCAGTTCACTGATCTGTTGACGGCGATGGCTGGTGTCCCGGGTGGCGACCATGCAGAAAGCTCCTTTCAAACGTTCCAGAGTATGGCGGTTTTCGTTACATTTCGCTATTGATGCAAAACGAAACCTCATATACGCTCGGTTTCGTTGTTTCACCAGCCAGGCCCCCACAGCCCGCCGTCCTATGCTTCATGCCTCAGGAGAGAGAGCCCGTGAACGCCGTCCGTCCGCACCGCCACTGTCTTTACCATGGAATTGCCCTTGCCCTGCTGCTGCCCGCTACGGCGTGGTCGCAACAGGCCACCGAACCTGTCCCCGCCAGCACCTCGACCGGGCAGGCCGCTGCACCCGCAGGCGAGGGCCCGATCGACCTGCAGACGGTCCAGGTCAGCGGCGTCCGCGCCGCGCTGGCGCGTTCCACCGAGCTCAAGCGCGATGCGTCCACCGTGCAGGATTCGATCAGCGCGCTGGAGCTGGGCCGGTTCCCGGATGACAACGTGGCCGATTCGCTCAGCCATATCACCGGCGTTTCCATCACCCGCACCGCCGGTGGCGAAGGCCAGAAAGTCAGCGTGCGCGGGCTGGGCCCGGAATACACACTGACCACGTTCAACAACCGCATCCTGGCCACCGATGGTGCCGGCCGTGATTTCGCCTACGACGTGCTGCCCTCCGATGTGATCAGTGGGGCCGACGTGGTCAAGGGCGCCCAGGCCGCGCTGACCGAAGGTGCGATCGGCGGCCTGATCAACCTGCGTTCGGCCAGCCCGTTCGACAACAAGGGCCAGCACGCCATCGTGCGTGCCGAGGGCGACCACAACCAGATGTCCGAGTTGAACGGCCGCAAGTTCTCCGCGACCTACAGCAACACCTTCGCCGATGACACCATGGGCCTGCTGATCGGCGCGGTGTACGCCGAGCGCAAGGACCGCACCGATATCGCCGGCAACGACGGCGGCTGGACCCGCAACCCGGACCCTGCCGACCCCAGCTGGGGCGGCAATGCGTGGGGTGGCAACATCGACCCGAACGGCAACGGCGAACTGGACCCTGAAGAGTACGGGCTGATCGCGCCGGGCCAGTTCCGCGTCGGTACGGTGCAGGAAGACAAGAAGCGCAAGGCATTTTCCGGCAAGTTCGAATGGCGTCCCAACGATGACGTGCGGATCGTGGTGGACGGCCTGAAGACCCGGCTGGATTCGCCGCAGGTGTCCTACCAGCAGTCCTTCTATCCGCTGTTCGCGCCTGGCCGCTGGTCGGACATCAACGTGCAGAACGGCATCGTCACCGGCTTCACCATGGACAACCCGGATCCGGAGCAGCGGATGAACCCGGAGCTGCTCAACCAGACCGAACACCGCGTGGTGGACACCGACCTGTTCGGCATCAACGGCAGCTGGAGGGTCAATGACAGCCTGACCATGACCGGCGATGTGTACCGCTCCACCTCCGAACGCAAGTCCGGCGGCCAGGATACCTACGTCGTGCTGCGCATGAACCAGCCCAACGTCACCCGCATCGACCTGACCCGCGACGCCGTGCCGAATGTCACCACCACCTTCGATGATGGTCGTGACCTGTCCACCGGCCTGGCCAACGGCCAGTTCAACGACAGCGACTTCAACACGCACTACATGGAACTGCGCGGCGACAACATCAAGGATGAGATCACCGGCGGAACCGTCGGCGGCAAGCTGTACGTGGGCCAGTGGGGCATCGACAGCCTGAACTTCGGCATGACCCGCACCGAACGCAGCAAGCGCCGTGACCTGGTCAACAACACCCTCAACGGCGGTGCCGATTACTACTCGGTGGACAACGCGATCAACGTCGGCGACCTGGGCGGCGGCGTGCTGGATCGCACCCTGTCGCTGCCGAACTTCATGAACAAGGTCGGTTCCAGTTTCCCGCGCAGCTTCCTGGGCTTTGACGTGCCCAATTACCTGAGCAGCCTGCAGGCCTACAACGGCAACCCGCGCCCGGATGGCACGGTCTACGATTTCGCCAACGCCGCGCCGCAATGGAACCCGCTGGAAAGCTACCGCGTGGAAGAGAAGACCAACGCGTTCTACGTGCAGGCCGATCTGTCCGGCGATCGCTGGAGCGCGGACGTAGGCGTGCGCGTGGTCAGCACCCAGACCCGCGCCGAAGCCTGGGATGCGAAGATCATCGGCATCACCGAGAACGGCGCCTTCAACTACACCGCCCGCTATGCCGATCCCACCCCGGTGCAGCAGGATGGCAGCTACCGCTACATCCTGCCGTCGGGCAACTTCACCTGGCGCTTCACCGATGAGCTGTTGCTGCGCCTGGGCGCGGCCAAGACCATGGCCCGCCCGCCAGTGGACAAGCTGGCCCCGACCAACACCACCGCCAGCGTGTCCTGGGGCGAGTTCACCCAGATCTACGGTGGCAACGTCGACCTCAAGCCGTATACCGCCAAGCAGGGTGACGTGTCGCTGGAGTGGTACTTCGCTGAACAATCCATCGCCAACATGGCGGTGTTCTACAAGCGCATTTCCAACCAGATCACCACCAGCTGGGAGCCGGGCCAGGACATCGGCGTGCCGGGCTATCTGTTCAACGTGATGCGCCCGATCAACGGCGACTACGCCAAGGTGCACGGCCTGGAAGCCGGCCTGCAGCACTTCTGGGAGAACGGCCTGGGTTTCCGCGCCCAGTACACCCGCAACTGGTCCAAGAGCTTCGTGGCAGGGGAAGAACGTCCGCTGGAAGGGATTGCCCCGTCGGTCTACTCGCTGGGCCTGATGTATGAAAAGGGCCCGTGGTCGATCAGCACCACCGCCGACTACAGCGATGGTTTCGTGACCGCCACCAACGTGCTGGGCGCGGGCTACAACGAACAGGCCGATGAGATCACCTGGCTCACCGCCAGCATCTCTTATGAGATCAACGACATGTTCAGCGTCAGCCTGCAGGGCCAGAACCTGCTGGACGAAGCGCAGACCTACAGCATCAACGGCAATCCGCTGCTTTCGCAGGGCTACTACCGTTACGGCCGTTCGTTCACGCTCGGCTTCAGCGCGCGCTTCTGATCTCGATGGCGTGCCGGCTTTCCGGCCGGCACGCCATGCGCAACGCTGGGCAGATGGTCATCATCGGCCATTACACTATCCCGTCTTTGCCACGGGGCCCCCGATCATGAAACTGCATGCTGCAGGCCTGTGCTGCCTGCTCCTCACCAGCGCGCCCGCATGGGCCGATGCGGTCACCGTCAGTGGACGGGTCTACCAGGAACGTGATGGCAAGTCCGGTCGCGGGCCGACCGATCCGGGCATGGGCGGCGTACAGGTCTCCAACGGCCGCAGCATCGTGCGCACCAGCGCCGATGGCAGCTATCACCTGCCGGTCGAGGCCGGCGATACCGTGTTCATCATCAAGCCCGACGGCTACCGCATTCCAGCCGGTTCGGATGGATTGCCCGCATTCTGGCGCCACCACGTCCCGCAGGGGTCGCCGGTGTTGAAATACCGCGGCATCGCGCCGACCAGCACACCCGCTACTGCCTACGATTTCGCGCTCGCCCCTGAAAAACACGACAACCGCCGCGGCTTCCAGATGCTGGTGTTCACCGATCCGCAGACCGCAACGCGGGGTGACATAGGCTACTACGAGCAATCCATCGTCAGTCCGCTGGTGGGAAAGACCAAGGCGCGCCTCGGCACCACGCTGGGCGACATCGTCAACGACGACCTGTCGCTGTATCCGGCCATCAACAAGGTGACCACCCAGCTCGGTGTCCCGTGGTTCCATGTCCCCGGCAACCATGACCTGGATTTCGACGCCGGCCATGATGAGCACTCGCTGGACAGCTGGCGTGCGGTGTACGGACCGGACACCTATGCAGTGGAAGAGGGCGGCGCCAGCTTCGTGTTCCTGGACGATGTGGTCTACGATCCGGCGGCCCGGCCGACCTACATCGGCGGGCTGCGTGAGGATCAGTTCGCCTTCCTCGGCCAGTACCTGAAGGGCGTGCCGCACGACCGCCTGCTGGTGCTCGGGATGCATATCCCGCTGTTCGATGCCGCACCGGGTCGCGAAACCTTCCGCCATGCCGACCGCCAGCGCCTGTTCGAGATGCTCAAGCCTTTCAGCAATGTGCTGGTGTTGAGCGGCCACAGCCATACCCAGCAGCACTACTACCACGCCGCGGCCGATGGCTGGCACGGCGACAAGCCGCTGCACGAGTACAACGTCGGCGCCAACTGCGGCGCGTTCTGGTCCGGGGTCAAGGATCGGCGTGGCGTGCCCGACAGCACCATGAGTGATGGCACGCCCAAGGGCTACGCGCTGCTGGATGTGGCCGGCAACGGGACGTACCGGCTGCAGTACCGCGTGGCCGGTGCGGCGGACAGCGAACAGATCGGCCTGCATGCGCCGAAGGTACTGCGCCAGGGCGCTTACCCGGCCTGGGGCGTGTTCGCCAACGTGTACATGGGCGAGGCTGCCACGCGCGTGGAGTTCCGCATCGACGGCGGCCCCTGGCAGCCGATGAAGCAGGTGCGCCAGGGCGATCCGCGGCTGCTGGCGGAGAACGTGGCCGATGACCTGGCCCCGGCCTTGCGCGGCTATGACCGTTCGCCGGAAGCCACCCCGTCGCCGCACCTGTGGCGCGGCGCGCTGGCCACCGACCTGGCCCTTGGTGAGCACAAGGTGGACGTGCGCGCGACCCAGCCGGATGGTTCGGTCTACACCGCCAGCACCCGTTACGCGTTGCAGTCAGCCCAGCCCTGAGCAGCAGGCGAGGGTAGTAGCGCCGGCCAGTGGTTGGCGAGCGCAGCGGGCCGCAGAAAAGAAACGGCAGCCGCCCATCAAGGCGCGGCTGCCGCGGAGAGAACGGACCCCGCCGCGAGGCGGGGTTTTTTCAGCTCAGAACTTGTAATTCAGGCCGAAGTACAGCTGGCGGCCACTGTAGATGTTGGAGATCAGGCGGGCCTTGGTGTCGCCCCCCAGGTGCATGCGCTGTTCTGACTTGGTGGCGTTGAGCACCGAAGCGGTCAGCGTCAACGCCTCGGTCAGGTTGTAGGCCGCATTGAGGTCCAGCTGGTCGTAGGGCTCGGTGAACACGGTCATGCCGTTGTTGAGCCCACCGACCACTTCGCCGCGGCGGTTGTAGGACGCGCGCGCGAGGAACTTGTCGTTCTCGTAGAACAGGGTCACGTTGGCCTGGTTCTTCGCGCTGCCGACCAGCGGCGAAGCGCCGATGTTCTCTCCGTCCAGCACGATCGAGGCCAGGTTGGTGTCGTTGTAGGTGTAGTTGGCCTGCATGCCAAAGCCCATGTCGAAGGTGTACTGGCCGTAGATTTCCACGCCCTGCGACACGCCGTCACGGCCGTTGGCCTCGGTGGAGTAGTTCTGCACCGTCACCATCTCGCCGCCCACGTCCATCTGCTGGTCGGTCACCACCGGCACGGTGAAGTTGTCCACGTCCTTGCGGAACAGGGCCACGCCGGCGACCGCGCCCGGCTTGAAGTAGTACTCCAGGCCGAGGTCGTACTGCAGGGCCTCGAACGGCTCCAGCTGCTTGTTGCTGCCCGACCCGTACCAGCCCGGGGTGGTGGTGCCACCGGCCACGCGGCGGTCGTTGCTGTATTCCTCGCTGATGTACTCCAGGCCGCCCGGGTAGGCGATGCTGGTATAGCCGGGACGTGCGATCACCTTGGAGGCCGCGCCGCGCAGCACGAGGTTTTCGGTGATGTCCCAGGCGATGTTGAAGCTGGGCAGGACGTCGGTGTAGGTCTTGTCCAGCGAGGACTGCTCGTAGGTTTTCTCGCGCACGTCGCGGCGCACGAAGCCGGATTCGCAGACCGTGCCGGCCGGCGGCGCGCCGGTCGGGCAGGCCAGCGGATTGCCGTCGGCGCCGTCGACGAAGTAGTCCATGAAGCGCTCGACCGAGTCGCTCGATGCCGCGTGCTGCTTGGTCTGCACCAGGCGCACGCCCAGGTTGCCGCGGACGCGTTCGGTGCGGAAGTTGGCCTGGAAGTAGGTCGAGTAGATCTTCTCGTTGACGTCGTAGACGAAGTCCGGCTCGATCCGCTTCTGCATGCCGCCGTAGCGTTCGTTGAGGTAGGCCAGGTAGGCGGGGAAGTTGATGCCCGGCATCACGTTGGCGTCGAAGCCGCCGGCGATGTCGTCGATCGGGCTGGACAGGAAGAAGCCCGGCTGGGCTACGCTCTTTTCCGGATCGGCACAGTTGCCGGCCTGGTAGCGTGCCTCGTAATCGTTCGGATCAGCACCCTGGCAGGCCCAGTAGGTGTTGCCGGTGTTGCGATGGACCTTGCCGTCGCGGTACTTCACGCCGAACTGGAATGAATCGATGAAGCCGCTTTCAAACAGGCGGGTGAAGTCGGCCTGGAAGTAGTTCTGTTCGATGCTGGTCTCGCGCCACGACGAATCGGTCGAGCCGGTGTCGATCTCGGCGATGCCGGCCATCAGCTGGTCCTGCAGGTCCGGCGAGAACGTGGCCGACGGCGTGCCGGTCAGGTCGTAGGCGCTGTAGCTGTTGCCGGATTGCCACACGCCATCGACCTGGCGGCGCGGCTTGGCCGACATGCGGAAGTTGATCGACGGGCCGCCTTCGGACCAGGTGCGGCCGCCCTTGAAGGTCACCTTGGACAGCGGGCTGATTTCCCAGTCCACGGTCAGGTCGCCGGTCTGCGAAAGCGCCTTTTCGCGGCTGTAGGCCCCACTCAGCTGCGGGGTGGGGATGGTGCAGTCGTCCGGGCCCCAGCCACCCGGCGCCATGCCGGCGGCAGCGGCCTGTGCTTCGCTGCAGTAGTACGCCTTGCCCGGCAGCTTCTCGAACTGTGCGCCGGTGACGACGCTGCCGCTGGAATCGAAGTCCATGCCATTGAGCAGGCGTCCGCCGGCCCAGTTGCCGTCGCCGTTGTAGCGGGCGATGTTCCACTCCGGGATCTTGGCCTGGTTCAGCGTGTAATCGCCGGACAGCTCGAAGCGGAAGTAGTTGGCGGTGACGGTCAGGTTGTCGACCGGCTTGAACTGGAAGGTGAACTGGCCGCCGGTGCGCTCGCGCTCTTCTTCGCGCACGCCGAAGTTGACCGACGTCGGCATGAAGAATTCGCTGTAGTTGCCACCGGTCTGGTTGTTGAAACCGGACTCGCCCCACCAGTAATGGATGCCATCCTGCGGCAGCGTATTGCCGTAGGCGTCCTTGGCTTCGGTGCCGGCGCCGTACCACTGGTAGTCATCTACGGTGACTTCCATGCTGCGGTTGGTGCGCTTCTGCTTGGTCGCCCCGATCAGCACGCCGAAACGCTCGTCCTTGCTGTGCCAGGCGTACATCGCCGACAGGTTCGGATCCACGCTGTCGCTGGTATCGGAGGTGACGCCTTCGATGTTGACGAAGCCGGAGTTGGCTTCCATCTCCAGCGGGCGGCGGGTATGCAGGATCACCGTACCGCCGATGCCGCCTTCGTCGATGCGCGCTTCGGGCGACTTGAACAGCTCCGCGCTCTCCAGCATGTTCGACGGCAGCAGGGTGTAATTGAACGAACGCGAAGCCTCGTTGTTGGTTTCCGAGGTGGCGATGTAGTTGCCGTTCAACTGGGTCAGGGTCAGGTCGGCATCCAGGCCGCGCACGCTGACATTCTTGCCTTCGCCGCCATCGCGGGTGATGACCACGCCGGGCACGCGCTGCAGCGCATCGGCGACGTTCTTGTCGGGGAACTTGCCGACGTCTTCTGCGGTGATGACTTCGACCACGGCATTGGCGTCACGCTTCTGCTGCAGGCTCTTTTCGATGGCGTAGCGGTAGCCGGTGACATTGACGCTGTCCAGCGTGGTGGCGCTGGGCGAAGCGGCGGGGGTGGCCGGTGCTGCGTCCTGGGCGAACGCCGGCGCCGCAGTGGCCGCCAAGGCGAATGCGATGGCTGCCGACAGGGCGTGGCAACCGTGCTTGTGTGACATGTAATTCATTCTCTCCCTCTCCTGGATCGAACCGTTGGCTGATACGAAATACTTGAATCGATCTTATGTTTTGACGCGAGACCGCAAGCGTGGGGCGGGAGAGACAGGGCACCTGGGGGGCGTTGCTGTCGGATTCCGAACCCGGCAATCGTGACCGTTTGAAGTTGGATCGATCTAAACGATTGCCGCGCATTTTTTAACACGGCCTGACTCAAGTCGCATGCTGCTGCGCAATATGAAAACGTTTGCAGTGCGCCCGCGCCCCGGTGGGCGGCGTTCCATGTTGCGCTGCAGGATGCGCGAGGACGGACGTTCATGTTTACTTCAATCGATCTAAATCGACGAACAGGCATCGGGCCGACCTCCCGTGACGCGGGCCTGTCGGCTCGGATCCCGATCTGCCAACGCCCGCCAAGGAGCCCGTGAACGTGACCTTCCGACGTTGTTTTCCCCTGCGTGCCTTTACGCCCATCGCCTCGCTGGCGTGCGTGATCGCGTTGTCTGCCGCGCCCGCCCTGCAGGCCGCGCCGGCCGCGCTGGAGCGCGAAGTGAACACCTTCATCGGCAGCAAGGATGATGGCAACACCTTCCCGGGCGCCTCGGCGCCATTCGGCCTGATCCAGGTCAGCCCGATCGGCAGTCATTACGCCGGCTGGCGCTACGACGACGAAAAAATCCGCGGCTTCGGCCATTCGTTCCTGTCCGGTGCGGGCTGCTGGGAGCAGGGCGGTCAGGTCTCGGTGCTGCCGGTCACCGGCACCATCGGGGCAGGCGGCGATTTCGATACGTCCAACCCCAAGGCGTTCGACCACAAGGCCTATGCGTCCACCTATGAGCATGCCGGTGAAGTCGGCCAGGCCGGCTACTATCGCGTCCGCTTGACTGGCTACGGCGGCATCGATGCCGAAGCCACCGCGCGTACCCGCGCCGCCGCCGAACGCTACACCTTCGCCGCCGGACAGAAAGAAGGCCACGTGCTGGTGAATGTCGGCCAGGCCAACGAGCGCCATGCGGTGATCGGCAGCGTGGTCGACGTGGTCGGCGACCGCGTGGTGGAAGGCAAGCTGGTCACCAAGAGTTTCTGCGGTGGCCATCAGTACACGACGTGGTTCCGGATCGAGTTCGACCGTCCGTTCACCGCACACGGGGTGTGGGGCGAAGAGCGCGGCCTGCCCGGCGCGCGCCACAGCATGGAGGGTGAGGCCAAGCCGAATGGTGCCTGGCTGACCTTCGACATGGCGCAGGGCCGCGCCGTCACCGCGGTCAGTGCGATCTCGCACGTGGATGCCGAAGGTGCGCGCACCAACCTGCGCAGCGATGGCATGCAGGGCGGCAAGCTGCTCGGTTTCGATGGCATGCGCCGCCTGGCGCAGGACGCCTGGCGCGAAGAACTGTCCACGGTGAAGCTCGACGGGGGCAGCAAGGACGACCGCACGGTGCTGTATACCGCCCTGTACCACGCGCTCCTGCAACCGTTGACGGGCAGCGATGCCGACGGCCGCTATCGTGGCTACGACGATGCGATCCACCGCGCCGACGGCTGGACGTACTACGAGTATTTCTCGCTGTGGGACACCTATCGCGCGCAGAACCAGTGGCTGGCGCTGACCCGCCCGCAGGTGGCGCGTGACATCGGCCGCACGCTGCTGGCCATCGATGCACAGGGGGGATGGCTGCCGCGCTGGGGCTATGCCAACTTCGAAACCAACATCATGACCGGCGATCCGGTCACGCCGTTCATGGCCGACCTGTGGCGCTTCGGCGCGCTGGAAGGCCGCGAGCAGGAAGCCTGGTCGGCGCTGCGCCGCAATGCGTTCGACGTGCCGCCGTTGAACTCCCGCGCGGCCGGTCGCTCGGGCAACCCGTCCTACCTGGACAAGGGTTACGTGGTGTATGACCGCGCGTTCCCATCCAAGGGCATGGACGTGGACCCGCACCATGGCGGTTCGGCGACGCTTGAATACGCCTTGGCCGATTGTGCGCTGGCGCAGATGGCCGATGGCCTGGGCCATGCCGCCGACGCGGCGACCCTGCGTGCCCGTGGGCGTAACTGGCGCAACGTGTGGGATATGTCGGTCCGCGATGACGAGACCGGATTCACCGGCTTCCCGCGTCCGCGCACCGACGGTGGCCAGTGGTATGCGCCGTCCGACGGCCACTACAGCCCGCGCTCGCACCATGGCTTCCATGAAGGCACCGCCTGGCAGTACCAGTGGCTGGCGCAGCAGGACGTCCCGGGCCTGGTGGAAGCGATGCATGGCCGCGAGCAGGCCGGCAAGCGCCTGGATGCGTTCTTCGCGATGGATGCGCTGCTGGCCGATCCGCTGCAGGCCGCGCGCAAGGAATGGGTGGTGGGCCCTTACAGCTATTACAACCAGTACCGCTACAACCCCAACAACGAACCGGACCTGCATGCGCCGTGGATGTACACGCTGATCGGCCAGCCGTGGAAGACCGCCACCGTGGTCCGCGCAGCGCAGCAGTTGTTCACCAACGCCCCGAACGGCGTGACTGGCAACGATGACCTGGGCACGATGTCGGCCTGGTACCTGTTCAGTGCGCTGGGCCTTTATCCGGCGGTGCCCGGCAGTGGTGAGTTCCTGCTGCACGCGCCGCGCTTTGCCAAGGTGGATGTGGCGCTGGGCAACGGTCGCACGCTGAAACTGCGTGCCCCCGGCGCGGACGGTCGCACGCTGCAGTACGTGCAGGGCGTGCAGGTGGATGGCGCCGCGCAGTCCGCGGTGTGGCTGGACTGGGAAGCGCTGCGCGCTGGCCCCACCCTGCAGTGGTCGCTCGGCACGCAGGCGCCGGAACAGGGCTGGGGCACGGCGGTCAATGACCTGCCGGTCTCGTTCTGCGCCGCACCCGGCAGCGTCCTGAAGTGAGGCATTCGGCCGCCCGTGCTGCGCATGACCGTGCACGCGCGGCTGGGGCCGTTATGATTCAGGTACCTATCCAGAGCTCAGGGTCCATTCCAGGATGAATGACGCCACCGGCAGCAAGGGGCCGCGCAAAAGCGGCGACCGCGCGGTCACCGTGACCGACATCGCACGCGCGATCGGCGTGTCACGGGCGACCGTGTCGCTGGTGCTGCGTGGCAGCCCGCTGGTGAACGTGGACACGCGCGCCAAGGTGGAGGCCGAACTGCGCCGCCAGCGCTATGTGTACAACCGCGCGGCGGCCAACCTGCGCCGGCGCACATCCTCCAGCGTGGCGCTGGTGATCAACGACCTGTCCAACCCGTTCTTCGCCGAGTTCGCCGCCGGCGTCGACGAAGCACTGGGCGACCAGGGCTACGTGACCCTGCTCGGCAGCACCGGCGAATCACCACAGCGCCAGCAGGCGGTGCTGGGCACGCTGATGGAGCACACCCCGGCCGGATTGATCCTGTCACCGGCCGAAGGCAGCGATACCGCGCAGGTGCGCCAGGCGCTGGGGCCTACCGCCAACGTGCTGTTGTTCAACCGTGCACTGGCCGGCGCTGACTGGGATTTCCTTGCACTGGACAACCAGCAGGGAGCCTATCTGGCGACCCGCCACCTGATCGAACGCGGTCACCGCGAAATCGCTTTCTTCGGTGGCCACGCCGATTCCAGTTCCTGCGAACAACGCCGTGCCGGCTACCAGCAGGCACTGGGCGAGGCCGGCCTGTCGGCCACGCCGCAGTGGCTGATCGAATCGGCGCCGAACCGCCTGGAAGCCGCGCGCCGGGTCGACGAACTGTTCGTCGGTGGTGGGCGGCCCAGTGCCGCGGTCTGCTACAACGATACCGTCGCGCTGGGGCTGATGCTGGGCCTGACCTCGCGCGGGATCCGTCCCGGCGGCGATTTCGCCGTCACCGGTTTCGATGACATTCCCGAGGCGGCCGTCGCCGTGCCGCCGTTGACAACCCTCACAGTTGATCCGCGGGCGCGCGGACGCCAGGCCGCCGAGCTGCTGCTGCAGCGTGTGCAGACCCCGGATGCGCCACCGCAGCGTACCGTTGCCCCCGTGCAGCTGCGCATACGCGAAAGCAGCGCCGCCCGCCCGAACTGATTCCCCTTCCTCATTCAACCTACGCGCACCGAGGCGCGAACCCGCATGCCGATTTCATCAACGCCCCGTTTGAACACCACGCCCGGGCAAGGCGCACCACCGGTCAACACCCGCATGGCGCTGGGCGTGGCCACCACCATCTTCTTCATGTGGGGCTTCCTGACCTGCCTCAACGACATCCTCATTCCGCACCTGAAGGCGGTGTTCGAACTGAATTACGCGCGCGCGATGCTGGTGCAGTTCACCTTCTTCGGCGCCTATTTCCTGATGTCCCTGCCGGCCGGTCGGCTGGTGGCCCACCTGGGGTACAAGAAGGGCATCGTGGCCGGCCTGCTGATCGCCGGCGTCGGCGCGCTGGGCTTCTGGCCCGCCGCCGAGCTTCGTGAGTACAGCGCCTTCCTGGGCGCGCTGTTCGTCCTGGCCACCGGCATCACCGTGCTGCAGGTGGCCGCCAACCCGTACGTGGCGCTGCTGGGTCCGGTGGAAACCAGTTCCAGCCGCTTGACCCTCGCCCAGGCACTGAACTCGCTGGGTACGGCGATCGCGCCGATCTTCGGCGGACTGTTGATCCTCGGCAACACGGTCAAGAGTGCCGATGAGATCAACGCGCTGTCGGTGGCCGAACAGGCCGCTTACCGTGCAGCCGAGGCGCAGTCGGTGCAGGGCCCCTACATCGGCCTGGCGATCGCTCTGGCGCTGCTGGCGCTGTTCGTTTACCTGTTCCGCCTGCCGACGCTGAGCGAGAGCACCGAGAAGGTCGATGATGGCCCGCAGCAGAGCTACGGCGCGGCCCTGCGCCACCGCCACCTGCTGTTTGCGGTGCTGGGCATCTTCTTCTACGTGGGTGCCGAAGTCTCCATCGGCAGCTTCCTGGTCAACTACCTGTCGATGCCCAACATCGGTGGCTTCACCGAACAGCAGGCCACGCATTACGTGTCCGCCTACTGGACGATGGCGATGATCGGCCGCTTCGCCGGTTCGGCGCTGCTGACCCGCTATTCGCCGCGGCACATGCTGGCCCTGTTCGCCGGCATCAACGTCGTGCTGCTGGGTGCCACGATGGCCAGTTCGGGCCAGGTCGCGCTGTACTCGGTTGTGGCCATCGGCCTGTTCAATTCCATCATGTTCCCGACCATCTTCGCGCTCGGCATCGAACGCCTGGGCCCCCTGACCAACAAGGCCTCCAGCCTGTTGATCATGGCCATCGTCGGTGGCGCGCTGGTGCCGTACCTGCAGGGCGTGCTGGCCGACCACATCGGTCTGCAGCCGAGCTTCATCCTGCCGCTGCTGTGCTATGGCTACGTCATCTTCTTCGGTCTGGTGGGCGCCCGCCTGCCGGCTGCCACGACCCGCGGAGGCTGATGCAGATGGGCACCATTGTCTGCTTCGGCGAGATTTTGATCGATCTATTAGCGCAGCCACCGGCCTCGCCGACCGACCCGCGCGCGTTCCTGCAGTACGCCGGTGGCGCGCCAGCCAACGTCGCGGTGGCCGCCGCGCGGCTGGGCGTGGATACACAGTTCGTGGGCATGCTGGGACGGGACATGTTCGGCGATTTCCTCGCCGACAGCCTGCAGCAGCACGGCGTGGGCATCGACTACATCGCGCGTACCGATGCGGCCAAGACGGCGCTGGCATTCGTCGCGCTGGATCCGCATGGCGAGCGCAGTTTCAGCTTCTACCGGCCGCCGGCGGCCGACCTGCTGTTCCGCGCCGAGCATTTCCAGGCAGCCTGCTTTGCGCAGGCACGCTGCTTCCACGTCTGTTCCAACAGCCTGACCGAAGCGGCCATCGCGCAGGCGACGTTCGAGGGCATGCAGCGTGCGCGCGCGGCCGGTGCCCTGGTCAGCCTGGACCTCAACCTGCGCCCGGCCCTGTGGCCGGCCGATGCTGATCCGCTGCCGACGCTGTGGCAGGCGCTGGCGCTGGCCGACGTGGTCAAGCTGTCGCGCGAAGAGCTGGATTTCCTTGCCGCACCGCTGGGCGACGAGGGCGCCGCGCAGGTCCTGCAACGGCTGTTTGCCGCGCAGGCGCGCTGGGTGGTGGTCACCGATGGCGCCGCCGCACTGCGCTGGTACACGCGCAGCGCGCAGGGCCAGGCCACCAGCTTCCGTGTCGCCACCGTGGACAGCACCGCTGCCGGCGATGCCTTTGTCGGCGGCCTGCTGACCGCGCTGATCGAGCGCGGCGTGGATGCCGCCAACCTGCCGGCGTTCTGCAGCGATGAAGCCGCCATGCGCGAGGTGCTTCGCTTCGGCGCTGCGGTGGGTGCGCTGGCGGTGACCCGCAAGGGCGCATTCGCGGCCATGCCCTCGCGCGATGAAGTCAACGAACTGCTGCTGCAAACCGAGGAATCGCACTGATGACCCAGACTCCGGACTTCCGTTCGCCGGCTTTCCTGCGCGGCCACATCGCCCACACGATGGCGTTCTACCATCCGCGTTGCATCGATCCGAAGGGTGGCTTCTTCCATTACTTCCGTGACGACGGCAGCGTCTACGATGCAGGGCATCGCCATCTGGTGAGCAGCACGCGTTTCGTCTTCGACTACGCCATGGCCTACCGCGAGTTCGGTGATGCCGCTTACCTGGACGGGGTCAAGCATGGCGTGCGCTACCTGCGCGAGGTGCATCGCAACCCGGCTACCGGCGGCTATGCCTGGACGCTGCGCGATGGCGTGGTGGAAGACGATACCAACCACTGCTACGGCGTCGCCTTCGTGCTGCTGGCGTACAGCTGCGCGCTGAAGGCCGGCATCGAAGAAGCGCGTGGCTGGATGGAGGAGACCTGGCAGCTGCTGGAAACGCGGTTCTACGAGCCGGCGCACGGTCTGTACCGTGACGAAGCCGACGCGCAGTGGAACTTCAGCGGTTACCGTGGGCAGAACGCCAACATGCACATGTGCGAGGCGATGCTGGCCGCGTTCGAGAGCAGTGGCGAGCAGCGCTACCTGGATCGCGCGCTGCAGCTGGCCGACATCATGACCCGGCGCCAGGCCGCCAAGGCAGACGGGCTGGTGTGGGAGCACTACGACAGCGAGTGGAACATCGACTGGAAATACAACCTGGATGATCCCAAGCACCTGTTCCGTCCGTGGGGCTTCCAGCCCGGTCACCAGACCGAGTGGGCCAAGCTGTTGCTGATCCTGGATCGCCATGTGCAGGCGGACTGGCTGGTGCCGACGGCGCGCCATCTGTTCGACGTAGCGGTGGAACGCAGCTGGGACAACGAGCGCGGTGGGCTGTATTACGGCTTCGCGCCGGATGGCAGCGTCTGCGACGACGACAAGTATTTCTGGGTGCAGGCGGAGTCGCTGGCGACCGCGGCGGTGTTGGCACAGCGCACGGGTGATGCGGTGTACTGGGAGTGGTACGACCGTTTGTGGGCCTATGCGTGGGAGCACTTCGTGGACCATGAGTACGGTGCGTGGTACCGCATCCTGGATGCGGACAACCGCAAGTACAGCGATGAGAAGAGCCCGGCCGGGAAGGTGGATTACCACACGATGGGCGCGTGCCATGAGGTGTTGAACGTGGTGCGTTCCGGAGCCAGAGCTGCGGCGCCTGTTTGATTTCGGGTAGCGGCGGCGGGGAGGCCTGCGCAGGACACGCCGCAAGTACGTCCCTGTAGGCTCGTTTCCGCCCGTCCGGGGCTCCAACGGTCCTGCGCAGGCCTCCCCGCCGCCGCCCAGCCGGGGTCCCGCGTGCGCGGCGGGTTCAGAGCCAGACACGTTCGGTGCGGGGCTTTCGAGGCGGGATCATTGTTGCGACGGGGGTTGGGATGCAGATCCGGGATGCATGGGTGCGGTTCGGTGCGGTAGTGCTGGCGTGTCTGTTGCCGGTGCTGGCGCAGGCCGGTGTGCTGCAGGCACGCTGGGAGTTCCGGCTGCTGCCGGGTGGGGCGCAGGTGGCCGTGCATCCGGAAGCGGCAGGCTGGGGCGCAGCGCAGGTGCCGGGTAGTGTGCATACCGATCTGCTGGCTGCGGGCTTGATCGGCGATCCGTACGTCGGTGCACCGGAAGCGCAGCTGCAGTGGATCGGGCTGGCGGATTGGGAATATCGCGCTGGCTTCGATGTGGATCCGGCGACGTTGGCGCGGCCGCACGCCGAGCTGGTGTTCGAAGGCCTCGATACCTTCGCCGAGGTGGAACTCAACGGCCAGCCGTTGCTGCGCGCAGACAACGCGCACCGGACGTGGAAGGCGCGCGTCGATGGTCGCCTGCAGTCGCGGGGCAACGTGCTGCGCATCGTCTTCCGTTCGCCGATCACCCGGTTGCTGCCGGCCGTGCAGGCGATGCCGCACAAGATCGCGGGCAACTATCCCTCGCCTTATGGCGACGAGCCGCGCGATGCGATGGTCGGCAACTTCGTGCGCAAGCCGGCCTACCATTTCGGTTGGGACTGGGGGCCGCGCTATGTCACCGCAGGCGTGTGGAGGCCCGTACGGCTGGAGACGTGGGGCGCACAACGGGTGACCGACCTGGCCGTACGCACCGAGGCGCTGGATGCGAACCTCGCCGCGTTGACCACCCTGGTCGAGGTCGAACATGCCGGCGCCGACGCGACGTTGCCACTGCGGCTGGAGGTGCGCGATCCGGACGGCAAGGCTGTGGTGCGGATAGTTCGCGATGTGCTGCTGAAAGCGGGAACGCAGACCCTGCAGGTGCCGTGGCAGATCCCGAAGCCGCGTCGCTGGTGGCCGGCCGGGCAGGGCGCGCAGGACCGCTACAGCGTGCAGGTCACGCTGGGGGCGGGCGAGGATCCGGCACTGCGGGCCAGCCGAAGGATCGGCCTGCGCAGCGTGGAGCTGCGGCGCGACAAGGATGCCCAGGGTGGCCAGGGCTTCGCCTTCGTGATCAATGGGCGCGAGGTGTTCGCCAAGGGGGCCAACGTGATCCCCTTCGATGCGTTCCCCGCACGCGTGGACACCGCCCGCCTGCGCACTATCCTCACCGCCGCACGCGATGCCAACATGAACATGCTGCGCAACTGGGGCGGCGGTTACTACGAAGACGAGGCGTACTTCGAGCTGGCAGACGAGCTCGGGCTGATGGTGTGGCAGGACTTCATGTTCGGCGGCGGCATGCAGCCGGGGTTCGATCCGGCGTTCCGGCAGAGCGTGGTCGCCGAGGCCCGCGACAACGTACGGCGGCTGCGCCACCACCCCAGCATCGTGCTGTGGTGTGGCAACAACGAAGAAGAAACGGCTTGGAAGGATTGGGGGCATGGCCGCGATCTTGGAAAGGCCGACCCTGCGTTCGCCGCCCGCGTGTGGCAGGGCTACGTGGACCTGTTCGGGCATGACCTGCGCGCGGTCGTGGCCGAACAGGGCCTGGGTGTCCCGTACTGGTCCAGCTCGCCCAGCAACGACCTGGATGACAAGGCCAACGACTCCACCCGTGGTGACAAGCATTACTGGCAGGTGTGGGGCAATCCGGCGTTGCCGGTCAGCGCTTACCTGAAAGAAACACCACGCTTCATGTCCGAGTATGGCCTGCAGTCCTGGCCGTCGCAGGCCATGGTCGACCGCTTCGCCACGCGTGCCGAGCAGCGCATCGACAGTCCGGTGATCCAGGCGCACCAGAAATTCATGGCCGGGCAGGGCAACGAACGGCTGCTGCATTACATCCGGCTCGGCTATGGCGAGCCGGCCGATTTCCCCGCGTTCCTGTACCTGTCCCAGGTGATGCAGGCCGAAGGCATCCAGCTGGCTGCACTGCACCACCGGGCATCGCGTCCCTACACCATGGGGTCGCTGTACTGGCAGCTCAATGATGTGTGGCCGGGTGCGTCGTGGTCGGGCATGGACCACGAGGGCAACTGGAAGGGGCTGCATTTCCAGGCACGTCGCTTCTTCGCCGACCTTGCCGTAGCGGCGCTGCGTGATGACGGGATGACCCGCGTGAGCCTGCTCAACGACACTGCCCAGCCTCACTCAGTGCGCTGGCGGCTGCGGGTGATGGATCTGCAGGGGCAGGTGCTGGGTACGCAGGAGCAGGCGGTGGTGCTGGCGCCGGGATCAGCGACCGAGGTCGGGCGTTTCAGCGATGCGCGCCTGCTGGGCGGGGCGGATCCGGCGCGCACGATTGCGGTGGTGGAACTGCTGCAGGAACAGCGGCTGCTGTCGCGGCAGGTGGTCGGCTTCGTCGAGGCGCGCGATCAGGCGTTGCAGCCCGGACAGCTGCAGGCAAGCCTGCAGGGCGAGGGCGATGCGCTCGAAGTGGTGGTGCAGGCACGCGGGCTGGTGCGTGCGGCATGGATCGATTTCGGGGCAAACGAGGCGGTGCTGGAGGACAACCTGCTGGACCTGCTGCCGGGCGAGCGCCGGGTGCTGCGTGTGCGCTCGGCCAGTGACGTCGAGACGCTGCGCGCGGCACTGCGCGTGCAGACCCTGGGCGATGTGCTGGAAGAGAGCCGGTAGCGCTGAGCCATGCTCGGCGGCTGTGCGCGGGAGGGCCCCCGCCGAGCACGGCCCGGCGCTGCCAGGGCCCGGCCGGCGCAGCTCGCTCAGAGCGTGATCTGCTGGAAATTCTCTACCCGTTCATGGCCGTGCGTGCCCTCGCCGCTGCGCGGCAGCGGGTAGTCGTCCAGGCGGTCCAGCAGGCGGGTCTGCAGGCCGGCTTCGCGCGCCGCATCGAGTTCTTCCACCACGTCGGACAGGAACACGATCTCAGCGGCGGGCACGCCGATGGCCGCCACGATGCGGCGGTAGCTGTCCGCCTCGCGCTTGCCGCCGATTTCCGTATCGAACCAGCCGGACACCAGCGCGGTCATGTCGCCGGCCTCACTGAAGCCGAAGAACTGCTTCTGCGCCGGCACCGAGCCGGACGAATACACGTACAGCGGCAGCCCCGCGGCATGCCAGCCCTTCAGCACCGCGGCGACTTCCGGATAGAAGTGCGCCTTGTAGTCACCGTTGCGGTAACCGGATTCCCAGATCATGCCCTGCAGCGCCTTCAGCGCCGTGTGCTTGCGATCCTGGTCGATCCAGCCCTGCAGCGTTTCGGCCACCACGCTGTCCTGGCAGGCGCCACCGATCTCGGTGGCCACCGCATCCAGCCAGCGCCGGACCTGCGGTTCGTTGCCATGGGCGGCGATGAAGCCGGGCAGCGCCTGGCGTGCATACGGGAACAGCACGTTCTTGACGAACGAGATGCTGCTGGTGGTGCCTTCGATATCGGTGAGGATGACGCGCGGCTGCATGGATCTTCAGGCCTGGGTAGGGACGTAACGGGGGAACTTCTGCGCGATGTCGGTGCCGGTGAAATGACCGACCCAGCCATCGGCCTCAGTAAAGAAGCGGATCGCCACGAAGCTTGGTTCATCGCCCATGTCGAACCAGTGGTTGACGCTGTCCGGCACGGCGATCAGGTCGTCCTTCACGCACTCGATCTCGTAGACCTTGTCGCCCACGTGCAGGGTGAACAGGCCGGACCCTGCGACGAAGAAGCGGACTTCGTCTTCCTTGTGGAAATGCTCGTCGAGGAACTTCTTCCGCAATTCGGCACGGTTCGGGTTGTCCGGGGCGATCGACGCCACATCCACGCTCTTGAACCCGCGTTCGGCGACCAGCCGGTCGATGTCGGTGCGGTAAGCAGCGAACACCTCTTCCTGGCTGGCGCCCGGGGCGACCGGCTGGCTGGCCTGCCAGCGCTCGAAGGTGACGCCTATCTTCTGCAGTTCGGCGGCAATCAGCGCGCCGTCCTGGGAGTCCAGCAACGGGGCTTCGGGGGCGGTGTCGTTGTAGATGCGCAGTCGGCTCATGGCGGCAGCTTGAACGTCGGGGGGACGGGTAGGGTAGCAGCGTGGCGCGGCGGGGTCAGATTCCCATCGGCCATGTGAGCGCTCCGGATTCAGCCTCGCAGGCGGCGCAGTTCCAGTTCACAGTGGAACAGGAACTCGAACGCCTCCAGATGCCGGCGTGCTTCGGCCATATCGCGGCCCCAGGCGTACAGGCCGTGGCCGTCGATCAGGTAGCCCCACAGGCACTGCGTATCCAGCAGCGCGTCGACCTGGGCGGCCAGCACGTCCATGTCCTGCGTGTTGGCGAACACCGGCACGTCGATGGCCATCTCATGGGTACTGTTGCCGGCGAAGGCCTTCAGCAGCTCGTAGCCTTCCAGCCGGATGTGGCCCTGCGGTGCGTACAGCCGCGAGGCGATGGTCTGCACCGGGGAATGGGTGTGCAGTACGCAGCCGACTTCGGGGAAGCGGCGATACAGCTGGGTATGCAGCAGGGTTTCGGCAGACGGGCGCAGCGGGCGGCCGACGGCCTTGCCGTCGAAGTCCACCACCATGATGTCGTCTTCGATCAGGCGGCCCTTGTCACGGCCGGACACGGTGATCGCCGCATGCTGGTCGTCCAGTCGATGCGAGAAATTGCTGCTGGTCGCGGGCGTCCAGCCGGCCTGGGCCAGCTCGCGGATGTTGTCGATCAGCAGCTGCGCCAGTTCGCTCAGGCGCTGGCTGTCATACGGAAAAATGGGCGCGTTCATGCGCCCCATTCTATCCGGTCCCGCCGGGCAGGGTGCGTGCCTGCCCCGGTAGTGACGGCCGTTGGCCGTCAGCGCCTGCCGTTGGTGGGTGACGGCCGTTGGTCGTCACGCTGTCGCTTGCCGCTGCGCTCGCCGGGCATGGCCCGGCGCTACCAACCGATGGCTTGGCGCTACCCGCTGCCTGTTACCGGCGCAGGCGGCTGTGGCGGAAGCCGTAACCGAAGTAGATCGCGAAACCGACCACCGTCCACACACCCATCAGCATCCAGTTGTGGAACGTCATGGCCGACAGCAGCGCCATGCAGCTCAGCACGCCCAGGCTGCAGACCAGCCAGGCACCGCGGATGCGGAACGGCCGCGGCAGGTCCGGCTGGGTGCGGCGCAGTACCAGCACGCCGGCACACACCGCGGCGAAGGCGATCAGGGTGCCCATCGAGGTCAGCTCGCCCAGCACGTCCAACGGGAACAGCGCGGCCAGCAGGGCGATGCCGATGCCGGTGATCACCGTGTTGATGTGCGGAGTGCGGTACTTCGGGTGGATCTTGGTGAACAGGGGCGGCAACAGGCCGTCTCGGCCCATGATCATGAAGATGCGCGGCTGGCCGATGATCATCACCAGCACCACCGAGGACAGGCCGACCAGCGCACCGATTTCCACCACCACGCGCAGCCAGCCCAGCGACGGGTGGGCGGCCACCGCAGTCACCACCGGCTCATCGGTGCCCAGCAGCGTGTACGGCACCAGGCCGGTCATGACCGCCGCCATGGCGATGTACAGGATGGTGCAGATCGCCAGCGAGAGCATCATGCCGATCGGCATGTCACGCTGCGGACGGTGAGATTCCTGCGCCGCCACCGAGACCGCCTCGAAGCCGATGTAGGCGAAGAACACCATCGCCGCACCGCGCAGCACGCCTTCCATGCCGAACTGGCCGGGGCCGGTGTTTTCAGGGATGAACGGCTGCCAGTTGGCTGTGTCCACGTACTTCCAGCCCACCGCGATGACCAGCACGATCAGGCCGGTTTTCAGGATCACCATCGCCATGTTCATCGCCGAGGACTTGCGGATGCCGACGTAGCACAGCCAGGTCAGCAGCAGCACCAGGATCGCAGCGGGGACGTTGGCGATCGCTCCGGTGGGGCGCAGCTGGCCGTCCAGTGGCGCGCTGACCAGCGCGGCGGGCAGGTGGATGTCGAAATGGCTGAGCAGGCTGAGGAAGTAGCCGGTCCAGCTGACCGCCACCGCCGAGGCGGAGACGCCGTATTCCAGCACCAGCATCCAGCCGATGAACCACGCCGCCAGCTCACCGAAGGTGGCGTAGGTGTAGCTGTAGGCGCTGCCGGAAACCGGCACCATCGCGGCGAATTCGGCGTAGGCCAGCGCACAGAAACCGCAACAGATGGCGGCCAGCACGAAGGACAGCATGATCGCCGGTCCGGCATGGTTGGCGGCGGCCTGGCCGGTGATGACGAAGATGCCGCCGCCGATCACCGCGCCGATGCCCAGTGCGGTCAGGCCCCAGGGCCCCAGCGTACGGGTGAGGCTGAGGCCGTTGGCATCTTCGTGGGCGGCGTGCGGGTGCTTGGTGGCCCACAGTTGCTTGAGCATGGATGTGTGTTCTTGTGGGTGCGTGCAGGCAACCGGTGCCTGCGGGATGTGCCGGTATCAAAGCAGACGGGCCGGCGAGGAGCCGACCCGTCAATGTATCAGGAGGACTTGGCCAGCTTGCTGTTGCGCATGCCGTATCCGAAGTAGATCAGCAGCCCCAGCACGGTCCAGCCGACGAACAGGTGCCAGTGTTCGCGGAAGGCCATGGCGAACAGGGTAAGGCACGCCAGCGCACCCAATGGACAGATCAGCCAGGCCATCGGCACGCGGAACGGACGCACCAGTTCCGGACGGGTGTAGCGCAGCACCAGCACGCCGACGCAGACCGTGGCAAAGGCCAGCAGGGTGCCCATCGACACCAGTTCACCGAGCACGTTCAGCGGCATCATGCCGGCCAGTGCCGCAGCGATGACACCGACGATGATGGTGGCCACGTACGGCGTCTTGAAGCGCGCATGGACCTTGCCCAGGAAGCCCGGCAGCAGGCCGTCGCGGGAAATCGTGTAGGCGATGCGGGTCTGGCCCATCATCATGACCAGGATCACCGAGGACAGGCCCGCGATGGCGCCGATCTCCACGGCGGTTTTCAGCCATGCCAGCTGCGGATACGCTTCCAGCGCGGTGGCGACCGGCTTGGCGGTTCCCAGCTGCTGGTAAGGCAGCAGGCCGGTCAGCACCAGGCATACGATCACGTAGATGACGGTGCAGACGGCCAGCGAGCCGAGCAGGCCGATCGGCATGTTGCGTTGCGGGTCCTTGGTCTCGCCGGCGGCGGTGGACACCGCATCGAAGCCGATGAAGGCGAAGAACACGATCGAGCCGGCGCGCAGTACGCCGCTCCAGCCGAACTCACCGAAGGTGCCGGTGTTCTCCGGGATGAAGGGTTGCCAGTTGGCGGTGTCGATGTGCGAGGCGCCAAAGCCGATGAACAGGCAGATCACGCTGACCTTGATCGCGACGATGATGCCGTTGACGAAGGACGACTGGGAAATGCCCACGTACAGCAGCCCGGTCAACACCGCCACGATCAACACCGCCGGCAGGTTGAACAGCTGCCCCGAGGAGACGAACTGGCCGCCTTCCCAGGCGATGGGAGCCGAACTGAGGGCGGCCGGGAAGGGCATGTCCAGCGTGGTGGTCACGAAGCTCAGCAGATAGGCCGACCAGGCAACGGCCACCGACGCGGAGGCAAACAGGTACTCCAGCACCAGGCACCAGCCGATGAACCAGGCCATGCCTTCGCCCAGCGTGGCATAGGAATAGGAATAGGCACTGCCGGATACCGGCATCATCGCGGCGAACTCGGCATAGCACAGGCCGGCCAACGCGCAGGCCAGGCCAGCGGCCACGAAGGACAGGGTGACGGCGGGGCCGGCATGGAACGCCGCGGCCTGGCCGGTCATCACGAAGATGCCCGCACCGATCACCGCGCCGATGCCGAGCAGGATCAGGTGTTTTGCCGTGAGCGTCCGTTTCAGGGTGGCTTCGCCGTCCAGGCGG
This sequence comes from Stenotrophomonas lacuserhaii, assembly GCF_014836545.1. Taxonomy (GTDB): domain Bacteria; phylum Pseudomonadota; class Gammaproteobacteria; order Xanthomonadales; family Xanthomonadaceae; genus Stenotrophomonas; species Stenotrophomonas lacuserhaii. The sequence goes on from NZ_JACSQS010000014.1 coordinate 53,803, forward strand.
CCTTCGATGGGTTCGCCAGCGTCAACGTGTCCGGCTGGCTCAACCGGTTTGACCCTCAACAGAGCTTTCAGCATGCGTACTTCCCTAAGTGGTCGTTGGGTGGCCGGCGATGCGTTGCCGCCGGCGCGTATGGTTGGTGAAGGCCATGCGAATGGCTCGCTGTACCTTAGCCAAAGCTGAAGGTGATGCACAAGCCGCATGTGCAATATTTTCTGGCGATAATGGCCGATACTTTTGCTGAACGCGTGGCGGATATGTCGGAAACTGTCGCAACCCTTGCCCTGCTTGACGATCCGTTGCGTCAACTGCTTCGCCGATACGCGCTTGAAGTGCCTGTGCAGGGCGCCTTGGCTGACGAATTCAGCACACTTCTCGATGATCCGCTGGACCCGTTTGTTCGCGAGCGGCTGGAAGGCCATTTCACCGGTAGCGCGTGGCTGGTCAGCGCCGATGGGCAACGGGTTCTGTTGACCCACCACCGCAAGCTGGACCGATGGCTGCAGCTGGGTGGGCATGCCGATGGCGATCACGACCTGGCGCGGGTGGCCTTCAAGGAAGCCGAGGAAGAATCCGGGCTGTCCGGGCTGTCACTGGACGATCCGGCGATCTTCGACCTGGACAAGCATTGGATCCCGGAGCGCCACGACGTGCCGGGGCACTGGCACTACGACGTGCGTTTCGTGATCCGCGCGGGCGCGTCGGAAGCCTTCGCGATCAGTGAAGAGTCGCTGGCGCTGGCCTGGCGCGACATCGCCCCGATCTCCGCTGACCCGCAGGCGGATGAATCGCTGCGGCGGATGGCCCGCCGCTGGCTGAGCCGGTAGCGACGGCCGTGCTCGGTGAATGCTGTCGGTCGCACCAGCAAAGAGCCGCCGAGCATGGCTCGGCGCTACCGATCCGCTGCTCAGCTGTATAGCACGCGGGTACGCAGGGTACCGGGGATGGCGGCCAGTTCATCGCGTACCGCGCCGGCCTGCTCCACGCTGGCGGTGATGTCGATCACCACGTAGCCCACCTTCGCGTCGGTGCGCAGGAACTGGCCGTCGATGTTGACGTTGTGGCGCGAGAAGATTTCGTTGACCTTGGACAGCACGCCCGGCACGTTGCGGTGGATGTGCAGCAGGCGCAGGCTGCCGTCGTGCTCGGGCAGGGTGACTTCGGGGAAATTGACCGCGGTCAGGGTGCTGCCGTTGTCGCTGTAGCGGACCAGCTTGGCCGCCACTTCGATGCCGATGTTGTCCTGCGCTTCCAGCGTGCTGCCGCCCACGTGCGGGGTCAGGATCACGTTGTCGTGCGCGGTCAGCGGGGAATCGAAGAGGTCGCCGTTGCCCTTGGGTTCCACCGGGAACACGTCCAGCGCCGCACCGCCGATGTGCCCGGAGCTGAGCGCTGCATCCAGCGCGGCGATGTCGAGGATCGTGCCGCGCGCGGCGTTGATGACATGCGCGCCGCGGCGCATCTTCGCCAGTTCCGTCGCGCCGATCATCCACTGCGTGGCGGGGGTCTCCGGCACGTGCAGGGTGATGATGTCCGAGCGTTCCAGCAGGTCGTCCAGGCTGATCGCGGCGCGCGCGTTGCCCAGCGCCAGCTTGGCTTCCACGTCGTGGAAGATCACCTGCAGGCCCAGTGATTCGGCCAGTACGCCAACCTGGGTGCCGATATGGCCGTAGCCGATGATGCCCAGCGTCTTGCCGCGCACTTCGTGGCTGCCGGCAGCCGATTTGGACCAGCCGCCACGGTGGCATTCAGCGTTCTTCTGCGGGATGCCGCGGGTCAGCATGATGGCTTCGGCGATCACCAGTTCGGCCACGCTGCGCGTGTTGGAGTAGGGCGCGTTGAATACCGGGATGCCGGCCAGTTCAGCCGCGTCCAGGTCGACCTGGTTGGTGCCGATGCAGAAGCAGCCCACCGCGATCACGCGCTTGGCCTCGGCCAGCACCTCGGCCGACAGCTGGCTGCGCGAGCGGATGCCGACGATGTGGGCTTCGGCGATGCGCGCCTTCAGCTCGTCTTCGGGCAGCGCTTTGGCATGCAGTTCGATCTGGCTGTAGCCGGCCGCAGTGAACACGTCCACGGCGGTCTGGCTGACCCCCTCCAGCAACAACACGCGGATATCCTGCTTGGGGTAGGAGGTCTTCTTCGGCGACATGGGACGGCACGGCCAGTGGGACAAGGGCTGATCACTATGCCAGATGCGGCTGCCCATGGTGCACTGCGGAATTGGTTGCAGACGTAGCCATTGCTGATCGCGCGCAGGGCTGGACGCTGGGCGGCGGCACTGGCACGCTTTCTCGTTCTGCCTGTGTCTGCCTGGACTGCCATGACCGATCCCCGCATTGCCTCCCTCCAGCAGGCCGTTCCCGACCTGCGCCTGAAGACCGACGCGGCCGATCTGGAGCATTACGGGCGCGATTGGACCCGGCGCTGGACCCCGGCCCCATTGGCCATCGCGCTGCCGGCCAGCGTGGAAGAGGTGCAGGCGGTGATGCGCTGGAGTGCTGCCGAAGGCGTGGCGGTGGTGCCGTCGGGCGGACGGACCGGCCTGTCCGGTGGTGCGGTGGCGGCCAACGGCGAACTGGTGCTGAGCCTTGAGCGCATGAACAAGGCGCTGGGCTACGACGCGGTGGACCGGACCCTGGTGGTGCAGGCGGGCATGCCGCTGGAGTCGCTGCACAACGCGGCGCTGGAGCACGGGCTCATCTACCCGGTGGATTTCGCTGCGCGCGGGTCCTGCTCGATCGGCGGCAACATCGCCACCAATGCCGGCGGTATCCGGGTAATCCGCTACGGCAATACCCGCGAGTGGATTGCCGGGCTCAAGGTTGTCACCGCTGACGGTGAGCTGCTGGAGCTCAACAAGGGCCTGATCAAGAACTCCAGCGGCTATGACTTCCGCCAGCTGCTGATCGGCTCGGAGGGCACGCTGGGGGTGATCGTGGAAGCCACGGTGAAGCTGACCGATCCGCCGCCGGCCAGCAACGTGATGCTGCTCGCCGTGCCCAGCTTCGAGGTGCTGATGCAGGTGTTCGCTGCGTTCCGTGCGCGGCTGCAGCTGCAGGCCTTCGAGTTCTTCACCGCCCAGGCACTGAAGCACGTGCTGGCGCATGGCGCGCAGGCCCCGTTCGACCAGGTGCATCCGTATTACGTGGTGACCGAATTCGCCGCCGGTGACGAGGCGCAGGAGGCGGCGGCGATGGCGGCGTTCGAAGACTGCATGGGCAATGGTTGGGTCATCGACGGGGTGATCAGTGCCAGTGACGCCCAGGCCGCGCAGTTGTGGCGCCTGCGCGAGGGCATCACCGAGGCGGTCGCACGTTACAAGCCGTACAAGAACGACGTGTCGGTGCGGATCTCGGCGATGCCGGCGTTCCTCGCCGAAACCCAGGCGCTGATCACCCAGGCCTACCCGCAGTTCGACGTCGTATGGTTCGGCCACATCGGCGATGGCAACCTGCACATCAACGTGCTCAAGCCCGATGACACCGGCGATGCGGAGTTCCTGCAGCAGTGCGAGCAGGTGACCAAGCTGCTGGCGCAGGTGCTGGCACGCTTCGATGGCAGCATCTCCGCCGAGCACGGCATCGGGCTGGTCAAGAAAGCCTACCTGGACAGCACCCGCGGGCCGGCCGAAATCGGCTTGATGAAGGCGGTCAAGCGCGCGTTTGATCCGCAAGCCCGGCTGAATCCCGGCAAGGTCTTTGATCTCTGAGCTGCCGTTTGCGAGACGGGTCGGGTACGCTCTGCACGTACCCTTCACGAGCAAAACCATGATCTCCCGACTGCCTTCGCTGCTGGTTCCCTTCGCGCTGTCCCTGTTGGTGCTGCCACTGGCTGCGGGTGCGTCCAGTTTCGCCGGAACTTCGGCGGGCTCGGCCTCCGGTGCGTCGTCCAATTCGTCGGGCAGCAGCTCCGGCGATGACAAGGTGATCCTGGCTGCGCGCGATGATGCGGCCGCCTTTGTTGCCAGCGATGGCCAGATCCGTGGCGCCCGCCTGCAGGCGGCGCTGGTCCATCTGCGCGAGCAGGATGCGGCGGCCCGCGCAACCAGCGACCTCGCGCTGGCCCAGGCGCTGCTCGCGCGCTGATGCCGATGCGCCGCCGCGCGTGGTTGGCGTGGTGGCTGCTGTGCGTGGCACCGGCCACGCTGGCGTTCGAGCTGGCGCCTGACCTGCACGGGCTGGACGCCGGCGAACGCGCCCGCGCCGAGCGCGCCGTGGATGCCGTGGCGCAGCGCCTGCCTGGCACGCTGCGCGCGGCGCTGCCACCGCAGGTGCCGGTGCGCTGGGTGGACACGCTACCCGCGCATGTTGCAGGCCGCGCATTCGCCGGCGACATCCAGCTGCAGCGCTCTCTGCTCGATGGTCATGAAGACGGGGCTGGCCGCGTGCTGCAGGCCGCGCTGATCCATGAACTGGTGCACGTGGCTGATCGCGGCAAGACCGGTGGATGGTCGGGCCAGGCGCGCTTCCGCGAACTGGCCGGATGGCAGCGCCGTCCCTGGAAACTGGGGCGCAGCCCGAATCGTTTCAGTGACCGCAGCCCGGACGACTACGAGCGCAAGAGCGCCGCCGAATACCTGGCGGTCAATGCGGAACACTGGCTGATGGATGCGGACTTCGGCTGCCGCCGTCCGGCCCTGGCGAGCTGGTTTTCCTCGACGCTGGGCCCGGCGCCACGGCAGGCGGACTGTGATGCCGGCGTACCGCTGCTTCAGGCAGGTGCGGAAGAGGGCCTGGTTGAACTGGCGCGATTGGATCCGGCACGCGTTTATGCGGTGGATTACCTGTTCGCCGAGAGTGGCGACGTACCGATGAGCCGCTGGGGCCACAGCATGCTGCGGTTGGTGATCTGCCGCGAGGGGCGCGCACCGGGGCCCGACTGCCGGCTGGACCTGGATCAGCACCGGGTATTGTCGTTCCGCGCGTTCGTGGGTGATGTCGAACTGTCCAGCTGGCGCGGCCTGACCGGGGGCTACCCCTCACGCCTGTTCGTGCTGCCGCTGCAGCAGGTGGTGGATGAGTACATCAAGGTGGAACTGCGCGGCCTTGCCTCGCTGCCGTTGCAGCTTTCCGCGCAGGAGATCGCCGGCCTGCTCGAGCGCAGCGCGCAGGTGCATTGGAGCTACGACGGTCGCTATTACTTCATCGGCAACAACTGCGCAGTGGAGACCGCCAAGCTGCTGCAGGCGGGCGTGCCTGCGCTGCAGGAGGCCGGCATCGAACGCATCAGCCCACGTGGTCTCCGGCGCAGGCTGGCGCGGCTGGGCAGGCTGGATGAAAGCGTGCTGGATGACCGCGCCGCGGCAATCCGCGAGGGCTACTACTTCGAATCCAGCGACCAGCACTACGACCTGCTGTTCGCTGCGGCACGCGAGGAACTGATGCTGCCGGCGCGTGATGCGCAGGCATGGCTGAAGCTGGACGCCGCGACGCGTACGCCGTGGCTGCAACGCGGCGGGCTGCGCGCCACTGCCGGCCTGCTGCTGCTGGAACAGGCCGCATTCGCACGCGCCGAGCTGCGTGCGCGCGACACGTTGAAGCGTGCCCTGCTGGCAGAGCGTGACAGCGATGGGGCGCGGCAGTTGCAGATGTTGCTGGAGCAGGCGGGGCAATGGCTGCAGCCCGGCGCGTTGCTGGGTGGGCCGGGGTATGGGCTGCCGCAGGCCGATGAACTCGCCGCGTTGCAGCCACGGCTGCTGGCGGCATCGACGCAGGCGCCGCAGGCATGGAAGCAGTTGCGTCAGCAGATGCGCGCGCAGCTGCCAGTGCAGCAGCGGCAGGAATTGGACACGTTGGATGCCAACCTGCTGGCGCTTCGGACGCATCTGCGTGCGCAGGCCGCTGCGCCTGCTCGGGCAGGAATCTGAACGCCACGAACGGCGTTTCCCGTGGCGTTGACGGTGCGGATGTTAGCGTGGTGTGCTGTTGAACGACGGAGAGGAGCGCACATGCGTCCATCTTTTTTCCTGCTGCCCACCGTGCTGGTGGTTGCCCTGGCGGTCGCCTGCCAGCCTGCGGCGGACCCAGCGCCAAACGGCGGGGCCGCCGCTGCTGGGCCTTCCGACGCGCCGGCGGCGGTTGTTGCTCCGGCCGCTGAGGGGCGTCCTTCCGACGCCTTCCGCGCGACCGGCAACGAGCCAGGCTGGTTGGCCGAAGTCGCCGCAGGTGGCGGTTCGGCGCTACGCGTGGAAGTGGATTACGGCCAGACACAGTACGAGGTGGCTGCCCCCACGCATGGCCCGGATGGCTGGGCCGGCGCGGCTGCCGATGGCACGCCGATCAAGTTGAGCGTGCAGCGGGTGCCATGCCAGGACGATATGAGTGGCAAGACCTTCGATGCGAAGGCGATGCTGACCGTGGGCACGCGCCAGCTGCACGGGTGCGGGAGTTTCAGCGCGGCGCAGTGAGCTGAGAGCTACGGAAAGAGCCACAGCCACAGCCAAAGCTGCACGGCTGCGGGTGGGCGGGAGGGGCTGGCTGTGCAGGACACGCCGTGAATCCGTCCGTGTAGGCTCGATTTGGAGCCTTCGGTAGCGCCGAGCCATGCTCGGCGGCTCCTTGATGAAGCGGGCGGATGGATCCCGCCGAGCAT
>NZ_JACSQS010000014.1:60403-62041 GCF_014836545.1 Stenotrophomonas lacuserhaii
CCCGCCCCCCCCCCCCCCCCGGCCCAATCCATGTGTGGGCACCGCGAAAACAATGACCTCGACACTCAGTCGGCGCGGCCGCCGAATTCACCGGTGGCGGTGTTGACCAGCACGCGTTCGCCGTTGGCGATGTACTCCGGCACCATGATTTCCAGGCCGGTGCTCAGCTTGGCCGGCTTCGGACGCTTGGTGGCAGTGCCGCCCTTCATCTCCGGTGGGGTCTCGACCACTTCCAGCACGACGCTGGTCGGCAACTGGATCGCCACCGGCTGGTCGTCGATCACCTGCACGTAGATGCCGGCCAGGCCGTCGGTGATGTAGCCGGCGTCATCGCCGATCACGTCCGCATCCAGGGTGTAGGGGGTGTAATCCTCGTCGTCCATGAACACGAACGCTTCGCCATCCTTGTACGAGTAGGTCGACAGGCGGCGCAGCAGTTCCACTTCCGGCAGGTTGTCATCGGAATCGAAGCTGGCGTCGAGCTTGTTGCCGCCCGGCACGCTGTACATGATGAAACGGAAGCGGACATTGCCGCCGCGGCCCTGCGGCGAGCTGCGTTCGATGTCGCGGATCTGGTACACGCCGTTGTTGTACTCGACGACGTTGCCCTTCTTGATATCGCTGGCTTTCATGGTGGTGTAGGTCGGTTGGGGGGAGGGCGCCGTCCCGGCGCCCGGGGGAATCACTTCGGAGCGAGCCGGGTGGCGCCGTCCAGGCGGATGGTCTCGCCGTTGATATAGGTGTTGCCGAGAATGTAAGCGACCAGGCTGGCAAAGTCTTCCGGCTTGCCCAGCCGCGACGGGAACGGGATGGAGGCGGCCAGCGATTCCTGCACGGCCGGCGGCATGCCATCGACCATCGGCGTCCAGAAAACGCCGGGGGCGATGGTGTTGACGCGGATGCCGAAGCGCGAGAGTTCGCGGGCCATCGGCAGGGTCATCGAGACCACCCCGCCCTTGGAGGCGGCATAGGCGGCCTGCCCGATCTGCCCTTCATAGGCGGCGATGCTGGCGGTATTGATGATCACCCCGCGCTCGCCGTCCGGACCGGCGTCGTTGTGCTGGATGCGGTTGGCCGCGGCCTTGGCGACGTTGAAGCTGCCGACCAGGTTGACCATCACCGTGCCCTGGAAACCGGCCAGCGGCATCGGGCCTTCCTTGCCCAGCACGCGGCCGGCGCCGAGGATGCCTGCGCAGTTCACTGCGACATTGAGTCCGCCGAGGAAGGCGTGGGCCTGTTCGATGGCTTCGGCCACGGCGGCCTCGTCGCTGACGTTGACCTGCTGGTAGGACGCGTGTGCTTGTCCCAGGGCGGCGACGGCGGCGGCGCCTTTTTCATCATTGAGGTCGAACAGGGCGACCTTGCCGCCGTGGGCGACGAGATGTTCGGCCACGGCCAGGCCGAGGCCGGAAACGCCACCGGTGATGACGGCACGTACGTTGGACAACTGCATTGCACGGTCCTGCGGGTTCAAGAGCCCGCGATTCTAGCGGATGGCGCGTGGTGGGCCGTTGTGCAGTGCGTTGGCGGATGCCGGGCTGCGCCCGGCGCCCGCTTTTTTGGAGCAACATCAAAAGCGGACGGGCTGTGTGTTGGCGGGGCGGGATGGGTTTGCGGGGGACGGCAAAGACTGCATCC
>NZ_JACSQS010000014.1:62051-79673 GCF_014836545.1 Stenotrophomonas lacuserhaii
GTGTAGGCTCGCGTTCGGCTCCTGCCTCACGACGGTCCCCCGCAGCCCACCCGCCCGGCCCAGCCAAGAGATCACGGCTTTGCCCCACCACCGAAAAACCTACTTCAACTTCCTGACGAATTCTTCCGGCGTCAGCCCCGGGGCGAACAGGAAACCCTGGCCGACATTGACCCCCAGGCCCATCAGGTAGCGACGCTGGGCTTCGGATTCGATGCCTTCGGCCACCACGCCCAGCCCCAGGCTGCGGGCAATCCCGCAGATCGCCTCGCACACCGCCATGTCCGAACGGTCACCGGGCACGCCCTCCACGAACAGCTGGCTGAGCTTCAGGCCGTGGATCGGCAGCCGGCGCAGGTAGTTCAACGCGCTGTAGCCCTCGCCGAAATCATCGATGGCCAGCATCACGCCCATCTCGCGCAGCCGGGCGAAGGTGCGCAGGGTGTCCGGGGCATCCTCGATCAGCACGCGCTCGGTGAACTCCAGCTCCAGTGCGGTGCCGGGCAGATGGAACTCATCCAGCGCCTGGCGCACCTTCAGTGCCAGGTCGTCGCCGGTGAACTGGCGGTAAGACACATTGACCGCCACCCGCACCAGGCCGAGGCCTTCGTCCTGCCACTGGCGGACCTGGCGGCAGGCCTCGCGCAGCGCCCATTGGCCGATCCGCACGATGTCACCGGTGCTCTCTGCGTGGGCGATGAACAGGTCCGGGCGCATCTCGCCCAGCTGCTCGTTCTGCCAACGGATCAGCGCCTCGGCGGCGATCACCTCGCCGGTGCGCAGGTTCACCTGAGGCTGGTAGACCAGGCGGAATTCATCGGCTTCCAACGCGCGGTGCAGCCGGCTTTCGATCTGCAGGCGGTCGTGCTGGGCCTGCGCCAGCTCAGGTGAGAATACCTGCCAGCCGTTGCGGCTGCGGCGCTTGCAGTCATACATCGCGGTGTCGGCGTTCTGGATCAGCTGTTGCGGGCGCACGCCGTCGCGCGGCGCGCACGCGATGCCGATGCTGGCGGTGACCACGAACTCGTCGTTGCCGAACACGAACGCAGGTTCGAACGCGGCGGTGATGCGCTGGGCCAGCCGTTCGGGCTGGTCGGGCTGGTCGCGGGTATCGCAGATGACCAGGAACTCATCGCCACCAAAGCGCGCCAGCAGTCCTTCGGTGCCGATCGCATGGGCGATGCGGCGGGTGGCCTCCACCAGCAGTTCATCGCCTGCGCTGTGGCCCAGCAGATCGTTGACCGTCTTGAAACGGTCCAGGTCGATGTACAGCACCGCAACCTTGCAGTGGGTCGGGTTGGACAACCGCACCCCCAGGTCGCTGAGCACCGCATCGCGGTTCATGATGCCGGTCAGCGGATCGGTGCGCGCCTGGATGCGCAGGGTTTCCTCGGCCTGCTTGCGTTCGGTGATGTCCTGCACGGTGCCGGCGATGCGCGCAGCGTCCACGTCGCCTTCGGACACCTCGCCGATCATGCGCACCCAGAAGGTATGGCCATCGGCGCGCTGGCCGCGCAGTTCCAGGGTGAAGCTGCTGCGCGCCTCTACGCTGGCCGCCAGCGCCTGCTGCAGGGCCAGCCGGTCATCGCTGCGCAGGCACTCCATCAGCTCGGGCATGTCGTCCAGTGGCAGCTCCTGGCCGAGGATCCGGCGTGCTTCGTCGGTCAGGTACAGGCGCGCCAGGCCCCGATCCCACTCCCAGCCGCCGATGTGGGCCAGCGACTGGGCGCGGTCGAACAGCGCGTTGTTGCGCTTGAGTTCGGTGATGTCGCTGAACATCGCGAACACATGGTCGGCGTGGTCGCGCCCGTTGCCGAACACCGGCACGTTGGTGATCGACAACCACAGCATGCGGCCGCGCGGTCGGTGGTACAGCCCGACGATGGTGCTGCGGATGACCCGGCCCGCCTGGAAACAGCGGTTGGCCGGCCATTGGTCGTGGCCCAGCAGGTGCCCGTGTTCGTCCACCACGATCCAGTCGTGGGGGTCTAGCAGGGTCTGCAGGCTGGAGCCGGTGCCGGCCGTGCCCAGGATGCGGTGCGCGGCCGGATTGGCCGACACCACGTGCAATTCCCGGTCGAACAGGATCACGCCCTTGTCGATGGATTCCATCAGCAGGCGATAGCGGGACTCGGCCTGCCAGCGTCCGCTCAGGTCGCGCGCCACCGCCACGATGCACGGTTCGCCCTGCAGTTCGAAGCCGGCCGAGTGCACCTCCACCGGAAACCGGCTGCCGTCACCGCGCATGTTGGTGACTTCGATGACATAGGTGTCGCCGCGTTGCAGGGCGGCCCATACCGGTTCCAGGTGGTCGCTGGGCAGGTCCGGGTTCAACAGTTCGATCGGCTGGCCGACGATGGCCTCGCGCGGGCGGCCGTAGGCGCGCACGCCGGCGCGGTTGAGGTCCATCACCACGCCGGCCGAACTGAGGATGCTGACCGGGTCGGGCACTGCGTCGAACAGGGCGGCGTAGCGCTGCTCGGCGTCGTGGCGCTGCTGCATGGCCTCATCCAGGGCCTGCCTGGCCTGCTGCAGCAGCGCGTGCTGCTCGGCGCGGTGCGGCTGGGACAGTGCATGGTCCAATGCGGCCAGTGCGTCGCTCTGCGTGGCGGGATGTCCGCCAGCGGCCAGGTCGTCGCACGGGCCGCGGCGGCTCATGTCGGTGCCATCGCCTTGCCGACGCGGCTGCCGGTGGGCCGGCCCAGCAGCGCCGACAGCCAGCGGCCGATCTCGGCCAGCGGCTCCAGCTCCACGCCGGTCTGCAGCCCCATCCCGTGCAGCAGGTACACCGCATCTTCGCTGGCCACGTTGCCGCTGGCGCCCTTCGCATACGGGCAGCCGCCGGCGCCGGAGACCGCGCTGTCCACCACGCGCACCCCGGCCTCCACGCAGCTGGCGATATTGGCCACGGCCTGGCCGTAGGTGTCGTGGAAATGCACGGCCAGCGCCTGCATCGGTACCTCGGCAGCGACTGCCTGCAGCATGGCGCGCGCCTTGCGCGGCGTGCCCACGCCGATGGTGTCGCCGAGCGATATTTCGTAACAGCCCATGCCATGCAGGGCGCGCGCCACGCGCACTACCTCGCTGACTGCAACCTCTCCCTGGTAGGGGCAGCCGAGCACGGTGGACACGTAGCCGCGCACGCGCACGCCATCGCGCGCGGCACGCTGCAGGATCGGTTCAAAGCGTGCCAGGGATTCGTCGATGCCGGCATTGGTATTGGTGCGGTTGAAGGTTTCCGAAGCGGCGGTGAACACCGCTACTTCCTGTACCCCCGCCGCCAAGGCGCGGTCGTAGCCCTGCTCGTTGGGCACCAGCACCGGATAGGCCACGCCCGCTGCACGCTGGATGCCGGCGTAGACCTCGGCGGCATCGGCCAACTGCGGTACCCAGCGCGGGCTGACGAAGCTGGTGGCTTCGATGCTGCGCAGGCCGGTGGTCGACAACCGGTCGATCAAGGTGATCTTGTCGGCCGTGCTGACCGGCTGTTTCTCGTTCTGCAGGCCGTCACGCGGGCCTACTTCGACGATGCGGACATGATCAGACATCCCTGCGCCTCCCGTGGGTGGGGTGGGCGGCAGGGCAGGCAAGGGCAGGGCAGCAGGCAACGATCACGGAACGTCCTGTAGATGAAGTGGCGCACGCAGGGGGGGCCACGAGAGAGATATACGCGGGCCGTCGCAGCAACCGGCCAGCCCGCAGCATGAACGGCTTCACCGAGCGGGGCGCATGCGCGGAGCATCGGCCCGGCCCAGCCGCCGCGGCGTGAAGGCGTCAGGTCAGGTGCGGGCGGCCCACCCCGGCGGACGCTTGTCGAGGAACGCGCCCAGTCCTTCCTGGCCCTCCGCCGATACCCGCAGGTGGGCGATCAGCTCGGCATTGGCCTGGTCGCGCGCATCGGCATCGGGGTTGCCCAGCACGTCACGGACCAGCCTCTTGGCGCTGGCGGTGGCGACCGGTCCGGCCGCCAGCAGCAGGTCCAGCTGCTGCTCGACCGCGGCATCCAACTGGTCGCCCGCCACCACGGCGTGGACCAGTCCGATGCGCAGCGCCGTGGCGGCATCGAAGTGCTCGCCGGTGGCAAACCAGCGCCGCGCCTGGCGCGGACCGATGGCGGCGATGACGTAGGGGGAGATGACCGCCGGCAGCAGGCCCAGCCGGCTTTCGGTCAGCCCGAAGCGTGCGCTGTCGGCGGCGATGGCGATGTCACAGCAGGCCACCAGGCCCACGCCGCCGCCGAATGCCGCTCCGTGGACCCGTGCCAGCGTCGGTTTGGGCAGCTCGTCCAGGGTGCGCATCAACCGGGCGAGCGCCAGCGCATCCTGACGGTTTTCCGATTCGCTGGCCGCCGCCATGCCGCGCATCCAGTGCAGGTCGGCGCCGGCGGAGAACGAGGCACCATCGCCGGCCAGCACTACCGCGCGCACCGAAGGGTCGCCTCCGGCCTGCGCCAGCTCGCCGGTCAGTTGGGCGATCAGGCCGTCGTCGAAGGCATTGTGCAGCGCCGGGCGGTGCAGGTGCAGGGTAAGCAGGGCGCCAGAGCGCTCGACCAGCAGGGAATCCGTCATAAAGTCCGCAAATACTCGATACCTGTACAGATCATAGCGGTCCAAAGGTCATGGGCCATGACGCGGCGCGGCGATGTTACAATTGATAACCATTCTTATCACTGGAAAGTGCGCGAGTGACGCTGTCCGATCTGCCCTTGCAAACCAACGCCGTGGTCGAAACCGTCCATGACACGCACGCCAACGACACCATCGCCCGTCGCCTGAGGGAGCTTGGCTTCGTCAGGGGCGAGTCCGTTCGCCTGGTGGCGCGTGGTCCGGTCGGTGGCGAACCCCTGCTGGTGCAGGTCGGTTTCACCCGCTTTGCACTGCGCCGCAGTGAAGCCGCTCGCGTCCAGGTCAGCGCTGAAAAGGGAGTGCCGGCATGAGCACGGCCGCAACCCTGCCGCTGCGCGTGGCCCTGGTCGGCAATCCGAACAGCGGCAAGACCGCGCTGTTCAACCAGCTGACCGGCAGCCGGCAGAAGGTCGCCAATTACACCGGCGTCACCGTGGAACGCAAGGAGGGCCGGATGCGCGCGCCATCTGGCCGCGAGTTCGCCATCCTCGACCTGCCGGGCGCCTACAGCCTGCAGCCGGCCAGCCTGGACGAGGCGATCACCCGTGACCTGTGCCGTGGCTTCTACCCCGGCGAGGCGGCACCGGACGTACTGCTGTGCGTGATCGATGCGACCAACCTGCGCCTGCACCTGCGCTTCGCGCTGGAACTGCGTGAGCTGGGCAAGCCGATGGTGGTGGCCCTGAACATGGTCGACGCGGCCGAGCGTCGTGGCATCAGGATCGATGTGCCGGCGCTGGAACGTGCGCTCGGCGTGCCCGTGGTGGAAACCGTGGCGGTGCGCAAACATGGCGCGCAGGCGCTGGTGGAGCGGCTGGATGCGATGGTGCCGCACCTAGGCGCACCGGTGGCGGTGGTGGAAGGCCAGGGCATCGACTACCACGCGCAGGTGCGCGGGATCCTCGACGCCGCCGTCAGCATGCCCACCCGCACCGCGAAGATCGATGACACGCTGGACCGCTGGCTGCTGCATCCAGTATTCGGCCTGGCCACCCTGGTGGTGGTGATGTTCCTGATCTTCCAGGCGGTGTTCGCCTGGGCGACGCCGATGATGGATGGCATCGAGGCGCTGTTCGGCTGGCTCGGCGAGCAGGCCGGCGCGGTGCTGCCGGAAGGCCCGCTGGCCAGCCTGGTCACCGATGGCATCATCGCCGGTCTGGGCGGGGTGGTGGTGTTCCTGCCGCAGATCCTGATCCTGTTCGCCTTCATCCTGGCGCTGGAAGAATCCGGCTACCTGCCGCGTGCGGCGTTCCTGCTGGACCGCATGATGGCGTCGGCCGGGCTGTCCGGGCGTTCGTTCATTCCGCTGCTGTCCAGCTTCGCCTGCGCGGTGCCCGGCATCATGGCCACGCGCAGCATCCAGGATCCGCGTGATCGCCTGGCGACCATCCTGGTGGCCCCGCTGATGACCTGTTCGGCGCGCCTGCCGGTGTATGCGCTGCTGATCGGCGCGTTCATTCCCGATGGCAAGGTCGGCATCTTCAACCAGCAGGGACTGGTGCTGTTCGGCCTCTACGTAGCGGGCATCTTCAGTGCGCTGCTGATGTCCTGGGTGATGAAGAAGTGGCGCCGCGACAAGAGCGAGCACCCGCTGATGCTGGAGCTGCCGTCATACCGCATCCCGCACCCGCGCGACCTGGCGGTGGGCCTGTACGAACGCGGCATGATCTTCCTCAAGCGCGTCGGTGGCATCATCCTTTCGCTGACCATCCTGCTGTGGTTCCTGCTGTCCTTCCCCGGTGCACCGGCCAATGCGACGATGCCGGCCATCGATTACAGCTACGCCGGCCAGCTCGGCCATGCGATGACGGCGATCTTCGCCCCGCTCGGCTTCAACTGGCAGATCTGCATCGCGCTCATCCCCGGCATGGGCGCTCGCGAGGTGGCGGTGTCTTCGTTGGCGACCATCTACGCGCTGTCGGCGCCGGATGACGACGCAGCGATTTCCGCGCTGACCCCGATCGTCAGTGACGGCTGGTCGCTGGCCACCGGTCTGTCGCTGCTGGTGTGGTTCATCTATGCCCCGATGTGCATCTCCACGCTGGCCACGATCAAGCGCGAAACCAATTCGTGGAAGCAGGTGGGTTTTGCGACCGTGTATCTGTTCGCCGCGGCCTACATCGCAGCTCTGGTCACCTATCAGGTGACCGTGGCGCTGGGAGGCGGTTGATGGAGACCGGCCTGCTGCTGCAGTACCTGATCGTCGCGCTGGCGGTGCTGGCCAGTGCGTGGGTGGTGCTGAAAAAGCAGTTCCCGGGGACGGTACGCAAGGCGCGTGGCGCGTTGGCGCTCGGCCTGCTGCGTTCCGGTCGGCCGGGATGGCGGCAGTCGCTGGGCCGACGCATCGCACCGCCAGCCAGTGGCGGCGGCGGAGCCTGCGGTGGCTGTGACAGTTGCGGGCCGACGCCGCCGAAGGCGCACTGAGCGCGGGAGCGCCGGGCCCTGCTCGGCGAGCGCAGCGGCAGAGGCATCCACCACAGGCGATGGGCGCATGCCCCCTGTGCAAATGCAGGCCCAGCCGCTAGCCTTCCCGGATGAACCAGACTCCCCTGCGATTGCTCATCCATGGCGCTTCCGGGCGCATGGGCCAGGCCCTGCTGCGGCTGGCCGCCGAACATGCCGATACGATGAAAGTAGTGGGTGCCTACACCGGCCGCGCGCCTGCGCAGCGGGTGGTGGACGGCATCCCGCATTTCGCCGCCAAGGAACTGCACGGCGCTCCGCCGTTCGACGTGGCCATCGACTTCAGCCTGCCCGAAGGCTTCGATGCGATCCTGGCGCTGTGCGTGGAACGCGGCGCGGGCCTGGTCTCCGGCACCACCGGTATCAGCCAGGCGCAGCGCGATGCGCTGGATGCGGCGGCCAAGGCGATACCGCTGGTGTGGGCGTCCAATTTCAGCCTGGGCGTGGCGGTGCTGGATGAACTGGTCGAGCGCGCCGCGCAGGCGCTGGCTGGATGGGACTGCGACATCGTCGAAGCGCACCACACCCGCAAACTGGATGCGCCTTCGGGCACCGCGCTGACGCTGGGGGCGGCCGCCGGGCGCGGCGGGGCCACGCCGCAGTACGCCAGCCTGCGGGCCGGCGATATCGTCGGCGAGCACCTCGTTCAGTTCACCGGGCTGGGCGAGCGGATCGAGCTGGTGCACCGGGCCACCAACCGCGATATTTTCGCCCGCGGCGCGTTGTTCGCCGCGCGGCAGCTGGCTGAACGGGCACCGGGGAGCTACCGGGTGCGGGATCTGCTGAACGGCTGAACGGCTGAACGGGGTGCGCCGTGGGCTCCGCGCGAAGGGCCCGCTGCGCTCGCCGACCATGGGTCGGCGCTACCGGTCAGGGGCTGCTGCACGCTCCGGGCTGCGCTGCCCGACCATGAATCGGCGCCATCGGCAACATGGTGCTGGCGCCGGACCCCGCATGCGTCTACAATTCGCACTCGCCGAAACACGATAGCCGGACCGGTCCTGAACCGTACGTCCGCGCTTTTTTGCAACCGGTTTTTACCGTGAGCGCAGGCGTGACCTTCGGTACCCCATCGGTAGCCAAAGTGAGATTTCCGTGACCCAAGCCGCAATCCTCGTCCTCGAAGACGGCACCGTATTCGAGGGCGAATCCGTAGGCGCGCCCGGCCTGTCTGTCGGTGAAGTGGTGTTCAACACCGCCATGACCGGTTACCAGGAAGTGCTGACTGATCCGTCCTACGCCCGGCAGATGGTCACGCTGACCTACCCGCATATCGGCAACACTGGCATGACCGACCAGGACAACGAAGCGTCCAAGGTGTGGTCGGCCGGCCTGATCGTGCGCGACGTGCCGCGTCGCCCGAGCAGCTGGCGCAGCCAGGTCTCGCTGCAGGACTGGCTGCTGCAGCGTGGCGTGGTCGCCATCTCCGGCATCGATACCCGCAAGCTGACGCGCATCCTGCGCGAGAAGGGCGCCCAGAATGGTGCGCTGATGGCGGGCGAGGGCATCAGCGTGGAGAAGGCGCTGGAGGCTGCACGCAGCTTCCCCGGCCTGAAGGGCATGGACCTGGCCAAGGTCGTGTCGACCGAAACCACCTACCAGTGGAACGAAGGCCAGCTCGACCTGGACGCCAACGCGTTCGTCAGCGTGCCGTCGCAGTACAAGGTCGTGGCTTACGACTACGGTGTGAAGACCAACATCCTGCGCATGCTGGCCGAGCGCGGCTGCGATGTGACCGTGGTGCCGGCGCAGACCGCTGCGGCCGACGTGCTGGCGCTGAAGCCGGACGGTGTGTTCCTGTCCAACGGCCCGGGTGACCCGGAGCCGTGCGACTACGCGATCAGCGCGATCAAGACCGTGCTGGACGCCAAGGTGCCGACCTTCGGCATCTGCCTGGGCCACCAGCTGCTGGCGCTGGCCTCCGGCGCGAAGACGCTGAAGATGGGCCATGGCCATCACGGTGCCAACCATCCGGTCCAGGACCTGGACAGCGGCCGGGTGATGATCACCTCGCAGAACCACGGGTTCGCGGTGGATGAAGCGACCCTGCCGGCTACCTTGCGGGTGACCCACCGCTCGCTGTTCGACGGCACCAACCAAGGCATCGCGCGCACCGACGTGCCGGCGTTCTCCTTCCAGGGCCACCCCGAAGCTTCGCCGGGACCGACCGACGTCGGCCCGTTGTTCGATCGTTTCGTGACCCTGATGGCCGAGGCCAAGGCCTGATGCGCGTTACCGCACTGCTGGCCGGCCTGTTGTTGGCCGGTACCGCAAGCGCACAGCCGGCCACGCCGGCCGAGGTGGCGGTGATCATGCACCAGCTCGGCATGCACGGGCTGGGCAAGAGCAGCGCCGAAGTGCTGTTCGGCATCTCCCCGACGCTGAAGGCGTTGGACCAGGACGGACGTGATTGTGCGTCCACCCAGATCGGCAAGCTGCTTGATGCCCACTTCCAGCAGCAGATCGCCGGCAATCTCGGTGAAGATGGGGCGGTGCTGGTCGGCGAATGGAAGCAGTTCATGGCCACGCCTGCCGGTGCCGACATGGGCCGCACTTTCCAGGCCAGCGCGGCGGCCCAGCAGGGCATGGCCAGCGAGGGACCGGAGGTGAGTGAAGCGAACAAGGTGGAGATCGCCCGCTTCATGGCAACCCCTGCCTTCCAGCGCTTCATCGACGGCCTGGGTGCCGACGGCGGGATGCCGGAAAACATAGGCGAGACGATGTCTGCCGCGCTCAAGCGCGAATGTGGCATCGACTTCGACGCGGAACAGATTTCCTGATCGTCAGCGTGCGATCACTCCCCCTTGTCACGCTGTACCGACCTAGAGAAGAAAATGGCAAAGCGCACTGACCTGAAAACCATCCTCATCATCGGTGCTGGCCCGATCGTCATCGGCCAGGCCTGTGAGTTCGACTACTCTGGCGCGCAGGCCTGCAAGGCGCTGCGCGACGAGGGGTACCGCGTGGTGCTGGTCAACAGCAATCCGGCCACCATCATGACCGACCCGGAGATGGCCGACGCCGTCTACATCGAGCCGATCAACTGGCAGACGGTCGAGAAGATCATCGCCAAGGAAAAGCCCGATGCCCTGCTGCCGACCATGGGCGGCCAGACCGCGCTGAACTGCGCGCTGGACCTGGCCGACAACGGCGTGCTGGAGAAGTACAACGTCGAGCTGATCGGCGCCAAGCGCGAAGCGATCCGCATGGCCGAAGACCGCGAGCTGTTCCGCGTGGCGATGGGTGAAATCGGCCTGGAATGCCCGTCTGCCGCCGTCGCGCACACGCTGGAAGAAGCGCTGGACATCCAGACCCGCGTCGGCTACCCGACCATCATCCGCCCCAGCTTCACCCTGGGCGGCAGTGGCGGCGGCATCGCCTACAACCGCGAAGAGCTGATCGACATCGTCACCCGCGGCCTGGAACTGTCGCCGACCACCGAAGTGCTGGTGGAAGAATCGGTGCTGGGCTGGAAGGAATTCGAGATGGAAGTGGTCCGTGATACCGCGGACAACTGCATCATCGTGTGCTCCATCGAGAACCTGGACCCGATGGGCGTGCACACCGGTGACTCGATCACCGTGGCCCCGGCGCAGACCCTGACCGACAAGGAATACCAGCGCCTGCGCGATGCCTCCATCGCCGTGCTGCGCAAGATCGGCGTGGATACCGGTGGCTCGAACGTGCAATTCGGCATCAACCCGCACACCGGTCGCGTTGTGGTGATCGAGATGAACCCGCGCGTGTCGCGTTCCTCGGCACTGGCCTCCAAGGCCACCGGCTTCCCGATCGCCAAGGTTGCCGCCAAGCTGGCCGTGGGCTACACCCTGGACGAACTGAAGAACGAGATCACCGGCGGCCTGACCCCGGCCTCGTTCGAGCCGTCGATCGACTACGTCGTCACCAAGATCCCGCGCTTCGCCTTCGAGAAGTTCCCGGCCGCCGATGCGCGCCTGACCACCCAGATGAAGTCGGTGGGCGAGGTGATGGCAATGGGTCGCACCTTCCAGGAATCGATGCAGAAGGCCCTGCGTGGCCTGGAAACCGGCAAGGTGGGCTTCGACCCGACCGAGCTGGACCTGGGCAACGAAGACGACATGCAGACCCTGCGCCGCGAGCTGAAGGCCCCGGGCCCGGAGCGCCTGTTCTACGTGGCTGACGGCTTCCGTGCCGGCATGAGCGTGGAAGAAATCCATGCGCTGTCCTTCATCGATCCGTGGTTCCTGGACCAGATCGAAGAGATCATCAGCGCCGAAGGCGAAGTCGCCGCCGGTGGCATCGACGCGCTGGACGCGGCGCGCCTGCGCAAGCTGAAGCGTGCCGGTTTCTCCGACGCCCGCCTGGCCCAGCTGACCGGCACCAACGAAGCGGCCGTGCGCGCGCTGCGCCGTGCGCACAAGGTGCGCCCGGTGTACAAGCGCGTGGATTCCTGCGCCGGTGAGTTCGCCACCGGTACCGCCTACCTGTATTCGACCTACGAGGACGAGTGCGAAGCGGCGCCGAGCAACCGCGACAAGATCATGATCCTCGGCGGTGGCCCGAACCGCATCGGCCAGGGCATCGAGTTCGACTACTGCTGCGTGCACGCCGCACTGGCGCTGCGCGAAGATGGCTATGAAACCATCATGGTCAACTGCAACCCGGAGACCGTGTCCACCGACTACGACACCTCCGACCGCCTGTACTTCGAGCCGCTGACGCTGGAAGACGTGCTGGAGATCGTCGAACTGGAACAGCCGAAGGGCGTGATCGTGCAGTACGGCGGGCAGACCCCGCTGAAGCTGGCGCGCGCGCTGGAAGCCAATGGCGTGCCGGTGATCGGCACCAGCCCGGACTCCATCGACCTGGCTGAAGACCGCGAGCGCTTCCAGCAGCTGGTGGACAACCTGGGCCTGAAGCAGCCGCCGAACCGCATCGCCCGCAACGACCAGGAAGCGCTGCTGCTGGCGCGCGAGATCGGCTACCCGCTGGTGGTGCGCCCGAGCTACGTGCTGGGCGGCCGTGCGATGGAAATCGTCTACGGTGAGTCCGACCTCGCACGCTACGTGCGTGACGCGGTCAAGGTCTCCAACGATTCGCCGGTGTTGCTGGACCGCTTCCTCGACAACGCCGTGGAAGTGGACGTGGACATCATCGCCGACAGCCAGGGCAACGTGCTGATCGGCGGCGTGATGGAGCACATCGAGGAAGCCGGCGTGCATTCGGGCGATTCCTCCTGCTCGCTGCCGCCGTATTCGCTGTCCGCCGAAACCCAGGCCGAGCTGCGCCGCCAGGTGGTGGAGCTGGCCAAGGCGCTGAACGTGGTCGGGCTGATGAACACCCAGTTCGCCATCCAGGCCGGTGAGAACGGTGAGGACATCGTCTACCTGCTGGAAGTGAACCCGCGTGCCTCGCGCACCGTGCCGTTCGTGTCCAAGGCCACCGGCATGCCGCTGGCCAAGATCGCCGCGCGCTGCATGGCCGGCAAGACGCTAGCCGAGCAGGGCGCCACCAAGGAAATCGTGCCGGACTACTACTCGGTGAAGGAAGCGATCTTCCCGTTCGCCAAGTTCCAGGGCGTCGATCCGATCCTCGGGCCGGAGATGCGCTCCACCGGTGAAGTGATGGGCGTGGGCCGCAGCTTCAGCGCCGCCTTCGCGCGTGCGCAGGAAGCCGGTGGCATCAAGGCGCCGCCGGTCGGCAAGGCCTTCGTATCGGTACGTGACCCGGACAAGCAGCGCGTGCTGCCGGTTGCCGAGGCGCTGCTGGCCAAGGGCTACAGCCTGGTCGCCACCCGTGGCACCGCCGCGTGGCTGCAGCAGCACGGCATGGAATGCGAGATCGTCAACAAGGTGGTCGAGGGTCGTCCGCACATCGTGGACCGGATCAAGAACGGTGAGATCGTCTACATCGTCAACACGACCGAAGGCCGTGCGGCGATCAACGATTCGTTCTCCATCCGTCGCGAAGCGCTGCAGCACCGTGTCACCTATTCGACCACCATCGCCGGTGCCAAGGCACTGGTGCATTCGCTTGAATTCCGCGGTACCGGCCCGGTCTGGTCGCTGCAGGAACTGCACAAGGAACTGAACGCATGAGAGCTCCCATCACGATGAAGGGCGCGCAGCGTCTGCGCGAAGAGCTGGAACAGCTGAAGTCGGTCAAGCGCCCGAAGGTGATCGCCGCGATCGCCGAAGCGCGTGAGCACGGCGACCTGAAGGAAAACGCCGAGTACCACGCCGCGCGCGAAGAACAGGGCTTCATCGAAGGCCGCATCAAGCAGCTGGAAGGCGAGCTGTCGCACGCCGAGATCATCGACGTGTCCAAGCTCAATGCCGGCTCCAAGGTGGTGTTCGGCGCGTCGGTGACACTGGCCGACGTGGAAACCGACGAAGAGAAGAACTACCAGATCGTCGGTGACCTGGAAGCGGACATCAAGCTCGGCCTGATCGCCATTTCCTCGCCGGTGGCGCGGGCGATGATCGGCAAGCTGGAAGGCGACAGCATCACCATCGATGCACCGGCCGGCCAGCGCGAGTACGAGATCGTCAGCGTCAGCTACGCAGGCTGATCGATGGCAACGGCAACGCTGCTGCTGGCTGCACGCAGTCGATTCGCGGTGGCCGCGTTGCCCGATGAAGTGGCACGTGCGCTCGGTCGCGCCGAGCGCAGCGAGCACCCAGCCGGGGAGGGCGCGCAGCTGCAGCGTCACTTCCACGTGCAGGGGGCGTCCGATGCGCTTGATGCCGCCGGCGGCGGCGCGATGCCGGCCGCGGCACTGACCCGTCAGCTGGATGCCGGCGATGCGGCCGGCCACGTCTGGCTGCGCGCCGATCCGGCGCACATGGTGCCGGACATGCACGGTGCGCGGATGATGGGGCACGGCGACACGCTGCGCCCGTCACACGAGGATGCCGTCGCCCTGCTGCCGGACCTGCTGCCGGTGTTCGCCGAACATGGCCTGCATCTGGATGCCCCGGTGGCGTCGCGCTGGTACCTGCGCGTACCGGACGACATGACCTTGCCCGTGTTCGCCAGCCCGGATGACGTGCTCGGCGATGATCTTTTCAGCCACCTGCCGAGCGGCGCGGAAGGCCGGCGCTGGCGTGCGCTGCTTACCGAAACCCAGGTGGT
Organism: Stenotrophomonas lacuserhaii; assembly: GCF_014836545.1. Classification (GTDB taxonomy): domain Bacteria; phylum Pseudomonadota; class Gammaproteobacteria; order Xanthomonadales; family Xanthomonadaceae; genus Stenotrophomonas; species Stenotrophomonas lacuserhaii. Next base: position 76,250 of record NZ_JACSQS010000014.1, read on the forward strand.
GCTGCATGCACACCCGTGGAACGGACAACGGGTCGCGCAGGGGCTGAGCCCGATCAACTCGCTGTGGTTCTGGGGTGCAGGACGCCTGCCGCACAGCGTGGCGACGCCGCATGCGCAGGTGCGCAGCCGGGATGCGCTGCTGCGTGCGTTGGCGACGGCCGCCGGGGTGCAGGTGGATGGCGAGCAATCGGTGGATGCGCTGGTCGATCTGCGTCCGTTGCGCTCGCTGGACCAGTTGGCGAACCAGGCGATCATCCCGCTGCTGCAGGCGCTCCAGCGCGGTGAGCTGCATCGCCTGGTGCTGGATTTCGAGGACGGCGTGCAGTTCGGCTTCCAGCGCTCGCAGCGCTGGCGGTTCTGGAAGAAGCCGCGACAGTTGCACGAGGCCTGAAGCAGCCCCGCCTTGGCGGGGTGTGGCCCACGGCGGTACAGCATGCGACCGCTGTGGAACGGCTCAGTCCATCCTGCCAAGGTAGGTCGGCAGCTGCCAGTGCCTGTGGCTCGGACCGACGCAGTCGGCGCCGACGAACTCGGCGCTCATCACCAGGCGCGCTCCGTCCCAGGCCCAATGCCGGGTCCTGCCGCAGGTGTCCGTGCCGGTCGCCACGCCTTCCTCCACGAACACCGCGTGAGGAGGGAGCGGAAACAGCGCGGCACCGGAGACCAGGGTGGGGGAGAATGGCGGGCGGTCGCGGACCAGCCACGTCCCTGCTGGAACGATGTAGCGCTCGGTCGCGCAGCTCAACACGGCCAGGACATGGCTGGCATCCACCCGTTCGACGCGAAGTCGGCGCGAAGACGCCTGGATGCAGGCGTCCTTGGCATCGGCCACCGGTTGCAGCAGCTGGCGCAGGTCTGCGCGCTCGGCCAGCAGGCCGTCGTCTTCGCGTGTTTCGACCAGCAGCGGCGGCGCTTTCAGCGAAGGCGCCGGCACGGCAGAGGGCACCGTCGATTCCGGCTGCGCGCCGTTGCGTACCAGCGCACCTGGGGTGTGCAGCCGCCCTTGTACCTCGTCCATCTTCAGCAGCAACGGGCCGGCACCGTGCTCGGACAACGGCCACGCGTGGCCCGTGCCATCGACCAGCTCGACGCGATCGCCAGCCGCCAATGCCTCGATCAAGGCCGACACGTAGCGATCGGGCAACGCCAGATCTTCCCCTGGGGATTCCATCCGACCGATCTCGCCGAGGTCCTTTCCCTTGGCGCGCAGCCGCAGCGCTCCCTGCGGCCCCCCCACCGTGGCAGAGCGCGGCGCATCCTCTGCGCCTTCCGCCATCGCGATGCGTGCGGTGACAGCGGTCTGCGGTCCCGCCGCGCGCTCGATCAGCATGCCGAGCATCAGCGGTGCCAACGGACCGAAAGCCGCTATCCGGCAGGTGCCGGTATTGTCGCAGGCCATGAACGCGTCCTGTTCGAAGAATGCAGCACCGGCGGCCGCGGTCGCGTGTGACATCGATGCGGCGTAAAGGGCAAAGCCGAACAGGGCGGTCGAAACAGGACAGCGCATGCGACGAAATCCAATGCGAGGGGCGGGCAAGCATGGCTGATCGCGCATGCTCCGCCAATCCCGATGATGCGGCTGCGCGGTATCATGCGCATGTCTTCCGCAACCCGGCGATGCCGATGTCCCTTGCCGCCGATGCTGCGCAGCCAACGTCCGATGTGCCGATGATCCGCCGTCGCGAGGTGGTGGTGCCTGGTGCCTGGCCCGACGGCACGCTGCCGCTGCTGGCGCGCCTGTATGCCGCACGCGGCGCGCATACGCCCGAACTGGCGCTGCCCCGGCTGGGCAGCCTGCATGCCCCTGAGCTGTTGAGCGGCATCGACGGCGCGGTGCAGCTGCTGGCGACGGCGATCGCCGCGGACAAGCGCATCGTGGTGGTGGGTGATTTCGACTGCGATGGCGCCACGGCCTGTGCGGTCGGCGTGCGTGGCCTGCGCATGCTTGGCGCGCGCCACGTCGCGCATGCAGTGCCCAATCGAATGGTGCACGGCTACGGCCTGTCGCCGGCGCTGGTGGAAGAACTGGCCCTGCTGCAGCCGGACCTTCTGGTCACCGTGGACCACGGCATCGCCTGCCATGCCGGGGTGGCGGCGGCCAAGGCCAAGGGCTGGCAGGTGCTGGTCACCGACCACCATCTGCCCGGTCCGCAGCTTCCGCCGGCCGATGTCATCGTGGATCCGAACCTGCATGAGGATGCCTTCCCCAGCAAATCGTTGGCCGGCGTCGGTGTGATCTTCTATGTGCTGCTGGCCCTGCGCCGGCACCTGCGCGAGGCGGCGGTGTTCGCTGACGGCAAGGGACCGGACCTGGCCACGCTGCTGGACCTGGTCGCGGTGGGCACCGTCGCCGACCTGGTGGCGCTGGATGCCAACAACCGGGCGCTGGTCAGTGCCGGGCTGCGGCGCCTGCGTGCCGGGCAGGGCTGCATCGGGCTGAACGCCTTGATCGAAGCCAGCGGGCGTGACGCGGCGCGCTTGACGGCCACCGACATCGGGTTCGCGCTGGGGCCACGCTTGAATGCCGCCGGCCGCCTGGAGGACATGGCGCTGGGTATCGCACTGCTGCTGACCGAGGACCCGGCACAGGCGCGCGACATCGCGCAGACGCTGGAGCAGATCAACGCCGAGCGACGCGCCGTGCAGCAGACCATGACCGATGATGCCGAGAAGGCCGTGGCCCGGGTGGTGCTGGACGACGATGGGCAGCGGCCGATCGCCGCAGTGCTGTTCGACGCCGAGTGGCATCCGGGCGTGGTCGGGCTGGTCGCCTCCAGGATGAAAGACCGCCTGCATCGTCCGGTGGTCGCCTTCGCGCCTGCGGAGCCGGGCGGTCAGGCGTTGCGCGGTTCTGCGCGGTCGATTCCCGGCCTGCACATCCGTGACGCGCTGGCGCTGGTCGATGCACAGCAGCCCGGCCTGATCGAGCGCTTCGGCGGCCACGCGATGGCCGCCGGCATGAGCCTGCCGCATGCCCACCTCGCCTCGTTCCATGCCGCCTTCGCCGCAGCCGTCCACCAGATGCTGGACCCGGTGATGCTGCAGCAGCAGATCCTCAGTGACGGCGAACTCGGCAGCGACGAGTTCGACCATCGGCATGCGGACGCGCTGCGGCTAGCCGGCCCGTGGGGGCAAGGGTTCCCGGAACCGCTGTTCGATGGGCACTTCGAGGTGACCAACTGGCGGGTGTTGAAGGAACGCCACCTCAAGCTGGAACTGCGCCGCCCCGGCGTGGCCGGGCTGATCAATGCGATCCAGTTCGGTGGCTGGACCGGCAACGCGCCAGCCCGCAATGTCCACCTGGCGTATCGGTTGGCCTGCGACGATTACCGCGGCGGCACCGCCATCCAGCTGATCGTCGAACACTGCAGCGCGGCCTGAAGTATCCCGCCGAGCATGGCTCGGCGCTACGGGCCCGGGAGCG
>NZ_JACSQS010000014.1:79683-100794 GCF_014836545.1 Stenotrophomonas lacuserhaii
GCGCCGAGCCATGCGCGGCGGAATCCCTCAGCGTTCGCGGCCCGGCACCCGGCGCAACCTCATTCCCTGACCGTGGTCACCCGCGTCGGCAGGTCCCACGCACCGCCCGCAGCGACCAGTCGACACAGGCCCGTGGTGGTGGCGGAGGTCGCCACGAAGCGTTTGCCGTCCCAGCCCCAGGTGTTCATCGACCAGCAGTCACCCAGGCCTCGCCCCTTGTGCGATCCACTGATGCTGCGGCCGTCATCATCAGTGCCGAAGTGGGTGACCAGCTGCGGCTCGTAGGGTGCCTGCGCGTTGACTACCCAGTAGCCGCTGCCTGCGTTGTAGGCCCCACGCCAGCACAGGGCTGATACCAGCAGCTTGTCCGCGCTCAGGCGCTGCAGCTTCAACGGCACGACAGGCTCATCCATCGACACGGTCTGGTCGGGTTGCAGGGCCGCGCAGTCATCGGGCGGGGTCGCGGCCACCAGGGCGGCGCGCAACGCATCGGAACCGGCCAGTGCGGCGTCCGACGGGCGCGCTGCGGCCAACTTCGCCAGCGCCACCACCGGCATCGGCAACGCCGCAGGCACCGATGATTCCGCGCGCTTGCCCTTGCGCATCACCGCGCCGGGCGTCCCCAGCCGACCCTGGAATTCGTCCATTTTCAGCAGTACCGCCGAAGCGCCCCGCGCCGACAGCGTCCATTGCCGCTGATCGTCGCCGGTAAAGACGACATGGCCTGCGCCGGGACCGCTCACCGACGCCAGCAGGGCAGCTACCTGTGGCGCGCTCAACGTTGCCGTGCCCGCGCTGGCTGCGTAATCCAGTGGACCCAGGTCGTGTCCGTCGACCTGCATCCGCAGCTTCGCGGGCAGCACGGTTTCGTCGTACTGGCCCAGCATCAGCCTGGCGCTGATCGGCTGCTGCGGCCCGCCGTAGCGCGTCAGCAGCACCGATACCGGCAGCGGGTCGGCGGCTTCTTCGTTCTGGTAACCCGCCGCGCGGCAGGTCCGCGTGTTGTCGCAGGCCAGGGCCCAGTCGTGATGGCTGAAGTCGATGCCGACCAGATCAGGCGGGGAAGCACACAGGGCGGACAGCGGGGCCAGCAGCAGAAGCAGCAACGAGGATAGGCGCATGGACAGCGAGCACTATGGAAGAGACCCGGGCATGGTGGCTGATGCGAGGGCGCAGGCCAAGATGGCAACAAGGCAAACCCCGACGGTTGCCCCCATCCGTTCAACGGGAGGTCACCCACGCAGGAGCGTCACATGGAAGGTCTGTCTCGCGGTCTGGTCATGCTGTGCATCGCGGTGCTGGGCATGGCAGCCGGTACCGCCGCCGACGCACAGCGTCCGCTGCCACCCACGCCACCCGCGCCACCCCCTTTGGCCGTGACCGCGCCGTTGCTGCAGGTGAAGGGCGCGGAAATGCCGGTGCAGCTGCAACGCGCCATGCTGGACGGGACGGTGGCCGCCGGCCTGGCCGAGATCCGCATCGAACTGGAGTTCCACAACCCCAACGGCCGCATGCTGGAGGGACAGTTGGAGTTTCCGCTGGCCGATGGCCAGCAGGTGGCGGGCTTTGCGCTGGATATCGATGGCGTGCTGCGCGATGCGGTGCCGGTGCCCAAGGCGCAAGGCCGGCAGGTGTTCGAAGCCATCGAGCGGCGGCGGGTTGATCCGGGGCTGCTGGAACAGACCGCTGGCAACCAGTTCCGCCTGCGCATCTATCCGATTCCGGCACACGGCAGCCGACGCGTGGCGGTGACCATCCGCCAGACCTTGCCAGTGGACACGCAGGGCCTGCGCTGGACGTTGCCGCTGCAGTTCGCGCGGGGCGCGCAGCAGGCCAGCGTGCACCTGCAGGCCAGTGGCATCGGCGCTCCGCGTGCCTCGAACGGACTACCATGGGCGTTCGCGCTGCGCGATGGCCGCTACCAGCTGCAATGGCAGGGCCGCGGCGCGGAGCTGCCGGGGCAGGCGCAGTGGTCGCTGCCGCAGGTGCGCCAACGCGACGTGGTGGCCGGGCTGCACGAGGGCCAGCGCTACCTGATGGCGCAGATCCCGGTGCCGGTGCAGGCCGTGGCGCGTGCCATGCCCACCCGCATCGGACTGCTCTGGGATGCTTCCGGATCGGCGGGCCATCGCGACCGGGAGGCCGAGTTTGCCGTACTGGATCGCTACTTCAAGGCCATCGGCGATGGCCAGGTAGAACTGACGGTGTTGCGCGACCAGCCCGAAGCAACACGCCGATTCGGCATCCGCGGCGGCGACTGGTCCGCACTGCGCGCCCACCTGCAGGCGCTGCCGCTCGACGGCGCCAGCGCGCTGGGTGCATGGACCCCGCAGCCGGCGGTGCAGGAATACCTGCTGGTCAGTGACGGGCTTTCCAACTACGGAAACCGCAGCCAGCCGGCACTCGCCGCAGGCCAGCGCCTGTATGCCCTGAGCGGTGCAGGCGCGCGCACCGACGTGGCGCGCCTGCGGGCTTGGACCGCTGCCCACCAGGGCGAGCTGCTGGTGCTGTCCACGAGCGCTGATGCGGCGTCGGCGGCAGCACGGTTGCTGCAGCAGGGGGCGGTGGTGCTGTCGCTGGAAGGCGAGGGAATCAGCGGCCTGGTGGCCGATGCCGGTGCGGCCGTGCAGGGCTGGTTGCGGGTGATGGGCAGGATCGAAAAGCCGGGCGGCAGCGTGCAGCTGCGCGTGCGGCTGCCGGATGGGCGCATCGACACCCAACGGGTGGGTGCTGGTGAAGCGCGGCTGCTGCCTGGCGGCCTGGTGGCACATGCCTGGGCGAACGGCCAGCTGGCCGACTGGGCGGGCGATCCGCTGGCCCACGCCGCAGCGCGACGCACGCTGTCACAGGCGTTCGGGCTGGTTGGTGCGGACACTTCGCTGTTGGTGCTGGAATCGATCGACGACTACCTGCAGCATGGCATCCGGCCGCCGTCGTCGCTGCGCGCCGAGTACGACCGTCGGCACGCCCTGGCCAGCGTCGACGTGGCGCGCGAGCGCAGCGAGCGCCTCGATGACATCGCACGGCAGTTCGCTGATCGTCAGCGCTGGTGGGAAACCCGCTGGCCCAAGGGCACCCCGCCGCAGGCGAAGCAGGAAAAGTCCAGTCCCGCCGCGGTCGCGATGGCAGCGCCTTCGGCAGCAGTGGAGGCCTTCGAGGCCCGGCCGGACGCCAGCGTCACCGCACCTGCGCCGCCGGCGCCCCCGGCGCCGCAGGCGATGCTGGCGCGCCCGGCCCCACGCGCCGAGCGCGGTGCGATCGACGAGACAGCCAGCCGCGCCGCCAACCGTGGCGACATCACCATCGCGCTTGCACCGTGGGCCCCCGATGCGCCCTATGCCATGCGGCTGCGCGCTGCCTCGGCCGATGCGCTGTATCCGCTGTACCTGTCCGAGCGCGCACAGCATGCGGACAGCAGCGCCTTCTATCTGGACGTGGCCGACCTGCTGCTGGCCAAGGGCCAGCGTGAGCTGGCGCTGCGGGTGCTGTCCAACCTGGCCGAGATGCAGATCGAAAACCGCCACGTACTGCGCGTGCTGGGGTATCGGCTGATGCAGGCCGGTGCACCCACATTGGCGGTGCCGGTGTTCCGTGACGTCCTGGCGATGGGTGAGGAAGAGCCGCAGAGCTTCCGCGACCTCGGCCTGGCGCTGGAAGCCAGCGGCCAGTACCCGCAGGCACTCGCGGCGCTGTACGAAGTGGTGCTGCGCCCGTGGGACAGCCGCTTCAACGGCATCTCGCTGATCGCACTGGATGAGGCCACCAACCTGATGGCACGCGAAGGACTGGACGCCCGTGCCATCGACCCGCGCCTGCGCCGCGCCCTGCCACTGGACCTGCGCGTTGTGCTGGGCTGGGACAGCGACAACAGCGACATGGACCTGTGGGTGACCGACCCCAACGGTGAGCGCGCGTACTACGGCAACCGGCTGACCTACCAGGGCGGCCAGATGTCGCAGGACTTCACCGGCGGCTACGGGCCGGAGCAGTTCTCGCTGCGTGATGCCAAGCCGGGCACCTACAGGGTGGAGGCCAACTTCTTCGGCAGCCGCGAGCAGCTGGTGACCGGCGCGACCACGTTGAGCCTGCGCCTGAGCACGCACTGGGGCACGCGCCAGCAACGCGACCAGACGGTCACGCTGCGCCTGAAGGACCAGGCCGAGAGCGTGCTGGTCGGGGAGTTCACGGTGAAGTAGGCGGCGGGTGCGGGGTGCGCGATGCCGGTCGCCTGGGGTGGCCGGCATCGGGCCGGCCACGCGGCCGGCCAGAGCCGTTTCGCCCGGCCGGCGCGACCGGCGACCGTGCAGCGGCCAGCAGCCTGTGCTGGTATCATTACCGGTCATATTTCGAACACGAAACCGCCGACATGCTCGAGCTGAATCCTGTCCGCCAGCGAATCACCGATCTCACCGATCGGGTGGTCTCGCTCAGGGGGTATCTTTGACTACGACGTCAAGAAAGAACGCCTGGAAGAAGTAACCCGGGAGCTGGAAAACCCGGATATCTGGAACAAGCCGGAGTACGCCCAGAACCTGGGGCGTGAACGCTCGCTGCTTGAAAAGACCGTGGGCGGCATCGCCAGCATCCTCGATGGCCTGGTGGAATCCACCGACCTGCTGGAACTGGCCGAGAGCGAACAGGACCAGGAAACCGCCGATGCGGTGGTCGCCGACCTGGACAAGTACCTCAAGCACGTGGAGCAGCTGGAGTTCCAGCGCATGTTCTCCGGCGAGATGGACAGCTGCAACGCCTTCGTCGACATCCAGGCCGGCGCCGGTGGCACCGAAGCCCAGGACTGGGCCGAAATGATGCTGCGCATGTACCTGCGCTGGTGCGAAGCGCGCGGCTGGAAGACCGAACTGATGGAAGTGTCCGGCGGCGATGTGGCGGGCATCAAATCGGCCACCTTCCGCGTGGAAGGTGAGTTCGCCTACGGCTGGCTGAAAACCGAGATCGGCGTGCACCGCCTGGTGCGCAAGTCGCCGTTCGATTCGGACAACCGCCGGCACACCAGCTTCACCTCGGTGTTCGTGTCCCCGGAGGTCGATGACAACATTGAAATCGACATCAACCCGGCCGACCTGCGCACCGACGTGTACCGCTCCTCCGGTGCCGGTGGCCAGCACGTCAACAAGACCGAATCTGCGGTGCGCATCACGCACATCCCGACCAATACCGTGGTCGCCTGCCAGACCGGCCGCAGCCAGCACCAGAACCGCGACACCGCGATGAAGATGCTGGCCGCCAAGCTGTACGAGCTGGAAGTGCAGAAGCGCAATACCGAGCGTGATGCCCTGGAAGCGACCAAGTCCGATATCGGCTGGGGCAGCCAGATCCGCAACTACGTGCTCGACCAGAGCCGTATCAAGGACCTGCGCACCGGCATCGAGCGTACCGACACGCAGAAGGTGCTGGACGGCGACCTGGATGAGTTCATCGAGGCCAGCCTGAAATCCGGCCTGGAAGCGGGCGCCAAACGCAGCGACGCCTGAGCCTGCGGGTCGCCTGCATGGTGACCCGCCCGGTGGCTGCAGCCGCAGCCACCCCCGGTCCGTCGTATCCTCGGCGGGCGCGAATCCCTGAAGACCCCCCCACAGACAACGACCGACCAAGCCCATGAACGAGCAGACCGCCGCGCCGCAGCCCCCCGTCGACGAAAACAGCCTGATCGCCGAGCGTCGCGCCAAACTGACCGCGCTGCGGGCCCAGGGCATCGCCTACCCGAACGATTTCCGTCGCGAAGACTTCGCCGGCAGCCTGCAGGCAGACTTCGCCGACGTCGAAAGCTGGACCGCCGAAGCGCTGGAAGCCAACGAGCGCCGGGTCAGGATGGCCGGCCGGCTGATGGCCAAGCGGGTCATGGGCAAGGCCAGCTTCGCCCAGATCCAGGACGAATCCGGCCGCATCCAGGTATTCCTGCAGGGCAACGTGCTGGGCGATGCCTACACTGCCTTCAAGGGCTGGGACGTGGGTGACATCGTCGCGGTGGAAGGCGGCCTGACCCGCACCCGTACCGGCGAGCTGTCGGTGAAGGCCGAGAGCATCCGCCTGCTGACCAAGTCGCTGCGTCCGCTGCCGGACAAGTGGCATGGCCTGGCTGACGTGGAGCAGCGCTACCGCCAGCGCTATGTGGACCTGATCGTGACGCCGGAGTCGCGCGAGGTGTTCATCAAGCGCTCCCGGATCATCCGTGCCATGCGCGCCTGGCTGGACAACCGCGACTTCCTGGAAGTCGAAACGCCGATGATGCATTACATCCCCGGCGGTGCCACGGCCAAGCCGTTCACCACCCACCACAACGCGCTGGACCTGGACCTGTACCTGCGCGTGGCGCCGGAGCTGTACCTGAAGCGCTTGGTCGTGGGTGGGCTGGAGCGCGTCTACGAGATCAACCGCAACTTCCGCAACGAAGGCGTCAGCACCCGCCACAACCCCGAATTCACCATGATGGAGCTGTACGAGGCCTACGCCACGTACACCGAAGTGATGGACCTGACCGAAGGGGTCATCCGTGATGTCGCCCGCCAGGTGCTGGGCACCACCGAAGTGGAATGGGATGGTGCCCGCATCGACCTGGCCCCGGCCTTCCGCCGCTGGCGCATGGACGAAGCGGTGCGCCACCACAACCCGGAAATCAGCCTGGCCGACTGCACCGACCGCGATGCGCTGGTCGCGCATTGCGAGCGCCTGAAGATCCGCATCAAGCCGTCCTACGGCTGGGGCAAGCTGCTGCTGGAGATCTTCGAGGCCACCGTCGAGCACACCCTGATCCAGCCGACCTTCATCACCGACCATCCGGTGGAGGTGTCGCCTTTGGCCCGGGCCAGCGATGATGCGCCGGGTTACACCGACCGCTTCGAGCTGTTCATAAATGGCAAGGAACTGGCCAACGGCTTCTCCGAGCTGAATGACCCCGAAGACCAGGCCGCGCGCTTCCAGGCACAGGTTGCCGCCAAGGACGGGGGCGATGACGAGGCGATGCATTACGACGCCGACTACATCCGGGCGCTGGAGTACGGCATGGCGCCGACCGGCGGGCTGGGCATCGGCATCGACCGCCTGGTGATGCTGCTGACCGGCAGCAGCTCGATCCGTGACGTCCTGCTGTTCCCCTACATGCGCCCGGAAGCCTGATCCGGATACGCCGGCGCCGCCTGCACGGGCGGCCCGGTGCTACCGTGCGGGCGAGCGCTGGAGTATGGTATCGGCGAGGCCGCTGAGTGGCCGGAATGACCCGATTGCCGGGGGGAGGCGATGGGTCGCGTCCTTTACGCCATCACAATGTGACGGCGATCAAGATCCGGGGAGCGCATGGCAGGTATCGGACAGATGCAGGGTGCGGGCCTACAGAATGGCAGGTTATCCTCGCCAACCCTGATCCCGGGGTGGTCGAACGAGCAGGCGGAAGCAGCGTTGAATATTGTGATCGTCGACGACCAGACGTCCGCGCGGACGATGCTGCGCCATGTCATCGAAGACATCGCGCCGGAACTGAGCGTGCACGACTTCGGCGATCCGCTGGCCGCGCTCAACTGGTGCGAATCGCAGCCGGTGGACCTGCTGCTGCTGGATTACCGCATGCCGGAGATGGATGGGCTGGAGTTCGCCCGCCGTTTCCGCCGCCTGCCCAAGCACCGCGACATCCCGGTGATCCTGATCACCGTGGTCGGCGACGAGCCGATCCGGCAGGCAGCGCTGGAGGCGGGGGTGATCGATTTCCTGGTCAAGCCGATCCGTCCCCGCGAACTGCGCGCGCGCTGCTACAACCTGCTGCAGCTGCGACAGCAATCGGAGAACGTGAAGCAGCGGGCGTTGTCGCTGGAGCAGCGGCTGCTTGCCAGCATGCACGAAGTGGAAGAGCGTGAACGCGAAACCCTGTCGCGGCTCGCACGTGCCATCGAATACCGGGATGCCGGCACCAGCGCCTACCTGGAACGCATGTCCCGCGTGGCCGGGCTGATCGCCGAACAGCTGGGGCTTCCCGAAGAGGAGGTCAAGCTGATCGAGATGGCGGCGCCGCTGCATGACATGGGCAAGATCGCCATTCCCGATGCAGTCCTGCTGAAGCCGGGCAAGCTGACCGACGAGGAGCTGGTGATCATGCGTCGCCACCCTCGCATCGGCCACGAACTGTTGAGCGGCAGCCAGAACCGCTTCATCCAGATCGGCGCGCTGATCGCGCTGCGTCACCACGAGCGCTATGACGGCAGCGGGTATCCGGATGGCCTGGTCGGCGATGCGATTCCTCTGGAAGCCCGCATCGTGGCGGTGGCCGACGTGTTCGATGCGCTGATTTCGCCGCGTCCGTACAAGGAAGCATGGACCTTCGATGCGACCCTGGCCTACCTGTACGCGCAGCGTGGCCGGCTGTTCGATCCGCGCGTGGTCGATGCCCTGCTGCGCGGGCGCGCGCAGTTGGAGCAGATCTGCGCCGAACACTCCACCGCGTCGGCGCGACCCGGGTTGTGAGCATGCTCGCGCTGCTGCCCCGGCTGCGCAATCGTCTGGCCCAGCGCCAGGATTCCGAGCATGGGCAGCAGATCGTCCGCATCGTGCTGATCAGCCTGATCCTGGCCTATGTGCTGATGCCGGGCGTGCGCAGCGACCTGCCGCATGACCAGTACGTGGGCGTGCTGGCGATCGTGCTGGGTGGGCTGGGGCTGTCCCTGCTGGCCTTCGGCTGGCTGCTGTGGCGTCCGCAGCGCTCCGACCCGCGGCGCATCCTGGGCATGCTGGCCGACTACGGCCTGATTGCCGCGGGCATGATCCAGATGGGCGAGCCGCTGTCGTGGGTCTACATCGTGGTGATGTGGGTCACGGTGGGCAACGGCATGCGCTTCGGCAACAACTACCTCTACCTCGCCGTGGCGATGGCGATGATCAGCTTCGGCTGCACCGCGCTGTACACCGACTATTGGGTCGACAATGCGCGGCTGGCGTTCGGGCTGTGGCTGGGCCTGGCTGCGGTGCCGCTGTACTTTTCCACGCTGCTGCGCCAGCTCACCGAAGCGATGGCCGAAGCACGCCGCGCCAGCGAGGCCAAGAGCCGCTTCCTGGCCAACATGAGCCACGAATTCCGCACGCCCTTGAACGGGCTGGCGGGCATGACCGAAGTGCTGGCCACCACCGAGCTGGATGAAGAGCAGCGCGAGTGCCTCAACACCATCCAGGCCTCTTCGCGCAGCCTGCTGGCGCTGGTGGAGGAAGTCCTTGATATTTCGGCCATCGAAGCGGGCAAGCTGCGCGTGGCCGCCGAAGATTTCGCCCTCGGTGACGTGGTCCAGGCCATCGGCCTGATCCTGCTGCCGCAGGCCAAGGCCAAGCGGCTGGACTACCGCGTCCGGGTGGATGAAGGCGTGCCGCCGCGGCTGCGTGGCGATACCGGCCACCTGCGCCAGGTGCTGCTGAACCTGGCCGGCAATGCGGTGAAGTTCACCGACCACGGCAGGGTGGAGATCCGCATCGACGTGGTCAGCGCCGCTGCCGATGGTGGCGTCCGCCTGCGCTTTGAAATCATCGATACCGGCATCGGCGTGGCCGTGCCGATGCGTCCGCGGCTGTTCGAAGCGTTCGAGCAGGCCGATGTCAGCATGGCGCGGCGTCACGAAGGCACCGGCCTGGGGACCACCATCGCCAAGGGACTGGTGGAAGCGATGGGCGGCGAGATCGGCTACCAGGAGAACCTGCCGCAGGGCAGCCGCTTCTGGTTCGAAGTGCCGTTCGCCCCGCCGCTGCCGGAGCGCGTGGGCATCACCCCGGCGCTGGTCGGCAACCCGCTGGACAGCAGCAACGGCAATGTCATCGCCTTCGCCGATCCGTTCCTGCGCCACCGCGCGCGGGTGCGCAGCATGAGCATCCTGGTGGCCGACGACCACGAGGCCAACCGCATGGTGCTGCAGCGCCTCCTGCAGAAAGCCGGGCACCGCGTGCTGTGCGTCAACGGGGGCGAAGCGGTGCTGGATGCCATGGCCGAGAGTGATTTCGATGCGGCCATCGTCGACCTGCACATGCCGGGCATGAGCGGGCTGGACATGCTGAAGGAGCTGCGGGTGATGCAGGCCGGCGGCGCGCCGCGCACGCCGGTGCTGGTGCTCAGTGCCGACGTCACCCCGGATGCCATCCAGCGCTGCCAGCAGGCCGGTGCGCATACGTTCCTGGCCAAGCCGGTGGTGGCGGTGCGGCTGCTGGATACGCTGGCGGAGATCGCCTCCAACGGCGACCTCAAACCTTCTGCGCCCGTCGTGCGCACGCTGGCCGGCGGCACCGACGGCGTGCTGGATTCGGGCGTGCTGGATGAATTGGCTTCACTCGGCATGGGCGACGGCTTTGAAAGAGAGTTCGTCCGCCAGTGCCTGGGCGATGCGGAAAGCTGCATGCGCAAGGCCCATGCGGAAGGCGAGGCGATGGACTGGGTGCAGTTCCGCGAGCAGGCCCACGCGATCAAGGGCGTGGCCAGTAATCTTGGACTGGTGCGGGTGTCCAACCGCGCCGGTGAGCTGATGCGGATGGCGGACTGGCAGCTCAAGGCCGAATGGCGCCAGCGCCTGTCGGTGCTGGCTGGCGCGCTCAAGGAAGGTCGGCTGGCGCTGGCTGCGCGTGCCGCGCACCGTAACCAGCCCGGCGTGGACGAGGCGGACCCGCGCTGACCCGAAGCCCGGTCGACGTTGCGGAAAACGTGCCGGCGGGCCGCCGGCACGTGTCGGTTCACTTGGTGGGGGAGGGCACAGCTCAGGCCGCGTCAAGACCGGCACGACGGGTCTGTGCCTTGATCAGCCGATCCATCGTGCGCAGCGAGCGATCGCCCAGTGCCAATGCCGAATCCACCCAGACCTTGGTGATCTCCAGCAGCTCGTCATAGCTGACGGCCTGGGCCAGGTTGCGCGCGGCATTCATCGCCAGGTAGGACTGCGGAATGCGCTGGTGCTGGCGGATCAGGTCCTGCACGGCCTTGGGGCCTTCACCCTTGCGGACCAGTACGTCGACCACGCCCATCGCATGCATTTCCTCGGCACTGTAGACGCGGCCATCCAGGATGATTTTCTCGGCCAGCTGCGGCGCCACGCGGCGGCACAGGAACGAGTAGGCGCCCATGCCCGGGAACAGGCCGAACAGCACTTCAGGCAGGCCCATGCCTGCGCCTTCTTCGGCGACGATGGTGTGGCAGGCCAGGGCCATCTCCAGCCCGCCGCCCAGCGCATCGCCCTGGATCAGCGCGATCGAACGCACGTCACCGCCAAACCCGGTATGCAGGTGATGCACGCCTTCCACGCAGCGCTGTGCATAGGCCAGCAGGCGGTCGCGATTGCCTTCGCGGATCAGCCGGGTGAACAGGTCCAGGTCGCCGCCCAGGTTGTAGGCGGTGGCGTCGGAGGCCAGCACGAAATGGCGCAGGCGGCCGTCATGGCGGCTGGCAGGCCCCCGGGTCACGGCGCTCATGTAGCTCCACATTTCATCGAGCATGTCCTTGCGGCAGCAAGGGCGGATGCCGGTGGATGCATCGGCGTGCATGAACAGCCAATGGGCGGCGCCGTCGGCGCTGTCTTCGGTGCGGATGGTGGTGTATGGGCGGTTTGCAGGCAGCTTTTCGATGGTGCTCATGGCAGGTTCCTCGGCATGGCGGGCCCGCGGGGAAATCGGTGGTCGGCGGGCCGAACGGGTCCACTCGCGGGGATGCTACACCGGCCCAGTCGCCCCAAATGCAAAAGCCCGGGGCGTTTCCACCCCGGGCTTTTCACTTTTCGCTCATCCGCGTCTCGGTAGTGACGGCCGCTGGCCGTCAGGCCTTTGCCGCTGCGCTCGCCGAGCATGGCTCGGCGCTGCCTGCATCAGGCTGGCGGTGCGTCACGCAGCTCGCGGCGCAGGATCTTGCCGACGTTGGTCTTCGGCAGCTCCTTGCGGAACTCGACGATCCTGGGATGCTTGTAACCGGTCAGGTTGGCCCGCGCGTGTTCCTTCACCTGCTCGGCGGTGAGGTTCGGGTCCTTCTTGACGATCACCACCTTGACGATCTCGCCGGACTTCTCGTCCGGTACGCCGACCGCCGCCACTTCCAGCACGCCGGGCATCATCGCGATCACGTCCTCGACCTCGTTGGGATAGACGTTGAAGCCGGACACCAGGATCATGTCCTTCTTGCGATCGACGATGTAGCAGAAACCCTGCGCGTCCATCTTCGCCATGTCGCCGGTGTGCAGCCAGCCGTCGGCATCGATCGCCGCGGCGGTGTCTTCCGGACGCTGCCAGTAGCCCTTCATGACCTGCGGGCCCTTGATGCACAGCTCGCCCACTTCATCCAGGCCCAGCAGGTTGCCGTTGTCGTCCTTGATGCAGGCATCGGTGGACGGAATCGGCAGGCCGATCGACCCGTTGTACTCAGCCAGGGTCAGCGGGTTGATGCAGGCCGCCGGCGAGGTTTCGGTCAGGCCGTAAGCCTCTACCAGGGTGACGCCGGTGGTCTTCTTCCAGCGCTCGGCGACCGATCGCTGTACCGCCATGCCACCGCCCAGGGTGACCTTCAACGTGGAGAAATCCACTTCATCGAAACCGGGCGTGTTGAGCAGGCCATTGAACAGCGTGTTGACGCCGGTGATGGCGGTGAAGCGCACGCCCTTGAGCTCCTTGACGAAGCCTTTCATGTCGCGCGGATTGGTGATCAGGTGGTTGCAGCCGCCGAACTTCATGAAGACCAGGCCGTTCGCTGTCAGCGCGAAGATGTGGTACAGCGGCAGGGCCGTGATGATCCACTCCTTGCCCGGCTCCACGCCCGACGCGCCGATCCATGCCGACGCCTGCTGCATGTTGGCGACCAGGTTGCGGTTGGTCAGCATCGCACCCTTGGCCACGCCGGTGGTGCCACCGGTGTACTGCAGGAAGGCGATGTCGTCGTGGTCGATCTCCACCTTCGGCAGGTCGTGGCGGCGGCCCAGCTTCAACGCCTGGGTGAAGCGCACCGCGCCCTTCAGGGTGTAGTTGGGGACCATCTTCTTGATGTACTTCAGCACGAAGTTGACGATCACGCCCTTGGCGCCGAGCAGGTCGCCGAGCCCGGCGGTGATGACGTGCTTGACCTGCGTGTCGGCGATGACGGCCTGCACGGTGTCACCGAAGTTGTCCACCACCACCAGGGCGGTGACCCCGGCGTCGACCAGCTGGTGCTTCAGCTCGCGCGCGGTGTACAGCGGGTTGACGTTGACCACGGTGAGGCCGGCGCGCAGCACGCCGAAGGTGGCGACCGGGTACTGCAGGCAGTTGGGCATCATCAGGGCGACGCGGTCGCCCTTCTTCAGCTGCAGTTCGCCGAGCAGGTAGGCGGCGAACTGCTCGACCAGTGCGTCGGTCTCGCCATAGGTGAGCACCTTGCCGAAGCTGGAGTAGGCGGGACGATCCCGGTACTTGGCCACCGAGGCGTCGAAGACGGAGGAGACCGAGTGGAACTCGTTGATGTCGATCTCGGCGGGCACGCCTTGCGGGTAACTCTGCAACCAGGGACGTTCCAGGCTCATCTTTCCCCCTCCAGGAAACTGTGATGTTTGGGTTGGTTCTGTAGCCAGTATCGGTCAGATCCAGCCGTGGCAGCATACCGTCCCGGATGGAAAACGCGAAGAGGCCCGCCGATGGCGGGCCTCTGGACTGATGATCGGTAGCGCCGAGCGATGCTCGGCGAGCGCAGCGGCCCTTCTTCAGAGCGTGACGACCAACGGTCGTCACCCACCAAGCCAAGTCTTCACCCACCAGGCCGGGTCGTCACCCACCAGGCCGGGTCGTCACCCACCAGGCCAGGTCGTCACCCACCAGGCCGGGTCGCCACTACCTTACTTTTTGCGGGCCGGGGCGCCGTTGGCCTGGAAGTACGGAGCGGTGCTGCGCGGCAGCGGGGCGCGGCCGCGCAGCACGTCGGCCAGCTTCTCGGCCATCATGATGGTCGGGGCGTTGAGGTTGCCGGTCACCACCTGCGGCATGATCGAAGCGTCGATGATGCGCAGGCCTTCCATCCCGTGCACGCGGCCGTGGCCGTCGACCACCGCCATCGGGTCGGCGGCACTGCCCATCTTGTTCGAGCACGACGGATGGTAGGCGGTTTCGGCATGTTCGCGGACGAATGCGTCAATCTCCGCATCGGTGCGCAGCTGGCTCCCCGGCGAGATCTCGCGGCCGGTGTACGGCGCCAACGCCGGCTGGCCGAAGATCTCGCGGGTGATGCGGATGCCATCGCGGAACTCGCGCCAGTCCTGTTCATGGGACATGTAGTTGAACAGGATGCTCGGATGCACGCGCGGATCGGTCGAACGCACGTGGATGCGGCCCCGGCTGGGCGAGCGCATCGACCCCACGTGCATCTGGAAGCTGTGTTCCTTGATCGGGTTGGAGCCGTTGTAATTGATCGCCACCGGCAGGAAGTGGTACTGCAGGTTGGGCCAGGCGAATTCTTCGTTGCTGCGGATGAAACCGCCGCCTTCGAACTGGTTGCTGGCGCCGGTGCCGGTGCCGTTGAACAGCCATTCCGCACCGATCGCCGGCTGGTTGTACAGTTTCAGTGCGGGGGCCAGCGAAACCGGTTTCTTGCACTCGTACTGCAGGTACATTTCCAGATGGTCCTGCAGGTTGGCGCCGACGCCGGGCAGGTCATGCACCACCTCGATGCCGAGCCCGCGCAGCAGGTCGGCCGGGCCCACGCCGGAGCGCTGCAGCACCTGCGGGGAAGCGATGGCGCCGCCGCACAGCAGGACTTCGCGACGCGCACGCGCCTTCTGCGGTTCGTCGTTGCGCAGCCACGCCACGCCCACCGCACGCTTGCCGGAGAACAGGATGCGGTCGGTCAGCGCGTGGGTGACGATGGTCAGGTTCGGTCGCGCGCGCGCCTGGTCCAGGTAGCCGCGCGCGGTGCTCGAACGACGGCCGCGCGGGGTCACGGTGCGGTCCATCGGACCGAAGCCTTCCTGCTGGTAGCCGTTGAGGTCATCGGTGCGCGGGTAGCCGGCCTGCACGCCGGCTTCGATCATCGCCGCGAACAGTTCGTTGTTGCCGGCCTTCGGCGTGGTGACCTGCAGCGGGCCATCGCTGCCGTGGTAGTCGTTGCCGCCGATGTCGCGGGTTTCGGCCTTGCGGAAGTAGGGCAGGCAGTCGGCGTAGGTCCAGTCTTCCAGGCCCGGCATGCTGGCCCAGTTGTCATAGTCCATCGCGTTGCCGCGGATGTAGCACATGCCGTTGATCAGCGAGGAGCCGCCGAGGCCCTTGCCGCGTCCGCAGTCCATCCGCCGGTCGTTCATATGCGGCTCGGGATCGGTCTTGTAGGCCCAGTTGTAGCGCTTGCCCTGCAGCGGGAAAGCCAGCGCGGCCGGCATCTGGGTGCGGAAGTCCAGGCGGTAATCCGGTCCGCCGGCCTCCAGCAGCAGCACGCTGACGTCGGCATCTTCGGTGAGGCGGGTGGCCAGCACGTTGCCGGCCGAACCGGCGCCGATGATGATGTAGTCGTACTCGTTGGGGGTGCTCATGGTCTTTGCTCCTGCAGGCCGGGCGGCGCGCGGTCGCGCCAGCTGGCGGTGTATAGGGTGGCCGGGCGTGGGGGGAGGGACACGCCCGGCCGGAACGACGGCCGCAAGGCCGGTGCGTTCGGATCAGAAAATGCTGGTGTACTCGCCCAGTTCCACCTGTACCGACTTGATGCGGGTGTAGTGGGCGAGGGTGGAGATGCCGTTCTCGCGACCCACGCCGGACTGCTTGTAACCGCCCACCGGCATTTCCGCCGGCGATTCGCCCCAGGTGTTGATCCAGCAGATGCCGGCTTCCAGGCGATGGATGATGCGGTGCGCACGGGCGATGTCATTGCTGACCACGCCGGCGGCGAGCCCGAAGTGGGTATCGTTGGCGCGGGCGATGACTTCTTCCTCATCGTCGTAGGCAAGGATGCTCATCACCGGCCCGAAGATCTCTTCGCGCACGATGGTCATGTCATCGCGGCAGTCGGAGAACACGGTCGGCAGGACGTAGGCGCCCTTGGCCAGCGCACCTTCGGTGGCACGCCCGCCCCCTGTCAGCAGCCGCGCACCTTCGCGCTTGCCGGTCTCGATCAGGCGCAGCACGTTGTCCATGTGCGCAAAGCTGGTCATCGGGCCGAAGTTGGTCTGTGCATCCTGCGGATCGCCGATGCGGATGCGCTTGACGCGCTCCACGACGGCCGCTTCGAAGGCCGCCAGCATGGCGCGCGGCACGAACACGCGGGTGCCGTTGGTGCACACCTGGCCGGAGCTGAAGAAATTGGCCATCACCGCGATGTCGGCGGCGCGTTCCAGCGCGGCATCGTCACAGATCACCAGCGGCGACTTGCCGCCCAGTTCCATGGTGACTTCCTTCAGCGAGGACGAGGCAGCCGATGCCATCACCTTCTTGCCGGTTTCCACGCCGCCGGTGAAGGAGATTTTCTCGATCAGCGGATGTTCGGTCAGCCACTGGCCCACTTCACGGCCCGGTCCCTGCACCACGTTGAACACACCGTCCGGCACGCCGGCTTCGGTGTAGATCTTCGCCAGTTCGATGACAGTCAGCGGGGTCACTTCGGACGGCTTGAACACCATCGCATTGCCAGCTGCCAGCGCCGGGGCGGACTTCCACAGCGCGATCTGCACCGGATAGTTCCATGCGCCGATACCGGCGACCACGCCCAGCGGCTCACGGCGGGTGTAGAAGAAGCTCGATTCGCGCAGCGGCACCTGGTTGCCTTCGATGGCGGTGGCCAGGCCGGCGTAGTACTCCAGCACGTCGGCACCGGTGACGATGTCCACCGTGGTGGTTTCGCTGAGCGCCTTGCCGGTGTCCAGGGTTTCCAGCTGCGCCAGCGCGTCGTTGCGTTCGCGCAGGATGTCCACGGCGCGGCGCAGGATGCGCGAACGCTCCATCGCGGTCATCGCCGCCCACACCTTCTGGCCTTCCGCGGCGCTGGCCACGGCGCGCTCGACATCGGCCTGGTTGGCGATCTGCACCTCGGCGATCACCTCGCCGGTGGCCGGGTTGATGCTCTGGAAGGTCTTGCCGCTGGTGGCGTCGACCAGCTTGCCGTGGATGTAGAGCTGCTGCAGGGGCAGGGTGGACATGGGAACTCCTGGAAGGGGAAGGGGGAGAGGAGGGGAGCAGGCGTTCAAGCGCTTATAGCGCGTTTGCCTGTAACTGGAAGTCGATGTACGCGTAGGCGATGCGGCGTGCGTTGTCGGCGTTGAAGTCACCGCCGACCAGGCTGCCGCGCAGCCACAGGCCATCGACCATGGCGGCCAGCCCGCGGGCGGCCAGGGAGGCCTGTTCGCCAGGCAGAACGCGTTTGAACTGGTGGCACAGGTTCGAATACAGGCGCTGGTCGTTGGCGCGCTGCAGGCGGGCCAGTTCCGGCTGGTGCATGCTCGCTGCCCAGAAGGTCAGCCACACGCGCATGGCGGTGCCGTTGGTCTGGCTGTCGTCGAAGTTGCCATCGACGATGGCACGCAGCTGCGCGCGGGGATC
Organism: Stenotrophomonas lacuserhaii; assembly: GCF_014836545.1. GTDB lineage: Bacteria > Pseudomonadota > Gammaproteobacteria > Xanthomonadales > Xanthomonadaceae > Stenotrophomonas > Stenotrophomonas lacuserhaii. The sequence goes on from NZ_JACSQS010000014.1 coordinate 97,171, forward strand.
GTCGGCGCAGGTGTCGCGGAAGCGCGCCACGGCGTTCTTCAACTCACGCAGGATCTGCCGCATGGCCGCGTTGAGCAGGCCGTCCTTGTCGCCGAAGTAGTGCGCCACGATGCCGGTGGACAGTCCGGCCTTGCGCGCGATGGTGGCCACCGTCGCGTCGGCCAGGCCGATCTCGTCGATGGTCTGGAAGGTGGCGCGGATCAGCTGTTCGCGGCGGACCGGCTCGATGCCTTTCTTCGGCATTGTCTCTCCATGCACTGCGACCGGGGGGTCCCGTGATGGCGACCACTATACTTTTTATTGATTGAACGTTCAATCAATAAAGGCGTAGGATGCGCTCGCGTCCCCACGCCCTGGTCCCGGTCCCTTCGATCCGGCCGGACCCTGCGCCCCCAGGATCGATGAGACAACACCATGTCTTCCAAGGCTTCCTCCGCGCCGTCGCCGCTGCGACTGAACGGTTTCGTGTTCTTCAGCTCGGCCCTGTCCATCGGCGTGCTGGGCCTGCTCACCGTGCTCAACCCGCAGGCCAGCGAGCACTGGCTGCAGGTCGCGCAGGCGCAGGTGTCCGCTGCGTTCGGCTGGTGGTACATGCTGCTCATCGTGGCCTGCCTGGGCTTCGTGCTGTGGCTGGCGTTCTCCCGCTACGGCAGCATCCGGCTGGGCCACAACGAAGAATCGCCTGCCTTCGCCTACGTGCCCTGGGTGTCGATGCTGTTCTCGGCCGGCATCGGCATCGCGTTGTTGTATTACGGCGCCTATGAGCCGCTGGACCACTTCCTGACCCCGCCGGGACAGCAGGGCGGCACGGTCGCGGCCAGTCGCGAGGCGATGGTGCTGACCTTCCTGCATTGGGGCCTGCACGGTTGGGCGTTGTACGCGCTGGTGGGTGTCGCTTTGGGCTACTTCGCCTACCGTCGGAACCTTCCGCTGGCACTGCGTTCGGCGCTGTACCCGATCTTCGGTGAACGCATCCATGGCCGGATCGGCGACATGGTGGACGGCTTCGGCATCCTGGCCACGCTGGTGTCGATGGTGACCAACCTGGGCATCGGGGCGCTGGTGGTGCAGTCCGGGTTGAGCTACCTGTTCAACGTGCCCGACACGCCGCAGACGCTGGTGATGATCGTGCTGGTGATGATGGTGGTGGCCACCATCGGCGTGGTGGCCGGCGTGGAGAAAGGCATCGCCTGGCTGTCCAACCTCAACGTGCGCCTGCTGTGCCTGCTGCTGCTGTTCGTGCTGGTGACCGGGCCGACGCTGCACCTGCTGGACGGGCTGGTGCAGAACACCGGCGATTACCTGGCCTCGTTCGTGCGCAAGAGTTTCGACATCTACCTCAACCAGCCGGACGGCCGCGACTGGCTGGGCAGCTGGACGCTGTTCTACTGGGCGTGGTGGATTGCCTGGGCGCCGTTCGTCGGCCTGTTCGTGGCGCGCATCTCGCGCGGGCGCACCATCCGCGAAGTGATCCTGGGCGTCCTGCTGATCCCCTTGGGATTCACCTTGGCGTGGCTGTCGATCTTCGGCAACACCGCCATCGACCTGGTGTTGAACCACGGCCAGGCGGTGCTGGGTGAGGTGGCCAAGGCGGATGCGGCGATGACCCTATTCAAGCTGCTGGAGTACCTGCCGTGGGCGCCCTACGTGGCCGGTGCGGCGGTGGTGATCGGCTTCGTGCTGTTTCTGACGCCGGTGGACTCAGGCACGCTGATGATCGCGAACCTGTGCACCCGGCGCGTGGACGGTGGCTTGGAAGATGGCCACGACGCCCCGATCTGGTTGCGGGTGTTCTGGGCCGTGGTGATCACCGTGGTGAGCATCGGCCTGCTGCTGGCCGGCAATTTCGGGGCCATGCAGACCGCGGTGGTGCTGTGCGGCCTGCCGTTCTCGTTCACCCTGGCGTTCTACATGGTGGGCCTGCTGCGCGCCCTGCGCACCGACCCGGATGCGCCCCACCGGCACTGAAGCTGACAACCGGCAGGGTCCTGCGTTGGTAGCGCCGAGCCATGCTCGGCGGCTCCTGGGGTCCGGGGTCAGAGTCAGGACTCTGACCCCTTTTCAGGAAGCTGATCGCAGTGCCGCTTCCACCAGCGGCACGGCCCAGTCCGGCGTCTGCCGCAGTTGCGCCAGGTCTCAGAGTCCGGGGTCAGAGTCAGGACTCTGACCCCTTTTCAGGAAGCTGAGCGCAACGCCGCTTCCACCAGCGGCACGGCCCAGTCCGGCGTCTGCCGCAGTTGCGCCAGGTCTTCGTCGGAGGGCCATTCCAGCTGGCCGCCTTCCATCTGCAGCACCCGCTGTGGATCCGGCACCGCTTCGCCGGGTGCGGCCTCCGCGCTGTTGTCATACACCTGCAGCGCGGCCAGCACCGGCATCAGGCCGATCAGATTCTGCTGCGCCAATGGCCAGCGGCGCCGGATGTCGGCTTCGTTGATCGTGTGGCCGCCGGCCTGCACCCGCGCCTTCACCCGCGCGATGTGCTGCTCCGGGCTGGACAACCCGCAGAACCACATCAGCACATCGTGCGTGCGGGTGGCTTCGTGGAGCATCGCGGTGATCGAAGTGCCGCCCAGGGTGGTTTCGAAGGCATGGTTGCTGCCCTCGGCCAGGGCGGCCTGCAGGCGGGTGACGCCTTCCTGCCAGGCCTGTCCGTTGGCCTCGGCCTGGCCGACGCCCAACTGCCGCACCAGCGCACGGGCGTAGGTGTCCGGATTGAACCAGTCCAGTCCCGCCTCACGCAGCAGGTGACCGCCGATGGAGCTCTTGCCGGCGCCGTTGACCCCGGCTAGCACGTATAGGAACGGGCGTGCCATCAGAAGCCGGAGCCGGCCTTGACCTTGCCGCCGAGGTGGGCAGGGCGACGCAGCAGGTCGCGTGCGCGCGGGCCGGCCTGGGCCTGCTGAAGCACGGCCAGGCGTTCGTCGAAGCCTTTGCGCAGTTCGGTCAGGGCGGGGCTCTGGTTGCGCAGTTCACCCAGCGATTGTTCCAGCGCTTCGACCTTGGCCTGCAGCGCGCGGTACTGATCGGCGGAGATGATCACCGCCTGCGGTTCGTTGTGGTTGGTGACCACGACCATGCGCTGTTCGCGCACTTCCTGCATGACCTTGCGCCAGTGTTCCTTCACCGAGGACGCGGTGGTGCGGGTGAGTTCGGTGATGGGTTCGAAGGTGATCGGGGCGTGCAGCATGGCGGACTCCACAGGATGTGCCTCGAGGTCGAGAATACTCCTGTTTGGTCCTTTTTATATGAATTGTATAAAATGGGAATTAATCATTTTTCCGGGTGGCGCCTCGTTGCTGGGAGGGAGGGCGGTTGAAGCCCTTGCGCAGGACACGTCGTAAACCCATCCATGGGGCCTGCTTTCCGCCCATCCGGGGCTCCAAGCGTCCTGCGCAAGGGCTTCAACCGCCCTCCCGGCCGGCATCGCCGCGCCAGCGGAGGGGGAGGGAAGGGCAAAGCAAAGCAAAAAAAGGCAGGTGCTGGAAGCACCTGCCTCTTCTATTTTTTCATACGCGGCCACCGGAAACCGTCAGGGCGACGGGTGGGTGGAGGGTGCGGGGGCGTTGAGCGCCATGGATGGCGTGAAACGAGGCCCGCAGGAGCGGCTGTTGCCGTCCCCCGGAC
>NZ_JACSQS010000015.1:0-46176 GCF_014836545.1 Stenotrophomonas lacuserhaii
GCCATGGATGGCGCGAAACGAGGCCCGCAGGATGCGGCTCTTGCCGTCCCCCGACCAGCCCCACCGCCCGGCCCAAACCCAATAAACCGCTTCCATCGACCCACCACGAGGGGCTCAGCCGTTCGCTGCAATCCTGCGCGGCACTTGCGACACGAAAGAGTTAGTAGTATTACTACTAACATGGACACGACGAACCTGACCGAAACCCAGCAGGCCATCCTGCAGCTGATCGCCGAGCGCATCGAATCCGAAGGCGCACCGCCTTCGCAGACCGAAATCGCCCGTGCCTTCGGCTTCAAGGGCGTGCGCGCCGCGCAGTACCACCTTGAAGCGCTGGAAGCGGCCGGCGCCATTCGCCGCGTTCCCGGCCAGGCTCGTGGCATCCGCCTGGTGCAGGCGCCGCCGCTGAAGCAGGTCGCCGAACCGACGCGGGATGACAGCGTGCTGCGCCTGCCGGTGCTGGGGCGTGTCGCGGCCGGACTGCCGATCGGCGCGGACATCGGCTCGGACGATTTCGTCGTGCTCGACCGCGTGTTCTTCTCCCCGGCACCGGATTACCTGCTCAAAGTGCAGGGCGACTCGATGATCGACGAAGGCATCTTCGATGGTGACCTGATCGGCGTGCACCGTACCCGCGACGCCCGTACCGGGCAGATCGTGGTGGCGCGTATCGACGAAGAGATCACCGTCAAGCTGCTGAAGATCGGCAAGGACCGTATCCGCCTGCTGCCGCGCAATCCGGATTACGCCCCTATCGAAGTGTTGCCGGACCAGGATTTCGCCATTGAAGGCCTGTACTGCGGCCTGCTGCGACCCAACCGTTGAATGCCCGGGGGCGGCTGCCGCTGACGTCTGCGGCGATAATGTTCGACTTGCCCGGTGCGCGTCTCATCCTGTGCGATGCGCTGCCGCTACAGTCACCCCCGAACCCGAGTTGACCACGATTAAAAAGATGACCACTTCCCCAAGGACCAAGACGATGGACGAGAACAAGAAGCGTGCCCTGGCCGCCGCCCTGAGCCAGATCGAAAAGCAGTTCGGTAAAGGCTCGGTGATGCGGATGGGCGATCGCGTTGTCGAGCCCGTCGAGATCATCCCGACCGGTTCGCTGATGCTGGATATCGCATTGGGCATCGGCGGCCTGCCCAAGGGCCGGGTCGTGGAGATCTATGGTCCGGAGTCCTCGGGCAAGACCACCCTGACGCTGCAGGCCATCGCCGAGTGCCAGAAGAAGGGCGGCACGGCAGCCTTCATCGATGCCGAGCACGCCCTGGACCCGATCTACGCCGCCAAGCTGGGCGTCAATGTCGACGACCTGCTGCTGTCGCAGCCGGATACCGGTGAGCAGGCGCTGGAAATCGCCGACATGCTGGTGCGCTCCAACTCGGTGGACATCGTGGTGGTCGACTCGGTCGCCGCGCTGACCCCGAAGGCCGAAATCGAAGGCGAGATGGGTGACCAGCTGCCGGGCCTGCAGGCCCGTCTGATGAGCCAGGCGCTGCGCAAGCTGACCGGCAACATCAAGCGCTCCAACACCCTGGTGGTGTTCATCAACCAGCTGCGCCACAAGATCGGTGTGATGATGCCGGGCCAGAGCCCGGAAGTGACCACCGGCGGCAATGCGCTGAAGTTCTACGCCTCGGTGCGCCTGGACATCCGCCGCATCGGCGCGATCAAGAAGGGTGATGAGATCATCGGCAACCAGACCAAGATCAAGGTCGTCAAGAACAAGCTGGCGCCGCCGTTCAAGCAGGTCATCACCGAGATCCTGTACGGCGAAGGCATCAGCCGCGAGGGCGAGCTGATCGACATGGGCGTGGAAGCCAAGCTGGTTGAGAAGGCCGGCGCCTGGTACAGCTACGGCGAAGAGCGCATCGGCCAGGGCAAGGACAACGCCCGCGGCTACCTGCGCGACAACCCTGCCGTGGCCCAGCGCCTGGAAGCGGAGCTGCGCGAGAAGTTCCAGCCGGCTGAAGCACCGAAGGAAGCCGGCGACGAAGACGACGCCGACGAAGCGTAAGACATGCTGTGGGGCAGGGCGGCGCCGTCAGTGACGTCGTCCTGCCCCGCAGGATTTTCACGCCGATCAAGGGCGTGGCGTCAGGGACGGCGCTGAGTGAAGGATGAGCATGCACGACGAATCCGATGCCCCACCGGGCGCACGTAAACGCCGCCGGCCCGAATTGACGCCCGTGCAGCGGGCGCTTGGCCTGCTGGTGCGGCGCGATCATTCGCGCAAGGAACTGGGCCGCAAATTGGTCGCGCGCGGCATCGAGCCGGAGCTGGCGCAGGCCGCGGTGGACAAGCTGACCAGCGAGGGCTGGCAGGACGATGAGCGCTTCGCCGAGTTCCTGGTGCGCAACCGCGCCAATGGCGGGTATGGACCGCGCCACATCCAGGCCGAACTGGGCACCCATGGGCTGGACAGTGATGCCATAAGCGCCGCAATGGACAGCTACGAGGGCGATTTCCTCGACAACGCCCGTGACCTGGTACGCCGCCGGTTTGGCGAGGAAGGACCGCAGGACCTGCCGCAGCGGCGCAAGGCCGCCGACCTGCTGGCCCGTCGCGGGTTCGACGGCGACACGATCCGCCGCGCCACCCGCTTCGATGCAGAGGACTGAGCGGCGCTGGCCTGTTACCCTTCAACGTTTCGGAGGTCCGAAACCCGACCCTGGCCAGTGTGGCTGGAGGCGGTGGCGCCTCCGGCACGCAGACTGCCAGCCCCCATGACCGCATCCGCCAAATTCACTACTTCACAGATCCGCAGCGACTTCCTTGAGTTCTTCAAGGGCAAGGGCCACACCATCGTGCCATCGGCACCGCTGGTGCCGGGCAACGACCCGACCCTGCTGTTCACCAATTCGGGCATGGTCCAGTTCAAGGACGTGTTCCTGGGCGCGGAGAAGCGCAGCTACGTGCGCGCTGCCGACGTCCAGCGCTGCCTGCGCGCAGGCGGCAAACACAACGATCTGGACCAGGTGGGTTACACCGCCCGCCACCACACGTTCTTTGAAATGCTGGGCAACTGGTCCTTCGGCGACTACTTCAAGAAGGACGCCATTGCCTGGGCCTGGGAACTGCTGACCCAGGTCTGGAAGCTGCCGGCCGAGCGCCTGCTGGTCACCGTCTACCAGACCGATGACGAGGCCTACGCGCTGTGGCGCGACATGGTCGGCATCCCGGAAGAGCGCATCGTGCGCATCGGCGACAACAAGGGCGCCCCGTACGCCTCGGACAACTTCTGGCAGATGGCCGACACCGGTCCGTGCGGTCCGTGCACGGAGATCTTCTATGACCATGGCGACCACATCGCCGGTGGTCCGCCGGGCTCGCCGGATGAAGATGGCGACCGTTTCATCGAAATCTGGAACCTGGTGTTCATGCAGTTCGATCGCCAGCCCGATGGCAGCCTGGTGCCGCTGCCGGCGCCCTGCGTGGACACCGGCATGGGCCTGGAGCGCCTGGCGGCGATCCTGCAGCATGTGCACACCAACTACGAAATCGACCTGTTCCAGGCGCTGATCCGCAAGGCCAGCGAACTGACCGGCATGGCCGATCTGGAGAACAAGTCGCTGCGGGTGATCGCCGACCATATCCGTGCGTGTTCGTTCCTGATCGTCGATGGCGTGCTGCCGTCCAACGAAGGCCGCGGCTATGTGCTGCGCCGGATCATCCGTCGCGCACTGCGCCATGGCTGGATGCTGGGCGTGCGCCAGCCGTTCTTCAGCAAGCTGGTGCCGACCCTGGTCGAGCAGATGGGCGTGGCCTATCCGGAACTGCCGGCCACCGCCGACACCGTCACCCGCGCCCTGCAGGCCGAAGAAGAGCGCTTTGCCGAAACGCTGGACGCCGGCATGAAGATCTTCGAAGACATCGCGGGCAAGGCCAGCAACAACATCATTCCCGGCGTGGATGCGTTCCGTCTGTACGACACCTACGGTTTCCCGCTGGACCTCACCGCTGATATCGCGCGCGAGCGTGACATGATCGTGGACACCGCCGGCTTCGACGTGGCGATGGAACAGCAGCGCGAAACCGCGCGTGCGGCGGGCAAGTTCGGCGGCGGCGTCAGCCTGCCGGCCGATCTGGTCGCTACCCTGAAGCCGACCGTGTTCCTCGGTTACGACGCGCTGCAGGCCGATGGCCTGCGCGTGGTGGCGCTGCTGAAGGACGGCCGTCCGGTGCAGGCCGCCGCCGCCGGTGATGCGGTGATCGTGCTGACCGAACAGACCCCGTTCTACGCCGAATCCGGTGGCCAGGTCGGTGACACCGGCGTGCTCTCGGCCGCTGGCGTGCGCGTGGACGTGACCGAGACGCAGAAGTTCGCCGGCCAGTTCCATGGCCATGTCGGCACCCTGGCCGAGGGCAGCCTGAAGATCGGTGACGTGCTGGCCGGACAGGTCGATGCCGAGCGCCGTGGCGCAACCATCCTCAACCACTCCGCCACCCACCTGCTGCATGCGGCCCTGCGCGAAGTACTGGGCACCCACGTGCAGCAGAAGGGTTCGCTGGTCGCGCCGGACCGCCTGCGTTTCGACTTCTCGCATTTCCAGCCGATCAGCGCCGAAGAACTGGCGATCATCGAGCGCAAGGTCAACCAGCAGGTGCGCATCAACAACGCCGTGGAAGTGCACAACATGGCCATGCAGGAAGCGCTCGATTTCGGCGCGATGGCCCTGTTTGGCGAAAAGTACGGCGAAAACGTGCGCGTGCTGAAAATGGGCAATTACTCCACCGAACTGTGCGGCGGCACGCATGTCAGCCGCACCGGTGACATCGGCCTGTTCAAGATCACCTCCGAAGGCGGTGTGTCCGCTGGCGTGCGCCGCATCGAGGCGGTCACCGGCCAGGGTGCGCTGGATTTCGTCGCGGACGAAGAAGCGCGCCTGTCCGAAGCGGCCAGCCTGCTCGGCGGCAGTGCGGGCGACGTGGTGGAGAAGATCCGCACCCAGATCCTGCGCCAGAAGCAGCTCGAACGTGAACTGGAATCGCTGAAGGCCAAGCTCGCCGCCGGTGCCACCGCGGACCTGTCCACCCAGGCCGTGGACGTGTCCGGGGTGAAGGTGCTGGTCGCGCGGTTGGAAGGCTTTGACGCGAAAGCCCTGCGCGATGCGGTGGATCGTCTCAAACAGCAGTTGGGTGATGCCGTGATCCTGCTGGCCGGTGCGCAGGACGGGAAGGTCGCCTTGGTTGCTGGCGTGAACGGCAGTGCAATGGGCCGGGTCAAGGCCGGGGAACTGTTGTCCCACATTGCCAGTCAGATCGGGGGCAAGGGCGGTGGTCGTCCCGATCTCGCCCAGGGTGGTGGCGAGGACGGGCCCGCCCTTGCGACTGCCCTGGCTGCGGCGATCGACTGGGTCCGTCCGCGTCTGGGATGAACCGCAGCCCTTCCGCGCCTTGAAGCTGCGGGAGGGCTGACGGTACCATTGGCAATCTTTTTCCCTTCGTAGTGGGGCGGGCCTTTACGGCGCGCCAGGCCGGTGGGGGATACCCTTCCACACGGTTTCATGGAGAATTACCACAATGTTGATCTTGACCCGCCGCGTTGGCGAAACCCTGATGATTGGCGACTCGGTCAGCGTGACCGTCCTGGGCGTCAAGGGAAACCAGGTCCGTATCGGCATCACGGCGCCGAAGGACGTGGCCGTGCATCGCGAGGAAATCTACCAGCGCATCCAGCGCGGTGATGAAGCTGCGACCAGCAGTGAAGATTCTGCTGAATAAGGCTTTACCTCCGGCCGCGAAAAAAGCTATTATTCGCGTCCCCGCTGCGGAGTACTTCTCCACCAGCGGTTGCAACACCCCGGAGCGATGCCCGAGCGGCTGAAGGGGCTCCCCTGCTAAGGGAGTATAGGGTCAAAAGCTCTATCGAGGGTTCGAATCCCTCTCGCTCCGCCATATATGAAAACGCCCGCAGATACTGTCTGCGGGCGTTTTTTTTGTGCTCTTGATGCCGCCTCGTCGGCTCCATGCTGCGCGACCGCCTGAGCCGCCGTGCCGTGTTGCAGGCCACGAGAGGTCAGGCGATGCGGGTCGTTACAGCGCCAGGTCGAACACCAGCACCTCGGCATCATTGCCGTTTTCCAGTGTCAGCTGGGATTCGTCGCGCACCTGCAGCGCATCGCCCGCTTCCAGGGTGATCCCGTTGACCTGCAGCTGGCCACGCGCCACCTGTACATAGGCGCCGCGACCGCTCGCCAGGGTGTGGTTGAGGCGTTGTGCGCCATCCAGGATGGTGGCGTAGATGCGTGCATCCTGGTGGATCAGCAGCGAACCTGCGGCACCGTCCGGCGAGGCGATCAAGCGCAGCTGGCCGCGCTTGTCCTCGGGGCTGAAGTTGGTTTCCTGATAGGACGGCGCGATGTTCTCCTGGTCCGGGAACAGCCAGATCTGCAGGAAATGCACCGGCTCATCCGCTGAATGGTTGAACTCGCTGTGGCTGACGCCGCTGCCGGCGCTCATGCGCTGCACATCGCCGTAGCGCAGCACCGAACCGGTGCCCATCGAATCCTTGTGTTCCAGCGCGCCGCCGAGCACGTAGGAAATGATTTCCATGTTGCTGTGGCTGTGCGTGCCGAAGCCCTGACCGCCGATCACCTTGTCTTCGTTGATCACCCGCAGCGGGCCGAAGCTGGTGTAGCGCGGGTCGTAGTAATTGGCGAAGGAGAAGGTGTGCATGGAGTTCAGCCAGCCATGGTCGGCCTTGCCGCGGGTGGCGCTCTTACGGATCTGGATCATGGTGGTGCTCCTTGTTCGATGGTTTCGACGTGGGACCTGGCGGCCGTGCAGGCCTGTGGTTTCCCGTTGCGAAGAAGTATCCGCTTGCCCTCGCACTTTGAAAAACGGATAGTTTCGCAAGCCATCATCGAAAATTTCGAATGCTCAAGCTCAGCCTCGACGCCCTGCAGATCTTGGATGCCATTGACCGTCGCGGCTCGTTCGCTGCGGCCGGCAAGGCGCTGCACAAGGTGCCCTCGACCATTTCCTACACCGTGGGCAAGCTGGAAGAAGATCTGGGCGTGCAGTTGTTCGATCGGGTCGGGCCACGCGCGGAGATGACCCCGGCCGGCCGGGCGCTGCTGGATGAGGGCCGCCACCTGCTGCGGGCGGCGCGCGAGCTGGAACTGCGGGTACGCCGGGTAGCCTCTGGCTGGGAGGCCGAACTGACCTTGGCGGTGGACTCGATGTTCCCGACCTGGCTGCTGGGCCCGGATATCCGGGCCTTCCGTGACGTCGCGGCACAGACCCGCCTGCGGCTGATCGGCGAGGCCCTGTCGGGCACCTGGGAGGCGCTGCTGGATCGTCGCGCGGACCTGCTGGTGGGCGCAGCGGGCGAGGGCCCCAGCGGTGGGGGCTACGTGGTGGAACCGCTGGGCAGTGTCGAGTTCGTGTTCGCGATCGCGCCGGGCCATCCGCTGGCGGCAGTGCCTGGCGTGCTGCGTCGCGAGCAGCTGGTGGAGCATTGTGCGATCGCCGTTTCCGATTCGGCGCGTCGGCTGTTGCCGCGCACCGTTGGCCTGCTGATGGGGCAGGAAACCCTCAGCGTGCCGGACATGGCCAGCAAGCTGCGGCTGCAGCGCGAGGGCATCGGCTTTGGTTTCCTGCCGGCGCCGTGCGCGCGTGCGGCGGTGGACCGGGGTGAGCTGGTGATTCGTGAGGTCCAAGAGCACAAGCCGGAGGAAACGTTCTGGCTGGCATGGCGCACGGGCGAAGATGGCGCGGCTCTGCGCTGGTGGCGCGAACGGCTACGCACGCCGGGCACGCTGGAGGCCTGGTGGCACGCGATGCGCTGAGCCCGGTAGCGCCGACCCATGGTCGGCGAGCGCAGCGGTAGGTGGCGCATGCAAAAAAAAACAGCAGGCCGAGGCCTGCTGTTTCTTCGAATATTGGTGCGCCCGGAGAGATTCGAACTCCCGACCGCCTGGTTCGTAGCCAGGTACTCTATCCAACTGAGCTACGGGCGCATGTGACAGCGATTTTCCTGTTACTCACACCAACGGCGGGTTGGTGTTCCTGTTGATGGTGCGCCCGGAGAGATTCGAACTCCCGACCGCCTGGTTCGTAGCCAGGTACTCTATCCAACTGAGCTACGGGCGCATGTGACAGCGATTTTCCTGTTACTCACACCAACGGCGGGTTGGTGTTCCTGTTGATGGTGCGCCCGGAGAGATTCGAACTCCCGACCGCCTGGTTCGTAGCCAGGTACTCTATCCAACTGAGCTACGGGCGCCCTGCAACAGGAGCGGAATTATGCGGATTACCGCTGCATCCGTCAACGCCTTTGTGAAGAATTTCAGTCAAATGAACGCAACAGCGCCTGTGCAACCGCCTGCGGCGCCTTCATCCAGTGGAAGTGGTCGGCACGCGTACGCAGCATGGCGGCATCCAGCACGGAGGTCGTGACCTGCACGTCGGGCAGCTTGGCCAGCAGGGCCTGCATCGATCCCGTGGGTGCCAGCCAGTCATCGGCCATCAGCACGGCGCGCGCCTGTCCCTGCACGAGCCGCAGCTGGCTTTCGAGGTCCTCGGCCATGCCTGCGGCGGCATAGCGGTTGCTCAGCCCCACGCGCGACCAGTCCTGGATCAGGCCGCGTGCTTCATTGCCGCCAAAGCCGAGTCGGCGGCCTGGCAGCACGCCGTTGCGCCGCGCCAGCCAGGGCAGGAAGCGGTAGGCCAGTGGCAGCAGCCAGCCGCGCGGGGCAGGGAAGCTGCGCCACCACGGCGTTCCGCTCGCCACCAGCCACAGATGCTCGAAATCGGCGGGGAAGCGCCCGGCATGCAGGCACGCCAACTGCCCCCCCAGGCTGTGGCCGCCTACGATCCACGGCAGCACGCGGTCCTGCTGGTCATGCTGGAGCAGCAACTGTTGGCTGGCCGGCAGGTCCTGTTCGAGGATTTCCCGGTAGCCCCAATCCTGCACGCGTGAAGGCCGCAGCGAACTGCTGCCATTGCCGCGCCACTCGTGCAGGTATACCGCGATTCCCTGCGCAGCCAGCGCCTGGGCCAACGGCAGGTAATGGCGTGCGGCCACGCCCAGCGCAGGCAGCCACAGCAGGCGCGCTCGCGGCTGCGCGGGCAGGCAGTGCAGCAGGGCGAAGGCGTGTCCGTCGGCCGCCCGCAGCGACGTGCTGTGCGCGTCCAGGGTCATGCGTGGGGCGCAGCGCCGAAGTGATCCAGCACCAGCACCGTGCTGCGGCCGGGCGTATGGCCCTGTTGCAGGGCGCGCGCCACGTAATCGATGGCGGCCTCGCAGGCGTTGGCCAGGCTCAGCCCGTTGCACAGCTGGGCGGCGATCGCCGACGCCAGCGTACAGCCGGTGCCGTGCGCGTCCACCGGCAGCCGGGCATGGACGAAGGTCTCGCTGCTCACGCCGTCGAAGAAGCGGTCGATGACCCGGTTGCCCTCGTGCAGGTGGCCGCCCTTGAGCAGCACCGCACCCGCACCCAGGTCCAGCAGCAGTGCCGCGGCGTGTTCGGCGTCATCGCCGTCGAGGATGCGCCGGCCGACCAGCAGCTCGGCTTCCGGCGTGTTCGGGGTGACCAGCGTGGCCAGCGGCAGCAGGCGCGTACGCAGCGCATCCAGCGCGCTGTCTTCCAGCAGGCGCGCGCCGCTGGTGGCGATCATCACCGGGTCCAGCACGATGTGCGGCGGGCGATGTTTCTCCAGTGCATCGGCCACGCAGTGGATCACCTCGGCGTTGGCCAACATGCCCAGCTTGACCGCATGCACGTCGAAATCATCGAAGCAGGCGGCGATCTGGGCCTGCAGGAACGCGATCGGTGGCACATGCACGGCGGTGACGCCGCGGGTGTTCTGCGCGGTAAGCGCGGCGATCGCCGAAAGGCCATGCACGCGGTGCGCGGCGAAGGCTTTCAGGTCGGCCTGGATGCCGGCACCACCGCCGGAATCGGATCCGGCGATGGTGAGGGCGGAAGCGGGCGTGTTCGGGCTCATGGGGCGATTGTAGGGCCCTGCCATGCCCGCCTGCTCGATGGCATCCGCTGCTAGCCCTGTTTGCCGCCGTTGGCATGGAACTCGGAGAACGTGCCGAGTTCCGGATCGAACACCGCGCCCCAGAACATCGACCCGCCATCGCAGGCGCGCATCGCCTCGCGTGCCGGGTTGAGGCCGCTGCCATCAGGCAGCTTGAAGGCATTGACGTAGATCAGCTCGCGGCCGTCGGCCTCGATCCCCACGTACTGCCGGTCGAAGTCCTGCGGTGCGCTGACCTGGCCCGCCAGCTGCGGCAGCTGGGCCTCCAGCTGTTCGATCTGCACGCGGCTGGGGGCCCAGTAGCCGGTCACCCGGCCGGCATCGCGGCCTGGGCTGGGGCGCGAGCAGGTGTCCAGTACCTGCGCGGCCACCACCGGGCGGGTCACCACCCAGGACTGTCCGGTCTTGACCGCCGTGGGAATGCTGGGCGGGCCCTGCACGGTGCTGCAGGCGCCCAGCAGGGCACCCGCAGCCAGTGGCAACAACACACGCGTCACTCGGTTCATAGCACCTCCGATGCATAGTCGGCCAGGCGTGAACGTTCGCCACGACGCAGCGTGATGTGCGCGCTGTGTGGCCAGTTCTTGAAGCGGTCTACCGCGTAGGTCAGGCCGGACGTGGTTTCGGTCAGGTAGGGCGTATCGATCTGTTCCACGTTGCCCAGGCAGACGATCTTGGTGCCTGGCCCGGCGCGGGTGATCAGGGTCTTCATCTGCTTCGGGGTGAGGTTCTGTGCTTCGTCCAGGATCAGGTAGCGCGACAGGAACGTGCGCCCGCGCATGAAGTTCATCGAACGGATCTTGATCCGGCTGGCCAGCAGGTCGTTGGTCGCGGCGCGGCCCCACGAGCCGCCTTCCTGCGGCTGGGTCAGCACTTCCAGGTTGTCGGTCAGCGCGCCCATCCACGGCGTCATCTTTTCTTCTTCGGTACCGGGCAGGAAGCCGATGTCCTCGCCGACGCTGACCGTGGCACGGGTCATGATGATTTCGCGGTAGCGCTGCTGGTCCAGGGTCTGCGCCAGGCCGGCGGCCAGTGCCAGCAGGGTCTTGCCGGTGCCGGCGGTACCGAGCAGGGTGACGAAGTCGATGTCCGGATCCATCAGCGCATTGAGCGCGAAGTTCTGTTCGCGGTTGCGCGCGCTGATGCCCCACACCGCATGGCTGCCATGGCGGAAATCATCGACCAGCGCCAGGTTGACCGTGTCACCGGTGACCTTGCTGACGCGCAGCTCCACCTCGTCCTCGCCGGGCAGGTAGACGTACTGGTTGGGATACCAGTCCTCGTCTTCGTGCGCTTCCACTTCGTAATGCGAACGTCCCTTGTCGCTCCAGCTGCGCAGGTCGTTTGCGTGGCGCTTCCAGAAGTCTTCCGGCAGTTCGGTGGCGCCGGTATACAGCAGGCTGAAATCATCCAGCGCGCGGTCGTTCTCGTAGTCTTCGGACACGATACCGGCGATGGCCGCCTTGATCCGCAGGTTGATGTCCTTGGACACGAACACCACCGGCACCTCCGGTGATTCCTCCTGCAGGGCGAGGATCGCGCCGAGGATGGCGTTGTCCGGGATGACCTTGCCGAAGCTCTTGCCGGCGTCGAAGTGGCTGGTCTGGAAGCGCAGCTTGCCGGCGCTGTGGATGCCGCGCAGCTGCAGGCCGTTCGGTCGCTGCAGCGGGATGCCTTCGGCCAGGTTGTCCAGCCCGGACGCCTGTACCAGTTCATTGAGGAAACGGCTTACCTGGCGGGCGTTGCGGCTCGCTTCGGAGGTGCCCTTCTTGCCATTGTCCAGTTCTTCGATCACCTGCATCGGCAGGTAGACATCGTGCTCCTCGAATTTGAACAGCGCGGTGGGATCGTGCATCAGCACGTTGGTATCCAGCACGTAGATGCGCTTGCCTCGGGTCATCATCGGTTCCTGGTGGACGGGCAGGGGAAAACCACCCCGGCCTGCACGCGGGCAGGGAGGTGGCGGACGAAGTAGGCGATGGGAGTCACTGTGCCTGGGCGGCCTTCAGTGCGTGGAGCACCGCATCGGCATGGCCGGCGACCTTGAGCTTGCGCCAGGACTGCACGATGCGGCTTTCCGGGGAAACCAGGAAGGTGCTGCGTTCAATGCCGCGCACCTGCTTGCCGTACATGCTCTTCAGCTTGATCACGTCGAAGGCGCTGCACAGCGCCTCATCGCTGTCACTGACCAGCGGGAAGCGGAAACCCTGCTTGGTGCAGAAATTGTCGTGCGATTTCACCGAGTCGCGCGAAACACCGAGGACCACCGCGCCGGCCTGCTCGAACTGCGGCAGCAGGGCATTGAAATCGAGGCCTTCGGTGATGCAGCCCGGGGTGCTGTCCTTCGGGTAGAAGTACAGCACCAGCCATTGGCCGGCGAAGTCGCCGAGGGTGGCGTGGGCACCGCCGGACAGTGCCAGCGGGAGGGACAGGGTGGTGCGGTCCAGGGTGTCGCCGTTGTTCATGGGGTCCTTGCAGAGCCTGGGTGGAGCGTACATCGAGCACGCTCGACGCTACCGTTTCATGAAACATCGCACGCCCGTGACGGACGTGCGAAAAAACAGTCAGAACTTCATCGGATCCATGATCGCGTCCAGGTTCAGGTGGTCGCAGAACTCCAGGAAATCATCGCGCAGCGCGGCGATGTGCATGTTCGCCGGAACGCCGATGGTGACCTGCGCGCTGAACATCTCCGCGCCGGTCTGCATCGCGCGGTAGCGGGTGCTCTGCAGGCTTTCGATGGTGATGCCCTGGCGGTCGAAGAAATCGGCCAGTTGGAACAGGATCCCCGGCTTGTCGGCGGCGATCACTTCCACGATGTAGGGCAGCAGGTTGGACTGTGCCTGCTTGGCTTCGGTGCGGTACCAGACCAGCTTGAGGCCTTCTTCGCGCTCCAGACGGGTCAGCATGGCCTCCAGCTTGGCCACCGAATCCCAGGAGCCGGTCGCCAGCGCGGTGACCGAAACATCGCGGCCCACCGTGGACAGGCGTGCGTCCACCAGGTTGCAGCCGCTGTCAGCGATGCGGCGGGTGACGGGCAGCAGGGGGGACTCCGGATGCGTCGTGTAGGCGTTGATCAGGAGATGGTTTTCGCTGGGCGAAGGGCGCGGGGTGGTGTCGGTCAAGGCGATTCCGGGTAATGCGTGCGTGAGTCTGAATGCCCCCAACGGGCGGGGATTCACCGGTGCCCAGCATACTTGCCCGCGCTTTCGCGCCGCAAGTAACATGCAGGGCGGCCGGTGCTCCCTGCCGTCCGGTTTCTCCCCCCTACAGCCACGAGCAGCACGCCTTGTCCCTTTCCGGCCTCATCACCGCGCTGGCGACCCCCTTCCGGGCCGACGGCTCCCTCGACACCGATGGTTGGCAGCGCCTGCTGCACCTGCAGCTGGAAGGAGGCGTGCACGGCGTGGTCGTGGCGGGCTCCACCGGCGAAGCGTCCACCTTGTCCGATACGGAATACGACCAGCTGCTGGCCAGCGCGGTCGAGCGCATCGCCGGCCGCGTGCCGGTACTGGCCGGCACCGGCTTGTCCGGCACCGCCAGGACCATCGAACAGACCCGCCGCGCCGCCGCGGCCGGGGCGACCCACGCGCTGGTGGTGACCCCGCCCTACGTGCGTCCGACCCAGGCCGGGCTGATCGCGCATTACCGCGCCGTGGCCGACCACGGTGGCCTGCCGGTGGTGCTGTACAACGTGCCCGGCCGCACCGGCTGCGACATGCTGCCGGAAACCGTGGCCGAGCTGGCTGGCCATCCGAACATCGTCGGCATCAAGGAAGCGGTGGGTGACAACGGCCGGGTGAAGGCGCTGCTGGCGTTGCGCAGCGCCGACTTCGCCATCCTCAGCGGCGATGACGGCACCGCCGCGCGCTCGATCCAGGCCGGGATGGACGGGCTGATCTCGGTAGGCTCCAACGCGCTGCCGGGTGCTTACCGCCGCATGTGCGAGCTTGCCGCCGCCCACGATCATGATGCGACCGGAAGCTGGGACGCGCGCCTGCAGCCGTTCCATGATTTCTGTGGTGTCGAACCGAATCCGATCCCGGTCAAGGCGTTGTTGCGCCGGATCGGCATCGGCCATGACCTGCGCCTGCCGTTGCTGCCGCTGTCGGCAGCACACCAGCCCGCGGCCGAGCATCTGGCCGGCGACATCGCCGCGCTCGAAGCCCTTTCCAGCCACTGACCCCCTCGTGGCTTTCCAGGAGATTCCCATGCGTCAATCCGTTTCCACCTTCCGCGTGCTGTCCATCGCGATCCTTGCCCTGGGCACCGTCGTGGCCACCACCGGCTGCTTCAAGAAGGGTGCGCGCGGCGATTACGCGCTGGCACCGGAAGTGCGCCCGCTGGAAGTCCCGCCGGACCTGACCGCACCGGCGGGTGCCGGCAAGGCCGCCACCACCGGTGAGACCGGCTCGGTGCTGGCCTCGCAGGCGTCGCGTCCGGCCCCGGCCGCTGCCGCGGGCCAGGCCCCGGCCGCGCCGGCCAACAATGCGTCCGGCTTCAACGTCACCGCTGGCAAGGACCAGGCCTTCACCGACGTCGGTACCGCACTGGAGGCCATCGAAGGGCTGACCATCGCCACCCGCGCCCAGTTGCTGGGTTCCTACGACGTGGCCTTCGAAGGCAGCAACTTCCTGGTACGTGTCGTGGCGGTCAACGGCGGCTCGTACGTGTCGGCGGTCGATCCGCGTGGCCTGCCGGCTACCGCCGATGCGCCGGTCAAGCTGATCGCTGCGTTGAAGGCCAAGCTGGCTCCCTGACCCGCGCCCGCCTTGGCGGGGCTGGCGGCAGCAACGAAGAAGGGCGCCCTCCGGCGCCCTTCTTCGTTGCCGTGCGCGGGGTTCAGCGCTCCAGCAGCGGCAGTTTGTCCGGCTTGCCATCCCAGTCGCCGGCATCGGCAGGCGGTTCCTTGCGCACGGTCAGCACCGGCCATTCCTTCGCCAGTTCCGCGTTCAACCCCACGAACACTTCCTGTCCAGCCGGGACGTCGTCTTCGGGGAAGATCGCGTTGACCGGGCATTCGGGTTCGCACAGGGTGCAGTCGATGCACTCATCCGGATCGATCACCAGGAAGTTCGGGCCTTCGTGGAAGCAGTCCACGGGGCACACTTCCACGCAATCGGTGTGCTTGCACTTGATGCAGTTTTCAGTGACGACAAAGGGCATGGGGGGAGGTAGATCCGTCTTTCAAGCCGCTAATTCTAGAACAGGTTGGGGTGGGGGTGGTCGAACCGGTGGAACCCGCTGGCGGCTGGCGGGTTGTGTGGACGCGGTGTCTGGGTCGGGGGGGGGGGGGGGGGGGGGGGGGGGGGGGGCGGGCGGCCCCCCCCCCCCCCCCCCCCCCCCCCCCCCCCCCCCCCCCCCCCCCCCCCCCCCGACCCTCTGACAGGTTCCGGGTGCTGCAACCACGCGGTAGACAGGCAGGGGTCAGAGTCCTTTCGAGGAGCGAAAGGACTCTGACCCCGTGCGGGAGGCGGTCCGGCCGTGGGATTTGATGCACTGCACATTGCCACGTGGGATCGGGGCGGCAACACTCGATGTCCATCGGTGGACATCGCGACGTGGGAGTGGCGGGTGCGGCAGGAAAGCAGCGGGGAAGGGGCGGTCTATCTGGGAATCGACGCGGGGACGCAGAGCCTGAAAGTACTGGCTTACGACCCGGCAGCACGCCAGGTGGTGGGCCAGCAGTCGCGTTCGCTGGCG
Source organism: Stenotrophomonas lacuserhaii (assembly GCF_014836545.1). GTDB lineage: Bacteria > Pseudomonadota > Gammaproteobacteria > Xanthomonadales > Xanthomonadaceae > Stenotrophomonas > Stenotrophomonas lacuserhaii. The sequence goes on from NZ_JACSQS010000015.1 coordinate 15,700, forward strand.
CTGGACAGCGGCGAGGATGGCAGTCGCGAACAGGACGCGGCCAGTTGGACCCGGGCCCTGCAGGAATGCGTGCTGGGGCTGCCGAAAGCGGTGCGTGCGCGGGTCAGGGGACTGGCGGTGTCGGGCCAGCAGCACGGCCTGGTGGCGCTGGCCGCCGATGATTCGGTGCTGGCACCGGTCAAGCTGTGGTGCGATACCAGCAGTACCGCCGAGTGCGATGCGATCACCGCCGCCGTCGGTGGTGAAAGCGCGTGTATCGCCGCGTCCGGCAATCCGCTGCGGGTGGGCTATACCGCCTCCAAGCTGCCGTGGACCAGGCAGCACCGGCCGCAGGCCTACGCAGCGTTGGACGGCATCGCGTTGCCGCACGATTACCTCAACCTGTGGCTGACCGGCGCGCGCTTCATGGAGTGCGGGGATGCTTCGGGCACCGGCTGGCTGGATATCCGCACGCGGCAGTGGTCGCCGACGATGCTGGCGGCGACCGATCCGGATCGCGATCTCGCCGCGCTGCTGCCGCCGCTGGTCGCTGCGGATGCCACCTTCGCCCTGCTGCCTGCAATAGCCGATGCCCTCGGGCTGTCGGCCGGGGTGCGGGTGGCGGTCGGCGGCGGGGACAACATGATGGCGGCGATCGGCACCGGTGCGGTGCGCGAAGGGCGCCTGAGCATGAGCCTGGGCACGTCGGGCACGCTGTTTGCCTGGAGCGCCAGCCCGAAGATCGATCCGCAGGGGCGCTGGGCCGCGTTCTGTGCCTCCGATGGCGGCTGGCTGCCGCTGATCTGCACGATGAACTGCACGGTTGCCACCAACCAGCTGGCCACCCTGCTTGGCCTGCACCACGGCCAGGCCGAGGCGCTGCTGCAGGCCAGCCAGCCCGGCGCGGCAGGGCTGGTGCTGCTGCCGTTCTTCAACGGCGAGCGCAGCCCGGACCTGCCGCTGGCCAAGGGCGCCCTGCACGGCGTGGACCTGCACAACCTGTCCCCGGCCAACCTGTATCGCGCGGCGATGGAGGGTGCCAGCTACAGCCTGAAACTGGGCTATGACGCGATGCGCGAGGCGGGCCTGCAGGGGGCACGGGTGGTGCTCACCGGTGGCGGCGCCAACAGCGGCGCCTGGCGCCAGCTGATCGCCGATCTGTTCCAGTTGCCGGTCGAAGTGCCGGTGCAGGCGGAAGGCGCGGCCTTCGGTGCGGCGCTGCAGGCGGCTTGGGCCTGCGCTGGCGCCCGCATGCCGCTGGCCGATCTGGTCGATGCGCATGTGGTGTTCGACCCGGCCCTGTCAGCGCAGCCCGATCCCGTCCGCGGTGCCGCGTATGCGCGCGGCTACCAGCGTTTCAACCATTACCTGCAGGCCTCGCTGCCGTTGTACCGCCAGCGCCTGCCCTGATTTCCCCCAGAGGATGTTGCCATGAGTTCTTCGTTCTACGTTGGCCAGCGCGAGTTCTTCCCCGGTGTCGGTCGTATTCCCTTCGAGGGCCGCGACTCGGACAATCCACTGGCCTACAAGGTATACGACGCCGACAAGCAGATCGGCGGACGCAGCATGGCCGAGCACCTGCGCTTTGCGGTGGCCTACTGGCACAGTTTCTGTGGGGCAGGGCACGACCCGTTCGGGCCTGGCACGCGCGCCTATCCGTGGGACCAGGGCGCCACGCCGCTGGCGCGTGCCGAAGCCAAGGCCGATGCCGCCTTCGAGTTCGTCACCAAGCTGGGCGTGCCGTACTACTGCTTCCATGACGTCGACCTGGCGCCGGATGCGGACGACATCGGCGAGTACCGTGACAACCTGTGCCACATGGTCGGGATCGCCGGCGAGCGCCAGCGCCAGACCGGGGTCAAGCTGCTGTGGGGGACCGCCAACCTGTTCTCGCACCCGCGCTACATGAACGGTGCGGCGACCAATCCGGACTTCGCCGTGGTCGCGCGCGCTGCGGTGCAGGTGCAGGCGGCGCTGGATGCCACGGTGGCGCTGGGCGGCAGCAACTATGTGTTCTGGGGTGGGCGCGAAGGCTATGCCTGCCTGCTCAACACCGACATGAAACGCGAGCAGGCCCATCTTGCGCGGTTCCTCGCGGCGGCGCGCGATTACGGGCGCAGCATCGGCTTCCAGGGCACCTTCCTGATCGAGCCCAAGCCGATGGAGCCGATGCACCACCAGTACGATTTCGACAGCGCCACGGTGGTGGGCTTCCTGCGTGCGCATGGCCTGGAGCAGGATTTCAAGCTCAACATCGAAGCCAACCACGCGACCTTGTCCGGGCATACCTTCGCCCATGACCTGCAGGTAGCCTCCGATGCCGGCCTGCTGGGCAGCATCGATGCCAACCGCGGCAACCCGCAGAACGGCTGGGATACCGATCAGTTCCCGACCGATCTGTACGACGCGGTGGGCGCGATGCTGGTGGTCTTGCGGCAGGGCGGCTTCGGCGATGGCGGCCTCAATTTCGATGCCAAGGTCCGTCGCGAATCCACCGATCCGCAGGACCTGTTCATCGCCCACATCGGCGGCATGGACACCTTTGCCCGCGGACTGGAGGTCGCCCATGCCCTGCTCACCGCGTCGCCGTTGGAGCAGTGGCGCGGCGAGCGCTACGCCAGCTTCGACAGTGGCGCCGGTGCGGCCTTTGCCAATGGCCAGCTGACTCTGCAGGATCTGTGTGCACACGCGCAGCAGGCCGGCGAGCCTGGCCAGCGTAGCGGACGGCAGGAAGCGTATGAGAACCTGCTCAACCAGTACCTGCTGCGCTGAGCGGCAGGCGTCCATCGCAACCGGGTAAACCCATGTCCACAGCGATATCTGCTTCCTCCGGCACGCAGGGCGAGAACACCGCCTTCATCGTGCTGATCAGCTGCGTGGCCACCATTGGTGGTTTCCTGTTCGGCTTTGACAGTGGCGTCATCAACGGCACCGTCGACGGCCTTCGCAGTGCGTTCAATTCCAGCGAAGCCGCGCTTGGCTTCGAGGTGGCTTCGATGCTGTTGGGGTGTGCCATCGGTGCGTTCCTGGCCGGGCGGCTGGGTGACCTGCTGGGACGGCGCAGCGTGCTGATCATCTCGGCGGTGTTGTTCCTGCTGTCGGCGCTGGGGGCCGGTGCCGCGCACGCGTCATGGCTGTTTGTCACGGCGCGCGTGATCGGTGGATTCGCGGTCGGCGCGGCCAGCGTGATGGCCCCGGCGTACATCGCCGAAGTGGCCTCGGCGCGCTATCGCGGCAAGCTCGCCACGGTGCAGCAGATCGCCATCATCAGTGGCCTGTTCGCGGCCTTCCTGAGCAACTTCCTGCTGGCACGCGCGGCCGGGGCCTCCACCGAAGTGCTGTGGCTGGGACAGCAGGCATGGCGCTGGATGTTCTGGATGCAGGCCATTCCTTCGCTGCTGTTCCTGGCGCTGCTGCTGGTGATCCCGGAAAGCCCGCGCTTTCTGGTGGCCAAGGGCCGCAGGTCGGACGCCTTGTCGGTGCTGACGCGCCTGTACGGCGCGGTGGAGGCGCAGGCCAAGCTCGTTGAAATCGAGTCCAGCCTGGCCCAGGACCAGCACCGGCCTTCGTTTGCCGATCTCAAGGACAAGGCCACCGGCAAGCTGCGCGGCATCGTCTGGGTGGGCATCGGGCTGGCCGTGCTGCAGCAGCTGGTCGGCATCAACGTGGTGTTCTACTACGGCGCGGTGCTGTGGCAGGCGGTGGGTTTCTCCGAAAACGATGCGCTGCTGATCAACGTGCTGTCCGGTGCGCTCAGCATCGGTGCGTGCCTGGTGACGGTGGTGCTGATCGACCGCATCGGCCGCAAGCCGCTGCTGTGGGTGGGTTCGGTCGGCATGGCGCTGTCGCTGGCGTTGATGGTGGTGGCGTTCTCCAGCGGCAGCCTGGTCGATGGCAAGCTGCAGTTGTCCGATGGCATGGGACGGCTGGCGCTGGTGGCGGCCAACGTCTACGTGGTGTTCTTCAACATGTCCTGGGGCCCGGTGATGTGGGTGATGCTGGGCGAAATGTTCCCCAACCAGATCCGCGGTTCGGCGCTGGCCGTGGCCGGTGCGGCGCAGTGGACTTCGAACTTCGCCATCACCGTGACCTTCCCGATCCTGCTGGCCGGCATCGGCCTGGCCGGTGCGTACAGCATCTATGCGGTGGCTGCGTTCCTGTCGATCTTCTTCGTCTTCCGCTACGTGCGCGAGACCAAGGGCAAGGAACTGGAACAGATGGAAGGCTGAGCTGTGCAGAGCGGGTCCGGCGCCACGGCGCCGGGCCTTCGGCGGCCGGCCTCGACCCGCAACGCACAGGCACAAAAAAACCCGCTCATGGCGGGTTTCTTGCTTCCTGCTGCAGTGACTGGTGCTCCCTAGGGGACTCGAACCCCTGTTTTAGCCTTGAGAGGGCCACGTCCTAACCTCTAGACGAAGGGAGCGTTTGAAGTGTCACTGCCGGGGCAGGCGCGCTAGTATATGCATCTCGATGCCATTGGGCAATCCCGAAACTTCAACCGGAAGCGCCAACATCATTCCCTCCGTGACAACCCCGATAAGCCTGCGCGTCATCCCGCGCGACCAGCACACCATCTCGCGCAAGGACATCAGCCCCAACGCCGTGCGCGTGCTGTACCGCCTGCGCGATGCCGGCTTCGGCGCCTACCTGGTGGGTGGCGCCGTGCGCGACCTGCTGGTCAATGGCCACCCCAAGGACTTCGACGTGGCCACCGACGCCACGCCCGAACAGGTCAAGCAGCTGTTCCGCAACTGCCGCCTGATCGGTCGACGCTTCCGCCTGGCGCATGTGGTATTCGGCCGCGAGATCATCGAAGTGGCCACCTTCCGCGCCAACATCGATGACGGCAGCGGCGACCGCGAGATGGAAAACGGCATGCTGGTACGCGACAACGTGTACGGCTCCATCGAAGACGATGCCATCCGCCGTGACTTCACCTGCAACGCGTTGTACTACGCGATCGAGGATTTCTCGGTGCGTGATTACACCGGCGGATTCGAGGACGTGCAGGCCCGCCTGATGAAGCTCATCGGCGATCCGGAACAGCGTTACCGAGAAGATCCCGTGCGCATGCTGCGTGCCGTGCGACTGGCCGGCAAGCTCGGTTTCCAGATCGAGGAAAAGACCGCCGCGCCGATCCCGCAGCTTGCCAACCTGCTCAACGAGGCCGCCCCGGCGCGCCTGTTCGAGGAAGTGCTCAAGCTGTTCCTGGGCGGACACGGCGTGGCCAGCTTCGAAGGCCTGGAGCGTTACGGCCTGTTCGATGTGATGTTCCCGGAAAGTGGCAAGGCGCTGCGTTCCAACCGCAGTGGCGCGCTGCGCCGCATGCTGATCGAAGGCCTGGCCAACACCGACCAGCGCGTGGCCAACGACGAGCCGGTGTCGCCGTCGTTCCTGTTCGCGTTGCTGCTGTGGCCGGCGTTCTGCCGCACCCAGGCCACGCTGCTCAAGCAGGGTGTGGCCGAGGAAGAAGCGCAGCGTCGCGCCGCCGACCGGGTGACCCTGCACCAGCTGACCACCATCGCACTGCCGCGGCGCTTCTCGCTGCCGATGCAGGAGATCTGGCTGTTGCAGGCGCGCTTCGGCTCGCGCCAGCGCAAGCGCGTGTTCCGCACGTTGACCCACCCGCGGTTCCGCGCGGCGTTCGATTTCCTGATCCTGCGCCAGGTGGCTTCCAGCGAACACGCAGGCGACGTGGCGTTCTGGCGCGAAGCCCAGCAGCAGTCCGGCCGTGAGCTGGAAAGCGCGCTGGACGACCTGCACACGCATGACGTCGAAGAGGCGGGCGAGGAGCCGCGCAAGCGTCGCCGCCGCCGTCGTCGCCCGGGTGCTCCCGGCGCACCGGCTGCCGAGTAAGCGGGGTGGTCAGGGCATGGATCGGCCTGGGCGCCAACCTCGGTGACGCCGCCAGCACGGTCAGTGCGGCGATCGAGGCGCTGGATGGCCTGGCCGGTACCGAACTGACCCGCGCTTCGCTGCTGTATGCCAGCCCGGCCTGGGGCAATCAGGACCAGCCGCCGTTCGTCAATGCGGTGGCCTGCGTCCAGACCGAGCTGCCGCCGCTCGCCTTGCTCGATGCCCTGCTGGCGCTGGAAGCCGGCTTCGGCCGGGTGCGTGATCCGGCCGTGCACTGGGGCCCGCGCCTGCTGGACCTCGACCTGCTGCTGTATGGCGACCAGGTGATCGACCTGCCGCGCCTGCAGGTGCCGCATCCGTACCTGCACCAGCGCGCGTTCGTGCTGGTGCCGCTGGCTGAAGTAGCGCCGGACCTGGTGATTCCCGGGCATGGTCGCGTGCGGGATGCAGTGATGCAGGTAACGGCCAGCGGGATCGTGCCGATAAGGAGATAATGGAGCCGTTATCACCCCCGGTTATTTCCTGATGAGCACCCACGCAGACAGCAAGCCCTGGACCGTCCCGGCGCTGGCCGAGGCCAAGCGCAATGGCCAGAAGCTGGTCATGTTGACCGCCTACGATGCCGGTTTCGCCCGTACCTTCGACGCCAACGGGGTCGACCTGATCCTGGTCGGCGATTCGCTGGGCATGGTCGTGCAGGGGCACGATTCGACCCTGCCGGTGACCGTGGCCGACATGGTCTACCACACCGGCGCGGTGGCCCGCGTGCTGCAGCGTGCGCTGCTGATTGCCGACCTGCCGTTTGGCGCCGACGCCACCCCGGAACGCGCCTTCGATGCGTCGCTGCAGTTGCTGCAGGCGGGCGCGGAGATGGTCAAGATCGAAGGCGCCGGCTTCAAGCTGGATATCATCCGCCACCTGGTGGAGCGCGAAATCCCGGTGTGCTCGCATCTTGGACTGACCCCGCAGTCGGTGCTGCGCCTGGGCGGCTACCGCGTGCAGGGCCGTGGCGATGCTGCCCGCCAGCTGGTGGAGGACGCCAAGGCCGTGGTCGCCGCCGGTGCCAGCATGGTGGTGCTTGAATGCCTGCCCACGCCGGTTGCCGCCGAGGTCACCGCCGCCATTGCGGTGCCGACCATCGGCATCGGGGCTGGCCCGCAGTGCGACGGACAGGTGCTGGTGATGCATGACATGCTGGGCCTGGACAGCGGCCATCGCCGGCCGAAATTCGTCAAGGATTTCCTTGCCGAAGGCGGTTCGGTAGCCGGCGCCACCCGCGCCTACGCCGATGCCGTGCGCAACGGCACCTTCCCCGACACCGAGCACGCCTACGCCTCATGATCCAGACCATTACAGAACTTGCCCAGCTGCGCGCGACCGTCAGCGGCTGGAAGCGCGAAGGCCTGCGCGTGGCGCTGGTGCCTACCATGGGCAACCTGCATGCAGGCCACTATTCGCTGGTCGCGCTGGCCCGGCAGTACGCTGATCGCGTGGTGTCCAGCGTGTTCGTCAACCCGACCCAGTTCGGGCCGAACGAAGACTTCACGCGCTATCCGCGCACGCCCGAGGCCGATACCAGCGGTCTGGAAACGGCCGGCTGCGACGTGCTGTGGCTGCCGACGGTGGAATCGATGTATCCGTTCGGCGTGGAGCTGGCGGCCAATGTCAGCGTGCCGGGGATCAGCGGGCTGCTGGAAGGGGCGCATCGCCCCGGTCACTTCGATGGTGTCTGCACGGTGGTGTCACGCCTGTTCAACCAGGTGCAGCCGGACGTGGCCGCCTTCGGCAAGAAGGACTACCAGCAGCTTGCGGTGATCCGCCAGATGGTCGCCGACCTGGCTTTCCCGATCCAGATCGTCGGCGGGGACATCGTGCGCGAAGACGACGGCCTGGCGATGAGTTCGCGCAACCAGTACCTGGACGGCGTGCAGCGGCCGGCATCGACGACCATCCATCGTGTGTTGCAGGGCATGCGCGAAGGCTACATCACCGGGCTGTCGCGTGAGCGCATCGAAGCCGATGCGGCCGCTGCCCTGCAGGCTGCGGGATTCCAGGTGGACTATGCGGCGCTGCGTACGCCGGACCTGATCGAGCCACCGCACGAGGGCGGGCCACGCGTTGCGCTGATCGCCGCGCGGCTGGGCAGCACCCGGCTGATCGACAACCTCGAGTTCTGACCCCAGGCGACGAGACGGGGTCCTGACCCCTTTTTTCTACAGCTGTTCCAGCGCCCGCCAGACCAGGCCCTCGCGGTACCAGGTTCTGTCAGGGTAGACCGGCTGCCCGCAGGCTATCCGCGCTTCATGGATCTGCACTGCGATCTCCATCGCCTTGGTTGATTCCAGATCGAGGCGGGTCGGCTCGGGCGGCGGATCGGCCTGCCCGCTGCCGGACGCCGGAACGCGGGCAGCACCGCGCACGCAGTAGCGGAAGCCGCTGGCCACCGACCTTGCCTTGTCCGCCTGTTCGGCCTCGGCCCAGGCCGCCCGCGACAGCCTGGCTTCCAGGTTCGCGATCCTGCGCAGCATCGGGTGCGCGGCATAGATGCCGGTGGCGGGGAACTGCAGCGGCTCTTCCGCCTTGGCCTTGGCCTTGTCCGCGACCGGCACAGCGGCCGGCTGCCGCGCGGGCGGCCGCTCCACGCGGCGCGGCTGTGGCGCGGCCGTCGGTCGGTCCAGGTTGCGTACGGCAACCGAGCGCAGCTGTCTCCGCCGGGGTTCTGCGGGGGCATCGCCGATCCGGGTGGGGCCGGAGAAGCGGAGGACACGCTGGTCGAAATCCTTGGCACGGCTCAGGGTGGCGAACATGGCAGCTCCTGGATGGAATCCCCAGTTCACCGCAAGCTGAGCCGTCGCGCTTGCGGGAATCGTGCGTGGCAGGCGGGACCTGAACCGCTGTCTGACTGGCGTCGCACGCCGCTTTCGCCAATCCCCCAGGTGGTAGAATCCCGACTTTCCTTTACCGCGTTGCCTGTGCCATGCACCTGTCCTTGCTGAAGACCAAGATCCACCGCGCCACCGTCACCCATTCGGAGCTGAACTACGAAGGGTCGATCGCGATCGACGACAACCTGCTGGCGGCCACGGGCATCCGTGAGTTCGAGCAGGTGCATATCTGGGACGTCACCAACGGCGCCCGGTTCAGCACCTATGCCATCCGTGCCGAAGCCGGCAGCGGCGTGGTCTCGCTCAATGGCGGCGCCGCCCGTCACGTGCAGGTCGGCGACATCATCATCATCGCTGCCTTCGCCACGATGAGCGAGCAGGAAGCAGACAGCTTCCGGCCGAAGCTGGTATATGTGGACGGCAACAACCAGATCTCCCATACCAACGACAGCATCCCGACCCAGGCCGCATGACAACGAACAACGGACTCGACACGCTTCACTCCCATGCCCAGCGCCTGCGTGGCGCGCGCATCCCCGACCTGCTCGCGGCCGAACCCGGCCGGGTAAAGGATCTGGCACTGCGGGTCGGTCCGTTGTACGTCAACTTCGCGCGGCAGAAATACGACGCCGCGGCGCTGCAGGCATTGCTGTCGCTGGCCGCTGATCGCGATGTCGGCGGCGCCATCGCGCGTCTGTTCCGCGGCGAGCAGGTCAACCTCACCGAAGGCCGCGCCGCGCTGCACACCGCGCTGCGCGGTGATGTGGTCGATGCGCCGGTGGCTGCCGATGCCTACGCCACCGCGCGCGGGGTCCGCCAGCGGATGGGCGAGCTGGTGCGCGCGCTGGAAAGCAGCGGCGTCACCGATGTGGTGAGCGTGGGTATCGGCGGCTCGGACCTGGGTCCGCGGCTGGTTGCCGACGCCCTGCGTCCGGTGGATGGCAGCCGCCTGCGCGTGCATTTCGTGTCCAACGTGGATGGCGCCGCCATGCAGCGCACGCTGGCCACGCTGGACCCGGCGCGCACCGCCGGCGTGCTGATCTCCAAGACGTTCGGCACCCAGGAGACGCTGCTCAACGGGCAGATCCTGCACGATTGGCTGGGCGGCAGCGAACGCCTGTATGCAGTCAGCGCCAACCCCGAGCGTGCCGCCAAGGCGTTCGACATCGCCTCCAGCCGCGTGCTGCCGATGTGGGACTGGGTCGGCGGCCGCTATTCGCTGTGGTCGGCGGTCGGTTTTCCGATCGCGCTGGCGATCGGCTTCGAGCGTTTCGAAGCCTTGCTCGAAGGCGCCTCGCAGATGGACGCGCACGCACTGGATGCGCCGCTGGAGCGCAACCTGCCGGTGCTGCACGCCCTGACCGATATCTGGAACCGCAACGTGCTGGGCCATGCCACGCACGCGGTGATGACCTATGACCAGCGCCTGGCGTTGCTGCCGGCCTACCTGCAGCAGTTGGTGATGGAAAGCCTGGGCAAGCGCGTGCAGCGTGATGGCCAGCCGGTCGCCAGCGATACCGTGCCGGTGTGGTGGGGCGGGGCGGGCACCGATGTGCAGCACAGCTTCTTCCAGGCGCTGCATCAGGGCACCAGCGTGATCCCGGCCGATTTCATCGGTTGCGTCCGCAGTGACAATCCCTACACGGTCAACCACCAAGCGCTGCTGGCCAACCTGCTGGCGCAGACCGAAGCGCTGGCCAATGGCCAGTCCAGCGACGATCCGCACCGCGATTATCCCGGCGGCCGGCCGAGCACGTTGATCCTGCTCGATGCGCTGACCCCGCAGGCGCTGGGTGCGCTGATCGCGATGTACGAGCACGCGGTGTACGTACAGTCGGTGATCTGGAACATCAACGCCTTCGACCAGTTCGGCGTGGAGCTGGGCAAGCAGCTTGCCGGCCAGCTGCTGCCGGCGCTGCAGGGCGAGGCGGTGGAGATCACCGACCCGCTGACCCTGGAAGTGCTGGGTCTGCTGAGGTAAAACCCGGGCGCGGCCCCCGGTAGTGACGGCCGCTGGCCGTCACGCGCTTGCCGTTGCCCCGGCCGCTGCGCTCGCCGAGCATGGCTCGGCGCTACCGCCTAGCGCAAAGGCTCCGGGCTCGGCCGCTTGGCCAGCTTGCGCTGCAGTGAACGGCGGTGCATGCCCAGCAGGCGCGCTGCGGCTGACACGTTGCCACCGGTCTCATGCATCGCCTGCTGGATGTGCTCCCACTGCAGCCGGCTGATCGGTGTCATCGCATCGGGCAGGTCCAGCTCGCCGTCGTCGTCGGGACCGTCATCTTCTTCGCCCAGTGCGCGCAGGATCATCGGCACCGTGGCCGGCTTGGGCAGGTAATCGTCCGCGCCCAGCTTGATCGCCTCCACCGCGGTAGCGATGCTGGCATAGCCGGTCACCAGCAGGATGCGCATGTCCGCGCGCAGCGCGCGCAACGGCTGGATCAGCGCCAGTCCGGACTCACTGCCAAGCTTCAGGTCGATCAGGGCGAACGCCGGCGGCTGCTGCCGGGCCAGCAGCAATGCGCTGGCCGAATCCTGCGCCGTACGCGTTTCCAGCCCTTTGCGCGCCAGGCTGCGCTGCAGGGTGCGCAGGTACAGCTCGTCATCATCGACCAGCAGGCCATCACCGTGCAGCGAGGCCGGGGTGGGGAAGGGCCTGTTCATGGGGTTTCCTCGCGGGGGACCAGGGGGATGCGGAAGCCGACGCGGCTGCCGGCGCCCTGCGCCGGACGCATCCACATTTCACCGTTCAGGCGTTCAATGGTGGCGTGGGACAGGGCCAGTCCCACGCCCATGCCTTCGCTCTTGCTGGAGCTGAACAAGGTGCCGGGCAGCACCGCCTTGCGCGTGTCGAAGCCGGGACCGAAGTCGCGCACCTCGCCGACCAGATCATCGCCCTCGATGCGCAGCGAAAGCTCCACTTCCGCGCGGCCGACCTGTTCGCCGGCTTCGGCGGCGTTGTTCAGCAGGACCATCAGCAGGTGGCCCACGCCGGCATCCAGTGGCCGGGTCAGCGGGGCGTCGGGGTTGCGGGTGAGGGTGATGGTCGGGCGCACCAGGCGCCACTGTTCCAGCACCTGCAGGGCGGTGGACGGTCCGCGACCGGGGGCATCCGGCGACGCCGGCGCGGCCAGCGCCAACACCCGTTCGCGGCACTGCACCAGCAGCTCGCGCAGGGTTTCCACGTCGTCGCGCACGTCGGTGCTCTGGTTCTGTTCGGCGATGTCGTCGGCCAGCAGGGTCATCGTCGCCAGGGGCGTATTGAGTTCGTGGGCGACCGAGGCCGCATGGGTGGCCAGTGCGACGATGCCTTCGTTGCGTGCGAAGCGCTCCCGCAGCAGCGACAGTTCGTGTTCGCGCTGGCGCAGGGCGATGGCCAGCCGCGTGGAGAACGCCAGCACGACCGTCACCGAAATCAGGAAATTCGCCACCACGCCCCATTGCTGCAGGACTTCCGGCGCAAAGTAGCCGCCTGCAGGCAGCGGCAGGCCGAACGCTGCGCTGACGCAGTAGCCGATCAGGCAGGCAGCGGCCACCGCCAGCGTCCAGCGCGCTGGCAGGGCGAGCGCCGCCAGGGCGATCAGGATCAGGAACAGCGAGCCGAACGGATTGGTGATGCCGCCACTCCAGCCGACCATCCAGGTCAGCACGGTCACATCCACCAGGATGTGCCCGAATGCGGTCACCGGGGCGGTATCGGTGCCGTGGACGCGCAGCTGGGCGTAGGTGTTGAACAGCGCCAGCACGGCCACGCCGGCCCACAGTGGAACCTGCGGCAGGGGCAGGCCAAGCACCCAGGTGGCGACCAGGATGGTGGCCGCCTGCCCGGCGGTGGCCAGCCAGCGCAGGCTGCACAGGGTCTGCAGGAAAGGGGCATCGGGGGATGTCATGATGGCCATCGTATGCGTTGCCCGCGTGTACCGCCTGCGACAATCGGCCGCACATGCCACCGCGGCTGAATGGGAGTCACCCGACGGTCGCGCAGCAGCGCTAGAATATTGCGATGCATGACGCCGTTTCCCGACCGACACCGCCCGCCGAGCCCACCTCCTGGCCGCGCCGACTGACCCAGCCTGTCCGCATCGGCGGCGTGGTGGTGGGCGGTGGCAAGCCGGTGGTGGTGCAGTCGATGACCAACACCGATACCGCCGACGTGGCGTCCAGCGTCAAGCAGGTCGCCGAGTTGTGGCGGGCCGGTTCGGAAATGGTGCGCCTGACCGTCAACAACCCCGAGTCCGCCGCGGCCATTCCGCGCATCGTCGACAAGCTGGCGATGATGGGCATCGAGGTACCGTTGATCGGTGACTTCCATTACAACGGCCACCAGCTGCTGAGCGCCGAGCCGGCCTGTGCCGAAGCCCTGGCCAAGTACCGTATCAATCCGGGCAACGTCGGCTTCGGCAAGAAGAAAGATCTGCAGTTCGCGCAGCTGATCGAGTTCGCGATCCGCTACGGCAAGCCGGTACGCATCGGCGCCAACTGGGGCTCGCTGGACCAATCGCTGGCGGCCCGGTTGATGGATGAGAACACCCAGCGCGAACAGCCGTGGGATGCCGGCCGCGTGCTGCGCGAAGCACTGATCCGGTCTGCGCTGGATTCGGCCGAAACCGCGGTCGAACTCGGCCTGCCACGCGATCGCATCGTGCTCTCGGCGAAGGTCAGTGGCGTGCAGGAGCTGATCGCGGTGTACCGTGATCTTGCCCAGCGTTCGGACTTCGCCCTGCACCTGGGCCTGACCGAAGCCGGCATCGGCAGCAAGGGCATCGTGGCCTCGGCGGCGGCGCTGGCGGTGCTGATGCAGGAAGGCATCGGTGACACCATCCGGATCTCGCTCACGCCCGAACCGGGCCAGTCGCGGACCCAGGAAGTGATCGTCGCCCAGGAGCTGCTGCAGACCACCGGGCAGCGTGCGTTCACCCCGCTGGTCACCGCGTGCCCGGGCTGTGGCCGCACCACCTCCGAGTTCTTCCAGGAGCTGGCGAAAGTGGTTCAGAACCACGTACGCGAACGCATGCCGCTGTGGAAGATCGAACATCCCGGTGCGGAGAACATGACGTTGGCCGTGATGGGCTGCATCGTCAACGGGCCGGGTGAGTCGCGTCACGCCAACATCGGCATTTCGCTGCCGGGTACCGGGGAAGCGCCCGCCGCGCCGGTGTTCGTCGATGGCGAGAAGAAGATCACCCTGCGCGGCGAGAACATCGCCCAGGATTTCGTCAAGCTGATAGACGACTACGTCGAACAGAACTATGTCCGAAGCGCCGGGTAAGTCGGGGATGACGGCCGGCTCGGAGGAAGAGGCTGCCGGCGTCCGGCACTGGCTCTCGCGAAATGCCTGGCGGTTCGTGCTGTTGTTCGCCGGCGTGCTGTTGCCGCTGGCGGTGTTCGTCGAGCTTGCCGATGAAGTGCACGAGTTCGAGGCCTTCCATTTCGACGCGCCGTTGTTGTGGCGCCTGCATGGCTGGCACGGGCCGGTACTGGACCAGATGGTGGTGATCATCACCCGGCTCGGCTACGAGTGGTTCCTGATCCCGGCCGATGTGGTCATCGTGGCGGCGCTGTTGTGGTTCAAACGATGGCGTGAAGCCGCCTTTGCCGCCATCGGCTTCGTCGGCTCGGCGCTGCTGAACATGGGCAGCAAGCAGTTCTTCCAGCGTGACCGGCCGAGCCTGTGGGAATCGATCGCGCCGGAATCTACCTACAGCTTCCCCAGTGGCCACGCGATGGGGTCGATGACCTTCGCCTGCGTGGCCGTGCTGCTGGCCTGGAACACCCGCTGGCGCTGGCCGGTTGCCGTGCTGGCGCCGCTGTTCGCGGTGCTGGTCAGCGTGTCGCGGGTCTACCTGGGCGTGCATTACCCTTCCGACATCCTGGCCGGCTGGTGCGCTGCGCTGGTCTGGGTGGTGGGGTGTTACCTGGTGATGTTCCGCCAGCGCCGGCCTTGGCGCGGAGGCACAGATGTTCCCGTGGCGTGAATGAATCATAAAGATCGGGCCGTTAGTAGGCTATATTGATCTCAAAGGACCAATCATGGCGGTCCCCGGAATGCCAGAGCCGGGTCAATGTGATTCCCGCCGCAATTCGGAACAAGGTGTCGGGAACTGCGCTTGTGGGACGTCTTCCCGGTACCTACCGTGGAAGTCGGAAGCGGTAGTGAAAGGGGAAGATGCATGACGATTCGTGTCTATCTGGTGGACGACCACGCATTGGTCCGCACCGGTATGAAGATGATCCTGTCCGGCGAAACCGATATGGAGGTCATCGGCGAGGCAGAGTGCGGCGAAGATGCGCTGCGCGAGATCCGGCAACTGAAGCCGGACGTGGTGCTGTGCGATCTCCACCTGCCGGGCGTCAGCGGGCTGGAAGTCACCGAACGGATCGTGCGCGGCCAGGAGGCCACGCGGGTCGTCATCGTGTCGGTGCTGGAAGACGGGCCGATGCCCAAGCGCCTGCTGGAAGCCGGTGCATCGGGCTACATCAGCAAAGGCTGCAACGCGCAGGAACTGCTGCGCGCAGTTCGCGATGCGTCACTTGGGCGGCGTTACCTGGGCAGCAACATCGCGCAGAACCTGGCCCTGTCCACGGTGGAAGGCAGTGCCTCGCCATTCGACAGCCTGTCGCCGCGCGAACTGGAAGTGGCCCTGCTGCTGACCCAGGGGCTGCGTCAGGAAGACATCGCGCGCCGGCTCAGCCTGAGCGCCAAGACCATCAACACGCACAAGGCGCGTCTGTTCGAAAAGATGGGAATCCACGACAACATCGCACTGGCCCGCATGGCCAGCCAGTACGGCCTGGTGGACCCGGCACGCCCGATGTGATCGCGATGGGTGGTGGGTTAACGACCGTTGGTCGTGGTGGGTGACGACCGTTGGTCGTCACATTTTTAACCCCGCCGAGCATGGCTCGGCGCTACCCCTCAGCGACCGCGCACCCGCGCCACGATCTTCGCCGCACCGGCGGCGGCATCGCGCACCTTGTCCCACGCCCCGTCGGCGATCCAGTTGCCCGGCACCATCCACGAACCGCCGATGCAGACCACGTTCTTCTGCTCCAGGTACTCCGCGGCGCTGTCTTCGGTGATGCCACCGGTCGGGCACAGCTTCAGGTCCGGCACCGGCCCGGCCAGGCCCTTGATCATCGCCAGCCCACCCACCGCCGTGGCCGGGAACAGCTTGCAGACCCGGAAACCACGCGCGTAGAGCGCCAGCAGTTCGGTCGGTGACGCCGCACCGGGCACCACCGGCAGCGGCGCAGCGGCGAGCGCATCGGCCATGTGCGTCGGGGTGCCCGGCGTGACCAGGAAATCCGCGCCGGCATCGATGGACTGCTGCATCTGCTCCACCGTCAGCACCGTGCCCGCGCCGACCACCACGCCCGGCAGCTCGCGCTTCAACATCGCCAGCGCGTCCATCGCCACCGGCGTACGCAGGGTAAGCTCGATGGCCGGCAGGCCGCCTTCCAGCAGCGCCGCACTGACCGCCCGCGCCTGATCCAGCGTATGCACCGTCACCACCGGCAGGATCCCCGCCGCCGTCAACATTTCCGCCGCCCGCACCTGATGCTGCTGAATGCTCATGCCCTGCTCTTCCTTTTTATTTGTCTGCGGCGCGTGGATGCGCCGACGTGTGTCCGAGGTGGCGGTGGGAATGCCGCCGGCAGGACCGCTCTCGCGCACGACGCGCGAGTGCGAGCCCCCATGGATGGGTTCACGGCGGGTCCTGGCGGCGGCATTCCCGCCGCCACCGCCAGCCGACCAACCCACCGCGCAATGCGCCTCAGGCGTCCTTCGCCTCATGTGGCGCATCCGCCGCCGCGGCATCATGCCCCAGCTCATATTCCGCATCGTAATCCCACGCACTGCCATCGGCGGCCGCCGGCCCGCACGAAATCGAGATCGCGCCCTGGTCGGCCGGTCCCACCACCAGGCGGTTGACCGCGAACAGGTTGCGTCCCAGATCATTGGCTGCCGGTGCGGTGTTCGGCGCATGCGTGCGCGCCGCCCATTCGGCCTCGTCGACCAGAACTTCCAAGGTGCCGGCTTCGCCATCCAGGCGGATGATGTCGCCCTCGCGCAGCTTGCCCAAGGGGCCGCCGCGCGCCGCTTCAGGGGTCATGTGGATCGCCGCGGGAATCTTGCCCGACGCGCCGGACAGGCGCCCATCGGTCACCAGCGCCACGCGCCGGCCCTGGTTCTGCAGCAGGCCCAGCAACGGTGCCAGTGAATGCAGTTCCGGCATGCCGTTGGCGCGCGGCCCCTGGTAACGCACCACGGCCACGAAGTCCTGTGGCAGCAGGCCGGCCGCATGCAGCTTGTTCAGCACCTGCGGCGCATCAACGACCACCGCAGGGGCCTCGATGCTGCGGTACTGCGGCTTCACCGCCGACAGCTTGATCAGCGAACGACCGAGGTTGCCGCGCAGCAGGCGCAGGCCGCCCTGGCTTTCGAAGGGATTGTCCACGCCGCGCGCGACGTCTTCATCAGCACTGCGGATGATGCCGTCCACCCAGACCACCTGGCCGTCCTGCAGGCGTGGCTCGCGCGCGTAGTCGGCCATGCCACCGCGTGCCACGGTGACGATGTCGCCGTGCATCAGCCCGGCGCGGATCAGCTCGCCGAACACGAAGGCGGGGCCGCCTGCGGCCGCGAAGCGGTTCACGTCGGCCTCGCCATTGGGGTACACCCGGGTCAGCAGCGGGATCAGCTGGGACAGCTGGTCCATGTCGTCCCAGGTCACCACGATGCCGGCGGCGCGGGCCACCGCGATCCAGTGGATGGTGTGGTTGGTGGAGCCGCCGGTGGCCATCAAGGCGACGATCGCGTTGATGATCGCGCGCTCGTCGATGATCCGCCCGATGGGGCGGTAGTCATCGCCCAGCGCGGTCATTTCCAGCGCACGCACGGTCGCTTCGCGGGTCAGCGCGCCGCGCAGGGTCTGTTCGGGGTTGACGAACGAGGCACCCGGCAGCTGCACGCCCATCGCTTCCAGCAGCACCTGGTTGGAGTTGGCCGTGCCGTAGAACGTGCAGGTGCCGGCGCCGTGGTAGGAGGCCGCTTCGGCTTCCAGCAGTTCCTCGCGGGTGGCTTCGCCGGCGGCATAGCGCTCGCGCACTTCGGCCTTCTGCTTGTTCGGAATGCCCGGCGTCATCGGGCCGGCCGGCACGAACACCGAGGGCAGGTGGCCGAAGGCCAGCGCGCCGATCAGCAGGCCCGGCACGATCTTGTCGCACACGCCGAGGTAGATCGCCGCATCGAACATGTCGTGGCTGAGCCCGATGGCGGTGGACTGGGCGATGACATCGCGCGAGAACAGCGACAGCTCCATGCCGCCGCGGCCCTGGGTCACGCCGTCGCACATCGCCGGCACGCCGCCGGCCACCTGCGCGGTCGCGCCCCATTCGCGGGCGATCTCACGGATCTGCTCGGGATAGGTCTCGAACGGTTGGTGCGCCGACAACATGTCGTTGTAGGAGGTGATGATGCCGAGGTTCGGCGTCACCCCGCCACGCAGGCGGCCCTTGTCGGTGCCACCGCAGGCGGCAAAGCCGTGGGCAAGGTTGCCGCAGCTCAGGCGGCTGCGGAACGGGCCATCGCGCAGGGCGGCGTCGATGCCGGCCAGGTAAGCGGCGCGCGAAGCGGCGCTGCGGCGCACGATGCGCTCGGTGATGGCGTGCAGTTGCGGATGCAGACTCATTGGCTACCAGCGTGGAAGAGGTGGCGAGAGGGAACGTCGGATCAGTCGGCCCAGTGCACGCGCAGGCGCGGGCCGGGCTGGTCGATGGCGGCGAGGATCGGGTACTGCTGGACATCGTTGCTGTCCAGTGCGTGCTGCAGGACTTCCAGTTTCTGCTTGCCACGCAGCAGCAGCAGGCGCTGGCGGCAGGCACGCAGGCCGTGCGGGGTCAGCGTGATGCGCAGCGGCCACTGGTTCGAGCCGGGGCAACCGGTCGCGTCCAGTGCGGCATAGGGCAGGGTGCTTTCCAGCGCGCGCTGCAGGTCGCGCGAGCCCGGGAACAGCGAGCAGGTATGCCCGTCATTGCCCATGCCCAGCGCCACCAGGCTGGGTGGCAGGCTGTACTGCGCCTGCAGGTTGGCGGTATAGACGCACTCCGGCAACGGCTTGCCGATGCGCACCAGCGGATCGAAATGAGCCCCTTCGGCGCGCTGCAGGAAGCTTTCGCGCACCAGGTGGGCGTTGCTGTCGCGATCCTGCGGCGACAGCCAGCGCTCATCGGCCAGGCTCACTTCCACCCGGTCCCAATGCACGTCCAGTTCGGCCAGTGCCTGGTACACCGGCGCCGGCGTAGTGCCGCCGGACAGCAGCATGCGCGCGCGGCCGTGTTCGGCGATGTCGGTGTTGAGGATCTTCGCCATGTCGGCGGCGACCGCTTCGATCCAGCCGTCGGCCTCGCGGTGGGCGATGAACTCGACGCGATCAGAAGAGAACGGGGTAGGCATCAGGCAGCAGCTCCAGCGACGGCGCACTCGGCATCGACGGCGTACGCCGCCGCACCCAGCAGGCCCGGATTGGGATGGATCACCGCCAGCGACGGAACCCGGCCCATGATCGAAGAGAAGCGCCCCTTGTGTTCGAAGCGCTGGCGGAAACCGGAATGCTGCAGCGATTCCAGCATGCGCGGCACCAGTCCGCCGGTCAGGAATACGCCGTCCCATGCGCCCTGTATCAGCACCAGGTCGCCGGCGATGGCGCCGAAGATCGCGCAGAACAGGTCCACCGCGCGCATCGCCTGCGGATCACCCGCGCCGGCGCGTGCGGTGACGTCGGCCGGCTTCAGGTGGCCCGGGTCGAAACCGGCCATCTCGCATACGGCGCGATGGATGTTGACCAGGCCGGGGCCGCAGATCAGGCGTTCGTTGGAGACCCGGCCAAAGGTTTCCGAGAGGATTTCCAGGATGCGGATTTCTTCCGGCGTGCCCGGCGGGAAGCTGACATGGCCGCCCTCGGTTTCCAGCGGGAAGCAGCGGTCATGGCGGATCACCAGCCCGCCGACGCCCAGCCCGGTGCCCGGGCCGATGACGCCGTAGTTGGCCGGCGCACCGCTGCGTCGCGGGCTCCAGCTGGCGCCACCGATCTGCACCACATCCTTGGGCTGCAGCAGCGAAATGGCCATCGCCTGGGCAGCGAAATCGTTGATCAGGTGCAGCTCGGTAAAACCGAGCATGGCGGCGGTGCGGCTGCGCGAAATCACCCAGGGATGATTGGTGATGCGGGCTTCATCGCCGTCCACCCGGCCGGCCACCGCGAACACCCCGCGGCTGGCTTCGGCGCCCACTTCCTGCAGGTAGTGGCGGGCGGCATCACCGAGCGAAGGGAAGTCCACCACCGGGAATTCGCGGATGCTGTCTTCCAGCAGGGGCGTGTCATGCGCCGTGTCCGCCAGCGCGAAGCGCGCGTTGGTGCCGCCGATGTCGGCGACCAGGATCGGCTGCGCCAGCACCGTCATGCCTTGTCCCCGGCCGTGCTGCCATCGACATCGCCGGGCAGGAAGCCGGCCGCGGCGTCCGGGCCCCACGTACCGGCGGGGTAGGGCTGCAGCGGCAGCGCGGCGTCCTTCCAGGCATCGGCCACGCTGTCGATCCACTGCCAGGCCGCGCGCACTTCGTCATCGCGTACGAACAGCGCATGGTTGCCGTTGAAGGCATCCAGGAACAGTCGTTCATAGGCGATGCGGCGGTGCAGGCCGGTCGGCACGGACAGCTCCAGTTCCAGCGGCTGCAGTTCCAGCGCGCCCCATTCCGGGCCGGCCAGGCTGCTCATCAGGCCCAGTTCGATGTTTTCCTGTGGCTGCAGCTGGAACACCAGTCGGTTCGGCGTGGCCTGTCCACGGTGCGGGCGTTCGAACAGCCAGTGGGTGACCGGCTTGAGCGTCACCACCACGCGGCTGGTGCGCTCGGGCAGGCGTTTGCCGGTGACCAGGTGGAACGGCACGCCGCTCCAGCGCCAGTTGTCGATATGCGCGGTGACGCCGGCGAAGGTCTCCACGTCGCTGCCTTCCGGCGGCTGATAGGCCTGCGCCGGCTGGCCGTCGATGGTGCCGGCGGTATAGCGGCCACGGACGCTGTCACGCGCGGCGTGCCTGGCATCCAGCGGACGCAGCGAGCGCAGCACCTTGACCTTCTCATCGCGGATGCGATCGGCTTCCAGCGATGCCGGCGGCTCCATCGCCACCAGGCACAGCAGCTGCAGGATATGGCTCTGCACCATGTCACGCAGCGCGCCGGAGCGTGCGTAGTAGGCATCGCGGCCGTCCACGCCTTCGCTCTCGGACACCAGGATGTGCACCGATTCGATGTAGTTGCGGTTCCACACTGCTTCCAGCAGCGTATTGCCGAAGCGCAGTGCGATCAGGTTCTGCACCGCCGCCTTGCCCAGGTAATGGTCCAGGCGGAACACGCGGTCTTCGTCGATCCACTGGCCGATGGTGCCGATGATCTGCTCGGCACTTTCGCTGTCGCTGCCGATCGGCTTTTCCAGCATCAGCCGGTGCGGTGCCGCCAGCGCGCCACCCTTGGCCAGGCCTTCGCAGGTGGAGATGTACAGGCCCGGCGGAATGGCCAGGTAGCTGACACAGCGGCGGTCGACCAGGTCGGACACCGCTTCGGCCACCGAATCGGCGTTGCGCAGGTCCACCGAACGGTAGTCGATGCGCTGCAACAGCGAGGCGATGTCCTCGGCGGTGGCCAGTGGCATGGCCTGCTGCAGGCGCGGGCGCAGGATGTCCCGGAACGCCGCGGTGTCATGCGGTGAGAGCGCCAGGGCGCGGACCTTGAAGTCTTCCGGCAACAGGCCGTCGCCAAGCAGGCGCAGCAATGAGGGGAAGAGATAGCGCTGGGCCAGATCGCCAGTGGCGCCGAACAGGAAGAGGGTATCGTGCATCGCTCGAGTTTCAGATCCGGGTGACATCGTTGTCAATCGCTGCCTGGCTGGGTTCCGGGGAAGGTTTGGCATTGCTTTGTCCGCCTGCTGCAACGGGCCATCCGACGTCTGCCGATACGACCCACCACGGGCGGGCGGGGTACTGTCCGTACATCGTGACGCAGATGATGCGTTCCGACCTAGGGATACTGCCACGTGAAAACGTTTACATGGCAGAATGTGCAACTGTATTCGATTGCATTGGCGCCGTCATGCGGCACTGAGGCAAAAACACTGCCGTCGGGAGGGCCGAAGGCAGTCCACGTGCAACAGCCCCGGTGACGGGCGGACTGGAAGAGTGAAATGGCAAAAGTGCAGTTGCAGGGTGTGCGCAAGGTCTACGACAACGGCCAGGTCGCGGTGAAGGACGCTACCTTCGAGGTCGCCGATGGCGAGCTGATGGTATTGGTCGGCCCGTCGGGCTGCGGCAAGTCGACCCTGCTGCGGATGATCGCAGGCCTGGAAGAAATCAGTGGCGGTACGCTGACCATCGGCGAGCGCGTGGTCAATGACGTGGCGCCCAAAGACCGTGACATCGCCATGGTGTTCCAGAGCTACGCGCTGTACCCGCACATGACCGTGGCCGAAAACCTGGCCTTCGGGCTGAAGCTGCGCGGCCACGACAAGGCCACCATCGACAAGCGCATCAGTGAAGCGGCGCAGACGCTTGGCCTGACCGACATGATGGACAAGCTGCCCAAGGCGATGTCCGGTGGTCAGCGCCAGCGCGTGGCGCTGGGCCGCGCACTGGTGCGCGAGCCGGCGGTGTTCCTGCTGGACGAGCCGCTGTCCAACCTGGATGCCAAGCTGCGCCACAGCGTGCGCACCGAAATCGCACAGCTGCACCGCAAGCTGGGAACCACGATGATCTATGTGACCCATGACCAGGTCGAAGCGATGACCCTGGGCCAGCGCATCGTGGTGCTGAAGGACGGCGTGATCCAACAGATCGACACGCCGATGGAGCTGTACGACCGTCCGGCCAACCTGTTCGTGGCGGGCTTCCTCGGCAGCCCGGCGATGAACGTGCTGCGTGGCACCCTGCAGGGCAGTGCGGCCGGTGTGGTGGTGCGCGATGGCGATTGGACGGCGCCGCTGGGCCAGGCGACCATCGATCCGCGCTGGCTGGACAAGCCGATCGCGGTGGGCGTGCGCCCGGAGCACCTGCAGCCGGCCGACGCCGGTGCCGAATGGACCTTCGATGCGCGCATCGAAGGCATCGAGCCGGTAGGCAACGAAATCTTCGTGAACCTGGTCAGCGGCCAGCATGCGCTGACCATGCGGGTGGCGCCGCGTGCGCTGCCGGCAGTGGGTGAAACACTGAAGCTGGCCGTGCAGCCCAATGCGCTGCATTTCTTCGATGCGGAAACCGGCGAACGCCTGGGCGCCTGATTCCGGTAGTGACGGCCGTGGCGGGTGACGACCGCTGGGTGGTGGGTGACGACCGTTGGTCGTCACGCGCTTCACCAGGAAAAGCCGCCGACCAAGGTCGGCACTACAAGCGCGGTCAGCGCGCCAAACCATCGTGCAGCGGCAACCGCTGCGCCG
This sequence comes from Stenotrophomonas lacuserhaii, assembly GCF_014836545.1. GTDB lineage: Bacteria > Pseudomonadota > Gammaproteobacteria > Xanthomonadales > Xanthomonadaceae > Stenotrophomonas > Stenotrophomonas lacuserhaii. Next base: position 38,900 of record NZ_JACSQS010000015.1, read on the forward strand.
GTGCGCCGCCCACGCTGAGCGCCCCATCGCTGGTTTCCAGCGGCAACACCGCCAGTGCAAGCCCATCGGCCACGCTGGCGATGCTGCCCAGCACGCTGCCGTCCTGCTCCACGCTGGCGCCGGGCTCTGCGGGCGCCGACAGCTGCAGCAGCTGCAATGCCCGCTTGGCCTTGCCCAGGAAATGCGTGCGCGCGACGATCTCCTGGCCGGGGTAGCAGCCCTTGCGGACGCTGTAACCGTTCAGCCGATCCAGTCCCAGCTGCTGCGGGGTCCAGTGTTCGCGCTGGTTCGGCACCAGGCGGGGCAGGCCCAGCCGCAGGTCGGCCTGGCGCCACGCGGCGGTCAATGCCGCATCGGCGTCCGCCGTCTTGAGGTCGGCCTCCGTCGGGGTGATGCACATCACCCGCAGCAGACTCGTTCCGCCAAGGTCCAGTTCCAGCATTTCTTCCAGCGAACCGGCCACGGTTGCGCCGACCGCGGCCTGCGGTGCAGCGAAAGCAGCCCGCACCTGGAGATCCTCGCGGCGCGTGATTTTCACCTTCCGACGGAACACAAAACGCTGCAACTGCGAAGCAATCGCATCTGCGTCGCCGTCAGCGAGGACCAGCAGGAGCGCGTCGGAGCTGAGCCGGATGAGCTGAAACACCGCGATCGTGCGGCCTTTGGCGGTCAACCACGCGCTCCAGTGCCAATGCGAATCGCTCAGCGCGGCCACATCGCTGGAGAACTGCGCCTGCGCGAACGTCACCGCATCGGGGCCGGAAAGGGAGACCAGCTGGCGGTCTTCCAGCAGGGCATATGCAACTAAATCAGGGGAAAGGTTGTCAGGCACGTGAACGAGGTCTAGAATTTGTGCGTTGCGAGAATCCTGATGATAGGCCAAACAACCCCCACTCCCGACACCGAAACTGAAGCCCCGCTGGATCCGACGGCGCCCGCGCCCGAAGGCATGCCTGCCGAGCAGAAGGAATACGGTGGCCGCGGCGGACTTGATCCGGTGCGCTACGGTGATTGGGAGAAAAACGGACGCTGCATCGATTTCTGATCCAGCATTGAGCCAACGCGGCATTGTGCCGCCCAGCCGAGACAACGAGCCCAGCGAATGGCGAGCAGAGAACGTCCCCTATCCCCGCACCTGCAGGTGTACCGCTGGCAGATCCAGATGGTTGCCTCGATCCTGCATCGAGCCACCGGCATCATCCTGTCGGTGGGCGCCCTGATCATTGCCGGCGGCCTGCTCGCCCTGATGATGGGTCCCGCGTCCTGGACCTGTTTCACCGACCACGCCGGTGCCTGGTACGGCCAGCTCATCCTGTTCGGATGGACCTGGGCCTTCGCCTACCACCTGCTCAACGGCATCCGCCACATGTGCCAGGACTTCGCCATCGGCATGAGCATTCCCTCGTTCGTGCGCAGCGCGTGGATTTCGGTGATCGGCTCGCTGCTGATCACCGCCCTGGTGTTCGGCTACGTGCTGCTTGCCGGAGGTGCCGCATGAGCCGTTTCCGCACCCCGCTGAAGAACGTGCGAGGCCTGGGTGCCGCCAAGACCGGCACCGAACACTTCGTCAACCAGCGCCTGACCGCCACCGCGCTGGTCGTGCTGTCGATCTGGTTCCTGGTGTTCGTGGTCGGCCTGATGGGCGACGACCATGCGACCGCCATGGCCGCCGTCGCCAAGCCGTGGAATGCGATCCTGGTGGTCGGGTTCCTGGTGGCCATGTTCTGGCATGCCCAGATCGGCCTGCAGGTGGTCCTTGAGGACTACATCCATAATTCGCTGCTGGCCGTCGCGCTGCAGACCACGGTGAAGTTCATCGCCGTGCTCGGTGCCATCGTCAGTGTGTTCGCTGTGGTCCGCATCGCGCTCGGCGCGGCCTGAACCCAGGCACCAAGACAGGAATACAGAGTAGATGTCCGCTTACAAGATCACCGAACACAAGTACGACATGGTCGTGGTGGGCGCCGGCGGTGCCGGCCTGCGCGCGACCTTCGGACTGGCTGCCAAGGGCCTGCAGACCGTGTGCCTGACCAAGGTCTTCCCGACCCGTTCGCACACCGTTGCCGCCCAGGGTGGCATCTCCGCCGCGCTCGGCAACATGGGCGAGGACGACTGGCGCTACCACTTCTACGACACGATCAAGGGCTCGGATTGGCTGGGTGACCAGGACGCCATCGAGTACATGTGCCGCGAGGCGATCCCGGCGATCATCGAGCTGGAACACTACGGCGTGCCGTTCAGCCGTACCGAAGAGGGCAAGATCTACCAGCGCCCGTTCGGTGGCATGACCACCAAGTATGGCGAAGGCCCGGCGGCGCAGCGCACCTGCGCGGCGGCCGACCGTACCGGCCACGCCATGCTGCACACGCTGTACCAGCAGTCGTTGAAGCACGATGCGCGCTTCATGATCGAGTACTTCGCGCTGGACCTGATCTTCGACGAAGACGGGACCTGCCGCGGCGTGCTGGCCATCGACATGGCCGAAGGTTCGCTGCACCTGTTCCGCGCCCAGGGCGTGGTGCTGGCCACCGGCGGCTACGGCCGTGCGTACTTCAGCGCCACCTCGGCCCACACCTGCACCGGTGACGGCGGCGGCCTGGCCATGCGCGCGGGCATCGCGATGCAGGACATGGAGTTCGTGCAGTTCCACCCGACCGGCATCTACGGGGCGGGCTGCCTGATCACCGAAGGCGTGCGCGGCGAAGGCGGCATCCTGCGCAACAGCAGCGGCGAGCGCTTCATGGAGCGTTACGCACCGCACTACAAGGACCTGGCGTCGCGTGACGTGGTCGCGCGTTCGATGACCGTGGAAATCCGCGAAGGTCGCGGCGTCGGCGAGCACAAGGACCACATCCTGCTCGACCTGACCCACCTCGGCCCGGGCGTGATCGACGACAAGCTGCCGGGTATCGCCGAAAGCGCGCGCATCTTCGCCGGCGTGGACGTGCACAAGCAGCCGATCCCGGTCATCCCGACCGTGCACTACAACATGGGCGGCATCCCGACCAACTTCCATGGCGAAGTGGTGCGCATCGACGGCGACAACCCCGATGCGGTGATCCCGGGCCTGTACGCCATCGGCGAAGCGGCCTGCGTGTCGGTGCATGGTGCCAACCGCCTCGGTTCAAACTCGCTGCTGGACCTGGTGGTGTTCGGTCGCGCGGTGGCCAACCGCTGCGCCGAGACGATCAAGCCGGGCGCTACGCACAAGCCGCTGCAGGCCGATGCCTGCGACAAGGCACTGGGCCTGCTGGACAAGCTGCGTTACGCCAAGGGCGATACGCCGACCTCGGTGATCCGCGACAACATGCAGCGCACCATGCAGGCCGATGCCGCCGTGTTCCGCACCAGCCAGACGCTGAAGGAAGGCTGCGAGAAGATGGCCGGCATCTTCGATTCGTTCCAGGACGTCAAGGTCAGCGATCGCTCGCTGGTCTGGAATTCGGACCTGATCGAAACCTACGAGCTGAACAACCTGCTGCTCAATGCAGTGGCGACGATCAACTCGGCCGAGCAGCGCAAGGAAAGCCGTGGTGCGCACGCGCACGAAGACTTCCCGGACCGCGACGACGTCAACTGGCACAAGCACACGCTGGTCAAGGTCGACGACAAGGGCAAGTGCAGCTTCGATTACCGTCCGGTGCACATGTACACGCTGACCGACGAGGTTGACGTGGTGCCGCCGAAGCCGCGCGTGTACTGATCGCGACCCCCGCCTACCATGCAATCCGCGCCTTGACGGCGCGGGCCGCCTGAGCCAACGAGAGCAGCCATGGCCGAGTTTTCCCTGCCGAAGAATTCAAAGATCACGAAGGGCAAGCACTTCCCCGCCGCCAGCGGCGCGAAGAACCTGCGTACCTTCAAGGTCTACCGCTGGAGTCCGGACGACGACAGCAACCCGCGTACCGATACGTATGAGATCGACCTCGACGCGTGCGGTCCGATGGTCCTGGACGCGCTGATCAAGATCAAGAACGAGATCGATCCGACGCTGACCTTCCGTCGTTCGTGCCGCGAGGGCATCTGCGGTTCGTGCGCGATGAACATCGACGGCACCAATACGCTGGCCTGCACCCGCGCCATCGCCGACTGCGGCAAGGCCGAAGTGCCGATCTACCCGCTGCCGCACATGAGCGTGGTCAAGGACCTGGTGCCGGACCTGACCCACTTCTACGCGCAGTATGCGTCGATCAAGCCGTGGATCCGCACGCAGACCCCGGCACCGCCGGACCGCGAGCGCCTGCAGTCGCCGGAAGACCGCAAGAAGCTGGACGGCCTGTACGAGTGCATCCTGTGCGCATGCTGCTCCACCAGCTGCCCGAGCTACTGGTGGAATGGCGAGCGCTACCTGGGCCCGGCGATCCTGCTGCAGGCCTACCGCTGGATCATCGATTCGCGTGATGAGGACACCGGTGCGCGCCTGGACGATCTGGAAGATCCGTTCAAGCTGTATCGCTGCCACACCATCATGAACTGCGCACGGACCTGCCCGAAGGGCCTGAACCCGGCGCTGGCGATCGCCGAGATCAAGAAGCTGATGATGGCCCGCCGCGCCTGAGTGGTGCGGTTGCCGTGAAGTACCCCGCGACGCCGAGCCCTGCTCGGCGTTGCGTTATCCGGGAATGACGATGGACGAAGCGATCCTGTTGAAGAAGCTGCGCTGGCGTTGCCGCCGCGGCATGCGTGAGCTGGACCAGCTGTTCGAGCATTACCTCGACCGCGAGTGGGCTGCGGCCCCGGCCGAAGAGCGGGAGGTTTTCCTGTTCCTGCTCGATTGCGAGGACGATAAGTTGTGGCGGTGGTTCATGGGTTACGAGGCCTGCCCGCATGCACACGCCGTCCCCTTGCTCGACCGGATCCGCACCCTCAAGGCTTGAATGGCGCCCATCGCGGCTGCAGGCCGTGGCCGAGGCGATGGTGCTGCTGGCCGCACCGTGGTTGATCGGCGCCAGTGGGATGCCGGTGCGGCTGCAGCCGCCGGTCGTGCTGCTGTGCTGGTTGGTGCAGGCGTTGCTGCTGTGGCGGCGGCTGGGTGCGCCTTGTCGCGTGCTGTGGTTGCAGGACGCGCCTCGCCCCCTGCTGCTGGACGGAAGGGAGCTGGAAGATCCCGCGCTGCACGTGCGCGGCCCTTGGCTGCAGCTGCGCTGGCAGGGTCCGGGGAGAAGGCGCGGCGTGCTGCTTTTCTGGCCGGATGTGCTGTCCCCCGGCCAACGACGTGAACTGCGTCTGGCCGTCCGTGCACGGCAGGTTTCCCGTAAGCCGCCGTAGGTGGCACCATACGCTGAATCTATTGGCGCACCTGCATGTTCAAACCCATTCCCGTGTCCATCGGCCTGCGCTACCTGCGGGCCAAGCGCCGCAACGGCTTCATCTCCTTCATTTCGATGGCATCGATCCTCGGCATCGCGCTTGGCGTGACGGTATTGATCACCACGCTGGCGGTGATGAGTGGTTTCCAGAAGGAAATCCGCGACCGTCTGCTGCAGATGTCCGCGCACACCACCATCACCCGCGACGGCGAGCCGATGAGCGACTGGCAGCGCGCCGTGGACGTGGCCTACCAGGATCCGCGCGTGGCCGGTGCCGCGCCGTACATCGAGATCCAGGCCATGATCAGCGGCCCCCGCGTGCAGGGCGCGCTGGTGCAGGGCGTGGACCCGGCGATGGAGCCGAAGGTCTCGGTGGTTGCCGAGAAAATGAAGAAGGGCCGCTTCGACAGCCTCACGCAGGGCAGTTACAACATCATCCTCGGCCAGGAGCTGGCGACGTGGCTGGGCGTGGGCGTCGGTGACCAGGTGGTGGCAACGCTGGCCGAAGTGCAGGGCACGCCGATGGGCGCGATCCCGCGCATGAAGCGTTTCACCGTCAGCGGCATCTTCGAAGCCGGCTACAACGAGATCGACCGCGGCGTCGCGTTCGCCAACATGAAGGACCTGGAGCGCGTGCTGCGCATCGACGGCGCCACCGGCGTGCGCTTGAAGCTGCATGACATGGACCAGGCGCTCACCGTCGGGGTGGACCTGGCGCAGCGCCTGGGCGGTGCCTACCGGGTCAGTGACTGGACCCAGCAGAACGCCAACCTGTACCACTCGTTGCGGATGGAAAAAGTGGTGATGGGCATCCTGCTGTCGCTGATCATCGCGATGGGCGCCTTCAACCTGGTGTCCTCGCAGGTGATGCTGGTAACCGACAAGCAGGCCGACATCGCCATCCTGCGCACGCTGGGGCTGACCCCACGCGGGGTGATGGGGGTGTTCATGGTGCAGGGTTCGCTGATCGGCATCATCGGCACCGTCGCCGGCGTGATCGGCGGCATCACCCTGACCCTCAACCTGGAACGCATCCTCGGCGCCATCGAGGCAGTGTTCAACGTCAAGCTGCTGCCGGAAGACGTGTATTACATCACTGGCCTGCCGACCGACATGCAGACCGCCGACATCGTGGTGATCACCGTGGTGGCGCTGCTGATGAGCTTCCTGGCCACCCTGTACCCGGCGTGGCGCGCCGCCCGCACCCAGCCCGCGGAGGCGCTGCGTTATGAATGAGGTTTTCTCCCCCGGGCAGGAAGTGATCCGCGCGCAGGCGCTGGGCAAGACCTACGCCGAAGGCCGGATGCATACGCCGGTGTTCGATGGCCTGGACCTGCAGGTCAGCGCCGGCGAAACCGTGGCCATCATCGGTGCCTCCGGTGCAGGCAAGAGCACGCTGCTGCACCTGCTGGGCGGGCTGGACACGCCGAGCGCGGGCGAGGTGTTCGTTACCGGCCAGCAGATGTCTACGCTGTCCGACGGCGCCCGTGGCCTGCTGCGCAATCGCGCGCTGGGCTTCGTGTACCAGTTCCACCACCTGCTGCCGGAGTTCACCGCGCTGGAAAACGTGATGATGCCGGTGCTGCTCGGCGGTGGTGAAGTTGCCGCGGCCAATGACCGCGCCAGGCAGCTGCTGGAGTCGGTCGGCCTGGGCCATCGCCTGCAGCACAAGCCCGGTGAGCTGTCCGGTGGCGAGCGCCAACGCGCCGCCGTGGCCCGTGCACTGGTCAACCAGCCGGCCTGCGTGCTCGGCGACGAACCCACCGGCAACTTGGATGACCGCACCGCCGGCACTGTGTTCGAGCTGATGCTGGAACTCAACCGCGCCCGGCATACCTCGCTGGTGCTGGTCACCCATGACCGCAGCCTGGCGCGCAAGCTGGACCGCGTGCTGGAACTGCGCGAAGGCAAGCTGCACGCATTGGCCCACGCCGACGTCTGAGGGTAGTGGCGGGGGGGGGGGGGGGG
>NZ_JACSQS010000015.1:46186-52131 GCF_014836545.1 Stenotrophomonas lacuserhaii
CATCTGCTTTGACGGCCAGCGGCCGTCACTACCGGGTTCACGGGCGCGGTTGCATCATCGGCTTGATCTCCAAGGAGTCCTGCCATGAAACGTCTGATCCTTGTCTTCCTGTGCGTCAGCCTTGCGGCCTGTGCCAGCAGCGGGCGATTGAGCAGCGATGAGCGGCTGGCGCTGTACCGCGCCCACGCCGGTGCGCCGCAGAGTGACATGCCCTTCCAGGGCAGCCTGAACGGCTGGAACGAACTGGGCGACAGCGCACTGGCCGTGTGGACCCGTCCGGGCCAGGCGTTCCTGCTGGAGCTCACCGGGCCGTGCCCGGACCTGCCGTACGCGCAGGCGATCGGGCTGACCAGCCGGGTCGGGCGGGTATCGGCGCGGCTGGACAAAGTGCTGGTGCGCGGGCCGGGACCGGGGCCGCAGATGCCGTGTTACATCGGCAGCATCCGTCCGCTGGACGTCAAGGCGCTGCGCGCTTCAGAGCAGCAGCTTCGGCATGCCCAGATCGAAGCGCGCCAGGAATGATCAGGCTTCGGGTACGAAGCCCGGGGGCTTTTCCGCATTGCCGGCGAACAGGTACTTCACCAGTTCTTCTTCCAGGAACGCGCGGTGCTTGGGATCGCGCGGTGACAGCCGGTTTTCGTTGATCAGCATGGTCTGGTGGGCGAGCCAGGCGCTCCAGGCCGGCTTGCCGATGTTGGCGAAGATACGCTGGCCGAGCTCGCCGGGGTAGGGCACGAAATCGAGGCCTTCGGCGTCGGCTTGCTGGTACTGGCAGAAAATGGTGCGGGGCATGGGCAGGTACTCGTGTTCGAAGCGATAGTGTAGCGCCGAGCCACGCTCGGCGGCCCTCGTCAAGCAGCGATCAGGCTCCCGGCCAGGAGCCTCCGAGCACGCCCCGACGCCAACCGGTGCGTGCGCTCAGCGCGCCTGCAGCAGCTTGCGGATGGGCGCGGGCAGGCCCAGCGCGGGCAGGTCCTCGGCTGCCACCCAGCGCAGCATCGGATGCGCGTGTTTCAGGCCGTCCACGCGGGTGCGCAGTACCTGCAGGTGCAGGCGGTAATGACTGAAGGTGTGCTGCAGCACGGGCAGTTCCTCGGCATCTTCCAAGGCCCCATCGAGGTTCGCATCGAACCACGCCTGCAGCGCCATGCCGCTGTCGGCCTGCGGCAGGGTCCACAGGGAGGCCCAGATGCCGGTCTCCGGTCGCTTCTGCAGCAGCACCCGCCCGTGTCCGTCGTGCAGCCACAGGGCCATCGCTTCCCGCTCCGGCAGCACTTTGCCCGGCTTGGCGGTCGGCAGTTCGGCGGTACGTCCATCGCGGCGCGCCACGCAGTGTTCCTGCAGCGGGCAGATCACGCAGGCCGGTCGGCTGCGGGTGCACAGCGTTGCGCCCAGGTCCATCTGCGCCTGCGTGTAGTCGGCCATCCGTCCAGCCGGTACGTGGGCCACGTGCGCTTCGGCCAACGTCCACAGCGGCCGCTCGACAGCCGGCAGGCCCGGGAATCCTTCGATGCCGTGGTAGCGGGTCAGCACGCGTTTGACGTTGCCGTCCAGGATGGCGAACGGATCGTTCCAGGCCTGGCTGAGGATCGCCCCGGCGGTGCTGCGGCCGATACCCGGCAGTGCGTGCAGCGCATCGAAATCACGCGGCAGCTCGCCGCCGTGGGCGTCCACGCAGCGCTTGGCGGCGGCATGCAGGTTGCGTGCGCGGGCGTAATAGCCGAGCCCGGCCCATTGCGCCATCACCGCATCGTTTTCGGCCGCGGCGAGGTCGGGCAGGGTGGGGAAGTGTTGCAGGAACTTGAGGAAGTACGGGATGACCGTAGCGACCTGGGTCTGCTGCAGCATGATCTCCGACAGCCACACCCGGTACGGCGTGCGCGGGTGCTGCCAGGGCAGGTCATGGCGGCCATGCTGGTCGAACCAGTGCAGCAGCCGCGCGACGAACCGGTCATCACCGCCGGCGGCCGACGCCTGCGGTGGCGTGGCCGCAACCGCGATGGCGGCCTCAGGCACTGCCGAGTGCTTCGGGCAGCAACGCGTCGACGAAGGCTTCCGGATCGAACACGCGCAGGTCTTCCGGGCGCTCGCCGATGCCGGCGAAGCGGATCGGGATGCCGAATTCCTGGGCCAGCGCGAACACCACCCCGCCCTTGGCGGTGCCGTCCAGCTTGGTCACCACCAGGCCGGTGACATTCACCGCCGCGTTGAACTGGCGCAGCTGCGAGAGTGCGTTCTGGCCGGTGGTGCCATCGATCACCATCAGTACTTCATGTGGCGCGCCGGGATCGATCTTGCCGAGCACGCGGCGGATCTTGCCCAGCTCGTTCATCAGGCCGGACTGGGTGTGCAGGCGCCCGGCGGTATCGGCGATCAGCACCGAGGTGCCACGTGCCTTGCCGGCCTGCAGCGCATCGAAGGCCACCGATGCGGCATCGGCGTTCTGGCCTTGGGCAATCACGGTGACGCCGTTGCGGTCGCCCCAGGCCTGCAGCTGCGCGACAGCGGCAGCGCGGAAGGTATCGCCGGCGGCCAACATCAGGCTGTGGCCTTCATCCTTGAAGCGCTTGGCCAGCTTGCCGATGGTGGTGGTCTTGCCGACGCCGTTGACGCCCACGGTGAGCACCACGAACGGCTTTGCGTTGCGGTCGATCAGCAACGGCTGGGCGACCGGTTTCAGGATGGCGATCAGGTCTGCACGCAGGGCGGCCAGCAGCGCATTGGCATCGGCGAACTCGCGCGACTTCATGCGCTTGCGCAGGCTTTCCACCAGGGTCGTGCTGGCGGTGACGCCCACGTCCGCGGTGATCAAGGCGGTCTCGATTTCATCCAGCAGGTCATCGTCGAGCTTGGGATTGCGCGAGAACAGGCCACCGAAGCTGCGTGCGAACGTGCTGTTGCGCAGGCGCTCGCGCCAACCGGTCTTGCCGGCCGGGGCGGGCTCGGCATCGACCAGCACGGGCAGGTCGGCGGCGGGGGCGGCCGGTGCCGGTGCCGGGGTAACCGGGGCCAGCGGCGCCAGTACCGCGGCGGCGGCGAGGGCTTCGGCTTCGAAATCTTCTGGCGCCAGCACGCGTTCGGGCGTGGGCGTGGCCACGGCTGCGGCAGGTGCAGGGGCAGCGACAGGTGCTGGGGTGACGACGGGCGCTGCTGCAGGCGGTTGGGCAACCGGCGGCGCTGCTTCTGCGATGGGCGCAGGGGCCTCCGCCAGCGGCGCGACGACCGGCTCCGGCGGCTGCACCGGCCTGGCCGAAGGAAACGCAGCGGCGAGCTCTTCAGCCGAATAGTGCTGGGTCTTGGGCGCATCGACCTGCGCGGCGTCCTGGGCTTTTTTGCGGCGGAAGAAACTGAGCATTGGCGGGTAACGGCTTTAGATCAGGGGGTAGATTACCACCGGGCCCGTCGGGGCCCGTGTGGATGAGGGGGCAGCGCCGGGACATGCTCGGCGAGCGCAGCGGCAGGCAGCGTGACGACCAACGGTCGTCACCCACCAACCGACAGGAGCGTGACGACCAACGGTCGTCACCCACCAGCGGGCGTCACTGCCCAGGGCACGCGCCCTGTGATCAGGCAGACAGTTCCAGCAGCAGCTTGTTCAGGCGCGCAACGTAAGCGCCCGGATCCTTCAGGCTGTCACCGGCGGCCAGCGCGGCCTGGTCGAACAGCACCCGGCCGAGGTCATCGAAGCGCTCGCCATCGGCTTCAGCATCGAGCTTGGCGATCAGCGGATGGCCGGGGTTGATCTCCAGCACCGGCTTGCTCTCGGGCACCTTCTGCCCGCTCGCTTCCAGGATCTGGCGCATCTGCAGGCCCAGGTCCTGCTCGCCGATGGCCAGCACCGCCGGCGAATCGGTCAGGCGGTGTGACACGCGCACTTCGGCCACGTCATCGCCCAGGGCGGCCTTCAGCCGTTCCACCAGCGCCTGCTTGTCCTTGGCTGCCGATTCCTGCGCCTGCTTGTCTTCCTCGCTTTCCAGCGCGCCCAGGTCCAGGTCGCCGCGTGCGATATCCACGAAGCGCTTGCCGTCGAAGTCGGTCAGGTAGCCCATCAGCCACTCGTCGATGCGGTCGGTCAGCAGCAGCACTTCGATGCCCTTCTTGCGGAACACTTCCAGGTGCGGGCTGTTGCGCACCTGGGTGTAGCTCTCGCCGGTCAGGTAATAGATCTTGTCCTGGCCCTCGGCCATGCGGGCCAGGTAATCGGCCAGTGACACCGTCTGCGCATCGCCTTCGCCGCGGGTGGAGGCGAAACGCAGCAGGCCGGCGACCTTTTCGCGGTTATTGTAGTCCTCGGCCGGGCCTTCCTTCAGCACCTGGCCGAATTCCTTCCAGAACGTGGCGTACTGCTCTGGCTTGTCCTTGGACAGCTTCTCCAGCATGTCCAGCGAGCGCTTGGTCAGCGCCGATTTCATCGAATCAATGACCGGGCCGGACTGCAGGATTTCGCGCGAAACGTTCAGCGACAGGTCGTTGGAATCGACCACGCCCTTGATGAAGCGCAGGTACAGCGGCAGGAACTGCTCGGCCTGGTCCATCACGAACACGCGCTGCACGTACAGCTTCAGGCCCTTCGGCGCTTCGCGGTGGTACAGGTCGAACGGCGCGCGACCCGGCACGTACAGCAGCGAGGTGTACTCCAGCTTGCCTTCGACCTTGTTGTGGCTCCAGGCCAGCGGGTCGCTGTGGTCATGCGCCACGTGCTTGTAGAACTCGCTGTACTCGGCATCGGTGACCTCGGTGCGCGGGCGCGTCCACAGCGCGCTGGCGCGGTTGACGGTCTCCCATTCCAGCGCCGGTGCTTCGGTCTCGCCTTCGGCCGGGGCGGCTTCCTTCGGCATCTGGATCGGCAGGCCGATGTGGTCCGAATACTTCTTCAGGATGCTGCGCAGGCGCCAGCCATCGGCGAAGTCATGCTCGCCGTCCTTCAGGTGCAGCACGATGCGGGTACCGCGCTCGGCCTTTTCCACCGCAGCGATGTCGAACTCGCCTTCGCCGCGCGAGGACCAGCGCACGCCTTCGGCGGCCGGCGCGCCGGCACGGCGCGAGTACACATCGACCTGGTCGGCGACGATGAAGGCGCTGTAGAAGCCCACGCCGAACTGCCCGATCAGCTGCGAATCCTTCTTCTGGTCGCCGGAAAGCTGGCGCAGGAAGTCGCCGGTGCCGGACTTGGCGATGGTGCCGAGGTGGGCAATGGCCTCTTCGCGGCTCATGCCGATGCCGTTGTCCTCGATGGTCACCGTGTGGGCATCGGCATCGAAGCTGACCCGCACGCGCAGCTCGTTGTCACCTTCCAGCAGCGCCGGCTGGGTCAGTGCCTCGAAGCGCAGCTTGTCGGCGGCGTCGGCGGCATTGGAAACCAGCTCGCGCAGGAAGATTTCCTTGTTCGAGTACAGCGAATGGATCATCAGCTGCAGCAGCTGCTTGACCTCGGTCTGGAAGCCAAGGGTTTCGGTCTGGGTCGTTTCAGTCATTGCATGGGGCTCCGTGTCATCGCCGCGCCAGCATGTGCGGCCTGCGCAAGGGGTGAGGGTGATTGTCCCGTTATCAAGGCCTCCGGTCGGCCAGCGAACGGCGCAGCCCCTCGTGGTGGGTCGCTGGGAGCTTCGGTTCAAGGGGTTGGGCCGGGCGGGAGGGGTTGGTGGGGGACGGCAGAAACTGCATCCATGCGGGCCTCGTGTCGCGCCATCCCTGGCGCTCCACGCCCCCACCAACCCCTCCCGCCCGGCCCTGATAGCCCGCGCGCGGCCCGCCACGTTAGAAGAAATAGAAAAAGCGGTAGCGCCGACCCATGGTCGGCGGAATTATCCGTGGCCCACAGCGGGGAGCGGCCGACCATTTCGCTTTTCTTTTTTTTCTTTTCCGTGGTGGGCGCACGGGATATGTCACAGGGCCGGGGGGGGGGGGGGGGGGGGGGGGGGGGGGGGGGGGGGGGGGGGGGGGGG
>NZ_JACSQS010000015.1:52141-99228 GCF_014836545.1 Stenotrophomonas lacuserhaii
GTGCCATGGATGGCACGAAACGAGGCCCGCAGGAGCGGCTCTTGCCGTCCCCCGACCAGCCCCACCCCCCGGCCCAAACCAAAGAAATCGCACTGAGCGACCACCACGAGGGGCTCCGCCGTTCGCTGCAGACGGCGCTGCCGCTACAATCCCACCATGCTGAATTCCATGAACCAGACCCGTGCACGGGTCAATCCCGGCCGCGCGCCATGAGCGCTCGCGGTGGCAATGACGGCCAGGTCCGCATCATTGGCGGGCAGTGGCGCAACACCCGGCTGCCGGTGCCGACCCTGCCGGGCCTGCGACCCAGCAGCGACCGCGTGCGCGAAACACTGTTCAACTGGCTGATGCCCCGCCTGGGCGGCGCGCGCGTGCTGGATGTGTTCGCCGGCAGTGGCGCGCTGGGGCTGGAGGCGGTGTCGCGTGGCGCGGCCCACGCCACCTTGGTCGAACGGGATCCGCAGCTGGTCGCCAACCTGACTGCCGTGGTCACCAAGCTGAAGGCCGAGGCCCGCGTGCAGGTGGTGCAGGCCGATGCGCTGCGCTGGCTGCAGACCGCCGCATCGGCCCAGGCCAGCATCGCCTTCGTCGATCCGCCGTTCGCCGCCGGGCTGTGGGACAGCACGCTGGCGCTGCTGCCACGGCACCTGAGCGCCGATGCCTGGCTGTACCTGGAATCGCCGGACGGGCAGGCCCCGGCCTTGCCGGCGGAGTGGCTGCTGCACCGCGAAGGCGGCACCCGCGAGGTGCGCTTTGCGCTGTACCGGCGCGCCGCTGCTACACTTGACCCAATCTGAACGTTCACGACCGCACATGACCGTCGCCAATCGTCGCATCGCTGTCTATCCGGGCACCTTCGACCCCATCACCAACGGTCACATCGACCTGGTGAACCGGGCAGCGCCGCTGTTCGAAAAGGTGGTGGTGGGCGTCGCACAGAGTCCGTCCAAGGGCCCGACGCTGCCGCTGGAGCTGCGCGTGCAGCTGGCTCGCGGGGCGCTGTCGCACCATGACAACGTGGAAGTGATCGGCTTTGACACCCTGCTGGCGCACTTCGTGCGCTCGGTCCAGGGCGGCATCCTGCTGCGCGGCCTGCGCGCGGTCTCCGATTTCGAGTACGAGTTCCAGATGGCCAGCATGAACCGCCACCTGATCCCGGAAGTCGAAACCCTGTTCCTGACACCAGCCGAGCAGCACAGCTTCATTTCGTCCTCGCTGGTACGTGAAATCGCACGCCTGGGTGGCGACGTGTCCGGCTTCGTGCCGGCGTCGGTGCTCGATGCGCTGCGCAAGGCCCGCGAAGCCAAGGCGGCGCAGGCCTGATCCACCCGCCCGTGGCGGATGACCGCCGTCGGCACCTTTTTGTATCCACTGCAATCCACAGAACCACCACGGGAGATCACCCATGAACACCACCATGCGCGCGATGCTGCTGGCCTCGCTGGCCCTGGCCTTCACTGCCTGCAAGAAGGAAGAAGCCCCGGCCGCCGCTGCCGATGCACAGCAGGCGCTGGTCGCCCCGGCCAAGGACGACGATGCCGGCTGGAAGAAGTACCTGCAGACCGTCGCCGTGCAGAACATGGGCACCGTGACCAACAGCCCGTTCCTGTATTACCTCGCACCGGAATCGGATTCGGAGTTCGCTGCCAAGTTCGAGCGCCAGACCGAGAGCGCCACCCAGGCCGTCGCCCGTGGCGTGCAGCCGGGCAACATGCTGGCCTTCGGTTCGTCGGCTTCGGGCAAGATGGCCGACATGATCCAGGTCGTGTTCAAGGACGTGTCGCCGGATTCGATGAAGAACGTGCGCGTGCTGTTCATCGGCGACGCCGCTGACAACGCCCGCGTCCAGTCGGTCGTGCAGCCCACCGGTGCCGACTACGTTTTCGTCGAAGCCAAGTAATCCCCGTGCGGTAGCGGCCACGCCAGCCGGTGTGGTCGTGGGCGGCGCCTTCGTGGCAGCGCCCCTGACCGGCCCGCGCGCCCGCGCAGGCCGGTGCCAGTCCAGCATCCCGGTCCCCTGCGGCGGGATGCGGTGCGCGGGCGAGGAGTCATCGCCGTGTCGCTGAAAATCAACGAGCTCTGCGTCAACTGTGACGTCTGTGAGCCGGCCTGCCCCAACCAGGCCATCTCGATGGGTGAAACCATCTATGTGATCGACCCTGCGCGCTGCACCGAGTGCGTGGGCCATTTCGACGAAGCCCAGTGCGTGGTCGTCTGTCCGGTCGAATGCATCGACCCGGATCCGGACATCGTCGAGACACATGACCAGCTGATGGCCAAGCTGCGTGGCCTGCAGCACGATCACCCCGAACTTTACGCGGAGCCCCCATCCGAATGAACCCGATCCTGCGTCCCCTGTTGCTGCTGGGCCTGTTGCTGTCCGCCCCGCTGGCCCATGCCGACGGCCCGGCACGTGCCGCCCACCCCGATGGCGCCGCCATCGCCAGTGGCCACCAGCTTGCGACCCAGGCCGGCATGCAGATCCTGGCGCAGGGCGGCAACGCGTTCGATGCGGCCGTGGCGGTGTCGTCCACGCTGGCCGTGGTCGAGCCGATCAGCTCCGGGCTGGGCGGTGGTGGGTTCTTCCTGCTGCACGATGCGGACTCCGGCAAGGACCTGATGCTGGACGCGCGCGAGACCGCGCCGGCCGCGGCTACCGAGGCGGCGTTCCTGGACAAGGACGGCAAGCTGGATCGTGACCGCTCGGTCAATGGCGCCTGGTCGGCCGGCATCCCCGGCCTTCCCGCAGCGCTGGTGGAGTTGTCCTCCAAGCATGGCAGGCTGCCGCTGAAGACTTCGCTGCAGCCGGCCATCCGCATCGCCCGCGAAGGCTTCCCGGTGTATGCGCGGATGGCCAAGGGCTACCAGTCGCGGCGTGAAGTGATGGAGCGTTATGCCGGCACGCGCGAGGTGTACCTGCGCAACGGCAAGCCGATCGCCGAGGGAGACACCTTCCAGCAGCCGGAACTGGCGCGCACCCTGGAGCGCCTGGCGGAAGGGGGCTTTGATGGGTTCTACCGCGGCCAGACCGGCACGCTGCTGCTGGCCGGTGTGAAGCAGGCCGGCGGCCGCTGGACCGCCGAAGAACTGGCCGGTTACACGGTGAAGTCGCGTGAGCCGATCGTGTTCGATTACAACGGCTGGAAGATCACCACCGCACCGCCGCCGTCCTCCGGTGGCATCGCGCTGGCGAGCATGCTGCAGATCCTGGAAGGCTGGGACATCAAGTCGATGGATGAGGCGCACCGTGCCCACCTGGTGGTGGAAGCGATGCGCCGCGCTTACCGCGACCGCACCTTCTTCCTCGGCGATCCGGATTTCGTCGACATCCCGCAGAAGGTGCTGACCAGCAAGGATTACGCACAGGGCCTGCGTGCCACCATCCATCCGGAGAAGGCCACCCCCAGCGACCTGCTGTCAGGCAATCCGACCCCGCTGGAAGACGACGAAACGACGCATTTCTCGATCATCGACCGCGATGGCAACCGGGTCGGCGCGACCCAGACGGTGAACCTGCTGTACGGCTCGGGCCTGATTCCCAAGGGCACCGGGGTGCTGTTGAACAACGAGATGGACGACTTCGCGCTGAAGCCGGGCACGCCCAACGCGTTCGGCGTGATGGGTTACGCCGCCAACGCACCGAAGGCGGGCAAGCGCATGCTCAGCTCGATGACCCCGACCTTCATGGAAAACGCCGACAAGGTGGTGGTGCTGGGCACGCCCGGCGGCAGCCGCATCATCACCATGGTGCTGCTGGGCATCCTGGGGTACGACCAGGGATTGACCGCCCAGCAGGTCGCCGCGCTGCCGCGCTACCACCACCAGTGGCTGCCCGATGCGATCGAAGCGGAAAACGACGCGTTCGATGCCGGCACCATCAGGCAGTTGCAGGCGATGGGCCACAAGATCGACCTGCCGGGTGACAGCGCCGCCGGCGGTCGCGGATCCAGCCACGTCTGGGGCAACCTGCAGACCGTCGAATGGGATCGCCGCAGCAACACGTTGTATGGCGGCAGTGACCCGCGCAACCCGGTCGGCAGCGCCGAGGTGAAGTGATCCGGTCACGGTCGTGCCGAGCCCTGCCCGGCCGGGCGCGGCTAGCGATTATTTAACGCTGGCTGACCGATACTTGCCGCATGAAACTATGGTCGATCCGCGGCAACACGCAGCGCCTGGACGGCGGTGCGATGTTCGGCAACGCACCGCGCGCGGTGTGGGAAAAATGGGCAGTGCCTGACGAGCTCAACCGTATCGAACTGGCTTGCCGTGCGCTGCTGGCCAGCCCGCTGGAAGGCAAGACAGTGCTGTTCGAAACCGGCATCGGTGCGTTCTTCGAACCGCGCCTGCGCGAACGTTATGGCGTGCAGGAAAACCAGCACGTGCTGATCGATTCGCTGCGCGAAGCCGGCTTCGAGCACGAAGACATCGACGTGGTGGTCCTGAGCCATCTGCATTTCGACCACGCCGGCGGCCTGTTGGCGCCGTGGGTGGAAGGGCGTGCGCCGGAACTGCTGTTCCCCAATGCCACCTTCGTGGTGGGCGCCGAACACTGGCAGCGCGCACTTCAGCCGCATCCGCGCGACCGTGCCAGCTTCATCCCCGAACTGCCTGCACTGCTCGAGCAGAGCGGCCGGCTGGAGGTGGTGCAGGGCGAATATTCCAGGGTGCTGGGCCGCAGCGTGCGTTTCAGCTTCAGCGACGGCCATACCCCGGGGCTGATGCTGGCGGAGATCGTCGGCCAGCCGGGCAGGGACGGGCTGGCACATGGCGGGGTGGTGTTCTGCGCCGACCTGGTGCCCGGTCGCTCCTGGGTGCACGTGCCGATCACCATGGGCTACGACCGCAATGCCGAACTGCTGATCGACGAGAAGAAACAGTTCCTCGAAGACAAGCTGGCGCGCAACGTCCATCTGTTTTTCACCCACGATCCGCAGGTAGCGCTGGCGCAGCTGCAGCGCGACGAAAAGGGCCGTTTCGTGACCGTGCACGAGCACAGCGAACTCAAGGCCCGCGCCCTCGCCTGAAAAAAGGGGACGGAGGGAATTAAGTCGCAATCGGCCGGATCACCGCCGATTGCGACTTAATTCCCTCCGTCCCCTTTTTTTGTCAGCCGATCACGCGGGTGCCGAAGATGCGATCACCGGCATCGCCGAGGCCCGGCAGGATGTAGCCCTTTTCATTGAGATGGTCGTCGATGGCGGCCGTGTAGATCTGCACGTCCGGATGCGCGGCCTGCACGGCGGCGATGCCTTCCGGCGCGGCAACCAGGAAGATGCCCTTGATGCGGCGGGCGCCAGCGCGCTTGAGCATGTCGATGGTGGCGATCAGGGTGCCGCCGGTGGCCAGCATCGGGTCCAGGATCAGCGCATCGCGCTCTTCCAGGCGGCCAGTGAGGCGCTCGAAGTAGGGCACCGGTAGCAGCGTCTCTTCGTCACGCTGCAGGCCGACCACGCTGACGCGGGCCGCCGGGATCAGCGACAGCACGCCGCTGAGCATGCCCAGGCCGGCGCGCAGGATCGGCACCACGGTGATCTTGGCACCGGCGATGCGCTGCACCGTCACCGGGCCGGACCAGCCGTCCATGGTGTGCGATTCAGTATCCAGGTCGGCGGTGGCCTCGTAGGCCAGCAGCGTGCCGAGCTCGTTGGCCAGTTCGCGGAAATCCTTGGTGCTGAGCGCAGCGTTGCGCATCAGGCCGATCTTGTGCTGCACCAGCGGATGGCGCACTTCGACGATGTTCATGGGGGGGGCGGGAAAGGGGAAAGGCAGAGGCTGTATTCTGCCGCAGCCTGCGGGCCCCGGCCAGCGCGGGGACGCATCCATGACCAATCCGGTGCCCCCGGTGTCATGCCGGTGAAACCTCGCCGACATACCTTGCCCTCCCATTCTTCACACCGAATGGGGACACCCGTGCAGACCAAGACGCCGTTGGCGATTGCCATCACCCTGACCCTGGCGATGGGGGCTGCAGCGCCGCTGCACGCCGCCGGGCAGGACGTGGCCGCCACCAGTGCCCTCGGCGCCGATGCCACCGACCTGGACCGCATCGAAGTGCGCGCCCAGCTGGAATCGCAGCTCCGCGCGGTGGACCTCAAGCGCAGCAGCGATGCCATCGAAGACGCCGTGTCGTCCGATGCGCTGGGCCAGTATCCGGACAAGAACGTGGCCGAATCGCTGCAGCGCCTGCCCGGCGTCAGCGTCACCCGTGATCAGGGCGAAGGGCGCTTCGTGGTGGTGCGCGGCCTGGATGCCAACCTCAACAGCGTCAGCATCGACGGCATCGCGGTGGGCACTCCGGAGGATTCCAGCCGCGCCGCTCCGCTGGACGTGATTCCGTCCGACTCCACCGAGCGCCTGCGCGTGGTCAAGTCGCCGACCCCGGACATGCCCGGCGATGCCATCGGCGGCGCGATCCTGGTCGAGTCCGCTTCGGCCTTCGACCGCGAAGGCCGCAGCCTGCGCGGCAAGATCGAGGGCAGCCACCAGCAACTGTCCGGGCACACCAGCCCGAAGGCGGCGATCAACTACAGCGAAGTGTTCGCCGATACCTTCGGCGTGGCGCTGGGCGTGAACTACCAGAACCGCAGATTCGAATCTGACAACACCGAAGTGGAGTACGACGGCGAGGACGATGCCGTGCCGGGGGATGTCACTGCGATCAACCTGCAGCACCGCAAGTACGAAATCGAGCGCAAGCGCATCGGCGCAAATCTCAACCTGGACTGGCGTCCCAGCGAAGACAGCAGCTACTACCTGCGCACGCTGTACAGCCGTTTCGACGATGCGGAGACACGCCAGCGCACCATCTTCAACTTCGAAGACGCCGACATGGTGGCCACCGGTGCCGACCAGTTCCGGCTGAACGACCTGCCATCCGATGCGATCCAGAAGCGCATGCGCTACCGCACCAAGGAAGAGAACACCTTCGCGGCCAGCCTGGGCGGCGAGAACCGCTTGAGCTCGGCCGTGGTGGACTACAAGGTGGGCTATACCAAGACCGAAGAACGCGTGGACGATGAGATGGAAGCGCGCTTCGAACTGGATGCCGACGACCTGTCCGGCACCCTGGACCAGCGCAGCCGGTTGCCGCGCTACACCTTGTCCAACACCGAGTGGATGGACAACGCCAACTTCGCCTACGACCGCATGATCCTGTCGCCCAAGCGGGTGGACGACAATGAACACAGCGCGCAGGTCAACGTGCGTTTCGATGCGGACAACGCCAGCTACAAGATCGGCCTGCTCGGGCGCTGGCGCGAGCGCGACGTGGACGTCAACGAAGTGGAGCTGCGCCGCGGGCCGGCGATCGACCTGGACAGCTGGACCACCAGCGCGCCCGAGCACCGGCATGGGTCGCTGGGGCAGGGCATGAGCTCGGCCCTGATGCGCCGTTACTGGGCGGCCAACAGCGGCCTGTACAGTGCGCGCCCGCAGGAAACCGGGGCCAATGCGGTGACCTCGCTGGAAGAGGACTACACCGCCAGCGAAGACATCTTCGCCACCTACGCGATGGGCACCTGGGACATCGGCGCGCTGCGCATCATCGGCGGCGTGCGCGTGGAGAATACCCAGTTCAGTGCGGTGGGCAACCAGGTCGACGTGGCCGAAGACGAGCGCAGCTTCACCGTCACTCCGCGCGTGGCCAACAACAGCTACACCAACGTGCTGCCGGGCCTGCACCTGCGCTACGACGCGGCGGACGACTGGGTGCTGCGTGCGTCGGCCAACAAAACCGTTTCGCGCCCTTCCTTTGGCGACATCTCCCCGCGCGTGGGCTACAGCCGCGGCGATGAGGAAGTGCGGCTGGGCAACCCGGAACTGGATCCGTACGAATCGACCAACGTTGACCTGTCGCTGGAGAAGTACCTCGGCAGCACCGGCATCGTCTCGCTGGGCCTGTTCCACAAGTCCATCGACGGCTACATCGTGGAGACCGTGCGCCAGAACGATCCGGCCTACGAGGGCTTCGATGTGACCCAGGCGATCAACGGCGACAAGGCCAAGGTGCGCGGCGCCGAGTTCAACTACCAGCAGCAGCTCGCCTTCCTGCCGCCGGGGCTGGATGGCCTGCTGGTGGGGGCCAGCGGCACCTGGCTGGATACCGATTTCGACCCCGGCCTGGCCGACCGCGCGGGTGATGACTTCATGTTGCCGCGTGCATCCAAGCATGTGTACAGCGCGCATGTCGGCTACGAAAAAGATGGCCTGAGCACGCGCATTGCCGCGGTGTACCGCAGTGAATACCTGGACAGCATCGGCGCTGGCCGCGCGTTCGATGTGTTCGTCGCCCCGCATACCCAGCTCGATTTCTCGCTGGACTACAAGTTCAGCCCCCGCGTCAGCATGTACTTGGAGGCACAGAATCTGTTGGACAAGCCGCTTGAGCTTTACCAGGGCACGCGCTCGCGCACCCTGCAGCTGGAAGAATACGGCCGCACCTATGCCGTTGGCCTGAAGGTGTCGCTGTGATGGCGCGCCGCATGTTGCTGGCCAGCGCGATGACGCTGGTGCTGGCGACCGCTTGCACGCCCGCCGCGCCGCCGGCGAACGATACCGCCACCAAGGCGCCTGCCGCCGCGGACGCCAGCGCCGCGCGCCAGGTCGCCACGCTGGCCGAAGCCTTCCTGACCCCGATGACCCCGGACGACAACATCGATTCCCCCGCGGCCTGGAAGGCACCGGACGGCAAGACCTGGCTGATCGCAACGGCCAAGGCCACCGACAAGCTGGTGGTGTACGACGGCAGCACCGGTTCGCCGCTGCGTGAGGTCGGCAGCACGGGCGCCGCGCTCGGCCAGTTCGACCGCCCCAACGGCATATCGGTGACCGATGACCTGCTGTGGATCGTCGAGCGTGACAACCACCGCGTGCAGGTCTTCTCGTTGCCGGATTTCACTCCGCTGGCGGTGTTCGGTGCGGACGATCTGCGCAAGCCGTACGGGCTGTGGGTGGACAAACGTGCCGATGGCTACGCCGTGTACGTGACCGATTCCTGGGACAACGGCGAGGACGCGCAGGGCAATGACATCCTGCCGCCACTGGCCGAGCTGGACAAACGCGTGCGCCAGTACCACGTGCGCCGCGATGGCGCGGACGTGACCGCAACGCTGGCCGCCAGCATTGGCGACACCAGCGAAGCCGGCGCGCTGCGCGTGGTGGAATCGATCTGGGGCGACCCGGCCAACGATCGCCTGCTGGTGGCAGAGGAAGACGAGACCTACGCCAGCGAGTTCAAGGTGTACACGCTGGCGGGCCGCTTCACCGGCACCACCTTCGGCCGTGATGTGTTCAAGGCACAGGCCGAAGGCGTGATGCTGCGTACCTGCGGCAAGGACGGCTGGTGGATCACCACTGAACAGGGCAAGGAGCGCAGCGTGTTCCACCTGTTCGACCGCCACAGCCTGAAGCCGGTGGGATCCTTCCAGGGCAACAAGGTGGCCAATACCGATGGCATCTGGATGATGCAGCAGGGCAGCCCGCGCTTCCCGCATGGGGCGCTGTACGCCGTGCATGACGACCAGGGCGTGGTCGCTTTCGACTGGGAGCAGATCGCCAAGGCGCTGGCGCTGCCGCTGGAGTGTGCATCGTGATCGCGCGCCTGGCGTCCCTTGCCTTCGGTGTCGCACTGGGGCTGTCTGCCGTGCCGGCGCTGGCCGATGAGCTGGCCTCGCGCGTGGAGCCCAACAGCCAGGTGCCGGCGGGTAACCGGCACTATGCCGCCACCGGCTTCCCGGACCGCATCGTCGCTTCGCCAGCGGTCGATGCTGCGCATGGCTTCGCCGTGCGCTGGCGCACCGATGGGAGCGTGCAGGCGCCGCTGCTGGAGATCGCCCCGGCCGACGATACGCCCGGCTTCGGACCGATCACCCGCATCGCCGCCAGCAGCGAGCCGTTGCAGACCGAGAACGGCCTGTCGCACCACCATCGTGCCGATGTCAGCGGCCTGGAGCCCGGCACGCTGTACGTCTACCGGGTGCAGGGCAAGGACACCTGGAGCGCCTGGAACCAGCTGCGAACCGCTGGCCGTGCCGACCAGCCGATGACCCTGCTGTACTTCGGGGATACCCAGAACAAGAACCTCAGCCATGTCACCCGGGTGGTGCGCGCCGCGCAGAAAGCCGCGCCGGACGCCAACCTGAGCCTGTTCGCCGGCGACCTGGTCAGTGGCGGCTACGACGCCGATGACAGCGAGTGGGGCGAGTGGTTCGCCGCCACCGGCTGGCTGGCACAGGAGACGATGCTGGCCCCGGCGATCGGCAACCACGAGTATTTCGAAGAGTTCGAAGACACCCCGCAGGAGCGCCGGGTGATGGCGCGGCACTGGCCCGCCACGTTCGCGCTGCCCGGCAACGGGGCGAAGGGCGCGGAAAAGAGTACGTACTGGTTCGATTACCAGGGCGTCCGCTTCGCCGTGCTCGATGGTACCTCGGCGATGGACCTGGGCACCGCGCAGGCGCAGGCGCAGTGGCTGGACGGCGTGCTGGCGGCCAACACCCAGCCGTGGACGATCGTGGTGGTGCACCAGCCGTTCTACTCGCCGGCGCGTGGCCGACACAACCCGGTGCTGCAGGAAGCGCTGCTGCCGGTGGTGCGCCGCCACGACGTGGACCTGGTGCTGCAGGGCCATGACCACACCTACGGACGCCGTGGCGAAGACGGCATGGCGACCCCGCAGTTCGTGGTCAGCAACGCCAGCCCGAAGCAATACCGGCTGTCGAAGGAAGCCTTGCAGACGATGTCGCCGGTGGCCGAGGACACCCAGCTGTTCCAGGTGCTGCGCATCGACCCGCAACGCCTGCATTACGAGGCGCGCACGGTCACCGGCAAGCTCTACGATGCCTTCGAACTGGTCCGCCAGGCCGATGGCAGCACGAAGAAAGTGGAGCTGGAAGAGGGCCGCATCGAACCGCGTCGCTGCCTGCGCCCGCATGCCCCGACCGGGCGCAAGGACCGGTGCTGGGAATGAAGACCTCCGTGCGCAACGCGTTGCCGATGCTGGCACTGGCCGCCGGCCTGGTCCTGATGACCGGCGCGGCGATCGCCGCCGACACGGTGCTGCATCCGTTCCTGGCCGCACAGCCGAAGCAGGCCCCGGAGGAAGTGAACCTGGCGGTGGAAATCCCGGCCGGAAGCTTCACCAAGTACGAGATCAAGGATGACGGACTGGTGCACGTGGACCGTTTCCAGTCGATGCCCGTGGCCTACCCGGCGAACTATGGGTCGATGCCGCGGACGCTGGCCGGTGACAACGACCCCCTGGATGCGCTGGTGCTGACCCGCGAGCCGCTGCATCCGGGGGTGATCGTGCGCTTCCGGCCGATTGGCTACCTGAAGATGGTCGATGATGGCGAGCAGGACGAAAAGGTGATCGGCGTCCCGACCGACAAGGTCGATCCCAGCTATGCCCACATCCGGGATCTGGACGACCTGGCACCGATCGAGCGCCAGCGCATCGAAGCGTTCTTCCGCGTGTACAAGGACCTGCCCGAAGGCCGCAATCCAGTGCAGTTGAGCGGCTGGGGCAACGCCGCCGGAGCGAAGGTGCTGATCCAGCAGTCGATGCAGCGTTTCGACAGCGCCCAGCGCGGCGCTCTACAGCCAGGTCACGCGCCATCGTTATGATGGCGCTTCCTGTTTTTGTCCTGGATGCAGCGCGTGTCATCAGCCCTGGTGTGGTTTCGCCGTGATCTCCGCCTTGCCGACAACCCGGCCCTGCAGGCTGCGCTGGAGGCCGGGCATGAGGTGGTCCCGGTTTACATCCACGCCCCGCACGAAGAGGGCCACTGGGCACCTGGCGCTGCATCCAATGCCTGGCGGCACCGTTCGCTGGCTGCGCTGGATGCGGACCTGCGCGCACGCGGCTCGCACCTGGTCCTGCGGCAAGGCGACAGCCTGGACGTACTGCAGCAGCTGATCAGCGAGACCGGCGCGGAAGCGGTGTTCTGGAACCGCAGATACGAACCGGCGACGCAACCGCGTGATGCGAAGATCAAGCGCACGCTGCGCGGGCAGGGCCTGCAGGCAGACAGCTGCAACGGCAGCCTGCTGTTTGAACCGTGGGAGCTGGAAACCAAGCAGGGCGGTCCGTACAAGGTGTTCACTCCGTTCTGGCGCAACGCCCTGAGCAACTGGAGGCTGCAGCCGGGCAGCCGGGCGCCGGCGAGCTTGCCCGCGCACGGCGTGCAGGGGCTCGCGCTGGACGCGCTGGGGCTGGCCCCGCCGCTGGACTGGGATGCCGGCTTCTGGGAACACTGGCAGCCCGGCGAGGCCGGTGCGCGCGAGGCGCTGACGGTGTTTGTCGATGGTGCGCTGCACGGCTATCGCGAGCAACGCGACCTGCCGGACCGCGTCGGTACCTCGCTGCTGTCACCGCACCTGCATTTCGGCGAAATCGCGCCGTGGCGCATCGTGCATGCGCTGGAGGCAGAGCGCAGCGCCGGCCGCAGCGCCGACATCGACGCCTACATCCGCCAGTTGGGCTGGCGCGATTTCGCCCATCACCTGCTGCACCATTTCCCGAAAACCAGCGACGAGAGCCTCAACCCGCGTTTCGATGGATTTGCCTGGGCCACGCCCAGCAGCGCCGACCTGCAGGCGTGGCAGAAGGGCCGCACCGGCGTGCCCATCGTCGACGCCGGCCTGCGCCAGCTCTGGCACACCGGGGCGATGCACAACCGGGTGCGGATGATCGTGGCCAGTTACCTGTGCAAGCACATGCGGGCGCATTGGATCGTCGGCGCGCGCTGGTTCTGGGACACCCTGGTCGATGCGGACCTGGCCAACAATTCCATGGGCTGGCAGTGGGTCGGTGGCACCGGGGCCGATGCCGCGCCGTATTTCCGGGTGTTCAACCCGGTGACCCGGGCCGAGAAATTCGATCCGCAGGCGCGTTACATCACCCGCTGGGTGCCTGAATTGGCCGCTCTGCCGGTCAAGGCCCGTTTTGCACCCTGGCAGCACGCTGCGCTGCTGGCGGCCAAGGCGCCAGACTATCCGCGCGCGCCGTTGGTCGACCTGATGGAAGGCCGCGAGGCGGCGTTGGCAGCGTATCGCCGCACCCGGGCGGAGTAGGGCGATTTTGTACGCCGTGGCGAACAAGCTGAACGGGGCGCTGTCGCCACGCGGCGCCCTCATCCCCGCATCGCATCAGGCTGTATATGCTCACCCCGACGCACGCCGGACCAGCCGGCTTCCAAGGAGAACTCCCATGATCCGTTCCGCTCCCCGCAATGTGGCCCTTGCCCTGATGACCGCCGCAGCGCTCAGCGCCTGCGCCACTGGCGGTTCCTACGTGCAGAGTGACCAATACGGCAATGAAACCCAGCAGCAGAACCGCACCGGCCGCAACGCGCTGATCGGCACCGCAGTAGGCGTCGCAGCTGGCCTGTTGACCGGTGGCAGCGCGACCGAGCGCCGCCAGCACGCCATGATCGGCGCTGGCATCGGTGCGCTCAGTGGCGCGGCCGTTGGCCAGTACCAGGACCGCCAGGAACGCGCGCTGCGCGAACGTACCGCCAATACCGGTATCGACGTGGTGCGCCAGGGCGACAACATCAGCCTGAACCTGCCGGACGGGATCACCTTCGATTTCGGCAAGTCAGCGCTGAAGCCGCAGTTCTACGGCTCGCTCAACGGTGTGGCCAGCACGTTGTCCGAATACAACCAGACGATGATCGAAGTGGTCGGCCATACCGACAGCATCGGCAGCGATGCGGTCAACAACCG
Source organism: Stenotrophomonas lacuserhaii (assembly GCF_014836545.1). GTDB lineage: Bacteria > Pseudomonadota > Gammaproteobacteria > Xanthomonadales > Xanthomonadaceae > Stenotrophomonas > Stenotrophomonas lacuserhaii. The sequence goes on from NZ_JACSQS010000015.1 coordinate 65,867, forward strand.
CCTGTCCAAGGAACGCGCCGATGCCGTTGCGTCCTACCTGACCGCGCAGGGCGTGCAGCGTGCGCGTATCGAAACGCTGGGCGCGGGCAAGGCCTATCCCATTGCCGACAACAGCACCGATGCGGGCCGCGCGCAGAACCGCCGCGTCGAGATCCGCGTGATTCCGTTGCAGCAATAACGCGCAGCGTTATCGCTGCAACCGCTGCGTTCGCGATGGCGAGCGCAGCAAAAATGCCGCCCTTGCAGGCGGCATTTTTTGTGGGTGACGAGCGTTGGTCGTCACGCCGACAGAGACAGCGTGACGACCAACGCTCGTCACCCACCTAAGTTCATGACGGCCAGCGGCCGTCACTACCCGATCAGGCGGCGACCACTTCCAGGATCCGCTTTCCTTCGGCGGCCGCTTCTGCTTCGGCTTTCTCGGTCTGCTGCTGCGCGTACTTCGCTGCCGGGCACTGCGCCATCATGTAGTTGGCATCGAAGTTCAGCTTTTCCACCAGGAAATCAACGAACGCGCGCACCTTCGGCGACACCAGCTTGCCGCCGGCGAACACCGCGTTGAAGTCCACTTCCGGCCCGGTCCAGCCGGCCAGCACGCGGCGCACCATACCGGTCTCGATGAACGGCTTGGCCATCACGTCACCGGTCAGAAGCAGGCCTTCGCCGCATACCAGCGCGCCATTGAGCGCGGACACATCGTTGGCCACCATCAGTGGCGTGACCGGGAAATCGCGCAGTTCGCCGCCGTTCTCACCGAGCTGCCAGGTGATCCGGTTGGGATGGCTGTGGTACGCCTTGCGCATCGCCAGGATCCGATGGAACTGCAGTTCGTCCGGGTGCAGCGGCTCACCGTGCCGCTCGATGTACGCCGGGCTGGCGAACACCTGCGTGCGCAGCGTGCCGAGCTTGCGCGCCACCAGGTTGGAATCGGGCAGCGAGCCCACGCGCAGGGCCAGGTCGGCCTCGCCGGCGATCAGGTCCAGCTTCTCGTTGCCCAGGTGCATGTCCAGGCGGATTTCCGGATACATCGCATGGAACTGACCCATCAGCGGCGCGATCCAGGTGATGCCCAGCGAATAGGGCACGGTGAAGCGCAACCAGCCACGCGGGCCGGACTGCAGCTGGCTCACCGCACTCTCCGCTTCTTCCAGTTCGCGTGCGATGCGCTGGCAGTGCTCGTGGTAGATCGAGCCGGCCTCGGTAAGGCCCAGCCGACGCGTGGTCCGGTGCAGCAGGCGTGCGCCGAGGCGCGTTTCCAGTTCCTGCACCTTGCGGCTGACGGTGGTCTTGGGAAGGCCGAGCGATTTGGCTGCAGCAATGAAACTGCCTTGCTCGACCACTTTGACGAAGATCAGCGTTTCGTTGAGATCGTGGGACATGGTCGAATTCCTGGACGTCGGGGACGGGACTATCGTGACAAAAAGATTGGACCGGGTGCGGGATGATTATTCCCCTAAAAGAGGACTAATCAAGTAGGAGTTAGAAGCGCACCATGGCGCCATTCCCGAATCGGAGGCCATCAGCCATGAGCCTGCGCAACATTCTCAACCTTTTCCGCTCCGCCGACCAGCACGACCTGGACCAGGCGATGACGGTCGAAAATCGTCCCAGTTCCTTGGTTAACAAGGATTTTCGGGAGTTCACCGCCGTCCCGCGGCAGCAGCGTGGCGGTGCCCTGCGTATTCGCCCGCGTGGCATGGATCGCCTGGGTCGCATCGGTATTGTCCCGCAGATGGGAGGAAATATCCCGTGAACGGGACGCTGGCCCCGGAGGTCCTTGTCCTCGGCGGCACCGGTGCCGTGGGCCAGGGCGTGGTCGGTGCTCTGCTGGAAGCCGGCAGCCCGGTACTGGTGGTCGGCCGCGATCCGGGCCGGCTGGCCGCACTGCGGCTGCAGTTCGACGACGAGCCGGGCCTGGAGACCATGCTCGGCTCGCTGGCCGATGACGAATCGGCCAAGGTGGTCGCCGACCGCGTCGCCGCACGCCAGCGCCCATTGGGCGCGGTGGTCGCAGCGCTCGGTGGGCCTTATGCGCGTGGCCGGGTCATCGACCGTCCCGGCGATGCGCTGATGCAGACCCTGCAGCTGGACCTGATGCCGCACGTACACGCCGTCCGCCACCTGCTGCCCCTGCTGCAGGACCACCACCACCCGCGCCGCTTCGTGATGATCGGCAGCCCCGCCGGCCTCAAGCCATGGGCCGCGCATGGTGATTCCTCGATCACTGCTGCGGCACTGCGCATGTACGCGCAGGTGGTGCACCAGGAAGCGCAGGCGATCGGCGTGCGTGCGCAGCTGCTGGAAGTCGGTGCGCCGGTGTGCACGCCCAGCAACGCCGCCAACGCCTGCATCGAGTGGCCGAGCGCGTTGCTGGTCGGCCGTCGCCTGGTCTCGCTGCTGGACCAGTGTCACGACAACCGCGCGATCGTGCGCTGCGATACGCGCGATGCGCAGCTGCCTCGCGGGCTGCTGCAGCTGGACGCGCCGCCGCGCTGGCGCGAATCGGCCGGGAGTGCTTGACCTCAACCTTTGTTGAGGTCGCACCATCCCCCGGCCGCCGGCCCGACCGGCACCACGAACGACAGAACACCCGTATCACCACCCCCTACGGATACATGCCATGAACACCATGATGCCCCTCCACCGCACCACCCGCCGCGTGGCCTTTGCCACGGTTTCGGCGTTGGCCCTGGCCATCCTTACTGCCTGCAGTGGCAGCCATGCCGAAGAAGCCGGCGCACCGCCTGCCCCGGAAGTCAGCGCCGCGCCGGTGCTGGTCAAGCAGGTCAGCCAGTGGGATGAGTTCAGTGGGCGCGTCGAAGCGGTCGAGAATGTCGACCTGCGCCCACGCGTCTCCGGCTATATCGACAAGGTCAACTACATCGAAGGCCAGGAAGTGAAGAAGGGCGATGTGCTGTTCACCATCGATGCCCGCAGCTACCAGGCCGAGTACGACCGCGCCCGGGCCGAAGTCGCCCGCGCCCGCACCCAGTCCACGCTGGCCCGCGGCGAATCCGAGCGCGCCAAGCGCCTGTCCGAACAGCAGGCCATCTCCACCGAAACCTGGGAACAGCGCCGTGCGGCGTCCGACCAGGCTGGCGCCCAGCTGCAGGCGGCGCAGGCGGCCCTGGATGCGGCCGCACTGAACCTGGAGTTCACCAAAGTGCGCGCGCCGATCAACGGCCGCGCGGGCCGCGCGATGGTCACCGCCGGCAACCTGGTCAGCGCCGGCGATGCGGCCAGCGTGTTGACCACGCTGGTGTCGCTGGACAAGGTGCACGTGTACTTCGATGCCGACGAAGCGACCTTCCTGCGCTATGCGCAGATGGCACGCAAGGGTGAGCGCCCCAGCGAGCGCGACGAATCGCTGCCGGTGCGCATCGGCCTGAGCGGCGAGCAGGGCTTCCCGCACGAAGGCAAGGTCGACTTCCTGGACAACCAGGTGACCCGCAGCACCGGCACCATCCGCGTTCGCGCGCTGCTGGACAATGCCGACCGCCAGTTCACCCCGGGCCTGTTCGCCCGCGTGCAGCTGCTCGGCAGCGGCCAGTTCCAGGCCATGCTGATCGATGACCGCGCGGTGTTGACCGACCAGGACCGCAAGTACGTCTACGTGGTCGACAAGGACGGCAAGGCGCAGCGCCGCGACATCGCGCTGGGTCGCAGTGCCGAAGGCCTGCGCATCGTGGAGAACGGACTGGCGGCCGGCGACAAGGTGATCGTCGACGGCGTGCAGAAGGTCTTCATGCCGGGCATGCCGGTACAGGCCAAGCCGGTGGCCATGCAGTCAGGCACCGCGCCTGCCGCTGCCCCTGCAAAGGCCCCCGTTCCGGCACCCGCACCGGCACGGGTTGGTAGTGAAACCGCCGCACTGAACTGATCCATCCGGCCAGCGTCACCGCGAACCCCGATCCCCTGCCAGCACGGCAGGGGCAGGGTGGCTGCACCCCCGCGCCGGCCAAACCCAAGGACATTCCCATGGATTTCTCCCGCTTTTTCATCGACAGGCCGATCTTCGCGGCGGTGTTGTCGATCATCATCTTCGCCGCCGGCCTGATCAGCATCCCGCTGCTGCCGACCGGTGAATACCCCGACGTCGTCCCGCCTTCGGTGGTGGTGCGCACCGTGTACCCGGGCGCCAACCCGAAAGTGATCGCCGAAACGGTGGCCACGCCGCTGGAAGAAGCGATCAACGGCGTGGAGGACATGATGTACATGAAGTCCGTCGCCGGCTCCGATGGCGTGCTGCAGATGACCATCACCTTCCGCCCGGGCACCGACCCGGACGCGGCGGCGGTGAAGGTGCAGAACCGCGTGGCGCAGGCCCAGGCCCGTCTTCCCGAAGACGTGCGGCGGCAGGGCGTTACCACCCAGAAGCAGTCGCCGACCTTCCTGATGGTGGTGCACCTGACCTCGCCGAACGGCAAGTACGACACGCTGTACCTGCGCAACTACGCCCGCCTGCACGTCAAGGACGCGCTGTCGCGCATCCAGGGCGTGGGTGATGCACAGATCTTCGGTGGCGGTGACTACGCCATGCGTGCCTGGCTGGACCCGGACAAGATCGCCGCGCGCGGCCTGACCGCCAGCGACGTGGTCGGGGCGATGCGCGAGCAGAACGTGCAGGTCTCGGCCGGCCAGCTGGGTGCCGAACCGATGCCCAACAGCCAGTTCCTGACCCTGATCAATGCGCAGGGCCGGCTGAAGAGCGAGCAGGAATTCAACGACATCGTGCTCAAGAGCGGCGTTGACGGTGAAGTGGTGCGTCTGTCCGATGTTGCCCGGCTGGAACTGGGCGCCGGTGACTACACCCTGCGCTCGCAGCTGGATGGCAAGAACGCAGTGGGTATCGGCATCTTCCAGGCGCCGGGCGCCAACGCGCTGGAAATCCGCGACGCCGTCATGAACACCATGGACGAGATGCAGAAGACCTTCCCGGCCGACGTCAAGTACGAAGCGGTGTATGACACCACCATCTTCGTGCGTGACTCCATCAAGGCCGTGGTGTCCACCCTGCTGGAAGCCATCGCACTGGTGGTGCTGGTGGTGATCCTGTTCCTGCAGACCTGGCGTGCCTCGATCATTCCGCTGATCGCCGTGCCGGTGTCCATCGTGGGTACCTTTGCCGCGCTGTACCTGCTGGGCTTCTCGATCAACACGCTGAGCCTGTTCGGCCTGGTGCTGGCGATCGGCATCGTGGTCGATGATGCGATCGTGGTGGTGGAGAACGTCGAGCGCAACATCGAAGAAGGCTTGTCACCCACCGCGGCCGCCCACCAGGCGATGAAGGAAGTGTCCGGCCCGATCGTCGCCATCGCGCTGGTGCTGTGCGCAGTGTTCGTGCCGATGGCCTTCCTGTCCGGTGTCACCGGCCAGTTCTACAAGCAGTTCGCGGTCACCATCGCCATTTCCACGGTGATTTCGGCGATCAACTCGCTGACCCTGTCGCCGGCCCTGGCCGCGCGCCTGCTCAAGCCGCATGACGCCGCCAAGGATGCGCCCACGCGCATCATCGACCGACTGTTCGGCTGGATCTTCCGTCCGTTCAACCGCTTCTTCAAGTCCAGCTCGGAGAAGTACGAGCGCAGCGTGTCGAACATCCTCGGCAAGCGTGGCGCGGTGTTCGTGGTGTACGCCCTGCTGCTGGTCGGCACCGGTGTGATGTTCAAGCTGGTCCCGCCGGGCTTCATCCCCACCCAGGACAAGCTGTACCTGATCGCCGGCGTGAAGCTGCCGGAAGGCTCTTCCATCGCCCGGACCGACGCGATGCTGAAGAAGGTCGCGCAGATCGCCATGGAAACCGATGGCGTGGCGCACACCATTTCCTTCCCCGGGCTCAATGCACTGCAGTTCACCAACACGCCCAACACCGGCGTGGCCTTCGTACCGCTCAAGCCCTTCAGCGAACGCAATGGGCGTACCGCAGCGCAGATCAATGCGGAGATCAACCAGAAGATCGCCGCGCTGCAGGAGGGCTTTGCGTTCTCGATGATGCCGCCGCCGATCCTCGGCCTGGGCAACGGCAACGGCTACCAGATGTTCATCGAAGATCGCGGCAACCTGGGCTACGGTGCGTTGCAGACGGCCGTGCAGACCATGCAGGGTGCTGTCTCGCAGACCCCGGGCATGGCCTTCCCGATCACCAGCTACCAGGCCAACGTGCCGCAGCTGGATGCCGAGGTGGACCGTGTCAAGGCCAAGGCACAGGGCGTTCAGTTGACCGAGCTGTTCGACACGCTGCAGACCTATCTGGGCTCGGCCTACGTCAACGACTTCAACCAGTTCGGTCGTACCTGGCAGGTGATCGCGCAGGCTGACGGACAGTTCCGTGACAGCGTGGAAGACATCGGTCGCCTGCGTACCCGCAACGACCGTGGCGAGATGGTGCCGATCGGTTCGATGGTCACCGTCAAGCAGACGTTCGGCCCGGACCCGGTGCTGCGCTTCAATGGCTACCCGGCCGCCGACCTGGCCGGTGAAACCGATCCGCGCCTGCTGTCCTCCACCGAAGGCATGGCCAAGCTGAGCGAGATCGCCGCCCAGGTGCTGCCGCCCGGCATGGTCACCGAATGGACCGACCTGAGCTACCAGCAGGCCACCCAGGGCAACGCCGCGCTGATCGTGTTCCCGGTGGCGGTGATGCTGGCCTTCCTGGTGCTGGCCGCGCTGTATGAAAGCTGGTCGCTGCCGCTGGCGGTGATCCTGATCGTGCCGATGACCCTGCTGTCCGCGCTGTTCGGCGTGTGGCTGACCGGCGGTGACAACAACGTGTTCGTGCAGGTCGGCCTGGTGGTGCTGATGGGCCTGGCGTGCAAGAACGCGATCCTGATCGTCGAGTTCGCCCGGGAGCTGGAAATGGGTGGCAAGGGCATCGTCGAAGCGGCGCTGGAAGCCTGCCGCCTGCGTCTGCGCCCGATCGTGATGACCTCCATCGCCTTCATCGCCGGCACCGTGCCGCTGGTGCTGTCGCATGGCGCAGGCGCCGAGGTCCGCTCGGTCACCGGCATCACGGTGTTCGCCGGCATGCTGGGCGTAACGTTGTTCGGGCTGTTCCTGACCCCGGTGTTCTACGTGGCCCTGCGCAAGTTCGTCACCCGCAATGGCGGTGGCCAACTGGTGACCCACGGCCAATCCACGCTGCATCACTGATCCGTTCCTCCCCCGGTAGCCGCCGAGCATCGCCCGGCGCTACCCCCTGACCCAACCTGGAACCCCACAATGAACGCGAATACCAACAAGATTGCGCTGGTCACCGGCGCCACCCGTGGCATCGGCACCGAGACCGTGCGCCAGCTGGCGCAGGCCGGCGTGCATACCCTGCTGGCCGGCCGCAAGCGCGACACCGCCGTGGAAGTCGCCCTGAAGCTGCAGGCCGAAGGGCTGCCGGTGGAAGCGATCGAACTGGACGTCACCGATGAGGCGAGCATTGCCGCTGCCGTCGAGCAGGTGCGCCAGCGCCATGGCCACCTGGACATCCTGGTCAACAACGCCGGCATCCTGGTCGATGACATCAGCCTGGCGCCGTCGCAGCAGTCGCTGGATGCCTGGCGACGCACCTTCGACACCAACGTGTTCGCGCTGGTGGCGGTGACCCAGGCGTTCCTGCCGCTGCTGCGCGAGTCGGCCGCTGCGCGCATCGTCAATGTGTCCAGCCTGCTCGGTTCGGTCACCCTGCACAGCCAGCCGGGTTCGCCGATCTACGACTTCAAGGTGCCGGCCTACAACGTGTCCAAGAGCGCGGTCAATGCCTGGACCGCACAGCTGGCCTACGAACTGCGCGACACCGCGCACAAGGTCAATACCGTGCATCCGGGCTACGTGAAGACCGACATGAACGGTGGTGAGGGCGAAGTGGAAGTGTCCGTGGGTGCGCAGTCCAGCGTGCAGATGGCGCTGCTGGATGCCGATGGCCCGAACGGAAGCTTCACCTACCTGGGTGAGGTGCTGCCGTGGTGATCAAAACCCTGGTGGTTGCCCTGGCCAGCGTGCTGCTGGCCGGCTGCGTGACCGTCGGACCCAACTACAAGGCGCCGGTGGAAGCACCGGTGACCCTGCAGGGATCGGCGGCGCCGGTGTACAGCACCGAGTCGCCGGTGGCGACCTGGTGGGCACAGTTCGATGATCCGGTGCTGGAGGAACTGGTGCACCGCGCGCTGGCCGACAACCTGGACCTGCGTGTGTCGGTGTCGCGCGTGCAGCAGGCGCGTGCGGTGTTCGTTGAAAGCCGCCTGGACCAGGCCCCGCACGTCACCGCGGGCGGTTCGTACGACCGCCGCAAGCAGCCTGATGCGTTGGCCGGTGGCGACCGGGTGTTCAGTGAGACCTACCAGCTCGGCTTCGACGCCGGCTGGGAGCTGGATCTGTTCGGTCGCCAGCGCCGCGCCGCCGAAGCCGCGCGCGCGGACCTGGATGCGGAGTGGGCCAACCTCGCCGACGCCCAGGTGCTGGTCGCCGCCGAAGTGGCCCGCAACTACTTCGAGCTGCGCGGCACGCAGAAGCGCATCGCGGTAGCCGAACAGACCCTGGGCAACCTGCGTGACACCCAGAAGCTGACCGAAACGCGCTGGGACCTGGGCGCTGGCAGCGAGCTGGACGTGCAGAGCAGTCGTGCCCGGTTGAAGGCCATCGAAGCGGACATCCCGCTGCTGGAAGTGGCCCAGACCCAGTCGCGGCATCGTTTGGCAGTGCTGCTGGGCCTGCGTCCGGATGCGTTGGACGGCCTGCTCGCCCCGCGCGATGTACCGGCCTTCGCCAAGGCATTGCCGCTGGGCGACACCCGGGAACTGCTGCGCCAGCGGGCGGACGTACGCGTGGCGGAACGGCGGCTTGCCGCGGCCACCGCACGGGTTGGCGTTGCCACGGCGGATCTGTTCCCGCGGTTGTCGCTGAGCGGCTTCGTCGGCTTCCTTGGTGGCGATGCCAGCGGGCTGGTCAACGGCAACAACAAAGCGTGGTCGCTGACCCCGTCGTTGAGCTGGGCCGCGTTTGATTTCGGCACCGTGCGCGCGCGCCTGAAGGCCAGCAAGGCCGAAGCCGATGGCGTGGCGGCGCAGTACGAACAGGCCGTGCTGCTGGCGCTGGAAGACACGGAGAACGCGCTGACCCGCTACGCCAAGCAGCAGGCGAGGCTGGCGATCGTCGCTGAGCAGGCGCAGGCCGCACGGCGTGCGGAAACACTGGCGCAGATCCGCTATCGCGAAGGGTCCGAAGACTTCCTGACCCTGCTCGATGCGCAGCGCACGCAGCTGTCGGCCGACGATGCACTGGCCGCCGCCGAAGCGGAGGTCAACGTCAGCGTGGTCGGTGTGTACAAGGCACTCGGCGGCTGGGGCCAGGCCGCCCAGCCAACCGTCGCGCTGGCCAACTGACGCAGCATCGGTAGTGACGGCCGCTGGCCGGTGGGTGACGACCGTTGGTCGTCACGCTCCTGCTCTTGCCGCTGCGCTCGCCGAGCATGGCTCGGCGCTACCCAGCGCAGGCCCCCGGTAGTGGGGGCGGCCGCTGCCCGGCACGCCGTTGTGTTACCGCGCCTCCCACTCCAGCTCCACCAGCAACGGGAAATGATCGGACGGCAGGATGCCGTCCACCCGTCCGTCAAGGGTGGCGAAGCTGCGCGCCTTGAAGCCGCGCACCAGTACCCAGTCCAGTTCGGTGGTCGCCTTGCCGGTGAAATCATGGAAGGTCTTCTTCGGTCCACGCGGCGCAGCCACCTGCGTGCGTGCATCCTGCAAGGCGGTGGTCAAGGCCGCGTAGGTCGGCCCACCAGGTTCGCTGTTGAAGTCGCCGGTCACCACCACCGGGATATCCGGCGACAGCGTCTTCAGGTGCGCCACGATCGCCTTTGCACCACGTACGCGCTGCGGCTCGTCTTCTTCGCGGTAGGGCAGGTGGGTGTTGAACAGGTAGAAGCGCCGCCCGTCCGACACACGACGGAACAAGCCCCAGGTCACCATGCGCGGGAACAGGTTGCCCCAGCTGATGCTGCCTGGCACATCCGGCGTATCGGACAGCCAGAAGTTGCCGGACTGCTCCAGCGCCAGCGCCTTGCCGTCGTAGAACACGCCCATGTGCTCATCACCATCACCGCCACGCCGCCCTTCGCCGAACCACTGGTAGTCCGGCAACTGCGCGGCAAGGTAGTCGGCCTGCTCCTTGACCAGTTCCTGCGTACCCATGACGTCCGGGTGCGCAGTGCGGATGGTGGCCACCAGCGCCTCACGACGATCAGGCCAGCGTTTCTGCGGCGCGGTATCGGCAGGCGTGCGTACGTTGAAGGACATCACCTTCAGCGGTGCGGGCGGGGTGGCCGCCGCAGCAGGCAGCGCAAGCGCAAGCAGAAGCAAAGCGGCAGGGCGCCGCAGACGATGCAACATGAGAATCCCTCCATTCCAGGCGAACACGGTCGTGGCAAGGGTCGCATGGAAGGGAAGGGATGGGATGTGCCGTTCCGGCTGGTTGGCCGGATCAACCGGCCAGCGCGTCCCATTGCTGTACCAGCCCGACCAGGTACACCAGCCCATACAGCAGGCAGATGGCCGAGCTGACCCAGACGAAGCGCGCGCTGCGCCCGTTGCCAACCAGTACGAATGGGCCCAGCAGCGCGCGCAGCAGGAAGACGCTGGAAATGCCAACCAGCACCGGCCGCAACAGGGGCAGGGGACCGATCAGCCCCGCCCCGGACAGCGCATAGGCCGCCCACGCCAGCAGCACGACGCAGATCATGCTGGTCAGCGCCGCCGGAACGCGGCTGCCGTTGCGGGCTGCCGCGACGATACGGTCGCCTGCACCACACCACTGGTAGCCACGTGGGCCCTGCAGGATCACCACCAGGTGCAGCAGCGCGGCCAGTGCGGTCAGTGCTGCTGCGGTGACCAGCAGCGGCGCACCGGAAGAGGGCATCACCGGGCCTGCCTCATGCACGGGCCTCGGCGTCTTCTTCAAGCAGCGCCAGGCGGTCACTGCGTCCGCTCCACAGAGCGTGGTCCGGCAGCGGTTGCATGCGCTCCAGCAACACCGGCCAGCGCTGCGCCAGCCGGGCATTCAGGGCCAGGAAGTGCTGGTTGCCTGCATCCAGCGCGTTGTCAGCGAGGATGGCATCTTCCGGGCATTCCGGGACGCAGAGGCCACAGTCCACGCATTCCTGCGGGTTGATGGCGATGAAGTTGGGGCCCACGTGGAAGGCGTCGGTCGGACAGATGTCCACGCAAAGGGTGTGCCGGCACTGGATGCAGTTCTCGGTCACGACATAGGTCATGGAAAACCTCCTGCAGTTGAGGGGATGATGAAGCTCAAGCGGTCAGGCCACCGTCGATCACGAAGGTCTGGCCGGTCAGGTAGCCGGCGCTGGACGACAGCAGGAAGTTGGCCAATGCAGCGACTTCGGTGACCTCACCCAGGCGTTTGAGCGGGATGTCGGCGGTGATCGATCTGCGGATGGCAGGATCGATCTGCTCGACCATTTCCGTGGCGATGAAGCCGGGGGCGATGGCGTTGACGGTGATCCTGAAGCGCGCCAGTTCCACTGCAAGGGTCCGCGTGATGCCGATCATCGCCGCCTTGGTGGCGGCATAGCCGACCTGGCCCTTGTTGCCTCTCAGGCCGGTCACCGAGGACATCTGGATGATCCGGCCCCGGCCCGCCGACACCATCGCCGACGACATGAACCGGCTGAAATAGATCGCCGAATCCAGGTTGGTGGCCACCACGTCGCGGTAGCGTTCGACGTCCAGGTTGAACATCAACTGGTCGCCGGTGATGCCCATGTTGTTGATCAGGCCATACGGCTCGCCGAAGCGTTCGATGAGCCGTTCGCAGGCCTGCTCCACCGCGGCAGCGTCGCGGCCATCGCACTGGATGCCGTGCGCGTTCCCGCCCGCAGCGGCGACCTCCTGTTCAAGCAGTCTGGCCGCTTCGGCGGAGGACTGGTAGGTGAAGGCCACGGTATAGCCTTCGGTGGCGAGCGCTCTCACCAGGCCCTTGCCGATGCCGCGGCTGCCGCCGGTAACCAGCACCCAGGCGCTGGTGGATGAAGTGAGTGTCTGCATGTCGGTCTCCCGTTCGACTCGTTGTAAAGTGCGTTGCGCGTTGCTGGATGCTGCGGCGGTCATGCGCGGGCGGCCGGCCTGGTCCACTGCCTGGCCGTCATTTCGGCATAGCCGAATGCCGCTTCGTAGCTGGGTCCGGCAACCCACGCGCTGAGGAAATGGACACCGCGTACGGGGAACCCGTGGTGGAACGTGTGGCCCTTCAGGCTGGTGCCGACCATGGCGCCGTAGCCCGAACCCTCGGTGTTGTTGGTGAACCGGGCATAGGTATGCGGCGTCGCCACTTCGGTGTGGAGCACGTGCCCGCACAGCGCGGGCGCCTGGCGTAGCAACCGCTCCTTCAGCGTCGCCGCAGCGCGGACCTTCTTCTCCCGATAGGCGGGCGTGCGCCGCTGCGGCCAGTGCGCGGCCGAGTCAAGCACGTTCAGGCACAACACGTTGCCGCCCCGCGCATCCAGCGCCCGGTAATTGGTGACCTCCATGGGCGAGCACTGCCAATACGCATGTTCGCTGGCAGCCTCGCCGGCACCCACCTGCGTCGCGGTCCTGCGCGCGCTGAATGCCGCAGACGGGTCGTCGGCGAACAGCATCGATTCGGTGTGGGGAAGTCCCAGCGTGGATGGGTCCACGTCGGTGACCAGGTAGACCGTGGTGGTCGAACGCGCAGGCTTGAGCGCGGCCAGCCTGCCGACCGTGTCCTCCAACGCCACCTCCTCGCCGAACAGGTTGCCCGCAGCGTAGTGGGGGGATGCGTTGATGTAGACCTGGTCGGCATGAAACACGCCACGCCGGGTGCGCACCCCGGTGACATGTCCGCTCCCATCGGTGAGCACCTGCTCGACTGCCGTGCCGAGCAGCAGTTGACCACCGGCATCGATCACCTGCTGCGCCAGCAGGTTGGACAGGTGCTGCGAGGAGCCGGTGACGTAGGCATTGCCCCGACACAAGGTGGCATACACCACGTGCAGGTAGTACAGGTAGCCGAGATCCTCTGGATAGCCGCCCACATAGATGCCCGGGGCGGCCAGCAGTTCGACCAGGAAGGGATCGTCGACCAGCTCGGCCAAGCCTTCGTAGACGGTTCTGGATTTCAGGTGGCGGTGGGCATGTCGCAGCTGTGCCATGTCCGGTTCGAAGCTGCCGTCCTGCATCTGGAACTGATAATAGCCATTGCGGCCATGTGTCAGCACATGCTCGAAGAAGGCAGCGATGCCCGCCTCCTGGCCAGGGAAGCGTGCGGTCAGCAAGGCTTGAACGCCGGCCGCATCATTGGGCAGTACCAGGCTCTGCTCGGCACGGCGGGCGCAGAAATAGTCAGCCGGCCGCACCAGCCCAAGCTCTGCCTCCAGGCCCAGGCTTCGCAGGATCCGCAGCAGGTTGCCTTCCTCGTCCATGCCGCTGAGCTTGTGCAGGCTGCAGTCGAACGTCGCCTCCAGGCGCGGGCGTGAGAACGTGGACGCATAGCCGCCGGCGACAATGTGCTTGTCGATCAGCAGCAGCCGCGCGGAGGGATCCTGCTTCACCAGCAGGGCCGCACAGGCCAGGCTGGTGATTCCGGTGCCCACGAAGATGGCGTCCCAGCGCTGCTGTGTCATCAGCGCAGGCCCAGTTTGTCCATCCACGCATAAAGCGCGGAGAAACGTTCGAGGTTCAAGCGGGCGTTGTGCTCGGAGCGCCACACCGCTTCGATCGCCGCGGGATTGTCTGGCTGGACCGGGAATTCGAACGAGGTGTGCAGCGCGATCTCCGGATTGTAGGTGTACATGTCGATCAGCCGCGGGAAGATCTGCCGGGACATCGCACGCACCTGTTCGACCTCCTCCGCGCTGGCGGTTTCGAAGTAGGATTCGGCGATCCAGCGACCGAAGGCGATATGCCGTGCTTCGTCGTGATGGTGTGCGCGGAACAGGGTGCGGGTCATCGGCTCCACGTCCGGACCCTGGGTCGTATGCATCGCGCCCATCTCCGCCACCCATTCCAGCAGCAGGGTGAACAGCACGCCCACCGGTGGTGCCATGGCCGGCAGCGTGTCGGTGAGCAGCGAATACAGTCCCTGCGGCGGCTGGAAAAGCGGCAGGCCGGCCTTGGCCATGAAGCGCTTGAAGGTCAGCGTATGGACGATTTCCTCCTTGGAGAACACCATCAGGTATTCCTGCAGCTCCGGCGCGATGCGTGCGTGGTCGCGGGTGATGTAACCCATGTACAACGGTGGCAGGGTCTGTTCCAGCCAGATGAACATGGAGATGTCGCGCGCTGTTTCCAGCCAGGCCAGTTCGAGCCGGTTGGCCTCGGTCAATGCCCCGGCGAAGGGCGTGCCGGCGATCCACAGGTGGTCCAGGTTCTTCGGCGCGATGCCTTTGTCGATCGGCTCATTCCACGGCAGTACCGTGGCGTGGTCCATCGTATCCAGGTGCGAGGCTTCGCTGAGGCGGAGCACTTTCCCGATCCGGGACGGGGCGATGGTGAGCGTGGTTTCTGTCTGCATGGTGGTTCCTTTGAGGCGCTTTGGTCAGGCAGGAAACAACACCCGGTCAAGCCGGTGCCTGCGCTGCCTGGGTAAGTTCCACGATGTAGTCGCAAAGCGCCTGGAGCGTGCCGATGTTGCGGCTGGCGAATGCCTTGGGATCCATCGCCACGCCAAGCTTCTTTCTCACCACCACCTGCATTTCCACGAAGTCCAGGCTGTCCAGGTCCAGGCCTTCGATGGTGCTCTCCAAGGTGATGTTCTCGATCTCGTCATCCTTCAGTTCCAGGATCAGCTCGCGGATGACGTTGAATACGGATTCAGTGGTGTTCATGGGTATCTTTCTCCTGTGGGTGGGCCAGTTTCCGGATCATCAGGCCCAAGGTGATGGTCATGACGTGGCGCTGCTGCAGGTGTACGCCGAGATCCAGCGTGCCCACTGCTTCATCGTCACTTTCGACCAGGTCGATGTTGTCGATCTGGTAATCGACGACGGGGGGAAGCGCGCCGGCGCAGCAGAGTTCGCCGGCAAATACGGTCTGGTGCGTGGTCTGCACCAGCAGGTGCGAGCTCAGGTCCTGGATGTGCTCGAGCTGTTCGTCCAGGCGCAAGGCCGGTCCAAGCCGATCGAATGCGGTGCACAGGCGGTACCGGATGAAGTCACCGAATACCAGCGCATCCAATGCGACCCATTGATCCAGCTGCTTGCCGAGGCCGTCTTCGAAGTGGCGCAGCCAGGCTTCGGTTTCGCCGACCGGAAGGGTGATGCGGCGCGCGTCGGACTCCCAGGCAGGCGGTTCGATACGGCGTGCACTGCCGATGAAATGCTCCGCAGCGCCCGTGCAGGGGCGCAGCTTGAATCCGGTCCGGTCCACGCGATGGAGCAGCGCCAGGCTGACGTCGCGGTCACGCAGGACAGGCGCCTTCAACAGTGTCTTGAAATGGATCCAGGGGGCGGCGTCCTGCCCTGGCTCCGCCGCCGCCGCCCGGCCCAGCGCTTGCTTGATCGGCAGCATCGCCAGCATGCCGTGGACCACCACGTCGGCGGCATTCATGCGCAGGGCGGCTTCACGGTCGAAATGGATGGGGTTGCGATCGCCCGAGAGCCGCGCCCAGGCTTCGATGTCCTGGCTGTCGAAACGAAGGTCCATGCTTACTCCGCCCGGGCGATCATCACGCCCGCGTTGGCGCCGCCGAAGCCGAAGCTCAGGTTCAAGGCGTTGTGGATGTCCTGGTCGTGCAGGTGCTGGTTGGCCACGTAATTCAGGTCGCACTCGGGGTCGGGGCGGTCCAGGTGGATCGTCGCGGGGATGGTGCGATGCTCGATGGCCTTCAGGCACAGCACCGCCTCCAGCGCGCCGGCCGCACCGATCAGGTGGCCGGTATAGGACTTGGTGCTGGACATCGGGATCGCATGCGCGGCCTGGCCCAATGCCTCCTTCACCGCCTTGGTTTCGTTGACATCATTGAGCGGCGTGGAGGTGCCATGCAGGTTCACGTAGCCGATGTCTTCGGGTGCCACGCCAGCCTGCACGCACACCTGGCGGATCACCTGCACACGCGCCTGCATGTCCTCGGCCGGTGCGGTCATGTCGTAGGCGTCGGAGAAATTCGCGTAGCCGGTGATCTCGCCGAGGATGCGGGCGCCACGCTGCCGTGCCAGTTCGTAGTCCTCCAGGCACAGCACGGCTGCGCCTTCGGAAAGCACGAAGCCGCTGCGGTCCTGGCTGAACGGACAGCAGGCGCGACGGATGTCGTCCTGCTCCTTGCTCAGGGCCTGGATCACATCGACCGACCAGACGTTGAACTGTTCTTTCAACGACTCGCTGCCGCCGGCCAGCATGACCTTGGCGCGCCCGCTACGGATGGCCTCGTAGGCTTCGCCGATGGCGATGGTGCCCGTCGCGCAGGCGGCCACCGGGCTGTTCTGCACGCCGCGGAAGTTCCAGTTCATGGTGACACCGGCGGTTGCCGCGTTGCACATCGACATGACCGTAGCGAACGACGTCGCCACGCCGGTCTGGCGGTAGTCATTGTTGTTGGCGTTGGCGGTATCCAGGCCTCCCCAGCCGGTGCCGAGCATCACGCCACGGTCGAACGCCGTGCAGATGTCGTCGAGACCGGTGTCGCCGAATGCCATGCCGATCGCCTCCTCGGCCGCGACCAGGCAGTACTTGGCGAACAGCGGCAGCATCTTGGAGGTCTTCTTCGGGAACGGCCGCATCTGCTCGCGTCCGAAGTCATCGATGAAGCCGAAATAGCGCGCAGTAATGGCTGGATCATCGTGGGTGTATCGCTTGTAGCCCACGCGGTAGGCCATGATCGCTTGCCATATCGCATCGGCGTTGGCGCCCATCGAACTGATGGCGCCGTATCCGGTGATGGCGACGCGGCGCGGGGGCGGGGTAACGGGCATATCCATGGTGCTGGTCTCCTGCAGCAAGGGGCATGGGAGGTCGCCGCGTGATGGCGGCAATCGGGTATCAGGCATCTGCAAAGGCGCGTTCCACGACGTAGTCGCCGGGGCGACCGCGTCCTGGCGAAACGGCGAAGCCACGGGCATCGAGCAGGGCGCGTGTTTCTGCCAGCATTGCCGGCCCGCCGCAGATCATTACCCGGTCGCTGCCGGGCGAAAGCGCAGGCAGGCCAATGTCATCGCAAAGCCGGTTGTTGGCGATCAGGTCGGTAATGCGCCCCTGGTGCAGGAAGGGCTCGCGGGTGACAGTCGGGTAATACACCAGTTTCGAACGGACCGCCTCGCCGAGATAATCATGGCGCGGCAACTCCTCCTGGATGTATTCGCGATAGGCGAGGTCGGCCGCTCTTCGCACGCCGTGTACGAGCACCACTTTTTCAAATGCGGCGTAGGTTTCCGGGTCGCCTGCCAGGCCAAGGAATGGGGCCAGTCCGGTGCCAGTGCAGAGCAGGTAAAGCACCCGGCCTGGCCGCAGGTCGGAAAGAATCAACGTGCCGGTCGGTTTATTACCCACCAGCACTCCATCGCCAGGCTGCAGATGCTGGAGTTCAGTGGTGAGCGGGCCGCCGGGCACCTTGATGCTGAAGAACTCCAGATGCTCTTCATGGCTCGGACTGGCCAGGCTGTAGGCGCGCATCAGCGGGCGCCCTTGCCGTTGCAGTCCCACCATCACGAACTGGCCAGTTTCAAACCGGAACGAGGGTGAGCGGGTCGTGGTGAAACTGAAAAGGCTGTCATTCCAATGGCGAACGGCGAGGACGCTTTCTACCCTGTTTGATTTTCCTGCAGCCGGTGTCGACTTATCTTCCAGTGCCGGAAGGGCGTGGGTCGCATGCTGCGCAACGTCGGAGGCATTCATTCAAACTGTGACCGCGTGAATGTAGGAAGTGCGACCTTAGTTGTGGAGTAGCGCAGCGGGTGTGCGGTCGGTCACAGTGTTAATCGTCAACGTATAGACATAATGTTAAAGGCGTCATCTCTGTGTTTTTGATTTCATAAAGTGTCGCAACGCGATCGGCATTTTGTTTGGAAAGTTATGATGGCCGGAGCCCGTTTGTTGCGAACGCGACATTGTGCGGGGCAGGCGGTAGTGGTTTCCGTGCAACGTCGTCGGCAATGCCTGTCGAGCCTCTTCACCCGACGCAATCGACAGGATCACCAGCGCACGACATGTGTCCCGCTACGCTTGGGCCAACACGTAACTCCCTGTCGGAAAGGAATGTCATGATCAAGTGGGCCATCATCTTCGCCATCATCGGCCTCATCGCCGGTGCCCTCGGCTTCGGCGGCATCGCCGGCGCGTCGGTCGGCATCGCAAAGTTCCTGTTCTGGGCGGGCATCATCATCGCCGTGGTGCTGTTCCTGCTCGGCATGACGATCGCCAAGAAAGTGACCTGATCGGTCCTTTGGCGTTCGTGCAATGAAAAAGCCGCATCGGTGACGATGCGGCTTTTTGATAGGGCGGGGATCAGCCGATGCCGGGCCTGTTGAGCACCGCTTCCACGTGGTGCCCGTCGGGATCGATGAGGAAGGCCGCGTAGTAGTGGGGGCCGTAATCGGGGCGGGGGCCGGGCGCGCCATTGTCCTGGCCGCCAGCGGTAACACCGTCACGATGGAAGGCATCAACTGCCTCCTGCGATGTCGCGGCAAACGCGATGTGGGAGCCGTCACGCGGCAGGGCGGCATCGTCAGTGAGGTTGAGCAGCAACAGGTCCTGGTCGTCGACCAGGCCATACCCGATGGACTGCTCGCCGTCGAAGACGCGGCGATAACCCAGTGCGCCGAGGGCGGCGTCGTAGAAGCGGCCGGCGCGGGTGAGGTCGCCTACGCCAAGAGAAAGATGGTGGAACATCGGACATCGCTGTGGGATCGGACAGCGAGCATAGCGGTGGCTCGGCTTCGGCGCTGCCACGGGTGCAGCGCTGGCTGCTTCTCGTTTTGCAGATTCATCCGTTTCATGTGGTCTGCCGCGTGGTGGCGAAAGCTTATCGCCACCTGCGGACCTGACTGCGCGGGCGGCCCGCCTCAGGCGGCCGGCACGAACGGCGGCGGCGGCTGGTTGGTCATTCCCCAGAACATGCCGAGCTCCTGCACCGCGGATACGAATTCATCGAAGGCGAGCGGCTTGACCACGAACGCATTCACGCCCACCTCGTAGCTTTTCACCAGATCGCGGTCCTGGCGGGAGGCGGTCAGCATCACCACCGGGGTATGTCGTAGCGCCACATCGCCACGGATCTCGGCAAGCACTTCCAGGCCATTCAACTTCGGCAGCTTCAGGTCCAGCAGCACCACCACCGGCCCGCCGTGATGTTGCCCGGCGTAGCGTCCGGTGCTGCGCAGGTAATCCAGCGCATCTTGGCCATCGCGCACGTGGATGACGGGATTGAGCAACTGGCAGCGTGCCAGTGCGGCGATGGTCAGCTCTGCGTCCTGCAGGCTGTCTTCTACGAGCAGTATCGGTCGCAGGTCTCTCATGCAGCGTCCTTCAGGATCGAGTCGCCAGCGTCACGGGTCTGGCGTGGGGGGGCGCATAGATTTGCATGAGGCCGGCTCGCTGTCAGTACTCCGATGAACGGTTAATATTAACGCTTCAGGATGCGCGTTCAGGCTGTTCTGTGATGCGCCTCCCACCCTGAACTTCCCGGTGAGTCAAATGCGTCAGAATCACGCGGGTTTAACCGTCGCGTCGACAAATTGACGGGGCGCGAAGGGTCGGCAGGGGGACTCTGCACGGAGGCGAAAGCCTGCGTAGGCGTGCCCCCCCCACACACAGGACTCACTCATGGAGCTCATGATTGCGCTGCTCGGCATCGCCGCAGCCTTTGCCTCGACGCTGGTCGTGCTGCAGGCGGCCACCCTGGTATGGAAGAAGCTGCGCGTGCGGCGCGATGCCATCAGGAGATCGATTGCCTGATGCGTGCTGTCCGTTATGCGTATGAAAAAGCCCGCCGATGGCGCGCGTCTCCGTTGGTGTCGGCCTGGGCGGCATTCCGTTATGCCCTGACCGGCGACACCGGGTATTTCCGCTCCCATGCGGGCTGGAGGCTGTCGCGCATCCATCGTGGTTCGCTGCAGGAAGACGAGTGAAGCAATAAACGAAAAAGCCCGGAAACCCTTGAATTGCTGGGGTTTCCGGGCTCTCGCGGACCTTCTCGGTCCAATCAATGGTGGAGGTGGGCGGAATTGAACCGCCGTCCGAAGGCACTCCATCCCCAGCTCTACATGCTTAGCTCACCGTTGAGTCTCGTCCCGGAACAGCACGGTGTGCGAAGCACATCCCGGAACAAGCCTGTTGCGTTCTAGTGCTGGACTGACAGGCAGCCGCCCAGCTCGATTCCATGATAATGACTCTACGCTGCGAGCATGGACACAAGCAGTTTCGAGGCTCCGCCTAAGTCGGCAGAAGGTCTAACTCAACAGCTTTTAGGCTGCGAGTGCGACCGGAGCGTAGTTGTCGTCGTTGGCAACTAGAGTTTTGCAGCTGGATTTACGAGGAAAGCTACCCCCTCGGCATGCGCCAAGCGACTTCACAACCCCCGTCGAAACCAATGCACCCCCGGTTTCAAACAAGTGCCTGCAAGTACTGGCCCGGTTCCGATGACTTGGAGCAGGGCTGCCCAACGCCAATGATGCTACGCCAATCCGGCTGAACAGTCACGCAAACGCGCGTTTTTCCGGTAGCAAGCGTGCATCTTGAACTGTTAACGTCTTCCCGACCTCTTTGCGACGCCCGCCGGGCGAGCATGGGGACTGGCTCTGCAGGCGAGGTTACAGGTGGACGTAAGCAACAAGCGCAGCCTTCGGCAGTTGGTCGGCCCGGTGGGAATGGGCTACCTGCGCAGGGCCGTGCCGCCGCCGTGGGTGTGGACGGCGCTGGTTGCGTTGGTGGCGGCCGGGTGCCTGATCGAACTGCCGGTGACGGCGGCTGCGGCCTTGGTGGCCAGTGCGGTGGTGGTGCACTGGCCACGCCGCAAGCGACCCTCGCTGGGCTATTGGCGGCTGCTGGGCCTGCTGTTGTTGGCGGTGCTGGCGTGGGCGCCGGAGCCGGACGTTCTGTCCCAATGGTTCGAGCATGGCTTGGCGATCGCGCTGCTGGCGTTGGCCATGGTGAGCGCACTGACCCACGTGCTGCAGGCGCGTCGGTTGTCGCGCCGTCTCCAGCAGGCGGCCGATGCGATGGACGACTCGCGGCTGCTGGCGTTGCTGCCGGGCGAAGCGGCGACGCTGGCCAATCGCTGGCGCGCGGGTGATGACAGTCATGCTGACGAGCTGGCCGTGGTGATGCACCTGGCGGTGATGCACGCGGCGTTGTCGCCGCGCAAGCAGGGTGGGGCGGTGGACGTCTGAGGGGGAGGGGCGGGAGGGCGTGATGACCAACGTCCGTCACCCACCGAAGCGACGCGTTGACGGCCAGCGGCCGTCACTACCGGACCAGTCACTACCGGACCAACCCGGGTGGTAGCGCCGAGCCATGCTCGGCGAGCGTAGCGGCACGGGCGACAGAAACAGCGTGACGACCAACGGTCGTCACCCACCCCAATAGCACGGGCGGTCAGGCGTCTCGGTTGCCGCGGCGCATGACCCGCGACTTTTCAATCGCCCATTCGCGGTCCTTGGCGGCGTCACGCTTGTCGTGGTCCTGCTTGCCCTTTGCCAGCGCCACTTCCAGCTTGATCTTGTTCTTGCTCCAGTACATCGCGGTGGGGACGATGGTGTAGCCATCGCGCTCCACCTTGCCGACCAGCTTGTCGATCTCGCTCCGATGCAGCAGCAGCTTGCGCTCGCGGCGGTCTTCGGCCACCACGTGGGTGGACGCCTGGATCAACGGGGTGATCTGCGCGCCGATCAGGAAGATCTCACCCTGCTTCAC
Source organism: Stenotrophomonas lacuserhaii (assembly GCF_014836545.1). Classification (GTDB taxonomy): domain Bacteria; phylum Pseudomonadota; class Gammaproteobacteria; order Xanthomonadales; family Xanthomonadaceae; genus Stenotrophomonas; species Stenotrophomonas lacuserhaii. The sequence goes on from NZ_JACSQS010000015.1 coordinate 87,724, forward strand.
ATAGGCATATGCGTCCACGATGTTGCCGCGGCCTGCACGGATCGATTTCACTTCCCAGCCCTGCAGGGCGAGGCCCGCCTCGAAGCGCTCCTCGATGTGGTACTCGTGCCGGGCACGCTTGTTCAACGCGATGGTTTTGTTGGCCGTCGCGTTCTTTGCTTTATCCTTGCTGCTGTTCTTGCTCATTCCCGTATTGTCTCCGATTCGGGCCCGCCCGGTCGATCACCTGCAGCCGAACCTGAAATGCCTACCATCCGTCGAAGCGCCCTGGTTGAACACTCCGCGGCGCGCATGTTTGATCTGGTCAACGATATCGCCGCCTATCCGCGTCGCTTCCGTTGGTGTTCGGCCGCGCAGATCCTGGAAGAGGGCGACCAGCGCCTGGTCGCCCGCCTGGACCTTGGACTGGGCTCGTTCTCGACCTGGTTCATGACCGAGAACACCCTGGTACGACCTGCATCCATCGACATGAAGCTGCGCGATGGTCCCTTCAAGCGCCTGCATGGGCGTTGGGACTTCCATTCGCTGGCCGAAGACGCCTGCAAGGTCAGCCTGGAACTTGAATTCGAACCGAAGTCCCGGTTGCTGGCGCCGGCGCTGGCGCTGGGGTTCCAAGGGTTGGCCGACCGCATGGTCAACGATTTCGTGCGCGTGGCTGACGAGCAGGAATGAGCGGGTGATCCGGGTGCAGGTGGTGCTGGCCTGGCCGGAGCGGGTGCTTGATCGCACGCTGGAGCTGGCTGAAGGCGCTACGGTGGCCGAAGCCATCGCAGCTGCGGCGCTGGAAGGCGGCCACGCATGCCCGGCGGTGGCGGTTCACGGCGTCATGGCGCGTGCCGATCAGGTGCTGCAGGACGGCGACCGGGTAGAGCTGCTGCGCCCGCTGCTGGCCGACCCGAAGGACAACCGTCGGCGACGGGCGAAGGCGCAGCCCAGGTAGGTGGGGTCGGCAAGGCTGTGACGACCAACGGTCGTCACCCACCGGGTTCAGCATCACCCATCAGGCTGGGCATCACCCACCAGAATCAGGCTGGAGCGGTTTGACGGCCAGCGGCCGTCACTACCGGGTCAGCCGCCGCCGCCCTTCTTCTTTTCCTTCGGCAGGTTGCGGCCGAACTGACGCACGGTCTGGGTGGCCAGCTTGGAATCCTGGGCCGGGAAGTAATCGCCTTCCCAGCGGGTGACCGCATCGTTTTCGAAGTACACGGTGAAGTTCTTCGTTTCGGTACGGCCCACGCGATCAATGCGCTGGCTGGCCATGTAGTCCCAGCGCTGGGCATGGAACGGGTCGGCCACCGAGGGGGTGCCCAGCAGGGCGTTGACCTGCTGCTTGCTCTGCCCGACCTGCAGCTTGGACACGGCATCTTCCCGGACCAGGTTGCCCTGATAGATGGGTTGCTTATAGATGATGCCGCAGCCCGTGGTGGACAGGGCAACGGCGGCGACCAGCAGGAGATTGCGCATCGGGAATCGCGTTTGGGGAAATCGATCCGATGATACACTCCCGGCGTGCCACCGCGACCCAATCCGAGGCAGCTGGCGCTAAATCGCCAATGAACGGAGACATATGGAAACCCACGACCTGCGCAAAGTCGGCCTGAAGGTGACCCATCCGCGGATGCGGATCCTGGCGTTGCTGGAACAGCGCAATGCCCAGAACCACCAGCACCACATGACCGCCGAAGACATCTACCGCCAGTTGCTGGAGCACGGTGATGAGATCGGCCTGGCCACGGTTTACCGTGTCCTGACCCAGTTCGAGGCCGCCGGCCTGGTGCTGAAGCACAATTTCGAAGGCGGCCAGGCCGTCTATGAGCTGGACCGCGGCGGCCACCACGACCACATGGTGGACGTGGATTCGGGCAACGTGATCGAGTTTGAAAGTGCTGAAATCGAAGAGCTGCAGCGCAAGATCGCAGCCGATCACGGGTATGAGCTGGAGGAGCACTCGCTGGTTCTCTATGTGCGCAAAAAGCGCCGCTGAACCCTGGCATGAGCGTTGACGAAAAACCCCGGGCGCGCCCGGGGTTTTTCGTTCAGGCCCGGGGCGGCCGCAGCGGCGGGCGCAGGAGCGTGACGACCAACGGTCGCCATCCACCGAGCGGTAGCGCCGCCCCATGGTCGGCGAGCGCCGCGGGCCGGGACGTCCAGCATTCCGCCGAGCATGGCGCGGCGCTACCGAAGCGGGGCGAGCGCAGCGGCCGTCGGGCGGCCCGCCCGCAGGTCAGCCCGCCAGCAGCTTCCTGGCCGCCGCGCGTGCTTCCTTGCTGACTTCCACCCCGCCCAGCATGCGCGCCAGTTCTTCTTCGCGCGCCTTGGTGTCCAGCTTTTCCACCGCGCTCTGGGTCATGCCCTCCACCGGCGCCTTGCTGACCCGGTAATGCGCGTGGCCCTTCGACGCGACCTGCGGCAGGTGGGTGACGCACAGCACCTGGCGCTTCTCTCCAAGCGCGCGCAGCTTCTGCCCGACAATGTCGGCCACCGCGCCGCCGATGCCCGAATCGACTTCGTCGAACACCATGGTCGGCACTGCATCCAGGTCCAGCGCGGCCACTTCGATGGCCAGCGAGATACGCGAAAGCTCGCCCCCGGAGGCCACTTTGCGCAGGGGGCGCGGCGGCTGGCCGGCATTGGCGGCCACCAGGAACTCCACCCGTTCGGCGCCCTGCGGATCCGGCTTGGCCAGGTCCTGCGGTTCCAGCTGGATCAGGAACTGGCCGCCGCCCATGCCCAGTTCGGCGATCAGCCCGGTGGTGGTAGTGGATAGTTCGGCCGCTGCGCGCTGGCGCCCGGCGCTGAGCACCGCCGCCTGTTCGCGCCAGGCGGTCGCGGCCTTTTCGATTTCGCCGGCCAGCTTCTGCAGGCGCACGTCAGCCCCCCGCAGCTGCTCGACTTCGGCCTGCATCCGGTCACGCTGGGCGGCCAGATCTTCCATCGGCACGCGGTGCTTGCGGGCCAGGTCATGCAACCGGCCCAGTCGGCGCTCGTTGTCTTCGAACTGCTCCGGGTCGGCGTCCAGGTCATCGTGCACGCGGTCCAGCAGGCTCAGCGCTTCCTGCAACTGGATGCTGGCGCTGTCGATCAGCGCATCCACCTCGCCCAGCCGGGCATCGTGTTCGATCATCCGTCCCAGGTCGCCGCGCACCTGCGCCAGCAGCCCCAGCGCGGAGGCGTCGTCATCCCCGTTGATGCGGGTGGTGGTGGTATCGCAGGTGGTCAGCAGGGCGCTGGCGTGAGCCTGGCGGCGATGGCTGGCGCCAAGCGCGATGATCGATTCCGGTTCCAGATCTTCGCGTTCCAGCTCGCGCAGCTGGTGTTCCAGGAAGCCGATGCGGTCGCTGACATCGCCCTGCTGGGACAGCGCGGCGGCTTCGTCGACCAGCGTCTGCCAGCCGGCCGCAGCCGCGCGTACGGCGCGGCGCTGCTCGGCGTTGCTGGCATAGGCATCCAGCAGGGCCAGCTGCGAAGGCCGGGTCAGCAGCGCCTGCTGTTCGTGCTGGCCGTGGATTTCCACCAGCAGGCCGGCCAGTTCAGTGAGCTGGGAAATGGTCACCGGGCGGCCGTTGATCCAGGCCCGCGAGCCACCGTCGGCGCGGATCACCCGGCGCAGCTGGCATTGTTCGTCGTCGTCCAGTTCGTTGTCGGCCAGCCAGCGGCGGGCGCCGGCCAACTGCTCCAGGGCGAACTCGGCCGACAACTCGGCGCGCGGGGCGCCGTGGCGCACCACGCCGCTGTCGGCGCGCAGGCCGGACAGGAAGCCCAGCGCGTCCACCATCAGCGATTTGCCCGCGCCGGTTTCGCCCGATACCACGGTCATGCCGGGGCCGAACTCCAGTTCAGTGGCGCGGACAACGGCGAAATCCTTGATTGATAAGTGTCTGAGCATGGTCCAGTAGGTCTCTCAAGCCGCGCAACGCTAGCACGCACGGTGGCGTGCACCAATGACTTGCCAAGCGTCCTTCCCGGCATTATCTAGGAGGGGAGTCTCACAGGCTGATCCAATGCCGCCGTCTTTCGACCAACTTGCCCCACGTTCGCGGCACCTGCTGCGTACCCTGATCGCCCGCCACATCCAGGATGGCGAGCCGGTCGGGTCGGCAACGCTTGCGCGCACGGCAGGGCTGGATGTCAGCGCGGCCACCATCCGCAACATCCTGGGCGACCTGGAAGACCTGGGGTTGCTCAGTTCGCCACATACCTCGGCCGGGCGCATTCCCACCGCGCACGGCTACCGGGTGTTCGTGGACAGCCTGGTGCAGATGCATCCGCCGGGCGAGCAGGACCTGAGCCGCCTGCGCAGCGAGCTGGCCAGTGGCGCTGGCACCCAGGCGCTGCTCGGCAGTGCCTCCGAGCTGCTGTCGGCGATGAGCCGTTTCGTCGGCGTGGTCAGTGCGCCCACGCGCGAGCAGTTCGCCTTCCGCCAGATCGATTTCGTGGCGCTGGACGCCCATCGCGTGCTGGCGATCGTGGTGTTCGCCGACAGCGAAGTGCAGAACCGGGTGATCGAGGCCCGCAGGCCCTGGGAGCCGGGCGAGCTGGAGCAGGTCGCCAACTACCTGAACAGCCATTTCGCCGGGCTGCCGGTGGCGCAGATCCGCCGTCGCCTGCTGCACGAGCTGCGTGATACCCGCAGCGAGATGGAACAACTGCTGGCGCACAGCATCGAGCTGGCCGAGCAGGCCCTGCAGCCGCCGGCCAACGACATGCTGGTGGCCGGCCAGACCCGCCTGATGGGCGTGCAGGACCTGTCCGACCTGGAACGGCTGCGCGAGCTGTTCGAGCTGTTTTCGAGCAAGCGCGAGATCCTGCAGCTGCTGGAGCGCACCATCCAGGCGCCGGGCGTGCGCATCTTCATCGGCGAGGAAACCGGCGTGGTGCCGTTGGAGGGCGTCTCGCTGGTCACAGCGCCGTATACCGCCGATGGGCAAGTACTGGGCGTGCTGGGGGTGATCGGGCCGAAGCGGATGGCCTACGACCGGATGATCCCGCTCGTACAGGCCACCGCCGAGGTGCTCGGGGCGGCCTTTTCGCCGGGATCGGGCAACGCGATGACCCGCGGCGCTTGAAACGCAGTTTCCCGCCCACACTAGGTGGGATGGAGGCGGGGAGTCACCGCCAGGGAAACGCACATGAACCAAGATCATCACGATATCGAATCCAACCCGGCCGCCGACGAGGCCGCCACGGCCCACCACGACCAGCTGGAGCAGCTGCGCGGTGAGCTGGAGCAGGTCAAGGCCGATGCGCTGCGTGAGCGCGCCGACCTGGACAACCAGCGCAAGCGCATGACCCGTGACGTGGAACAGGCCCGCCGTTTCGCCAATGAAAAGCTGCTCGGCGAGCTGTTGCCGGTGTTCGACAGCCTGGACGCCGGCCTGAAGGCCGCAGGCGAGGACGCCAGCCCGCTGCGCGACGGCCTTGAAATGACCTACAGGCAGCTGTTGAAGGTGGCCGCGGACAACGGACTGGCGCTGCTGGACCCGACCGGACAGCCCTTCAACCCCGAACACCACCAGGCGATCAGCCAGGTCGACGCCAACGGCGCCGCCCCGGGCAGCGTGGTTCAGGTGTTCCAGAAGGGTTACCTGCTCAACGACCGCCTGCTGCGCCCGGCGCTGGTGGTGGTCGCGCGCGACTGACCACGGATCGGGAAAGCCGGTACCGCCGGGCATGGCCCGGCGCTGCCAGGATCCTGAATCGTGGAATACAGCGTCCCGGGATGGCTTGAATGTTCCACGAGCCTCCCCCACATCCCATTCATACACCGGCTGCGGCCGGATTAACCGAATAATCTTCAGGAGTCCCCCATGGGCAAGATCATTGGTATCGACCTCGGCACCACCAACTCGTGCGTGGCGATCATGGACGGCGGCAAGGCCCGCGTCATCGAAAACTCGGAAGGCGATCGCACCACCCCGTCGATCGTGGCCTACACCAAGGACGGCGAAGTCCTGGTGGGTGCCTCGGCCAAGCGCCAGGCGGTCACCAATCCGAAGAACACTTTCTACGCGGTGAAGCGCCTGATCGGCCGCAAGTTCACCGACGCCGAAGTGCAGAAGGACATCGCCCACGTTCCGTACGGCATCCTGGCCCACGACAATGGCGATGCCTGGGTGTCCACCAGCGATGCGCGCAAGATGGCGCCGCAGGAAATCTCCGCCAAGGTGCTGGAGAAGATGAAGAAGACCGCCGAGGATTATCTCGGTGAGAAGGTCACCGAAGCGGTCATCACCGTGCCGGCGTACTTCAACGACAGCCAGCGCCAGGCCACCAAGGACGCAGGTCGCATCGCCGGCCTGGACGTCAAGCGCATCATCAACGAGCCGACCGCGGCCGCGCTGGCCTATGGCCTGGACAAGGGTGACAACAAGGACCGCAAAATCGTGGTCTACGATCTGGGCGGCGGCACCTTCGACGTGTCGGTGATCGAGATCGCCAACGTCGACGGTGAAAAGCAGTTCGAAGTGCTGGCCACCAACGGTGATACCTTCCTGGGCGGCGAAGATTTCGACAACCGCGTCATCGAATACCTGGTCGAAGAGTTCAACAAGGACCAGGGCATCGACCTGCGCAAGGATCCGCTGGCCCTGCAGCGCCTGAAGGACGCTGCCGAGCGCGCCAAGATCGAGCTGTCCAGCGCCCAGCAGACCGAAGTCAATCTGCCGTACGTGACCGCCGATGCGTCCGGCCCGAAGCACCTGAACATCAAGCTGACCCGCGCCAAGCTGGAGTCGCTGGTGGACGAGCTGATCCGCAAGTCGATCGAGCCGTGCCGCGTTGCGTTGAATGACGCCGGCCTGCGTTCGAGCGACATCAGCGAGGTCATCCTGGTCGGTGGCCAGACCCGCATGCCGAAGGTGCAGCAGGCGGTGACCGAGTTCTTCGGCAAGGAACCGCGCAAGGACGTCAACCCGGACGAAGCCGTGGCACTGGGTGCGGCGATCCAGGGCGGCGTGCTCGGCGGTGACGTCAAGGACGTGCTGCTGCTGGACGTGACCCCGCTGTCGCTGGGTATCGAAACCATGGGCGGTGTGTTCACCAAGATCATCGAAAAGAACACCACCATCCCGACCAAGGCCTCGCAGGTGTTCTCCACCGCCGAGGACAACCAGTCGGCGGTGACGGTGCATGTGCTGCAGGGTGAGCGCGAGCAGGCCCGCTTCAACAAGTCGCTGGCCAAGTTCGACCTGTCCGGCATCGAGCCGGCACCGCGCGGCCTGCCGCAGGTGGAAGTGTCCTTCGACATCGACGCCAACGGCATCCTGCACGTGTCGGCCAAGGACAAGAAGACCAACAAGGAACAGAAGGTCGAGATCAAGGCCGGTTCGGGCCTGTCCGAGGACGAGATCGCGCGGATGGTGGCCGATGCCGAAGCCAACCGCGAAGAAGACAAGAAGTTCCAGGAGCTGGTGCAGGCCCGCAACCAGGCCGACGCGCTGATCCACGGCACCCGTTCGGCGATCACCGAACACGGCAGCAAGGTCGGTGGCGATGTGATCGGCAAGGTCGAGGCCGCACTGGCGGACCTGGAAACGGCGATGAAGGGTGATGACAAGGCGCAGATCGAGTCGCGCTCGAAGGCACTGGAAGAAGCCGGTCAGGCACTGTTCGCTGCCGCTTCGGCCGGTGACCAGGGCGGCGCCCCGGGGGCCGACGCCGGCGCCGGTGCCAAGCACGACGACGTCGTCGATGCCGAGTTCACCGAAGTAAAGGACGACAAGAAGTCCTGATCCAGACCGACGCGGGACGTTGCCTTGCGCAGCGTCCCGTCGTCGCATCAGGGTCCTGGCCGCCGCAAGGCGAGTCGGGGCGCCCGACGCAGGAGCGGACCTTGTCCGCTTTTCTGCTTTGACGAATCCCGACGTACCGGAAAGCGATCCACTCCATGAGCAAGCGCGATTATTACGAAGTCCTGGGCGTTGCCCGCACTGCCACTGATGAAGAGCTGAAGAAGGCCTACCGCCGCTGTGCGATGAAGCACCATCCCGATCGCAACCCGGGTGATGCGGCCGCCGAAGCGGCGTTCAAGGAGTGCAAGGAAGCCTACGAAACCCTGTCCGACGACAACAAGCGCCGGATGTACGACGCCCACGGGCATGCTGCGTTCGAACACGGCATGGGCGGTGGCGGCGGTGGTCCGGGTGGTCCGGACATGAATGACATTTTCGGCGACATCTTCGGCAATATTTTCGGAGGTGGCGGTGGCCCACGCCAGGCACGTCGCGGGGCCGACATCGGTTACGTGATGGAGCTGGACCTGGAAGAAGCGGTGCGGGGCATCGAGCGCCGCATCGAGATCCCGACCCTGGCCGAGTGCGGCGACTGCGATGGCAGCGGTTCGGAAGACGGCAAGGTGGAAACCTGCAGCGTCTGCCATGGCCGTGGCCAGGTGCGCATCCAGCGCGGCATCTTCGCGATGCAGCAGGCGTGCCACCACTGCAACGGGCGCGGGCAGACCATCGCCCAGCCGTGCAAGACCTGCCACGGCAATGGCCGCGTGGAAGAAGACAAGGTGCTCTCGGTCAAGGTGCCTGCCGGCGTGGATACCGGCGACCGCATCCGCCTGGCCGGTGAAGGCGAAGCCGGTCCAGCCGGCACCCAGCCGGGCGATCTTTACGTGGAAGTGCGGGTGCGCGAGCACGCCATCTTCCAGCGCGATGGCGATGACCTGCACTGCGAAGTGCCGATCCGTATTTCGCAGGCCTCGCTGGGCGACAGCATCCGCGTGGCCACGCTGGGCGGTGAGGCGGAGATCCGCATTCCCGCCGAAACCCAGACCGGCAAGCTGTTCCGCCTGCGCGGCAAGGGCGTGCGTTCGGTGCGCAGCCGCAGCGAAGGCGACCTGTACTGCCGCGTGGTGGTGGAAACCCCGGTCAACCTGACGCCGGACCAGCGCAAGCTGATGGAACAGTTCGAAGCCACTTTTGTCGGCGAAGACGCCCGCAAGCACTCGCCGAAGTCGGCGACGTTCATCGATGGCGTCAAGGGTTTCTGGGACCGGATGACGTCCTGACGCCCGGTAGTGACGGCCGTTGGCCGTCCTGCCCTTGCGCTTCCGGTGGGTGACGACCGTTGGTCGTCACGGGCGTAAAATGAAGGGATGAGCGAATCCCTCGAAAACCACCTGGTCCACGGCCGTCGCCAGCGCCCGGACGGCCCCTCGCCGGTCGATGTCATTTCGGTCCAGTCCCAGCTTGTCTACGGCCACGCCGGCAACAGCGCCGCAGCACCTCCGCTGCGCGCACTGGGCCTGCGCGTGGCAGAAGTGCCGACCACGCTGCTGAGCAACGCCCCGTTCTATGACACCACCCGCGGGCGCGTGCTGCCGGCGGACTGGTTTGCCGACCTGCTGCGCGGTGCCAGCGAACGCGGCCTGCCGCAGCGGGCGCGGATGCTGGTGTCCGGCTACTTCGGCAGCGTCGACAACGGCGCGGCGTTCGCGGACTGGCTGGATCAGACCCTGCCGCCGTGCCCGCAACTGCGTTACTGCCTGGATCCGGTGATCGGCGATACCCACACCGGTCCCTACGTCGAACCCGGCCTGGAAAAAGTGTTTGCCGAGCGCCTGCTGCCGCACGCCTGGCTGGTCACGCCCAATGCGTTCGAACTGGGCCGCCTGACCGGCATGCCCGCGCTGGCGCAGGACGACGCCATTGCTGCCGCCCGCGTGCTGCTGGGCCGTGGGCCGACGTGGGTGTTGGCGCACAGTGTTTCCGGGGACGGGGGCGAACTGGTGACGCTGGCGGTGAGCGCATCCGGCATCTGGCGCTGGACCTCGCCGCTGTTGCCGGTGGACGTGGCCGGCACTGGCGATGTGCTGATGGCCTTGATCGTGGCGTTCCTGCTGCGCGGCGAGGACATGCAGCAGGCGATAGGCCGCGCCGTGTCGGGCACCCATGCGGCACTGGAAGCGACGCTGGCCAACGGCCACGAAGAGTTCGACGTGCATGCCGCCGCACCCGCTGCGCTGGCGCAGCCGCACCGGTTCGCCGTGGAGCAGCTGGAATGAGCGCGTCGCCGCAGGTGATCGGTATCGTCGGCAGTGCGGGCGCCTACGGCCGCTGGCTGACCCGGTTCTTCGAAGAACACATGCAGCTGCAGGTGATCGGCCATGATCCTGCCGACGCCGCCTCGCACACGCCAGGGCAGTTGCTGGAACAGGCCGACGTGCTGTTGTTCTCGGCGCCGATCCGGCATACGCCCGCGCTGATTGCCGAGTACGTGCAGGCATCGGCGGGTCGCGAGGCGGGTCGATTGTGGCTGGACGTCACCTCGGTGAAAGAGGCCCCGGTGCAGGCGATGCTGGCTTCGCAGGCGGACGTCGTGGGCCTGCATCCGATGACCGCGCCGCCCAAATCGCCGACATTGAAGGGCAGGGTGATGGTGGTCTGCGAAGCCCGCGTGCAGCGCTGGCAGCCGTGGCTCAATGAACTGTGCGCGGCCCTGCAGGCCGAGTGCGTGCGTGCCACGCCGGCCCACCACGACAAGGTGATGGCGCTGGTGCAGGCGATGGTGCATGCGGGGCACCTGGCGCAGGCCGGGGTGCTGCGCGGCTATGCGGCCGAACTTGGCGACCTTTCCGCGCTGCTGCCGTATCGCTCGGCGTCCTTCGAGCTGGATACGGCGATCATCTCGCGGATCCTGTCGTTGAACCCGGCGATCTACGAGGATATCCAGTTCGGCAATCCGCACGTGGCGCCGATGCTGGAGCGCTTGATCGGCCAGCTGCAGCAGTTGCAGGTGCAGGTGCAGCAGGGCGACGACGCGGCACGCGCGGGGTTTCGCCAGCAGATGTTGCAGGCCAATCGTGATGCGTTCGGCGAACAGGTGCTTGCCGATGGCAACTACACCTTTGAGCGCGTGGGTTACCTGCTGGCCGACCTGACCGAACGCCAGTCGTTGTCGGTGCATCTGCCCGAAGATCGTGCCGGATCGCTGCGCGCGTTGCTGCACGTGTTCGAGCAGCACCAGGTCAGCCTGGCCTCGATCCATTCTTCGCGCACGCCCGGTGGCGAAGTCCATTTCCGAATCGGTTTCGTGCCCGGCAGCAGCGACATGGCGATCGCCGCAGCGGCGGCCGAAGTGGACGACAGCGGGATCGGTCGGGTACTGACACGCTGACGGTTTCATCCACAGGCGGTGTGGATGGTTCTCACACAAACATGTGGATAACAGGCCGCAGCCCTTGCGGCCAAACGCTGTCAAGATGGGTGGCGAAAATTACGCCACCAGGTGTCGAGGTTTTCTGACAGGCGGGCATTGGTAGCGCCGACCCATGGTCGGCGGAATGTTCCCGCCAACGGCCCGCTGCGCTCGCCGACCATGGGTATGCCGGTCGTCCTGACCGGCACCCTGCGGGCCGTCGCAGGCGACGTTGGCAGCGGCCCCTGCCGCCGCCTTCGGCGCTACCGCTTTTCCTTTTTTTTCATTACGCGGCGTGCAGCCACCGGAACCTGTCGAAGGGCCGGGCGGTGGGGCTGGGTGGGGGCGTTGAGCGCCATGGAT
>NZ_JACSQS010000016.1:0-7386 GCF_014836545.1 Stenotrophomonas lacuserhaii
CGGATGGCGAGCCTACAGGGACGTACTTGCGGCGATTCCCACGAACCCACCCCGCCCCGCCAACGCAACAGCCCTGCGCCTTTTGCCGTTGCCGTTGCCGTTGCCGTTGCCGTTGCCGTTGCTTCAGCAGGTGCCGGGCGCAGCCCGGCAATCAAACACACTCAACCCGACTTGCGTCGGAACAGCATCGCCGAAATACCCAGCATCAGGATCGGCGGCAAGGCATACGCCACCCGGTAATCAAACTTCAACGCACCGGCCATCCGCCCGAAGAACAGCTGCAGCAGCCAGAACCCCAGCGCAAACAGGATGCCCAGGAACAAACGCTTGCCCATGCCGCCGCTGCGCAGCGAACCGAACGCGAACGGTACCGCCGCCAGGCACAACGCCAGCACGTTCACCGGATAGAACCAGCGGCTCCAGTAAACATCTTCATAGTCACGCGCATCCAGGCCGTTGCGCTCGCGGTATTCGATGCTGGTGCGCAGGTCAGCCGCGCGCAGGTTGCGCGGCCGTGAGATACCGGTGGCCAGCGCCGCCGCATCCAGTTGCGAATCCCATTTCTCGCTCGGCGCTTCCTCGCGCGTCAGTGAACGCTCGCCAAAAATGTCCCGGCGCACCTGCTTCAGCACCCAGCCGGACGCATCGTGTTCGGCGGTGGCGGCATGGGTCAGCGATACGATCTCGCCTTCCGGGCCGATGCGGTACATGCGCACGTCGTGCAGCACCAGGCGCGTACCACCGCCCTCCACCAGCTGCTCTTCACCGCCCTGTGCGTTGAGGAACGTATCGCCCTCGCGGGCCCAGACACCGGCATAGCGGGCCACGGACATGTCACCACCGCGCTTGGCGCTCATGCGGATGTTGTCGGCACGTTCCTGCCCCCACGGTGCGATCGTTTCGCCGCTGACCACCATCGCGCCGGTCAGCAGCGAAAGCGCGACCGCCACCGACAGGCTCAGGCGACGACGTGACAGGCCCAACGCACGCAGCGCAGTCAGTTCGGAGGTTGCCGCCAGCTGGCCCAGGCCCATCAGCGAGCCGATCACCGCCGCCGTGGGGAAGAAGGTATAGGCACGGCGTGGCACGGTATACAGCACCCATGCCGCCGCATGGCCCAGGGTGTAGCCGTTCTTGCCGACGTCCTTGAACTCGCCGGAGAACGCCATCACCACGTCCAGCCCCACCAGCACCGCCCAGGTCAGCAGCACGGTGCCGAACACCGCCCGGCCCAGGTAGTAATCGAAACGCATCGGACGCGGAATCATGCGGTCACTCTCTTCGGGCGCGACAGGTGGCCGTCACGCAGGTACATCCAGATCGCCAACGCCAGCAGCGGCAGGGTCAGCCACCACAGGCCGAGCCCATTGGGCACCTTGCCATCGGCAATCCAGCCGGTGCCGATGAACATCAGGTTCATGCCCACCATGTAAGCCAGGAAGGCCAGCATCATCCGGCCGTAGCGCTGCTGGCGTGGCGAGCTGCGCGCCAATGGCACGGTCAGCAGGGCGAAGGCCAGCGCGATCAGCGGCGGGGCGATGCGCGAGTGCAGCTGCGCCTTCGCCTCGGGCCGCTCATCGCCGATCAGCTGGCTGGTCGGCAGTAGTTCCGGATCGTTGGACTGGCGGGTCTGCGCGCCGTCCGGCATGGCCACGTCGTTGCGCGCGAAGGTCGCCAGCCGGTAGCCCTTGCCGCCGTCAGCGGGGCCTTCGATCTGGTGGCCATCGTTGAGCTGCAGGTAGCGGCGGTCCTTGCCTTCGAAGAACAATTTGCCGCTGGCGGCCGATACGACCTCGATCCGGCCCTCGCGGGCGCGGTTCATGAACACCCGGCCCAGGCCGGTGCCATCAGGGGAGATGGAAGACAGATAGACCACCCCGCCGTTTGACAGGTTGGTGAAGCGCCCCGCCTCCAGCCCGGCCATCAGCACGCTGCGGTTGGCCTGGTCGATCATCTGCTCGCTGGTGCGGTCGGCCCATGGACCCAGCCACAGCGAGCAGGCGCCGATCAGCCCGACCACCGGCAGCACCAGCAGCAGCAAGGGTTTGAGCAGGCGGCGCGGGCCCACGCCAATGGCCGTGATGACCGCCATTTCCGAATCGCGGTACAGCCGGGCGACCGCCAGCAGCAGGCCCAGCATCAGCGCCAACGGCAGGATCAGCGGCATGTAGACGATGAACTGCAGGCCCAGCTGGGAGAACAACAGGCGGGCAGGCAGTCGCCCGTCGGCGATGTTGCCAAGGATATCCACCAGCACGCCGCCCACGCTGACAACCAGCAGGACGATCAGGGTGGCCAGGAAACTCTGGACGAAATCGCCCAATAGATAGCGGTCGAGCTTCAACATGGGCCGTGGTTTAAACTCTCAGGTTCGTTCGCGGGTCCGCCCAGTCTACTGGCTGGACGTAAACGGTCCGCGATTGTACGGATATGCCAACGGAATCTGATCAATGGCCCTGCAATTCACCCTGAACCAAGCGTCGCCGACCTCTGCCGGGGTCGACTGCGTGGTCGTCGGCGCCTTCGCCGATCTTTCCCTGTCGCCCGCCGCGCAGGCGCTGGACGCCGCCAGTGGCGGTCGCCTGGCCGCCCTGGCCCAGCGGGGCGATGTGTCCGGCAAGACCGGCGCCACCGCCCTGCTGCACGACCTGCCGGGCGTCAGCGCCCCGCGCGTGCTGGTGGTGGGACTGGGCGATGCCGCCCGCTTCGGCGTCCCGCAGTACCTGAAGGCCATCGGCGACGCCGTGCGCGCGCTGAAGACCGGCGCCAGCCGCAGCGCGCTGTTCACCCTGGTCGACCTGCCCGTGAAGGACCGCGACGCGGCCTGGGCGATCCGCCAGGCGATCATCGCCGCCGACCACGCCAGCTACCGCTACACCGCCACCTTCGGCAAGAAGAAGGCCGAAGACGCCGGCCTGCAGCAACTGGCCATCGCCGGCAGTGACGAGCAGGCCCTGCTGCAGGGCCAGGCCATCGCCAGCGGCGTGGAGTTCGCCCGCGAGCTCGGCAACCTGCCGCCGAACTTCTGCAACCCGGCCTATCTGGCCGACGTGGCGGTGAAGTTCGCCGGCGAGCACGACGGCGCCGAAGCGGAGATCTTGGACGAGACGCAGATGGAAGCGCTGGGCATGGGCTCGCTGCTGGCCGTCGCCCGCGGCTCGGCCAACCGCCCGCGGCTGGTGGTGCTGAAGTGGAGCAACGGCGGCGACGCCAAGCCCTACGTGCTGGTCGGCAAGGGCATCACCTTCGATACCGGTGGCGTCAACCTGAAGACCCAGGGCGGCATCGAGGAAATGAAGTACGACATGTGCGGTGGCGCCAACGTCATCGGCACCTTCGTGGCCACCGTCAAGGCCAAGCTGCCGCTGAACCTGGTGGTAGTGGTGCCGGCGGTTGAAAACGCCATCGACGGCAATGCCTACCGCCCGTCGGATGTCATCACCTCGATGTCCGGCAAGACCATCGAAGTGGGCAACACCGACGCCGAAGGCCGCCTGATCCTGTGCGACGCGCTGACCTATGCGCAGCGCTTCGAGCCGGCCGCGCTGGTCGACGTGGCGACCCTGACCGGTGCCTGCATGGTGGCCCTGGGCCACCAGACCGCCGGCCTGATGACCAAGCACGACGACCTGGCCAACGAACTGCTGGCCGCCGGCGAGCACGTGTTCGACCGCGCCTGGCGCCTGCCGCTGTGGGACGAATACCAGCCGATGCTCGATTCCAGCTTTGCCGACGTCTACAACATCGGCGGCCGCTGGGCCGGTGCGATCACCGCCGGCTGCTTCCTGGCGCGCTTCACCGAAGGCCAGCGCTGGGCCCACCTGGACATCGCCGGCGTGGCCAGCGACGAAGGCAAGCGCGGCATGGCCACCGGTCGCCCGGTCGGCCTGCTGAGCCAGTGGCTGCTGGACCAGGTCGGCCGCGCCTGATCCACTGTCGCCCTGTGGCCGGCATCCGTGCCGGCCATGACACGACCCGGTTTCGACCGGGTCTTCGCCTGCAACCCGGACCCCGCCATGCCCCGCGCTGATTTCTACCTGATTGCCAAGCCCCGCTTCCTGACCGAGCCGTTGCGCCTGGTCTGCGAGCTGGCGCGCAAGGCCAACGATGCCGGGCTGTTCACCCTGGTGCTGGCGCGTGACCTGGCCCAGGCCGAAGAACTGGACGAGCTGCTGTGGTCCTTCGATGCGGAGGCCTACATCCCGCACCAGATCGCCGGCGAGGACATGGATGAAGAGGAGGCGATGGTGCTGATCGCCGTTCCCGGTGGCGTGGAACCGGCGCGCCCTCTGGTGATCAACCTGCGCGATACGCCCTGGATGGGCGAATGCGAGCGCGTACTGGAAGTGGTTCCGGCCGATCCGGACGCGCGCGAGCCCCTGCGCGAGCGCTGGCGGCAGTACAAGGACGCCGGTTACGCGCTGTCCAAGCACGATATGTAAACCGGGCACTGGCCCGGCGCTGCCCTTGATGCGCCGGCCGTTCGCCCTGATCCTCCCCCGAACATCTTCTGGTTGCCCCGCATGACCCGACTCGACTCCAGCTACGACCCGACGTCCTTTGAAAAGGACACCTACGATGCCTGGGAAAAGGCTGGCCACTTCAAGCCGTCGGGCAAGGGCGAGCCGTACACCATCCTGTTGCCGCCGCCGAACGTCACTGGCACGCTGCACATGGGCCATGCCTTCCAGCAGACCCTCATGGATGCGCTGGTGCGCTACCACCGCATGCGCGGCTACGACACGCTGTGGCAGGTGGGTACCGACCACGCGGGCATCGCCACGGAGATGGTGGTCGGCCGCAACCTGGCGCTGGAAGGCAACGGCGAGACCCGCGATACGCTGGGTCGCGAAGCCTTCATCGGCAAGGTGTGGGAATGGAAGCAGCAGTCCGGTGACACCATCGAACGGCAGATGCGCCGCCTGGGCACATCGGCCGATTGGTCGCGCAGCACCTTCACCATGGACCCGCAGCCATCACAGGCGGTGATCGAGGCCTTCGTGCGCTGGCACGAACAGGGCCTGATCTACCGCGGCCAGCGCCTTGTCAACTGGGATCCGGTGCTGAAGACCGCGATTTCCGACCTGGAAGTGGAGAGCGCCGAGGAAGACGGTTTCCTCTGGTCGATCGCCTACAAGCTCGACGACGGGCTGACCTACGAGCATGTCGAGCGCGATGCCGAGGGCGTGGAAACGCTGCGCGAAACCCGCGATTACCTGGTCGTGGCGACCACCCGCCCGGAGACCCTGCTCGGCGATACCGCGGTGATGGTGCATCCGGAAGACGAGCGCTACCTGCACCTGATCGGCCGCAGCGTGACCCTGCCCCTGACCGGCCGCAGCGTGCCGGTGATCGCCGATGACTACGTCGACCGTGCCTTCGGCACCGGCGTGGTCAAGGTCACCCCGGCGCATGATTTCAACGATTACCAGGTAGGCCTGCGCCACAACCTGCCGATGATCAATCTGTTCACCCCGGTGGCGGCGATCAACGACAATGCGCCGGAACGCTTCCGCGGACTGGACCGTTACGACGCGCGCAAGGCCGTGCTGGCCGAACTGGAAGACCTGGCGGTGCTGGTGGAAACCAAGCCGCACAAGCTGCAGGTGCCGCGCGGCGACCGTACCGGCCAGGTGATCGAGCCCTACCTGACCGACCAGTGGTTCGTGAAGATGGACGAACTGGCGCGGCGTGGGCTGGAACTGGTGGAAGGTACCGATGGAAAGCCGGGTGCGATCGGCTTCGTGCCGCCGAACTGGATCAACACCTACCGCCACTGGATGACCAACATCCAGGATTGGTGCATCAGCCGCCAGCTGTGGTGGGGCCATCGCATTCCGGCGTGGTTCGATGAGGCAGGCACCTGCTATGTCGGCCGCGACGAAGCCGAAGTGCGCGCCGCCAACGGGCTGGGCGCAGAGGTGGCACTGACCCAGGAAAGCGACGTGCTGGAGACCTGGTTCTCTTCGCAGCTGTGGCCGTTCTCCACGCTGGGCTGGCCAAACGAACAGGCGATGGCCGAGCGCGGCTTCGACCGCTACCTGCCCTCGTCGGTGCTGGTCACCGGCTTTGACATCATCTTCTTCTGGGTTGCCCGGATGATCATGGCCACCGACAACCTGACCGGCAAACTACCGTTCAAGGACGTCTACTTCACTGGCCTGATCCGCGACGGCCAAGGCCAGAAAATGTCCAAGTCCAAGGGCAACGTGCTGGATCCGCTGGACATCATCGATGGCATTTCCCTCGATGACCTGGTGGCCAAGCGCACCGGTGGGCTGATGCAGCCCCGCGCCGCCGAGAAGATCGAGAAGGCCACCCGCAAGGAATTCCCGGACGGCATCGCCGCGCACGGTGCCGATGCGCTGCGCTTCACCATCGCCGCGCTGGCCACCCACGGCCGCGACATCAAGTTCGACATGAACCGCGCCGAGGGTTACAAGAACTTCTGCAACAAGCTGTGGAACGCCAGCCGCTTCGCGCTGATGAACACCGAAGGCACTGCGTTCGATGGCGCGCCCAAGCCGCGTACCGATGCCGAGCGCTGGATCCTCGCGCGCTTGGCGGCCACCACCGCCGAAGCGCAGGGCCACTTCGCCGCCTACCGTTTCGACCTGCTGGCGCAGTGCCTGTACGAGTTCGCCTGGAACGAGTTCTGCGACTGGTTCCTGGAGCTGAGCAAGCCGGCCCTCAACGGCGCCGACGCGGCCGATGCGGACAGCACCCGCCACACCGTGCTGTACGTGCTGGAAGCGCTGCTGCGCCTGCTGCATCCGCTGACCCCGTTCATCACCGAACAGCTGTGGCAGCAGGTTGCGCCGCGCCTGGGTATCAGCGGCGATTCGCTGTCGCTGCGTCCCTACCCGAGCGTCGAAGAGTTCGCCGGTGACTACGCCCAGGCCGAAGCGGACGTGGAGTGGCTGAAGGCGGTGATCAGCGCCGTGCGTCGTGTGCGCAGCGAGCTCAACGTGGCCCCGTCCAGACTGGTACCGCTGCGCCTGCAGGCCGGGCTGGAGCAGGACCGGGTGCGCATCGAGCGCTTTGCCGCCTCGCTGTCTTTCCTGCTGAAGCTGGAAACCATCCGGTGGCTGACCGATGGCGAAATCGCGCCGCCGGCTGCTCCGGCGATCGTCGGCGAGCTGAAGCTGCTGGTGCCGCTGGAAGGCCTGGTGGACCTGGAGGCAGAGCGCGCGCGCCTGGACAAGGAACTGGCCCGCGTGCAGGGCGAAAAGGAAAAGAGCGAAGCCAAGCTGGCCAAGTTCACCGACAAGGTGCCGGCGGCGGTGGTCGAGCAGGAACGCGTGCGCCTGCTCGAATGGACCACCCAGCTGGCCGGCCTGCAGGAACAGCGCGCCAAGCTCTGACGCGCGGGTGGGTCGTGGGGGG
>NZ_JACSQS010000016.1:7396-63231 GCF_014836545.1 Stenotrophomonas lacuserhaii
CGGCCGCTGGCCGTCACGCCATTGCCCCCGCCGCTGCGCTCGCCGAGCATGGCTCGGCGCTACCTGACCACCGCCACGGTAGTGACGGCCGCTGGCCGTCATGTGCCCCGCTTACAGCGGCGGCATCCTGTCGATGTCGTCGGCCACCAGTTCGATGGCCATCACCAGCGCATCCTCGCGACCGTCGGCAGCGGGGTAATAACGCGGACGACGACCGATCTCGTTGAATCCTTCGCTGTGGTACAGCGACAGCGCCGGCGTATTGGTCGGCCGGACTTCCAGGAACACGCGCTGCACGCCACGGTCGCGGGCCAGGCGCACGATGGCGCGCAGCAACTGCCGCCCGCGACCGCGTGACTGGTTGAGCGGGTCCACGCAGATGTTCAACAGGTGCGCTTCATCGGCGGCGATGCTCAACAAGGCATAGCCGACCAACAGGCCGTCCTCTTCCATCGCCAGGCCCGGATAGCCCGCACGCAGGCAGTCCAGGAAGATGCCACGCGTCCACGGATACGGGTACCCCCGCTCCTCGATCACCATGACCGCATTGAGGTCGCTTTCACGCAACGCGCGCACGCTGGCCTGCACGGGACGGGCCACAGCGCTCATGCGCCGCGCCCTTTCGTGCGCAACGCACGCAGCACGGGCCACAGCGCACGCTTGGCGGCCGGATCGGAGCGCAGCGTGTCCAGTGGCCAGCTGTCCATCAAGGCCTGTGTTTGCGGATCATTGGGATTGCAGCCCGAGGCACGCAGCAAGGCGATCTGCAGGCGGTCCGGCAGACGTACCGACGGACGGCGCACCGTGCCCGTGCGCGGCGCGCTATCGCTGGCGGAATCGATCGTGTCCACGGCAGCCGGACGCGGTGCAACCGGCGCGCGCGGGGCCGCCGGCGCCTGTCGCGGTACCGCCGGGCGCGATGCCACCGGGGCGACGCTCAGTTCAACCGCAGGAGGCTCGATCGCCTGCGCCATGGCGGCCGCGGCCTCCAGCTCGGCCGCCAACGCGCTTTCATGCAGCACGCTGTAGCCCATCGCCTGCAGCCAGGCCTGCTGGGCCGGTGTCCACAGCACGGGCAGGTCGGCACTCACGCCGCGTCCGGACGCTTGCGCAGGCGCTGCATGGTCCACATGACCAGCCCGGACAGCGCGTAGATGACGCCTACCGCCAGCAACACGCGCGGCAGGTCGATCACCGCAATCGCGATGCCGATCGGCAGCAGAGCCAACACCAGGAACGGCACGCGGTCGGCGCGCGGTCCCTTCGCGCCGCCGCCCTTGAAGCTCCAGAAGCGGATCCGGCTGACCATCAGCAGGGCCGACACCAGGGTCACCCCCAGCGCTACGTAGCGCAGCTGCTCACCGGTCCAGCCGAGGGTGCCGTCAGCGAAAGCCCAGACGAAGGACATCATCAGGCCGGCCGCAGCCGGGCTGGCCAGGCCGACGAACCAGCGCTTGTCCACCACCGCCACCTGGGTATTGAAGCGGGCCAGGCGCAGCGCGGCGCAGGCCGCGTACAGGAAGGCGACCGCCCAGCCGACGCGGCCCAGCAGCTCACCGTCGTACTTCAGCGAGGACAGGGCCCAGTGGTACATCACCAGCGCCGGCGCCATGCCGAAGCTGACCAGGTCGGCGAGCGAGTCGTACTGCACGCCGAACTCGCTGCTGGTGCCGGTCAGGCGCGCGACCCGGCCGTCCAGCCCGTCCATGACCGCAGCCACGAACACCGCGATGCTGGCGTACACGAAATCACCGTTCGCCGCGGCGATGATCGCGTAGAACCCGGCGAACAGGCCCGCCGTGGTGAACAGGTTGGGAAGCAGGTAAATGGTGCGCGAACGCGGCGGCGGCGGTGTGATGGGATCCATCCCCCGAGTTTAATCGACTTGCCAGCCGACGGCTGCGGTGCTGCAATCACGCTTTCCCGCCGGTCAGGCCTGGAGTCTCCATGCGTACCCTGTTCTGCTTGAGTTTCCTGCTGCTGGCCAGCGGGTCGGCGTTTGCCGGTCCGGTTTACAAATGGAAGGACGCCAACGGCGTGACCCAGTATTCGGAGAGCCCGCCGGCCGGCAAGGCCTTTGAAACCCGGCAGCAGACCCGCGACCCGGGCAATCCGCCGGCAGCGGCGGCGACCGAGGCCCCGCTTGCCCCGCAGTGCGTCACCGCGCGGGCCAACCTGGCGCTGCTCGCTGGCAGCGGTCCGGTCATGCAGGACACCAATGGTGACGGCACGGCCGAAACCGCGCTCGACGAGACCCAGCGCGCCAACCAGCGGGCGCTCGCCGAAGCGGCCGCCAAGGCTTACTGCCCGCAGGCCTGAAACCCGCCCGCCGCCCACGACAGGCGCCGGGCTGGCAGAATAACGGCTTCCGCCGTTAGATGATGCCGACGATGCGCCTGTCCCAGTTCCACCTGCACACCACCAAGGAAACCCCCAGCGACGCCGAGCTGACCAGCCACCGGCTGATGCTGCGCGCGGGGATGATCCGCAAGCTCGCCTCCGGCCTGTATATCTGGTCGCCGCTGGGCCTGCGCGTGCTGCGCAAGGTCGAGCGCATCGTCCGCGAGGAAATGGAAAATGCCGGCGCGGTTGAACTTCAGATCCCGACGATCCAGCCGCGCGAGCTGTGGGAAGCCACCGGGCGCTGGGAAAAATTCGGCCCGCAGCTGCTGAAGATCAAGGACCGCAAGGAGCAGGAGTTCTGCTACAGCCCCACCGCCGAAGAAGCGCTGACTGATTTCGCGCGTCAGGAACTGTCCAGCTACAAGCAGCTGCCGGTCAATTTCTTCCAGATCCAGACCAAGTTCCGCGACGAGATCCGGCCCCGCTTCGGGGTGATGCGCGCGCGCGAATTCCTGATGAAGGACGCCTACTCCTTCCACCTGCACGACGAAGACCTGGTCCGCGAATACGAAAACATGAAGGCTGCCTACAGTCGGATATTCACCCGACTGGGACTGGATTTCCGCATGGTACAGGCCGATTCCGGCGCGATCGGCGGTGACGCCTCGCAGGAATTCCATGTCATCGCCGATTCCGGCGAAGACGCGCTGGTGTTTTCCACCGGCTCGGATTATGCGGCGAACATGGAAGCGGCCGTGGCCGCCGAGCCCCCCGCCCGTGCGGCCGCCGGCGAGGCGATGCGCAAGCTTGAAACCCCGACCCAGAAGACCTGCGAAGAGGTGGCCGCCCTGCTCGGACTGGCACTGCAGCGCACGGTCAAATCGGTCGCGCTGATGGCCGGGGAGACCTTCGTGCTGGCGCTGGTGCGCGGTGACCACGAGGTCAACGAGATCAAGCTGGCCAAGGTGCCCGGCCTGTCCGACCACCGGTTTGCCACCGAGGCGGAAATCAGCGAGTACCTCGGCTGCGTGCCCGGATTCCTGGGCCCGGTGGGTCCGGCCAAGGCGATCCGTGTCGTGGCTGACCCGGAGGTGGCCGCACTCGCCGATTTTGTCGTCGGTGCCAATGAGGCAGGTTTCCACCTGGCCGGCGTCAACTGGGGCCGTGACCTGCCGGAGCCGGAAATCGCTGATATCCGCAACGTGCAGGCCGGTGACCGCGCCCGCGACGGCGGCGAGCTGAAGATTGCCCGCGGCATCGAAGTGGGCCACGTTTTCCAGCTGGGCCGCCAGTATGCAAAAGCACTCAATGCCACCGTGCTTGATGAGAATGGCAAGGCCGCGGTGCTGAGCATGGGCTGCTATGGCATCGGCATTTCGCGCATCGTCGCCGCCGCCATTGAACAGAACCACGACGAGGTCGGCATCGTCTGGCCCGAGGCAATGGCGCCGTGGCAGGCAGTGGTGTGCGTCATCAACCCCAAGGGCGACGCCGCCGTGTCCGCCGCCGCTGCCGAGCTGCTGGAATCGCTGCGTGCCGGTGGGCTGGATGCCGCGCTGGACGATCGTGGCCTGCGCCCCGGCGCCATGTTCGCCGACATGGAATTGATCGGCATTCCGCACCGCGTGGTGGTTTCCGAACGCGGCCTGGCCGCAGGTACTTTCGAATATCGCTCACGCAGCGCGAGCGAGGCCGAGAGCCTGGATCGCGACAGCCTGATGCGCAAACTGCTCGGATAAAAGAATAAAAGCCGGGTTAATCCCGGCTTTTCTTTTGCTGTTCACCCCAGAAGTGCTGTTTCCTGTTTGTGCTTGCAGTAAATGCACATTACTCTTGGGCCCGAGCCAAGGACTGGCAGACCCTTTCCATATTGTCTGGAGCACTGCATGAGTATTGATCTGACCGGTCTGTCGGCCCGTGAACTGGGTGCACTGATCCGCACCGCCAAGAAGCAGCAGACCATCGTCGCCAAGCGTCGCCCGATCACCAAGGTCCGCGCCCAGCTGGAAAAGCTGGCCAAGGTCGAGGGCTACAGCATCGAAGAACTGTTCGGCGGCGCACCGGCACCGCGCGCCCGCAAGGCCGCGACCAAGGCACCGTCCAAGACCGCCGGCCGCAAGCTGGGCAAGGTTGCCCCGAAGTACCGCAACCCGGCCAACACCAAGGAAACCTGGACCGGCCGCGGCAAGCAGCCGCGCTGGCTGGCCGAGCTGACCAGCAAGGGCAAGAAGGTGGAGGATTACCTGATCAAGAAGGCCTGAAAACCCTCGCGATCCTGAAGAACGCCGGCTGCGAAGCCGGCGTTTTTTTGTGCCCGCAACAGCGTGACGACCAACGGTCGTCACCCACCACAGCACCCTCTTTTATTTCAACGCGGACCGGCAGCCCCCGGAATGTGTCAGGGCGTCGGGCGGGTGGGGTTTGCAGGACGCTGAGCCGCAGGGATGCGGCGATGCAGCCTACAAGGACGTACTTGCGGCGTGTCCTGCAGACCCCACCCGCCCGACGCCAACGCCGACGCCCTTCGCCAACAACAAACCTACAACGTCTTCCGCGCCGGAATCAGCAGGTTTCCGAACAACAACCCCGCCACCAGCGCCATCACCACGTTCAACACGGTCAGGAACACCCCCTGCCCCGCCCCGACATCCTGCTGCTGCACCAGCGTCAGCACCCCGCGCAGGCTGGTACTTCCCGGCACCATCATGATGATGCCCGGGAGGCGGATGATCGCCCCCGGCCGCTGCACCAGCCGTCCAAACAGGTTGCCCGCCGCCGTCAGCAGCATCGCCGAAAGGAAGATACCCGCCGGCGCACCCCACGCGTGCCCGGCGAATTTGGAAATCGCATAGCCGGCCACGCAGGCCGCCAGCACCCACGGAAAATCGCGTCGACTGGCCTTGAACAGCATCGCGAAGGCGACCGCCGCGATCAGCAGCGCCGACCACTCCACCCACGCGCCCTGCGGCCGCGAGGCGCGCACCACCGGGTCCAGCCCGATCACATCGGCCAGCGTCACCGCGATCATCGCGCCCACCGTCAGCTTCATGATGGTGGTCAGCGCCCCCGCCACCCGCGCCGTGCCGGACACCCAGTGCTGGCTGGCCAACTCGTTCACCGCATTGGTCAGGGACATACCCGGCAGCAGGATCACCAGCGAGGCGATCACCACGGTATTGAGGTTGAGCGCGCCCACGTAGGTGGCCACCAGCGTAGCGACCAGCCCCGCCAACAGCGCCGCCAGCGCTTCACTGGCCTCCTTGGTCGCCGCGCGTTGGCCGGTCCAGCGCCCCAGCAGGCCGATCAGCAGCCCGATCGCGCCAGCGGTGGCGATGTCCAGCCACGGCAGTTTCCACAGACCGGCCACGCCGGCCGCGCCCAGGCTGTAGGACAACACTTCCTTGACCTTTCCGCGCAGCCCGGGATCAGCGTCCAGCTGGCGCAGCGCGGTGTGCCCCTGGGCCAGGCTCATCCGGCCGTTGGCGACATCTTCGGCGATGCGATCTGCGACGCTGAGCTTATGCAGATCGTTTTCGCCAGGTGCCAGCCGGATCACGCGGGTGATGTCGCTGGAGCCAATCGCTTTGGCCGGATCGCTGAAGCTCAGGATGATCCCGGTCGGATTCGACCAGGGCTCGCAATCCAACCCCAACTGCTGGGCCAGGGCCACCACGGCAGCCTCCAGGCGCTGGGCGGTGGTGCCGTAACTGTGCAGGCGCCCGGCGATCTCACAGACGAACGCCACGCGCTGCGCATAGGTGGCGGGGGGCGAGGCTATCGGGGAGGCGTCTACAGGCATGCGCGGTAGTATTACCCAGCCCCGGCCCGTGCAGAAGGACATTCGGACAGGACCTACGCTGCATGCGACATGCACACGCTATGCTGCATCCTTGATGCCGACCATGACCTCCGACCAGAATCCCCGGATCGAACGCGATGCCAATGAACCGGGCCGCATCCGCCTGTCCGGTCGTTGGACACTGCACACCGCCCTGCAGGCCGCCGAGGTGCTGCGCGAGGTCCCGGAGGGACTGACCGCCATCGACGCCACCGGCATCGAACAGCTGGATTCGGCCGGCGTGCTGCAACTGCTGCGCGTGGCCCACCGCGCCGACCTGGGGCAGGACGCGCTGCAGTTCCGCGAAGACCACCAGGCGCTGGTCTGCACCATCGAAGAAGTCGCCGACGACCGGCCCAAGGCGAAACGGGATTTCGGCGTGCTGGCCGCGCTGGACCGGCTTGGCCGCAGCATGCACGCGACCGGCCAGAACATCGTGGCGCTGGCCAGCTTCCTCGGCGAAAGCCTGGTCAAGGGCGCGCGCCTGCTGAAGGAGCCGCGCCGTTTCCGCCTGACCGCCACCGTGCACCAGATGGAGCAGGTCGGGCTGGATGCGGTGCCGCTGGTGGCCCTGCTTTCTTACCTGGTCGGTGCGGTGATCGCCTTCCTCGGTTCGACGATCCTGCGCGACTTCGGCGCGGAGATCTACGTGGTCGAACTGGTCAGCATCGCCTTCCTGCGCGAGTTCGCCGTGCTGCTGACCGCGATCGTGCTGGCCGGCCGTACCGCCAGCGCGTTCACCGCGCAGATCGGTGCGATGAAGGCGCGCGAGGAAATCGACGCGATGAAGACGCTCGGCCTGGATCCGATGGACCTGCTGGTGCTGCCGCGCATCGTCGCGCTGCTGGTCACCCTGCCGCTGCTGACCTTCATCGCAATGGTCGCCGGCCTGGCCGGCGGCATCACGGTGGGCGCGTTCGACCTGGATATCCCGCCGCAGATGTACATCGCTCGCATGTACGACACGATGGAAGTACGCAACATGCTGGTCGGCCTGGCCAAGGCACCGGTGTTCGCGCTGGTGATCGGGCTGATCGGCTGCCTGGAAGGCCTGAAGGTCGAGGGTACCGCGCAGTCGGTGGGCGAGCGCACGACCTCCAGCGTGGTCCAGGCCATTTCCCTGGTGATCATCCTCGACGCCTTCGCTGCGTTGTGGTTCATGCAGATGGGCTGGTGACGGTGAACGACGAACGCACCCACGAAATCCACGACGCCCCCGGCGAGGACGAAGCGAAGCTGGCCATCCGTGTGCGCGGGCTGGTCAACCGTTTCGGCAGCCAGACCGTGCACGAAGGCCTGGACCTGGACGTGCGGCGCGGCGAGATCCTCGGCGTGGTCGGCGGCTCGGGCACCGGCAAGTCGGTGCTGATGCGCTCCATCCTCGGCCTGCGCAACCCCGATGAAGGGCAGATCGAAGTGCTGGGGCGCGATGCGCGCGGTGGCGACAGCGAAAGCCGCCTGCACATCCAGCGCAATACCGGCGTGCTGTTCCAGGATGGCGCGCTGTTTTCTTCCCTGACCGTCGGCGAGAACGTGCAGGTGCCCCTGAAGGAACACCATCGCGAGCTGCCCGAGCGCTGGCATTACGAGCTGGCGTTGCTGAAGGTGAAGCTGGCGGGCCTGCCCGCCGATGCGATCAACAAGCTGCCTTCGCAGTTGTCAGGCGGCATGCGCAAGCGCGCCGGGCTGGCCCGTGCGCTGGCCCTGGACCCGCCGCTGCTGTTCCTGGACGAACCCACGGCCGGGCTGGACCCGATCGGCGCGGCCGCGTTCGACCGCCTGATCAAGACCCTGCAGGAAGCGCTGGGGCTGACTGTCTTCCTGATCACACACGATCTGGACACCCTGTATGCCATCTGTGACCGGGTGGCCGTGCTGGCCGACCGCAAGGTGGTCGCCAACGCGCCGCTGGCCGACATCGAGAAACTGGACCATCCGTGGATCCAGGAATATTTCCACGGACCCCGCGCACGTGCTGCGCGCGGCGAACAGACCGAGAGTGCCTGAGTCATGGAAACCAAAGCCAACTACGTGCTGATAGGCGCGTTCACCCTGATCACCGGCCTGGCCCTGCTGGCCTTCGGCCTCTGGGCAGCCAAGTATTCGTCCGACCGCACCTGGCAGGAATACCGCGTGGTGTTCCGCGAGGCGGTCACCGGCCTGACCGTGGGCAGCCCGGTGCAGTACAACGGCATCGCGGTGGGGTCGATCATCGAGCTCAATCTGGTCCCGGATGACCCGCGTCAGGTGGTGGCCAAGATCCGCCTCAACTCCACCACGCCGGTCAAGACCGATACCCGCGCCAAGCTGGCGATCACCAGCCTGACCGGCCCGTCGATCATCCAGCTCAGTGGCGGTACGCCGCAGTCGCCGACGCTGACCTCGGTCAACCGCGATCCCGCGCCGATCATTCCGACCACGCCTTCGGCCCTGCAGAACATCACCGACGTGGCCAACCGCATCGTCGAGCGCATGGACCAGGTGCTGAGCGACCGCAACGTGGCCGCGATCAATGCCACGTTGGCCAATATCGAATCGATCAGTGGCGGGCTGGCCGACCAGAAACAGGGCACCCAGGCGCTGCTGCTCAGCGCGCGCAATGCCGCGCGTAGTCTGGACGAGACCCTGAAGACCACCAACGGGACCATCCAGCGGCTGGACCAGAACCTGGTACAGGAGCTGCCGGGCATCATCGAAAAGCTGGACGCCACCATGACCAAGATGGATTCGGCGGCCGGCAATGCCAATTCGATCCTCGGCGAGAACCGGGCGGCCATCAACAGCTTCGCCAGCGACGGCCTGGGCCAGCTCGGTCCGACCCTGACCGAACTGCGCGGCCTGATCCGCGACCTGCGCCGGGTCAGTGACCGCCTTGAGAACAACCCCGCGCGCTACTTGCTGGGCCGCGACGCACCGAAGGAGTTCGAACCCGAATGAAGCGCATGCCCTCCCTGTCCGTGACGCGCCTGCTGCTGCCGGCTGCTCTGCTGGCCAGCCTGGCCGGTTGTTCGATCCTGTCCAGCGGCGACCGCAACGCAGTGACGATCTACTCCCCGGCCGTACAGGTGAAGGTGGATCCGTCCTGGCCTACCGTGGCCTGGCAGCTGGTGCTGTCCAAGCCGAGCGCCACGCGCATGGTCGACAGCCCGCGCATCAACGTGCGGCCGCGTCCTTCGGAGCTGGAAATCTACGCTGGCGCGACCTGGGCGCAGCCGGCCACCGACATGATCGAAGACGCCCTGCTGCGCGGTTTCGAGGATTCCGGCCGTATCGCCGGCGTCGGGCGCGCCGCTGCGGGTATCCGCGCTGATTACCGCCTTGCGACCGACATCCGCCGTTTTGAATCGGATTACCGCGGCCAGCCCACGCCGACCGTGGTCATCGAGATCAACGCCAAGCTGATCCACGTGGTGGACCAGCGCGTGGTGATCGACCGGACGTTCCGCCAGGAACAGCCGGTGGGTTCGACCGACGTGCCGGCGGTGACCGCGGCCTTCGAGAAGGGGCTGAATGCCCTGACCGCCGATGTGGTGGGCTGGGCGCTGAGCAGTGGGCAGAAGGATACGGACGGCGGTTCACTGCGCTGATTGGCTGGTGATTCGGTAGTGCCGGCCGCTAGCGCGGTGTAATCAGGCGGAAAGTCAGGTTGATCCGCTCGACCTGTACCCGGGCGCTCTTCGGCAGGGCATGCTGGTAGTGGGCTTGCGTACTGCCGGCCATGACCAGCAGGTCGCCATGGCCGAGCAGGTAGTTGGCCTTGAAGGCGTGGTCATCGCGCCTGCGCAGCAGAAAGCGGCGCGCAGCGCCCAGGCTGAGTGAAGCAATCACCGGCTGCGGCCCCAGTTCCGGCTCGTCATCGCTGTGCCAGCCCATGCTGTCCGTACCGCTGCGATAGCGGTTGAGCAGCACGCTGTTGAGGCGCGTTCCCAGCTCCTCCTGCAATCGGTCACGAACGGGCATCAGCACATCCGCCCACGGATGCGGCAGAAAGTCTGCGCCGGAGTAACGGTAACGCGCATCCGCGTCGCCCATCCAGCAACTCAGCCGCGGTGAATCCACCAACCGCCCGAACATCCGTATCCGGTGCACTTCCCATGGAATGTCCCGCAGCAACGCTGCCTGCAGGGCCGCTGCCTGCGCAGGAGGCAGCCACCCTGCAAGGTGGCGCACATCGGCATCAGGCAGGTCCTGCGGGAACAGCGCGGCCATCAGCTGCGCTTGAACGCCACGCCGGTCTTTTCCACCAGCTCTGCTTCTTCAACGCCCGGTGCGGTTTCCACCAGCACCAGCCCGTCGCCGGTCACATCGAACACGGCCAGATCGGTAATGATGCGATCCACCACGCCGACACCGGTCAGCGGCAGCGAGCATTCCTTGAGGATCTTGTGCTCGCCGTTCCTGGCGGTGTGCTCCATCAGCACCACCACCCGCTGCACGCCGGCTACCAGATCCATCGCCCCGCCCATGCCCTTGACCATCTTGCCCGGCACCATCCAGTTGGCCAGGTCGCCGCTATCGGTCACCTGCATCGCGCCGAGGATGGCCAGGTTGACGTGGCCGCCGCGGATCATCGCGAAGCTGTCATCGCTGCCGAAATAACTGGCGCCCGCACGCGCGGTAACGGTCTGTTTGCCTGCGTTGATCAGGTCTGGGTCGATCTCCGCCTCGGTGGGGAACGGGCCGATCCCGAGCAGGCCGTTCTCCGACTGCAGCCAGACGTCCACGCCCTCGGGAATATGGTTGGCCACCAGGGTCGGCAGGCCGATGCCGAGGTTCACATAGGCCCCATCGGTGAGCTCACGCGCGGCACGGGCCGCCATTTCGTCGCGGGTCCAGGCCATCTCAGTTCGCCTCCTGGCGCACGGTACGTTGTTCGATGCGCTTCTCGGGTGTCGGGTTATGCACGATGCGGTGCACGTAGATACCGGGCAGGTGCACCTGATCCGGGTCGATGCTGCCCACCGGCACCACCTCTTCCACCTCGGCGATGCAGACCTTGCCGGCCATCGCGCAGGCCGGATTGAAGTTGCGCGCGGTACGCCGGAACAGCAAGTTGCCCGCTTCGTCCGCCTTCCACGCTTTGACCAATGCCACATCAGCGCGCAGCGCGGTTTCCATCACGTAGTGGCGGCCGTCGAACTCTCGCGTTTCCTTTCCCTCGGCCACCACCGTGCCGTACCCGGTAGCGGTGAAGAACGCCGGAATGCCGGCCCCACCGGCGCGCAGGCGCTCGGCCAGGGTGCCCTGCGGGTTGAATTCCAGTTCAAGTTCGCCGGCCAGGAACTGGCGCTCGAACTCCTTGTTCTCGCCCACGTAGGAAGAGATCATCTTCCGGATCTGGCGGGTCGCCAGCAGCTGGCCAAGGCCGAAACCGTCCACGCCGGCATTATTGGAAATCACCGTCAGGCCGCTGACACCGCTGTCGCGCAAGGCGGCAATCAGCGCCTCGGGGATGCCACACAGGCCGAAACCGCCAACGGCCAGGGTCTGACCATCGGCGACCACGCCCTGCAGGGCGAGCGCCGCGCTGGCATATCGTTTATCGCGCTTGCTGCCGGTACCGGAACTATCCATTGCGTTGCTGTCCCACGGTAATGATGACGGCATTCTAACGGCACCCCGCCCCCCCGCTGGGGTGCGGCGCAGCATTTGCCGCAGTGGGCACAGCTCGTAAACTGGCGGTCCCGGTCACGCCTGCATCCCGATGTGCGGCCAGATGCCGCCCCGTTGGAAAGATCGCCGATGTCCGTCCTGTTCGATGAAAATGATCTGTATCGCTGGCTCGACGAGCGCACGATCCACAAGGCGGCCGGCTACCTGGCCAGGGTGTATGACCTGCGCATGGAAAGGGACCTCCTGCATGCCAAGGTAGAGGGCACTGCCACCCAGCCTTATCGGGTAACGATCAACCTCAAGGCCAGCCTTCGTAGCCCCCACAGTCGCCTCAACGGCCGCTGCAG
Source organism: Stenotrophomonas lacuserhaii (assembly GCF_014836545.1). Classification (GTDB taxonomy): domain Bacteria; phylum Pseudomonadota; class Gammaproteobacteria; order Xanthomonadales; family Xanthomonadaceae; genus Stenotrophomonas; species Stenotrophomonas lacuserhaii. Next base: position 19,538 of record NZ_JACSQS010000016.1, read on the forward strand.
CTGCCCGGTGGGCGACAATTGCAAGCATGTGGCCGCGGTCATGATGTGTGCCCTGCACGGGCCTGATGAGGATAGCGAAGACGAGGAAATCGAGGCGACGGTACCGCAGCACGCGCAACCGGTTCGCGCCGAGCTGCTCACCCGTCTGTCTCAATGGCATGCTCAGCACGCTGCACGCACGGGGTCGAGCAAGGGAAAGCAGAACCCGAAAAGCGTTGCGTTCGTGCTTTCCGTATTCCAGTTCCGCCTCGGCATCCATGCGTACAGGATGCGGAAGACGGCCGACGGCGCGCTGGAGCGCGAGAAGCGGTTTGACATCACCCCGGAGCTGGTCATCGACCCGCCCGGCTACGTGTCGCAACAGGACATCGCCGTTCTCGGGCAGCTGTGGTTGCGCCAGCAGCGCAAGGGCGGCCGGCGTGTAGCCGTGCAGCCGTTGCTGGACATGATCCTGGCCTCCGGCCATGGCTGGGTACAGCACCCCGGCACGAGGCAGTTGCTGCCCCTGCGCGCGGGCCCCGCTCGCGCAGGCCACCTGGAGTGGAAGGCGGCCGACAGCCAGCTGGGCGTATGCTCCCTGCCGGTGCTGCAGGTGGACGGGAACGCCGACGGAGCGGTGGAAGATCAGTGCGCCTGTTATCTGGACGAGAGAACCGGTGAGACGGGTCCGCTGCAACTGGCGGTGGCAAGCCCCGACGCCGATGCTTTCCTTGGGCTGCCGCCGTTGCTGCCCGACGAGCATTCCCTTACCGCGCAGATGCTCCAGCGGCTGGATCCTGCCCTGCCCCTGCCGCCGGCCACCGCCGATGCGATGCCCATCGCCCAGGTGGATGGCATGGTCCCGCACCTGATGCTGCATACCGAAGAGCAACCGCAGACGTGGGGCGCGCGAAGAGGTGAGATGCAGCGGCTGGAATTCGCCACGGTCTCTTTCGCCTACGGCGACCATTTCAAGCACCTCGATGACCCCTCGCGCTTCGTGCGGGGTGCGGACGGAACGATCGAGCTGCTGCCACGCGATACGGCCGAAGAGGCCAAGCGGGAAAACGAGTTGCGCAGCAGTGGACTTCACCGCCATCCGCAGTCGGCAGCGCTGCTCAGTGGGGCCGGGCCCCACTTCCACCTGCGCTCCTACGACTGGGGCAGCTTCATGCTGCGCGAGCTGCCCCGGCTGCAGGAACTGGGGTGGGTGGTCACCGTCCCGGAGGATTTCCGGCACCGCATCACCGTGGTGGACAGCGTGCTCTGGGACGTGCAGCCCGATGACACAGGCGCTGGCTGGCTGGACGTAGCGCTGGGCATCGAAATCGATGGCCAGACGGTGCCGCTGGCACCGATGCTGGCGCAATTACTGCAGACCGATCCGCGCTGGACGCGGGGCGCGCTGGATGCCATCGACGACGAAGAGCGCATCCTGATCGCCTCCCCCACGGCAGGAGCGCTGTCATTCCAGGCGGGGCGGCTGAAGCCCGTCGTGACCCTGCTCGGCGACCTGTTTGGCAACGGCGCTGGGCCCCTGCGTGTTTCCGCACGCGACAGGGGACGCCTGCAGGCGCTGCAACAGTCCGGAAGCCTGCAGCTGCGTGGCGCCACCGATACCCGCGCGATGGTGCAGCGGCTGGTGCAGGAACCCACGCCACAACCGGTTGCGGCACCCGTCGGGCTGGCTGCCGCCTTGCGGCCTTATCAGCAGGACGGGCTGGCGTGGCTGCAGTACCTGCGCCAACAGGAGCTGGGCGGCATCCTGGCCGATGACATGGGCCTGGGCAAGACGCTGCAGACCCTGGCGCACGTGCTGCTGGAAAAGGAAGGGGGGCGATTGGACCGGCCCGCGCTGGTGGTCATGCCGACATCCCTGCTGTTCAACTGGCAGCAGGAGGCCGCGCGTTTCGCTCCCGGTCTGCGCGTGCTGGTCCTGCATGGCCCTGCCCGAGAGGCGCTGTTCGAACAGATTCCCGCCCACGACCTGGTGCTGACCACCTATCCGCTGGTGTGGCGGGATGAGGCCGCGCTGCAGGCGCATGCCTATCACCTGCTGATCCTCGACGAAGCCCAGCAGGTAAAGAATGCCAAGGCACGCGCGGCGATCAGCCTGCGCACGCTGCAGAGCCGGCACCGGCTGTGCCTGACCGGCACGCCGCTGGAAAACCACCTGGGCGAACTGTGGACGCATATCGACTTTGTCCTGCCGGGCCTGCTTGGCAGCGAGAAGACCTTCAACCTGCATTGGCGCCATCCGATCGAGCGCAGCGGTGACGGCCAACGCGCGCAGCTGCTGGCCCAGCGCGTGCGTCCATTCCTCCTGCGCCGACGCAAGGACCAGGTGGCGGCGGAGCTGCCGCCCAAGACCGTGATCACCCGCCACGTGTCATTGGAGGGTGGCCAGCGCGACCTGTACGAGACAGTGCGATCGGCGATGCAGGAAAAAGTGCGCGAGGCCGTCGCCGGCAAAGGAATGGCCAAGAGCCACATCGTCGTGCTCGATGCACTGCTGAAGTTGCGCCAGGTCTGCTGCGATCCACGCCTGCTGCCCGGCGAGGCCACGCCGCGCACGCAGGGTTCGGCCAAGCTTGACCTGCTGTTGACGCTGTTGCCGGAGATGGTGGAGGAAGGACGCCGCATCCTGGTGTTCTCCCAGTTCACGCGCATGCTGGAGCTGATCGCGCAGGCCTTGGACAAGAGCGGACTGGCGTTCGTCACCCTGACCGGCGACACCCGTGACCGGGCCACTCCAGTGCGCCGGTTCATGCAGGGAGAGGTGCCCATCTTCCTGATCAGCCTGAAGGCGGGCGGTGTCGGGCTAAATCTGACAGCCGCCGATACGGTCATCCATTTCGACCCGTGGTGGAACCCGGCAGCCGAAAACCAGGCCAGCGACCGGGCGCACCGGATCGGCCAGGACAAACCGGTCTTCGTCTATCGCCTGATCGCTGCCGGCAGCATCGAGGAGCGGATCAGTGAACTTCAGCAGCGAAAGGCAGCGCTGGCCGATTCGATCCTGGAGAATGGCGGTGCGGCGGGACCCGGCTTCAGCGAGGAGGACCTGCAGGCGTTGCTGGAGCCGCTGCCGGGCGTGTCGGCGAAGAAGGGTAAGGCACCAGGCAAACGCGGGGGAAGTTGACCGACTTCAAATCAAGGTGTGAGCTCCCCGATTACCCGCTTGAGCCCTTCCTGCCAATCCGGCAGCAGGATGTCAAAATCCTGCTGCAGTTTGCTGTTGTCCAGTACTGACCATGACGGTCGCTTGGCCGGCGTCGGGTATTCCGAGCTGGCAATCGCTTGCACGCTCGGCACCCTGGGCAGAACGCCACGCGCGAGGGCTTCTGCGAAAATCGCCTCGGCAAAGCCATGCCAGCTGGTCTGGCCAGAAGCGGTGAGATGCCACGTGCCGGACAGGCCACCCGCATGCTGCAGTGCCTGCGCGGTGACGTCAGCAATCAACGCTGCGGGTGTCGGCGTACCAATCTGGTCGGCCACGACACGCAGTGCAGGACGCTCGGTCCCGATACGCAGCATGGTCCTCAGGAAATTGTTGCCGTGTGCGGCATACACCCACGCCGTGCGGAAGATCAGGTGGCGACCGCCGGCCGCACGCACCCGGTCTTCGCCATCACGCTTGCTTGTGCCATATACACCCAGCGGGGCCGTTGGCTGGTCTTCGCGATAGGGTGCGGTGCCTTCACCATCGAACACATAATCGGTGGAGTAATGCACGAACGGCACACCGGCCCGCGAGCACCAGCGCGCGATCACGCCGGGTGCCTCGGCGTTGGCACGGAAGGCAGCTTCAGCGTCCTGTTCCGCCTTGTCCACCGCCGTGTAGGCGGCGGCGTTGACGACGATATCGGGGCGCACGCGGCCCAGCAGCGCAACCAGTGAATCGGGCTGATCGAAGTCCGCAACCTCACAGGTGCTATCGTCCGTCAACGTGCCGCTGCGCGTGGTGGTCACAACCGTGCCCAAGGAAGACAGCGCACGTAGCAGCTCTCGGCCGACCTGGCCGTTGCCGCCGAACACGAGGATCGTCATGCGGCGAAAACCGGCAGCCGCTCTTCCGCGATATCGGCAAGGAAGGGCGCGGATTCATCCTTGGCCGACAGCTGCGGAACGCTGACCGGCCAATCCACTGCGATGTCGGCGTCATTCCAGCGTACGGTGGCGTCGGCGTCGGCGACATACACCTCGGTGCACAGGTAATGGAAAAGCGCGCGCTCCGAAAGCACGGCGAAGCCATGGGCAAACCCCTCTGGTATCCAGAACTGCCGCTTGTTCTCGGCGCTCAATACCACCGCCTCCCATTGGCCAAAGGTGGGCGATCCACGTCGGATATCCACGGCGACGTCGTAGACCTCGCCCTCCAGAACGCTCACCAGTTTTCCCTGTGGACGCGGCCACTGGTAATGCAGGCCGCGCAACACGCCACGCGACGACGATGAGATATTGCTCTGCACGAAGTCCATCGGAAGGCCTTGCGCAGAGAAACGTTCGCGATTCCAGCCTTCGAAGAAGAATCCGCGTGCATCTCCATGCACGTGTGGCTCGATTACCACACAGCCCGCCAGGCGGGTCTCGATGACTTTCATGGAACCGAACCCCTGAGTGCGAGCTGGTGCAGGTATTGGCCGTAGGCATTCTTGATCAGTGGCGCGGCCAAGGCTTCGAGCTGGGCCAAATCTATCCACCCATTGCCCAGTGCGATCTCTTCCGGGCAGCACACCTGCAGGCCCTGGCGGGTCTGGATGGTCTCGATGAAATTGGACGCTTCAAGCAGCGACTGGTGGGTGCCGGTGTCCAGCCACGCATAACCGCGGCCCAGCGGCTCCAGCCGCAATGCACCCTCATCCAGGTAGCGCTGGTTGAGGTCGGTGATCTCCAGTTCGCCACGCGCGGAGGGCTTCAACTCAGCCGCATATTGGCTAGCCTTGCCGTCGTAGAAATACAGACCGGTCACCGCATAGTTCGAACGTGGCGTGGCCGGTTTTTCCGCCAGCCCGATCACCCTGCCGTCCTTGTCGAACTCAGCCACGCCATAGCGTTCCGGATCGTTGACCCAGTAGCCGAACACGGTCGCGCCATTCGCGCGCGCGTCAGCACGCTTGAGCACTTCCGTCAGGCCGTGGCCATGGAATACGTTGTCGCCGAGCACCAAGCAGCTTGGTCTGCCGTCCAGGAATTCGCGTCCGATCAGAAACGCTTGGGCCAGGCCATCCGGGCTCGGCTGGGCGGCGTACTGGATGTCCATGCCCCATTGCGAACCGTCGCCCAGCAGCTGCTGGAACAGCGCCTGCTCATGCGGGGTATTGATGATCAGGACTTCACGGATGCCCGCCAGCATCAGCACGCTGAGTGGGTAGTAGATCATCGGCTTGTCGTACACCGGCAGCAGCTGCTTGCCGACGCCCTTGGTGATCGGATACAGCCGGGTGCCGGAGCCCCCGGCCAGGATGATGCCTTTACGCTGCGTCTGCGTCATGGGTACGTGGTCCTTTGTGGGCTCAGGCGGTTGTGCCGATGCGCTGCAGGCGGTAACTGCCATCCAGCACGCCGTTTACCCATTCCTGATTGTCAAGGTACCAGTCGACGGTGAAGCCGATGCCCTGCTCGAACGTATACGCCGGCTCCCAACCCAGTTCGTCCTTCAGCTTGGACGCATCGATCGCATAGCGACGGTCATGGCCCGGACGATCGGCGACGTAGGTGATCTGGCTGCTGCGCGGCTGGCCGTCTTCGCGCGGGCGACGCGCATCCAGCAATGCGCAGATCGCCTGCACCACTTCGATATTCTGCTTTTCGGAATTGCCACCGACATTGTAGGTTTCGCCGACGCGGCCCTTGGCCAGCACGGTGCGGATCGCTTCGCAGTGATCGGACACGAACAGCCAGTCACGCACCTGCTTGCCATCCCCGTATACCGGCAACGGCTCGCCGGCCAGCGCCTTGGCGATCACCAGCGGAATGAGTTTCTCCGGGAAGTGGTACGGCCCGTAGTTGTTCGAGCAGTTGGTGGTGAGCACCGGCAGCCCGTAGGTGTGGTGGAACGCGCGCACCAGATGATCCGAGGCCGCCTTGGACGCCGAGTACGGCGAGTTTGGCGCGTACGGCGTGGTCTCGCTGAACTTGCCGGTCTCGCCCAACGTGCCGTAGACCTCGTCGGTGGACACGTGCAGGAAACGGAACGCCGCGCCCTTGTCGGCCGGCAGCGCCTTCCAGTAGTCGCGCACCGCTTCCAGCAGGCCGAGCGTGCCGACCACGTTGGTCTGGATGAAGGCGCCCGGGCCGTCGATGGAACGGTCGACGTGGCTTTCGGCGGCAAAGTTCAGGACCGCGTCCGGCTGATGCTCATCCAGCAGCCGCTGGACCAGCGCACTGTCTGCTATGTCACCTTGCACGAACACATGGCCGGGATGGCCTTCCAGGCTGCTTAAGGTCTTGAGGTTGCCGGCATAGGTGAGGGCATCGAGATTGACGATCTTCGCTCCGCGGGTCACTGCGTCGAGGACGAAATTACCGCCAATGAATCCGGCGCCGCCGGTGACAAGCCAAGTGGGCACTACCTAGTTCTCCTGATCCGTGCACTGACTGTGCGTTGAGCCGCAGCCTATTCAGCGCAACAGCATACAACGCGCCCCGCCACGGTCTGGGGATGGACCGTGAATGGGATGCCTGTACCCATGCGGCGCTGCAGCAATGAATTGGCTGCACCATACGCATTCGCATGGTCGGCAATCGCCAGTTAGAATCGGGGTCCCACCCCCGAACCGGTTGCTGTTGCCAGGACCGGACGACCCTCGATATTGAAGGACCCGTACCAGATGAAAATCCTCGTCGCGTACAAGCGCGTGGTGGACTACAACGTCCGCATTCAGGTCAAGCCGGACGGCTCCGGCGTGGTAACCGACGGCGTCAAGCTGTCGCCCAATCCCTTTGATGAAATCGCCTTGGAAGAAGCCCTTCGCCTGCGCGACAAGGGCATCGCCAGCGAAGTCATCGTCGCCACCATTGCCCCGGCCGACGCCCAGGCACACCTGCGTAACGGCTTGGCCATGGGCGCCAACCGCGCCATCCACATCGTGACCGACGAGGCCATCCAGCCGCTCACTGCCGCGCGTGCCCTGCTCAAGCTGATCGAAAAAGAACAGCCGGAGCTGGTCATCCTGGGCAAGCAGGCCATCGATGACGACGCCAGCCAGACCGGCCAGATGCTGGCCACGATCTGGGGCCGCCCGCAGGCGACCTTCGCCAGCAAGCTGGAAATTTCCGATGGCAAGGCCACGGTGATCCGTGAAGTCGATGCCGGCCTGGAAACGCTGGAAGTGGACCTGCCTGCCGTGGTCACCACCGACCTGCGCCTGAACGAGCCGCGCTTCATCAAGCTGCCCGACATCATGAAGGCCAAGGCCAAGCCGCTGGAGACCCTGCAGCTGGCGGACCTGGGGGTTGATGCCGTGGATACCCTGAAGACCACCACCTATGCCGCACCCGGCAAGCGGAGCAAGGGCGTGATGGTCAAGGATGCCGCCGAACTGGTGGCCGCACTCAAGCAGAAGGGGTTGCTGTAATGAGCACGATTCTCGTCATCGCCGAGCACCACGACGGCAAGCTCAACGCCGCCACCGCCAAGACCGTCAGCGCAGCGTCCGCGATCAGCGGCGCCGAAGTGCACGTGCTGGTGCTGGCTGCCGATCCGGCCGCCGTTGCGGCCGAGGCGGCAAAGATCAGCGGTGTCAGCAAGGTGCTGACCGTGGCCAATGCCGCCAACGCGAATCCGATCGCGCAGGTGCTGGCACCGCAGATCGCCAAGGCCGCCGCCGGTTACAGCCACGTGTTCGGTCCGTCCACCACCTTCGGCAAGGACCTGATGCCCTGCGTGGCCGCCCTGCTGGGCGTCGCCCAGGTGTCCGACCTGATGACCGTGGAAGGCAGCCATACCTTCAAGCGCCCGATCTACGCCGGCAACGCGATCATCACCGTGGAGGCCCCGGCCGACCAGACCGTGGTCGCCACCGTGCGCAGCGCCTCCTGGCCTGAAGCCGCCCAGGGCGGCAGCGCCAACGTGGAAGCGCTGAGCATCGATGGCACCTTGCCGACCCACACCCGCTTTGTCGGCCTGGCCGCCGCCAGTAGCGACCGTCCTGACCTGCAGAGCGCCAAGCGCGTGGTCTCCGGTGGCCGCGGCGTCGGTTCGGAAGAGAACTTCAAGGTCATCTACCAGCTGGCGGACAAGCTGGGCGCTGCCGTCGGTGCCTCGCGCGCCGCCGTCGATGCGGGCTATGTACCCAATGAGCTGCAGGTCGGGCAGACCGGGAAGATCATCGCACCGGAACTGTATGTGGCGATCGGCATCAGTGGTGCCATCCAGCACCTGACCGGTATCAAGGATGCCGGCACGATCGTGGCGATCAACAAGGATCCGGATTCACCGATCTTCGAGATCGCCGATATCGGGCTGGTGGGGGATCTGTTTACCTTGCTGCCGGAGCTGGAAGCCGCACTGAGCTGAGCGAGGCACCCAGACGCTGGATAATCAATGGGTTATCCAGCGTCATTGGTCGCGGGACATCTTTCGCAAGCATACGGCCTGTATCACCCGTCCTTGCGGAAGCTATCGTTATAATCACGGGTCAACTCCGTGAGGACTGCATTGATGACCCTTCCGTGCTTCAAAGCCTATGACATCCGTGGTCGCGTTCCGGATGAACTGGACGCGGCTCTCGCCCGCCGCATCGGTGCCGGCACGGCCGCCCTGCTGGGCCCGGGTCCCGTTGTCGTGGGTCATGACATCCGACTCAGCAGCCCGGAGCTCCACGCTGCGGCGATCGAAGGGCTTACCGCCAGCGGCCGCGACGTGGTCGACATCGGGCTGTGCGGGACGGAGGAAGTCTATTTCCAGACATTCCATCGCAAAGCAGCCGGCGGCATCATGGTCACCGCCAGCCATAACCCGATGGACTACAACGGCATGAAGCTGGTCCGCGAGGACGCCAAACCGATCAGCGGTGACACCGGGCTGTTCACCATCCGCGATTTCGCCGCCTCCGATGCGCCGCTGGGCACCGGCAAGGGCCGTGTCACGCGGGATGGTGACAAGTCCGCCTACATCAAGCACCTGCTCGGTTATGTCGATGTCAGCCAGCTCAAGCCATTGAAAATCGTGACCAATGCCGGCAACGGCGGCGCGGGCATCGTCATCGACGAGCTGGCCCCGCACCTGCCTTTCGAGTTCATCAGCATCCAGCACCAGCCTGATGGCAGCTTCCCCAACGGCATCCCGAATCCGCTGCTGCAGGAAAACCGTGCCGCTACGCGTGACGCGGTGCGGGAGCACGGCGCCGACTTTGGCATCGCCTGGGACGGCGACTTCGACCGCTGCTTCTTCTTCGACGCCGAAGGCAGCTTCATCGAAGGCTACTACCTGGTCGGCCTGCTGGCTTCCACATTGATCGCACGCAGCCCCGGCGGCAAGGTCATCCATGATCCACGCCTGACCTGGAATACCGTGGAGATGGCCGAACAGGCCGGTGGCGTTCCGATCATGAGCAAAACCGGCCATGCCTTCATCAAGGAGCGCATGCGCGCGGAAGACGCGATTTACGGCGGCGAGATGAGCGCACACCATTATTTCCGCGAATTTTCCTATTGCGATTCAGGCATGATTCCCTGGCTCTTGATCGCCGGCCTGGTCTCCAGCACCGGCAAGACGCTGGGCGAACTGGTCGCCGACCGCATGCAGGCATTCCCCTGCAGCGGAGAGATCAACTTCCGCGTCGATGATGCCAAGGCCACAGTCGCACGGGTAATGACGCACTACGAGAGCCAGCAACCGGCCATCGACAAAACCGACGGCATCAGCGCCGAGTTCGCCGAATGGCGCTTCAACCTGCGCAGCTCCAATACTGAACCGCTGCTGCGGCTGAACGTTGAAACCCGTGGTGACGCCGCGCTGCTGCAGTCCCGTACCAATGAACTGACCGCCCTGATCGGCGGCAGTCCAGCCAATCACTGATTCAGGAAGAAACAACATGCTGCCCATTGTTCCCGTGATCCTTTCCGGCGGTTCCGGCACCCGCCTCTGGCCGCTTTCGCGCGAGGCATATCCGAAGCAGTTCCTCCCCTTGGTCGGTGATGACACCATGCTGCAGGCGACGTGGAAGCGTGTTGCCTCCATTGCCGGGAAGCCGCCGATCGTTGTGGCCAACCAAGAACACCGCTTCATGGCAGCCGAGCAACTGCGTGAGTGCGATGCCTCGCCGCAGGCGCTGATCCTTGAGCCGATAGGGCGAAATACCGCCCCGGCAATCGCCATCGCTGCGCTGCAGGCACTGTCCGCTGGCGATGATGCGCTGCTGCTGGTACTTCCGTCGGACCACGTTGTCCGCAACGAGCCCGCGTTCCACGCGGCGGTGCAGCAGGCCGCCGTCGCGGCGGATGCAGGCAAACTGGTCACGTTCGGCATCGTGCCGACCACGCCGGAGACGGGATATGGCTACATCAAGGCGGTGAGTGGTGACGGCGTCCGCGCGGTCGAGCGCTTCGTGGAGAAGCCCGACCTGCAGACTGCGGAGCAGTATGTCGCCTCGGGCGAGTACTACTGGAACAGCGGCATGTTCCTGTTCAAGGCCTCCCGCTACCTGGCTGAACTGGAAGCATTGCAGCCGGCGATCCTCGCTGCCTGCCGTGCGGCGTTGGACAAAGCCAGCCGGGACAGCGATTTCGTCCGTCTGGATGCCGATGCCTTCGCCGCCAGCCCGAACGATTCGATTGACTACGCTGTCATGGAAAAAACCGCCGACGCCGCCGTCGTGCCGCTTGATGCAGGTTGGAACGACGTAGGCTCGTGGTCTGCGCTGTGGGACGTTTCCGACAAGGATGCGGAAGGCAACGCCTATCACGGCGACGTCATTGCATTGGATTGCAAAGACAGCTACGCCTACGGCAGCCGCCTGATCACCATGGTGGGGCTGCGGGATGTAGTCGTCGTCGAAACTGACGACGCCGTGTTCGTCGGCCACAAGGATCGCGTTCAGGACGTCAAGGAGATCGTCGGACAGATCAAACGGGATGGTCGAAGCGAGGCGGCGGCGCATCGCAAGGTCTATCGTCCGTGGGGCGCGTATGACTCCATCGATAACGGCGCGCGGTTCCAGGTCAAGCGCATCACGGTCAAGCCCGGCGCGACACTGAGCCTGCAGATGCATCATCATCGCGCAGAGCACTGGATCGTGGTCAGCGGGACCGCCGAGGTCACCCGTGGTGACGAGGTCATCCTGCTGAGCGAGAACCAGAGCACCTACATCCCGCTGGGCGTGACGCACCGGCTGAAGAATCCGGGCAGGCTGCCACTGGAGCTGATTGAAGTACAGTCCGGAAGTTACCTGGGCGAGGACGATATCGTGCGGTTCGAGGACAGCTACGGCCGCGCTTGATTCGACTCGAACGGTGATACTGAAAGGGCCGGGTTGCGATACCCGGCCCTTTCTTTCTTGCCCGTCAGGCAATCAATACATCCGTCAGTTGTCACCGAAGAGATCGCGCGTGTAAACCTTGTCTGCGACATCGACGAGCGCATCCGCCATCCGGTTGCTGATGATCACGTCCGACTGCGCCTTGAAATCAGCCAGATCGTTCACGACCCGGGAATTGAAGAATTCCTCGGCATCGAGTGCGGGCTCGTGCACGATCACCTCGATGCCCTTTGCCTTGATCCGCTTCATGATTCCCTGGATGCTCGAGGACCTGAAGTTGTCCGACCCGGCCTTCATGATCAGTCGATAGACGCCAACAACCTTCGGATTGCGGGCCAGGATATCCGCAGCAATGAAGTCCTTTCGAGTCGTATTGGACTCGACAATGGCGCGGATCAGGTTCTGCGGTACAGCCTGGTAGTTGGCCAGCAGCTGCTTTGTATCCTTCGGCAAGCAATACCCGCCATAGCCGAACGAGGGATTGTTGTACCCTCCCCCAATCCGCGGGTCCAGCGAAATTCCTTCGATTATCTGTCGACTATCCAGTCCATGGGTCTGGGCATAGGTATCCAGCTCATTGAAGTAGGAAACGCGCATCGCCAGGTAGGTGTTGGCGAACAACTTGATCGCTTCTGCTTCGGTCGAATCCGTGAAAAGTACCGCGACATCCTTCTTTTCAGCACCTTCCTGCAACAGCGATGCGAACGTCTTCGCTGCCTCGGTGTGGTCTCCCACGATGATGCGGGAAGGATGGAGATTATCGTGCAGCGCACGGCCCTCGCGCAGGAACTCCGGCGAGAAGATGATGTTGCGGGTGCCGAATTGTTCGCGCGCCTTGGAGGTGAAGCCCACCGGAATGGTCGACTTGATGATCATCGTCGCAGCCGGATTGATCTCCAGGACCTGCGCGATGACGGATTCGATCGAACGCGTATTGAAGTAGTTCGTGACCGGGTCGTAATCGGTCGGCGTCGCGATGATCACGAAGGCTGCACCTTCGTACGCATCACGCGGGTCCAGCGTGGCGCGGAAGTTGAGCTTTTCACCGGCGAGCGCCTTCTCGATATCCGCATCGACAATGGGCGACTGCCCCCGATTAAGCTTTTCGACCTTTTCTGCGATCAGGTCGAGGGCAACCACTTCGTGGTGCTTGGCGAGAAGCACACCGTTCGAAAGGCCAACATAACCGGTACCCGCGATTGCAATTTTCATCGTGCCTCGATTCAAACCATGATGTAGTAATAGCTCGTGCGTGGTCGGGCCGCGCGCGTAGGAGGCTGCTGCCGTACCGTCCCGAACTCATTGCCTCAGCGAACAGCGCACCGGGATGCGTCCGCAGCGTCAGTGAACCGCAACCGAGCGCTCACTGCCACCCACTGGAACGGTGGTAGGGACGAGACCATGATCGTGCAACCACGCACGGCCTTCGAGCACCGCACTGATTCCGATCTGCTGCCCAGCGGCGGCCTCCGGTATCAGGAACGATACCTCACGGACCTCCTGGGGCCCGAGAATCCCGGAACCGGAAAGGTCGACACGCGTAGACCATGCCCCCGGATCCAGAAGAGCGCCGTCGCGGGAAAGTTGCCAGGACAGCCGTAGCGGTTGCGGAAGCCCATCCTGAGTATTCAATGCCATCGCAGTATTGTTGATTACCCGAACTGATACGAGGTAACCGCCCGCAGGACTCTGGCTCATGGAAGCAACCTGAATGGACACACCGGCAGCATTGGCCAGGTCGAGTACCTCGCCGGCGTGCACCTTGCAGGACAGCGGATCCAGTACCACGATGTTCTCCAATGCACCCACCGCCGCCTTGTCCGCCTCAGCTACTCCCCCATTGCCGGTGGCAGCGGTAATACGATACAACGCTTGGACGCAGGGCGCGACATTATCGCGCGCATGGTATCCCGGCGCGATGTTGCCCGAATAGCCATTCAGAGTGGGCCTGCCGAGATCCTGAGCCAGGATGACACCGTCCAGCTCGGAGACAGCCGGGTTGACCCCCGGTCCCGCAGGATTGAACAGGATGGCGTGGTCCGGCATCGCAGAGGGAAGCCGGCCGCGCAGCGCTTCGATGCGCTCGATGGCCTGAGCCCTGCCGAACTTATCGGTGCGCAGCGTTGCGGCTTCCACCACCATCATCAGCGCGAACATCGCAGCGACGATCTTCCATGCCAGTGCGCCGGTACGAACTGACTCAACCCCCAGTGCCACCAGCAACGACAGCGGCAACACCAGCACAAGGCCTATGCGGGCCATTGCACGGATAGAGCCGATTCCCGGCAGCTCAGCCAGGAACAGATACAACGAATGGCCGCCGACTGCCATCGTGAGAAGCATCAGTATCACGACAGATGAAACGGCGACCCAGCGCACGCGCGACCCGGAATGCAGCAAGCCAAGCGCCGCCAATCCGAGGATGCCCAAACCAAAGAATATCTGCTGCTCGTGGCGCATCGGGACGTCATGCCCGATCCAGCTGCTTGGCACATGCCAGAGCGCGGAGTAGTCCGCCAGCAGGTAGCTCTGCGGTCTTGGCAGCAGCGACAACACCTCTTCCACGCCACGGCCGAATCCATACAACTTCGAGTAATGAAGGTAGGGATACATCAGCGCGACCATCGCTGCAGCCGCGACCAAGAGGGTGACCACCACCAGAACAAGCTCGCGGCGGACGGATGCCTGCCTCCATTGCAACAGCTGAGCCATCCAGCGACGCGGCCCCACGCCCTCGATCGCCCATTGAGCCAGGCACCATGCCACCAGCAGCAGCAGGGTGAAATATCCCAGATAGATCGACGCGTAGAACTGGGCGACCACCGCAACGGCCAGCCCGGCAATCCAGCGCCAGCGTCCGTCCACGGAAAAACGCTGCCACAACAGCAGCGCAACGGGCATCAGGAAACGATAAGTCAACTGAGCATGACCGTGCCGGGCAAGTACCGGCATGGCAAAGGTGAAGGCAAACGCCGCGACCGCACTGGCCAGGGGGGAGAACCGCATCCGGCGGAAAACAAGATGGCAGACCACGTAGTTCGCGACGAAACCTGTCAGGTACCAGAGGTCGAACGCCTGGTACCGGTCCCAACCCAGCGCCCTGTATACAGAGTAGATCCACGCCGTTCCCCAGTGGTTGTCGGAGAACGTGAGCGCCCCCGGGACCGGGTAGAAGAACGAAGGACTGAGCAGGCTGGCGTCCAGCCCGATCAACCAGCGATAGAAGTGCTCGAGCACCACGCCATTGAATCGAGCGTCTGCCATGTCACCCGGCACGCAGGACAGCTGGCATGTATGCGCCCATGGAACCAGGATGAATCCCACGGCGAACAGCAACAGGGGGGCCAACCAACGCGAAGCGACGGTGGAGTGCGGGCGTGCGCCTGCAGGAGGATCGGAGATCGACATTCTTTTCGGTCCGGCTACTCAATGGCACCGATAGTCTGACGACATTCGGCTGTTCCTGAACGGATCGGTCAGGGCGTCGGTGTATTGACCCATAAGCAGGCGATGCGTAGGCAGGAGATTCTGACGATAGAAACGGCTGAAACCAGCCAGACGCTTGCCACGCGGGGTGAGCTTCACGCAGCCGGACTGTATCTCGATGGTCCCGGACTGCAACTGTTCGGTGAGACGGACCTCGACCAGGTGATGCTCCCGGACATACTCTTCGGTGAATACCTGCCGAAACGCATCTTCGCGAATACCTCCCCCCCGCTGGTCAAGCTTCTCCAGGATGTAGAAAGAAAGCGATCGATCGATCACGGTGGGAATGGATATCGCGAAAAGATAACCGCCCAGCAGCCAGATCACCGTCAACTGGATCAGTTCGAGCCGGCTGAAATCGCGAAACCATTTCAGCAGGTACAGGCCGGCAAAGACCACCACAAGCGCAACAATGGCATCCAGGATGCTGGCGTACAGCACCACATTTACCCGCAGGTAACGCATGTGTACGTAGTAAATCAGCAGCAATGCAACGACGAAGATCGCAGTCGCAAGAAATGCGCGCAGGTACTTGTTCATTTGAACACCAGGAATTTGTTGGCGAGGAAGCTCAGCACCATCTGCATGCCGGTGGCCAGCAGGAAGCCGATCCGGTAGTCCATGCCCAGATGATCGGCCCAGACATACATGACAGTGGCGTGCAGCAGTGCAATAAGCACATAGACCATGATGAAGTGCGCCCCCTGCTTCACGACGCTCGACTGCTGGCCCCGGAAGACGAAATAACGGCTGCCAATGAACGAAACTGTGATGCCGAACACCGCTGCGATGGCGTTGGCCACACTCGCCAACTGGATGTTCAGCACTTCGATGTTGAACTGCAGCACGCCATAGTGGACGACTGTCGCAACAACTCCGTTGATCAGATACCGCACCACCTGCCCGCCCAGCACACCGTCAACGGCGGCGGGCATGACGCACCTCCTCCACGAACTCATGGTAGCTGCCTGTGCCCAGCACGCCGCCGCTGCGCAACATGCCTGACAGCAGCAGGATGATCAGAGTCAGCGCGGCTGTCTGCAGGAACACAAGCAACAGGATTCCGAACGCGAGCGAGAACCAGCCCGGGGTTGCAAAGCCCAACGCCTTCAGCAGCATCGCGATGACCCCGCCGGCGACCGAAAGCCCTGCCACCAGGGTGCACGCAATCCCCACCCGTACCAGCACGTCTTCGGCGAACACCATCAGGGCGCGGAAGCCGTGCAGCGCAAGCCCCACGAAGTTCATCTTGCTACGACCGGCATAGCGGGAACCGCGGTCGAGCGCACAGGTCTGGATGCGCAGCTTGGAACTCAGCACTGATGCCGCCACATGAGTCCAGGTCTCCTGCATGGAAGCCAGGCGACGGACCGCCGGCATTTTCGCCGCCATGAAATTGCCGAAGCTGATATGTCGACCACTGAGCAGCGAGAACAGCCATTTGTAGACGATATAGAACGCCTTGAACTTGAGCGACTCCACGCGACTTCTGCGCGTTGCCACGACGACGTCGACATCATCGGATGCAAGCCCCTGAACCAGTTGGGAAATGCTTTCCGGTGTGTCCTCTCCATCAGAATCCATGGCGACCACGATGACATCTTCACCGAATGTCTCGGCGACGTAGCTGAGGCCGATGGCAATCGCGCGCTGGTGCCCGACATTGCGACGCAGGCGTACTACAACACCCTCCAAGCCCGCCGCCTCGATCGCCGATGCATCCAAGGGGCGACGAACGGAACCATCATCGACGGCCACGACATAGGTATCCAACCCTTGGCTGGCCGCCAGATTCCGGAACAGGATGGAAGATGCTTCCACATCTTCATACACCGGCATCACCACGACGGTCCGCATCATCTTCACGCTCACCCCTGCAAACGATGGCGGAAGTAAGCGATGGTTTCCTTGAGGCCGTCCTCGAGGCCAACCTTCGGCTCCCAGTCGAAGGTCGCCTTGGCCAGGCGGATGTCCGGCTGGCGCTGCTTCGGATCGTCCGAGGGCAGCGGACGATACTCGATTTTGGAGGTTCCGCCGACCAGCCGCAACACGGTTTCCGCAAGCTCAAGCATGGTGAATTCCCCCGGATTGCCAATATTCACGGGGCCAGTGAAGTCGGCCGGGCTATCCATCAACCGTAGCATGCCTTCGATAAGGTCATCGACATAGCAGAAGCTGCGGGTCTGCGTACCATCACCGTAGATGGTAATGGGCTCGCCCTTCAGCGCCTGCACGATGAAGTTGCTCACTACCCTGCCGTCATTCGGGTGCATCCGCGGGCCGTACGTATTGAAGATACGCATGACCTTGATCTCCAGCTGATGCTGGCGCCAGTAGTCGAAGAACAATGTCTCGGCACAGCGCTTACCCTCGTCGTAACAGCTGCGGATGCCAACCGGATTCACGCGTCCCCAGTAACCTTCAACCTGCGGGTGGATTTCAGGGTCACCGTAGACCTCGCTGGTACTGGCCTGAAGGATGCGTGCGCCCACCCGCTTGGCGAGACCCAGCATGTTGATCGCACCATGCACGCTCGTCTTGGTCGTCTGCACCGGATCATGCTGGTAATGCACAGGAGATGCCGGACAAGCCAGGTTGAAGATCCGGTCCACCTCGACATACAGCGGGAAGGTCACATCATGCCGCATGAGCTCGAATCGCGGATGCTTCAGCAGGCCGTCGACGTTGGCCTTGCTGCCCGTGTAGAAGTTATCAACGCAGAGCACGTCATGCCCTCCGTCAACCAGGCGATCACAGAGGTGAGATCCCAGGAAACCGGCTCCGCCGGTCACCAGTACGCGTTTTTGATCCTGAGCCATGTCTGATGCATTCCTTGGAATAGGTGATGGCGGCCCGACGCAGTGCATAGCCGCAGCCACGCCGCCCAGTCAATTGGAGTGATTGTAAACCAGGTATCTGTTTCTAAACGGCGTGCAGCGCCTTACCCGGCAGCTGCTGAGGCCGCCAGCATCCATTCCAATGTCTGCTCGAGAGGGGGTGTTTCCCAGTCGCCAATCAGGCGCAGCAGACGCTGGTTGTCCCCGACCAGGATTTTTACTTCGTTTGCACGCACGAAAGCCGGGTTGATGCGCACCTCCAGCGAATGCCCGCTCAGCTCCGCGCACAGCTCGATGATGTGCGCCAGCGTATGGCCGTTTCCGGTACAGATATTTACAATCTGCCCGACCGAATCAGGCGACTGCAGGAGTTGCCGATACGCCCGGACCACCGCTCTCACGTCACCGAAATCGCGGGATACCTCGATGTTGCCAAGCTCCATCACCGGCGCCCGGCGGGCGAAATGCGAGACAATCTTGGGTACCAGGAACTGTTCCCCTTGGCCCACACCGGTGTAGTTGAACGGCCGGGTGATGACAACAGGCAACCTGTCCCGCCACAGTCCCGCGACATGCTCCATGGCCAGCTTGCTGACAGCATAGTCATTTGCAGGCGAGGGCGGCGTGCTCTCGTCAAGCGTTCCTGCAGAACGGTTGCCGTAGATGTTCGCGCTGCTGGCCAGCAGGATCTTCTCTACCGGATGCTCACATCGTTCCAACGCAGACAACAGGTTTCGCGTACCCAAAAGATTTACGTTGTAGAAATCTTCCGCGTTGCCGTGCGCGACAAAGGCGACGGCGGCAAGATGCACCACCATGTCAGCGCGCGCGGCGCTGACAGCAGCGGCCAACGCAGCCTCGTCCCTGAGATCGGCCTCGACGAACTCACCCAGGTCATCCGGACCACGTCGTGACCCCTGACCAATGACCTGACAGCCTTGCGCGCGCAGCTCGGCAACCATGTAGCGCCCGGTGAAACCGGACGCTCCAGTGACCAAAACACGCTTGCCTTGCAGGTCAGAACGAGAATCCACGCTCGTTCCTCTTGAGATCGGCCTCAACCATCATCTGGCAAAGCTGTTCAAGCGTCGTCTGCGGCTTCCAGCCGAGAATCCGCTCGGCCTTTTCCGGGTTGCCGATCAGCAGATCGACTTCGGCGGGGCGGTGGAACTTCGGGTTGATCCGCATGACGGTCTTGCCGGTCGACGTGTCCACCGCGACTTCGTCAATGTCCTGTCCCTTGAACTCCACCTCGATGCCTGCACCCTTGAAGGCCATGCGGACGAAATCGCGCACGGTTTCGGTCCGATTGGTTGCGAGCACAAACGTGTCAGGTTCATCGGCCTGCAGCATACGCCACATGCCCTCGACGTATTCCTTGGCGAAACCCCAGTCGCGCTTTGCGTCCAGATTTCCCAGCTCCAGAACGTCCAGCTGTCCCAGCTTGATCTTGGCCACGGAATCGGTAATTTTGCGCGTGACGAATTCACGGCCGCGCAGCGGACTCTCATGATTGAAGAGGATACCGCTCGAACCGAAGATATCGTAGCTCTCACGATAGTTGACGGTGATCCAGTGGGCGTAGAGCTTTGCTACACCGTACGGACTCCGGGGATAGAAGGGAGTCTCTTCGATCTGCGGAACGGCCTGCACCTTGCCAAACATCTCCGACGTCGACGCCTGATAGAAGCGGATCTTCGGATTGACGAGGCGGATCGCCTCAAGCAGATTGAGCGCGCCAACCCCCGTGATCTGGGCAGTGGTGCTCGGCTGGTCAAAACTGACGCCGACGAAACTCTGCGCGGCCAGGTTATAGATCTCGTCCGGCTGGATCCTCTGCACCATTGCCAGCGACGTACCCAGATCGGTCAGGTCGTACTCGACCAGCTCAAGATTGGGGTGGTTGGTAACACCCACTTCGTCAAGCCGCCAGAAATTGACCGAACTCGTACGCCGATAGGTCCCATAGACTTTATAGCCCTTCTCCAGCAACAACTGGGTCAGGTAAGCACCGTCCTGACCGGTAACGCCCGTGATGATTGCCTTCCTGATGCTCATTGCCACTTCACTCGGTTAGTTAAGAAAATCGTGCGTCCCGCACTGTCCTCGTGGCGATCCACGTTGACCCCTCTCCCCCGGGGCCAGACAGACAAATGATCATACCGCATCTGTCCCACCCGGATCCGGGCCTGCTCGCTGTTGCCCGCGGGTGCGGAATTTTGCGCTGAACCGCCTGCCGATGCCCCTGCATCAGTAGTCCCACCCGCCGTTAAGCAGCAGCCGCATGAATCTGGATGCCGATTCACGCCACGTCAGTCCAAGGTCGACAGGGGCTGCAGGCGGGATCGGTGAGCCGAGCAGCCCTGCCAGTGACTCAGGCCCCTCCAGCGTGAAGTACGCCGCGTGCTCTCTGGCCACCTCGCGGAACACCGGGATATCACTGAGCAACAGGGGAAGGCCGTGCCTGGCTGCCTCGACGATCGGCAAGCCAAAGCCCTCAGCGGACGATGCCTGCAGCAACGCCACGGCGGAGGCGTAGGCATGCTCAAGGTCAGCATCGCTCACTGCCTCAAGCCAGAGCAGGCGCTTTCCCGCCTCGGGATGGCCGCGCAACCTGGATGCCAGGCCCTCCACGTTCCAGCCCTTCTTGCCGATGATCACCAGCATCAGGCTGGATCCGCGCTTCCAGGCCAGCTCAAATGCATCAAGGGCAAGCCCATGACCCTTTCGTGGTTCGACCGTACCCACCATCAGGACGGCCGGTTTCGCAAATGCATTGCGGACAGAGCGTGCAGGCTCGCCTGCAGCCCCCCGCTCGACCAGATCGCTGCCCAGATGGACATGCCCGATACGCTGGCCGACGCGCTGTTGGGGCGCGACTTCCTGGATCCAGGCCTGCAGGTCATCGGCCACGGCACGGGAGATGCAGACGATCACGTCGCAGTTGCGTACGACGTAGCGCAACCACTCCTCGAACACCGCCGGCATGAAATCCACGCAGTGCTGCGGATGGCGCAACGGAATGAGGTCATAGACCATCGCTCCCACACGCCCCCCTGCACGATGCGCATTGGCAATCGAAGCGTCAAAACGCTCGGTCTTGTCCCAAGCCGAGTCAAGCAGAAACAGTACGTCTCCTGTCCGCATGTCTGATACCGGGCTGCGGCCTGCGTCGGGTACGCCGAGCACGTCACGGGTGAATGATTCGGCTGACACCATCATCCCGTCCGCCGCATGCGCTACGGGATGCACCATGAGCCGGGTAGGCTGCTCGCCAAGCAGGCATTCGCGAGCCAGATTGCGCACTACGCGGTGCACGCCGGTTCCATAGTCGGAATGGACCACTTCACTAAGATCCAAGAACAGACGCGGGGTCCCTTGCGCCTGCAACGCACTGGCCACCGACGTCTCAAGTGCATGGTATTCACGGTCTGTTGGAGAGACCTCTTCGAACACGTCCGCCAGACATTTGGCCAACAGGCTGCCGCTTCGTATCTTCGCCGTCTGTCCCGACGACCAGAGCGCATCCACATACGTCCTGGCAGTCAGATCCGGATCATGGTGACGGCGGATTTCCCCACGGGCACCTGTCCCCAACGATCTGCAGGCCGCTTCACTTGAAAGCAGCAAGGACAGTGCCTCGGCGAGCTCATCGATGTCGGGCTGGGCTGAGACTTTGCGTACCGCCAGCGGGGAAAGCTCTCGGAATCCAGCGTAGTCGTTGACGATGGTGGGAACGCCATACGCCATACAGTCATACACAGCCTTGGAGGTCTCACCACGACTCTCCGCCCTGAGCTGGACAGCGACATCGGCCGCGACCAGATAGCGTCGATAGGTATCTTCGGCGACGAATCCGGAGATCTCCACGCGGACCTCCTTACCCAGCTGCTGGATCCTGCGCTGGATCCGCTCGCCGTACTCGCCACCGTCGGCTCCACCGACGAATATCAGGCGCACATCGGACCGGCAATCGGTGGGCAGGCTGGCGACCGCATCAAGCAACACATGATTCAGCTTGGTATCGGCCATGAACCCGAAGCTGACGATCACCTGCTCGGCGGGCGCGATTCCAAGCTCCGTTCGCGCGAGGGACTTTCCTTCCTGGCCAACGTCTTCCGGGAGGCGCAACGGCATCGGCGCGCGGGTGATCATCGCCCGCGAGGCGCCAGGATAGAACGAATCCACCACCTCGGCCGAATGTGAGGAGTGGACGAGAATGCCAGCGGCGCCCTCGATCACCCCGAGCGATGCAGGGAACTGCAGCCGCGCCTCGAGCGGCCCCTCCGCTCTCAGTACCTCCAGGGCGGATCTGCCGTGCGACGTCAGCAGTGCCTTCCTGAAAGCGTCGGGATAGCCGCCATGGCTTTCCATGTACCAGAACATGGAGCTGAGATACACATCGTGGAGGACAACCAGCCCGGGATATTTCCGCAGCAGCTCCACCATGTGCATGTGGAAAGGCGAGTTTCCGAACTGATAGACGATATGCGCGTAACGGCCCGCACTGCGATCCAGATCTCGCCAGTGATGGATTCTATAGCGGAAACGGAGGTCCCCGGTCTCGGCAATATCCGCATCGGTATACAGATCAATATCGACGTAGCGCGACAGCGGAGCCAGCAGCTCGGCAACGTAGTCCGCGATACCACTCTTCTGCGGCGGCAGCGGCGTGACCATGGCGATGCGCTGGCGGACTCCCTGCCCCATGCGCGGCCCCCGCAGCGCCTTCGCCTTGCGCTCCATTGCCTCGCGCCAGGCCTGCTCGCACAGCGACGCGGAACGATCCCACGTGTACTCCGCTGCCCTCCTGATGCCGAACTCACGCAGCTCCCCGCGGTACTGCTGGTCGTTCAGTGCGCGACCGAGAAGGCGTGCCGCCCCCTCGGGATCGGACGCATCGAATGTTGCGTCCTTGCGCGCCATCACTTCACCCAGGCTCGAGTTATCGGCACATATGGTCGGCGCGCCACACGCCATGGCCTCAAGCACTGGCAGGCCGAACCCTTCATACAGCGACGGGAAGAAGAACGTCTCGCAGGACCTGAACAGGCCGACCAGATCGGCATCACTGACTTTTCCCGTGATGACCAGATCATTCACGGACAGGCCCGCATGTTGTGCAAAGGCACGCAGCGCCTGCTCGTCGCCGACTTGATTCAGAACCAACTGCACGCCGACGCGCTCGGCTGGCGGAATTCTCGCAAACGAATCAACGGCGCCGACCAGGTTCTTGCGGAAATCGCCGTTGCCCGTGTAGATCACGAAGCGGTCACGGATTCCAAACCGCCTCAGGAGGCTCTCACGTTCTACAGTCTCCAGCGCCCTGGCGGTGAACTCTCTGCCAACTCCAGCATGGATCACCGCAAGCCGTTCGGCAGGGATGCCCAGCAAACGCATCGCATCCCGACGCGTGGCCTCGGAAATGCAAAGCATGACATCGAAACGCTGCAGGGCCTGGAGCCGGGCTTGGTACCACGAGCGATAACTCGCGTTGTCGAGGTACTGCTCTGAAAAGACCAGCGGGATGAAGTCGTACAGCGTCACCGAGCTGATTGCGCCCGGCACCTGGGCCAGCCCCGCCACCCCGCCAGCATGTTCCACGAAACCCTCGAACAGGCTGTTTGCATGCACGATGTCCGGCGCGAGACCGGCATAGTGGTTCATGCAAAGCACCTCCGCAGCAGGCCGGAGACAGTCGCCCGGATGGCCATGCGGCTGCGTCGGCCCGGCGTAGTAGTAGCGCGACCATTTGTCGCGCGGCAACCGTCCTTCCAAGGCAGACATCACTTCGTTCGCTTCGCGTGGATACGTGCCGTCGAGACCGATGGAGTAATCGGCACCTTGAGCACCAGACAACAGCGCGCCGGTGAGATCGAGCGTGTAACGCCCGATACCGCGATGGCGGGATGCCGTCTGGCACGCCTGCAAATCCAATGCTATCCGCATGATGTACATCCTAGTTGATTGGTGCCGGACACCTGCTGTCACCGCTGACGCGCGACCGCCTTGATGCTCGTGGTCATCTCATCTCTCATCTGATGACCACTGCCCCCACGCGGGTGCACCAACCGACCGAAACGCGCCTGAGCGACAACGTCCTGCACGAAACACAAAACTGATTCAGCGCTGATCCGAATGCCGCAGATCGCTATTACGAGGTCTTCCGGGAGATCACTGCGTAGTCCAATGGCGCCCTAAACTGCTCGATGATCCGGTTGATCGAGTTGGATCCCGGCTGGCTCTCATCGAGCAGTTCCGGAAACACGACGTCACGCGCCTGGGTAAGTCGATCAATCCGCACGTCCGCGAAGCCACGAGAACGTGTGAGCCACAACAACAGATCCGGCGGAATCGGGTTGCGATGGGTCGGGTCCATGTAGAAGGAGAAAGCACCAACGCTCAGGTTCTCTGGATTGGGCGTTTCGAGAATCAGCATGCCGCCAGGACGCAGAACGCGATGACACTCGTCGATCAGAGCGATCATTGTTTCAAACGCAAGATGCTCGACCAGGTGCATCGAGGTAATGACTGAAGCAGAGCCCGCAGGCATCCCGCGCAGGACCTCGAACGCATCGCCGTGTACGACGTCCAATCCCATCGCGCGACAGGTCTGGACGAACATGCCATTCATGTCTATCCCGCGCCCGGGATATCCGGCGTCGCGAACCAGCTCCAGCCATTCCCCGCGACCGCAGCCTATATCGAGCACCAGAGCGCTGCCCGGATCGGCACCACAAACCAGTTCTACATCATGCAGATACGGACGGACACGCTCCTTGACCAGCTCGCGCGAACCACGGAATGAATCCTCCAACGCGGCGTACATGACATCCATGTCCGACGCCGCCGACACGGATCCATGCACCTCCGGACTTGGCAGGGCAGCGCCGCTGGCGGATGCCGCATTCGCGACTTGAGACCTGCCACCCAGCTCCAGGACGTCCAGGCGACCTTCATCTCGGCTCTGCCGCGCATTGATCGCACTCATGTCAAGGTTGAACCGGGCATGGTGATCACGCCCCGCTGCAGCACTTTCCTCGACAGCGACACGCAACGCCTCAAGGCGCTGCTCGTGCTCGCCCGCGAATGACCTTGCCATATCCAGCTGGCCCCTCAACTGCCGCAGTTCTGCCGCGTCATCTTCCAGTCGCTGCTCCAGCAGGCTCATCCTCACTAACATGCTCGGCCTGCGGGTGGCAGCAGGTTCAGCGGGGTCCACCCCTGCCGCCGTCGCCTGCAGCACTTCCGGGCCGAACTCGGATTGGACGATCATCTCAAGGGAACCAAGGCGCGCATCGTGTGCCTCATCGCGCACCCCCGAGCGGGACTCGGCCAACTGCAACTGGGTCGTGAGCTCCGCCAACTGACGCTCGAGCTGGGCGCAACGGCTACTGGCGAGGTTCGAAACTTCATTCAGGAGCTCGCCGATCCGCTGGGTCTCGCGAACGCTGCGGGCGTGGTTCAGTGACTCGGTGCGGGCCGTGCGCGGCAGGCGGATGGCAGCATGGGCCCATTCGATGACAGGACCCAGAAGACGCTTGCGCTTCCAACGTTGCAGTGTCCACAGAAGGCGCAGCCGATGGATGCGGGTACCGCGCTGCTCGCCCTCCAGCGACCAGCGCAGGGCACCCAGCACCTCCAGCTTGGTTATGCTGCCGTCACGCAACCGCTGCGTATACATGGCCAATGCATCCTGGTCGACGGGTCGACCGAGCATTGCACGGTAAGCATTGTCGACGAAGTCTACATCCTCGTACTGCAGCAGTTCCTGCAGCGTGTATTGGTGCTTATCGGCGATCTGCCCGGTGTCCGGCAACCAGTGCGGCGCCTGCTCCCAGCTTTGCTGCGCATCGCCACTGCGTTGGGCAGATCGCGTTGCGAGCTCATGACGCACCTGTTGCATCAATGCCCCTGCCCTCATCTCATGCGGAGACGTCATTCCATGGTCCTCACTTCAATTGCCCCATCCGTAGCCTCTTCCTGCCATTCAATACGTGATGGCAACCAGGCTGAACCGACGAAATGCTGGTGGGTGATGTTCGCAACCTGAAAAACCGTGGCCAGATCACGCCACTGGAAATTCTTCACAAGGTGGGTTTCTGTACTCGACAAGGCTACCGAAACGGAATAGCTGCCTGGCCCCAGGTTGATATGGAACGATACGCTGAAGCGGAGCCGCTGACCCGGCGACAGGTCCCCAAGGACCTGCTCCGAGTAGTGCGTGTTGGTACCGTAGATCGGCTGCCCGAGTCGATCTCTGATCATGTAACCGAACACCAACCTTTCGATCGGCTCGTGGATTTCAACCGCGACGTCCAGTGACACCGCCTCTCCAACGCCCACGTATTCAACGGCCTCGCCAGCGGAGTTACGCAGGGTGATCGACCCGAAGCTGGCCTCGCCGGTGCCTGAGACCGTCTGCACAGGCCCGCCCTCTTCCCGGACGGTCAACAGCTTGCTGTTTTCCTTTTCAGCGATCAGGGCATTGTAGTAATCAAACACCTCACGGGGCTCTCCATCGAGCACTTTTTTGCCGGCGACGAGCAGGATGGCGCGGTCGCACAGCGCCTGCACGGCCGTTGGGTCATGCGAGACGAATAGCAACGTGGTGCCGGCAGCACGGAAGTCACGAATCCGCTGAAAGCATTTATGGACAAAGTAGGCATCGCCCACCGACAACGCCTCATCCACGATAAGGATGTCCGGACGGGTCGCGGTTGCAACACTGAAGGCGACGCGTACCTGCATACCGCTTGAATAAGCGCGTACCGGCTCGTCAAAGTAAGACCCGATCTCCGCGAACTTCTCCACTTCCGGAACGATCCGCTCGATGTCCTCCCCCGAAAAGCCAAGCAGCCCGGCGGCATGGCGGACGTTCTCGCGCCCACTCAGCTCCGGGTTGAAGCCCATGCCGAGCTCAAGGATGGCGGCCACCCGTCCAGTCAAGTGGATTTCACCCTCGGTCGGACGCGCAGTGCCGGTTACCAGCTTCAGCAACGTGCTCTTGCCTGCGCCGTTCTGCCCGATGATGCCTACGGCTTCGCCGCGGGCAACCTTGAAATCGATGCCGCGAAGCACCCAGGTTTCAGAGTCCGGCTTCGGGTTGGCCCCAAACCATTTTGCAAAGCGCTTCCACTCGCTACCCCAATGACGATACGCCTTGCCGACACCGGAGACGATGATTTCGCCACTCATAGCATGTCCACCATTTCTGCATTTGCCTTGCGGAAAACCACCAGCGCCGCCACGCCCATGATGACCGAAGCCAACGCCAGCCACCCCAGGTCACTCCAGTAGGGGTCGCGACCGTAGACGAGAACGTTCTGATAGCTAGCGATCAACGGGTGTAGCGGATTCAGACGGAACCAGGCCTGTGTGCTGGCCGGCAGGATCTCCAGGCTGTAGACGATCGGAGTGAACCAGAAAAGTGCCTGCAGCACGACGGGGACGACCTGACCGATATCGCGCACGAACACATTGAACACACCAAGCAGGGTGCCCAGCGAGAGCGACAGTACCAACGTGATCAGGATCAGCACCGGCAACCAGAGCGCATGCGCATCGGGGAAGTGCCCCAGCGCCGCAAAGACCAGAAAAATGGCGAGTAACAGCAAGGCGTTCTGCACCAGCATCGTGCCGGCAAGGATGATGGGCAGGCAGATCCGTGGAAATGCCATCTTCTTCATCAGGTTCGCGTTGTCGATGAACAGGCTGACTGATTTCGTGATCGTCTCGGCGAACAATGTCCAGCCCAACGTGCCTGCCATGAGATAAAGCGCGTAGGCGTACTTGTTGTCAATCCCCGGAAGCTTGGCGGAGAGCACTTCCGAAAGAATCAGGGCGAAAATGAGGACTTGCGCCAGTGGATGAATGATCATCCACATAGTGCCCAGCTTGCTGCGCAGGAACCTGATCTTCAGATCACTGCGAATCGAGGAAAGGATGAAAAAACGGTATGCCCATATCGAGCGCATCATGTCACCCATGGTTCTCACCTGCGTAGTTCATTTCTTCCTTGATTTCCCTGACTCGATTCAAGATGATTCGCGCCGCGTTTTCGGGCGACAGGCGCGCCAGTACGGCGGTGCGCGCGCGGGCACCCAGCCGGGTTGCCGCGACAGGGTCGTCGGCGAGTTTCCGCATGGCAGCGGAGGCGGCGCCAACGTCTGCCTCTGCCCACTCAGCCCCATCGGGGTGGGGATAGTCCCCATCCCTCACGGGTATCCTGCGGAATCCAACCAGCAGTGCGCTTTCGGAATCCATGAACTCCAGATTGCCGGACCACCCCGTCGCAATGACAGGCTTGCCCAGCGCCATGCACTCCGCAAGCCCGAGACCGAAACCCTCTGCACGGTGGAGTGACACGTAGGCATCACAGCAACGCTGCAGGGCGTTCAGGTGGGCACGATCAATGACGTCGTCGCGGATGATGATGCGATCGTCTCCCTCACCTGCACTCAACAACGCCCGGAACTTGTCCGGATGGCGGAAACCATTGCTGGATTTCACCAGCAGGCGGACGTCGTCACGATCTGCAGGGAACGCGGCGCGGAAGGCCGAGAGGACCGCGAGCGGGTTTTTCCTTTCAATCCAGGAGTTGAAATCAAAGGTGGCAAGGAAGGTGAACTTCCCCTCTTCCAGACCGAAATCCTGACGCTGCAGGCCGCTATCGGGCAGGGCGCTCAATGGGAGAGGGACACGCAGCACGGGTTTTTCGGTGACGCGTCGGAAAGCGTCCTCAACGAATTTGCTGGCCACCATGATCTCATCCACCAAGGCCAGTGCATCAAGCCACTCGTCGGGAATCTTCTCCAGCTCCCAGAACCAGCAGGCGACCAGATAGCGACCTCGCAGCCTTGCCTCGCCGATCTGTTCCAGGGCCGGCTTCAAATAATCAGGATTGACGAAGATAATGCTGATTTCATGCGGCACAACCGTGCCAATCCACGCATCCAGGCTGGTATCTTCCCAGCCATGCGGAAGCGCCAGGTCGATGTCGTACAGCGCGACATCCGCGCCGGAATCAATCAATGCGCGTGCATACAGTCGAGCACTTTCAGCCAGACCGAACTGGCCACGCATGTACCCCAAAAGGTTGAGACCCGGACCACCCACATGTGGCGGCATCTTGACGGAGTCGTGAGCTAAGCGATCCGGACTCAGGTCCCAGCGTGGAGTGCGCGGGAATCGGGCGCTTGCACTCGCACGCGAGGCGAGCAGGGACGATGCCCAGTTGCGCCATCGCGGAGGAAGCTGGCGGTAAACAAGCTGCAGTACACGCTGCCCCCTGATCCAGGCCGACAGGTTCAGCAGGTGCAGGCCCGGCCTGGCGCCTTGACGGTGTGTCAAACGGTCGGCCTCGTTACTCATGGAGCGAAAGCGCCCGTTCCAGATCCACCATAAGATCCCCCAACTCCTCAACCCCGACACTCAACCGCACCAGCCCCGCACTGATCCCAAGCTTCTCCCTCCGTTCAACCGGAATGGAAGCATGCGTCATCACCGCAGGATGGTTCACCAGGCTTTCCACCCCGCCCAGCGACTCGGCCAGCGTAAACAGCTCCGTGCGCTCGCAGAACACCTTCGCCGCCTCGAACCCGCCCTTCAGCACGATCGACACGATACCGCCGTAGCCGTTCATCTGGCGCGTGGCCAGCTCGTGCTGCGGATGACTCTTCAACCCCGGATAGATCACCTTCTCCACCGCAGGCTGGGTTTCCAGCCACTGCGCCAGCGCCATCGCATTGGCGCAGTGCGCCTTCATGCGCAGCGGCAGCGTCTTCAGCCCACGCAGCGCCAGGAAGCTGTCGAACGGGCCCTGCACGCCACCGATCGAGTTCTGCAGGAAGGCCATCTGCTCGGCCAATCCCGCGTTGTCACCCACCACCACCATGCCGCCGACCATGTCCGAATGGCCGTTGAGGTACTTGGTGGCCGAGTGCAGCACCAGGTCCGCGCCGAGTTCCAGCGGGCGCTGCAGCATCGGCGAGGCGAAGGTGTTGTCGACCACGATGACCAGGCCGTGCTTCTTCGCGATCGCTGCAACCGCGGCGATGTCGACGATCTTCAGCATCGGGTTGGTCGGCGTTTCAATCCAGACCATCTTCGTGGCCGGGGTGATCGCCGCTTCGAACGCGGCGAGGTCGGTCAGGTCGACGAAGCTGAAATCCAGGCCGGCGGTGCGGCGACGCACGCGCTCGAACAGGCGGAAGGTGCCGCCGTAGATGTCATCCATCGCCACCACGTGGCTGCCCGCATCCAGCAGCTCCATCACCGTGGAGGTGGCGGCCATGCCGGAGGCGAACGCGAACCCACGCGAGCCGCCTTCCAGTGAGGCCACGCAGCGCTCGTAGGCAAAGCGGGTCGGATTGTGGGTGCGCGAATACTCGAAGCCCTGGTGCTCGCCCGGGCTGCTCTGCGCATAAGTCGACGTGGCGTAGATCGGCGGCATCACCGCGCCGGTGCTGGGATCGGGCGACTGGCCGCCGTGGATGGCCAGCGTGGCCAACGAAAGCGCGCGCTCGTGGGCCGGCTTGGAAGAATCAGACATATAAGGAGTTCCTGCTGGGCGCCCAAGTCGGTCGCCATTGAAGGGTCGGGAGTCTATCAGCGCGGCCTTAATGACCTTTGACGCGGATAAATACGGATTCAGAACATAAAATCTGCGAACGTCGCCTTACTGAACGCGACGACGCAGATAGTTCAGCAGGTCGATACGGGTGATCAGCCCCAGGAACGTATCGCCGTCCATGATGATCGCCACCTGGCCGCGGTCGAACACCGGCAACAGCGCTTCGATCGGCGACTTCACGTCCAGCCGGTCCAACTTGCTGACCATCGCGGTGGACACGGTATCGCGGAAGCGCGCTTCATCGCCGTACACATGCAGCAGCACGTCGCTTTCATCGACGATGCCGACCAGCGTGTCGCCGTCGACGACCGGCAGCTGGGACACGTCATACAGCTTCATGCGCTGGTAAGCGGTGGTCAGCAGGTCGTTCGGGCCGATGACCACGGTGTCGCGCTGGCCGTACGGGCGCAGGATCAGGTCGCGCAGGTCGCCGTGCTGCGGGCGCTCCAGGAAGCCGTTGTCCAGCATCCAGTAGTCGTTGTACATCTTAGACAGGTACTTGTTGCCGGTGTCGCATACCAGCACCAGCACCCGCTTCGGCGTCGTCTGCTCCTTGCAGTACTTCAGCGCCGCCGCCAGCAGGGTGCCGGTCGACGAGCCGCCCAGGATGCCTTCCTTGCCCAGGAGTTCGCGGGCCGTGTGGAAGCTTTCGGCGTCGGTGATGGCATAGGCCTTCTTGACCCGGCTGAAGTCGGAGATCGACGGCAGGAAGTCCTCGCCGATGCCTTCCACCAGCCAGCTGCCGGACTTGTCATTGAGCACGCCGTCGTTGATGTATTCGGCCAGGATCGAGCCCACCGGATCGGCCAGCACCAGCTCGGTCTTCGGCGACAGGGTGGAGAACGCGCGCGACAGGCCGGTCATCGTGCCCGAGCTGCCGCAGCCGAAGACGATCGCGTCCAGCTCGCCGCCCATCTGCTCCAGGATTTCCGGGCCGGTACCGAACTCGTGCGCTGCCGGATTGTCCGGGTTGCCGAACTGGTTGATGAAATAGGCGCCGGGGATCTGGTCGGCGATGGTCTTGGCCAGGTCCTGGTAATACTCCGGATGGCCCTTGGCCACGTCCGAACGGGTCAGCCGCACTTCGGCGCCCATCGCCTTCAGGTTGAAGATTTTTTCCCGGCTCATCTTGTCGGGAACCACAAGCACCAGCTTGTAGCCCTTCTGCTGGGCCACCAGCGCCAGACCCAGGCCGGTATTGCCCGCGGTGCCTTCCACCAGCGTGGCGCCCGGCTTCAAGTCGCCGCGCTTTTCCGCCGCCTCGATCATCGACAGGCCGATACGGTCCTTGATCGATCCGCCCGGGTTG
Organism: Stenotrophomonas lacuserhaii; assembly: GCF_014836545.1. Taxonomy (GTDB): domain Bacteria; phylum Pseudomonadota; class Gammaproteobacteria; order Xanthomonadales; family Xanthomonadaceae; genus Stenotrophomonas; species Stenotrophomonas lacuserhaii. Next base: position 51,266 of record NZ_JACSQS010000016.1, read on the forward strand.
GCGCTTTCGAGCTTCAGGAACAGCTCGCAGACACCGGTATCCAGGCGCTGGGCCTTGACGATGGGGGTCTGGCCAATGAGGTCGAGGACGGAAGCATGGATGGGCATTCGGGGGAACTTCGATTCGCGCCGCGCAGGGCCGGACATTGGATTATCCGCTGTATGGGCGTGAAGATGGTAGGCCTTGCGGGCCGGCCGCTGGCTCGAAGAATGCGCCGGGGCCAAGTGGCGCGGACGACATGGACCGACGAGGAGGTCCACGCCGCCCGCGACAGGGAACGGGTTGAAGCAGCCCGGGCACCACGGCGTGCGGTGCCCGGGCGGTGTCGGCCTCAACGGCGCGCCGACACGACGGCCGTTACTGGCCGGAGCGCCCGACGGGGCGCGGATGCGTCAATGCGAGGGGGAGGAGTGAGATTGCGATTGCGATTGCGGGGCAGTCTCGAGCATGCGCAGGAGACGTTGCTTGGCCAGCAGTTTTTCCCGCTTCATCCGGCCCAGGGTGACATCACTCACGGCGAACACGCCGAGTTCGGCATCCATGCACTGGCGATTCAACTTCCGGTGTTCGTCATGCAGGGTCCGGAATTCCGGATCGCGCGCGCGGCGGGCCTCGATCTCGCTCTGGGACTGATCTTCAAACATGATGTACCTCCTTCAGCAGAAACACGAACGCCCCGGCCTGGCGGCACGGGGCGTCTGTCGGGAGAAGAAGGGCGCGGTCCGCGCGCAGGGCGGCGTTCCGTCCGGCATTCCACACTGGCCCGTGGATGATTGCCTGCTTCGGTTCGTGCCCAGATTGCATCGGCCCGGCCCTCCCGTCGTCCGGTCCGCACGATGCGTCCCGGACGATTGACCCTACGCTTGCCCGAGGGGGGCTACAAGCCCCATGCGACAAAAAACCCTGTTGCGGCGACGAGTGGTTCAGGCAAGTGAGAACGGACGCTCATTTATTAACGAAAACAATACTTTAAGGTGAAACGATCACCTCTGCCGAACGGGCGCGCGTGGACGCCGCCTTCTTGCCGGCGACCTGGATGCGGTTGCTGGCAACCCCGGCCGCGACAAGTGCGTCGCGCAGCGCTTCGGCACGCCGCTGGCCGACGCCGTTGGCACTGTCATACGCCTCGATCCGCACCCGCCCCTTGCGACCGATGTTCAGGTACTCGCCGAGTGCCTTGGCCTGGTTCTTTGCCGTGTTGGACAGGGCCACCTGGCCATTGGCGTAGGCATCGCCCCCCAGCGTGAACACTTCCCCACGGCTGTCGAACCGGCTGCCCGGCAGCTTCTGCCCGGAGACCAGTTCGGCCTCTTCGCGGGCCAGCTTGGCGGCATTCTGCTGGGCTGCGCTCAGACGCTGCTGCTGCTTGCCGGCCACGCTGGTCAGCGCGTTCTCCGCGTCCTGGCGGGCCAGCGCTTCGCTTTCGGCAGCCAGGCGCAGGCGCTCGGACTCTTCAGCCTGGATCTGTGCCTGCACGCGCAGGCGCTCGGCCTCCTGGCGCGCGCGCGCCGCCTCGCGGCGGCTGGCCTCGATCAGCAGATCGCTGCGGGTGCGCTCCAGCTGGTCGACCTCGCGCTGGGCCAGGGCGGCACGCACGGCGGTCTCGGCGATCTCCACCCGGCGCTCGGCCAGGTAGCGGGTCAGCTCCTGGTCGCGGCGCTTGGCGTTGCTGAAGGTGCTGATCGCCTGCTGTGCCTGCATCCGTTCAAAGGCGCCCAGGTTGGCCGTGTCCGGGTTGGCCGAGATCGCCATCAGCCGCTGGTTGAGCTGCAGTACCAGCGGGTCATCGGCGGCGACGGCCAGCAGCGGCAGGGCCAGAAGACCGGCAGCGAGATAGATCGAACGTGCACGCATCAGCGGTTTTCCCCGGTTTCGAGCTGGCGCTGCAGCTGGTTGACTTCATTGCGGCGCAGCTGCAGCTGCGAGGTCGCGGTGGCTTCCTCGCTGCGTGCGCGGGCCAGGTCGGCGTCGGCGGCAGCGCGCAGGGCCATGGCCGGCGCGTTCTTGCGCTCGCGGCGATCGTCGGCGGCACGCTGGGCCTGCTGCAGCCCTTGCCGGGCCATGCCGATCAGGTCCGGCGCGTACTGGTCGGCGTCTGCCTGGGTGGCCCGGTCCACCGCCTGGCGGGCCTGGGACAACTCAAGCGCACCGTCCTGGGCGAAAGCCGGGGCGGGGGCGGAGAGTGCGAATGCCAACGCCATCACATACAGGCCATGGCGCATTTGTGCGAAGCTACGTCGATTCATTTGGGGAGGCCGTGCCGGTTGTTGTGCACGGCCATTGTCGTCATGCCGACGCCATGCATGCAACTTGAGCCGTCGGCGACTCGTTTTTGGGGAAAAACGCGATGGATATCGGCTACTTCCTGAAGCTGATGACCGAAAAGAACGCTTCGGACATGTTTTTGACGACCGGCGCGCCGGTGTACATCAAGATTGAAGGCAAGCTCTACCCGCTGGGCAACACCGGCCTGCCGCCGGGGATGGTCAAGAAAATCGCCTATTCGCTGATGGACGAAGGCCAGGTGCCCCAGTTCGAACGCGACCTGGAGCTCAACATGGCGATCGCCCTGGCCGACACCGGGCGCTTCCGCGTGAACGTGTTCAAGCAGCGCGGCGAAGTCGGCATGGTCATCCGCGCCATCCGCAGCCGGATCCCCAGCATCGAAGAGCTGAACCTGCCGCAGGTGCTGAAGGACGTCATCATGACCCCGCGGGGCCTGGTGCTGGTGGTGGGGTCCACCGGCTCGGGCAAATCGACCTCGCTGGCGTCGATGATCGACCACCGCAACAGCACCACGACCGGGCACATCCTCACCATCGAGGACCCGATCGAATACCTGCACAAGCACAAGATGTCGATCGTCAACCAGCGCGAAGTCGGCCTGGACACCCACGCCTTCCACAACGCGCTGAAGAACGCGATGCGTGAAGCGCCGGACGTGATCCTGATCGGCGAAATCCTGGATGCGGAGACGATGGAGGCGGCCATCGCTTTCGCTGAAACCGGGCACCTGTGCCTGGCCACCCTGCACTCCAACAACGCCGACCAGACGATCGAACGCATCCTCAACTTCTTCCCGGAAAGCGCGCATCGCAACGTGCTGATGAACCTGTCGTTGAACCTGCGCGGCGTCATCAGCCAGCGCCTGGTCAAGGGCCACGATGGCCGCCGCCTGCCGGCGACCGAAGTGCTGATCAACACGCCGATGATCCGCGACCTGCTGCGCCGCGGCCAGGTGCACGAGATCAAGGCCGCGATGGAAGCTTCGCTGGAAGAAGGCATGGAAAGCTTCGACCAGTGCCTGTTCCGGATGGTCAAGGACGGCATCGTCGACATCGAAGAGGCGCTGCGCGCGGCCGATTCACGCGACGGGCTGGCACTGAAGTTCCGCCTGTCCGAAGGCAGCAGCGGCGAGCACGATCCCTACGCGGACTTCTCCGCCGGCCAGCCGAGCATCTCGCACGGCTTCTAGAAAAAGGGGACGGAGGGGATTAAGTCGTTTTCGACCGGTCGGGTGGAAAACGACTTAATCCCCTCCGTCCCCTTTTTCGTCAGGCGGCGTCGGGCTGGTTCTCGGGGCGGGCGGCATCGAAGGCCGGCAGCGCCAGGCAGGCCGCTTCGATGCGGCGCAGGATGGGGTAACCGGCCAGGTCCAGTCCGAAGCGATGCGCGTTGTACAGCTGGGGCACCAGGCACGCATCGGCCAGGCCGGGTCGGACACCGTGGCAGAACGTGCCGGTGTCCGGGTTGGCGGCCAGCATCGTCTCCATCGCCGACAGCCCTTCGGCCATCCAGTGCAGGGTCCACTGCGTGCGCGCATCCGCGGCCAGCTGCAACGGCCCCTCCAGGTACTGCATCACCCGCAGGTTGTTGAGCGGGTGGATATCGCAGGCCACCAGCTGGGCCAAGGCACGCACCCGTGCGCGCCCGGACGGGTCGGCCGGCAACAGCGCGTGGTCGGCGAACACCTCGTCCAGATACTCCAGGATCGCCATCGACTGGGTCAGCACCTGCCCACGATGCTGCAGCGTCGGCACCAGCTCCTGCGGATTCAACCGGTGATAGCTGTCCCGATGCTGCTCACCGCCGCCGCGCACCAGGTGTACCGCGTGACCCTGCCAGACCAGGCCTTTCAGGTTCAGCCCGATGCGCACGCGGTAGGCCGCGCTGGAACGCCAATAGGTATGCAGGACGATCTCGCCCTGCCCGCCCGGCGCAGGCGCCGATGCGCCGCTCACGGCGTGGCGGCCTGCTCGATGCGCTGTTCGATGGCACCGAAAATACTGGCCCCGTTGGCGTCCAGCATCTCGATGCGCACCACGTCGCCGAACGACATGAACGGCGTGCTCGGCTTGCCGTCGCGCAGCGTTTCCACCGTGCGCAGCTCGGCGAAACACGACGCCCCCTTGCCGGTGTCCTCGTTGGCGATGGTGCCCGAACCGACGAGGGTGCCCGCGCCCAGTGGACGGGTCTTCGCCGCGTGCGCCACCAGCTGGCCGAAGTTGAACTGCATGTCCACGCCGGCTTCCGGCGCACCGAACCAGGCGCCGTTGACATGGGTCACCAGCGGCAGATGCAGCTTGCTGTCCTGCCACGCATCACCGAGCTCATCGGGAGTGACGAACACCGGCGACAGCGCCGAGCGCGGCTTGGACTGCAGGAAACCGAAGCCCTTGGCCAGCTCGCCCGGGATCAGGTTGCGCAGTGATACGTCGTTGACCAGCCCGATCAGCTGGATGTGCGTGGCTGCCTGTTCCGGGCTGACGGCCATCGGCACGTCATCGGTGACCACGACGATCTCCGCTTCCAGGTCGATGCCATGGTCTTCGCTGACCACCTTCACCGCATCGCGCGGAGCATAAAAACCGGCGCTGGTCGCCTGGTACATCAGCGGATCGGTATAAAAGCTGTCGGGCACCTCCGCGCCGCGCGCCCGGCGTACCCGTGCCACGTGCGGCAGGTAGGCACTGCCATCCAGGAATTCATACGCACGCGGCAGCGGCGAGGCCAGCGCCTGCATATCGATGTCGAACACCCCATCGGCATCACCGGCATTCAGCGAATCCGACAACGCCTGCAACCGCGGCGCGCTACGCGTCCAGTCTTCCAGCGCCGCCTGCAACGTCGCGGCGATGCCCGTGGCGCGCACCCCGCGCTGCAGGTCACGCGAAACGACGACCAAGGTGCCGTCGCGGCCGCCTTCCTTCAAAGAACCAAGCTTCATGGGCACATCCGGCTGAGGTGGCAAACAAGTTTCAAGTGTAATCAAACCCCCGCGACAGCGGAAAGCTGCGCCGCCGCATGGCAAGGAGTGTATGCCGAGCACGCCGATCATCCGCCCCCCCTCGCGCCCCCGCTTTCCGCCGAGCACGGCTCGGCGCTACCCCCGCTCTCCAGACGCCACGGAGCGTGTGTCAGGAGCCGGGCGGGGAGGGTTGGCAGGACGCTGAGCCGCATGGATGCGGCGACGCAGCCTACAAGGACGTACTTGCGGCGTGTCCTGCCGCCCCCCCCCCCCCCCCCCCCCCCCCCCCCCGGCCCCAACCCGGATCCGGCTTGTACACGCAGCCAACCTGAACACGCACCTTTGCGCCGGATCTCATTCTTCGGTTAGACTTCGCCGGTCTGCAGCGGCCGTCCGTTTCCCTCCGGGATCGCCGGCGAGCCAGGTCACCCGACCCCTCGCCCGCCCCCACTCCGGCGCCGTTCGTCACGCATTCCAGCCTGCGCTCTCCGCGCCGGCTGCACCCAATTTCTCGCAGCGCGGTTCACGGGAACGCTCCGAGTCAGCCGATCTCATCGATCTGCCCCCGCTTGGCCATTCGGCCAGGCGTTCTCTGTTTTTGGAGCTTTCTCGAATGTCTTTTGAATCCCTGGGCCTTGCGCCCTTCCTGCTGCGTGCGCTTTCCGAGCAGGGCTATGAAACCCCCACCGCCATCCAGGAGCAGGCCATCCCGCTCGCCCTGGCCGGCCGTGACCTGCTGGCCGGCGCACAGACCGGCACCGGCAAGACCGCCGCCTTCGGCCTGCCGCTGCTGCAGCACCTGGCCACCAATTCGCAGGAAGTGTCCAACGGCGGCCCGCGCAAGCCGCGCGCCCTGATCCTGACCCCGACCCGCGAACTGGCCACCCAGGTGCACGACAGCCTGCGCGGCTACAGCAAGTACCTGCGCATCCCGAGTGCCTGCATCTACGGCGGCGTCGGCATGGGCAACCAGTTGGACATCCTGCGCCGTGGCGTGGACCTGCTGGTGGCCTGCCCGGGCCGCCTGATCGACCATATCGAGCGTCGCAGCATCGACCTGTCCGGCATTGAAGTGCTGGTGCTGGACGAAGCCGATCGCATGCTCGACATGGGCTTCCTGCCGTCGATCAAGCGCATCCTGGCCAAGCTGCCCAAGCAGAACCGCCAGACCCTGCTGTTCTCGGCGACGTTCGAAGAGAGCATCAAGCAGCTGGCGATGGAGTTCATGCGCAACCCGGAGCAGATCCAGGTCACGCCGAAGAACACCGTCGCCGAACTGATCACCCACCGCGTGCACCCGGTCGATGGCGGTCGCAAGCGCGACCTGCTGCTGCACCTGCTCGCCCAGGACAGCCGCGAGCAGACCCTGGTCTTCGCCCGCACCAAGCACGGCAGCGACAAGCTGGCCGCGTTCCTGGACAAGTCCGGCATCAAGACCGCCGCGATCCACGGCAACAAGAGCCAGGGCCAGCGCCTGCGTGCACTGGCGGACTTCAAGGCCGGCCGCGTGACCGTGCTGGTGGCCACCGATATCGCCGCGCGCGGCATCGACATCAACGAGCTGCCGAAGGTGATCAACTTCGACCTGCCGATGGTCGCCGAAGACTACGTGCACCGCATCGGCCGTACCGGCCGCAACGGTGCCACCGGCGAAGCGATTTCGCTGGTTGCCCAGGATGAAGTGAAGCTGCTGCGCCAGATCGTGCGCCTGCTCGGCCGCGACATGGACATCCGCGACGTGCCGGGCTTCGAGCTGCAGGTGCCGATCCGCTGGGGCAACAGCGCCCCGGGCAAGGCTGACAGCGATATGGGTGACCGCAGCGTGCGCAAGACCTCGCATGCCCGTCGTCCGCACGGCGATGCCCCGCGTCACGCCCATGCAGGCCCGAAGAAGACCGGCGGTGGTCGTCGCGAAGGCGGCGGTGGTGCCGGCCAGGCGCGTGCTGCGCAGGGCCAGGGCCAGCGCCGTGGTGGCGGTGGCCGCAGCCAGGGCAGCGGCAGCCGCGCGGTCTGATCCGCGCCATGCGTAGCTGACGACCTTGGTCGTCCTGCCTGAGTGAAAGAGGGACGGAGCGCGAGCTCCGTCCCTTTTTCGTTTGCGTCCGCCGAGCATGGCTCGGCGCTGCCAACGGGCTGTGTCAGAAGCTGTAGGCCACGGTCACGCGGGCGTTGCGGCCCGGCTCGCTGTAGCGGCCGATGCCCTGCTCGTTGACGTAGCCGTACAGCGTGTTGGTGCCCTCATAGATGCCGCGCACGCGCTGCCACAGGTAGTACTCACGATCGGTCAGGTTGTACACGCCCGCGCTGACCCGCAGCTGTTCGGTGACGTTCCAGCTGCCCACCAGGTCCAGCACGGTGTAGCCATCGGCCTTGCCGACCCAGTCGGGCGTCTCGCGCGTGCCGTTGGCCAGCGTGGTGTAGGCATCATCGGCATTCTTGCCCCACGCATGGGTCAGGTTGGCGGTGACATTCCAGGCCGGCGACGGCGCGTAGCGCAGACCGACCACCACGCTGGCCGGCACGATGCTTTCCAGCGGATCGCCATTGGCCTTCTCGCCTTCGCTGTAAGCGGCGGCAATGCGAGCTGACCACGCATCGCTGAACTGCCAGCGCCCTTCCAGCTCGGCGCCCTTCACCGTGACCTTGCCGGCATTCATCGGCATGGTGGCGTTGTAGCTGTACTGGATGGGCGCGGCTGCGGTGGTGCGGTAGCCGTTGGGGTACGCCTGTGCGATGGTCACCGTCTCGATGAAGTTGCTGTAGCGGTCGCGGAACAGCGAGAAACCCAGCTGGCCGCGCTCGCTGCTCCAGCGGTAGCCCAGTTCTACGTTGAGGCTCTTTTCCGCGTCCAGCTCCGGGTTGGACGAGGACGTATCGAACTGCACCTGGGCACCGGTGACGGCATCAAAGGCAAGCGTGCTGCCGGTCGGTGAGTACAGATCGGCCACGCTCGGCGCGCGGAAACCGCGGCCGACCTGGGCCCAGACGGCGTGGTCGGGCAGGAAGCGGAACTCGGCACCGAGCTGCCAACTGGGCGCGGAGAACCGCAGGTCATGCACGCTGCCGGTCGGATCGACGAAGGTCGCGTCCACTGTCGGCGAGTAGTCATATCGGTCATAGCGTGCGCCGCCACTGAGCACCAGACGCTCCTCCATCAGGGTGACGCTGTCACGCAGGTACAGGTTCCAGTTGCGTGCATCGGTCTTCGGCACCTGGCGTGGATCCTGCTCCACGGTGGCGATGTCGCCGGCCGCGTTCCAGCGCGTATCCACGGCGGTGAAGTCGACGTCGCGGGTCTGCCAGGCCAGGCCGTAGACGATGTCATGGCGCGCGCCGGCGTTGTCCAGCAGCTTGCTGAAATCCAGCGCTGCACGGTCGAGGGTCTGCTCGGTGGAGCGGTTCTCGCTGCGCAGGCAGGGCACGGTGCGGCCCGGGCAGCCACTGCCGGCGAGGATGGTGGTCAGGCCGCGGCTTTCGGTGACCTGGCGGTCCAGCTGCGCCTCCATGCTGTCCAACAGCGCATTCTGCGGGCGGTACTGCCAGCGCACGCCGTAGCGGTCACGGTCGTTGCGGTCGTCACCACGGCGCTCCAGGTAGCCTGGCGAATAGACCCGCGACAGGTTGTCCACTTCATTGCGGGCGCGGCCGCGCTCGATCATGAAGCCCAGCGTGTTGCGCTGGTCCAGCTGCAGGTCCAGCTTGCCCAGCAGGTTGCCACGGGTACTGTCCACCGGGTCCGGCGTGCGCCGCCCAACGCCGATGCGGTCCACCGTAGTGTCGTACCAACTCTCCGACTCATGGCCTTCGCGGCGGGTGTAGACCAGCATCGATTCGGCGATGCCGCTGCGGTTGGCGAAGGTCAGCGTGCCCATCGCTTCATCGTTGGAACCGCTGTAGCCGAACTTCATGCCGACGTGCGTGTCGTTGCCCGCCGCCTTCAGGTAGTCGGCCGGGTCCTTGGTGGTGAACACCACCGCGCCGCCCAGCGCTCCGCTGCCGGCGGTGATGGAGTCGGCGCCCTTGATCACCTGCAGGCTCTTCAGGGTGTCGATGTCCACGTCGCCACGGCCACCGCGGAAGAACTCGTAGGAACGCGCGGTCTCGACTGATTCGCCCAAGCTCAGCCCGTCGACGGTGATCGCCACGCGATCGCTTTCCAGCCCACGGATGTTGAAGCCGTTGTCACCGAAGCGGCCCATGTCGACCACGCTGACTCCCGGGATGTAGCGGATCGCCTCTTCCATGTTGTTGGCCATTTCCGCGTCCAGGTCGGCAGCGGTGAGGACGGTGACGTTCTGGTTGCGCGAGGTGCTCTTCTTCGCGCGCTCGGCTTCCACGCGCACGGTATCGAGGGTACCGGCATCAGCCGGTGCGTCGGCATGCGCGATCGGTATCGCGGACAGGCTGGCGAGCACCGCCAACGAGAGCAGGGAAAGGGACAGGTTCATCGGGAAAGCTCCGCAGGGAGAAAGGGCTGGACGTACGCCGTTCCTGGCTGTCGGCGCGCTGGACGCCGGTGCGGGCTGGGAGGTCGTGGAAATTGGTGTTCCGGGCGCGCCACGAGCGGTCGCGACACGGTGGTGCCGGCGGCATGCCGGCACCGGCGTCGATCAGGGTTTGGCGACCGGTTCCGGGTCGCGCGCATCGACGATATGATCGCCGTTGGTATCGGCGCGCTCGAACAGGCGCTTGCCCGACACCTGGTATTCGGCGAACGTCATCTGCCCGTCCTTGTCGGTGTCCAGCGCACCGAAGCGAACACCTGCCTGGCGGGCACCGGCTTGGCGCACCTTGGCGCGCTGCGCATCCAGGCGACCGGCGAATTCAGCGGTGTACTCGGCCAGATCCAGCTGGCCATCCCCGTTGGAGTCGGTTACGGCGAAGGTCGCCGCGCGCACGGCATCGAATTCGGCCCGGTCGACCACGCCGTCGCTGTTGCGGTCATACAGTTCCAGCATCCCGTTGGCGGTGTGCGAAGTCGGCATCTTCAGTGCATCGCGGTTGCTCGCCGCCGCACTCTCGCGGGTCGCTTCCTGGCTCTTCAGGTAACCGGCCCAGGTGCGTTCACCGGCCGCGTCGAATTCCTCGCGGCTGATGCGGCCGTCATTGTTGCGGTCCAGCGCGTTGAAGCGCGTATCGGTCTGCCGCAGGTGGCCTGCGCGGGCTTTGGCCAGGCGCTCGTCGAAGCGCTGCAGGTATTCTTCGATGTATTCCTGCTTGTCGACGCTGCCGTCGCGGTTGCGGTCGGTGGCGTCATAGCGGGCGCGACGGAAGGTCGCGAACTGCGCCCAGCTGACCGCGCCGGTGTCCTGCGGATCAAACTGTTCAAGGAAGTCGGCGGCCGCAGAGGATGGCGCCTTCGGGCCGCTTTGGGGCGCCTGTGCGGCAGCGCCGGTGGTCGTGGCCAGCAGGGCCATGAAGATCACGCTCTTGTTCATTCGGGTGAGCCTTGGAAGGAAGGTTTAGGGTTCCAGCACGCGGAAGCTGAGCGTGTAGTTGTTGCCGTACTGCGGTGCGGCCGCGCCTTCGGGTGCCGCGCCGCGGTAGCGGATCAGCGCCAGGTAGGCGCCGGCATGCTGCAGCGGCAGGTTGGCCTTGCCGGCGGCATCGGTGGTCAGCACGATTGGTGCCGGCTGCGCCTGTCCATCGCCGAGCGCGCGGTTGACTTCGACCTTCTGCGCCGGCAACGGCTTGCCGTCGTAGCGCACTTCGAACTGGAAGTGTTCGCCGACATACAGGTCGCTCGGGTGGGTTACCGGCACCAGCTCCAGGCCCTTCCCATACGGTGCGAGCGCTTCGGTGGTCGGCGCGCCGGCGGTCAGGTACACCTCCGAACGTGACAGGCTCTGATAATGCGAGACGATCTTCGCGCCCACCGGCAGCGGCTGCGAAGGATCGCGGCTGCTTTCCACCTTGCCGTTGACCTCAAAAGTGCGGAACACCGCACCCAGGCGGTTGCCGGTGCTGAAGCGGTAAGTACCCTTCTTGCCGGGCAGGCGCTGTTCCACCACCGCGCGGGTCTTGAGCAGGTGCACGGTATCCGGCGCGTGCTGCATCCCATCCGGATCGGTCACCACGAAGGTGCTGTTGTCGAACACCACTTCGGGCACGAAGAAGGTTTCGGCAAAGCTGGCATCCAGGGTCACCAGGCTGGTGGGCTGGATCTGGAAGGTCGCAGGCGCCAGGTACGGCGTATGCGCATGGGCAGGCATCACGGCGGCGCCCAGTAACAGGCCGGCCAGCAGGCAGGTTTTCATCGGCATCTCGAGTGGAAGGCACCGGCCCCAGTCCGGCGGCGCACACTCTATGCCTATTGAGAATGATTCGCAATACGATTTTGGTGCTGCGAGCGGCGGAGCCCCTCGCGGCGGGTGGTTTAGAGCAGTTTGCTGGTTTGGCGCCGGGCGGTAGGGCTGGTCGGGGGACGGCAAAAACTGCATCCATGCGGGCCTCGTTTCGCGCCATCCATGGCGCTCAACGCCCCCCCCCCCCCCCCCCCCCGGGCGCCCTGACAGGTTCCGGTGGCTACCGCCGCGTATAAAAAAAATGAAAAGCGGTAAAAGCAGGGGTCAGAGTCCTTTCGCGCAGCGAAAGGACTCTGACCCCATCTTCCTCCACCTCTTCCAACCCCTGCCTTGTCCATGGCCACCATGGACCTGTCGAAGGTGGGGGGGGGGGGGGGGGGGGGGGGGGGGGGGGGGGGGGGGGGGGGGGGGGG
>NZ_JACSQS010000016.1:63245-94910 GCF_014836545.1 Stenotrophomonas lacuserhaii
AAACGAGGCCCGCAGGAGCGGCTTTTGCCGTCCCCCGCCAACCCACCCCGCCCCAGCAACACATAGCCCTGCAGGCTTTTGCCTTTGCTTCAAAGCGGGCCGCCGGGCTGCAAGCCCGGCAAACCCAACCCACTACCCCCGCGGCTTCGCAGGATTCAACAGATTGCCGAAGAACAACGCATTGACCAGCAACCGATCCGTCCCGTGCCAGTACTTGCGGTGCGCTGGATCATCGGCAAACAGCACCACGTTGCCCTGCCCCTGCGGCGACACCAGCAACCACGCCGAACCACTCACCCGCGCTCGATTGCGCTGCGACAGATAGCCATTCACACGCACCTGCTCGTCCACCCGCACCACCGTGGAGAACGGATTGGCGCTGGGCTGCAGCACCACCGCGTTCTCCTTGTTCACCGCCAGCTGCCGGCGCGGCGTGCCGAAGCCCAGCGGATGGCTGGTATCGATGTCCGCGCTCAGGATGTTGCCGCTCACCCGCTCGATGGCCGCGATGTCGCGCTGGTCGCCGAACGCTTTGCGCGAGGCATCGGCGGTCTCTTCGTCCGCGCCCAGTTTCTCGCCATCAGCCAGCTTCTTCTCGATCGCCCAACGCGATGCGGTGCCGTAGGTCACCAACGATCCACCAGCCTGGATCCAGCGCTTCAGCGCGCCGACCGCCGCTTCATCCACGCCCTCGTACTTGCCACCGGACAATACGATGGAGGTGTAGCGGTCCAGCGGGACCTTGCCCAGTTGCGAAGGATCGATCTTGCTCGCCGGCAGCTGCAGCTGCTGGTCCAGCAGGAACCACGCCGAGCCGATCTCGGTCGCGTTGACGCCCTCGCCCATCACCAGCGCCACGGCCGGTCTGCGCAGCGCCTTGACGCTGTCGCTGCCCAGGTCGATGCCACCGCGGCTCTGGCCGCTGGCCAGCGCGTAGGCCTGCACGCCGCTGTCCTGGGCCACCGCCTGCACCGCCTCCAGCAGCGCGGCGCCGTGCAGCGGCTGGCCGGCGACCGGCACCACGATGCTGCCCGGGGCGAAGGCCACCTCGCCGGCCGACGTACCGGCAGTGAACGCCTGGAACGCGGCGCGCGTCGACAGGCCCTTGGCCTGCAGTGCATACAGCGCGCGGCCGGCGTTGTAGTCGCGCCAGTCGATCACGTACGCATAGCCGGCCTGGCCGCCCTGCACGCCACCGTGCGCGTCGGCCACCGCAGTCACCCGTGCGCCCTCGCCGATGCGGCTCCTGCTGGCCGCGAAGGCCACGCCGTAGGCCGGTGCGATCGCATACGAAGTGCTGCCATAGAACACATCGCCCTTGATCTGCGGCGTGTCGGCGAAGATCGAATGCACCAGCCGGAACTGCGGCTGCGCCGCCGGCACCACATAGGCACTGCCCGGTTCGAAACGGCGTCCATCCACGGTCACCGCCGACGCCAGTGCGTGCACCTCGATCCGGTGCAGCAGCAGCAGTTCCAGCAGCTTGCGGGTCAACGCCGGGTCGTGCGCGTCGCCGAACACGAAGCTCTTCAACGGCTGCTGCCCGGCCTGCTTCAGCGCCGACTGGAAGAAGGATTTCTGCAGCGACAGCAGGCCTTCGCGCTCGGCGACCGCCCCGCGCACCGTGCCCAGCCCGGTGGCCACCTGGTTGCGGATGGTGAACGGGAAGGTCAACGGGCCGTTGACCGACTCCTGCACGCGTCCGCGCGAGCTCGCCTGTTCGACGGTCACCCCGACCGCGCCATGGAAATCCGGGTAGGTGGAGCCATACACCGGGGAGAAGTTGTCATAGTTTTCACCGGTGTAGTACAGCGAGCCCAGCGCATCCAGCGAGGCGGCGTGGTACTTGGCCAAGGTCTTGTTGAACTCGTACGAAGACGCCGGCAGCAGCGGGCTGTGCATGCTCTTCGGCGACGGCTCGAAGTAGTACGTGCTGTCCTTGCCCATCTCGTGGAAATCGATCTGGACATTCGGATACCACTGGTGGAACACCTCGATCTTCGGTCGGCTGTCCTGCTGGGTCAGCGCCAGCCAGTCGCGGTTGAGGTCGGTGAAGTAGTGGTTGGTGCGGCCCTGCGGGAACGGCTCCACGTGCTCCTTGTCGGCCGGATCAGGCGAGGCGGGGCTGGAGGCATACGCGTTGTGCCAGTTCGCCGCACGGTCGCGGCCATCCGGGTTCTGTGCCGGGTCGAACAGGACCACCGCGTTCTGCAGCCACTGCTGGGTTTCCGCGCTGCGGTTGGCCACCAGGTAGTAGGCCGTCAGCATCGCCGCCTCGCCGCTGGACGTTTCGTTGCCGTGCACGCTGTAACCCAGCCACACCACCACCGGGCTGTCACCGGCCGCGCTGCGCGGCTGCGCCGGATCCACCAGGGTGGCGTGGTGCTGGCGGATCGACTCCAGCCGCGCGTGGTTCTGCGCACCGGTCAGCGTGGCGATCAGCAGCGGGCGGCCCTCGTAGCTGCGCCCGATCTCCTGCACCGTGATCTTGTCCGAAAGCCGGGCCAGCTCCTTGAAATAGGCCACCAGCTGGTCATGCCGGGTGTAGCGGCTGCCAATCTCATAGCCCAGGGACTGCTGCGGGGTGGGGATGGCCGGATCGAAATCCGTGGCCTGCGTGGCCTGCGGGAAGAAGTAGGCGCTCTGCGCCTGCACCGGCGCGGCCGGCAGCACGACCGCCGAAGCGGCAACGAACAGGGACAACAACACACTGCGATGCAAGGACACGACGATTCCCCATGGATGATGGCGCTGCAGCGCCAGTACAGCCCGACCGGCCACGCGGAGTGACCGGCCGGCATGACCGATGACGCACGCGTGGCGGCTCAGAAGCGGTAGTCCAAGCCCACCGTGAAGTAGCGGCCGCGCAGGTCGTACTGGCTGAAGTCATACGGTGCGCGGATGCCCGGGAACGAGGCGTCGTACGGCGGATCCTCGTCGCCCACGTTCTGGATCTTCGCGTACAGGGTCAGCTGCTCGAAGCCGGTGTAACCCACGTACAGATCGAACTGGCTGTAGGAATCCACGCGGTCCTGCACCGCCTGCGCGGTGGCGCTGGCCTTCTGGTCGTAGCCGCTGGTGTAGTACCAGGTCAGCGCGGTCCGCACGTCGCCATGGCTCCAGTCCAGCGTGGTGGTCGCCTTGTTCTTCGGCAGCGTGGCACCCAGGTTGCTGCCGGCGTAATCCACCAGCGGACCGCCGATCACGGTCGGGCGGCGATAGTCACGCACATGGGTATAGGCCGAACTCAGGTTGAAGGTGCCCAGGCGCTCGGTCGGAATTCGCTGGCGCAGCTCCACGTCGATGCCGGAGGTCTTCAGGTCGCTCAGGTTCTGGTAACGGTTGTACACGGCCTGGATCTTGCCGCGCTCATCGCGCTGCACCGCGCCCGGCACGTCGTTGGTCACCAGGGTCTGGGTGTTGTTGGTGCCGACCAGGTTCTCCAGTTCGATCCTGTAGTAATCGACACTGAGGTTGGTGTTCGCCCACGGCGACAGCACCACGCCGAAGTTGTAGCTGTGCGTGCGTTCCGGCTTCAGCTCGGTGTTGCCAACGGTGAAGAAGGTCGGGTTCTGCCGCGAGCCGGGCAGGTCCGGATCACGCGGGTCGACCACGCTGCCGTAGGAAATGCTGGTGCTGTCCGAGTTCTCGGAAAGCGACGGCGCACGGAAGCCCTTCGATGCGGCAGCACGCACCAGCAGGAAGTCCAGCGGCTGCCAGCGCAGGCCCAGCTTGGGCGAGAACGCGTCGCCGAAGTCATCGTAATGATCCGCGCGCGCGGCCACCGACAGTTCCAGCTTCGAGGCCAGCGGCACGATGGCCTCGGCGTAGGCGGCGCTGACCGTGCGCTCACCGTGCACTTCGGCGATCGCCGGGCGCACCTGCAGGCCGGCATCGATCTGCCACGGATTGTTGGAATCCAGCTTCTCGCGGCGCCATTCCACGCCGGAGGCGAAGCCGATGTCACCTGCCCAGGTGTGGCCGAGCGTGCCGGAAATCTTCGCATCGATGCCCTGCAGTTTGGATTCGGCCGGGCGCAGGGTGGCGATGTTGATGCCATCCAGCACCGACTGCGGAGTCGCCGACGGATCCAACAGGTTGTAGCTGCCGGTGGCCAGCGCATCGGCCAGCGCCCAGCGGTTGGCGAAGCCACCGGATACCGTCTCGCGCTCGCTGCTGCGTGCACCGAAGGCGCCCACTTCCCAGTCCCAGCGCTCGCTGCTGCCACGCAGCCCGACCAGGCCACGGTAGGACTGCGAGCGGTTGGTCTTGATCGTACCGCCGAGGTTGAAGAAGGTGTATTCGATGGGGATCGCGCGACCGTACGGGTTGTACGGGTTGCCTGCCGGCAGGTTGGATGACACCGGCTCGGCCAGCCCGGTATCGGCGTTCAGCGCGAAGCGTCCGCTTTCCAAGGTGAAGAACGGGCTGCTGCCGAACCAGGACACGCCCTTGACCTCGCTGTACAGCACTTCGCCGAACGCTTCCACGTTGTCGCTGAGGCGGAAGGTGCCGTTGGCATAGGCCTGCCAGCGCTTGGTTGACGGTATCAGGGTGGTGTACGGCGCCTGGTTGAAACCACAGGTGTCGCCGGCGAGGCCGTCGATCGGCGCACTGGCCACGCGGGTGGTGCCGTCCGGGCACTGCCCGTTGGCGTCCAGCATCGGCACCGACACGCCGTTGACCAGATAACGTGCGCCCTTGGCCGACCAGCCGTTCCAGCGGCCGCCGGGCTGGTCGCTGTAGATGCCGGACCGGGTCAGGTCACGCTCGTCCTGGTCCAGGCGGTCGCGGTTGTAGGCTTCCAGGCTGACCAGGATGTTGTAGCCATCGGTCTCCAGGTCGCCCAGGCCACCGACGAACTTCAGCTTGGTCTCGTCCAGCCCGCCCTGGTCGGCGGTGCCGACGCTGCCACCGATCTCCGCGCCCTGGTAGTTCTGTCGGGTGATGATGTTGACCACGCCGGCCACCGCATCCGAACCGTAGACCGCTGACGCGCCGTCCTTCAACACTTCGATGCGTTCCACCGCGACCAGCGGCAGCGCATTGAGGTTGACGAAGGTATCCGACAGCCCATTGGCCGGGAAGCCGTAATTGGCCAGGCGACGGCCGTTGAGCAGCACCAGCGTGTTCTTCTGCGACAACCCGCGCAGTCCGATGCCAGCCGAACCGGAGGCCCAGCCGCTGTTGGAGGTCTCGTTGGCGGCGTTGCCGGTATTGGCAGAGATCGAACGCAGCACGTCGGCGACCGACGCCTTGCCGGTCGCTTCAAGCTGTTCGCGACCGATCACCTGCACTGGATTGGCGGTTTCGGTGTCGGTGCGTTTGATGTTGGAGCCGGTGACACGCACGGCGGCCAGGGTGCTGGCATCGCCACTGGCAGCGGTTTCGGCGGACGTTTCGGCGGCGGCAGGCAAAGGCGCGGCCAGGGCGGCGGCAAGGGCCGCCACGAGCAAGGTGTGCTGGGGCATGTCGAAATCGTGGGGTGGGTGGTGGTAACAGTTCCGCAGTAGCCCATGGATGGCCGCGTCGCGACCAATAACATCTCTTCATACGGATATAAGAGAAGCTAACATCTCTTCATCGCGATGAAAAGGAAGTTGTTGCGGATGCAACGGCTTTGTCGTCCCCGGACCGCTACAATCGCGGCATGGAAATCTTCAAAGTCTTCATGATCGAGGCAGCGCACCGGCTGCCGAACGTGCCTCCGGGCCACAAGTGCTCGCGCCTGCACGGGCATTCGTTCCGGGTGGAGCTGAAGGTGGAAGGCGAACCCGGCGCGGAAACCGGCTGGATCATGGATTTCGGTGACGTCAAAGCCGCGTTCCAGCCGATCTACGACCGCCTGGACCACCACTACCTCAACGACATCCCGGGCCTGGAAAATCCGACCAGCGAGAACCTCGCCACGTGGATCTGGCAGGAGCTGAAGCCGGTGCTGCCGGAACTGAGCGAAATCACGGTGCACGAGACCTGCACCTCTGGCTGCCGCTATCGGGGCCCCGCCAACCGCTGAGCAAGCGATTGATCCTGAACGGGATTTGCATCGCGGTTGAAAATTCCCCAGCCCCTGTTGCAATGCAGCACGAAAGGCGTATGCTGCATTGCAACAGGTCGCGAACCACCGGATTCCGGAGCCGCAGACCGCCAGGACACTGCATGGGTCCCTCCCCCCGTGCAGTCGCAGGACCCGACAGATCCCTCCCTCTGTCGGGTCCTTTTTTTTGCCTAGGGCCGTGCCCGTGGCAGGCCGAACCGGAACGCCGCACCCTGCGCGGTCTCCAGCAGGGCGATCTCGCGGCCGTGCAACTGCACGATGCGCTGCACGATCAGCAGGCCGAGTCCACCGTTCTCGCCACGCCGCGGCCCGAGCGCTGCAGGCGCCTGGAACAAGGTGCCGCGCACCCCCGCATCGACGCCCGGACCGTCATCACTGACCGTGACCCACACGTTGTCCGCATCGGCCGCCAACGCAACCTGTACGTGTCCCCCCTGCGGCGTGTGCCGCAGCGCGTTGTCGATCAGATTGGTCAGCACCCGCTCCACCAGCCCGACATCGGCACGCACCAGCGGCAGTCCCTGCGGGAACCCGGCATCCAGCTGCTGCCCTTTCGCCTGGGCGGACAACTCGAATTTCTGCAGCACGTCCTGCAGCAACTCCGGCAGGGCGAACACTTCCCACTGCAGCTGCACCTGCCCGTGTTCCAGCCGCGCCAGCTCGAACAGCGCGCGTGCCAGTCCGCCGACCTTCGCACTCTGCGAAAGCGCGATTGAAAGATAGCGGCGGCGCTCTTCCACGCTCAATGTCGCCTCCTTCATCGCCAGTGTTTCCAGATACCCATGCAGCGATGCCAGCGGCGTGCGCAGGTCATGCGAAATATTTGCCACCATCTCGCGACGCTGCAGGTCCTGCTGCCGCAGCTGCTGCCACTGCTCACCCAGCCGATGTGCCATCTGGGCGTGGGCATGCTCCAGGATCAGCAGTTCGTCGCGCTCGTCCCCGCGCAGGGCGGGCAGCGAAGGCAGGTCGGTGGGCGCATCGATGTCGAAGGACTGGATGCGCCGGGTCAGCTCCCGCAACGGGCGGGTCACCCAGTAGAACGCCACCAGTCCGGCCAGCATGCCCAGCACCGCAACCAGCGCCACCGACCACAGCATGGTCCGCCACTGGCTGCTCGCGGCCAGGTCGTCGGCGAGCATCTGGCGCTGCTCGCCGACCAGCACCACGTACACGTAACCCGCCGACCTGCCCTGCACCACCAGCGGGGCCACGCTGAAGACCTTGCGGCCGTGCCTGCTGCGCGGATCATCGCCAAGGATCGGCAGCGGCGCGCCGGCCAGCAGTGCCTGCAGCGGCGCCACGTCCACCCGATCGCGATGCAGGTGGCCACTCGGCGCATCGTGGCCGAGCACGCGGCCCTGGTCATCCAGCAGGTACACCTCTACGCTGGGATTGACCGCCATCAACTGGCCGAACAGCGCGCGCACTTCCGGCTCGCGCATCCCGGCCTGGTCCATCAGCTCGCTGCGTTGGGCGATATGCCCGGCCAGCCCCAGCGACAGCCGCTGCACCACTTCCTGCTCATGCCGCAGCGCCATCCGCATCTGCATGCCCAGCAGCGCCAGGCTGCACAGCACCAGCAGCGCGGCGAACACCGCCGCCAGTTTCTGCCACAGGCGCAGGCGCAACCTCATGCACCACCTCCGGCGGCACCGACCAACTTGTAGCCGCGGCCCCACACCGTGAGGATCTGCTTCGGGTTGGCCGGGTCGGCTTCGATCTTGTTGCGCAGCCGGTTGATGTGGGTGTTGACCGTGTGCTCGTAGCCATCGTGGCCATAGCCCCACACCTGGTCCAGCAGCTCCGCGCGTGCGAACACCTGCCCCGGGTGGCGGGCGAAGAACAACAGCAGGTCGAACTCACGCGGGGTGAGCTCCAGCTCCCTGCCGGCGTGCAGCGCCACGCGCGCCAGCGGATCCAGCCGCAGGCTGCCCAGCTCGATCGCCCCGGCATCCAGTCGCGCGCTCTGCGCCATCGCCTCGGCGCGCCGCAGCAGTGCGCGCACGCGGGCCACCAGTTCGGGCATGGAGAAGGGTTTGGCCAGGTAGTCATCGGCGCCCAGTTCCAGCCCGACGATGCGCTGGGTCTCGCTGCCACGCGCACTGATGATGATGATCGGCACGTAGCGCGCCATCGCCCGCGCGCGGCGACAGATCTGCAGGCCATCCACGCCCGGCAGCATCACGTCCAGCACCAGCGCGTCCCACGGCCCGTCCTGTTCCAGCAGCCGCATGCCGTCATCGCCGCTGGCGGCATGCACCACCGTGTAGCCCTCGTCGGCAAGATGCAGCCGCAGCAGGTCGGCGATATGGACGTCGTCTTCGACGATCAGGACACGCTGGGCGTCAGTCATGGAGGTAGGGGCAATCAGGAAGCGTAAGGGCATTGTCAGCGCAGGCCGACCCGGATGTATCACGGAAAATTGAACTCTCTGTGAGGATTCGTTGATCCGCAGGGGCGCAGCATGGCCCCATCGTCCCTGCTGGAGATGGCCATGTCACTGTCCCGACGTCACCTGCTTGGCCTGGGGGGAATGGCCGCTGCCGCCAGCGTGCTGGGCATCGGCGCCTGCAGCCGGGCCGCGCCGGCCGCTGCCGAAGCTGCCCCTGCCCGCCGTTTCGAGATCATGCGCAGCGACGCCCAATGGAAGCAGCAGCTGACCCCGGCGCAGTATGCCGTGCTGCGCCAGCAGGCGACCGAGCGTGCCGGCAGCAGCCCGCTGGACCGCGAGAAGCGTCGCGGCACCTTCCACTGTGCCGGCTGCGCGCTGCCGTTGTTTTCCTCCTCGACCAAGTTCGACAGCGGCACCGGATGGCCGAGTTTCTGGGCGCCGCTGCACGATGCCGTCGGCGAACAGCGTGACACCCTGTTCGGCATGGTCCGCGTGGAAATCCACTGCCGCCGCTGTGGCGGACACCTGGGTCATGTCTTCAATGATGGCCCGCGTCCGACCGGACTGCGTTACTGCATGAACGGTGCCGCGCTGACCTTCGAGCCTGCCGCCAGCACCGATGCCAACGATGCCGGCAGCGCCTGGCGGGTCCCGGTCTGATGTCTTTTCCCTTGTTGATGGAGCGTCGCTGATGCTGTTGCTGCTGGCTTACCTGGGGGGTCTGCTGACCCTGCTCAGTCCGTGCATCCTGCCGGTGCTGCCGTTCGTGTTCGCGCGTGCCGGCGGCTCGTTCCTGCGCAGCACCCTGCCGCTGCTGCTGGGCATGGCGATCACCTTCACCGTGGTGGCCAGCCTGGCGGCGGTGGGTAGTGCGTGGGTGGCGCAGGCCAACCAGATCGGCCGCTGGGTCGCTCTGGTGGTCATGGCGGTGTTCGCCCTGGCACTGCTGTGGCCGGCCTTTGCCGACCGCCTGCTGGCGCCGTTCCAGCGCGTCGGCGCCCGCCTCAGCGCGCGTGCCGATGCCGCCGACGACGCCGGCCGTGGCGGGGCCGGTACCTCGCTGCTGGTCGGCATCGCGACCGGCCTGCTGTGGGCCCCGTGCGCCGGACCGATCCTCGGCCTGGTGCTGACCGGTGCGGCGCTCAACGGCGCCAGTGCCAGCACCAGCAGCCTGCTGCTTTCCTATGCCTTGGGCGCCGTCACCGCGCTAGCTCTGGCGGTATGGGTGGGCGGCCGCGTCTTCAATGCGCTGAAGGCACGCCTGGGGCTGGGCAATGTGCTGCGCCGCGTGCTCGGCGTGGCCGCGCTGCTGGCGGTGGTTGCCATCGCAATGGGCTGGGACACCGGCGCGCTGACCCGGCTGTCCACGGTCAGCACCGCACGGCTGGAACAGGGACTGCTGGATGCCGTGCCCGGCGTGCAGCCAGGCGCGGCGGCAATGACCAGCACCGGCGCGGCCGCCGCTGATGTGCCGCTGCCGGTCGAAGGCGAGCTGCCCGCCCTGGAAGGCACCACCGGCTGGCTCAACAGCCCGCCGCTGACCCGCGAACAACTGCGCGGGAAGGTGGTGCTGATCGACTTCTGGACCTACTCCTGCATCAACTGCCTGCGCGCAATGCCGTTCGTGCACGAATGGGCCGAGCGCTATCGCGACCACGGCCTGGTGGTGATCGGCGTGCACACCCCGGAGTTCGCCTTCGAGCGCAACCCGCGCAATGTGATGCGCGCGGTCGAGCAGCTCAAGGTCACCTACCCGGTCGCGCTGGACAACGACTATGCGATCTGGCGCGCGTTCGAAAACCGCTACTGGCCAGCGCACTATTTCGTCGATGCGCAGGGCCGCATCCGCGCGCACCAGTTCGGCGAGGGCAACTATGCGCACTCCGAGCAGGTGATCCGTCGGCTGCTGCAGGAAGCGGGCCAGACCAACCTGCCACCACCGGCCGACCCCACCGCCGCCACCCTGCAAGGCGTTGCCGAACAGGCCGACATGGGCAACCTGCGTTCGCCGGAAACCTACCTCGGCCATGCGCGTGCGGAGCACTTCGCCTCACCCGGTGGCTTCCGTCGCGATCAGCCGTTCGACTACGACCTTCCGCAGCAGTGGGCGCTGAACCAGTGGGCGCTGCGCGGCCGCTGGTCGGTCGACCAGGAGTCGGCCACGCTGGCCTCGGCGGGCGGACGCATCGCCTTCCGCTTCCACGCCCGCGACCTGCACCTGGTGCTGGCGCCAGCGGCAGACGGCAAACCCATCCGCTTCCGCGTGCTGCTGGATGGCAAGCCGCTGCAGGCCGCCGATGCAGGCGGCGATGTGCAGCCCGACGGCACTGGCGTGGTCGATGAGCATCGCCTGTACCAGCTGGTTCGCCAGCGCGCGGACATCGGTGAGCACCTGTTCGAGATCGAGTTCCTGGACCCGGGTGTCCAGGCCTACGCGTTTACGTTTGGCTGAGGAGGTCGCATGAAATTCTCATTGGAACAAGGGATCGCCGCGGCAGTGGCCGCGCTGGTCGTGGGTGCGCTGGTGGTGTTCGCGGTCGATGCGGGCCCGGCCATCGGTGCCGGCATGGCACCGGCGCGCGCCACTGAAGAAAGCCGCGCCCTGCCCGCTCCCACCGGCGTGGCGGCGTACAAGGACGAGCGCACGCAGGCCAGCGTGGTATTCGCCGGCGGCTGCTTCTGGGGCGTGCAGGGCGTGTTCCAGCACGTCAAGGGCGTGGGCAACGCGGTCTCCGGCTATATCGGCGGCGACGCATCGACGGCGCGCTACGAGACCATCAGCAGCGGGCGTACCGGCCATGCTGAAGCGGTGCGGGTTGACTACGATCCGCGCCAGGTCAGCTATGGCCAGCTGCTTCAGGTGTTCTTCTCGGTGGCGCACGATCCGACCCAGCTCAATCGCCAGGGGCCGGACCACGGGACACAATATCGCTCCGCCATCTTCAGCGACGATCCCCGCCAGCAGGCCGCCAACCGCGCCTACGTGGGCCAGATCGGCGCCTCTTTCTCCTCCCCGGTGGTGACCGAGCTGGGCAGCGGCAAGCACTTCTATCCGGCTGAGGGCTACCACCAGAACTACCTGGAGCGGAACCCGCAGGCCGCTTACATCCGCTACTACGACGCACCCAAGCTGGTGGCCCTGCAGCAGCGGTTTCCGCAGCTGTACCGCCGCGATCCGGTATTGGTGCCGATGAAGTAAGCGGGCAAAAAAACGCACGTCCATCAAGGACGTGCGTGGGGGAAATGCCGGAGCTGATGCCAGCAAGGCGCATCGTAGAACGAAGGGAAACAGGGGTACAGTGGCAGGCTCCCCCTGTTTGATTGGATACAGATGGACGCCCGGGCCGCCCCGCCGCGCTACCAGCAACTGGCCGATGAGCTGTCCTTGGCGATCCATGCCGGTCGCCTGCCCAGCGGTGCGCGCCTGCCCTCGCTGCGGCAGATGGCGCAGCAGCGCAAGGTCAGCCTGAACACCGTGATCGGCGCCTACCGGCAACTCGAAGATGCCGGGCTGGTGGTGCCGCTGCCGCGGTCCGGCTTCGAAGTTGCCGCCCGCCTGCAGGTTCCCCTTCGATCGCTGCGGGATGCCCCCTCCGAGCCCACTGCGCCGAGCCAGCCGGCGATGCTGGCACGGGTGCTTGCCGCCCAGCAGCGGCCACAGGTGCTGGACCTGGCCTTCGCCGGCCCGCGCGGTCGCGCCTTCTATCCCGGCGTGCAGTTGCAGCGCGCCACCGCGCAGGTGCTGCGCCGCAGCCTGGCCACGGTGGAAACGTATGCGCGGCCGGACGGCTCGCAGGCCCTGATCCGGCAGATCGTGCAGCGCGGCCCGCGGATGGGCCTGCACACCGTGCCCGGACGGATCACGCTCACCCATGGGGCGATGGAGGCCCTGCAACTGGCGCTGCGCGCGGTGACTGAACCGGGCGATGCGGTCGGCATCGAAGCGCCGTCGTATTTCAACCTCTACCCCCTGTTGGCCAGCCTTGGCCTGCAGGCGATCGAACTGCCCACCCACCCGCAGCGGGGCCTGGACGTGGAAGCACTCGATGCGCTGCTGGACACCACCGCACTGGCCGCGCTGGTGGTGATGCCCACGGTGCACAACCCGCTGGGCTGCACCATGCCGGTGGCGGCCAAGCAACGCCTGGCCGAACTGGCCAATGCACGCCGCCTGCCGGTGATCGAAGACATCGTGTACGCCGAACTGCAGCACAGTGAACCGCTGGAGCCGCTGCTGAAGGCCTTCGACCGCGACGGCTGGGTGATGGTGTGCGCGGGTTTTTCCAAGACCCTGGCACCGGACTACCGCGTCGGCTGGCTGGAAGGCGGGCGTTTCATCGAGCGCATCGCGCTGCTCAAGTTCCATTCCAGCGGTGCCGAATCAAGGCTGCTCGGCGATGCGGTCGCCGCCTTCCTGGAAGCCGGCAACTACGAACACCACCTGCGCCGCATGCGCCGCCTGTACCGCGAGCAGACCAGCAAGGTGCGGCAGCTGGTTGCCCAGCATTTCCCGCCCGGCACGCGGGCGACCGAACCCACCGGTGGCTTCCTGCTGTGGCTGGAGATTCCCGGCGTGGACACCGGCGAGCTGTTTGAACAGGCACTGGCAGAGGACATCGTGTTCATGCCCGGCCAGATCTATTCGCGCGGCGCGCGCTACCGCCACTGCCTGCGCCTGTCCTGCTGCCAGGAGCTGGATGCGCGTTACATGGCAGGCATTGCGCGGATCGGCGCGCTGGCCACGGCACTGGCCGCCAGCACCGCCGCTCCTTGCTAGACTGGCGGCATGTTCGCCACTTCTTCGCTGACCGGCAGCAAGCCGGAACAATACGCCCAGCTGCTGGACCAGGCCCGTGGTCTGGTGCATGGAGAGAGCGACCGCATCGCCAACGCGGCCAACCTCTCGGCGCTGATCTACCATGCCGTGCCCCACCTCAACTGGGCCGGCTTCTACCTGTTCGATGGCACCGAGCTGGTGGTCGGCCCGTTCCAGGGCCTGCCCGCCTGCGTGCGCATTCCCCTGCACAAGGGCGTGTGCGGTGCGGCCGCCACCGAACGCGTGACCCAGCGCATCGACGACGTCGACGCCTTCCCGGGCCACATCGCCTGCGATTCGGCCTCGCGTTCGGAACTGGTGGTGCCGCTGGTCAAGGATGGCGCGCTGATCGGCGTGCTCGACCTGGACAGCCCGCTGCTGGCGCGCTTTGATGCCGACGACCAGGCCGGCCTGGAAGCGATTGCCGCCGTGTTCGTCGACGCATTGCGATGAGCACCCTGCAGCTGCGCAACATCGGTCCCAAGAGCGCGGCATGGCTGCGCCAGGTCGGCCTGCGCAGCCGCGAAGAACTGCTCGCCATCGGCTCGGTGGGGGCCTTCGTCAAGGTGCGAAGGGCCGGCTTCAAGCCCAGCCTCAACCTGCTGTATTCGCTGGAAGGCGCCTTGCTGGACTGCCACTGGCAGGACCTGACCGAAGCCCAGCGCAGCGCGCTGGTGCAGGATTACGAAGCGCGCATCGCGCTGCAGCCGCTGAAAGCGCCGGGGCCTGCCTCCGGCCCGGTACGCGAACATCGCTTAGACGACAACAACGACTGACGGCTTTTGATCCAGGTGGGTGACAGCCGCTGGCCGTGGTGGGTGACGACCGCTGGTCGTCACGCTTCCGCCACCGCCGAGCATGCTCGGCGCTACCGGTACCGGTCGACATCACCGCGAGGGTAGCGCCGAGCCATGCTCGGCGAGCGCAGCGGCGCGTCGGGCATCCCGTCCCACTTTCAGGGCTGCTGCAGTTCCAGCAGTTCGCCCCACAGCCCCGCATCCCCGCGCTCCACCCGCAGCCGCAGGCGCGTGCCGTGGTCGATGCGCAGCGCCCAGCACAGTGCCACCGGCAGGCCACACACTTGCGACAGCACCATCCGCAGCGGCCCTCCATGGCTGACGATCAGCGTCGGTGCGGCGTCCTGCTCTTCTTCCTCATCGAACAATCGGTCCAGCGCGCGCGCGATGCGGCGCTCGAAGCGACCCCAGCTTTCGCCATTCGGCGGGGCGAACGCATGCGGATCGCGATGGAAACCAAGCAGTTCCTGTTCCGGCAGGGCCTCGATCGCCAGGCCATCCCAGTCGCCGAAATCGAGTTCTTCCCACTCTGCATCCGGCTGCACCTCCAGCCCGCGCGGCACCGCCAGCGCGACCGCGGTATGCAGCGCGCGCAGGCGTGGCGAGCTGATCACCCGTTCCCACTCATGGCCTTGGTAAGCCGCGCACAGCGCATCGTGCGCCCCGGCCAGCAGCGGCGGATCGGTGCGACCGTCCAGGTGGGTGTCGCGGCCGGTGCTGGCGTGGCGGACCAGGTCCAGGATCATCGCTTGGCCCCGCTGCACCGGTCCGGGATCAGCGGGCAGGCACCCGGGCCTTGGGACAAGGGGGCAACGCAGTACGGCATGGACGTCATGGGCAGATCTGGAACGAAACAGGGGCCATTCTAGTGCACCGACGCACGCGGCCTGCATCACCGCACGCGATGGCTTAGACTGCGCGCACTTCAAGGTGACCTGCGGCGTCGGCTGGCAGGTTGAAACGGGAAGCCGGTGACGCATCCAGGTGATGCCACTCCGGCGCTGCCCCCGCAACGGTAAGCACGTCACAAGCGGACCTCACGCCACTGTGCCCCCGGGCATGGGAAGGCGTCCGCCCGGTGGACCTCCACCGACGGCAAGCCCGGAGACCGGCCCGGAAGCACCAGGTTGCGATGCGGTGGGCATCGGCGACGGCCACCGCGTCCTGCGCGGTGCGCATCGCCCTGTCTCCGCGTTGCAGCTCCCTTTTTGTCCGCGCGGGCGTGCGCGGCAGTTGGAGTTACCCCATGACATTGCAGTCTCGAATCCTCTCCCTGGCCGTGCTGGCCGCACTGCCTGGCATGGCTGGCGCGCAGAACGCGGCCACCGCGCTGGACCAGGTGCTGGTCACCGCCACGCGTACTCCGATCGCGCTGGCCGACAGCCTCAGCCCGGCGCAGGTGATCGACCGCAGCGCCATCCAGGCCAGCCAGGCCACCTCGCTGCAGGACCTGCTGCGCGGCCGCGCCGGCATCAACTTGGCCAACACCGGCGGACTCGGCAAGCAGACGTCGCTGTTCCTGCGCGGCACCAATTCCTCGCACACCGTGGTGCTGGTCGATGGGGTGCGCATCAACACCGGTGACTTCGGCCTGGCCATGCTGCAGGACCTGCCGCTGGCGCAGATCGAACGCGTGGAGATCGTGCGCGGCCCACAGTCCAGCCTGTACGGCGCCGATGCGATCGGCGGCGTGGTGCAGATCTTCACCCGTCGTGATAGCGGCGGCTTCGCACCGCACCTGGAACTGGGCGGCGGCAGCAACGGCCTGCGCCAGGCCAGTGGCGGCATCGGCGGCGGTACCGAGCGTGGCTGGTTCGGCCTGGACATCGCTTACCAGCACAGCGATGGCATCGATGCGTGCCGCGGTTCGGCGGCGACCTTCCAGGGCTGTGGCGCGGACGAGCCGGATCGCGATGGCTACCGCAATCTCTCCAAGAGTGCGCGTGGTGGCTACACCTTCAACCCCCAATGGAGCGTGGAGGGCAGC
The DNA here is from genome assembly GCF_014836545.1 of Stenotrophomonas lacuserhaii. GTDB lineage: Bacteria > Pseudomonadota > Gammaproteobacteria > Xanthomonadales > Xanthomonadaceae > Stenotrophomonas > Stenotrophomonas lacuserhaii. The sequence continues at coordinate 79,299 of NZ_JACSQS010000016.1, forward strand.
GCCCTGCGTGCCGAAGGCGAGAACCACTACGACGGCTACTACAACTACTCTGAAACGCTGCAGCAGGTGCTCGGCGGCAAGCTCCGCTATACCCCGTCCGAGCGCCTGGCGGTGACTGCCAGCATCGGCCGCAGCGACAACGAATCGGACAACAGCGGACCGTTCGATGCGTTTGGCAGCGCGCAGACGCATCGCGACAGCGCCTCGCTGCAGGTTGACGCCAGCCTGGCCGACAACCAGCTGCTGAGCGGCGGCGTGGACTGGAGTGATGACAGCCTGGATGGCAGCAGCGCCGGTTACCTGGTCGACAGCCGTGACAACACCGGCGTGTTCGTGCAGTACCAGGGTCGCTTCGGCCGGCACCAGCTGCAGGCCAGCGTGCGCAACGATGACAACCAGCAGTTCGGCAACCACACCACCGGTTCACTGGCCTGGGGTCTGGAACTGGGCGCGGGCTGGAAGCTCACCGCCAGCCACGGCACCGCGTTCAAGGCGCCGACCTTCAGCGATCTGTACGACCCGTGGAGCGGGGTGGCCACGCTTGATCCGGAAAAGGCACGCAGCAGCAACATCGGCATCGCGCAGGAGGGCAAAGGCTGGCGCTGGGGCCTGGATGTGTATGAGACGCGCGTGGATGACCTGATCACCTACGACGCGGCCACTTTCCGCATGACCCAGGTGGAAAAGGCCCGTATCCGCGGCGCCGAGCTCACCGGCGCCACCACCTTGGCCGGCTTGGACATCAACGCACAGCTGAGCTACACCGCACCACGCAACCGTACCGTCGGTGCGCAGTACGACAACTGGCTGGCACGCCGTGCGCAGCAGACCGCTCGCATCGACCTAGACCGCCGCTTCGGCGACCTGCGCGTGGGCCTGACCGGCTTCGGCGCCGGCAAGCGCTACGACGATGCCGCCAATACGGTGAAGCTCGCGGGCTACGGCACCCTGGACGTACGGCTGGAGTACGCGCTCAGCGATGACTGGTCGGTGCTCGCACGGGCCGCCAATGTGTTCGACCGCCGCTACGAAACGGTCGCCTGGTACAACCAGCCCGGCCGCGAATACCAGCTGAGCGTGCGTTACCAGCCGAAGTAACGCGCATGGAACGGCGAGCGCAGCGGGCCCTCAGCCCGCGCGCAAACCGGGCAACTGGCGCAGGTCGTCGACCACCGCCACCGCCTCGTTGTGCTGCAGGTCCAGCCCGCGGGGATAGCCATAACGGACCAGCGCGACCGGCATGCCGGCATCCAGCGCGGCGCGGTAGTCGGTCAACGAATCCCCCACCATCAGGCAGTCGCCGGGCGCAGCACCAAAGTGCCCGGCGATATGCCGCAGTGGCTCGCCGCTGGGCTTGCGCTGCGGCAACGAATCACCGCCCAGCACCAGCGCGAACCGATCGCCGATGCCCAGGTGATCCAGCAGCGGTTGTACCAGCGCACTCGGCTTGTTGGTGCAGATCGCCATCGGCACACCACGTCCCTGCAGCTGCTGCAGTGCCTCGGCGACGCCATCGAACAGCCGCGGGCTGCGCAGCAGGCACTCGCGGTAGTGCACCATGAAGCCCGGCATCACCCGATCCAGGTCGATCGTGCTGCCTGCCGCGGTGAACGCCTGCTCCACCAGCCGACGCACGCCGTCACCGATCCAGGTCAGTACGGTGGCTTCGGCCACCCGCGGCAGCTGCCAGTCTTCCAGCGTGCGGTTCAATGCTTCGGCGATGTCGCCGGCACTGTCCACCAGCGTGCCATCCAGGTCGAACACCACCAGCGGATACGGATACGTCGCTACGTCGCTCACAGGCCTGCCATGTCATGCGGGGGAACCTGCAGTGTAACGGCCGCACACGGCCGCTTCATTGACCGGCGCTGGCTAACAGTACGCGGCAAACGCCGGGCTGGAGAACCGTTCGACCAGGAAATCGACGAAGCTGCGCAGCAGGGTGGACTGCTGCCGACGCGAGGCATACACCGCGTGCAGTCCCATTTCTTCCAGCGAATGATCGGCGAGCAACGCGACCAGCTCACCGCTGGCCAACAGCGGATTCACCTGGTAGGCCGGCAGCATCGCGATGCCGGTGCCACTGCGCACCGCCTCCAGCAGCAGCGACGAATCGTTGGCACTGATGTTGCCGCTCACGCTGACCGCCACCTCGCGTCCATCCCGCTGCAGGCGCCACACGCCCTTTCCAACGTAATGGTGGGTCAGGCAGTTGTGCGTTGCCAGCTGTTCGGCGCTGCTCGGCGTGCCCTGCCGCTGCAGGTAAGCCGGCGCGGCGCACAGCACCGAACGGCAATCGGCCAGCCGACGCGCGATCAATGCCGGATCGATCTGCCGCGATATGCGAACCGCCAAGTCGATCCGCTCCTCCACCAGGTTGACGATGCGGTCCACCATCAACAGTTCGATACGCGCTTGCTTGTAGCGCTTCACGTAGTCGGCTACGGCCGGGGCCAGGTGCAGCTGGCCGAACGACACGCTGGCCGTCACCCGCAGCACGCCATGGGGTTCGGGATCCTGGCTGGCCAGCTCGTCTTCCAGCTCCTGGCGCACCCCACGCATCTGCTGGAACCGCGTCAGCGCGATCTCGCCCGGCCCGGTCAGCCCGACCCGGCGGGTGGTCCGGTGCAGCAGGCGCACACCCAGCCACTGCTCCAGCGCGGCAAGGTAGCGGGTAACCATCGGCCGCGACATGTCCAGCGCCTCCGCAGCCGCGGTCAGGCTGCCGCGCTCGGCGACTTCAATGAACACGTCGATGGCGGTCAGTCGGTCCATCTGCTCGATCCATGCAACAAACATGATCGTTATACGCTGTTTTTCGATCATGTACGGGCGCCTACAGTGACCGCTCACCCCGCTACGGAACGCCCCCATGAAAGTCGCCCTCGTCGGTGCCACCGGCAACATCGGCCGCCAGATCGCCCGCCATGCGCTGGCCAACGGCCATCAGGTCACCGCGATCGTACGCAGTGAGAAACAGCTGCCCGCCGAACTGGACGGCGCCGCACTGGCCATCGCCCCGCTGGATGACAGTGCCGCGCTGGCGGCCGTGATTGCCGGCCACGATGTGCTGGCCAGTGCCTACGGTCCGCGTCCGGGCGATGACATCGGCCAGATCGCGGTGGTCGCCGGGCAGCTGCTCGATGCCGCGCGCCAGGCCGGCGTGCCGCGGCTGGTGGTGGTGGGCGGTGCAGGCAGCCTGGAAGTCGCACCGGGGGTGCAGCTGGTCGATACCCCGGATTTCCCGGCCGCTTACAAGCCGTTTGCACTGGCCGCACGCGAGGCGCTGAAGCAGCTCCAGGCCGTGCAGGACATCGACTGGACGTTCTTCTCGCCGGCCGCGGAAATCGGCCCGGGCGAAGAGCGCGGGCAGTATCGCGTGCAGGCCCGTGCCTTCCTCGCCGACGCCGAAGGCCACAGCCGCATCAGCTACGCCGACTACGCCGCCGCGTTCGTGGAAGAACTGGAAACCCACGCTCACCCGCGCCAGATCATCACCGCCGCGTACTGAAACCCAAAAAAGGGGACGGAGGGAATTAAGTTCGCTTAATTCCCTCCGTCCCCTTTTTGGAACAGGTCACCCTGGAGCACGGGTTCGCGCTCGCGGAAGCCGCCCAGCCCGACGCCCACCAAGCGGTACAGCGTGTCCGGCGGCAGCTCCACGCGCTCGCGCAGCGCCAGGGCGATGTCGCGCAGTTCCTCCATCGATTCCGGTGCGCGTTCCGGCGTGTAGCTGCGGGTGAGGATGCGGAACTGCGAGGTCTTCAGTTTCAGCACCACCGTGTGCCCGGTGCGGTCGGTCCTGCGCGTGGCGTTCCAGGTTTTCTCCGCCAGCTGGGCGATCGCCGGCGCCAGTGCGTCCAGCGGAACATCCTCGGCGAACGTGTCTTCGGAGGAAATCGACTGCACCGGCTGGTCCGGCTCCACCGGCCGTTCGTCGATACCACGGGCACGGTTGTACAGACTGCGACCGAAGCTGCCGAAGGCCTCTTCCAGCGCAGCCAGCGACCAGCTGCGCAGGTCACCACAGGTCACGATGCCACGCGCCGCCAACTTGCCTTCCATCACCTTGCCCACGCCCGGTACCTTCTTCACCGGCAGCGGCAGCAGGAAAGCGTCCACGCGCTGCGGGGTGACCACGAACTGGCCATCAGGCTTGCGCCAGTCCGACGCGATCTTGGCCAGGAACTTGTTCGGCGCGATGCCCGCCGAGGCGGTCAGCGCGGTTTCATCGCGGATCTGCGCGCGGATTTCGCGCGCGATGTCGGTCGCCAGCGCGATCCCGGATTTCGGCACGGTGACATCCAGGTATGCTTCGTCCAGCGACAACGGTTCCACCAGGTCGGTATGGCGCAGGAAAATCTCGCGCACCTGCCGGGAAACGGCCTTGTAGCGTGCGAAGTCCGGCGGCACGAACACCGCATCCGGACACAGGCGCTCGGCACGCAGCGCCGGCATCGCCGAACGCACGCCGAACACCCGCGCCTCGTAGGACGCCGCACACACCACCGAACGCGCGCCACGCCATGCCACCACCACCGGCCGGCCGCGCAGGGACGGATCGTCGCGTTGCTCCACCGACGCGTAGAAGGCGTCCATGTCAACGTGGATGATCTTGCGCATAGTCCTCATCATGGGTGGTCAGAAGGCATTCGACCCGGGTGGGCCACACGCCGAAGTATGGTCGTTGCACATCAACAGGATGCGCGTTTTCAGCGGCAGACACTACGCGGGCGTACGGTGGAAAAGTTTGATCGAGACCTGTGCTGTCATGCATCCTCGGGCGCTTGATCTTCCGTTCTTCGCTTCCAGGATCGTGCTTTCCATGACTCGTCTCCACGCGTTCGACCGCGACCAGCTGCTGGCCAGCGCCCGCGGTGAACTGTTCGGCGCAAGCGCCGGGCGCCTGCCCAACGACCCGATGCTGATGTTCGACCGCATCACCGACATCCGCGACGACGCCGGTCCGCATGGCAAGGGCATGGTACGCGCCGAACTGGATATCCGTCCGGACCTGTGGTTCTTCAACTGCCATTTCATCGGTGATCCGGTGATGCCCGGTTGCCTGGGCCTGGATGCGATGTGGCAGCTCACCGGCTTCTTCCTGACCTGGCTGGGCGCACCCGGCCGCGGCCGTGCGTTGGGCTGTGGCGATGTGAAGTTCACCGGCCAGGTGTTGCCGGACGCCAAGCTGGTCAGCTATGAAATCGACATCACCCGCGTCATCAACCGCAAGCTGGTGATGGCCCAGGCCGACGCCCGCATGCTGGTGGATGGCCGCGAAATCTACGTCGCCAAGGATCTGCGCGTGGGTCTTTTCACCTCCACCGAGAACTTCTGATGCGTCGCGTCGTCATTACCGGAATGGGCATCACCTCGTGCCTGGGCAACGACCTGGACACGGTGTCGGCCAACCTGCGCGCCGGCAAGGCCGGCATCACCTACCTGGCAGACCACGCCGAAGCCGGGCTGCGCAGCCAGGTCGGCGGCCGCGTCGACCTGGACCTGGATGCGCAGATCGACCGCAAGCTGAAGCGTTTCATGAGCGATGGTTCGGCCTTCGCCTACATCGCCGCACGCGATGCCATCGCCGATGCCGGGCTGACCCCGGAACAGGTGAGCAACCCGCGTACCGGCCTGATCGCCGGTTCCGGCGGTGGCTCCAGCGAATGGCAGGTGGAAGCGGCTGACATCCTGCGCAGCCGTGGCGTGCGCAAGGTCGGCCCGTACATGGTGCCGCGCACGATGTGCAGCACGGTCTCGGCCTGCCTGGCCACCGCTTACCAGATCAAGGGCCTGAGCTATTCGCTGTCCGCGGCCTGCGCCACCTCGGCGCATTGCATCGGTGCGGCGGCCGACCTGATCCGCCACGGCGCACAGGACATCATGCTGGCCGGCGGCGGTGAAGACCTGCACTGGTCGATGAGCGTGATGTTCGATGCGATGGGCGCGCTGTCGACCAGTTTCAACGAGACTCCGGCCACCGCCTCGCGTCCGTACGACAAGGACCGCGACGGATTCGTCATCGCCGGTGGTGGCGGCATGCTGGTGCTGGAAGACTACGACCATGCCATCGCGCGCGGTGCCACCATCCACGCCGAGCTGATCGGCTACGGCGTGACTTCCGACGGTGCCGACATGGTCGCCCCGTCCGGCGAGGGCGCGGTGCGCTGCATGAAGATGGCGATGGAGAAGGTCGACCGTCCGCTGGACTACCTCAACACTCATGGCACCTCCACGCCGCTGGGCGATGTCACCGAACTGGGCGCGATCCGCGAAGTGTTCGGCGAATCGATCCCGCCGCTGTCCTCGACCAAGGCGCTGTCGGGCCATTCGCTGGGCGCGGCCAGCGTGCATGAGGCGATCTACTGCCTGCTGATGATGCGCGATGGCTTCATCGCCGGTTCGGCCAACATCACCGAACTGGATCCGAAGGTGGAAGGCTTCCCGATCGTGCGCGAAAGCCGCGAGCAGAAGCTGGACACGGTGATGTCCAACAGCTTCGGTTTCGGCGGCACCAACGCCGCGCTGGTGTTCGGCCGGATGATGTAGTGACGGCTGCTGGCCGTCACGCTGTCGCCCTTGCCTTGGTGGGTGACGACCGTTGGCCGTCACGCCGCTGCGCTCGCCGAGCATGGCTCGGCGCTACCTCAACAGCGGCAGCAGCAGTGCGCGCACATCATGCAGCGACTCCACGATGCGATGCCCCAGCGCGCGCACCGCCGCATCCGGATGCGCCAGGTCCGGCACCTGGATAGCCGTCATCCCTGCCGCCAGCGCTGCGCGCGTGCCGGTCGGTGAATCCTCCAGTGCCAGGCAGCGCGCGGGCTCCTTGCCCAGCCGCCGTGCGGCCAGCAGGTAGATGTCCGGCGCCGGCTTGGGATGCTGCACATCGCTGCTGGTCACCACCGCATCGAAGTAATCCAGCAGGCCGCTGGCCGCCAGCTTGCGGCTGGCGCGCGGCTGCCGCGTCGACGTAGCCACCGCGCGGGGTACACCGTGCTCCTTCAGCAGCTCCAGCAGTTCCAGGATGCCCGGACGCAGTGGCAGGCCGTCATGCGTGCGCGCGTCGTACAGCGCGTGGCAGTGCGCCAGCAGCGCATCGATGCGCGCGCCATCGTCGATGTGACGCTGCAGCAGCTGCAGGCAATCCCGCTCGCCCAGCCCCACCATGTGCAGGAAGAAGCCTTCCGGCAACGCGATCTCCAGCGTCAGCGCCGCCTCACTCCAGCACGCGATCGACACCCGTTCGCTGTCGATCATCAGCCCGTCCATGTCGAAGATCACCGCATCCGGGCGGAACGGCAAGGCAGGGATCGTGCTCACGGTGCGAACAGGGTCTCCAGGTCGGCAGCCGCCAACTGGCGCCACTGGCCTTCTTCCAGTCCTTCCAGGCCCAACCCACCCACGCCGCTGCGATGCAGGGCCTGGACGTGGTTGCCAGTCGCGGCGAACATGCGCCGCACCTGGTGGTAGCGGCCTTCATGCAGCACCAGGCGCGCGTTGCGCGGCCCCTGCACGTCCAGCTCGGCCGGCATCAGCGGCGTCTTCTCCGATTCCAGCATCAACGTGCCACTGGCGAACAGCGCCACCTCGTCACCGCGCAGGTCCTCGGCCAGCTCCACCTCGTACACCTTGGGCAGCTTGGACTTAGGCGAGATGATCCGGTGCAGCAGGCCACCGTCATCGGTCATCAGCAGCAGCCCGCTGGTATCGCGGTCCAGACGGCCCACCGTGGACAGCACCGGGTCGCGGTCGCGGAAACGCGAGGGCAGCAGGTCGTAGACCAGCCGCCCCTTGTCCTTGATCGAACAGGTCACCCCGCGCGGCTTGTACAGCGCAATGGTCAGCCCGACCGGCGGATCCAGCGGCTCGCCATCGACGCGGATCGCTTCATGGGCCACCTGGTCGTCGGCATACAGCACCTCGCCATCGGCATCGGTGATGCGTCCTTCGCGGAACATCCACTGCACCTGCTTGCGGCTGCCATATCCCAGGTTGGCGATCAGCTTGACCAGCTTCACCGGCTGCCTCCGCGCACCGCCTCGATCAGCTTGAAGCCATCGCGTTCGGCCAGCACGCGCACCGTGCCGAAGCTGTCATTGAGCACGTTCTCGTACGGCAGGTGGCGGTTGGCCACCACGAACAGGCGCCCGCCGCGCTTGAGCGCCTGCGCTGCCACCGCGATGAAGCGCTGGCCGATGTCCGGGCGGTTCTCGCGCGAAGGGGTATGGAACGGCGGATTGCTGATGATCACGTCGTAGCCGGGCTCGATCCCGGCGGTCACGTCCTGCCACAGGAACTGCAGCGGCAACGCGCGCGGCGGCTCGGCCAGGTTGACCCGTGCCAGGTCCAGCGCGCGGCCTTCGGCCTCGTACAGATCCAGTGCGGTGATCTTCGGGCAGCGCTCCAGCAGCTCACGCGACAGGTAGCCGTAACCGGCGCCGAGGTCGGCGGCGCGCCCGGCCAGGTCGGCCGGCAGGTTTTCCGCCAGCAGCACCGATGCCGGATCGGTGCGGTCCCACGCGAACACGCCCGGACGGCTGGTGAAGCGTCCGCCGAGGATCCTGCGCGGGGCATCCAGGCTCGCCCAGCGGCTGGCCAGATCGACATCGTGCTGGCCCTGCGCCGGCGCGCTCCAGTACACCCGGCAGTGGTTCTTGGTCAGGCTGCCGCCCAGGCCGGTGAGCTGCTTGAAGTCGCCCTCGCCGGAGCGCGCGCCCTCGTCGTTGTGCTGGCAGGCGACGATGGTGCCACCCGGCGCCACCAGCTGCAGGGCGCGGGCGAACAGCGCGCGGGCTTCGTCGCGCTGGCGCGGCGGCAGCACCAGCACCAGCCCGAAACGGCCCGCCTGGTCAGCGCCCAGCTCGGCGGACACCTCCAGCCCGGCCGATTCCAGCGCCTTGGCGAACGGGGCGAAGCTCTGCTCGCAGACCACTTCGCGGCCCTGCGCCTGCTCGCGCAGCGGCCATCCGTCACGCGCCCGCAGGAAGGCGACCGGGCCTTCCGGCCAGCGCAGCAGGCCTTGGGAGAGCGGCAGGAACAGGGTCTGCAGGGGAGCGTCGTCGCGGGCGGCCATCGGGCACGTGAGCCTTGGAATCTTCAGGGGGCGTCCATTGTACCGGCTCGGCGCCACCGCCCCCGTGCCGGACCGCTTTGCGAAAACCGAACATCCCCTTGATGCCGCCCGAACGTCCCAGCGGTCAGGGTAAGAGGACCCATCCCAGCTCTGGAGATATCGAATGCGTGCCTTGTTCGTCGGTGGCGTGGTCGACAACAGCGAAATGGACCTGGAGGGCAGCCAGCCCCCGGTGCACTACCCGGAGGATACCGGTGGCGGCCACTCCCGCTACCGGCTGCACCAGGTCGGCAAGACCCGCGATGGGACCGTGGCCTATGCGGTCTACGGGGCTCCGGACATCACGGACGAGGAAGTCAGCCGGGTCGCCGATGAACGTGCCTACGAGCGCCGTTTCGAGGCCGAGGCTTCCTTGTTCGAACACTGATACATGCGTGGGCCGGGCGGTCCCCGGCTCACTGCTTCAGCCAGGTCAATGCAGGGCAGTGCGTTCGCCGCTGGCCTGCACGTGACGTACCGCCGCCACCAGCTGGGCCACCGAATACGGCTTGGCCACATGCTCCTGGAAACCCGATGCCAGTGCGCGACGCCGGTCATCAGCGCGGGCAAGCGCGGTCACCGCCACCGCGGGCAGTGCATCGGCGTCCACGCCCATGTCCTCGCGCAGCGTGCGGATGAGTCCATAGCCGTCCATTCCCGGCATGCCGATATCGGTCAGCAGCACGTCGAAGCGTTGATGCCGGTTCTCGTCCAGCAGCGCCAGCGCTTCGCCGGCAGACGATGCCGAGGTGACCGCTGCACCCTGCTCTTCCAGCATGCGACGCAGGTACTCAAGGACTTCCACCTGGTCCTCCACCGCCAGCAGATGCAGGCCGCGCAGCGGATACGGTTCGACGATGCGCTCGATGATCGGGCCGCCACTGATCACTTCACGCAGTGGTCGCGAACCCTGGTCGGGCGAATAGCGCGGCAGGCGCACGGTGAAGGTCGCGCCGCAGCCATGGCCTTCGCTGGCCGCCGCCACGGTGCCGCCGTGCAGCTCAACCAGCTGCTGCACGATGGCCAGGCCCAGCCCCAGCCCGCCATGGCGGCGGGTGGTGGTGCCATCGGCCTGGCGGAAGCGGCCGAACAGGTGATTGAGGAACTCCGGTGCGATGCCATCGCCACTGTCCTGCACCGTCACCTGCCAGCCCTCCGGCAGGTCCTCCAGCCGTAGCATGATCGAGCCTTCGGCCGGGGTGAACTTGATCGCATTGGACAGCAGGTTCCACAGCACCTGCTGCATCCGGGTGGCATCGCCCAGCACCAGGCACGGACGGTCCGGCACGTCCACGGTCACGTCCAGCGCCTTGCCCTCGGCGACCAGCTCCTGCGCGCCCATTGCCTGGCGCAGCTGCTCGCCAAGGTCCAGCACTTCCACTTCCAGCTGCACCTTGCCCAGCAGCATGCTGCTCAGGTCCAGCATGTCCGATATCAGCCGCTTCTGCGCATTGGCGCTGCTGGCGATCACGCCCAGGCCCTTGCGCAGTGGACTGTCCGGTTCCACCCGCTGCAGCAGCAGCTCGCTCCAGCCCAGGATGGTGGTCAGCGGCGTGCGCAGCTCGTGGGACAGGGTGGCCAGGAATTCGTCTTTCAGCCGCGCGGTGTTTTCCGCTGCGGCGCGCGCGGTGCGCTCGGACTGCAGCAGCTCTTCGCGTGCCAGTTCGATGTCGCGTCGTTCGGTCACGTCCGGGCTGCTGCCGGCCAGGCCGACGAAGTGCCCGTTGCGCGAAAAACGCGGCCGGGCGTTCATTTCCAGCCAGCGCCACTCGCCGTCGGCGCGCCGGGCACGCACCAGGGCATTCATCGAGCGCTGCGCCCTCAACGCGCCGCGCAGTTCGTGCTCGAACACCGAGGCATCATCGGGATGCACCAGCCCGCGCCAGACATCTTCCGGCACCCGGTTTTCATCACCGCCGAAGAACTCGGTAAAGGCGCTGTTGACGAAGCGCGAGTGACCCTGCTCATCCAGCACCCAGACCGGCATCGGCAGGCCGTCTGCCAGGGCACTGAAGCGCGCCTCGCTTTCGCCCAGCTCGCCTTCCATCCGTTTGCGTGCGCTCACATCGAAGAACAGCACCGCGACCGTGTCATCGCCCTCGGCACCCACCCGCACGGCATCCACCGAATAGGCGCGGCCCAGCGCCTTGGCCTCCAGTTCGAACTGGGTCGCCTCACCGGTACGCGCTACGTGCCCGTAGATGGTGAACCAGTCCTTCTCGTGGTTGGGTTCAAGCTCGCTCATCCGCCGCCCGATCGGATCCACCAGCCCGGTATGGCGTTCGAACGCTGGATTCACTTCCAGGAACACATAGTCAACGGGGTGGTCCTGCTCGTCGAAGAGGACTTTGATCACGCAGAAGCCCGCATGCATGCGCTCCAGCGCGTGCTGGTACAGGCTTGCGCCACCTGCGGCGGCGTGTGCGGGCAGGGCTTCCAGGGTCGAATTCACAGGGGACAAGGGCTTGGGCCACTGGGTAGCAATACATACAGCATGGTCCAGACTGCGTATTCGCAGCGTCAAGCGCCGGGCGTCATGCCCGGCGTGATGAACTTCCCGTAAGCGCATGCCCGGGCGTGCTGGAGTGCCGCTTGTCCGGCGCGCCAGGCAGGACCACACTGGTGGCCACACTTACAGCGCTGCCACACGGCGCAGGAGCCTGCCATGAGCCGCCTTTCACCACGCAGCCTGCTGCTGGCAGTCCTGCTCGCCACCTCCGCCGGTGCCGCACTGGCCGCCCCGCGCACCGTGACCGATCCGCAGGCGCCGCGCGCGCTTGAAGCGTCCGGCCCGGTCAGCGTGCAATGGAACGACCCCAAGACCTTCACCGAGCTGCGCAACAGCACCAACCGCTTCGAGGCCGAGCGCGGCAACTGGGTTCATCAATTGGCCGAGTACGCGCGCAAAACCGCGGAGAAGACCCTGCAGCCCGGCCAGACGCTGGACATCACCTTCGTCGACATCAAGCGCGCAGGCGATTTCGAACCGTGGCACGGTCCGCGTGCCAGCGATATCCGGATCATGCGCGACATCTACCCGCCGCGGATCACCCTGCAGTACGCACTGAAGGACGCGGGCGGCCAGGTGCTGGACCAGGGCGAAGCCGCGCTGCGCGATTCCGGCTTCCTGCATGGCAGCACCGGCATGCAGAGCAGCAGTGACCCACTGCGTTACGAGAAGAAGCTGATCGACGACTGGGTGCGCCGCGACCTGGCCAAGCGGATCGCCGCCAACCCGTCGGCTGGGTGACGATCCAGGCGGCTGGATGACGATCCAGGCGGGTGGGTGACGACCGAGGCCGGGTGGGTGGGGTGGGTGACGACCGTTGGTCGTCACGCTCTCCCCTCACCCCTCCACGTACTCCCGGCGCACGCGCTTCACCGCGCACGGCAGCTGGTAAGCGCTGACCCCACAACGCGGCGCCAGCTCGGCCAGGCTCAGCGCCTGCCCGCCCCACAGCTGGACCTCGCTGCCCACGCCCGCCTGCGGGTGTGCGGTGAGATCCACGGTCAGCATGTCCATCGATACCCGGCCGATCAGCACGCCCGGCTGGTCGTCGATCACCACCGGCGTGCCGTTCGGCGCGAACTGCGGATAGCCGTCGGCATAACCCATCGCCACCACGCCCACCCGGGTTCGCTGGCTGGCCACGAAGCGTGCGCCGTAGCCGACCGGCTCGCCCGCTTCGATCCAGCGCTCGGCGATCACCTTCGAACGCATGTTCATCACCGGACGCAGGCGCGCGGTCACCGTGGAATCAACCGCCAGCGGGTTGGCGCCGTACAGCATCAGGCCCGGACGCACCCAATCGCTGCGCACATCCGGCCAGCCCAGCAACGCCGGCGAATTGCAGATGCTGGTCTCGCCGGCCAGCCCGGCCGTTGCCGTAGCAAACACCGCCGCCTGTTCGTGGGTGCGTCCGCTGTCCAGCTCATCGGCACGCGCCAGGTGGGTCATCATGACGATGCAACCGACCTGCGGCAGCGCGGAAAGGCGTGCATGTGCGGCGCGGAAGGCATCCACGTCCAGCCCGAGCCGATGCATCCCGCTGTCCAGCTTCAGCCAGACCGTCAGGGCCAGCGGACTATCGAAGGCGGCCAGCGCCTCGACCTGCCACGGCGAACCCACGGCGGTCCACAACCGGTGTTCGGCGATCAACGGCAGTTCGCTGGCTTCAAAGAAGCCTTCCAACAGCAGGATCGGGGCGGAAATACCGGCCGCACGCAGTTCCAGCGCTTCTTCGATGGTCGCCACCGCGAAGCCATCGGCTTCGCTCTGCAGCGCCTGCGCGCAGCGCACCGCACCGTGGCCGTAGGCATCGGCCTTGACCACCGCCAACGCCTTGCCACCGCCCAGCGCGCGCGCGAGGCGATAGTTGCTGCGCAGCGCATCCAGGTCGATCAACGCACGTGCAGGGCGCATCAGCGGCGCCCCGCGTGCGCGTCCGCAGCGCGCTTGCCGCCATAGCGGAAGATATCCAGGCCCTCGGTGCTGATCTGCGGCTGGCGCGCGCTCATCAGGTCGGCCAGATAGCGACCAGAACCGCACGCCATGGTCCAGCCCAGGGTGCCGTGTCCGGTGTTGAGGAACAGGTTGCGCAACGGCGTGGCGCCGATCACCGGCGTGCCATCCGGCGTTGCAGGGCGCAGTCCGGTCCAGAACTCGGCGCGCGACAGGTCGCCACCCTTCGGGTACAGGTCACGCACCACCAGCTCCAGCGTCTGCCGGCGCCGCGGCGACAGGGACAGGTCGAAACCGGCCACTTCGGCCATGCCACCGACCCGGATACGGTTGTCGAAGCGGGTGACCGCCACCTTGTAGCTTTCGTCCAGGATGGTCGAGGTGGGCGCCATCGCCGGGTCGGTGATCGGCAGGGTCAGTGAGTAACCCTTCAGCGGGTACACCGGCAGGTCCAGCCCCAGCGGAGCCACCAGCGCCGGCGAATAGCTGCCGAGGGCCACCACGTAGTGATCCGCGGTTTCCAGCTTGCCGTCCACGCGCACGCCGGTGATGCGGTCGCCTTCGTGCTCCACCCCGGCGATATCCACGTCGTAGCGGAACTCCACGCCGGCCTCGGCCGCCATCGCGGCCAGCCGGCGGGTGAACAACTGGCAGTCACCGGTCTGGTCGCGCGGCAGGCGCAGCGCGCCGACCAGCCCGTCCACGTGGGCCAGCGCCGGTTCGGCGGCGATGATGCCGGCACGGTCCAGCACTTCGTACGGCACGCCATACTGCGCCAGTACCTCGATGTCCTGCGCCGAAGCGTCCAGCTGCTGCTGGGTGCGGAACAGCTGGGTAGTGCCCAGGTCACGCCCTTCATAGTCGATGCCGGTCTCGGCACGCAGCTGGTTCAGGCAGTCGCGGCTGTACTCGGACATGCGCACCATGCGCGCCTTGTTGATCGCATAGCGTTCCTGCGTGCAGTTGCGCAGCATCTGCCACAGCCAGCGGTACTGGGCCAGGTCCATGCCCGGGCGGATCGCCAGCGGCGCGTGCTTTTCGAACAGCCAGCCGATCGCCTTCTTCGGCACGCCCGGCGCCGCCCACGGCGAGGTGTAGCCGAACGACAGCTGCCCGGCATTGGCGAAACTGGTCTCCAGTGCCGGTCCCGGCTGGCGGTCGAGCACGGTGACTTCAAAACCGGCCTGGCGCAGGTACCAGGCACTGGTGGTGCCGATGACGCCGCTGCCGAGGATGAGAACGCGCATGAGACCTCTCCAACCCGATCAATTCCCTGCGCAGGAGCACGCCGGGACCATAATCAGAGAAGTATAGTCAGCCTGATCCAGCGGATTTGCGCGTTTTATGAAAGCGGGGCAGCATATTTCCCTGAAAACCATCTACACAGGGCGACACCGTGGCCACCCGCACCCGCGAACTGGACAAAATTGACAGGAAAATCCTGAGGATCCTGCAGGCCGAAGGCCGGATCTCCTTCACCGAGCTGGGCGAACGCGTCGGCCTGTCCACCACGCCATGCACCGAGCGCGTACGCCGCCTGGAACGCGAGGGCGTGGTCACCGGCTACCACGCCCACCTGGACCCGAGCGCACTGAAAGCCAGCCTGCTGGTGTTCGTTGAAATCAGCCTGGCCTACAAATCCGGCGACATCTTCGAAGAGTTCCGACGCGCCGCGCTGAAGCTGCCCAACGTGCTGGAATGCCACCTGGTCTCCGGCGATTTCGACTACCTGTTGAAGGCGCGCATCAGTGAGATGGCTTCGTACCGCAAGCTGCTGGGCAGCACCCTGCTGACCCTGCCGCACGTGCGCGAATCCAAGAGCTACATCGTGATGGAAGAGGTCAAGGAGACCTGGAGCCTGCCGATCCCGGACTGAGTGGTCGAACGGGTCAGACCCCCTCGCGGGTGGCTGCTGTTTGTTGCCGCAGCTGGGTTGGGCCGGGCGGTGGGGCTGTGCGGGGGACGGCAAGAGCCGCTCCTGCGGGCCTCGTTTCGCGCCATCCATGGCGCTCAACGCCCCCGCCCAGCCCCA
>NZ_JACSQS010000017.1 GCF_014836545.1 Stenotrophomonas lacuserhaii
CCCCCCCCCCCCCCCCCCCCCCCCCCCCCCCCCCCCCCCCCCCCCCCCGCCAACCAGCAGCCCTGCAGCTTTTGACGTTGCTCCAGAAAGCGGAACGGCGCCCGCAGGCGCCGTCCGATCAACCGTGTTCAAGCGAAATCAGAACTTCGCGTCGAACTCGGCGGCGTAGCCGGTGTTGACCAGTACCTTCTGCAGTGACTCGGCCACCTTCAGGTTGCCGGCCACCACTTGATGGTTTTCCGGGCCGCGGTTGTCCATCCGGCCCAGCGTGGCGCCTTTGTAATCGCAGACCTTGCCGCCGGCTTCGCGTACCAGCAGGATGCCAGCGGCGATGTCCCAGGACTTCACCCCGGCCTCGAAGTAGGCGTCGGCGCGGCCACAGGCCACGTAGGCCAGGTCCAGCGCGGCCGAGCCGGTGCGACGCACGTCTTCAGCCTGCACCAGCAGCGTATCCACCGCCTTCAGCTGGGCGCTGGCGCGGGCGCGCTCGCGCGGGGCGAAGCCGGTGTGGATCATCGTGCCTTCCAGATCCTTGCGGTCCGACACGCGGATGCGGCGGTCGTTGAACACCGCGCCAGCACCACGGCTGGCGGTGAACAGTTCATTGCGCAGCGGATCGAAGATCACCGCATCGGTCGGCTCGCCGTTCTCCACCAGCGCGATGGATACGCAGTAGTGCGGGAAACCCCGCAGGTAGTTGCTGGTGCCGTCCAGCGGGTCGATCACCCACATGTAGCGGTTGGCACCCTGGGTGCCACCTTCTTCGCCGATCACCCCGTATTCCGGGTAGGCGCGCTTGAGTTCCTTGACGATGACCTTTTCCGCATCCGCATCGACCTCGCTCGCATAGTCCATGCGGCCCTTCTGCACCACGTTGAGCGCCTCGAGCTTGTTGATGTTGCGCAACAACACGTTGCCGGCGAGGCGGGCGGCCTTGACCATGACGGTGACGGCGGGTTTCTGCATGGCGGTAGCTCCCGGGAGGGCAGAGGGGGGGATCGGCGGGGGAAAAGAGCAGGTCCGGCGCAGTGGCCGGCCGCACAGTTTACCATTGCAGGCCGTCCAGCTCGACTATCGCGTTCATGTCCGATCCATCCATTGCTTCCCGTATCCGTTTCGTCCTGGTCGGGACCCAGCATCCCGGCAACATGGGCGCCGCCGCGCGCGCCATGAAAACCATGGGCCTGGCCCGGCTGGTGCTGGTCGCCCCGGAAAAGCCGCTGGACGAAGATGCCTTCCGGCGTTCGGCCGGCGCCGAAGACGTGCTGGGCGACGCGCCGGTGGTGGCGACCCTGGCCGATGCCGTGGCCGACTGCACCCTCGTGCTGGGCTGCACCGCGCGTGCGCGCCGGGTGCAGCTGGAAGAACTGCTGCCCACCGTGGCCGCCGCCCGGGTCGCGGCCAAGGCGGCCGAAGGCGCCGAAGTGGCGATCGTGTTCGGTCGTGAGCGCACCGGCCTGACCAACGAAGAGCTGCAGCTGTGCCATGCCGCAGTGCATATCCCGTCCGATCCGGCGTTCAGCTCGTTGAACCTGGCCGCTGCGGTGCAGGTGCTGGCTTACGAGGTGCGCATGCGCCTGCTCGGCGATGCCGCCACGCCGGTGGCCGAGCCGGGGCTGCGTGAACAGCCGGCCAGCCATGAGCAGATGGAAAGCTTCTTCGGCCAGCTGGGCGAGACCCTGGACGAGATCGAATTCCACAAGGGCCGGGCGCCGGAATCGGCGATGCGCAAACTGCGCCGGCTGTTCCTGCGCAGCGAACCCAGCGAGCAGGAAGTGCGGCTGCTGCGTGGGATCCTGGCCGACGCCCAGCGGATGGCCAGGATTGCGCACGGCGACAAAAAATAGCCTGACGCAGTTCTCACTTTTTTCGGGTAGTCTTTCCCTTACATGACGGGGGAACATCGTGAACGCTTGGCTGGGACGCATGCAGTGGGGACTGCTGGGCCTGGCGTGCCTGCTGATGGCAGGTGCGTGCATGGCCGCGTCGCCGGCGTCCAGCAGTGGACGCGCGGACCAGCGTCACGTGCTGGTGCTCGGCCGCATCAGCGATGACCCCAAGGCCCACTACGCGCAGCTGCAGCCGTTGCTCGACTATGTCGTGGCCCACATGCACGACCTGGGGATCACCGAAGGCCGCGTGTTGATGGCGCGCGATGCGCAGCAGATGGCCAGCTACCTGCGTCGCGGGCGCGTTGACTGGGTCACCGAAACGGCCAGCACCGCGGTGGCGCTGGGCCAGCGCGCCGATGCGCGGCCGCTGCTGCTGACCGAGCGCAGCGGGGTGCGCGAATACCACAGCGTGTTTTTCGTGCGCCGGCAGAGCCAGCTGCACCACTTGGCCGACCTGCGCGGGCATACCCTGGCCCTGCAGAATTCGGCCTCCACCAGCGCCTATCTGGTGCCGGCCATGACCCTGCTGGAGAACGGCCTGGTGCCGCAGATCCTGCAGGAGCCCGATGACACGCCCACCGCAGATGCGGTCGGTTACGTGTTCGCGCGCACCGAACTGAACATCGCCACCTTCGTGCAGAAGGGCATGGTCGATGCGGGCGCGGTGAGCAGCGTGGACTGGGACGACGAACGCCGGGTGCCGCCGTCATTCAAGCATGATCTGCGGGTCATCCATCGTACTGCGCCGTATCCGCGTGCAGTGGAGGTGGTGCGCCCGGACCTGGATCGGCGCGTGCGCGATCGCCTGCAGCAGGTGTTGCTGGACGCCGCGCAGGATCCGCAGGCGAAGGATGCGTTGGCACGCTTTTTTGGTACATCCGGCTTCCATCGCGTTGATGCGCGGATGCTGCAGCGGCTGGATGATTTGAAACGAGGACTGGTACGCGTGCGGATGGAAGTGGAATGAAGCGCCTGGGCTTGGGATCGGGAATGCAGGCGCGCTTCGTGCTGGCGATGGGCGGGGCGATGCTGGTGGTGGTGGCCATCCTGGCGGTGCTGCTGGGACGGCAGGCGGCGACACAGCGGGAAGTGACCCGGCTCAGTGGCACGGTGATCCACGAACTGTTCGACCGCAGCATGCGCAGCCGCGGTGAAACGATGGCCCGTGAACTGGCCGATGCGCTGTCCAATCCGCTGTACTACAACGACCTGGAGCAGGTCGGGTCGCTGGTGCGCAACGTGTCGCGGCAACGTGCGGTGGGTTACGTGCTGGTGTTCGATGCCAAGGGCCGCCTGCTGCACGACGGGTCGGTCGGGGTGACGGGCTACGGGCGTGCGATGACCGACCCGCTCGCTGCCAGGGCGGTGGCCGCCAAGGGTGCGCTGGTGCAGGAATCGCCCAAGGTGCTTGAGAACAGCATGCCGATCATGGTCGGCAACCAGCGCCTGGGCGGGGTGCGCGTGGGCATTTCGTTGAAGGACGTGCAGGTGCTGGAGGCACAGGCCAGCCAGACCCTGGCGCAGCGGCTGGAACAGGTCGGCACCCGCCACCTTGGCTGGTTGCTGCTGATGCTGGCCTTGCTGGTGGCGATCGGGGTGGCGGTGGTGCTGTACGTGCAGCGCACCCTGGTCACGCCGATCCGTGGGCTGGCGATGGCGGCGCGGCAGATCGAGGCCGGCGACTACCAGGTGCCACTGCGCGAGAACCATCGCGATGACGAAGTCGGCGAGCTGGTGCGTGCCTTCGCGCGGATGCGCGATGCCATCGCCCGGCATGACCGCGAAGTGCGGCACATGGCCTATACCGATGCACTGACCGGCTTGACCAATCGGCTGGCGTTCCGCGAGGCGCTCGACCATCGGCTGATGGCGGCACGCGCCTCGGGCCACCAGTTGGCGTTGCTGTTTGCCGACATGGATGATTTCAAGCGGGTCAACGACACGCTGGGCCATGAAGCCGGCGATGAGGCGCTGCTGCAGTTCGTGCAGCGCATCAGCGAGGCGGTGGCCACGGCGGGCGGCGACGAGGCCCTGCTGGCGCGTTTCGGCGGCGACGAATTCGTGATCCTGCTGGCTGAAGGCGATGTCGCCGCGCAGGCGCGCGAGCTGGCCGACCTGCTGGTGCGCGAGCTGGGCAAGCCGCTGTGCGTTCAGGGCCGCGAGCTGTTCCTCGGGGCGTCGATCGGCGTCACCCTGTTCCCCGATGATGCCGCCGATGCGACCACCCTGTTGAAGAACGGCGACATCGCCATGTACCAGGCCAAGATGGCCGGCAAGAACTGCCATCGTTACTACAGCCGGGCCATGGACCACGCGGTGGAGCGCCGCGTGCACATGGAGCAGGAGCTGCGCGGTGCCTGGGAACGCGGCGAGCTGCGGCTGGCCTACCAGCCGATCTTCCGCACCCGCGACCGGCGCATGGTCGGGGTGGAAGTGCTGTTGCGCTGGCAGCACCCCACGCTGGGCACGATCCCGCCGTCGGTGTTCATCGAAGTGGCCGAGCAGAGTGGGTTGATCGAAGTGATAGGCCCCAAGGTGCTGCGCGCGGCCTGCATGGAGGCCGCGCAGTGGCCGCGCAATGTCGACGGCGAGGGGCTGTTCGTGTCGGTCAACGTGTCATCCCGGCAGCTGCGCGGCGGCGAACTGCCGGACCTGGTCGCGCAGTGCCTGCACGAGTCCGGGCTACCGGCTTCGCGCCTGCACCTGGAGCTGACCGAAACCGCAGTGATCGGCGATGAGATGCTGGCCGCGCAGCTGCTGGACAAGCTGCACCGCACCGGGGTGAAGGTCTGGCTGGATGACTTCGGTACCGGGTTCTCCGGGCTCAGCCACCTGCGTCAGGTGCCGGTGGACGGGGTGAAGATCGACAAGAGTTTCGTCGCTGACATGCAACGCGACCCGGATGACCTGGCACTGACCACCGCGATCATCGCCATGGCCCACGCGCTGGGGATCACCGTGGTGGCTGAAGGCATCGAACAGGAAGTGCAGTTCGACCTGCTCAGCCAGCGCGGCTGTGACCTCGCCCAGGGCTACTGGCTGAGCCACCCGGTCACCGCCACTGCGGTGGTGCAGATGATCGAATCCGGCGCCTGATTTCCCGCTACACCGGGCGCTTGCTGGGGTCGCCGGGAAGTTCGCGGACCAGTTTGGGGACCAGGTAGCCGGACAGGCGCGCGGTCAGTGCGGCGATCAGGGCCTTGGCCGTTGCATCGTCCACTTCGAAGTGGGCCACGCCCTCCACGCGATCCAGCTGGTAGAGGTAGTAGGGCATCACGCCGGCGGCGAAGCTGCGTTCGCTCAGCGCCGCCAGGGCGTCTTCGCTGTCGTTGACCCCGCGCAGCAGCACTGCCTGGTTCAGCAGCTGCGCGCCGGCCGCGCGCAGGCGCGCCAATGCGGCATCCACGCTGGCATCGAACTCATTGGCATGGTTGGCGTGGATCACGAAGGCCAGCGGCCACGGCAGGCTGCCCAGCCAGGCCACGAGGTCTTCGTCAACGCGCTCGGGCAGCACCACCGGAAGGCGGCTGTGGATGCGCAGTCGGCGCAGGTGCGGGATGGCGCGCAGGGCATCGGTCAGCTCCACCAGCTTGTGCGTGGCCAGTGACAGGGGATCCCCACCGGACAGGATCACTTCGTCGATGCCCGGGTCTTCGGCGACCGCCCGCACCGCGTCCTGCCAGCCCCCCTTGGCGGCGTTTTCGGTGCCGTAGTCGAAGTGGCGGCGGAAGCAGTAACGGCAGTTGATCGCGCAGCTGCCGGTGGTCACCAGCAGCGCGCGGCCACGGTATTTCTGGATGACCCCGGTGGCCTTCTTTGCCGCGCCGTCGCCGACCGCATCCAGGCTGAAGCCGGGCACCTGGCGCATTTCGGCGTCGATCGGGAGCACCTGGCGCAGCAGTGGATCGTGCGGGTCGCCATGCCGCATGCGGGCCACGAACCCTTCCGGGACGCGCTGTGCGAACTGCTGCAGGGCCGCCTCCGAAACGCCCAGCGCCGCAGGCTCCAGCCCGAGCCGTGACAGCAGTTCGGCCGGGTCGCGTATCGCCTGGCGCCAGAGCTGCTGCCAGCGGGCGGAAACGGGGCGGTGAGCGGCGGAGAGCTGCATGGACAGGGGGCCTGCGGTTATCATGGGGGCATAAATCAGTGCCCACCGTCCTGCGGTGGGCTTTCCATTCTATCCGGCTCGCCGCGCATGCGGCGGTTTCGCCATTTGAGGAGCTTGAGCATGGCCACTGCGGGCATGAACGATGTCAAGAACGGGATGAAGATCCTGGTCAACAATGAACCGGCCGTCATCTCGGAAACCGAGTTCATCAAGCCGGGCAAGGGCCAGGCCTTCACCCGCGTGCGCTACCGCTTCATCAAGTCCGGCCGCACCGTGGAAATGACCATGAAGGCCACCGATGACGTCGAAGTGGCCGACGTTGTCGATACCAACATGAACTACATGTACAGCGACGGCGAGTACTGGCACTTCATGGACCCCGAATCCTTCGAGCAGGTGCAGGCCGACAAGGCGGGCATGGGCGGCGCGGAGAAGTGGCTGAAGGGCGAAGAGTCCTGCATCGTGACCCTGTGGAACGGCTCGCCGATCTTCGTGCAGCCGCCGAACTTCGTTGAGCTGAAGATCACCGAGACCGATCCGGGTGTGCGCGGTGACACCTCCGGCGGCGGCGGCAAGCCGGCCACGCTGGAAACCGGCGCGGTGGTCCGCGTTCCGCTGTTCGTGAACCAGGACGAGATCATCAAGGTCGACACCCGCTCGGGCGAATACTCCGCGCGCGTGAAGTAATCCGGCGCAGCCGATTACGGTAGGGACGGCCGCTGGCCGTCCGCTCCCGGCGTTACGTGGGGGCCGGCCGATGGCCGTCTCCACGGCCGACCCGCCGCCCCCGCCAAGTGAGTCCGCATGACCGACACCGCACGCACCCCCGAAGCCTGTGACCTGCTGATCGAAGCCGGTTACGTGGTCCCGATCGAGCCGCATGCGGTGGTGCTGGAAGACCATGCCGTGGCCGTGCGCAATGGCGAGATCATCGCGGTCCTGCCGCGCAGCCAGGCGCGCGAGCGCTTCAATGCCGCCCAGGTGGTCAGCCGACCCGAGGCCGCGCTGATGCCGGGCCTGGTCAATGCGCACACCCACAACCCGATGACCCTTCTGCGCGGGGTGGCCGACGACCTGCCGCTGATGACGTGGCTGCAGCAGCACATCTGGCCGGTGGAAGCGGCGGTGATCGGGCCCGAATTCGTGGCCGACGGCACCACCCTGGCGATCGCCGAGATGCTGCGTGGTGGCACCACCTGCGCCAACGAAAACTACTTCTTCGGCGACGTGCAGGCAGCGGTCTACAAGAAGCACGGCTTCCGCGCGCTGGTCGGCGCGGTGATCATCGATTTCCCCACCGCCTGGGCGAAGAGTGATGACGAGTACTTCGCCAGGGCCGGCGAGCTGCACGACCAGTGGCGCAACGATCCGCTGATCGGCACCGCGTTCGCCCCGCATGCGCCGTATACGGTCAACGATGCGAACTTCGAGCGCGTGCGCATGCTGTCCGACCAGCTGGACATGCAGGTGCACCTGCACACGCACGAGACCGCGCAGGAAATCAGCGATTCGATCACCCTGCACGGGCAGCGTCCGCTGGCTCGGCTGGATCGCCTCGGCCTGGTCAACGACCGCCTGATCGCCGTGCACATGACCCAGCTGACCGAGGCGGAGATCCACCTGTGCGCCGAGCGCGGCGTCAGCGTGGTGCATTGCCCGGAATCCAACCTCAAGCTGGCGTCCGGCTTCTGCCCGGCCTGCGCGCTGCAGCGCGCCGGGGTGAACCTGGCCATCGGTACCGATGGCTGCGCCAGCAACAACGACCTGGACATGTTCAGCGAGAACCGCACGGCGGCGATCCTGGCCAAGGCCGTGGCCAATGATGCGACCGCCCTGGATGCGGCCAGCACGCTGCGCGCGTCCACGCTGGGCGGCGCACGCGCGCTGGGCTTCGGCGAGCGCATCGGTTCGATCGAAGTCGGCAAGCAGGCCGACCTGGTCTGCGTGGACCTGTCAGCGCTGGAAACCCAGCCGTTGCACAACGTGCTGTCGCAGCTGGTGTATGCCACCGGTCGCCAGCAGGTGAGCGATGTGTGGATCGCCGGCCAGCCCAAGCTGGTGCAGCGCGAACTGGTCGGCATGGACCTGCCGGGCATCATCGCCAACGCGCGCCAGTGGCGCGAGCGCATCCGTCACGTGCGTGCCTGATCCATCCCATCCGCGCGCCCCCCGGCGCCGCAAGGACACCTCATGAACGCCCCGAATGTTTCTTCCAATTTCGACCAGGCCGAGCTGGACAAGTTCGCCGCCCTGGCCAACCGCTGGTGGGATGCCGACGGTCCGCAGAAGCCGCTGCATGCGCTCAACCCGGTGCGCCTGAAGTATGTCGCCGACCGGGCACCACTGCGCGGACTGCGCGTGCTGGACATCGGCTGCGGTGGCGGCCTGCTCAGCGAGGCGCTCGCCCAGGCCGGTGCCGAAGTAACTGCCATCGACCTGGCGCCGGAGCTGGTCAAGGTGGCGCGCCTGCACGCTCTGGAAAGCGGCGTGAGCGTGGACTACCGGGTACAGGCTGCCGAGGACCTGGCCGCTGAGCAGCCGGAAAGCTTTGATGTGGTGACCTGCATGGAAATGCTGGAACACGTGCCGGACCCCGGTGCGATCATCGAAGCCTGCAAGCGCCTGCTGAAACCCGGCGGCCAGCTGTTCCTGTCCACCATCAACCGCACCGCCGCCGCCTTCGCGGTGGCGATCGTGGGCGCCGAGTATGTGGCGCGGCTGCTGCCCAAGGGCACCCATCACTACCAGGAATTCATCACCCCGGCCGAGCTGTCGCGCTGGCTGCGCGAGGCTGACCTGCAGCTGCAGGACGTCAGCGGCATGGCCTACGAGCCATGGCGAAACCGCGCCCGGTTGTCCAGCCGGACCGACATCAACTACCTCGCCCACGCGACCAGGCCGGCATGACCGCAGTGCGCTTCCCGCCCGCGGTGCTGTTCGACCTGGACGGTACCCTGCTGGACAGCGCGCCGGATTTCGTCGCCACCGCCGGCGACATGCTGGCCGCCCGCGGTCGGCCGCCGGTGTCCCTGGAAGTGCTTCGCCCGGTGGTGTCCAAGGGCTCGCGTGCGATGCTGGCCGCTGCCTTCCCGGACCTGCCCGACGACCAGCGCGATGCGCTGGTTCCGGAATTCCTGCAGCGCTACGAAGCCCTGATCGGCCGGCATGCAACGCTGTTCGACGGCGTGGCGGGCATGCTCGCCGCGCTGGATGCCGCCGACGTGCGCTGGGGCATCGTCACCAACAAGCCCGAATACCTGGCGCGGCTGATCCTGCCGCAGCATGGCTGGCAGGCACGCTGTGCGGTGCTGGTTGGCGGCGATTCGCTGCCCGAGCGCAAGCCGCACCCGATGCCGCTGCTGCATGCCGCGCAGGCGATCGGCATTGCACCGTGGCAGTGTGTGTACGTCGGCGATGACGAGCGTGACATCATCGCCGCGCGCGCTGCCGGAATGCCTTCGGTCGCCGCGTTGTGGGGCTATCGCCTGGCGGAGGACGACCCGGCCAGCTGGAATGCCGATGTCGTGCTTGACGATGCGCACTCGCTGCAGCAGGCCAGCCGCTGGCCGACCCTCCCGGCACCGCCGGTCAAGAATTGAAGGATACGTAGTGAACAGCAGTGCGTTGGACAGCTTCCTGGACAAATGGCGTGCGCGTTGGCCGGAATGGTCGGTGGCCGAGCCGTTCGTGGCGCCGGAGCAGCGTGCGCGCGCGGTGGCGTGGTTTTCGCTGCTGCAGGAATTCGATGACATGCTCAACACCAGCGGCGATCCGTTGCCGGCCGATGCCAAGCTGGCCTGGTGGGGCGAAGAGCTGCGCAGCTGGGCGGGCCAGCGCTCACGCCATCCGCTGGGCCGCGTACTGGAGCCGATCCGCGCGCCGTGGGCGGCACTGGCCGATGCGCTGCCGACGCTGGTGGAGGCGCGTGCGGTGGCCGTGGATGCGGCAGCCGCGCAGCGTGCGTTGACGGTGTTCGCCGAAGCGGTGGCGGCGGTGGAGGCCGTGCTGTTCGATGACAAGCCGCGCACGGGTGCCGGCCGTGCCGTGCTGCTGCAGACGCTGGCGCAGCGGCTTTACGACGCAGGCGTGGCCGGCGTGCCGCGTTCGCTGCTGGAGCAGGAGGCCGATGGGGCTTCGCAGCGCTGGGCCGGCGAGCTGCTGAAAGAGTGGAAACTGCGCGTTGCCGGTCCCCGCCCGCGACGGATATGGGCAGCGCTGGCGCGTGCACGGCTGCAGGCACAGGCCAGCGGCAAGCCGATCGAAGCAACGCCGGTGCGCACCTTGTTGCGTGTGTGGTGGGCCGCGCGCCGCTGACGCCCTGGTAGCGCCGACCCGTGGTCGGCGAGCGCAGCGGGTGGTGGGGGACGACCGTGGGTCGTCACCTCCTCACTTCCGTTCCAGCACCAGCAGCGGGTCGATACGGGTGTCGAACCAGTTCATGCCCCAGTGCAGGTGGGGCCCGGTCGCACGCCCGGTGGCCCCCACCGCGGCAATCACCTGGCCCTGTTCGACCCGATCACCGACCTTGACGTCGATGCGCGACAGGTGCAGGAAGTTCGAGCTCACCCCAAAGCCGTGGTCCAGCAGCAGCGTGCCGCCGGTGAGATACAGATCCGGTGCGGCGAAGGTCACCACGCCAGCCGCCGGCGCCTTGACCGGCGTGCCGGTGGGCACGGCGATATCCATGCCGGAATGGCCCGATCCAGGCTGTCCGTTGTAGACACGGGCATTGCCGAAGCGGCCGCTGATGCGGCCCTGCACCGGCCACATGAAAGGCTGGGCGAAGTCGGCGCGGTCGTCATCGCGCGCCCGCGCCGCCGTCACCTGGGCCTGTTCGCGCTTGATCCGCTCGGCGATCGCCGGCGGCGGATTAACCGTCTTCGGCGGCACGCCGTTGACCCGTTCCACCGGCCAGTCGCGCGGCGTCACCGCGATGGCGACGCGCTCGTTGCCGCCGTCGGGACGCTGCACTTCAACCTGCAGCGGACCCTTCTCGTCGCGACCGATGCCGAACACCACGCTGCCGTAGCCACTCACCCGCAGTGTGCGACCCCCATAGCGGACCGTGCTGCCCGCTGGCACCTTGCCGATCACCATCGCGCCCTGCGAGGCGCTGGCGGGAAACACGACGCGGCTGTCGGTGGCCTGTGCAGCGGCCGGGTTCACCGCGCACAGCAGGACGGGCAGGGCGCCGGCGAGTACCGAGGCCAGCAACAGCGCCCGCATCAGCGGTTGAACGCCAGGCGCTGGCCGTTGGCCGCGCCCACGATCTGCGTACCGTCCCAGGCCAGCTGGCCGTTGATCCAGGTCGATGCGATGCGCGATTGGAACGTAGTGCCTTCGAAGGGCGACCAGCCACACTTGGACAGCACGTCTTCGCGCTTGACGGTGAACGGCTTGTCCTCCACCAGTACCAGGTCGGCGAAGTAGCCCTCACGCAGGAAGCCGCGTTCGGCCACGTCGAACAACTGCGCCGGCGCGTGGGCGAATTTCTGCACCACCCGGGCGATGTCCAGCTTGCCTTCGTGCACCAGCTCCAGCGCAGCGGTCAGCGCATACTGCACCAGCGGCAGGCCTGACGGGGCCTGTGCGTACGGCTTCTGCTTTTCTTCCCAGGTGTGCGGGGCATGGTCGGTGGCGAGCACGTCGATGATGTCTTCCACCAGCGCGGCGGTCAGCGCCTCGCGGTCAGCCACGTCCTTGATCGCCGGATTGCACTTGATCAGGTTGCCCAGGCGCGCGTAATCGGTCCGATCAAAGCGCAGGAAATGAATGCAGGTTTCAGCGGTGATCTGCTTGCGGCTGCCATCGGCACGGATCAGCGGGCCGCGCTCGAAAAGGGCCAGTTCGTCGGCGGTGGAAATGTGCAGCACGTGCAGGCGGGTGCCGTGCCTGCGGGCCAGCGAAACCGCCAGTTCCGACGACTTCAGGCAGGCCTGGCGCGAGCGGATGTCCGGATGCTGTTCCGCGCTCAGGGTGTCGCCGTATTGCGCCTGATACTGCTTCATCAGTGCGTCGATCATCGGCGTGTCTTCGCAGTGCGTGATGATGGGGGTCGGCGCATCGCGGAAGATCGCGTCCAGCGTTTCCGGGTTGTCGACCAGCATGTTGCCGGTGGAGGCGCCCATGAACACCTTGATGCCAGGCGCGGTCTTGGGATCAAGGCGCTGGATGTGTTCGAGGTTGTCGTTGCTGGCGCCCATGTAGAAGCCGTAATTCGCACGCGCACGGCCAGCGGCGGCATCGTACTTGGCCTGCAGGGCGTCGGCGTTCAGCGTCGGCGGATTGGTGTTGGGCATGTCCATGAAGGTGGTCAGGCCCCCGGCCACGGCGGCCGCCGATTCGGTGGCGATGTCGCCCTTCTGGGTCAGGCCGGGTTCGCGGAAGTGCACCTGGTCATCGATCATGCCGGGCAACAGCCAACGCCCTGCGGCATCGACCACCTGCTCGCCATCGCGCGCGGCCAGGCCGCTTTCGATGCGGGCGATGCGGCCGTTCTCGATGCGCAGGTCGGCATCGAAGACGCGTCCTTCGTTGACCAGGCGGGCGTTGGTAATCAGCGTGGAAGGCATGTCAGTGGTTTCCTTTGCAGCGGCAGGCGGGATCTTCGGGCCGCTCGGGCACCGGATCGAATCCGCCAGGATGGAAGGGGTGGCAGCGGCCGATCCGGCGCACGGCGAGCCAGCTGCCACGCAGCGGACCGTGGCCGGCGATGGCCTGCATGGCATATTCGGAACAGCTGGGGACAAAGCGGCAGCGCGGCCCGAGAAGCGGGCTGATGAAGCGCTTGTAGAAGCGCAGCAGGGCGATGAGCAGGTGGGAGATCACCCGTTCATAGTAAAACGAGTGTCCGCTGTTGGGGTGAATCGCGGCGGCATGGCCGCGCTGCCCGTAAAACCCCGACGGAGCGGCCGTTGCCCATTCAGTGGGAGCCCGTGGGCTACATGGTTGGCAGCGGCGCATATTTGTCGCAGGATGGGGCGTTGGCTGCCGCACGCGTCCTGCGCCGCAGCCATGTCGGCGGCATGGCTGCCGACCAGGTTCCGTGCCGCGCAGCAGGTGATGCGGGTCCCGGGCAAGCCACGGCCTTGTTTTACAACGGTTGTGTGTGCGTCCTGTCACGCGGTTGCTGCAGTCGGCCGGGTAGGCTATAAAGGCCCGCTTTCCCGGGCCCCGGGGAATCCAAGGAAGAGCGTTTCGTGGCTGCTAAAAAATCTGCAAAAAAGGCCGTCAAGGCCGCCAAGAAGTCCGCCAGCCCTGTTGCGAAGAAGACGGCGGCCAAGTCTGTAGCCAGCAAGCCGGCCAAGCCGGTGGCCAAGGCAACGGGGAAGACAACGGCCAGGACGGCCACGGCGAAGAAGGCGCCGGCAGCGAAAGCGCCGGTGAAGAAGGTCGCGGCCAAGAAGGCCGCAGTGACCAAGGCACCGGCGAAAAAGGTCGTGGCCAAAAAGACGGCGGTGACCAAGGCAGTGGCGAAGAAAGCGCCGGCCAAGGTCGCCAGCAAGCCGGCCAAGGCCGCTGCGAAGCCGGCCAAGCCGGTTGCCAAACCGGCCGGCAAGGTCGCAAAGAAGCCCGTGGCCAGGCCGGCCCCGGCAAAGAAGGTTTCCACGGTCGCCAAGGCGGCCAAGGCCGCCAAGCCGGTTTCCGGCAAGGCGTCCGCAAGCAAGCCGTCGGCCAGTCCGGCGGTGAACAAGACCGCCACGGCAAAGCCCGCGGTCGGCAAAGCCACCGGCAAGCCGGTGGCGGCGCCCGCAGTGAAGTCCGTACCGAAGCCGGCCCCGCCGGTTCCGGCCACGTCTGTCCCGGCCAGCAACGCCGGTACCAAGGCACCTGAAAAGGTGGCCAAGGCGCCAGCCAAGCAGGCCCCGCAAATCAAGAATCCCGTGCCCGTTTCGAAATCGTCCGCGAAAACCCCTGTAAAATCCGATGCCGCCCCGAAGACCGTCGCCCGCCCGGTGGGCAAGGTCGCCGTGGCAGTGACCGCACGCTCGACCGCTCCGGCGCCGCGCAGCAAGTACAAGGTGGTCGAGTACAAGACCGACGAAGCCACCGGCCGTCCGATCCTGCCTGCCGGCTACAAGCCGGGCGCAGAAGAGGAATACATGAGCCCGCTGCAGCAGGAGTACTTCCGCAAGCGCCTGCAGGACTGGCGCGCCGATCTGGTGGAAGAATCCAAGCAGACCATCGAGAACCTGCGCGAGGAAGTGCGTGATATCGGCGATGAAGCCGAGCGTGCGACCCGCGAAACCGAGAACTCGCTGGAACTGCGCACCCGCGATCGTTACCGCAAGCTGATCGGCAAGATCGACAGCACGCTCAAGCGCCTGGAAGCAGGTGATTACGGCTACTGCGTCGATACCGGCGAAGAGATCGGCCTGGATCGCCTCGAAGCGCGCTTGACCGCCGAGCGCACCATCGATGCGCAGGAGCGCTGGGAACACATGCAGAAGCAGCAGGGCGACTAAGCCTGGTGTTCTGAGGCAGTACCGAAAAGCCCGGCTCGCGCCGGGCTTTTTCGTTGCTGCGTCCACCGGGGACGGTAGCGCCGACCCATGGTCGGCGAGCGCAGCGGGCCGTCGGCGGAGGGATTCCGCCGAGCACGGCTCGGCGCTACCAGAGCAGGTCGGTAGCGCCGACCCGTGGTCGGCGAGCGCAGCGGACCTCGGGCTGACGGCGTTACCGCAGCTGCAGCTTCAGCTCGCTGCGCTGCGGCAGCTGCACCGTCACCGGCGCGCTTTCCAGATCGCCCTCGGCGTGCGACGCCGTGCCCGTGCGTGACAGTCTCGCCAGCACCTCCACCTGTGCGTGGGAAGACAGCGGCTGGGTCGGCATCGGGCTGTCGGCGTCGCTGAGGGTGACGCTCGCAGGCAGCGCCTGCAGCGGATAGCGGCGCACCGCCACCGGCATCGGCGGCCCTCCCGGTGCACGTGCCAGCACGAACAGCGCCGCGCCCTGTGGCCACTGCGCGGGATCGAAACCGGGCGGTAGCGCGATGCCGATGCTCAGCAGGGGCGTCGCGTTTTCCTGCAACGCCCCGGAGGAAGCGGCGGGCGCTTTGGCACCTGCCGCAGCGCG
Organism: Stenotrophomonas lacuserhaii; assembly: GCF_014836545.1. GTDB lineage: Bacteria > Pseudomonadota > Gammaproteobacteria > Xanthomonadales > Xanthomonadaceae > Stenotrophomonas > Stenotrophomonas lacuserhaii. The sequence goes on from NZ_JACSQS010000017.1 coordinate 15,076, forward strand.
TGCGATGACCAGCTGTTGTTGCAGTGCCGCCGCCGCGCCGGGCTGCAGGCGCGGCAGCAGCGCGGACCACACGGCCACCGCTTCCGCATCGCGGCCGCGCTGGCGCAGCGCGATGCCCAGCAGCCAGGCAGCGCGTTCGGCATCGGGCTGCACCTGCAGCGCATGCTGCAGCCAGCCCAGCGCCCGGTCATCGAAATGTTTTTCCGGATCGGCCTGGGCACGCGCCTGGGCGGCTTCCACCAGCACGCCGGCGTCGTCCGGTGCCAGCGCTGCAGCCCGGCTGTACGCGGCAGCAGCGGCATCAAGCTGGCCGAGTTCGCCGCGCGAGCGGCCCAGCAGCACCCAACCATCGGCGCGCTGCGGTTCCCGCTCAAGTGCCTGTTCCAGCGCCTGCACGCCGTCGCGCAGCTCCGCCAGCGAGGGGGCGGCCGGTTCCTGTGCGGCGCGCGGATCGCCCACCAGCAGGTACAGGCTGGCGCTGGCCAGGCCGATGCTCAGGCAGGCAACGAGGAATCCCGCCCGCCCGCGCGCGCGCAGCGGCCACAGCACCGCCAGCGCCAGCAGCAGGCCCGCAATCCCCGCCAGTACAGCCAAGCCGGCCGTCACCAGCCATCACCGCGGGTTTCGTCGACCACCACCGTGCCACCGCGGCGGCGCACCAGCCGCCACACCAACAGCGCGCCGGCCAGCAGGAACAGCAACGGTCCGCCCCACAGCAGCCACGTACCGGGTTGCAACGTGGGCTGGTACAGCACGAACTCGCCATAGCGCTGCACCAGGAAGCGCTTCACCTCGGCATCGTCATGGCCCTGCTGGATCAGTTGCAACACTTCGCGGCGCAGGTCCTGGGCGATCTGGGCATTGGAATCGGCCAGTGACTGGTTCTGGCATTGAACGCAGCGCAGCTGCGCGGCAAGGGCGTGGAAGCGGGCTTCTTCGGCAGGGTCGGTGAACTGCAGCGGGCGCGCATCATGCACCGGCTGCTGCGCGCGGGCGACGCTGCAGAACAGCGACGCCAGCAGCAGCACGGCCATCAGCAGGCCGCCTGCCAGCCGGCTGGCCCCGTGGCGATCAGGGCGTGGCGTGCAGTGCATTGCCGGCATCGGCCTGGGACTTCTCGACCTGTTCCAGCGCCGGGATCAACTTCTGCTCGATCACCGCCTGGGTCATCGCGCCGCTGTACTTCCAGCGCACCACGCCGCTGCCGTCCACCAGGAAGGTTTCCGGTGCGGCGGTGATGCCCCAGTCGATCGCGGTGCGGCCTTGGATATCACTCAACACCACCATGAAGGGATTGCCGAGCTGTTCCAGCCAGTGCAGGGCATCGGCCGGTTCATCCTTCCAGTTGTAGCCGATCACCCGCACGCGCTTGGTTTCGGCAAAGCGGGTCAGCACCGGATGTTCTTCGCGGCAGGCCGCGCACCAGCTGCCCCAGACGTTGAGCAGGTACGGCGCGCCGCGCAGCTCTTCGCTGCGGACCTGGATGTGCGGATCGTGCAGCACCGGCAGCTCGAAGGCCGGCGCCTGCTTGCCGATCAGCGGCGAGGGCAGGACATCGCGCTGCGGATCGCCGCTCTTCATCACCCCATACACCATCAGCCCGAGCAGGCCGAAGAAGAACAGCACGCCGATCACGATGGCCACCGGCGGCAGCGGACGGGAAGGGCGGGGGGCGGGGGATTCGGACATGGAAAACAGCACTCCTACGGACGGCGGAAACGACGATCAACGGCAGCGACCAGGCCACCGAGCGCCATCAGCAGCGCCCCGAGCCAGATCCAGCGCACGAATGGCTTGATATGCACGCGTACGGCCCATGCATTGTTGCCCAGTGGCTCGCCCATTGCCACGTAGACATCGCCGGAAAGGCGCGCATCGATGCCGGCTTCGGTCATCACCTGGCCACCGCTGGCATACAGGCGTTTTTCCGGATGCAGCAGGGCGCGTTCGCGGCCATCGCCGAACACCCGCAGGTGGCCGCGGTCGGCGCTGAAGTTCGGGCCCTCGCGATGGTCGACGCCTTCGAAGCGGATTTCATGGCGGCCCACCACCACGGCCTGCCCGGGTGACAGGGCGACTTCGCGCTGCACGTTCAGCGCTTCCACCAGCAGCGCGCCGGCCAGGAATACCGCCATGCCCACATGGCCCAGCAGCATGCCGGTCATTTCCGCGGTGAAGCGCCCATTGCCGCGCAGCCGCTGCCAGATGAAACGTGCCGTACCCAATCCGACCCAGGCGGCCGCGCCGACGCCCAAGCCGACCTTCCAGCCGTTCTGCGGTGCCCGCCACCAGGCCAACGCGGCCAGCAGCACCGCCAGCACCAGCCACGGCAACAGCAGCGCCAGCGCGCGCGAGGGCTGGTCGCGTTGCCAGTTGACCAGCGGGCCGAACGGCAGCAGCAGCACCAGCGGCGCCATCAGCAGCAGGAACAGGCTGCCGAAGTAGGGCGGCCCGACGGAGATCTTGCCCAGCCCCATCGCATCGGCCAGCAACGGATACAGGGTGCCCAGCAGCACCATCGCACAGGCACTGGCCAGCAGCAGGTTGTTGGCCAGCAGCAGGGTCTCGCGCGAGGTGGCGGTGAAGCCGCGGCGCGGATCGCTGCTGTCCACGCCCAGGCTGCCGGCGCGCAGCGCGAACAGCAACAGTGCGCCGCCGACCAGGATCGCCAGGAACAGCAGGATGAACATGCCGCGCGAGGGATCGGCAGCAAAGGAATGCACGCTGGTCAGCACGCCCGAACGCACCAGGAAGGTGCCAAGCAGGGACAGCGCGAAGGCGGCGATCGCCAGCAGCAGGGTCCAGCTGGCGAAGGTGCCGCGCTTTTCGGTGACTGCCTGCGAGTGGATCAGCGCGGCGCCGGCCAACCATGGCATGAAGCTCGCATTTTCCACCGGATCCCAGAACCACCAGCCGCCCCAGCCCAGTTCGTAGTAGGCCCACCAGCTGCCCAGCGCGATGCCCAGGGTGAGGAAGGCCCAGGCCACGTTGGTCCACGGCCGTGTCCAGCGCACCCAGCGCGTATCGACCCGGCCATCCAGCAGCGCGGCGACCGCGAAGGCGAACGGCACCGAGAAGCCGACGTAGCCCAGGTACAGCATCGGCGGGTGGATGATCAGTCCCGGGTCCTGCAGCAGGGGATTGAGATCACGGCCTTCCAACGGCGCGGGGATCAGGCGCGCGAACGGATTGGAGGTGAAGATCAGGAACGCCAGGAAGCCGATGCTGACCAGGCCCATCACCGCCAGCACGCGCGCCTGCACGGTAGCGGGCAGCGCGCGCGAGCCCAGCGCCACCGCGCCGGTCCACGCGGCCAACACCAGCGCCCACAGCAGCAGCGAGCCTTCGTGCGCGCCCCACACCGCTGACCAGCGATACACCATCGGCAGCAGCGTATTGGAGTTTTCGGCGACGTAGCGCACCGAGAAATCCTGCTGCACGAAGCCAGCGGTCAGCACCGCGAAGGCGGCCGCCACCAACAGCAGCTGCGCCAGCGCCGCCGGTCGTGCGACCTGCATCCAGCTGGCGATGCCGCGCTGCGCACCGATCAGCGGCAGGCTGGCCTGCAGCAACGCGGCCAACAATGCCAGCAGCAGCAGGATCTGTCCCAGTTCGGGCAGCACTCAGCGCACCTCGGGTGCAGGCACGGGCACATCGTGTTTGACGTGCGCCTTGCCCATCTTGTCGGCCAGTTCCTTCGGCATGTAGCTTTCATCGTGCTTGGCCAGCACTTCTTCGGCGATGAAGCGATCACCCTGCAGGCGCCCGGTCACCACTACCGCCTGGCCTTCGCGGAACAGGTCGGGCAGGATCTGGTCGCTGCGAACGGTGAGCTCGGCATCGCCATCGGTCACGGTGAACAGCGCCACCAGCGACCCGGGCTCACGTTTCAGCGAGCCCTTGGCGACCATGCCGCCCAGGCGGAAGCGTTCGGCGCTACCGGCATCACCACGCAGCACTTCGGCCGGGGTGTACAGGTAGGCCACGTTGCGCTGCAGGGCCATCGCCACCAGCGCGGTGGCCAGGCCGGAAGCGGCCACCAGCAGCAGCACCCACAGCAGTCGACGCCGGCGCTGCGGGTTCATCGCTCCAGCTCCAGCGGCGCGCCGTTACCGGTGCTGGCCGAGCGCCGAGCCTGCTGCCGCTGCTGGCGCTGGCGGGCATCCTGCCGTGCGCGGCGCAGGCGCAGGTGCGAGCCGATCGCGTCGACGGCCAGCAGCCCGACGAACACGGCGTAGGCGGCGACCACGTAGCCCAGGTAATTCATGCTTCCCCCTGCAGCTGGCGCTGCACCCAGTCCTTGCCGGCTTCGCGCTGCAGGTTGTCCGCGCGCGCCTTGGCCAGCAGTGAGCCGACGAACCACAACTTGGTGCCGATCACCATCAGCCACAGCGGCAGCTGCATGCTGGCATCCAGCGTGGTCGGCCCGAACAGGCGGATGGTCTGGCCCTGGTGCAGGCTGCCCCACCAGTCCACCGAATAGCGGATGACCGGCAGCAACGCGACCCCAACGATGGCCAGCAGGCCCGCCGCGCGCGCGGCATTGCGCCGGTCCTCGATCGCCATGTACAGCCCGATCACCCCGAAGTACAGGAACAGCAGGATCAGTTCGGTGGTCAGGCGCGGGTCCCAGTCCCACCATGTGCCCCACATCGGCCGGCCCCAGATGCTGCCGGTGAGCAGGGTGACGAGGGTGAAGCCTGCGCCGATGGGTGCGCACGCCATCGCCAGCACCTCGCAGATCTTGATCTTCCACACCATTGCGATGGCTGCGTAAAGCGCCATCAGTGCGAACACGAACAGGCTCATCCACGCGCTGGGCACGTGCACGAACAGGATGCGGAAACTGTCGCCCTGCTGGTAGTCGGCCGGCACCACGAACAACGCCTGCCACAGCCCGAAGGCCAGCACCGGCAGCGCAGCGAGGTGGAAGACACGGGACCAGCGACGGGCGAAACGGTCGAAGGTGGGCGGTGAGCCGAGTTGGTGGAACCAGCGGACGATCGGTTGCATGCGGTAGCGGCTATCCCGGTTGGTCGGTGTGGCTCAGCTCAAGGAAATGCGGATGGCGGCAGCGGTGGCCAGTGGCGCCAGCACCAGTGCCACCACCAGCCCGGCGGCGAGCATCAGCAGCGCGCCATACGGATCCTGGTCGCGTGCAGCAGCGGCGACACTGCCTGCGCCGAACACCAGCACCGGCACGTACAGCGGCAACGACAGCAACGCCACGAGGATACCAGAGCGCCGGATGCCGACCGTCAGTGCCGCCACCATGCCGCCGATCAGGCTCAACAGTGGCGTGCCCAGCAGCAACGATGCCAGCAACATCGGCAGTTGGTCATGTGGCAGATGCAGCATTTCCGCCAGCAGGGGGCTGAGCACGATCAGCGGCAGGGCCGTCGTCAGCCAGTGCATCAGCACGCGCACCAGCACCAGCCAGGCCAGCGGCACCGGCGCCAGCAGCCATTGTTCCAGCGAGCCGTCTTCGGCGTCGGAACGGAACAGCGAATCCAGCGCCAGTTGCCCGGCCAGCAGCACCGCCAGCCACAGCACCGCAACCGCGTTGGCGGCCAGCTGCTGCGGATCGCGGCCGGACGCCAGTGCGAACAGCACCACCACCAGCAACGCGAACAGCATCGGTTGCAGCGCATCGCCACGGCGGCGCCAGACCAGTCGCAGGTCGCGCGTGGCCAGCGCACGTGCGGTCTGCCACAGGCCGGGTTCGGTACCGGGCGCGATCATGCGGCTGCCTGCGGCAGCGCCAACTGCAACTGCCGCGTGCGCACTGGCGGGGCGGCATACGCGCCGTGGGTGGTGACCAGCGCCGCGCCACCGCCGCGCAGGTGCGCTGAAATCATGCGGTTGACCAGGTTGATGCCCTCCAGGTCGAGGTTGGCATAGGGTTCGTCCAGCAGCCACAGCGGTGCCGGCGACAACCACATCCGCGCCAGCGCCAGGCGGCGCTTCTGTCCCGCCGAAAGATGCCGCACCAGGGTGTCCTCGTGGCCGGCCAGCCCGACCACGGCCAGCGCATTGCCGGGCATCTGGCGCGCGCGACGGCCATGCAGCCCGCACAGGAAATGCAGGTTCTGCAGCGCGTCCAGGTCCGGTTTCATGGCAGGCAGGTGACCCAGGTAGGCGACGAAGCGCGCGCGCTCGGCGGTGCTGGCGGCGCGGCCATCGATCTCCACGCGGCCGGCTGACGGCCGCAGCAGGCCTGCCAGCACGCGCAGCAGGGTGGTCTTGCCGGCACCGTTGTCACCCTGCACCAGCAGCGCTTCGCCGGTATCGACATGGAACTCGAGCGGCCCGAACACGCGATCGTCATCTCGTGAGAAGCAAAGACCATGTGCGGCCAGCAGCGCAGGGGTATTCAAGGGACACGATCTCTGCACGGCGGACGGGCCCTGATTCTAGCCGCCCGCGCCGGCTTGCGGAGCGCGCAGGCAGCTGCCGGTGGGTGACGACCCCAGCACGTAATGGGCGGCGACCCCAGCACCCGGTGGGTGACGGCCGTTGGTCGTCACGCTTCACCCCCCGCAGTACACTTCACGCCTGTCTTCCGCTCCCCGCACAGGCCGATGCAACCGCAGACCAAGCTGCCCAAGGTGGGCACCACCATCTTCACCGTGATGTCCCAGCTGGCCGCCGAACACGGCGCGGTCAACCTCGGCCAGGGCTTCCCCGATTTCAGCGCGCCGCAGCGCCTGATCGATGCGACCACCCGCGCGATGGCCGAAGGACTCAACCAGTACCCGCCGATGACCGGGGTGGCGCCGCTGCGCCAGGCCATCGCGCAGAAATCGCTGGACCTGTACGGCGCGCAGGTGGACCCGGATACCGAAATCACCGTTACCAGCGGTGCCACCGAAGCGATCTTCAACGCCATCCACGCCGTGGTGCGTGCCGGCGAGGAAGTGATCGTGCTCGACCCGGCGTATGACTGCTATGAACCGGCGATCGACCTGGCCGGCGCACGTGCGGTGCATGTTCCATTGGACCCGCAGACCTTCGCGGTGGACTGGGACCGCGTGCGCGCGGCGATCACTCCGCGCACCCGTATGCTGATGGTCAACACCCCGCACAATCCGTCCGGTGCGATGCTGGACGAGGCCGACCTGCAGGCGCTGGCCGACCTGCTGCGTGGCACGGACATCTACCTGATCTCCGATGAGGTGTACGAACACATCATCTACGACGGCCGTCGCCACGAATCAGCGCTGCGCCACCCGGAACTGCGCGCACGCGCGTTCGTGATTTCCAGCTTCGGCAAGACCTACCACTGCACCGGCTGGAAGATCGGCTATGCGATCGCGCCGCCAGCGCTGAGCGCGGAATTCCGCAAGGTCCACCAGTACAACACCTTCACCAGTTTCGGGCCGGCGCAGTATGGTTTCGCGGCGATGATCCGTGAAGAGCCGCAGCACCACCTGGAACTGGGGGCGTTCTACCAAGCCAAGCGCGACCGCTTCGGCGAGCAGCTTGCGCAGACCCGGCTGGTGCCGCTGGCGGTGCCCGGCGGGTACTTCCAGCTGGTTGATTACTCGGCCATCAGCGACCTGCCGGACCATGAATTCGTGAAGTGGCTGACCATCGAAAAGGGCGTGGCGGCGATCCCGCTGTCGCCGTTCTACGAGACGCCGCCGGCCGGCCAGCGCATCGTGCGGCTGTGTTTTGCCAAGAACGAGGCCACGCTGGATGCGGCTATTGAACGGTTGAAGCAGCTGTGAGCGCCGCCGCGCAGGATCTGCGCATCAGCCTGGTGCAGGGCGATACGCGCTGGCACGATCCGGAAGGCAACCGCGCGCATTACGCCGCGCTGCTGGCGCCGCTGGTCGGCACGACCGACCTGGTGGTGCTGCCGGAAACCTTCACCAGTGGTTTTTCCAACGCGGCGATCAGCCAGGCCGAAGACATGCACGGCCCGACCGTGGCATGGATCGTCGAGCAGGCCGTGAAACTGGGCGCGGCGGTCACCGGCAGCGTGCAACTGCGCGAAGGCGATGCGGTCTACAACCGGCTGCTGTTCGCCACTCCGGATGGTGTTCTGCAGCAGTACGACAAGCGCCACCTGTTCCGTTATGGGGGCGAGCACGAACGCTATGCCGCCGGGCGCGAGCGCCTGAGCGTGGAGTGGAAGGGCTGGCGGATCAATCCGCAGGTCTGCTACGACCTGCGTTTCCCGGTGTTCTGCCGCAACCGTTTCGACGTGGAGCGGGCAGGGCAGCTGGATTTCGACCTGCAGCTATTCGTCGCCAACTGGCCCTCTGCACGGGCGTATGCGTGGAAGACGCTGCTGCGCGCACGCGCGATCGAAAACCTGTGTTTCGTGGCGGCGGTGAACCGGGTGGGCGTGGACGGCAACGACCTGCACTACGCCGGTGACAGCGCGGTCATTGATTACCTGGGGCAGCCGCAGGTTGAGGTGCGCGAGGTAGAGCAGGTGGTGACCACCACGCTGTCGGCACAGGCGTTGGCCGCCCATCGTGCGCGCTTCCCGGCGATGCTGGACGCAGACCGTTTTGAGCTGGACCCGCCGTCGCGCGCAGGCTGAACCGCGCTGCGGACTGGCGCGGCCGGCTCTGTCCTGACGGGGCCGCGCGCTGCTAGATTCGGCGCATCACGCAATCCGGAGTATCCCCACGATGAAGAACACTGTTTCCCTGATGGCTGTGCTGTTGGCGTCGGCGCTTGTCGCTCCGGCTGCGCAGGCGGCCGGCAACATCGAATGCAACCTGCGCTATGACCTGTCCGGCTGGTCGGTCTTCTACAAGACTGCCTCCGGCAATGGGACGATCACCTGCGACAACGGCGCGTCGATGGCGGTCAAGCTGAAGGTGAAGGGCGGCGGCCTGACCGTGGGCAAATCGAAGATCGTCGGCGGGACCGGGCGTTTCAGCGGCGCGTACTCGGCCAATGACCTGTTCGGCACGTATGCAGCAGTAAGTGCACATGCCGGCGCGATCCGCTCAAGTGGCGCGGCGGCGATGACCAAGGGCGATATCTCGCTGGCGTTGGCCGGTACCGGCAAGGGCTGGGACCTGGGGATCGACGGTACGGCGTTCACCATCGAACGGCGCTGAGCGGGGAGGTGTAGGTGACGACCTTGGTCGTCACTACGGAAAAGCGTGACGACCAACGGTCGTCACCCACCAGCAATCTAAGTCGTCACCCCATCCAACAAAAAACCCGGCCGAAGCCGGGTTTTTTTGTTGCATCAGGGGCCGGGATCAGCCGCCGCGCGGGCCACCGCGACCGCGGTTGCCACCCGGGCCGCCCGGACCCCGATTGCCACCGGGACCACCCGGACCGCGGTTGCCACCGGGACCACCCGGACCGCGATTGCCGCCTGGGCCACCGGCCGAACGGTTGCCGCCCGGGCCGCGATTGCCGTTGGCCGGACGCGGGGTGCTGCCGTACGGGCTGAAGCCCGGGTTGGCGTGGTCGGACGGGAACGACGGTGCGTTGCCCGGATGACCATACGGATGCTTGTTGCCCTGGCCGCCCTGGCCCTGGCCACCGCGGTTGCCACCGGCGCCCGGCGACTTCGGCTTGGCGTAACCGCCACGGCCGCCTTCACCCTGGCCCTGGCCGTAACCGCCGCCCTGGCCGGGACCGCGTGCGCCGGGGCCGCGAGCGCCCGGACCACCCGGACCACGTGCGCCGGGGCCGCCGGGGCCACGTGCGCCCGGGCCGCGCGCGGCGCCGGGACCGGCGTTGCGATGACCACTCGGACCGGTGCTGACGCCGTCCGGTACGTACCAGCTGCGGAACGCCGCCGGATTGCCTTCCGGCAGGCCACGGTCATTCTTCTGCGGGCGTGCCTTGAACGGACGCTGCGACTGCTTGGCCGCGGCTTCACCGCTGACCGTCAGGCCACCCTTGAAACCGCCGCCGCCCTTGCCACCGCGACCGCGGCCGCGCTCTTCGCGGACGTTGTCGAAGCGACGCAGCTCGCGGCCTTCATCGGCGGTGTTGTGGCCGTTGACATAGGCCGTGCCACGGCCGCCATCGCGGCCCATGCGCACGGTGGTCTTGGCCGCGCGACGCTGGCCGATCACCGGCTGCAGGGTCAGCGCGGACGGTGCGCCTTCTTCCAGGTTCAACTTGGCGCGCAGCGCTTCGACCTGGGCGGTCGGCAGTTCCACCGAATGGCCACGGGTGAGTTCGCGCGGCAGGGTGACGGTGCCGTAGCGGGTACGCTTCAGGCGGCTGACCTGGCAGCCCTGCGATTCCCACAGGCGACGGACTTCGCGGTTGCGGCCTTCCTTCACCACCACGCGGAACCAGTCATGCGAATCGGTGCCGCCAATGCGCTCGACTTCATCGAACTTGGCCGGGCCGTCTTCCAGCGCGACGCCACGCTGCAGGCGCAGGATGGTGTTGTCGTCGACCTTTTCCTGGCCTTCCGGGGCGCGCACGCGCACCACGTATTCGCGTTCGACTTCGAAGGACGGGTGCATCATCGCGTTGGCGAGTTCACCGTCGGTGGTGGCCAGCAGCAGGCCGGTGGTGTTGATGTCCAGGCGGCCGACGGCGATCCAGCGCGCGCCCTTCAGCGCCGGCAGCGACTCGAACACGGTCGGGCGGCCTTCGGGATCTTCGCGGGTGGTCACTTCGCCTTCCGGCTTGTTGTAGACCAGTACGCGCGAGGGTTCGGCCAGGGCGGTGGCGACGAAGCCACGGCCGTCCAGCTCGATGCGGTCGCCGCTGCGCACCGACATGCCGGTCTGCGCGACTTCACCGTTGACCTTGACCAGGCCCTCGGCGATGCGCTGCTCCAGCGCCCGGCGCGAACCGAGCCCGGCCTGTGCCAGCACCTTGTGCAGGCGTTCTTCCAGCTTGAACTGTTCGGAGGTGGCTTCGCGCTTCAGCGACAGCTTGTTCAACGACAGCTTGCGGGGGGTATCACTCATTAACTTTGGCTCCGGCCGGCGTTTGGTCGTCGGCCTCTGGTTCGGAATCGGCTAGGTCAACAGCCACGGTCGTCTTCGCGACGGCGTTGTCTTCGCTCTCGTTCACTGGCGCCGCGCGCGTGCCCGGCGCGGTGTCGGGGTGCCCGTTGTCGCTGGGCGAAGGTGCTTGCTCATCAGGGTCTACCGCGACGGGCGCGGCAGGGGATCGGGGTGCGGCATCGGCGCCTGCGGCGGCCGGGATGCCTGCTTCATCGGTGCCACCGGCGGCCGGGGCATCGTCATCATTGGCTGCTGCGTCCGGGCTGGCGGCCGCGGCGGGCTGCGGCGCATCGGGCTGGCCATCCGGACCCAGCGGCAGCTGCGGTTCCAGTTCAGCCAGGTCTTTCAGCTCGGACAGCGGCGGCAGTTCATCCAGACGCTTGAGGCCGAAATAATCCAGGAAACCCTTGGTGGTGCCGAACAGTGCCGGCCTGCCGGGCACGTCGCGGTGGCCGATCACCCGGATCCACTCACGTTCTTCCAGGGCCTGGATGATGTTGCTGCTCACCGCCACGCCACGTACCTGTTCGATCTCGCCACGGGTGATCGGCTGCCGGTAGGCGATCAGCGCCAGGGTTTCCAGCGTGGCGCGGGTGTAGCGCGTCTTGCGCTCGGTCCACAGCCGGCTGATATGCCCATGCACTTCGGCTGTGACCTGGTAACGGAAGCCGGAGGCCACCTCCACCAGTTCCACGCCACGCTCGCTGCAGGCCTCGCGCAGGGTTTCCAACGCGCGTTCCACGCTGCCTGCCGGCGCCGGCTCGTCTTCCGGGAACAGCTCCTTGAGCTGCACCAGGGTCAGCGGCTGCGGCGATGCCAGCAGTGCGCCTTCGACGATTCGGTTGATCAGCGGTTGATCCATCGGCAATTCGCGCTCACTCGGTCGGGTTGGCTGCGTCGTTGTCATCGAATTCGCTGCTGAAAGACAGCGGCTCATTGGTGTTTCCCGCCGCCAGCGACTTGACGTAGATCGCCGCCAGCGGGGCTTCCTGCACGATATCCAGCAGCTGTTCCTTGGCCAGTTCCAGCATTGCCAGGAAGGTGACCAGTACGCCGAGCTTTCCTTCTTCGGCGGTGAACAGCGATTCGAAACGGTAGAACACGCCTTCTTCCATGCGGCCCAGCAGGTCGCCCATGCGCTGGCGGACACTCAGGGCCTCGCGCTTGATCGCGTGCCCGGTGAACAGCTCGGCGCGCTTGAGCACGTCGTGCAGGGCCACCAGCATTTCCTTCAGTTCCACCGGCGGCGGCAGGCGGATCGCCGCGCGGTCGGGGACGAAGGCATGCACCACGGTGGTGTCGCGGTCCTGCCGGGGCAGGCTGTCGATATCCTCGGCGGCCTGCTTGAAACGTTCGTACTCCTGCAGCCGGCGGACCAGTTCGGCGCGAGGATCGGCTTCATCACCGTCCTCGCTGACCGGCCGCGGCAGCAGCATCCGCGACTTCACTTCGGCCAGGATCGCGGCCATCACCAGGTATTCGGCGGCGAGCTCGAAACGCAGTTCGCGCATCACCGTGATGTATTCCACGTACTGCCGGGTGATCTCGGCGACGGGAATGTCCAGGACATCCAGGTTCTGGCGGCGGATCAGGTACAGCAACAGGTCCAGCGGTCCCTCGAAGGCGTCGAGGATGACTTCCAGTGCATCCGGTGGGATGTACAGGTCCTGCGGGATCTGCAGGACCGGTTGTCCATGCACCACGGCCAGCGGCATCTCCTGCTGCTGTGGGGTGGGCGGCCGGATTGACGGGGTCGCGTCTAGCGCGGTTTCAGAGGTCATCAAAGGACATCAGGATTGCAACGGACCGGTCGCGGCACCGGCCATTCCCTTCAGGCAACTGCCTGACAGGCCATGGCGGAAACCAGGACACGCCGGAATCGGCGCGATTCCACACATCAATAAAGCAGGACGCACCGCACTGGCGGCAGCGACGAAACTACGGGGAGGTCGTCTACGCGGTCTGGTCGGGGGCAGCGGTTCGATCATCGGTGGCCTGCGGGGCCATGGGACCGACGGGACGCTGCGTCCAGTCACGTGCAATGCAAACAGGTTACGGCTTTGCAGTGCCGGTGTCCAGTCAGGCGCAGCGCAGGCCCGGGCAGCCGCTAGAATCAGCGCCAGTTCCCGCAGGACAACAGGAGACAATCGATGTGGTACGTAATTGAAGGCTATGACGGCCAGGACGTGCTCGCGGCCCGGATCGCGGCCCGCCCGACCCACCTGGCACGGCTGCAGGCGCTGCAGGAGCAGGGCAGGTTGCTGCTGGCCGGACCGTGCCCGGCGATCGACAGCGAGGATCCGGGTCCGGCGGGTTTCAGCGGCAGCGTGGTGATCGCCGGGTTCGATTCGCTGGCCGCCGCCCGCGAGTGGGCCGATGCCGACCCGTACGTGGCGGCCGGTGTCTACGTGCGCACCGAGGTGCGTCCGTTCCGCAAGGTGCTGCCGTGAGCAATGCGGAGCGGATCGAACGAATTCGTGATGCGCTGCAGCATTCGCTGGCCCCCGTGCAGTTGCAGATAGAAGACGACAGCCACCGTCATGCCGGGCATGCGGGGGCGCGCGACGGGCGCGGCCATTTCAACGTCAGGGTGGTCAGCGAGGCGTTCGCCGGTTTGGGTCAGTTGGCCCGACATCGCGCCATTTACGCCGCACTTGGCGACATGATGCAGACCGATATCCATGCGCTGTCGATCCAGGCACAGACCCCGGCCGAGGCTGGCTGACCCGGTGTCCCCTCCTGTCCTGTGACGTCCCGGGGACGTCCCGCCACGGACAGCGGGCGGACGCCCCACGACCTATAGGACTAACGAAGTGTTTACATCGGACATTGGAAACGCTTACATTCCGCGCCAAGCCGTAAGGCTGGAGTCGTGGAGGGCGACTTTGTGAACAAGGCAGCGATCACCATCAAGGATGTTGCGCGGGAAGCCAAGGTCTCCGTGGCCACGGTTTCGCGCGCGCTCAATGGACACGAAAATGTCGCCGAGCCGGTTCGCCAGCTGGTGCTGGAGGTGGCTGCGCGCCTGCGCTACACCCCGCACGCCGCCGCCCGCAGCCTGAGCAGCCGGCGCACCAATACCGTCGGGGTGGTGCTGCCTGATCTGTATGGCGAGTTCTTCTCCGAACTGATGCGCGGCATCGACCAGATCGCCCGCATCCGCCGCCAGCACCTGCTGGTGTCCAGTTACCACGGTGACCAGGAACAGCAGGGCGCTGCCCTGCGGGCCATGCGCGGCCGCGTCGACGGCCTGCTGGTGCTGTCCCCGTATGCGGAAAGCCCGGGTTTCCTGACCGACAACCTGCCGCAGTCGCTGCCCACGGTACTGATCAATACCTATCTGCCCGACCAGGACCATCCTGTGTTGAGCATCGATGACCACGCCGGTGCGGTGGCGATGACCCGCCACCTGCTCGACGTCGGCCACCGCCGCATTGCCTTCATTTCAGGCCCGGACTCCAACTACGATGCGCGCGAACGCCTGCGGGGCTTCCGCGATGCGCTGGCTGCCTTTGGCAGCGATGCGCAGGGCATCGAGCTGCCCGGCGATTTCGACGAAGCTTCCGGCCATCGCGCCGGTCAGGAGTTGCTGGCAGCTGGAACGCTGCCCGATGCGGTATTCGCGGCCAACGACATGATGGCGCTGGGCTGTCTGTATGCGTTTGCCCAGGCCGGACTGAAGGTTCCCGATGACGTGGCCCTGGCCGGTTTCGATGACATTCCGCTGGCCCGTTTCGTTCACCCGTCGTTGACGACGATGCAGGTGAGTATCGCCGAACTCGGTGACATGGCGATGACGCGCCTGATGCAGTTGATGGATTCAAAAAGCACGGAAGGCGCGGGTGACAAGCAGACGCTTGTGCCGAAGCTGATCGTGCGTGATTCAAGCAAGAGTGTTGCCCGCAGGACCCAAACCCACACGCCATCCGGCCGTTGAAGCCAGAGGCGATTCCATTTTTTGTTTGACATGAAAGGGGCGGCCATCGCGGTCGCCACCACCCCCGGAGATTTTCATGACGCAGTTCAATCACCATCGTCGGATGCCGGCTCGCCGTCTGTTGACGTGCGCCCTGGTCAGCTGCCTGGCCATCGCTGCAGCACCGGACGTGATGGCCCAGTCGGCCAACGCGAGCCTGCGCGGCAACGTCGCTTCGGCCCAGGCCGGCAGCGAAGTGGTCGCCACCAACGTCGCCACCGGTTCGGTGCGACGTTCCACCGTGCGCGCCGATGGCAGCTATTCGCTGCAGGGCCTCGACCCGGGCACCTACAACGTGGTGGCCAATGGCCAGACCCAGAAGGTCACTGTGACCGTGGCTTCGGCCGCCACGCTGAACTTCTCCGGTGAAGCCGCCGCCCCGGCCGCTGCCGGCGATGCCAAGAACCTGGACACCGTCACTGTCGTCGCTCCGACCCTGCTGCAGGAAGTGCGTACGTCGGAAGTTGGCAAGACCGTCAGCCTGCAGCAGATCCAGACCACGCCGCAGGTGTCGCGCAACTTCCTGGAGTTCGCCGATGCCGTGCCGGGCCTGATCTTCACCCGTGACGCCAAGGGCAACACCTCGCTGCGCGGCGGTGCGACCAACGCCGACGGCACCAACGTGTACATCGACGGCGTGGGCCAGAAGAGCTACGTCAAGGGCGGCGGCGTGGCCGGCCAGTCCGGCAGCGCCGGCAACCCGTTCCCGCAGCTGGCGATCGGCGAATACAAGGTCATCAGCGGCAACTACAAGGCCGAGTACGGCCAGGTCTCCAGCGCCGCGGTGACTGCGGCGACCAAGTCCGGTACCAACGAGTTCAAGGGTGAAACCTTCTACCGTTACACCAACGAAGACATGCGTGCCAAGACCCCGGCCGAGCGCCAGGCCGGCCAGGACAAGATGGCCTCGGCCGAGAAGGAATACGGCTTCGCGCTCGGCGGTCCGATCATCCAGGACAAGGCGCACTTCTTCGTGACCTACGAAGCCAAGCGCTTCGACCTGCCGGTCACCATCGCACCGGACGGCGCGGTCGGCGGTGCGGCCAGCCTGCTGCCGGCCGATGCCGCCGCCGGCCTCGGCCCGGCCAGCCAGCCGTTCGAGCAGGACCTGATCTTCGCCAAGATCGACTTCGAGCCGACCGACAACGATCGCATCGAGCTGACCTTCCAGGACCGCGACGAGACCCAGCAGCAGTTCAGCGGCCAGACCGCACCGGAAGCGGGCCGTGAAGTGGTCAACACCGACCGTCGTTACGCCCTGCGCTGGAACCACAGCGGCGAGCGTTACTACAACGAAGTGCTGCTCACCCACGAAGATTCGTTCAACAACCCGACCCCGCTGACCCTGGCCAACGGCATCACCTACACCGCACCGGACGGCACCGAAGACCGCACCGTGGTGAAGGTCGGTGGCGCCTCGGCACTGGATTCGCAGGTGAAGGGCCAGAAGGGCTGGTCGATCGAAGACAACCTGACGCTGGACGGCCTGCAGTGGGCCGGCGACCACACCGTCAAGATGGGCGTGAAGTACAAGGAAATCGACCTGTACGCATCCGATGCGGCGCAGATCAACCCGACCTTCACCTACAGCCTGGGCGATGCGGACTTCCCCGATTCCATTCCGTACAAGGCGCAGTTCGTCAAGCCGGTGACCGGCGTGTCGGGCGTGTCCGGCGAAGTGCGCTCCAAGTCCAAGCAGATCGGCCTGTTCATCCAGGACGACTGGCAGGTCAACGACCACCTGCAGCTCAACCTCGGCCTGCGTTGGGACTACGAAAAGACCCCGTCCTACCTGGACTTCGTGACGCCGCGGGAAGTGGTCGACGCCATCTACTCGCAGGATCCGCGCGCTGCCGCTGGCCAGACCTACGCCGATTCGCTGGCGCTGGGCGGGCTGGACATCAGCGATTACATCAGCACCGGCAAGAACCGCAAGGCGTTCAAGGATGCCTGGCAGCCGCGCCTGGGCTTCTCGTATGACATCAACGCCGACGAGCAGCACGTGATCCACGGTGGTGCGGGCCGTTCCTACGATCGCGACCTGTTCGACAACCTGCAGCTGGAAACCACCAAGCTGGCCCTGCCGCAGCCGACCATCTACTTCCGCAACCCGGCCACCGGCAGCTGCATCAACGGCCAGGCCGCCTGCTATGACTGGAACCCGAACCTGCTCAACGGCATCGGCAACCTGCAGACGCTGGTCGGTTCGACCAGCAATGCCGGTCTGGAAGTGGACCTGCTGAACAACAACCTCAAGGCCCCGTACTCCGATCAGTTCAGCCTGGGCATGAGCAACCAGGTCGGTGAATGGCTGACCGATGCCACCATCGCCCGCACCCTGAGCTATGACGGCTTCGCCTTCACCCTGGGCAACCGCTACCCGACCGGCCAGTTCTTCGATGACCCGCAGCTGTGCGGCGGTTCCGCGCCGGGCCTGAGCCAGGCCTGGAGCTGCAACGTGCCGGGCTTCGGCAGCCTGATCATCGGCCAGCAGGGCATCAAGACCCGTGCGACCCAGGTCCTGCTGTCGGCGCAGAAGCCGTTCACCAAGGAAAGCGGCTGGGGCACCTCGGTCGCCTACACCTGGACCACCGCGCGCCACAACCGCGACATCAACGAGAAGTACGCCTTCGACCGCGGCCTGATCGAGGATTACCCGACCATCCGCTCCAACGGCGCACCGCGCCACCGCCTGGTGGTCACCGGTTCGTATGCGGGCTTCTGGGGCATCACCTTCGGCGGCAAGGTCACCCTGGCCACGCCGACCGCGGTGAACGACTGGTACAACGTGCTGCAGGCCAGCGGTTACAACCTGCCGACGCCGGGAGCCGCAGTGCCCAACGGCAACGGCAAGTTCCTGCTGGGTGGCAAGATCTTCGGCTACCGTTCGGTCGATCTGCAGGCGACGAAGACGTTCAAGATGGCGCACGACACCGAGCTGTACGCTCGCATCGACATCATCAACGTGTTCAACTTCGACAACTTCTCCACCTACAACTACACCAAGCCCGATGGCAAGCTGCTGGCCAGCTACAACGAGACCGGCGAAATCATCGGTACGCCGCGCCAGGTGAAGGCGGAGGTCGGCTTCCGGTTCTGATCCGGAACGCCTGATGCACGACGCGGTACCGCCTCCGGGCGGTACCGTGGGAAGCAATGGCGGGTCTTCGGACCCGTCCATTGCCCAGCCCACTGCCCTGGAGGGGGCAGTGGGCTGGGCAATGACCGTCGGCGTCGAACCACTACGGTGGTTTTTTTTCGAGACGCGTTTGTAAACGATTTCAGGTCATTGGACGTTATGCTCTCCATTCTTGAACAGCACAAAAGGAAGGGGCCGATGCGGGTTAGCCACCTGTTGACCATCGCCGCGATCACCTTGGCCGCCGCCGGCTGCAAGCCGCAGGCCGCGCCCGAGCCGGCCAAGCCGGCCCCGCAGGTGATCCTGGTCGAAGCCGACCTGCCGCCGCGTCCGATGAAGCCGGATCTGCCGCCGCTGTTCGACGACATCGAACGCCGCACCTTCCAGTTTTTCTGGGACACCAGCAATGAGATCAACGGACTGACCCCGGACCGCTATCCCTCGCGGCCGTTTGCCAGCATCGCCTCGGTCGGCTTTGCGCTGACCGCTTATCCGATCGGCATCGAGAACGGGTGGGTCAGCCGCAACCAGGCGGTGGATCGCACCCTGACCACGCTGCGTTTCCTGCGCGATGTGCCGATGGGCCCGCAGCGCACCGGCAAGGGCGGTTACAAGGGCTTCTATTACCACTTCCTGGACATGCAGGAAGGCCACCGCTACGACAGCTGGGTGGAACTGTCTTCGGTGGATACCGCGCTGCTGATGATGGGCGTGCTGTTCGCGCAGTCGTACTATGACGGCGGCGATTCGCGCGAGAAGGAAATCCGGGACATCGCCGAAACCCTGTACAAGCGCGTGGACTGGCCGTGGCTGCAGGAGCGTTCGCCGCTGATCTCGATGGGCTGGTTCCCGGAAAGCGGCACCATCGAACACGACTGGATGGGCTACAACGAGGCGATGATCGTCTACATCCTGGCGCTCGGTTCGCCGACTCATCCGGTCAGCCCGGATGCCTGGACGGTATGGACGCGTACCTACGACAACGACTGGGGCGTCTACCAGGGCCAGGAATACCTGTCCTTCGGCCCGCTGTTCGGCCATCAGTACAGCCATGTCTGGATCGACTTCCGCGATATCCAGGACGCCTACATGCGCGAACGCGGCAGCACGTATTTCCTCAACAGCCGTTCGGCTGCGCTGGCCCAGCGCGAGTATGCGATCAGCAACCCGATGAACTGGAAGGAATACGGCCAGAACGTCTGGGGCCTGACCGCCAGCGACGGGCCGCAGAACACCACCCAGGAATACCGTGGCGAGCAGCGCCAGTTCCGCCATTACTCTTCGCGCGGCGCCGGCCTTCGCGAGAATTTCGACGACGGCACCATCGCCCCGACCGCGGCCATTTCCTCCATCGTGTTCGCCCCGGAAGAAGTGATCCCGGCGACGCAGGAGATGCACAAGCGCTTCGGTGATTACATCTATTCCAGCTACGGCTTCCTGGATTCGTTCAACCCGAGTTTCAACTACGACATCCCGATCAAGACCGGGCGCATGGTGCCTGATCGCGGCTGGGTGGCGAGTGACTACATCGGCATCGACCAGGGCCCGATCCTGACCATGATCGCCAACTACCGCAATGATTTCGTGTGGGAGGTGATGAAGAAGAACCCGCACATCCGCAAGGGGCTGGAGCGCGCTGGTTTCAGTGGCGGCTGGCTGACCCCGGAAGGCGAGCAGCAGCCGCTGCAGCTGGAAAAAGACGAGAAGGCCGCCGACGCACGCGCGGTCGGCATTGCAGAATCACGCGCCGCCGCGGCACAGGAACAGAAGAATGCATCGCGCAACAACAACCCGGGCAAGTAAGCCTGCGCTGGCAACGAAGAAGAAGTCCCCGGGCCGTCGCCTGCGCTGGGTCGCCGCGCTGGTGGCCGGCCTGGTGCTGGCGGGCTGCGCGCGCAAGGAAGAGGGCACCACGGTGCGCTTCTGGGCGATGGGACGCGAGGCCGAAGTGGTGGCCGAGCTGATCCATGAGTTCGAGGCCGAGAATCCCGGCATCCGCGTGGACGTGCAGAACATCCCGTGGACGGCCGCGCACGAAAAGCTGCTGACCGCGTTCGCCGCAGACGGGCTGCCCGATGTCTGCCAGCTCGGTAATACGTGGATCCCGGAGTTCGCCGAGCTTAATACGCTGGAGCCGCTGCAGCCGTACATCGACCGCTCCACGGTGGTCGAGCCTGCCGATTATTTCCCGGGCATCTGGGACACCAACGTGATCCACGGTGAAGTGGTCGGCGTGCCGTGGTACGTCGATACCCGCCTGCTGTATTACCGCAAGGACCTGCTGGCGCAGGCCGGCCACGATGCGCCGCCGCGCACCTGGGCCGAGTTCGAACAGCAGATGGCCGACATCAAGAAGATGCAGGGCCCGAACCGCTACGCGGTGCTGATGCCGATCAACGAATTCGAGCAGCAGTTGTCCTTTGCCCTGCAGCAGCCGGACCCGCTGCTGCGCGATGACGATACCCGCGGCAATTTCCGCAGCCCCGGTTTCCGCAGGACGCTGGGTTTCTACGCCAACATGTTTGAGAAGGGCTGGGCGCCGAAGATGTCCGAAACCCAGATCTCCAACGTCTGGGATGAGTTCTTCCGGGGCTTCAATGTCTTCTACATTTCCGGCCCCTGGAACATCCGCGAGTTCAAGAAGCTGGAGCCGAAGGAACTGGCCGGCAAGTGGGGCACCGCCGCACTGCCCGGGCCGGATGGCCCCGGTGCCGGCATCGCCGGCGGCACCAGCCTGGTGATCTTCCGCAAGGCGCAGCAGAAGGAAGCGTCGTGGAAGCTGATCGAGTTCCTGTCGCGCCCGGAGATCCAGCAACGCTTCCATTCCATCATCGGCGACCTGCCGCCGCGTCGCAGCACCTGGCAGGCCCCGTCGCTGGCGGGTGATCCGCTGGCGGCTGCGTTCCGTGACCAGCTCGAGCGCGTCAAGCCGACCCCGAAGGTACTGGAATGGGAGCGCATCGTGCAGGAAATGCGCATCGTCACCGAAAAGGTGGTGCGTGGTGGGCAGGCGCAGGATGCGGCCGTGACCGAGCTGGACGACCGTGTGGACAAGGTACTGGCCAAGCGTCGCTGGATGCATGAGCAGGCCACCGGACAACCGGGCGATGCTGCGCCTGCGGCCACGGGAGGCCAGCCATGAACCGTTCTTCGCTTGCCGGCTGGATCTTCGCTGCCCCGGCGGTGATCGTGCTGGGCGTGTTCTTCGGCCTGCCGGTGGCCTCGGCGCTGGCGCTCAGCGTGACCGACTTCGACCTGTATTCGCTGGCCGACGGCGCCAACCTGCGCTTTGTCGGACTGGGCAACTACATCGACCTGCTGCAGACCCCGATGTTCTGGAAGTCGCTGTGGAACACCACCTACTTCGTGGTGATCGGCGTGCCGCTGTCCATCGCGGTGTCGCTGGGTGCGGCGATCCTGCTCAATGCGCCGGCGGCCCGCTTCAAGGCCCTGTTCCGTACCGCGCTGTTCGCCCCGGTGGTGACCACGCTGGTGGCGGTGGCGGTGATCTGGCGCTACCTGTTCCACACCAGCTATGGCCTGGTGAACTACGGGCTGGGGCACATCGGCATCAGCCCGATCGACTGGCTGGGCGATCCGGACTGGGCCATGCCGACGATCATGCTGTTCGCGGTGTGGAAGAACTTCGGCTACAACATGGTGATCTTCCTGGCTGGCCTGCAGGCGATCCCGCATGACCTGTACGAGGCCGCGCGCATCGACGGCGCATCGCGCTGGAAGCAGTTCCTGCACATCACCCTGCCGATGCTCGGCCCGGTGCTGCTGGTGGTCGGGGTGATCACCGTGTCCGGCTACTTCCAGCTGTTCGCCGAACCCTACGTGATGACCCGCGGCGACCCGCTGCAGAGCACCGTGAGCGTGCTGTACTTCATGTTCGAAGAAGGCTTCAAGTGGTGGAACCTCGGCCGGGCATCGGCGGTGGCGTTCCTGTTGTTCCTGATCATCCTGGCGGTGACCTCGGTGATGCTGCGCTTCGGGCGCAAAAGGCAGATGGTATGAGTCGCGAAATCGGCCAGTCACGCTGGCACGGATGGTGGATCAACGGTGGGTTGCTGGTGCTGGCGCTGGTCAGCCTGGCGCCGCTGTTGTGGATGGTGTCGGTGTCGGTGATGCCGGCCGGCGAGGCCACCACGTTCCCGCCGCCGCTGACGCCCTCGCACGTCACCTTCGCCAACTACCACGAGCTGTTCGCGCGGACCGGCATGGGCGTCAACTTCGCCAACAGCCTGCTGGTGTCGGTGGCGATCACGCTGGGTTCGCTGCTGCTCAACACGATGGCCGGCTATGCCTTCGCCAAGCTGCGCTTCGTCGGGCGTGACCGCCTGTTCCAGGTACTGATGGCCGCGCTGGTGATCCCGGCGCAGGTGGCGATGCTGCCGCTGTTCCTGCTGATGAAGCAGCTGGGCCTGGTCAACAGCTTCGGCGGGGTGATCGTGCCGGCGCTGGCCACCGTGTTCGGTATCTTCCTGGTGCGCCAGTACGCGCGCTCCATCCCGGACGAACTGCTGGAAGCGGCGCGCATGGACGGGGCAGGGGAGATGCGGATCTTCTTCCAGATCGTGCTGCCGATGCTCAAGCCGGTGCTGGTCACCCTGTCCATCTTCACCTTCATGGGCGCGTGGAACGACTTCATGTGGCCGCTGATCGTGCTGACCGACCAGGAGCACTACACCCTGCCGGTGGCGCTTGCCACGCTGTCACGCGAACACATCATGGACGTTGAGATGATGATGGCCGGCGCGGTGGTCACGGTGATCCCGGTGCTGGCATTGTTCCTGCTGCTGCAGCGCTATTACATTCAAGGTCTCATGTTGGGGAGTGTCAAAGGGTGAACCGGAAAATCATCGCTGGCCTGGCGTTGTTGTGGTCCTGCGTGGCAGTTGCTGCCCCGCCTCCTGCCGCACCTGCACCGAAGGTCATCGATGATTTCGACGACATGGGCCAGTGGACACTGGTGCTGTCCGACCAGGTCAGCGGCTCGCTGCGCAACGTCGCCGGTGCCGGCGGCGGCCGCGCGATGTGCCTGGATTACGACTTCCACGAGGTATCCGGCTATGTCGGCGTGCGTCGCGCGCTGAGCATCGACTACCCGGCCAACTACCGCTTTGGGTTCCAGCTGCGCGGTGACTCGCCGTCCAATGACCTGCAGTTCAAGTTGATCGATGCCAGCGGCGACAACGTGTGGTGGGTCAACCGCCCCGGCTACGCATTCCCCAAGGCCTGGACGCCGGTGGAGTTCCGCAAGCGCCACATCGACAAGGCCTGGGGCCCGTCGCCGGAGAAGGAACTCAAGCGCAGCGCGTCGATGGAGTTCACGATATACAGCAAGGTTGGCGGGCGCGGCACGGTCTGCTTCGACAAGCTGACCCTGCAGGGCCTGCCCGCGCAGGATGATTCGCCGCTGCACCCGGACGTGCTGGCCGACACGGCCACCGCGCTGCAGGACCGCATGATCGACGGCAAGTCCGATACGTTCTGGGTCAGCGGCGGGGTCAAGCAACAGACCATCAGCCTGGACCTGGGCAAACCGCGCGAAGTGGGCGGGGCGGTGATCGACTGGCTGCCCGGCCTGGAGGCCACGCGTTATACCGTACGCGCCTCGCAGGATGGGCGCGACTGGCGCACCGTGCGCGAGGTCACTGCCGGCAGTGGCGGCCGTGACTGGCTGGCACTGCCGGAGACCGATGCGCGCTATCTGCGCTTCGACCTGCAGGGTGGCCCCAACTGGCGCTATGGCATCCGCGATATCGCGCTGAAGCCGCTGGCGTTCGCCGCCACCCCGAATGCGTTTCTTTCTTCGGTGGCGGCCGACCTGCCACGCGGTTCGCTGCCGCGTGCGTACGTAGGCGAGCAGCCGAGCTGGACCCTGCTGGGCCTGGATGGCGGCCGCGAGCAGGCGCTGATCAGCGAAGACGGCGCGCTGGAAATGGCGCGTGGCAGCTTCAGCGTGGAGCCGTTCCTGAAGCTGGACGGAAAGCTGGTCAGCTGGGCCGATGTCAGCCCGATCCAGTCGCTGCAGGACAGTTACCTGCCGATCGCCAGCGTGGACTGGCAGCACGACAAGGCGTCGCTGTCGGTGACCGGATTCGTGCAGGGCAGCCCGGAAAAATCCCAGCTGGTGGCCCGTTACTCACTGAAGAATCCGGACAAGGTCGCCCACGAGTACACCCTGGCGCTGGCGATCCGCCCGTGGCAGGTCAATCCGCCGACCCAGTTCCTCAATACCGTCGGGGGCTTCAGCCGTATCGACAGCCTGGACATGGAAGAAGGGCTGGTGAAGGTCAACGGCGAGCCGCGGCTGTATCCGGTGCAGGCGCCGGACGCGCGCTTCGCCACCCCGTTCGATGGCAAGCTGGAGGTGATGCACTTGGCTGGCGGCGCGCTGCCGACCACCACCTCGGTGAAGGATCCCACCGGCATGGCCTCCGGTGCGCTGCTGTATACGTTCAAGCTGGAACCGGGACAGAGCCGCGAAGTGGCGCTGGTGCTGCCGCAAATGGGCAGTTTCAACCCGCGCGGTTTCGATGCCGGCAAGGCGCAGGCGCAGGTCGCGGCGATGTGGCGGCAGAAGCTGGACGGCCTGCAGCTGCAGTTGCCGCGCGAAGGCCAGCCGCTGGCCGACACGCTGCGCACGGCGCTGGCGCACATGCTGATTTCCCGCGTGGGCGCACGCCTGCAGCCCGGCACGCGCTCCTACGGGCGCAGCTGGATACGCGATGGCGCGATGATTTCCGAGGGCCTGCTGCGCATGGGCCGCAGCGATGCGGTGCGCGACTACGTGCAGTGGTATGCCCCGTTCCAGTTCGACAACGGCAAGGTGCCCTGCTGCGTGGATGACCGCGGCAGTGACCCGGTGCCGGAGAACGACAGCCACGGCGAGCTGATCTACAACATCGCCGAATACTGGCGCTACACCGGCGACGATGCATTCCTGGAGGCGATGTGGCCGCATGTGGTCGGCGCCTTCCACTACATGGAACGCCTGCGCGCCAGCGAGCGCACCGAAGAGAACCGCGCGCGCAACCCGGCCTTCTACGGGATGATGCCGGCCTCGATCAGCCACGAAGGCTATTCGGCCAAGCCGATGCATTCGTACTGGGACAACTTCTGGGCGCTGCGTGGTTACAAGGACGCCGGGATCATCGCCGAGCGCCTGCAGAAGATGGAAGTGCTGGCGATCACCGGCGCGCGCGATGAGTTCCGCGCCGACCTGCAGGCATCGCTGTATGCGGCGATGGACCAGCACCACATCGACTTCCTGCCGGGATCGGCGGAGCTGGGCGACTTCGATGCGACCTCCACGACCATCGCACTGGCGCCGGGCGGTGAGCAGGGGCGGCTGCCGCAACCGCAACTGGACAACACCTTCCAGCGTTACTGGACCGAGTTCGTGGCACGCCGCGACGGCAAGCGCGAGTGGAAGGATTACACCCCCTACGAATGGCGCAACGTCGCTGCGTTCGTGCGCCTGGGCTGGCGTGACCGCGCCTGGCAGGCGACCGAATTCTTCTTCAAGGACCGCTCGCCGCAGGCCTGGAACCAGTGGGCCGAAGTGGTATCGCGCACGCCGCGCAAGCCGTTCTTCGTCGGCGACCTGCCGCATGCCTGGGTGGCGTCGGATTTCGTGCGCTCGGCACTGGACATGTTTGCCTACAACCGCGACGTGGACCAGTCGCTGGTGCTTGCCGCCGGCGTGCCGGTGCGTTGGTTCGAGGGGCAGGGCGTCGCGGTGAAGGGCCTGCGCACGCCGCAGGGCCAGCTGGATTACCGGCTGCAGCGCAGCGACAAGCGACTGGTGCTGGAGGTCGCAGCCGGCGTACTGCCACCGGCCGGCGGCCTGGTGCTGCCTTGGCCGTATCCGGGCGAGCCCGGCGCGACCACGATCAATGGCGAGCCGGTGGAATGGATTGGCGGTGAACTGCACGTGCACCAGGTGCCGGCGAAGATCGAGATCGAGGTCCCGGCCGCCGTGCGCCGGGCCGAACGCAAGGGGTGAGCAGCATGCGGGTGAGGGGCGGGAAGTGCGCGCGCGGTGTCGTGCGGATGATGCTTGGCTGTGCCGTGGGTGCGGCGTTGCTGTTGCCCGGTGGGGGCATGGCGGCGGATCTGCGGTCGGGTGCAGCGGTCGCGGCAACGACCGGCGCTTCGCCGGGGATGACGCGCGAAGCGGGCATGAGCATGGTGACCTTCAACCTGCACCATGATCGCGAGGACTGGCCGGAGCGGCGCAAGACCATCCTGGCCGAGCTGCAGCGGCTGCAGCCGGACGCGATCGCGCTGCAGGAAGTGATCCAGAAGCGCAACGTGCGCAACCAGGCCGAGTGGCTGGCGAACCGGCTGGGCTATTCGTACCTGTTCGTTTCGACCGATCCGGCCGGGGCGGGCAAACGCTATGGCAATGCGCTGCTGACCCGCCGGCCGGTCCTCGCTCGCGGCCAGCACCTGCTGCAGCCGCTGGGCGACTACCGCACGGTGGGCCACCTGCGCATCGAAGTGGATGGGAGGCCGATCAATGTCTACGCCACCCATCTCAACGAGCGTTCCGATGAGCTGGGCATCCAGACCCGGCGGGCGCAGGTAGAGGACCTGCTGCGCTTCATCAGCAGCACCTCGGCCGGCGCGCCGGTGGTGATCGCAGGCGACTTCAACGCGATGGTCGATGCAGGGGATCTGAGCGAGCTGCGCAGTCATTACGGAGACAGCTACGGCAGCGTGCACGTCAACAATGACCTGAGTGGCGTCAGCACCCTCAACCGTCATTATTTCAAGGCGCCGTCGCGCATCGACCATATCTTCTTCCAGCAGGACGAGCTGCTGGCGCGTGAGGCGAAGATTCTGTTCGACCAGCCCGACGCGGGCGGCCGCTGGGCGTCGGACCATTACGGTGTATGGACGCGCCTGCAGTTCGCGCCGGATACGGCGGCGGAGCAGCGCCAAGGCGCCGCCGCCGGGCACTGACGGCCGCTGGCCGTCAACCTCTGCTCTGGTGGGTGACCAGCGTTGGTCGTCACGCCCTTGCCGTTGCACTCGCCGAGCATGGCTCGGCGCTAGCGGTCAGCCACCAGGCACAAAAAAACAGCGGCCCGAAGGCCGCTGTTTCGTTTTCACCACGGCAGCGGATCAGCCCTGCGGCAGGTTGCCCGGCTTGGCCTTGTCTTCCTCGGCATCCGTCTCGCTGGTCGCCGTTTCGGTGACCTTCGATGCGGCGGCCGGTTCCGGCTGGGCCACGACGGCGGCCTGGGCGGCGGCATCAGTGCCGCCGGCCAGGATCGCCGGCTCGGCGGCTTCCACCGCTTCGACCACTGCCGGTGCGGCGACCGCAGCCGGCAACGGAGCGGCAACCGGAGCCACGACCGGCTCAACCGCCGCCGATACGGTGGCGGCCGGGGCCTGCGGCGTAGCGGGTTCGATGGCGTCCAGCATGCTGGTCTGCACCGGGGCAGACGCAGCCGCCACCGGGGCCGGCTTCGACGCTTCGGCTTCGGCCGGGACGGCCTCGACCTTGGGCGCTGCCGGCGGCACGGGCTGCCAGGACGGTGCCTGCTCGACCGCTGCGACCGGGGCCGCCGCGGCGGGCGCTTCGGCCTTCGGCACTTCTGCCTGCACCGGAGTGGCGGCGTCGTGCTGCGGGCGGGCAACGTCGGCGCTGACGGCCGGCTTCACCGGTTCCACGTCGGCGACGGCTTCGGCGGGGGTGTCGATCCGGGGCGATGCCACGAATGCGGGCGCTGCTTCAATCTTCGGCGCCTCGACCTTCGGTGCTTCCACCTTGGGCGCTTCTGCCTTCGGTGCTTCAACCACAGGAGCCCGCTCGGCAGTCACTGCGCTGGCCGCGGCCGGCACGATGGCGGCGGTCGCCAGCACCGCGGCTGCACGCTTCTCGCGCTCGATCGGAGCCGGGGCATCGCCTTCGTCGTCGAAGTCGAACTCCGGCTGCGGACGGCTCGAGGCCGGCTGGCGCTTTTCGGTGTCACCCACTTCAGAGGGAACCGAAACCGCGGTCGCGTCCTGCTCTTCGGCGTCGTTCTCGTCTTCGTCGGAATCGTCATGACCCAGCGAATCCGATGCGGTGCCTTCTGCATTGCCACGACGACGACGACGACCACCGCGACGACCGCGACGACGGCGCGAGCCGCCTTCACTGCTGCCGTCATCCGTGGCCGGCGTTTCGGTGCCTTCGGCGCCTTCAACACTGACCGCGCTGGGTTCTTCGACGTCGGTGTCGGCAACCGGCATGCGTGCCGTGGCCGGTGCTGCCTCGGTTGCCTGCGGTGTTGCCGGCGATGCCGCGGTCGCGGTGTGGCTGTCGACCTCTTCGCCACGCAACTGCTGGTTGGCCAGGCGCGATGCGGCTTCGGCAGCGTCCAGGCCCATCGGCGTGATCGCCGCGACGGTTGCCGCGGCGGCAATGTCACTGCCGTCGCGCTGCGGCTTGTCGCCATCCTGCACACGCGGCTGGCGCGGCTGCTTCACCTTCGGCTGCTGCTGGCCCTGTGCCGGCGCCTGTCCCTGGGCCTGCTCGGTGCGTTCGCCGCGCTCATTGCGCTGCTTGCCACCCTGCTGGCCCTGTTCCTGGCGCTGCTTCGGCTGCTGCTGGCCATTGCCGTTGCCGCCCTGTGCATTGGCGGTGGCAGCGACCTGTGCGTTGCCGCCCTGTGCATTGCCCTGGCGGCGCTCACCACGCTCACCACGCTCACCGCGTTCCTTGCGGCCCTGGCCCTGTGCCTGCGAGGCGCCGTTGCCGGCGCTGCGGCTGTCGTCACGGCGGTCCTTGCGGTCCTTGCCGGTGCGATCCTTGCCGTTGCGGTCCTTGCGGCCATTATCACCGCCGTTGGCACGTGCGGCCGGTGCCGGTGCCGGTGCGACCGCCGGTTCACCACCGAAGATGCGCTTGAACCAACCGACCACGCCGCCGGTGGCAGCCGGAGCGGCGACCGGAGCGGCTACCGGGACCGGAGCCGGCTGCGGCGCGGCTTCTTCGCGGATCGGCGCTGGCGAGTTGTGCTGGACCTGGGTCACGGCCGGCGGCGGAATGTTCAGCTGGCCCTTGGTCAGGGCATGGACCGGCAGCTTGCGCGGGGTGCCGCGCTGGTAGCTCGGCTTGCCGCTTTCCTCGCCCAGCTCGTTTTCGCGCAGGCGGGTCACGGTGTAATGCGGGGTGTGCAGCTGCTCGTCGGCCACGATCACGATCGGGGCTTCGTGGCGCGCTTCGATTTCGCGCAGCGCGCTGCGCTTTTCGTTGAGCAGGTAGTTGGCGATCTCGACCGGGGCCTGGACCAGCACCTGCCCGGTGTTTTCCTTCATCGCATGCTCTTCGGCGACGCGGATGATCGAGAGCGACAGCGATTCCACGCTGCGCATGCGGCCGTGGCCGTCGCAATGCGGACAGACCAGCTGGCTGGATTCGCCCAGGCTCGGACGCAGGCGCTGGCGGCTCATTTCCAGCAGGCCGAAGCGCGAGATGCGGCCGACCTGCACGCGGGCGCGGTCGTACTTCAGCGCCTGGGCGAGGCGGTTCTCGACCTCACGCTGGTGCTTGTTGGAGGACATGTCGATGAAATCGATCACCACCAGGCCGCCGAGGTCGCGCAGGCGCAGCTGGCGGGCCGCTTCTTCTGCCGCTTCCAGGTTGGTCTGGAACGCGGTGTCCTCGATGTCGCTGCCCTTGGTGGCGCGCGAGGAGTTCACGTCGATGGCCGTCAGCGCTTCGGTCTGGTCGACCACGATCGAGCCGCCCGACGGCAGGCGCACGTTGCGCTCGTAGGCGCCTTCGATCTGCGACTCGATCTGGAAGCGGTTGAACAGCGGGATGTCATCGGTGTAGTGCTTGAGCTTGCGCAGGGTCTGCGGCATCACCTGCTGCATGAACTCGCGGGCGTGCTGGTACATCTCTTCGGTATCGACCAGGATCTCGCCGATGTCCGCGCGCAGGTAGTCGCGCAGGGCACGCACGATCAGCCGCGATTCCTGGTAGATCAGGAACGGGGCGGGCTTGCTCAGCGCCGCTTCGGCGATGGCGCGCCACACGTTCAGCAGGTAATCCAGGTCCCACTGCAGCTCTTCGGCATCGCGGCCGACGCCGGCGGTGCGGATGATCACGCCCATTTCGTCGGGAATGTTCAGCTTGTCCAGCGCGTCCTTCAGGGCGGCGCGGTCTTCGCCTTCGATCCGGCGCGAGACGCCACCGGCGCTCGGCGAGTTCGGCATCAGCACCATGTAGCGGCCGGCCAGCGAAATGAACGTGGTCAGGGCAGCGCCCTTGTTGCCGCGTTCATCCTTGTCGATCTGCACCACGATTTCCTGGCCTTCGCGCAGGAGCTCCTTGATGCCGGCCTTGTTGTGGTCCACGCCAGCCTGGAAGTAATCGCGGGAGATTTCCTTCAGCGGCAGGAAGCCATGGCGGCCACCGCCGTATTCGACGAAGGCGGCTTCCAGCGAGGGCTCGATGCGGAAAATCCGGCCCTTGTAGATGTTGGACTTCTTCTGTTCCTTGGCCGGCTGCTCGATGTCGATGTCATACAACGACTGGCCATCCACGATGGCTACACGCAGTTCTTCGGCCTGCGTGGCGTTGATCAGCATTCGCTTCATTGTTGCGTTCCTCGCAAGCGGCTACCGCGCGGAACGCCATGGAGTTTCGCCTCTGGATACGGCTGGCCGCCCATTCGCGCAGGCGCGGGGAGGGTGGCCCGGGTTTCCAGCGCTACGACACCACGGCAGGCCGCGGGAGCGCTCTTGTTATCTGGTTTTGGGTGTTACGGGACCGGCGGCAGCTGTCAGCCAAAACTGGAGCGCCACGCGGGACATGTTCAGCGCGACTGCGTGTCAGGCAATCGGCGATGGCCGGGAGCGCCGGTGAGCCGCTAACATGGCCGCCCCGGGGGCGGTGGTCGCGCGCTGTGCCGGATTCGTTGGAAGACAGGCTTCTGGCCCGGAGTAACTTCCAACGAAATCAATCCCTTATCTCGCCGCCCGAGTGTAACAGAATAAACAGGCTGATGACTGCTCAAGACCCCGCAAACCCCAACTCCGACAAGCCTTCCGTGCGCATGATCACCGTTCCCGACGACCGGGCGGGACAGCGGCTGGACAATTTCCTGCTCGGACAACTGAAAGGGGCACCGCGCAGCCTGGTCTACAAGCTGGTCCGCAGCGGTCAGGTGCGGGTGAACGGCGGCCGCGCCAAGGCCGAGCGCAAGCTGGAAGGCGGGGAGGTGATCCGCATTCCGCCGGTCCATCTCAGCGAGGAAGGCGACAGGACCGGTCCGCCGGAGTCGTTCATGCGCCGGCTGGAACAGGCCATCGTGTATGAAGACGAGCGCCTGCTGGCCCTGAACAAGCCGTCCGGGGTGGCCAGCCATGGCGGCAGCGGGATCAGCTTCGGCGCCATCGAAACCCTGCGGGCGCTGCGTCCGGGCAAGACGCTGGAGCTGGTCCACCGGTTGGACCGGGACACCTCCGGCCTGCTGATCGTGGCCAAGAAGCGCTCTGCGCTGAGCGAACTGCAGGCGCTGTTGCGCGAGGACCACGGCGCCGGCATCCGCAAGAAATACCTGACCCTGCTGGCCGGGCGAATGCCCGACGGCACCATGACGGTGGACGCGCCGCTGCACGTCGGCCTGCGCCAGGGCGGAGAGCGCCACGTACAGGTGAATGCGATCGGCAAGCCGTCGATCAGCCACTTCAAGGTACTGGAGCGCCGCGGTGGCCATTCCTACTGCGAGGTGCGGATCGAAACCGGGCGCACCCACCAGATCCGCGTGCACGCCCAGCATCTGGGGAATCCGGTGGCGGGTGACGACAAATACGGCGATCCTGTCGTCAACAAGCGCTTTCGTGAGCAGATCGGGCTGAAGCGACTGTTCCTGCATGCCGCCTCGCTGGAGTTCGCGCTGGACGCGGGCAAGACCCCCTACGTGTTGAACGCGCCACTGGCCGAGGAGCTGGTCGAGGCGCTGGATCGGCTGAAGTAGGTCGGCGAACGGCGGAGCCCCTCGCGGTGGGTGGTTTTCTAGCCGCATCCCGGGTTGGGCCGGGCGCCGGGGCTGTGCGGGGGACGGCAAAAGCCGCTCCTGCGGGCCTCGTTTCGCGCCATCCATGGCGCTCTACGCCCCCGCCCCCCCCCCCCCCCCCCCCCCCCCCCCCCCCCCCCGGACCTGCCCCAGAAGGCAGCTTCAGCAGGCCGCCACCCGCGAGGGGGTTTCACCCGTTCGCCAACCCACTCACCACTTGAATAGCACCAGGCTCAACGCCAGGGTCATCATGCCCGCCACCAGCCCGTACACCGTTTCGTGGCCCTGCGCGTAGCGCTTGGCCGCCGGCAGCAGCTCGTCCAGCGCCAGGAACACCATCACCCCGGCGATCAGCCCGAATACCCAGCCGAAGGTGGCGTGGTTCAGCGAGCCGGACAACAGGAAATAGCCGATCGCCGCGCCGATCGGCTCGGCCAGGCCGGACAGCAGGCTCGCCGCGAAGGCGTAGAACTTGTTCTGCGTGGCGAAGTACACCGGCACCGCGATGGCGATGCCTTCGGGGATGTTGTGGATGGCGATGGCGAAGGCCAGCGGCATGCCCACCGATGGGCTTTCCAGCGTGGCGAAGAAGGTTGCCAGGCCTTCCGGGAAGTTGTGCGCGGTGATCGCCACGGCGGTCAGCAGGCCGACCCGCTTGATATAGGCCTTGTTGTCGGCGCGGAAGCCCGGATCCTTCGCGTCCAGGCTCTCGTGCGGGTTGGGGATCAGGTGGTCGATGCCCATGATCACCAGGATGCCCAGCAGGAAAGCGAGGGTGCCATAGGTGAAGCCGAGGCGCGGATCGTAGGCCTGGGTGAACGAGTCGATCGACTTGTTGAGGATCTCCGACAACGACACGTAGACCATCGCGCCGCCGGCAAACGCCAGCCCGAAGGCCAGCAGGCGAGGGTTGGGACGTTTTGCGAACAACACCATCAGGCTGCCGAGCGCGGTGGCCAGACCCGCGGCCAGGGTGACCGCCAAGGCGATCCAGACGTTCTCGGTGGAAATCTGCAGCATCTGCCGGTGCAATCCTTCAGCTGGCGATCACCCCGCTCGGGCGGGGCGTTGGGGAGGGAGGGAGGACGCCGGCGGGCCGTGGCGGAAGGCTGGCATCAGCCGCCGCGGCGCAGGCGTTCTTCCACCGCGAAGCATTCATCCGGGCGCGGCTGCGGCGGGTTGAAACTCACCGGCACCTGGATCGTGGCGGGCATCTTCTGGCCGTTGCGGCTGGCGGCGTTGAACTGCCAGCCCTGCACGGCGGTGCGTGCCTGTTCGTCCAGCTGCGGGTTGCCGCTGCTGGTCAGCTGGGTCACTTCGGTAGGCTTGCCTTCCACTCCCACCACGACCTTCAGAGTGGTGGTGCCGCCCACGCCGCTGCAGGCCAGTTCGATCGGGTACTGCGGCGGCGGGGTCTTGACCGCGGCGACTTCGGTCGGCGGGGTGGCCGGCGCGGCCGGGGTCGCCGGCTCGCCGGAGCCACAGGCGGCCAGGCCGGTGGCGAGCAGGGGCAGGATCAACAGGCGCAGGGTCATGGCAGTCACTCCGTCAGGGCCGATGCTTTGGCAGCGCAGATGAAATCGTTCTCGCTCAGCCCGCCCACGTCGTGCGTGGAATAACGCACCACGGCGCGGTCGTAATGCACCCCCAGGTCGGGGTGGTGGTCCTCGCGGTGGGCGATGAAGGCCAGCGCATTGACGAAGGCGAGCGTGTGGTAATAGTCCTTGAAGCGGAAGGTACGCTGCAGGGCCTGGCCATTCTCGACCAGTTCCCAGCCGGGCACCTGCGGCAGCAGTTCCGCCAGCCGGGCCTGCCCCAGGCGGTGCTCGTTGCCCCGGCGGGGGATGCAATGGGCCTGTTCCAGCGGGACCAGATCGTTCATGGAATGCTCTACCTCTGAAATCGTTGACTGAACATTGCGCGGTCCAGTGTATAAACCGAATGATCGCGTAACAGGTACTTCGTTAGAATAGCCCGATGATCCAGATCTCCGACACCGCCCAGACCCATTTCCGCAAGTTGATCGAACGCGAAGGCGTGCCTGGCATGGGCGTGCGCGTGTCTGCGGTCGACCCCGGCACCCCCCGCGCCGATGCCCGGCTTGAGTTCGCCGAACCGGCCGACCTGCTCGGCGACGAGTGGGCGGTGGACTGCGACGGCTTCACCTTGTACGTGGCCTCCGACAGCGTGGGCTGGCTGGACGGCGCCGAGATCGACATCGTCACCGGCAACGCCGGCGGCCAGCAGCTGACCATCAAGGCGCCGCGCATAAAGGGCGAAGCGCCCGGTGATGCGGCCTCGCTGGTGGAGCGCGTGCACTGGGTGGTGGAGAACGAGGTCAATCCGCAGCTCGCCTCGCACGGTGGCAAGGTCGCGGTGCAGGAAGTGTCCGCCGACGGCGTGGTACTGCTGCGTTTTGGCGGCGGCTGCCAGGGCTGCGGCATGGCCGATGTCACGTTGAAGCAGGGAATCGAGAAGACGCTGATGGGCCGGGTTCCGGGCATTACGGCGGTACGTGATGCCACCGACCACGATAGTGGGCAGGCGCCGTACATGCCGCGCGGCAACGTCGCCTGACGCCCGCTGCGTGCCGTCATCCCGGGCTGCGCAGTGGATCGAGGCCCTGCTGGCGCGCCAGCAGGAGCCGCCCATTCTGGAAAAGAAGACCGGCCTGCCGTATGGGTGGGCCATCTGGCTGCGCGCGCGTCCGCCGCTGCCGCGTCCCCAGCATGCACGTGAGCTGGTTGCGGTGCTGCTGCCGCGCCCACTACCGGCCAGCCGTGGGCGCCTGCCAGGACTGACGATGTGGCAGGCGCTGCGTCGCCTGGGATGGCAGCAATGGGATCCGGCCCCGCGCGACCAGCGCTGGATGCGCTGGACTTCCGCAGGGGTGAGCCTGCTGTTGCACCTGCTGTTTGCCTTCCTGCTGTTGTGGGTGGCACTGGTGCGTTCTTCGCAGCCGGATACCCAGGGTGGGGAGGGCGAGCGCGTGCAGGTGGAGTTCATCGGGCAGGGCGCACAGGAAGGTGGCGGCGAGCAGCCCGGCAGCGAGGCCGCAGCAGCTGCCGAGGCCGGTGCGGCTTCGGCGGACGGCCCAGCGGCACCCCCGTCCGAAGCACGGGACAGCGCGTCGGCAGCGTCCATCGCAGCGGCGCAGCCGGCCCCGGACGCAGCCGCTGCCGCGCCTGCGATGGTGTCCGAACCCACGCCTGCCGAGCCGACGCCGCCTGCACCGACGCCGCCGCTGCCGACGCCGCCGGTACAGGCGACGGACGTGGCCGAGGCAACAACCGATTTCGTGGTGCCGCCGGTCAGCGTGCCGCGTACCGAAGTCACCGTGGTCCCGCGCCAGGCGGCGCCCTTGGTTCGCGAACGCGAGGTGCAGGTCGTGCAGGCCCCGGTCGTGCTCACGCCGCGTCCGGTGACGCCCGTGCGCACCCGTGCACCGTCTGAAACCAGGGTGCAGGTGCGTGAGCGCGAGGTCCCGCTTGCGGTGCAGGCGCCGACGCCGCTGCGACTGCCACAGTCAGATGTAGCGGTGCAGGTTGCCCCGCGTGAGCCCACCGTCGTGCGCGAACGCGAAGTGGCTACCGTGACCGCGCCTGCGATCAGCGTGCCGACGGTGCCCGGGCGCGAGCCGGCGCTGCGCACGCGGCCCACTACCGAGCCGACCGTGCGCGAACGTGCCGTTGCCAACGCCGCTGCCAGCGCCAACCCGCGCCCGTCAGCGACCGCGGCTGCCCAGGCCTCATCGTCTTCTTCAGCGGCTGCAGCGGCTTCGGCATCTACCGCCGCATCGCGCGCGCCGGGCCAGGCGGGTGCGCAGGCGCGTCCAACGCCGGGCAACTGGGCCACGCCGGCGCGCGGTGATGATTGGGGTGCATCCACCCGTGATCGTCCCGGCAGCAGTGCGGGCGCGCAGGCCAATCGTGATGCCGGGCAGGGCAGCGGCGTCTTCAACGCGGACGGCAGCGTGCGCGTTCCCGGCCAGGACGGCGCCGGCAACACCGATCGCGGTGCGCCTGGCGGTGACAACGATGGCTGGAGCCGCGACCGCATCGCGCAGTCCGGCACCTGGCTCAAGCGACCGCCGTATGACTACACCCCGACCTCGTTCGACAAGTATTGGGTGCCCAATGAATCGCTGCTGGCCGAGTGGGTGCGGCGCGGCGTGCAGTCGGTCGAAATTCCGCTGCCGGGTACCAGCACGAAGATTTCCTGTGTGATTTCGGTGCTGCAGTTCGGCGGTGGGTGCGGCCTCAACGATCCGAACATGCAGGACCAGCCGGCCATCGCGCGTCCGCCGCCGGACATTCCGTTCAAGAAAGAGCTGCAGGAAGACAACGGCAGCGTCCGCTGACCGCTCAGTATCCGCTGGACAGGAACGCCCACAGCGGCAGGTCCTGCTCGGCCCAGTACTGGCTGGCCTCGTCGAGGATATCCAGCAGGGTGTCGAAGCTGGCCGCGTCCTGCGCACGCAGGGCGTCGATGCGATCCAGGAACAGTGCGTGCCCGCCTGCGGCGCCCAGCCACGACAGGTCGCGCAGGTTGTCCGACAGCGCGTCCCAGTTGCCGCCGGACCCGGCGGGGAAATCCAGCTGCGCGGCAAGTCGTGCAAGCAGCGTACGTTTGTCTGCGACCCCTTCCAGATCGACCCGGCGCACCAGCAGGCCGGCATCGCGCATGGCGGCGGCGAGCGCGGCCTCGTCGCCCTGTCCTATCGCATACACGCCAGCGTTGTTGAGGTCATGCAGGCCCAGGCCGAAGGCATCGTGGGTCATGGCACGGCCCCCTGCGCGGGCACATTGAAGCTGCGGAAGCTCTCGTAATGATCGCTGGTGTAATACCAGGCGTCCGGTGGCTTGCCGCCGGTGATGATGCGGCGTGCGCCGCGGTTGCCGGCACCCGGCGTTTCCACGGTGTACTCGCGGTAATAACCGCGCTCGCGTTGCGGCAGCCGCTGCTCGCGGTTGCCGAATACGCTGCCGTCCTGGCGGTGCGGGAACGGGCCGCCGCGCTGGATCAGCGCGATCGTCTGGCGCGCTTCGGCAGGCAGAAAGCCCGGCAGCGCGGCATGGGGCGCCGGGGCGGCCGAGGTGGCCGCCGGCGCCGGCGTGCCGGACAGGCTGGGCGCGAACTGCGGCTTGGACGGGCGCTGCAGGAAATGGTTGCCCACCAGCCCGAGCAGCAGCAGGGCGATGGCGGTAATCAGCAGGCGGGGATTGCGCATGGCGACGGCAGGCGTGGAAACAGTGGCCACTGTAACGCCGCCGGACTGCATCGCGCATGAGGGCCACGCTGTCGCACCACGGTCACCTGCAGGACGAAGTTTCCTTTACATCCCTCTTGGTAATCTTCACACCTGTCCCCATCATTTACCGTGCACCACCTGGCGTCAGCCAGGTCCCCAAGCTACGAGGAGATGCACCATGGCCTACACCCTGCCCAAGCTGTCCTACGCCTATGACGCCCTGGAACCGCATATCGATGCGGCCACCATGGAGATCCACTACACCAAGCATCACCAGACCTACATCAACAACGTCAACGCAGCGCTGGAAGGCACCGAGTACGCCGATCTGCCGGTTGAAGAGCTGGTCAAGAAGCTGAAGTCGCTGCCGGAAAACCTGCAGGGCCCGGTGCGCAACAACGGCGGCGGCCATGCCAACCATTCGCTGTTCTGGACCGTGATGGCGCCCAACGCCGGCGGCAATCCGGTCGGTGAGGTGGCCAAGAAGATCGACAGTGATCTCGGTGGCTTCGACAAGTTCAAGGACGCCTTCACCAAGGCAGCGCTGACGCGCTTCGGCAGTGGCTGGGCGTGGCTGAGCGTTACCCCGGACAAGAAGGTCGTGGTGGAAAGCACCGGCAACCAGGACAGCCCGCTGATGGAAGGCAACACGCCGATCCTCGGCCTGGATGTCTGGGAGCACGCCTATTACCTGAAGTACCAGAACCGTCGCCCGGAATACATCGGCGCGTTCTTCAACGTGATCGACTGGAATGAAGTCGAGCGTCGTTACCAGGAAGCGGTTGCCTGATCGCAACAGCGTTCCGGTAGAAGCAGAAGGGCCGCGCACTCCAGCGCGGCCCTTTTTCGTTGCGCCGGTGCGCAGCGTCGCCTCAGCCGGCCGGAGCCTGCAGTCGCAGCACTGCCATCACGCCAAGTGGCAGCAGCGGCATTTCACCCTCGGCCGGCAGTTCGATGCGCTGCTGGCGCTTTCCGCTGAACGATTTGACCTGGAACAGCACGTCCAGCCCGTGGCTGTCGACGCTGCCGTTCGCCGCGCCGGGCTTTTCCGCCCGTGCCGAGGGGTTGCGCCGCGCCGGTTGGAAGCCGGGCATGCCGCGCACCACCTCGCTGCTGCTGGCGGAAAAATCACCGGCGACCAGGCTCGGGTGGCCGTCGGAGGTCGCGGCGATCCAGGCCATCAGGTCGTTGGTCTGGTGCTGGCGGTTGGCCGCGGTATCCGGCTCTGGCCGCAACCGTGCCACATAGATGTTGACCTGCCCCTCGCCGACGGCGACGCGCATCATGCCCGCAGCGCTGAAGCGTCCCGGGGGATGCAGCAGGGTGACGCCGTCTTCTTCCACGCGCAGCCGGCTGAGCATCGCGCTGCCGTGCCGCTGGGCCTGGCTGGGCGGATCGGAGGTGATGAAATCGCAGCTGTAGCGCAGCCGGCTGGCAAGCCAGCAGGCCGGATTGCGACGACCCTCCTGCAGTACCGACTGCACCGTGATCACGTCCGGTCGCAGGGTGGCCAGCAGCTGGGCGATCGCTTCGCGACGATGCTCCCAGCCCGGATCCTCCTGGGCGGGCAGCTGCAGGCTGGCCACGCTGAGTTCGGCAAGCGGACTGGCCGCCGCCGGCTGGGCACGGACCACCAAGGGAGCCAACAACAGGCCAACGCACAGCAACAGGGGGAAAGGAGGGGTGCGCATAACGATAAGTTTACGCTTGCGCCGTGCAGGCGTCGTGACCCCCGCAGCGTCTCTGCCACGCTTTTCGAGCGCTGTCATGCAGCCCTGCAGCGTGCGCTGGGTGCCTTGATTCCGGTAACCTTGGCGCTTTAGTGTCCGCAGGAAAGCCTTACAGGATGAGCCATAACGCAGTCGCCCCCGCCGGCAAGGGATCCATGCCGCGCCAGATCCCGTACATCATCGGCAATGAGGCCTGCGAGCGCTTCAGTTTCTACGGCATGCGCAACATCCTGGTGCAGTTCCTGATCACCTCGCTGCTGCTGCAGGAGATCACCGCCGAAGGCCGTGCCGGTGAAGCCAAGGACATCATGCACAGCTTCATGATCGGCGTGTATTTCTTCCCGCTGCTCGGTGGCTGGCTGGCCGATAAGTTCTTCGGCAAGTACCACACCATCCTGTGGTTCAGCCTGATCTACTGTGTCGGCCACTTGTGCCTGGCGCTGTTCGAAGGCAGTCGCGGCGGCTTCTTCTTCGGCCTGGGGTTGATCGCACTGGGCGCCGGTGGCATCAAGCCGCTGGTTGCTTCGTTCATGGGCGACCAGTTCGACCAGGGCAACAAGCACCTGGCGAAACTGGTCTTCGATGCCTTCTACTGGATCATCAACTTCGGCTCGCTGTTCGCCTCGCTGCTGATTCCGCTGGTGCTGAAGAACTGGGGTCCGCAGTGGGCCTTCGGCATCCCCGGCATCCTGATGTTCATCGCGACCTTCGTGTTCTGGCTGGGGCGCAAGCGCTACGTGCTGACTCCGCTGCCACCGAAGGACCCGCATTCGTTCGCCAACGTGGTGCGCACTGCACTGACCGCGCGCGTCGAAGGCCGCGGCCGTCCTGGCCTGGCGCTGGCCGTTGCAGGGGTGGTGTTGGCGATCGCTTCGTTCGGGCTGGTCGGCACGCTGGGAATCGTGATCTGCCTGTGCCTGGCGCTGGTCTCGGTGCTGGCAGGCATCGGTGGCGGCACCTGGATGCAGCTGGACCGGGCCCGTGCGGTGCATCCGGCCGAGGCCGTCGAAGGCGTGCGCTCGGTGCTGCGCGTGCTGGTGATCTTCGCGCTGACCACGCCGTTCTTCTCGCTGTTCGACCAGAAGGCCTCCACCTGGGTGCTGCAGGGCCAGCAGATGCAGATGCCCAGCTGGTTCACCGCCTCGCAGATGCAGGCCCTGAATCCGCTGCTGGTGATGATCCTGATTCCGTTCAACAACCTGGTGCTGTACCCGGCGCTGCGCCGTTTCGGCTTCGAACCCACCGCGCTGCGCCGGATGACCGCCGGCATCGCCTTCAGCGGCCTGGCGTGGGTCGTGGTCGGCGGCATCCAGGTGGTGATGGATGGCGGCAACGCGATGTCGATCTTCTGGCAGATGCTGCCGTACGCGCTGCTGACCTTCGGCGAAGTGCTGGTGTCGGCGACCGGGCTTGAATTCGCCTACAGCCAGGCGCCGCAGGCGATGAAGGGGGTGGTGATGAGCTTCTGGAACCTGACCACCACCATCGGCAACCTGTGGGTGCTGCTGTCCAACGCTGCGGTGCGCAACGATACGGTGACCCACCAGATCGCCAGTACCGGGCTGAGCGAAGCGGCGTTCCTGATGTTCTTCTTCGCTGGCTTCGCGTTCGTCGCCGCACTGGCCTTTGGCTGGTATGCGCGCCGTTACCGCATGGTCGACAACTACCGCGCCGCCTGAGCCTGACATGACGCCCGTAAACCTTCTGCTGATCGCCCTCACCGCCATCGTGTCCTACCTGGCGTTCAACAACCGCAAGCTGGCCGACCGGCTGATCCTGTGGCCACCGGCGGTGGATCGCCACCGCCAGTACGACCGGCTGGTGACCTACGGTTTCATCCACGCCGACTGGCCGCACCTGATCTTCAACATGATCACGCTGTTCTTCTTCGGCGGCCAGATCGAAACGGTGATGGTGCAGCTGTCCGGCAGCTACCTGACCTATCCGGCCTTCTATCTGGGCGCGCTGGTGGTGTCCATCCTGCCCAGCTACATCAAGAACCAGAAGAATCCCAACTACCTCAGCCTGGGCGCGTCAGGGGCGGTGTCGGCGGTGCTGTTCGCCTTCATCCTGCTCAGCCCGTGGACGATCATCCTGGTGTTCTTCATCCCGGCGCCGGCCATCCTGTACGCGGTGTTCTACGTGGGCTACAGCATCTGGATGGACAAGAAGGGCGGGGACCGCATCAACCACAGCGCGCATCTGGCCGGTGCGGCGTTCGGCGTGTTGTTCCTGCTGGCGATGAACCCGGGCATCTTCAACCACTTCCTGCGCGAGCTGTCCAACCCGCGCTTCGGCCTGGGCGGCTGAGGCGCGCGTAGCGACCGGCGGGCGGCTAGCGCGTCCGCGGGGTCCCGCTGTCCACGCCATAGGTATCCAGCAGGCGGGTGAAGACTTCCTCGCCGATCTGCTGGAACTGCGTCTGCTCGGTATGACCCTCCACGGCAAGCTGCAGCAGGCCTTCCAGCAGGGCGTCATCGGTGGCGGCTGCATCGGCGGACGGAGCAGGGGGGTGTCGCATGGGAACCTCCTGGGAAAGGGGCGGGCGGACCCGGCAGGGCCTTCCAGTGCGCCCCGTCGACAGGGGTATCGGCCGCGGCTGGCCACGCTTTAGCGGTCGATGTGTCCGGCGCAGATAGCGCTTGCCCCTGTTCAGGCTTCACACGATCATGGCGGCAGGCTGCGCACCATCAGCAGTGCTGCCCCAGGAGATCGGTCCCATGGCTTCGGTCACGCCCCCCGGATTGGCTTACGAGGTCACCCATGACGTGGCTGCGCACCGCTTCACCGCACGGGTGCAAGGTCATCTGGCGTTGCTGGATTACCAGCTCAAGCGGCGCCGCATGGTGATCACCCACACCGAGGTACCCGATGCGATCGGCGGGCGCGGCATCGCCGGGGAACTGACCCGCGTAGCGCTGCGCTGGGCACGCGACAACAGATACAAAGTGGTTCCCGCGTGCGCTTACGCGGAGGCGTTCTTTGAACGTCACGAAGAATTCAATGACCTGTTGGCCTGATCGGCCGACGGGGTTCGTTCCAGAAAGGAAACCGATACATGTTGCTGCCAGTCCAGGGGAAATCGATGAAGTCGTTGCGCCATAAACTGCCTGCCGCCGGGGTGCTGGGCGTGGCCATCGCGGCCATGCTGCTGGCCGGTTGTGGCCGCGAGGATGGCAACAGCGCTGGCCCCCAGCCTGCCGCCGCCGATACCGCCGGACAGCTGCCTGCGCCGGTGGCCGAAGCGCCCGCTGATGCACCGGTAGCGCTTGCCGATGTGATCGAGACCAGCCCGCAGGCGGTGGTCGGCATCAGTTATGCAGCCGGGCTGGACCAGTACCCAGGGCTGGCCAAGGCGCTGCAGGACTACGCTGCCGCTGCGCGTGGCGAGCTGCAGCAGGCCCTCGATGGGCTGGGCAACGACAAGCCGACGATGCCGTACGAGTTGTCGCTGGCGTTTGAAAAGCAGCTGGAAACCCCGGAGCTGGTGGCGGTGCGCGCCGAGGGCAGCCGCTACACCGGCGGTGCCCATGGCGAGCCGCTGGTCGCCCGCTTCGTCTGGCTGCCCGGCCCGCAGCAGATGCTGACCGCCGACCACCTGGTACCGGACGCCAAGGGGTGGAAGGCGATCAGTGACTTCGTGGCCGACCAGCTGCGCGAGCGCGTAGCGACGCGCCTGAGCAGCGAGGACATGGAGCCGGGCGCGCTGCAGGAATCGCTGCGCAGCGCCTCGCGGATGATCAACGAAGGCACCGGCGCCCGGCCGGACAACTTCCGCCAGTTCGAACCGATGACCGATGCCGCCGGCAAGGTGACCGGACTGCGGTTCGTGTTCCCCCCCTACCAGGTCGGTCCCTACTCCGAAGGCACGCAGACCGCCGAGGTGCCGGCGTCCGTGCTGGTGCCGCATGTGGCGCCGGAGTACGCCGGACTGTTCGCCCACGGCTGAGCAGGGAGGCGAGGGTGGACGCCGCGCTGCAGGTTCGGCTCACCGCGCTGATGCTTGAAGCCGGCGTCACCCTCGGCGGCGCGCGGCCCCAGGATATCCACGTCCATGACCCACGCTTCCACGCGCGGGTGCTGGCGGGCGGGTCGCTGGCGCTCGGCGAGAGTTACATGGATGGATGGTGGGATGCCAACCAGCTGGATTGCTTCCTGCTGCACCTGCTGCAGGCCCACCTGGACGAGCGCGTGCACAGTTGGCGTGAGCTGGCCGATGCGGTCCGCGCACGCCTGGTCAACGTGCAGGCCGGGCAGCGCAGTTTCGAAGTCGGGCGCCGCCACTATGATCTCGGCAACGACCTGTACGCGGCCATGCTGGGACAGCGCCTGGTGTACAGCTGCGGGTACTGGCGTCAGGCCCAGGACCTGGATGCCGCACAGGAAGCCAAGCTGGACCTGGTCTGCCGCAAGCTGGCGCTGCGTCCCGGCCAGCGCGTGCTCGACATCGGCTGCGGTTGGGGGGAAGCGCTGAAGTTCGCCTGCGAACGCTACGGCGTCAGTGGCGTGGGCGTGACCATCTCCGAAGAACAGGCC
Organism: Stenotrophomonas lacuserhaii; assembly: GCF_014836545.1. Taxonomy (GTDB): domain Bacteria; phylum Pseudomonadota; class Gammaproteobacteria; order Xanthomonadales; family Xanthomonadaceae; genus Stenotrophomonas; species Stenotrophomonas lacuserhaii. The sequence continues at coordinate 58,696 of NZ_JACSQS010000017.1, forward strand.
GCCTATGCGCGCGAGCGCTGCGCAGGATCGCCGGTGGAGATCCGGCTGCAGGATTACCGCGCGCTGGATGAGCGCTTCGATGCGGTGTTTTCCATCGGCATGTTCGAACACGTGGGCGAACGCAACTATCGCGCGTTCTTCGACGTGGCCCGGCGTTGCCTGGCGCCGGACGGCTTGCTGCTGCTGCATACCATCGGGCGAAATGTCAGCGGCCACCGCACCGATCCATGGATCGCCCGTTACATTTTCCCCAACTCGATGCTGCCTTCGGCGGCGCAGATCACGCGCGCGTTCGAGGGCCGCTTCGTGCTTGAAGACTGGCATGGCTTCGGCACTGACTACGACCTGACGCTGCAGGCATGGCGGCGCAATGTGGAAGCGGCCTGGCCGCGGCTGGATCGGCAGCGCAACGACGAGCGCTTCAAGCGCATGTGGCGCTTCTACCTGGCCGGTTCGATGGCCGCGTTCCGCTGCCGGCATGCCCAGTTGTGGCAACTGGTGCTGTCGCCGGAAGGCGTGCCGGGCGGGTACGTGGCGCCGCGTTGAGGCCGCCGGCGGGATAAAAAAAACGCCCGGTTACCCGGGCGTTTTCCATTCAACGTTGCTGCAGGCGCTGTTTATTTGCCGGCACCGGTCAGGCCACGCTTCTCCAGCAGCGGCTCGATCTGCGGCTCATGGCCGGCGAAGTCGCGGAACAGCTGCATCGCATCCACGCTGCCGCCGCGCGACAGCAGGGTCTTGCGGAAGTGGTCGCCGTTCTTGCGGCTCAGGCCGCCGTTCTCGTTGAACCACTTCTGGGTGTTGGCGTCGAGCACTTCGGACCAGATGTAGGCGTAGTAGCCGGCCGAGTAGCCGCCCATGATGTGGCTGAAGTACGGGGTCTTGTAACGCGGCGGCACCGGCGCGTAGAAGATGCCGTCCTTGGCCAGTGCGGCGGCTTCGAACTTCATCACCTCGGCGGCGGCCGGGACCTGGTCCGCGCTGATCTGGTGCCAGCGCTGGTCCAGCATCGCCGCACCCAGGTATTCGGTGGTGGCGAAGCCCTGGTTGAACTTGGCCGCGGCGACCACCTTGTCCAGCAGCGCCTGCGGCATCGCCGAACCATTCTGGTAGTGCTTGGCGTAGTTCTTCAGGATGACCGGATTGTCAGCCCACATCTCATTGACCTGCGAGGGGAACTCGACGAAGTCGCGCGGCACCGAGGTGCCGGAGAAATACGGGTACTTCACGTTGGAGAACATGCCGTGCAGCGCATGACCGAACTCGTGGAAGGTGGTGGTCACTTCATCCCAGGTCAGCAGGGTCGGCTTGCCGGCCGGCGGCTTGGGGATGTTGAGGTGGTTGGCCACCACCGGCTTGAAGCCGGACAGTTCGGACTGCGAAACGTAGGAGTTCATCCATGCACCGCCACGCTTGGATGCGCGTGCATACGGGTCGAAGATGAAGATCGCCAGCTGGCTGCCGTCGGCATCGAACACGTCGTACACGGTGACGTCTTCGTGGTAGACCGGCAGGTCGGTGCGCTGCTTGAAGGTCAGGCCGAATTCGAGTTCAGCGGCATGGAACACGCCGTCTTCCAGCACCGTCTTCATTTCGAAGTACGGCTTGAGCTGGGATTCGTCGAAGTTGTACTTGGCCTGGCGCACCTTCTCGCTGTAGAACGCCCAGTCCCAGGCTTCCAGCTTGAAGGTCGGCTTGCCGGCAGCCTTCTGTTCCTGGTCGATCATCGCCTGCAGGTCGGCGGCTTCGCGCTTGGCGTTGGCCACCGCGGCCGGGGCCAGCTGGCCCAGCATCGCGTTGACCGCTTCGGGGGTCTTGGCGGTCTGGTTGGTCAGGTTGTAGGCGGCGAAGTTGGGGAAGCCCATCAGCTTGGCCTTGTCGGCGCGCAGCTGCATGATGCGCGCCACCAGCGCGGTGTTGTCGAACTCACCGCCGCGGCTGCCGCGGGTGGTGGACGCTTCGTAGATCTTCTGGCGCAGCGCACGGTTGGCCAGGTTGGTCAGCGGCGGCTGGCCGGTGGTGTTGAGCAGGGTGATCACGTACTTGCCGTCCAGGCCGCGTGCCTTGGCCGCTTCGGCGGCGGCGCTGATCTGCTCCTGCGACAGGCCGTCGAGTTCCTTGACGTCATCCACGGTGATCGCCGAGGCATTCACTTCGGACTGCACGTTCTGGCTGAATTTGGTCCCCAGGTTGGCCAGCTCGGCGTTCATTTCCTTGAGCTTGGTCTTGTCCGCCTCGGACAGCTTGGCGCCGGCGCGTACGTAGTTCTCGTAGTACTTCTCAACCAGGCGAACGCCTTCGGCGTCCAGGCCCAGCTTGGCGCGGTCGTCATACAGCGCCTGGATGCGGGCGAACAATTTGCCGTTCAGCGCGATCGCATCACCGTGGGCGGCAAAGCGCGCCGAATAGTCGGCCTGCAGCTTCTTGCGGGTGTCATTGGTATCGGCACCGACCAGCGCGAAGAACACGGTGGTGGCGCGGTCCAGCGTTTCACCGCTCTTCTCCAGCGCGATCAGGGTGTTTTCGAAGGTCGGCTTGGCCTTGTTGTTGGCGATGGCCTCCACTTCCTTCAGCTGCTGGGCCATGCCGGCGTCGAAGGCCGGCGCGAAGTCGCTGTCGGTGATCTTGTCGAACTGCGGGTAGTGCAGCGGCAGCGGGCTGTCGGCGAAGAACGGGTTGGCCTGCTGCGCGGCGGTGCTGGCAGCCGGGGTGGCGGCGCCGGCGGAATAGGCGGGCAGGGCAAGGCCGAGGGTCATGGCCACGGCAAGGGCAAGGCGGGTGGTCAAGGCAAGGTACTCCACGAAGACAAGTCCCCGAGGGTAACCCGGCCCCGGACGGGTGGGCTTGTGTCGAAAGGCATGGGCGTTCAGGCTGCTGGCTTGTTCCCTGCAGCGGCCCGCCGATGACCAGCGCCTTTGATTTCGACATGACCACGCTGGAAGGCGAGCGCGTTCCGCTGTCGTGCCATCGCGGAAAGCGCCTGCTGCTGGTCAACGTGGCCAGCCGCTGCGGCTTCACCCCGCAGTACACGGGCCTGGAACAGCTATGGCAGGACTACCGTGAACACGGTCTGGTGGTGATCGGCTTTCCGTGCAACCAGTTCGGTGCGCAGGAGCCCGGCGATGCCGCCCAGATCCGTGCGTTCTGTTCGCTGGACTATCCGGTGAGCTTCCCGTTGTCGGCCAGGATCGAGGTCAACGGCCCGGCCGCCGACCCGTTGTGGCAGTGGTTGTCCACACAGAAGCGCGGCCTGTTGGGCAGCGCGCGCATCAAGTGGAATTTCACCAAATTCCTGATCGACCGCGATGGCCAGGTGCAGTCCCGCTTTGCGCCCACCACCACCCCCGCACAGCTCCGCCGCCACCTGTGAGCCGGGCACGGGGCCCCGCTTATTTTTCGACGAAGGCGCGTTCGAAGACGTAATGGCCGGGGCTGCCGATGCGCGGGGAGACCTGGAAGCCCTTGGCGTCCAGCACCGTGCGCAGATCGGCCAGCATCTGCGGGCTGCCACAGATCATCGCGCGGTCGTTGGCCGGATCCAGTTCCGGCAGGCCCAGGGTGCGCTGCATCTCGCCGCTTTCCAGCAGCGAGGTCAGCCGGCCCTGGTTGGCGAACGGCTCGCGGGTGACCGCCGGGTAATACAGCAGCTTGTCGCCGATTATGTCGCCCAGGAACTCGTGCTCGCGCAGTCCGCGTTCGAAGTAATCGCGGTAGGCCAGATCCTTTTCATAACGCACGCCGTGGGTGAGGATCACCTTGTCGAAGCGCTCGTAGGTTTCCGGATCCTTGATCACCGACAGCCACGGCGCCATGCCGGTGCCGGTGCCCAGCAGGTACAGGTTCCTGCCCGGGTGCAGGTCGCTGATCAGCAGCGTGCCGGTCGGCTTCTTGCCGACCAGTACCTTGTCGCCCGGCTTGATGTGCTGCAGGCGCGAAGTCAGCGGGCCGTCCTGCACCTTGATGCTGAAGAACTCCAGGTTCTCTTCCCAGTTCGCGCTGGCGATGGAATACGCGCGCAGCAGTGGCCGCGCTTCGGTTTCCAGGCCGATCATCACGAACTGGCCGTTCTCGAAGCGGAACCCGCTGTCACGGGTCAGGGTGAAACTGAAGTAGGCATCGGTCCAGTGGCGGACCTCAAGCACCGTCTCGGCGCCGAAAGCAGCAGACATGGGGGTAGCGTATCCAGGAAATCGTCCCGCACATTCTACCCCGAATGAGACAGGTTCTCATTGGCCGTAATGAGAGGCGTTCATGACCATGGTTCAGCGATAACCGGCAGCCTGCAGCTCGAACAGCTCGGCATAGCGGCCGCCCTCGGCCATCAGCTGGGCATGGCTGCCACTGGCCTCGATCCGGCCATCGGCCAGCACCAGGATGCGGTCGGCCATGCGCACGGAGGAAAACCGATGCGAGATCAGTACCGCAGTGCGCTGTTCGGACAGCTCGCGGAAGCGCTGGAACACCTCGTACTCGGCGCGCGCATCCAGCGCGGCGGTCGGCTCGTCCAGGATCATCACCTGGGCCTGGCGCATGTAGGCACGGGCGATGGCGATCTTCTGCCATTGGCCACCAGAGAGATCCACGCCCTGCTTGAAGCGGCGGCCGATCACCTGCTGGTAGCCGCCGGGCAACGCCTCGATGACCTCTTCGGCCATGCCGCGTCGGGCGGCGTCGCGGATGCGCTGCGTGTCGTCCAGCGCATCGACCTGGCCGACACCGATGTTCTCGCCGGCGGTGAGGTTGTAGCGCACGAAGTCCTGGAAGATCACCCCCATGTTGGCGCGCAGGTCGTCCAGGTCGTAATCGCGCAGGTCACGGCCATCAAGCAGGATCCGGCCCTCGTCCGGGTCGTACAATCGCGCCAGCAGCTTGACCAGGGTGGTCTTGCCGGCGCCGTTTTCGCCGACCAGCGCCAGCACTTCGCCGGCATGCAGCTGGAAGTCGAGATGGCGCACGGCCCAGCTCTCGGCTTCCGGATAGCGGAAGCCCACGTTGTCGAACACGAAGCCCTCGCGGATCGGTCGCGGTACCGGCACCGCATCGGGGCGGGTGTGGATTTCCGGGGTGATCTGGAAGAACGAGAACAGGTCATCCAGGTACAGCGCCTGGCTGGCCACCTGCGAAAAACCGATCAGCAGGCCTTCCAGCAGTTGCCGCAGGCGCAGGAAACTGCCGGCCAGGAAGGTCAGGTCACCAATGCTGAAATCACCGCGCACGGTGCGCCAGGCAATGTACGCATAGGCGGTGTAGTACCCCAGCGTACCCAATGCGGCCAGCAGCGTGCCCCAGAACGCACGCTTGCGCGCCAGCGCGCGGTTGGCGTGGAAGAATCGATCGGCGAGCAGCTTGTAGCGGTCGATCAGGAACCGGTGGAGGTTGAATATCTTGACCTCCTTGGCGGTTTCCACGCTGGCCCCGACCTGGCGCAGGTAATCCAGCTGCCTGCGTTCGGGGGTCCACTGGAAGTTGAGGCTGTAGCCAGCCGCATTGAAATGCGATTCGCCGATGAACGCCGGCACCAGCGCCAGTGCCAGCAGCACGATCAGCCACGGCGCGTAGACCAGCAGGCCCACCGCGAGGCTGGCCACGGTAATCGCATCCTGGACCTGGCCGAACAGCTGGCTCATCAGGTTCATCCGGCCCATGGTCTGGCGCCGCGCGCGGTCCAGCTTGTCCTGCAGTTCGGGGTCCTCGAAGTCTTCCAGGTCCAGCGAGGCGGCATGCTCCATCAGGCGCACGCTGGTAACGTTGGTGAACAGTTCCGACAGCAGTGAGTCGGCGTAACTGACGATGCGCCCGAGCAGGTCCGATGCGATGGCCAGGCCGAACTCCAGCGCCAGCAGGGACAGCAGCGGGGTGAGCAGTCCGCTGGCCAGCGCCTCTCCGAACGGCGGGAAACCGGCCTCATGCTGGCTGAGCAGCACGGCCGAATCTATGATCAGCTTGCCGACGTACAACATCGCCACCGGCAGCAGGGCGCGGATGATGCGCAGCCCCAGGCTGGCGCTGGCCAGCCATGGGTTGGTCTGCCAGACCTGGCGCAGGAAGGGGGGAAGGTTGCGCATCGCAGAGAAGCGCTGGCGCAGGCTGGGGCGGGCGGACGGAGGAGTGTCAGGCATGCGCCTAGTGTGCGCCGCCGCGGCGTGACAAGGCAGTGGTGCCGGGGCAACGGCAGGACGGCCAGCGGCCGTCACTACCGAGGGGCAGGGTAGCGCCGAGCCACGCTCGGCGAGCGTAGCGCCAGGCGAAGCGTGACGACCAATGGTCGTCACCCAGAAGCAGACGGCGAGCGGCCGGAACTACCTGGCCGTGCCGCAGGCTCAGGGCAGCGGCGGCAGCAGCCCGGCGCCCAGCCGGTTCCACGCATTGATCACGGCCACCGCCATGCTCAGGTCACTGATGCCCTTGTCATCGAAGTGCGGCCGCAGCGCATCGAAGGCAGCATCGGACGGCGCACCGTCCGGCAGCCGCGTCAACGCTTCGGCCCAGCCCAGCGCGGCCCGCTCGCGGGCATCGAAGAAGCGGCTCTCGCGCCAGGCCGCCACGGTATCCAGCTTGCGCGGCTCGATGCCGGCCTTTCGCAGTGCGGTCGAATGCATGTCCAGGCAGTAGGCGCAGCCGTTGATCTGCGAAACGCGCAGATAGACCAGTTCCTGCAGTTCGTGATCCAGCGAGCTGGCATGAACGGTCGTGCTCACTGCCAACAGCCCCTTGAAGGCATCAGCGGCGAGTCGGGTGTAGGCAACGCGGGGGGCAGCGGTATTCATCGTCAGGCTCCAGTGGCGGCCCGGATGGGCGGCCTTTCACCATAAGGACGCGCCAGCGACCGGGCCTGTGACAGCCGCCCCGAGCTTTTCCGGATTGAGCACGCTGTACACCGCAACGATGCGCTGGTGTTCCACCACGATCGTGGTCACCGACTGCAGTCGCGGGCCATCGAAACGCAGGATCGCCGGCTCTCCGTTGACCGTGCCGAGGCGTGCGGCCAACGCGCCGCCGCGACGGGCGATCGCCCAGTAAAGCCGGCCGATCCGCTCGGCGCCGAGCAGCGGACGGATGCCGGCGGTAACCACCCCGCCGCCATCGGAAACGTGGCGGGCGTTGGCGTGCAGCAGTGCCTGGATCGCCTCGCTGTCACCGCGCTGGGAGGCGTCCATGAAGCGGGCGAGCAGCTGCCGGTGCTGTCCTGCGTCGGCTGCGAAGCGCGGACGGCCCTCGCGCAGGCGTTTGCGCGCCCGATGCACCATCTGCCGGCAGTTGGCCTCGCTGTGGCCCAACAGTGCGGCCACCTGCGTGTAGTCGTGGTCGAAGACCTCCTTCAGCAGGAAGGCGGCGCGCTCGTCCGGTGCCAGCTGTTCCAGCAGCGCAAGGAAGGCCAGCGACACATCCTCGGCCAGGGCATGTACCTGCGCCGGGTCGGGCGCTGCAGGCAGCTCCAGGGCGATGTCCAGGGGCTCGGGCAGCCAGGGGCCGATGTAGTCGGTACGCTGGCGCTTGAGCGCACGCAGGCGATCCAGTCCCAGCCGGGTGGTGGCGGTCACCAGCCATGCCAGTGGATCGGCGATCTCTGCATGCGCAGCACCGGCCCAGCGCAGCCAGGCCTCCTGCACGATGTCTTCGGCATCGGCACGGCTGCCCAGCAGCCGATAGGCCAGTGCCAGCAGGCGAGGGCGATGTGAATGGAAAGCCGATTCTGCGTTCATGTGCCCAGGACGCCCCACTGCGGGCCGCTGTGACAGGTGCCGCCAGTGGAACACGGTTTCGTCTGCAGCGTCGGCGGCCCGGCGCTACAGCGGCGGGCGCGCGGGGTAAAATGGGCGGATTACCCCCGCCAGCCCCGAGCAAGCGAGCAAGCCGTGACATCGATCAAGCAGGAAGACCTCATCCAGTCCATCGCCGACGCGCTGCAGTACATCTCGTACTACCACCCGGTGGACTACATCAAGAGCCTGGCCGCGGCCTACGAGCGCGAGGAATCCCCGGCGGCCAAGGAAGCGATGGCGCAGATCCTGATCAATTCGCGGATGTGCGCCGAAGGCCACCGGCCGATCTGCCAGGACACCGGCATCGTCACCGTGTTCCTGGAAATCGGCATGAACGTGCGCTGGGACGACGCCACGATGGGCGTGGAGGACATGGCCAACGAAGGCGTGCGCCGCGCCTACAACCATCCGGACAACAAGCTGCGCGCCTCGGTGCTGGCCGATCCGGCCGGCAAGCGCGTGAACACCAGGGACAACACCCCCGGCGTGGTCAACGTCAAGGTGGTGCCGGGTGACCACGTCGAGGTGATCGTCGCGGCCAAGGGCGGTGGTTCGGAAGCCAAGAGCAAGTTCGCCATGCTCAATCCTTCCGATTCGATCGTCGACTGGGTACTCAAGACGGTGCCGACGATGGGCGCCGGCTGGTGCCCGCCGGGCATGCTCGGCATCGGTATTGGCGGCACCGCCGAAAAGGCGATGCTGCTGGCCAAGGAATCGCTGATGGAGCCGATCGACATCAACGAACTGAAGGCCCGCGGCGCGTCCAACCGCGCCGAAGAGCTGCGCCTGGAACTGTTCGACAAGGTAAACGCACTGGGCATCGGCGCACAGGGCCTGGGCGGCCTGACCACGGTGCTGGACATCAAGGTCAAGGACTTCCCCACCCATGCCGCCAACCTGCCGGTGGCGATGATCCCGAACTGCGCGGCGACCCGCCATGCGCACTTCACCCTGGATGGCAGCGGCCCGGTGATGCTGGATCCGCCGTCGCTGGAAGACTGGCCGAAGATCACCTATGACGCGTCCAAGGGGACCCGCGTGGACCTGGACACGATCACCCCGGCCGATGTCGCCAGCTGGAAGCCGGGCCAGACCCTGCTGCTCAACGGCAAGCTGCTGACCGGCCGCGATGCCGCGCACAAGCGCATCGTGGAAATGCTGGACAAGGGCGAGCCGCTGCCGGTCGACCTGAAGGGACGCTTCATCTACTACGTCGGCCCGGTCGATCCGGTGCGCGATGAAGTGGTGGGCCCGGCCGGCCCGACCACCGCCACGCGCATGGACAAGTTCACCCGCCAGGTGCTTGAACAGACCGGCCTGCTGGGCATGGTCGGCAAGGCCGAGCGCGGCCCGGCGGCGATCGAGGCGATCCGTGACAACAAGTCGGCCTACCTGATGGCGGTCGGCGGTTCGGCCTACCTGGTGTCCAAGGCGATCAAGGCGGCCAAGGTGGTCGGCTTCGCCGACCTGGGCATGGAAGCCATCTACGAGTTCACCGTGCAAGACATGCCGGTGACGGTGGCGGTCGATTCGACCGGCGAGTCGGTGCACCAGACCGGCCCGCGCGAATGGCAGGCACGGATCGGCAAGATTCCGGTCGTGGTGGCCTGAAGCGGCCTGAAGCGCCCCGCGCGGTGGGTGACGATCCTGCATCGTCACCGCCGCGTGTTTACAGGATGTCCAGCACCCGTTCGGGCGGGCGGCACAGGCGCGTGCCCTTTTCGGTGATCACGATCGGCCGGTTGATCAGCCGCGGGTGCGCGCCCATGGCGGCGACCAGCTGCGCCTCGTCGGCGCCGGCCAGGCCCAGTTCGGCGAACACCGGCTCGTTGCTGCGGACCAGCTCCGACGCGCGCAGGCCGGCATCGGCAAGCACCTTGCGCAAGGTCGCCACGTCCGGCGGATCGGCCAGGTAGTCCACGATCACCGGGTCCAGCCCGGCATCACGGATCAACTTCAGCGCGTTGCGCGACTTGCTGCAGGCCGTGTTGTGCCACAGCGTCACGGACATCAGAACCACTCCAGCAACGACACGCCCACGCCGATGTAGGTGGCCTTGTGGTTGTAGTCGATCATGCTTTCGCCGTAGCCATCGAACACCTGGACGTGGCCGCGCAGCAGGTTGCTGATCGGGAAGCCATAGTCCAGCTGCAGCGCGCCGTGCGAGCGGTCGCCGCTGCGCAGCGAATGCCGCCCCATCAACGCGATTTCATGGCCGTTGCGGTTCCATACCAGGGTGGCATCGCCGCGGCCCATGTAGTCTTCGATGTCCGGGTTGTTGTCATCGCTGCGCGACTCCGGCAGGCGATACCAGGGGCGCAGCGTCAGCGCCCAGTTCTCGCGGTCCAGGCCGACACTGACGATGACCCGGTTCCAGCTGCGCGAGAACGGATCGGCACGGCCATTGGACTGGTGGTTGATGCCGATGGCGCTCATGCGGCCACGCCAGCCGCCGATGGAGTAGCCATTGCGGAACACCGCCATGACTTCCGGTTCGTAGTTGGTTTCGCGGAACGGGCGGGAATTGTCCGCGTTGTAGGCCTGCCAGCGCGAGCTCTGCGTGTAGCCGGCCCAGATATCCCCGTTGTCGCCGAACAGGTTCTCCACGATCTTGGTCTTGAAGCTCAGCTGGAACTTCAATTCGTTGCTGTCCAGCAGCTGCGGGGTGGTGACCGTGTTGGCCGGGTTCGGCGATTGCGGGGTGAGGTTCTTGTTGCTGGTCCAGAACGCGGGCAGCAGGTACACCGGCTTGTAGGCGCGCAGCTGGAACGGCCCCAGCTTGGAGTCTTCGGCCAGTTCCCAGCGGCTGTCCAGCAGCGAACCGCGGCCGGCGTTGGCCAGCGCCTCATCGTGCGGGGCCGGGCGGAACAGGTCGCCCACGCGCGAGCGCAGCTTCTCCTCGCCTTCGCTGACGCGGACTTCGCGCCGTTCTTCCTTGCGCGCCATCGCAGCGGCTTCGGCAGCGGCGTCGGCCTGCGCGGTGGTGGCCTGGGTGGGACCGAACAGCTGGTCATAGCAGGCAAGCCGCGCCGCGTCGGTGGTGATGGCGGCACAGGCACTGGGTGAAGTCGCAGGCGAAGCGGTGAATTCCTGCGCGGCCAGCGGGGCACTGGACAGGGCCAGCACCAACGGGGCCAGACGGGGAAGCGGGGAGGTGAGGGTCATTGCTGCGGGCCCTTGAACGAGGCTGAATAGGAGTAAGTGGAGCAGTGTGGCGTGCGCTGGCGTGACCCGCCAGTGCGCGGTTATGACAGCGGCGTGCGTGAGGCAGCGTGAAAGTGCAGTGAGTTCAGAGCAGCCAGGCGAACGCGAACAGCCCCAGCATCGCCACCAGCAGGGCGACCTTCAAGGCCATGCCCAGCAGGATGCCGAGCCAGGTCGCCAAGCCCACCCTGGTGGAACGGCCGAGTTCGCGGCTGTGCCAGTACTCGCCGGCCAGCGCGCCCAGCAACGGGCCGAGGAACAGCCCGACCGGCATGAAGAACAGCCCGGCGATGCTGCCGATGAAGGTGCCCCACAGGGCCTTGCGGCTGGCCCCCACGCGTTGCGCGCCCACCACTGTGGCCAGGATGTCCACCACGAAGGACAGCACGGTCAACACAGCCAGTACCGTGAGCACGGGCCAGCCGACGTGGACGAAGCCGTCAGCCCAGGCCGCCAGCAGCAGGCCGAGGAACACCAGCGGAATGCCCGGCAGCGCCGGAAGCACGATCCCGGCGATGCCCAGCGCGATGCACAGCGCGGCGATCAGGTACAAGATGAATGAGAGGTCCATGCTATGCCGTATGGAGTACGAAAAGGGGTTGACACATCGATCAATCTACCCGTTGCAATTTGATTTATGTCGGGTTAACGTGACCGCGCTGAGCTTGGCAAGGTCACCGTGGATCGTGGCCTGATGATGGTAGATCCCAGCGATCCGCTACATCGTTGTACCTCGCTTCCTCCTTGCTCGTCAGCCGCCTGTCAGGGCGTAACCAATTACAAGACAGTAAGGGAGTAGCAAAGATGGCTGAGAAGGGCACCGTCAAGTGGTTCAACGATGCGAAAGGCTTTGGTTTCATCAGCCGTGAGAGTGGCGAGGATGTGTTCGTGCATTTCCGCGCCATCGAATCGCAGGGCTTCAAGTCGCTGAAGGAAGGCCAGGCCGTCGAGTTCGAGGTGGTCACCGGGCAGAAGGGTCTGCAGGCCGACAAGGTCAAGCCGCTCTGATTGAACGCGCCGCGTCTGCTTCAACAGAAGGGCCCGCGCGAGCGGGCCCTTCTGGTTTGCATCGCGGTAGGCGCGCGGACGGTCAGCGCAGTACCACGCGACCGTTCACCACGCGCACATAGGTGTTCTCGCGGATGCCACCCAGATCGCGCTGGTTCACCACGATGGTGCGGCCATCGTCCATGCGCACCGAGATGTCGTAGGTATCGCTGGTGACGTTCTTCTGGATCTGGTTGCCGGCCAGTGCGCCGCCCACCGCGCCTGCCGCGGCCGCGATGTTCTTGTTGCCCCGGCTGCCGCCGGTGTGGTCGGAGATTTCATGGCCGGCCACCGCGCCGACGATGCCGCCCAGCACCGCGCCGGTTGCCGAAGGCGCCGCGCGGCCGGAGGCCACGGTATTGATGCGGGTGACGATGCCGCAGTCCGCGCAACGGTTGGTGTTGTAGTTGCCACCGTTGTTGCTGTAACCGCTGTTGTTGTTGCCGTAACCGCCGCCGCCGTAACCGGGGGAGGTGGCACAACCGGCCAGGGCGAGGGTGGCGATTGCACTTGCGGCAATGAGCTGGATCTTCATGGGTGGTTCTCCTGGCCAGAAAGAGTGGTATGCGTCTGGTGCGCGTGGAGGGATCGTCCTTCTTTGAACGTGAACGGCGCGCCAACCCTCCCCGGTTTTCATGGCTGGCGGATGAACCGCGCCCTGCGGGCGGGCGGCACGGCCCCTGCGCGGGAAAGGCCCAAGAGCCGTTAAAATGGCGCGATGAACGATCAGATCAAAGAACGCTTCGCCGGCGTGGAACGGCTGTATGGGCGCGGATCGCTGGAAACCCTGCAAGCGCGCCGGGTCGCCGTGGTCGGCATGGGCGGGGTCGGTTCGTGGGTGGTGGAGGCGCTGGCCCGGTCTGCCGTCGGACACCTGACCTTGATCGATGCCGACGACATCTGCGTGTCCAACACCAACCGCCAGTTGCCGGCCCTGGAAGGCAACTACGGGCGCAACAAGTCAGTGGCGATGGCCGAGCGTTGCCGCGCCATCAATCCGGGCATCGACGTGGAAGCGGTCGAAGCGTTCCTGACCCCGGCCAACATGGTCGAGCTGCTGGATCGCGGTTTCGACCTGGTCATCGACGCCTGTGACAGTTTCCGGGTCAAGGTGGAAACCATCGCCTGGTGTCGCCGGCGCAAGCTGCCGCTGCTCACCGTCGGCGCCGCCGGTGGCCGCACCGATCCCACCCTGGTACGGGTGCGTGATGTATCGCGTACCGAACACGATGCGATGCTGGCACTGATCCGCAAGAAGCTGCGCAGCGAGTTCAACTTCCCCAAGAATGCCAAGCGTTACTTCGGCGTGCCTGCGATCTATTCGCTGGAAAACGTGCGCTATCCGCAGGCCGACGGCAGCGTCTGCGGCATACGCCCGGAGCTGGGCCCGGATGCCGCGCTGAAGCTGGACTGCGGCGCCGGCCTCGGTGCGGCGACCCACATCACCGGCGCGTTCGCTTTCGCTGCGGTGGCCAAGGCACTGGAGATGCTGCTTGCGCCGAAGAAACCGCCGGCAGCAACGGCCGCCTGACCGCCCGTGGGCCCGGTCTGCTGGCGACGGGGGGTCAAGCCGCCGTGGCAGGCAGGCCGAACAGCCGCTGCGCGTTGACGGTGGTCGCCTCGGCAAGCGCCTGCAGGCTGATGCCACGTCGTCCGGCGATGTGCGTGGCGATCTCATGCAGCCGCGCCGGTTCGTTGCGCTGGCCACGGATGCCCGCATCCGGCTGGTCGGGGGCATCGGTTTCCAGCAGCAGTTGTTCCAGCGGCATGGCCTGCACCAGGCGATGCAGTCGCTGCGCGCGGTCGTAGGTGACCGGCCCGCCCAGTCCCAGCAGGAAGCCCGCCTTGTGCAGCTGTGCGGCCTGTTCGGGGCTGCCTGAGAAACTGTGGACCACCCCGCGCAGTCCGCCCACCCGGCGCACTGCAGCGATCACTGCATCCACCGCACGCCGGGCATGCACGATCACCGGCAGGTCGAACTCCCGTGCCAGCTCCAGCTGCGCCACGAAATAGTGCTGCTGCAGGTCGCGGTCGAGGTCCTGGAGGAAGAAGTCCAGGCCACATTCGCCGATCGCGCAGGGACGCTCGCGTTCGATCCACTCCCGTAATCGGTCCACGTGTCCGCGTGCGTGCTCGGCCAGGAACACCGGGTGCAGCCCGTAAGCGGGATACAGCCCCGGAGCCTGCAGGCATACCTGCCGCAGTTTCGGCCAGCTCGCGGCAGTGACGGCCGGTACCACCTGCGCCAGCACGCCGGCAGCGCGCGCGCGCGCGATCACCTGCACCCGGTCCGGGTCGAACTCACCTGCATCCAGGTGGCAATGGCTGTCCACCAGCACGGTCAGCGCAGCTCCAGCGGGGGCTTGGCCGGTTGCCGGGTCTTCCAGCTGGCCAGCAGCAGCGTCCCCATGCCGAGCAGCAACTCGTCGACGAACGGGATCGGGTCCGGGACCACCAGGGTGATCGCGAACAGGCCGGCGGTGAGTTTGAACAGGGTGGGGAAGCGCAGTCGGCGCGCCCAGTTGAGCAGGGGCAGCAGCATGGGATTGGCCATCGTCGGGTTCCGTGCGGACAAGTGCAGACGCTACCATGGGCCTTGGCCGGCAGTTTCCTGAATGGGAGGCCGGACATAAAGGTTCTGTCGATATTCCGTTCAGGCAGCGCGTGCTGCAATCCACATCGTGAACGTTGCGGGTGGTCCGCAAGGAGCAGGTCATGAAATCAACTACTACTACTGTCCTGGTCGCCGCCGGCGCGTTGCTGGTCGGTGGCATCGCCACCGCCGCCTTCATGAAAAGCGGTGACACTTCTCCTGGTTACGTGACCGCCGCCGATGGCACGCTGCTGCCCGATGGCAGCGTGGCTGATGACGGTGCGCGCACCGACGCGCTGGATGTCGATGCCAGGCGCGGCCTGGAATATGCCGACGTGCTGAAGGTCGCGCCGATCACCCAGAAAGAGAAGGCCTACGCCACGGTCATCGGTACCGAGGCGGTACGCCAGACCTCCAGCACGCAGACTCCGCATGAAGTGTGCGAGGACGTGGTGGTGCAGGAACGCCTGCCCGAGCGCGACGGCAACGTCGGCGGCACCGTCGCCGGTGCGGTCATCGGTGGCCTGCTGGGCAACCAGGTCGGCGGCGGCAACGGTCGCAAGGTCGCCACTGCGGCCGGCGCGGTAGCCGGCGGCATGATCGGCAACAACGTGGACAAGCGCCACGTCGGTGGCCGCGTGGTCAACCGTACCGAGCGCCAGTGCCATACCGAAACCACGACGTCCGAGTCGAGCCAGGTGACCGGTTACAACGTCACCTACCGTAATGAAGACGGCACCACCGGCACCATGCGCATGGACAGCAAGCCGGGCAACCGGATCGCCATGGGCAACACCGACGTGGTCAAGGGTTACGACGTGACCTACCGCTACGACGGCGCCGAGAAGACCATCCGCATGAACGACAAGCCGGCCAGCGATCGCCTGCCGGTGGTGGATGGGCAGCTGGTCACCCAGACCGCCGCAGCCGATGTGGGCACTACCCGCCAGTAACATCGAACGCGCGTGATTGCGGTACAAGGACAGGTCGGCGCAAGCCGGCCTGTTCTCTTTTGTGCGGCCAGGAAACTCGCATGAGCATCTTCGATCTCCGACTTGAAACCGAGCGCCTGATCCTGCGGCCACCGCAGGCGGCCGACCTGCAGCCATACCTCGACTTCAGTGCCGACGAGGCAGTGATGTCCCACCTGGGCGGTGTGCAGCCGCGATCGGTGGCCTGGCGCAGCTTCTGCGCGCTGTCCGGCGCCTGGCACCTGTTCGGCGTGTCGATGTTCAGCGTCATCGAGAAATCCACGGGGCAGTGGGTGGGGCGGCTGGGGCCATGGCAGCCGCTGGACTGGCCTGGTACGGAGGTGGGCTGGAGCATCCGCCGCCAGAGCTGGGGCCTGGGCTACGCCCCGGAAGCGGCGACGGCGGCGATCGACTGGGCCTTCGCCAGCCTGGGGTGGGAGGAGGTCATCCACACCATCGCCCCGGACAACGTCAATTCAAAAACAGTGGCCGCCAAGCTGGGCAGCACGCTGCTGCGGATCGACGAACTGCCGCCGCCGCATGCCGGCAAACCGGTGGAAGTGTGGGGCCAGAGCCGTGCCGCTTGGCAGGCGCGGCGGAGCGTGGTGCTTTGAGCATGCCGTCCTGAGCTGCGGGGTATACAACGCAACGGGCCTTCACCGGCGCCGAAGGCTGGCCGGTCTAGTCTGGCCTGCCCCCGAACGATGAGGTGATCACATGGCCGAGTACACCATTGCCGTGCTGGTTGGCAGCCTGCGCAAGGCGTCGATCAACCGCCGGCTGGCGCGCGCGCTGGAGAAACTCGCCGCGGGCAAGGCACGCTTCGATTTCGTGGAGATCGGTGACCTGCCACTGTACGACCAGGACTTCGACGCCGACTATCCGGCGCAGGGCACACGGCTGAAGCAGCAGATCCGCAGTGCCGATGCGGTGCTGTTTGTCACCCCCGAATACAACCGCTCGGTGCCGGGCGTGTTGAAGAACGCCATCGATATCGGCTCGCGTCCATACGGCGACAGTGCCTTCGCCGGCAAGCCGGCGGCGGTGATCGGTGCGTCCATCGGAGTGATCGGCACCGCGTTGGCGCAGCAGCACCTGCGCAACATCCTGGCCTACCTGGACATGCAGGTGCTGGGCCAACCGGAGGCCTTCCTGCACTTCAAGGAAGGGCTGATCGACGAAGCAGGCAGCATCAGCAACGCCGGCACGCAGGAGTTCCTGCAGGGCTTCGTCGACCGTTTCCTGACCCTGGTGGCGGTGCACGCCAAGGGCGCCTGAACTGGCTGCTGCCGCGCAGGTGACCGACGCCTGCGATCTGCGATAATGGTGCTGCAGGTGCCGCAACGGCGCCTGTCGCAGGTAGTGCGACGCCTCCGCGCCACGCTGGCCGGGCATTGGCGGATATCCCCCGTTTCTCCACGGCTTATCCACAGGCTTGTCCATGGCGGCAGGGTGGCCCGCATGCCTACACTGATCTCGCCACTTCTGTAGGAAATTCCGCCGCATGGCTGCTCGTTCCGGCTTCAAGTCCGACCGCAGGGAGCGTTCCGATCGCTTCGAACGCGATGAATCGCGCATTGATTCCCTGCGCGTGCCGCCGCATTCGGTCGAAGCCGAGCAAGCGGTGCTGGGTGGCCTGATGCTGGCGCCGGACGCGTTCGACCGCGTCAACGACCAGCTGAACGACGTCGATTTCTACCGTCGCGACCACCAGATGATCTACCGCGCGATCCGCGAGCTGTCCGAGCGTGATCGTCCGTTCGATGCGGTGACCCTGGGCGAATGGTTCGAATCGCAGGGGAAGATGGAGCTGGTCGGCGATGGTGCGTACCTGATCGAGCTGGCCAGCACCACGCCGTCGGCGGCGAACATCGTGGCCTATGCCGAAATCGTGCGTGACAAGGCGGTGCTGCGCCAGCTGATCCAGGTCGGCACGGACATCGTCAACGACGGCTTCCAGCCCGAAGGACGCGAGAGCAGCGAACTGCTCGCCAGTGCGGAAAAATCGGTGTTCGCCATCGCCGAACAGGGCGCGCGCGGGCGCACCGATTTCGTGGCGATGCCCGGTGCGTTGAAGGACGCTTTCGAAGAGCTGCGCAACCGTTTCGAGAACGGCGGCAACATCACCGGCCTGCCGACCGGCTACAACGATTTCGATGCGATGACCGCCGGCCTGCAGCCGACCGATCTGATCATCCTGGCGGCCCGTCCGGCGATGGGCAAGACCACGCTGGCGCTGAACATCGCCGAGTACGCGGCGATCAAGTCGAAGAAGGGCGTGGCGATCTTCTCGATGGAAATGTCGGCCTCGCAGCTGGCGATGCGCTTGATCTCATCCAATGGCCGCATCAACGCACAGCGGCTGCGTACCGGCCAGCTGGAAGACGAGGACTGGAGCCGGGTCACCGGCGCGATCCGCATGCTGAAGGAAACCAAGATCTTCATCGACGATACGCCGGGCGTGTCGCCGGAGATCCTGCGTTCCAAGTGCCGCCGCCTGAAGCGCGAGCACGACCTGGGCCTGATCGTGATCGACTACCTGCAGCTGATGAGCGTGCCGGGCAACAGCGAAAACCGCGCCACGGAAATCTCCGAGATCTCGCGTGGCCTGAAGGGCCTGGCCAAGGAACTGAACGTGCCGGTGATCGCGCTGTCCCAGCTCAACCGCTCGCTGGAAACGCGTACCGACAAGCGCCCGGTGATGGCCGATCTTCGCGAATCCGGCGCTATCGAGCAGGACGCGGACATGATCGTCTTCATCTACCGCGACGATTATTACAACAAGGAAAACTCGCCGGACAAGGGCCTGGCCGAGATCATCATCGGCAAGCACCGTGGTGGCCCCACCGGCTCGTGCAAGCTGAAGTTCTTCGGCGAGTACACCCGCTTCGACAACCTGTCGCACGACTCGGTGGGTTCATTCGAGTAACGGTGGTTGCAACAGGTAGTGACGGCCGCTGGCCGTGATGAGTCCGCTGTTCGTCGCCGCATCCCGGGTTTCATCGCATTCCCGTTGCGCGGCAGCCGGCCGCCGGCAACGATGACCCCAGGGCGGCACGGTGCCGCCAGGGAGACCTGTCATGAAGACCTTGTTCGCGCTGGGCGTGTGGTGCCTGCTGTTCGTGCTGTGCTGGCCATTGGCGATCCTCGCCCTGTTGGCATGGCCGTTCGTGTGGCTGCTGAGCCTGCCGTTCCGGCTGGTCGGGGTGACCTTCTCGGCGTTGTTTGCTTTCCTCGGCGCAGTGCTGATGCTGCCGGCCAGGCTGCTGGGAGCAGGGCGGACGCAGGCCGCATGAAGCGACGGCGCAACAAAAACCCCGCCTTGGCGGGGTTTTTGTTTGAAGCGTGACGGCCAGCAGCCGTCACTACCGCAGGGCGGTATCAGTTCGCCTTGTGGATCGCGCGCTTGCTCACGGCCATGGCCGCGTCGTGCACCACTTCGGACAGCGACGGATGCGCGTGGCAGATGCGTGCCAGGTCATCGGCCGAACCGCTGAACTCCATGGTCAGCACGCCTTCGTGCACCAGTTCGGACACGTTCGCGCCCACCAGGTGCATGCCCAGGATGCGATCGGTTTCGGCGTGTGCCAGCACCTTGACGAAGCCGCTCGGCTCGATCATCGCCACCGCACGGCCGTTGGCGGCGAACGGGAAGCTGCCGGCCTTGTACGGAATGCCTTCGGCCTTCAGCTGCTGCTCGGTCTTGCCGACCCAGGCCAGCTCCGGCTCGGTGTAGATGACCCACGGAATGGTGTCGAAGTTGACGTGGCCCGGCAGGCCGGCGATCAGCTCGGCAACCGCGATGCCTTCCTCGAAGCCCTTGTGCGCCAGCATCGGACCGCGCACGCAGTCACCGACCGCCCACACGCCGTTGACGCCGGTGTGGCAATGCGCGTCCACTTCGATCTGGCCACGCTCGTTGATCTTGACGCCGGTGCCTTCGGCCAGCAGGCCCTTGGTGGCGGCGCGACGGCCGACGGCCACCAGCAGCTTGTCCACGACCAGCGACTTCTCGCCTTCGCCGTCGGTGTAGGTCAGCGCGACTTCGGCCTTCTTGCCCTTGCCGGTGACTTCAGCCTTGGACACCTTGGCGCCCAGCTTGATGTCCAGGCCCTGCTTCTTGAACTCCTTCAGCGCGACCTTGCCCACTTCGGCATCGGCGGCGGCCAGGAAGTCCGGCAGTGCTTCCAGGATGGTGACTTCGGCGCCGAGGCGCTTCCACACGCTGCCCAGTTCCAGGCCGATGACGCCGGCGCCGATCACGGCCAGGCGCTTGGGAACTTCGGTGAAGTCCAGGCCGCCGACGTTGTCGACGATGGTCTCACCGTCGAACCTGGCGAACGGCAGTTCGATCGAATCCGAACCGGCGGCGATGATCACGTTGGTGCCCTTCAGCTCGACGATCGAACCGTCGTGCTGGGTCACCTTGACCACGTTGTCCTTCTGCAGTTCGCCGAAGCCGTAATACGCGGCCACCTTGTTCGCCTTGAACAGCATGGCGATGCCACCGGTGAACTGCTTGACGATCTTGTCCTTGCGGCCAACCATCGCTTCGACGTCCATCTTGGCGTCCTTGAAGCTGATGCCGTGGTCGCCGAAGATGTGGCCCATGTTCCAGTACTGGCGCGAGGAATCCAGCAGCGCCTTGGACGGGATGCAGCCCACGCGCAGGCAGGTGCCGCCGAGGGCGGGCTTGCCGTCCTTGCCCAGCGCGGCGTCGATGCAGGCCGTCTTCAGGCCCAGCTGCGCGGCACGGATGGCGGCGTGGTAGCCGGCCGGGCCGGCACCGATGACGACGACGTCGAATTGTTCAGCCATTTGAGAGTCCTTGATGCATTCCTCGACCCGTGCGAGCGGGCCGGTGGCGCAGTGCGCCGGGAGGCGGGCAGGGCCGTTGGCCGTGCCCCGGAACGACAGACCCCTCCCGCAGGCGGGAGGGGGCGGCGGGTGTTACAGGCCGAACAGCATGCGGCCCGGGTTTTCCAGCTGGTTCTTGATGTCCACCAGGAACTGCACCGAATCCTTGCCGTCGATGATGCGGTGGTCGTAGGACAGCGCCAGGTACATCATCGGCGCGATCACGACCTGGCCGTTCTCGGCGATCGGACGTTCCTTGATCGCGTGCATGCCCAGGATGGCGCTCTGCGGCGGGTTGATGATCGGGGTGGACAGCAGTGAACCGAAGGTGCCGCCGTTGGTCACGGTGAAGGTGCCGCCCTGCAGATCGTCCAGGCCCAGCTTGCCGTCACGCGCCTTCTTGGCGTAGTCGGCGATGCCCTTTTCGATGTCGGCGAACGACTGGCGTTCGACGTTGCGCAGCACCGGCGTCACCAGGCCCTTGTCGGTGGACACGGCGATGGAGATGTCCGAGTAGCCGTGATAGATCACGTCGCTGCCGTCGACCGAGGCATTGACCAGCGGGAAGCGCTGCAGCGCGTTGGCAGCGGCCTTGACGAAGAAGCTCATGAAGCCGAGCTTGATCCCGTGGGCCTTCTGGAACTCTTCCTGCAGCTCCTTGCGCGCAGCCGACACCTTGGCGAGGTTGACCTCGTTGAAGGTGGTCAGCATCGCGGTGCTGTTCTTGGACTCCATCAGGCGGTCGGCGATGCGCTTGCGCATGCGGGTCATCGGCACGCGCTCTTCCGGACGCGCACCACCGGCCTTGCCGGCGCCGCCGTTGCGGGCGTAGTTGACGATGTCTTCCTTGGTCACCGCGCCGCGACGGCCGGTGCCGTCCACGTCGGCCGGGTTCACGCCTTCGGTGATCGCCGAGAAGCGGGCGCCCGGGGGCAGCGAATCGGCAGCCGACTTCGATGCGGCCGGGGCAGCCGCAGCGGCCTTCGGTGCCTCGGTGGCCTGCGCCGGTGCGGCTTCAGCCTTCTTCTCTTCAGCGGCCGGCGCCGGTGCAGCAGCTTCAGCCACCGCGCCTTCCTCGATGATCGCCAGCACCTGGGCGCTGGTGACCGTGTCGCCTTCCTGGAACTTGATTTCCTTCAGTACGCCGTCGACGGTCGACGGGACTTCCAGAACGACCTTGTCGGTCTCCAGGTCGACCAGATTCTCGTCACGCTTGACGGCGTCGCCGACCTTCTTGTGCCAGGTGGCGATGGTGCCGTCGGAGACGGATTCGGGCAAAACCGGGACTTTGACTTCGGTGGCCATGCGGGAGCTTCCTGGGTTCGTATTTCTGGAATAGGGGAGGGTTATTCGGCGACCGAGTCGTCGAACGGGTTGACCAGGGCATCGGCGACCAGCTTCTGCTGCTCGATGACATGGTCAGCCATGTGGCCGGCGGCCGGCGATGCCGAACGCGCGCGACCCGCGTAATGGAGGTTCTGGCCATCGGCGACGCAGAACTGCAGGTGGTGGCGGATCTGGTACCACGCGCCCTGGTTCTGCGGCTCTTCCTGTGTCCACACCACGTCGGTGGCCTTGCCGTACTTCTTCAGTTCGGCAGCCAGCAGCGCGCGCGGGAACGGATACAGCTGCTCCACGCGGATGATCGCCACGTCTTCCTGGCCACGCTTGGTCTGGTCTTCCAGCAGGTCGTAGTAGACCTTGCCCGAGCACAGCACCACGCGCTTGACCTTCTTCGGGTCGGCCTTGGCGTCGCCGATCAGGTGCTGGAACTCGCCATTGGCCAGCTCTTCCAGCGTCGACACGGCCAGCTTGTGGCGCAGCAGCGACTTCGGCGACATCACCACCAGCGGCTTGCGGGTGGTCAGGTGCTGCTGGCGACGCAGCATGTGGAAGGCCTGCGCCGGGGTGGACGGGACGACCACCAGCATGTTCTCCAGCGCGCACAGCTGCAGGAAGCGCTCAAGGCGTGCCGAGCTGTGTTCCGGGCCTTGCCCTTCGTACCCGTGCGGCAGCAGCAGGGTCAGCCCGGTCAGGCGGCCCCACTTGGCTTCACCGGCGGCGATGAACTGGTCGATGACCACCTGGGCGCCGTTGGCGAAATCGCCGAACTGGCCTTCCCAGATGCACAGGGTGCCCGGATCGGTGGTGGAGAAGCCGTACTCGAAGGCCATCACGGCTTCTTCGCTGAGCAGCGAATCGATGATGGTGGCCTTCTCCGGCGAATCCACCAGCTCGCGCAGCGGCAGGTAGTACTGGTCGGTGTTCTGGTCGTGCAGGATCGCGTGGCGGTGGGTGAACGTACCGCGGCCGACGTCCTGGCCCACCAGGCGCAGGCGGTGGCCTTCGTCCAGCAGGGTGGCGTAGGCGAGGTTCTCGGCAAAGCCCCAGTCGCCCGGGATTTCGCCGGCCGCCATCTTGCGGCGGTCCTCATACACCTTGGCCACACGCGAATGCACCTGCACGGTGTCCGGAATGGTGGTGATCTGCTTGGCCAGCGCGGTCAGCTTTTCCATGCCGACGGCGGTGCTGATCGTGTCCGACAGCTTGCCGTCCAGCAGCTTCGGCCAATCCACGAACAGCGGGCTGGTCGGCGGGGTCTTTTCCACGGTGGCCAGCTCGGTGGTGTACTCGCCGCTGTCCAGCTTCACGCGGTAGCCATCCACCAGTGCCTTGCCGGCGCCGGATTCGATCACGCCGGCCTGTTCAAGCTGCTCGGCGTACATCTCGCGGGTGGTCTTGTGCTTGCGGATCACCTGGTACATCAGTGGCTGGGTGATCGCCGGTTCATCGGCCTCGTTGTGGCCCCAACGGCGGTAGCACATCAGGTCGATGACCACGTCCTTGGCGAACTTCTGGCGGAACTCGAAGGCCAGCTTGGCGGCGAACACCACGGCTTCCGGGTCATCGCCGTTCACATGGAACACCGGCGCGGCGATCATCTTGGCCACGTCGGTGCAGTACAGCGTGGAGCGCGAGTCTTCCGGGTTGGACGTGGTGAAGCCGACCTGGTTGTTGACCACGATGTGGACCGTGCCGCCGACGGCGAAACCGCGCGCCTGCGACATCTGGAACAGCTCCATCACCACGCCCTGGCCGGCGAAGGCCGCATCGCCGTGGATCAGGATCGGCATCACCTGCTTGCGCGCGGTATCGCTGCGGCGCTCCTGGCGCGAGCGCACCGAACCGGCCACCACCGGATCGGCGATTTCAAGGTGCGAGGGATTGAAGGCCAGCGCCAGGTGCACCGGGCCGCCGTCGGTGCTGACGTCGGCCGAGAAGCCCATGTGGTACTTCACATCGCCTGCGGAGGCGTGGTTGTCGTGCTCGAACTTGCCTTCGAACTCGTCGAACAGCTTGCGCGGATTCTTGCCCAGCGTATTGACCAGCACGTTGAGGCGGCCGCGGTGGGCCATGCCGATCACCACGTCCTTGACCCCGTCCTTGCCGGCGTCACGGATGATGGTGTCCATCATCGGGATCAGCGAATCGCCGCCTTCCAGCGAGAAGCGTTTCTGGCCCACGTACTTGGTGTGCAGGTAGCGTTCCAGGCCTTCGGCTGCGGTCAGGCGTTCCAGCGTGCGGCGCTTGGTATCGGCATCCAGCGCGTAATCGCCACCGGCGAGTTCGAGCTTCCTGTAGATCCACTGGCGCTGCTCGACTTCGGAGATGTGCATGAACTCCGCGCCGATCGATCCGGTGTAGGTCGCCTTCAGGCGCGCCAGCAGGTCGCGCAGCTTCATGCGCGGCTGGCCACCCACGCCGCCGGTGCTGAACTCGGCGTTCAGGTCACCATCGGACAGGCTGTGGAAGGGCAGGCCCAGGTCCGGCGGGTTGGTCGGTTCGGCAAGGCCGAGCGGATCCAGGCGGGCACCGAGGTGACCACGCGAACGGTAGGCGGTGATCAGGCGGCCGACATTGCGCTCGCGCTCGTCGCCGGCCCCTTCGCCGGTGCCACTCTTCAGCGCGCCCTTGGCGGCGTCGGCGATGTGCGCGATGACGCCCGAGTGCGGAATGTCACCCGCTTCACGGCCCTGGAAGCCGTCGAAGTAGGCCTTCCATTTGGGATCGACACTGTCCGGGGAGACGAGGTACTGCTCGTACAGGTCCTCGACATAGGAGGCGTTGCCGCCGGCGAGCTGCGATGACTGCGCAAACTGCTTCAGTAGATTGTCCACGATGGAGAGTGATTATTCGCTTTGTGGGGTAGGGCTCTGGAAGTACCCGGCCGACTGGATGAATAGCCATGCACGGGCGCGTTCAAACACCCAAATTGTACCCCCATCCGCCGGGGAAGGGGCGTTGCAGCGACGCGATCAGGCCCCCCGGTGTCGCTGCCAGACAGGTTGCGCGGCGCCGCCGGGCTCAGATGCCGAGGGCGCGCAGCTCGCTGCAGTCACGCGAACGGTCCCAGACGCGCTGAAATTGCTGCTCCAGCGGCTGCGAACGTGAAGGCAGTGCGATGCCGGCTTCGCCCTCGAGCCGATGCCCCATCAGACGAAAGTAGTAGTCGCCGCCGTCGTTGGCGATGCAGGCCGAGGCCAGCGCCCGGTCAACCGGATCGCTCACCTCACGGACCTGGATCACGCTGGGCAGGCGCTGCAGCAGGGCCAGCAGCGGCGCACCTGCGGCCTGGACCGCCGCAGCATCATGCACGATGACCCGCAGCTGCTTGTCGTGCGCACGGGTGGCGAAGCGGCGCAGGGCCGCCTGCACGGGAGCGGCGTCCAACAGGCCGGGATCCAGCTGGCGGCTGTGGATCCACAGCCGTCGGCGCGCCCGGTGGATGACCGCGGTGGTCACCGCCACGGCCGCCTGCAAGCCTTCGATGGCCGCGGCGGCCCCGAGCGTGCGGTGCATCTGCAGGTGCGCGATGCCGGCTTCTTCGAACTGTCCGCCTTCGGGAATGAAGCCCTGGCGCGCGTAGAAATCAGCTGCCGGCAACTGGGCATGCAGGTGCACGTGCGGCAGCCCGGCCGCCGTGGCGGCACGTACCAGCTCCTCCAGCATGGCCTCGCCGACGCCCCGGCTGCGCCATGCCGGCAGCACCGCCATGCGCCCGATGCGGCCATCGGGCAACAGCCGTCCGGTACCGATGGGCGCCCCGTCCGCAGCGCGTGCCAGCACGTGGGTGCAGACCGGATCCAGCGCATCGCGCTCGAGCTCGGGCGGCACGCCCTGTTCGACCACGAACACCTGTTGTCGGACGCCATGGATGGCCGCGTGATGCGCGGCGTGGTCGGCCCGCTGGACACTGAAGGCGGCCATGTTCAGTGGCGGCGCTGGCCGGCGCCGTCCTCCGGCTCGTCCTCTTCGTCCTCCTCGTCGAAGCTGACCACCACTTCCACGCCGTCCTCATGCACGTTCACTTCGCGCACGTCATCGGAAAAATCGTCAACCTCGATGGTGTCCACGGTATCGCGCGCGACCACGATCTCCGCGTCGGCGTCCAGCACCTCTTCCAGCTGGTCTTCGAAAGCGGGATCGGTCAGCTGGTAGAAGCCCAGCACCATCAGTTCCTGCAGGGCCTGCCGACCCTTGGCGGTCAGGCCGCTCCATGCAGCGAGGTCAAGCCGCTCGGCGGCGGCGATGCGCTGGGCATCCTTGACCGACACCGCCAGGTCCAGCCCGCTGCAGTACAGGCTCGCGCCACGCTTGGCACGCCGCCAGGCCAGGCGGGCCCAGGGATGGCGTTCCAGCAACAGGCCGTTGGCCAGGGCGTGGTCGACCTCGTCCAGCGACGGCGCCGGGCCGCTCGGCATCACTTCGCCAGCGGCGCGGTAGGTGGTGATGAATCGGCCGAACCAGTCGCCCAGCTTGTCCGGGTCGTTCATGCGGATGGCATTGAGCGCGGCCACGACGCGGTTCATCGCCGCCACGTCGATCTCGTTCGGATCCTCCGGCAGCTTCAGGTCGGGGTCCTGGTAACGGATGCCCTCATCGGCATCCACCACCAGGGTGTCCAGGTAATCACTGATCAGTTCGGCCGATGCCGGTGCGCGCATGCCGAAGGAGAAGGTCAGGCAGGCATCTTCGGCCACGCCGTTGTGCGGCACGTTCGGCGGCAGGTACAGCATGTCACCCGGCGCCAGCACCCAATCATGGCTGGGTTTGAATTTCGTGAGCTGCTTGAGCTCGATGTCCGGGCGGAAATCCAGCGGCGGACGCTTGCCCCTGGTCGATTCGCTGGCATCGATCTGCCAGCGGCGATGACCCTGTCCCTGCAGCAGGAACACGTCGTACTGGTCCACGTGGGCACCGACCGAGCCGCCGGTGGCGGCGAAGCTGATCATCACATCGTCCATCCGCCAGCGCGGCAGGAAATCGAAGTGGGCGATGAGCGCGCGCACGTCCGGGTCCCACTTGTCCACGTCCTGCACCAGCAGGGTCCAGTCTTTTTCCGGCAGGGCGGGGAACACCGACTCCTGGAACGGGCCGGTGCGCACGCGCCAGCCGTCGGTACTGCGGTCATGTTCAATCAGGCGTGCCAGCACGCCGTTTTCGCAGGCCAGGCCGGCGAGGTCTTCGGGCTGCACGGGGCTCTGGAAGCCGGCGAAGGCGTTGCGGATCAGCAGCGGGCGCTTTTGCCAGTAGTCGCGCAGGAAGGTCGCCGGGGCCATGCCCAGCGGCTTGGCGGGGGTGGCGTGGACTTCGATGGCGAAGGTCTTGGCGGTGGAAGGGGATTTGCGTGCGGCCATGGGGGGAGGTCCTTGCAGCGGAGACAGGGCGCGGCCTGGGCAGCCGCTGATGGCCTATTGTCCGCGTTCGGACGGGGTGGTGTCGAACGGGTGGGACCCCCTCGCGGTGGGCTGCTTTTGGAGCTGCAGCTCGGTTGGGCCGGGCGGGGAGGCTGTGCGGGGCACGCGCAAGTACGTCCATGTAGCTCTTCGCGGCTCCTGCCGCTCAAGGCCCCGCACAGCCTCCCCGCCCGGCCCCTGACAGGTTCCGGGGGCCGCCCGCCGCGCATGAAAAAGATAAAAAGCGGTAGCGCCGAAGGCAGCGGCAGGAGCCGCTGCCAACGTCGCTTGCGACGGCCCGCAGGGTGCTGGTCAGGAAGACAGGCATACCCATGGTCGGCGAGCGCAGCGGGCCGTTGGCGGGAACATTCCGCCGACCATGGGTCGGCGCTACCGATGCCCGAAGGTTCCATGGCCGCCATGGACCTGTCGAAGGCGGGGCGGGGTGGCTGTGCAGGACCGTCTTTTCGCATGGATGCGAAAAGCGAGCCCCCATGGACGGGTTCACGGCGTGTCCTGCATAGCTGCCGCGCCCCGCCAACCAGGCAGCCCTGCAGCTTCTGCTCTTGCTGTTGCTCCGGCTTGAAAAAGCAGGTGCCGGGCGCAGCCCGGCCACTCCCCCTTACACCGCGCGGGCGAGCTCGGCTGCCAGGCCGACGTAGCCACCCGGGGTCAGCTCGCGCAGGCGCTGCTTGGCATCGGCCGGCAGCTCCAGCGATTCGACGAAAGCACGCATCGACTCGGCGGTGATGCCCTGGCCGCGGGTCAGTGCCTTCAGCTGCTCATACGGATTGGGCAGGCCATGGCGGCGCATCACCGTCTGCACGGCTTCGGCCAGCACTTCCCATGCTGCGTCCAGGTCGGCATCCAGCCGCTGCGGGTTCACTTCCAGCTTGCCGATGCCCTTGGCCAGCGAATCCAACGCCACCTGGGTGTGGCCGAACGCCGTGCCCAGTGCACGCAGCACCGTCGAATCGGTCAGGTCGCGCTGCCAACGGCTGATCGGCAGCTTGGCGCTGAAATGTTCGAACAACGCGTTGGCGATGCCGAAGTTGCCCTCTGCGTTCTCGAAGTCGATCGGGTTGACCTTGTGTGGCATGGTCGAGGAACCGACTTCGCCTTCCTTCAGGCGCTGCTTGAAGTAACCCAGCGAAATGTAGCCCCAGATATCGCGCGACAGGTCGATCAGGATGGTGTTGGCGCGGCGCGCGGCATCGCCGATCTCGGCGATGTTGTCGTGCGGTTCGATCTGGGTGGTGTACGGGTTGAACACCAGTCCCAGGCCTTCGACGAAGCGCTCGGCGAAGGTCGGCCAGTCCACGTCCGGATAGCTGGAAACGTGCGCGTTGTAATTGCCCACCGCACCGTTGATCTTGCCGGTCAGCTCCACCGCAGCCAGTTGGCGGCGCTGGCGCTCCAGGCGGGCGACCACGTTGGCCAGCTCCTTGCCCAGGGTGGTCGGCGAGGCGGTCTGGCCGTGCGTGCGCGACAGCATCGGCTGGGCTGCCTGTGCGTGGGCCAGCGAGCGCAGCGAAGCGGCGATGCCATCCAGCGTGGGCAGCAGCACCTCGCGGCGGGCCTGTTCCAGCATCAGCCCGTAACTGAGGTTGTTGATGTCTTCGCTGGTGCAGGCGAAATGCACGAACTCCAGCGCGGGGGCGAGTTCGGCATCGTCCTTCAGCTGTTCCTTGATGAAGTACTCCACCGCCTTGACGTCATGGTTGGTGGTGCGCTCGATCTCCTTCACCCGCGCGGCCTGGGCCGGGCTGAAGTCGTTGGCCAGCGCGCGCAGGCGCGCCGTGGCGGAGGCAGAGAAGGCAGGCAGCTCGATCACGCCGGGCTCCGCGCCCAAGGCCAGCAACCATTCCACTTCCACCGTGATGCGGGCCTTGATCAGCCCGTACTCGGAAAAAATCGGGCGCAGCGCATCGACCTTGCCGGCATAACGGCCATCGAGCGGGGACAGGGCGAGCAGGGCGGATTCGGACATGTCGGCAGGCAGCTGTGAGACGGCGGGGGCCATATTGTAGGGGCGCGCCTGCTCGACTGTCGAAAACACCGGCAGCGGCGGCGAGGAGACGGCCGGCGGCCGTCACGACGCTGTATCCTGAAACCAGATGCCAGCCTGGGGAACCTGCCCGATGCCAGCCGCAGTTTCCCTTTCCCCCTGAAAGCATGCGGAGTTGATCGGATGAGCAAGCGTTCCAGCACGAATTCCACCCCCGGTTTCCGGACCGAACATGACAGCATGGGCGAGCTGCAGGTGCCTGCCGATGCGCTGTGGGGCGCGCAGACCCAGCGTGCGGTGGACAATTTCCCGGTGTCCGGCCAGCGCATGCCGCGGGGTTTCATCCGTGCCCTCGGCCTGGTCAAGGGTGCCGCCGCCGGGGTCAATGCGGAGCTCGGCCACCTGCCGAAGAACATTGCCAAGGCGGTGCAGGTCGCGGCCGCCGAAGTGGCCGCCGGTGAGTGGGACGCGCATTTCCCGATCGACGTCTATCAGACCGGCTCGGGCACGTCTTCGAACATGAACGCCAACGAGGTCATCGCCACACTGGCCAATCGCGGCGGCAAGGCCGGGCGCACGCCGGTGCATCCCAATGACCACGTCAACCAGGGCCAGAGCTCCAACGATGTGATCCCGACCGCCCTGCGCGTGTCGGCGGCGCTGGCCGCGCAGGAAGACCTGCTGCCGGCGCTGGCGCACCTGCGCAAGGTCATCGACCGCAAGGGCCGCAGCCTGCGCAAGGTGGTGAAGACCGGGCGCACGCACTTGATGGACGCGATGCCGCTGACCTTCGAGCAGGAGTTTTCGGCATGGTCGGCGCAGCTGGCCTCGGCGCAGCAGCGCTTCGATGACAGCCTCAAGCGCCTGCGTCGCCTGCCGCTGGGGGGCACGGCGATCGGCACCGGCATCAACGCCGATCCGCGCTTCGGCGAACGCGTGGCCAAGGCGCTGAAGGCATCGACCGGAGTCAAGTTCGAAAGTGCCGCCAACAAGTTCGAAGGCTTGGCGGCGCAGGATGATGCGGTGGAGATGTCCGGCCAGCTCAACGCGCTGGCGGTGGCACTGATCAAGATCGCCAACGACCTGCGCTGGATGAACGCCGGTCCGCTGGCCGGGCTGGGTGAGATCGAACTGCCGGCGCTGCAGCCGGGTAGTTCGATCATGCCGGGCAAGGTCAACCCGGTGATCCCGGAGGCGACGGTGATGGCCTGCGCGCAGGTGATCGGCCACCACACCGCGATTACCGTGGCCGGGCAGACCGGCAATTTCCAGTTGAACGTCACCCTGCCGCTGATCGCGGTGAACCTGCTGGACAGCATCACCCTGCTGGCCAATGTGTCGCGGTTGCTGGCGGACAGCGCCATCGACGGGCTGAAGGTGCGCCAGGACAGGGTGCGCGAGGCGCTGGACCGCAATCCGATCCTGGTGACGGCGCTGAACCCGATCATCGGCTATGAGAAGGCCGCGGCGATCGCCAAGCGTGCCTACAAGGAACAGCGCCCGGTGCTGGAGATCGCACTGGAGGACAGCGGCCTGGCCGAGGCCGAACTGCGCCGGCTGCTGGATCCGAAGGCGCTCACCGCTGGTGGCATCCACGCAGGCGGCGGCAGCGGCGGCTGATCCACCGACGCCGCATCACTCCGCGAAAACGGCAGGCAACCCTGCCGCGTTCGCGGAGGTCCGTAGTGCCGACCTTGGTCGGCAACCGCGCAAGGCGCGGCACAAAACCCCGAAGCCCGTCGAACGAAACGGCCGTCTAACCGGTCGCGGTTGATATGACGGATGGAGCCGAGGGACGGCCAGCGGCCGTCACCACCCACGATCCTCAGCGACGATCAGCCTGCAGGTTGCCGAAGGTTTCGGTGTAGTCCTTGAACTCCGGAATCACCTGCACCAGGTCGGCCGGGATCGGGTTGCTGCCCGCCGGTGGCACGATCTTCACCGGCTTCCTGTCCGGGTCGGCCGGGGCATCGACCAGGGTGTTCTGGCGCAGCACCTGCAGGTGGCCGAACATCTGCTGCAGCATCTGCTGCTGGTCGGCCCGCAGCGGGATTTCAATCTCATCGACCTTCATATGGCCGTTGGCCAGGATGATGATGTTCGGCGCAGGCGCGCGGCGCACGGTGACCATGCTGTCGCTGACGGTGATCTTCGGTTTGCTGCGTTCGACGCGATGGTTGCGGTACTCCTGGTCGCAGCCGGCAAGCACGAGGCAGGACAGGGCGGCCAGCAGCAGGAACAGCTTCTTCATGGCGGTCCACGGGAAAGGGGGAACGCGTTAGTGTAATCCCCGCAGCGCGGGCCGGCCGCCGCCAGATCGCAGGCGACGGCCGGGTGCGCTCATTCGTCGCAGCCGTCCACGTCGGTCTGGTCCATCGTCGCGTACGGGGCGAAGGCAGGCAGCGAGGTCGCCAGTGCCTGCTGGGTCGCCAGCATGGCCGGCAGCTTGTCACACAGCCCCTTGGCCTGGACCTTCAGCTTGTCCGCCTCGGCATTGACACGCTGTTCGATTCCCTCGGTCTGCCCGGAAAACACGCCTTTGAGCGCCTCGCCAGCGGCCTTGACGCCCAGGTTCGCGCCGGCCACGCCGATGTCCATGCCGGCCATTGCGATGCCTTCCACCTGGTGGCGGTACTCCAGCAGCTGGGCGCGTTGTGCGGGCGTGGTCACTACGTCCTTGCCCTCGATCAGCAGGGCACCGGCGGGGGTGATTTCGGCGGTTGGCAGGCCATCGACCGACAGTTTGAAGTTGCCCGTGCTCATTTCCTTGCGGGCTTTGTCGGTGGCTTCCTGTACCGAACGGCCGATGCTGCTGCCGGTATCGCTGATGGACTTGGCCGCGTCGGTGCCCTGGTCGGTACAGGCCGCCAACGGCAGGGCCAGCAACAGGGTGGGCAACAGGGTTCGCATCTTCATGGTCGATCCTTCCGTATGTCTGTCGGGTTACTTGCCGCGCGGCAGGGTGACGGTGCCGCGCACGCCGCTGTGGCGGACATCGCCGCTGCCGCTGCGCTGGACGGTCAGGTTGCCGCCCACGCCGTCGGCCTTGATCCCGCCCGAGCCGTGGCTGCCGACCAGCAGGTTGCCGCCGACATCACGCAGCTCGACATCGCCCGATCCGAGCACGCCGATTTCCACATTACCGCGCACCTGGCGGGCGTCGGCGTCTCCGGAACCGATGGTGCGGATGGCAACGTTGCCACCGACATCGCGCAGCTCCAGGTCGCCTGAGCCGATGCTACCAACGGTTACGTCGCGGCGGATGTTGGATACCTTCGCATCGCCGGAGCCCACCGACAGCAGGTTCAGGCTGTCGGCGCCGTCGACCCGCAGGTCACCGGAGCCGACTGCGGCATGCACGCTGCCTTGGGTGCGCAGCACATCCGCATCGCCGGAGCCCACGTCCACGCTGAGCGAGCGCGCGCCTTCCACATGCGCATCACCGGAACCGACCTTCAGCTGCACCATGACATCGGACGGCACGCTGCCACGGATGTCCAGCCACGCGTAGTTGTCGCCGATCACGATGCCCTGTTTGCCCTCGCGGCGCAGGCTGACCACCAGCTTGTCGCCGCTGCGCTGCTGGGTCAGGGTCAGGTCGCGCAGCCAGTCGGCACTGGACGCGCAGGCCCGGCCGGACAACTGCGCCGGACCGCTGCCGGCGACCACGTGCAGGTCGTGCTGGTTGACCTCCAGCACGAGAGTCTTTGCGCCGGCCAGGTCGAGCTTCAGGTCACGGTTCTCGGTGAACTTGCAGGGCGCGTCGTTGGCCAGGGCGGACAGCGGCAGCAGCATCAGGGTGGCGCAGGCAAGCAGGGTACGCATGGCGGGTGGCTCCTTGTGCTCAGATTTCGCCGGCGCGGCGGCGCAGGCGGATGGCGAGGAAGATGAAGACGATGCCGACCGCGGCGCCGATCCAGAGGTCCGGCATGGCCAGTGCGCCGAGCTGGTTGGACGGCGACAGCAGCTGGACGATGGATTCGGAGTCCCTGGCTGCACCGGAGCGGTAGGCCAGTTCGACGCCGGGCACGGTGCCCAGCAGCAGGCGGCCGACGATGTGCTGCCAGAACCATCCGCTGGTCATGTCCAGCAGGCCCATCACCTTGGTGGTGCTGACCACGATGCCGGCAAACAGCGGCAGCATCACCGCCCACAGGAACGGCTTGCTCTTGGCCCAGGACGAGCACACCAGCAGCCAGCCGACGGTTGGCAGCGACCACAGGGCGAACACCGGGATCCAGCTCAGGTGGCCAGCGGCCAGCAGCAGCGGGCTGGACGGCCCCCAGATCAGCGACATCGGGTCGCCACCATGGGTCAGGGCGACGATCGAAATCACCCCCAGGAAGCAGAGCATGGTCAGTATCGAGGCTGCCACGGCGATCAGCGGAGCGATCACGATCGCGCTGAGCACCTTGGACAGCACGGTCTGGGTGTCCGACAGCGGCAACGACTTCCAGAACAGGATGCTGCGGTCACGGCGGTCGTCATACAGCGCGCCCAGGCAGTAGAAGAACACAACGAAGGCCATCACCACGAACGGCCACGCCGAACTCAGCGCCAGCGTTGCATCCAGGCCGTTGCCGAGGTCCACCAGGTCCTTGGGATCCAGCTGGCGGGTCAGCAGGTCCAGGTCCAGGCCGTTGACCTGGATGTTGCTGTCGTTGATGTGCAGGTCGCCCTGCGACGCGGCGCGGCGCAGCACGAACAGGCCGATGATGATGCCGATGGTGCTCATCACCAGCGAGGCGACGCCGGCGATGATCGGGGCGTACAGGAAACCGCCGCGGTTTTCCCAGTATTCGCGCTTGAGCAGCCAGCGCAGGGTGCCGGCCTTGCTGATCGGATGGTTCACGGCGTTCATGCGTAGGTTCCCTTCATGATGGCGACGAACAGGTCGGCCAGGCCGGGGTTGCGGGTTTCGCCGAGCGTTGCCAGCTGGCTGCGCGGCACGTTGTCGAACAGCAGCACGGATTTGCCGAAGGGCAGGCTGCGTTCGTCGATCGGCTTGAGCGCGCGGGCGGTATCGAGCTGGTCGGCATTGACCAGCACTTCGGTGTAGCGCTCGCCGACCTCGTCCATTTCGGCACTGAGCACGACCTTGCCGTCACGGATGAACATGACGTCGGTCAGGATGTGCTCGATCTCCTCCACCTGGTGGGTGGTGACGATGATCGTCTTCTGCTCGTCGAAGTAGTCTTCCAGCAGGCGCTGGTAGAACTCCTTGCGGTACAGGATGTCCAGCCCCAGGGTGGGCTCGTCCAGCACCAGCACGCGGGCGTCGATGGCCATCACCAGGGCCAGGTGCAGCTGCACGATCATGCCCTTGGACAGCTCGCGCACGCGCTGCCTGGGCTGCAGTTTGGTGGTGGACAGGAAGCGCTCGCAGCGGGCACGGTCGAAGCGCGGATGCACCCCGGCGACGAAATCGATGGCTTCGCGGACCTTCAGCCAGCGCGGCAGCACGGCCACGTCGGCGATGAAGCAGATGTCATTCATCAGCTCATCGCGGTGGCTGCGCGGGTCCTTGCCGAGCACGCTCAGCTCGCCGTCCACCGAGGTCAGGCCCAGCAGCGCCTTGAGTGCAGTGGTCTTGCCGGCCCCGTTCGGGCCGATCAGCCCGACGATGCGGCCGGCCGGAATGCTGAAGCTGGTGTTGTCCAGCGCGAGGGTGCGCTTATAGGCCTTGCGCAGGCCCCGCGCGGTGATCACATCCTGGTGTGCTGCGCCGTTCATGAGAGTCTCCCTTGGGTCAACAGTTCGTTCACGTCCAGGCCCAGGCGCTGGATGCGCTCGAGCACGGCCGGCCATTCTTCGTTGAGGAAGCGATCGCGCTCGCTGCTGCGCAGCTGTGTTGCCGCTTCTTCGGTCATGAACATGCCCAGGCCGCGGCGCTTTTCGACCAGGCCTTCATCAGCCAGCTCCTGGTAGGCACGGGATACGGTAATGGGGTTGAGCTGGTAATCGGCCGCCACCTGGCGGACCGAGGGCAGGGCGTCGCCCGGCTTGATGATTCCGTCAAGCATCATGGCAATCACGCGCTCCTTCAGCTGACGGTAGATGGGGGCGCCATCGCTCCATTGGATATCGCTCATGGTCAGCTCCGGGGATTCAGCGACTGTGCGAAAGAAAAATACGGCATGGACAACGAACTGTTCAGCCGCCGCGGGGGGGAGGGTGCCGGCGATGCATTCCCAGCGTCCGGCACGCCTGCGTCCTGCAGGCTGTCGAGGGCGGAGGCGGCTTCGCTTTCGTCGGCACCGCCGTGCGCCGCACCGAACCACAAAGACAGGAGCAGCAGGCCCGCCGCGCTGGCGGCCGTACGGGTCATGCGACGTTGGACTGACGTATTCATCGGCTCCCCCTGTCTCAGGTGACTGGTGTTGTAGTCAACTATAACACCACAGATTCAGAGTGCAAGCGGTCTGTGTGACCAACTGATGGCAGGGGTGGTGCGGGCTGCGCCCGGCGGCTGCTTTTTCAAGCCGAAGCAACGTCAACGTCAACATCAAAGGCTGCAGGGCTGCTTGGCGGCGGGGCGGGGTGGCTGTGCAGGACACGCCGCAAGTACGTCCTTGTAGGCTCGCTTTTCGCATCCATGCGAAAAGA
>NZ_JACSQS010000018.1:0-10584 GCF_014836545.1 Stenotrophomonas lacuserhaii
CCCCCCCCCCCCCCCCCCCCCCCCCCCCCCCCCCCCCGGCCCCAACCCAGCTGCGGCTTCAAACAGCAGCCACCCGCGAGGGGGTCTCACCCCTTCGACCACAGCGACAAAATCACAGCTCCGCGCGGATCCGTGCCCGCAGGCTTTCCAGATCTTTCGCAAACGCCTCGATCCCGGTCGCCAGCTTCTCCGTCGCCATCGGATCGGCGGCCAGGTCAGCAGCAAAGCGCGCGCCATCGATCGGCGTGCTCACCACGGTTTCAGCCTCACCCGCCACCAGCGCGCGTGGCAGTTCGCCATGCTCGGCGTCGAGCTTTTCCAGCAGGTCCGGCGAAACCGTCAGGCGGTCGCAGCCGGCCAAGGCTTCGATCTGCGCCGTGGAACGGAACGAGGCGCCCATCACCACCGTCGGCGAACCGCGGCGCTTGAACTCGGCATACACGCCGCGCACGAACACCACGCCGGGGTCTTCATCGATGCTGGCAGGCGCCTGGCCGTTGGCCACGTACCAGTCCAGGATGCGACCAACGAAGGGCGAGATCAGGAACGCGCCGGCTTCGCTGCAGGCCAGTGCCTGGGTGGAATTGAAGATCAGCGTCAGGTTGCAATCGATGCCTTCGGCCTGCAGCACGCGTGCCGCTTCGATGCCTTCCCAGGTCGCGGCGATCTTGATCAGGATCTTCTCGCGCGGCACGCCGGCGTCGGCGTACATCTGCACGAAGCGACGCGCCTTGGCGACAGTGGCCTCGGTGTCATGCGACTTGTCCGCATCCACCTCGGTGGACACGCGGCCCGGCACCAGCGTGCTCAACAGCGTGCCGACACCGACGGTCAGGCGATCCGCCACGGCGTTGACGACGCTCTCGCGCTCACCGCCCTGTTCGCGGCCCCAGGCCAGTTCGCGGGCGATCAGGTCGGCATAGACCGGCAGGTCCAACGCCTTCTTCACCAACGTCGGGTTGGTGGTGCAATCCACCGGTCGCAACCGCTTGATGGCGTCGTAATCACCAGTGTCGGCGACCACCACGGAGAGTTCGCGCAGCTGGGCCAGTTTGGACGGGGTAGTGCTCATTGCAGCTCCATCAGTGCGGGCGCGCGTGGGGCGCAGCCGGGTAGCGGGAATTCTTCAGGGTGCGTCGTCGTGAACCGCAGTGACGCGCAGTTTCAGCTTGCGTCCGCCCGGCGCATCCCAGTCGATGCTCTGGCCGATGGACAGGCCCAGCAGCGCGGTGCCGACCGGTGCCAGCACCGACACTTTATGTTCGTCGACGTTTGCTTCGCGTGGATAGACCAGGGTCAGCACGTGTTTGTCGCCGGTCGTCGCGTCTTCGCATTCAACCCGCGAATGCATCTTGACGGTGCCCGCTGGCATTTCGCCAGGGGCCAGTACGGTGGCACGGGTCAATTCATCGGACAACGCCGCAGCAGCCGGCAAGGCGCTCGCAGCAGGAGAGTCCAGCAGCGCCTCCAGGCGGGCCAGGTCATGGGATGAAACGGTGATGGACGGCGGCAGGCCGCTTGCGGTGGTCATGCAACTACTCCTTGAAAGGGACATACAAAAGGCGGCACCAGTTGGCGCCGCCTGATTCATATTGTGGGGACAAACGGGGCAGGAATCGACCCACCCGCGCACGCCGCCCTCTTCATTGTTCGGCTGCGGCTCAGCCCGGCAGGGCGCTGATGTCGTTTGCGGCTG
The DNA here is from genome assembly GCF_014836545.1 of Stenotrophomonas lacuserhaii. GTDB lineage: Bacteria > Pseudomonadota > Gammaproteobacteria > Xanthomonadales > Xanthomonadaceae > Stenotrophomonas > Stenotrophomonas lacuserhaii. The sequence continues at coordinate 1,697 of NZ_JACSQS010000018.1, forward strand.
GTCGTGACGGGGGTAACGGCCCACCCGACAACGTGAACAGGGACGCCGGCAAGTGCTTGAACTGGTCGGCCAGCTGCTCCAGGAACCCGCTCATCGCCGAGCTGCGTCGCCAGGCCATCGCGATCCGGCGGCTGGGCGGGTTGTCACCGACCAGGTCGAGCAGCCGGATGTTCTCCGAACGTGGAACCGGCGGCTTCACCGACAGCGTCGGCATCAAGGTGATGCCCACGTCGGCGGCGACCATCTGGCGCAGCGTCTCCAGGCTGGTGGCACGGAACTCGGATTTTTCGTTGGCGCCGAACAGCCGGCAGACTTCCAGTGCCTGGTCGCGCAGGCAGTGGCCATCCTCCAGCAGCAACAGGCGCTGCGCGGACAACTCCTGCACATCCAGCTGGCGGCGGTTGGCCAGCGGATGCTGGGCCGACACGGCGAGCAGGAACGGTTCCTCGAACAGGAACTCGGTGTGCAGCTGGTCATCCAGCACCGGCAGCGCCAGCAGGGCGGCATCCAGCTTGCCTTCGCGCAGCCGGGCCAGCAGCACGTCGCTTTTTTCCTCGACCAGCAGCAGCTCCAGCTGCGGGAAGCGTTCGCGGATGCGTGGAATCACATGCGGCAGCAGGTAGGGCCCCAGCGTCGGGAATATCCCCAGCCGGACCGCGCCTGCCTCCGGATCGCGGCTGCGGCGCGCGGCTTCCTTCATCTGTTCCACTTCGGCCACGATGACCCGGGCGCGCGCGGCCGCGTCCAGGCCGGCCGGGGTCAGCATCACTTTGCGCGGGGCGCGTTCCACCAGCGGCAACCCCAGCTCTTCTTCCAGCTTGCGGATCTGGGTGGAAAGCGTGGGTTGACTGACGAAACACGCGGCGGCGGCCTTGCCGAAATGGCGATGGTCGGCCAAGGCCACCAGGTACTTCAGATCACGTAGGTTCATCCTGAGACCTCATTGGGTAGGGACCGGGACGGCGTGGCTACCCAGCGGACATGCGGTGTCCCCGGTGATCTGGGAACCTGTGTCAGGCAGCTTCGGCGACAGCGCCGCTGCTCTTGGTCACGGACGTACGGATCAGGTGGTCGAAGGCACTCAAGGCGGCCGTCGATCCAGCGCCCATGGCGATGATGATCTGCTTGTACGGTACGGTCGTGCAATCCCCGGCGGCAAACACTCCGGGCAGATTGGTCTGGCCGCGATCATCGATGACGATTTCACCTCGCGGCGAGAGGGAGATGACGTCAGTCAAGAACTCGGTATTGGGCAGCAGTCCTATTTGCACGAAGATGCCTTCCAGTTCCACCCGATGTGAATCGCCGCCGACGCGGTCCTTGTAGACAAGCCCCGTCACTTTCTGCCCGTCGCCCAGGACTTCGGTGGTCTGTGCGCTGGTCAGCACGGTCACGTTGCCCAGGCTGCGCAGTTTGCGCTGCAGCACGTCGTCGGCGCGCAGTTTGTCGTCGAATTCCAGCAGCGTGACGTGGGATACCAGGCCGGCCAGGTCGATCGCCGCTTCCACGCCGGAATTGCCGCCGCCCACCACCGCCACGCGCTTGCCCTTGAACAGCGGGCCATCGCAGTGCGGGCAGTACGCCACGCCCTTGTTGCGGTACTGGTCTTCGCCGGGGACGTTCATCTGCCTCCAGCGCGCGCCGGTGGACAGGATCACCGTGCGTGACTTCAGCACCGCGCCGTTCTCCAGCTGCACCTGCACCAGCCCATCGTCGCCGGCCGGCACCAGGCCGGTGGCGCGCTGCAGGTTCATGATGTCCACGTCGTACTCGCGCACGTGTTGTTCCAGCGCCATCGCCATCTTCGGGCCTTCGGTCTCCTTGACGGAAACGAAGTTCTCGATCGCCATGGTGTCCAGCACCTGGCCGCCAAAACGCTCGGCCGCGATGCCGGTCCGGATGCCCTTGCGTGCGGCATAGATCGCTGCGGCCGCGCCGGCCGGACCACCGCCCACCACCAGCACGTCGTAGGCATCCTTGGTCGCCAGCTTGGCGGCATCGCGCTTGGCGGCACCGGTATCGAGCTTGGCCACGATCTGCTCGAGCGTCATCCGGCCCTGGTCGAACACTTCACCGTTGAGGTACACCGTCGGCACCGACATGATCTGGCGCTGCTCAACTTCGTCCTGGAACAGGGCGCCGTCGATCGCCACGTGCTGGATGCGCGGGTTCAACACCGCGGCCAGGTTCAGCGCCTGCACCACGTCCGGGCAGTTCTGGCAGGACAGCGAGAAATAGGTTTCAAACTTGAACTCGCCTTCCAGGTTCTGCACCGCCTCGATCACTTCGGCTGTCGCCTTGGACGGGTGGCCGCCCACCTGCAGCAGGGCCAGCACCAGCGAGGTGAACTCATGGCCCATCGGCAGGCCGGCGAAGGTCAGGTGGATGTCCTGGCCCGGGCTGCCCAGGTCGAAGGAGGGCACGCGGCCGGTGCCATCGCGCAGCACGGTCAGGCTGATCTGGTCGGACAGGCTTTCAATCGTGGTCAGCAGCTCCAGCATCTCCTGCGCCTTTGCGCCGTCGTCGGCATGCGCGGTGATCTGGATCGGGCGCGTCACGCGCTCCAGATAGGTCTTCAGCTGCGACTGCAGGTTCGCATCCAACATGGTCTTCTCCTGGCTTCAGGCAAAACGGGGGCGTGGCGCCGCGACTGAGCGTAGCGGACCAGCAGGGGGTAGGGGTGAACCGAAGACAGCAGCGTGGAAGGGGCTGGCGGCTGCTGGCTTGCGCGGCTGGCTTCGGTTCACCCCCACGCCCGCGCGGGGCGGGCATGGGAGCGAGGTGCGGCGTTTAGATCTTGCCGACCAGGTCCAGCGACGGGGTCAGGGTCTTCTCGCCTTCCTTCCACTTGGCCGGGCAGACCTGGTTCGGGTTGGCGGCGGTGAACTGGGCAGCCTTCAGCTTGCGCAGGGTCTCGGACACGTCACGGGCGATCTCGTTGGAATGGATCTCCAGGGTCTTGATCACGCCTTCCGGGTTGATGATGAAGGTGCCGCGCAGGGCCAGGCCTTCTTCTTCGATGTGCACGCCGAAGGCACGGGTCAGCTGGTGGGTCGGATCGCCGACCAGCGGGAACTGCGCCTTGCCCACCGCCGGCGAGGTTTCGTGCCAGACCTTGTGCGAGAAGTGGGTATCGGTGGTGACGATGTAGACCTCGGCACCGGCCTTCTGGAATTCGGCGTAATGGTCGGCCGCGTCCTCGATTTCGGTCGGGCAGTTGAAGGTGAAAGCGGCCGGCATGAAGATCAGGACGGACCACTGGCCCTTCATGGTGCGGTCGGAAACCTTGATGAACTCGCCATTCAGATACGCATTGGCTTCGAACGGCTGGATCTGGGTGTTGATCAGGGACATGGATATTCCTCTTGGGTGAAGGGGAGTGGGTGTTGCGACAGGACCTAGAATAACGACTCCCATTCGATAAGGACAATCCATTGATCGCATCTATCCAATAGGCAACGTCTATTGATGAGCGGCTGGTCGAGTGAGCGCACGGGCGGATGTACCCGCTAGATTCATTCTAATTCAGAGACTTGCGGGATTTGCTGACGAGTGACCTGATAGCCTCGGCCAATATCACGCGGGGGTGGACCTGAACAACGCGCATCGGATCCGGTGCCGTGATGTCGCCGCAGCACGGCCTCGTTGCGACGCCCTGGGCTAAGCTGCCGCCCCCATGCAAGGTCCTGACCATGAGCGCGCGCCCCGACATGCTGTTACGCGACCTGCTGGCTGACGCCGCGGCCCAGCTGCCCGGTCCAGAGGCACGGCACGAGGCCGAACTGCTGCTGTTGCATGCGCTGCAGCGTCCGCGCAGCTGGCTGTTCGCCCATGCCACCGATCCGGTCGGCCTCACCGATCGCGACAATTTCCATGCGCTGCTGGCGCGTCGCGTGGCAGGCGAACCGGTGGCCTACATCACTGGCCAGTGGGGCTTCTGGACGCTGCAGCTGGAGGTCAGCCCGGCCACCCTGATCCCGCGGCCGGAGACCGAGCTGCTGGTGGAACAGGCGCTGGCGCGGCTGCCTGCGGATCGCCCCTGCACGATCGCCGACCTCGGCACCGGCAGCGGCGCCATTGCACTGGCGCTGGCCCGTGAACGCCCCCTGGCACAGGTGCTGGCGACCGATTCCAGTGGCGAGGCGCTGGCGGTGGCCAAGCGCAATGCGGCGCGCAACGCGGTGTCCAACGTCGCCTTCGCGCAGGGGTCCTGGCATGCGCCGCTGCAGGGGCAACGTGTTGACCTGATCGCCAGCAATCCGCCCTACATCGCCAGCGACGATCCGCACCTTGCACGTGGGGACCTGCGCTTCGAGCCATCTACCGCGCTCGCGTCCGGGCAGGACGGGCTGGACGACATCCGTCTGATCGCCGATGGGGCGCGCGCCCACCTGCTGCCCGGTGGCTGGCTGGTGCTGGAACACGGCTGGGACCAGGGCGCGGCGATCCGCGCGCTGCTGCAACAGGCCGGCCTGGATGAAGTGGAAACGGTACAGGACCTGGAGCAGCGCGACCGGGTCACGCTGGGCCGGCGACCGGCCTAGAATGGGTGCTCTGTCCTGCCGCGCGCGGGGCATCACCACGGAGCTGCAAGCATGCGTACGCTGTACCCCGCCATCACCCCCTACGACGTCGGCACCCTGAAGGTCGACGACCGCCACACGCTGTATTTCGAACAGTGCGGCAACCCGGACGGCAAGCCGGTGGTGATGCTGCATGGCGGGCCGGGCGGCGGCTGCAGCGACAAGATGCGCCAGTTCCACGACCCGGCGAAGTACCGCATCATCCTGTTCGACCAGCGCGGCGCCGGACGTTCCACCCCGCACGCAGACCTTGTGGACAACACCACCTGGGACCTGGTGGCTGATATCGAGAAACTGCGCGAGCACCTTTCCGTTGAGGGCTGGCAGGTATTCGGCGGCAGCTGGGGTTCCACGCTGGCGTTGGCCTATGCGCAGACGCACCCCGACAAGGTGACCGAACTTGTGCTGCGCGGCATCTTCATGCTGCGCCGCTGGGAACTGGAATGGTTCTACCAGGAAGGCGCCAACCGCCTGTTCCCGGATGCGTGGGAGCATTACCTCAAGCCGATCCCGGCCGTCGAGCGCCACGATCTGATCTCCGCGTTCCATCGTCGCCTGACCAGCGAAGACGAAGCCACCCGGCTGGCCGCGGCAAAGGCGTGGAGCGTGTGGGAAGGGGCGACCAGCTTCCTGCATGTGGACGATGATTTCGTCAACAGCCATGAGGACCCGCAGTTCGCGCTGGCCTTCGCGCGCATCGAGAACCACTACTTCGTCAACGGTGGCTTCTTCGAGGTGGAAGAGCAGCTGCTGCGTGATGCGCACCGCATCGCCGACATCCCCGGCGTGATCGTGCACGGCCGCTACGACGTGGTGTGCCCGCTGGCCAACGCCTGGGAGCTGAGCAAGGCCTGGCCGAAGGCGAAGCTGCAGATCAGCCCCGCATCGGGCCATTCGGCGTTCGAAGCCGAGAACGTGGACGCGCTGGTGCGCGCAACCGATTCGTTCGCCTGAGCCAGCCGCGGTAGTGACGGCCGCTGGCCGTCAAGCCGGTGCAGACGAACCTAACCCCGATGGGTGCCCTGCCCCGGTGGGTGAGCCTTCCCCCGTCGGGGGAACCTGCGTCGGTGGGTGACGACCGTTGGTCGTCACCGCTATCCCAGCCGACGGCCAGCGGCCGTCGCTACCCAGGGTTACCAGTCATCGGCCAGCTGCGCTTCATCCAGGACCTTCATCTTCGGCGAGGCCTGCTGCGACGGCATCCATCACCTGCACGATGCCGATCCCGGCCAGGGCCGCTTCCATGAGCGGCGGATCGCCACTGTCGAAAACCATCCGCGCCGAAGCGGTGAAAGCATCCCGCTTTCAATGTCAGCCGCCATCAATGAGACTGCCCGCCTCCCCGCACTACCACTGGCATGACGCACTCCACTTCCCCATTTCCCCCGCGCCTGGCGCTGACTCTGCTGGCGATGGCGCAGCTGATCATCGCCTTGGACGCCACCATCATCTTCGTGGCCCTGCACGAGATGGGCGTGCAGCTGCGGATCAACGCGCAGCAGCTGCAATGGATCGTCAGTGCGTACACCGTGGCCTTCGGTGGCTGCTTGCTGCTGGGCGGGCGCGCCGCGGACCTGCTCGGCCGTCGCCGCATGTATCGGCTGGGCATGGCGCTGTTCGCGCTGGCCTCGCTGGTCGGCGGCCTGAGCAGCAGCGCGAGCATGCTGATCGCCGCGCGCGCTGCGCAGGGCATCGGCGCGGCGCTGCTGTTCCCGGCCACGCTGTCGCTGATCAATACGATCTACGCCGAAGGCGCGACGCGCAACCGTGCACTGGCGATCTGGAGCATGGCCAGCGCCGGTGGACTCGCGCTGGGCACGCTGCTGGGCGGGGTGCTGACCCAGGCCTTCGGCTGGTCGTCGGTGTTGCTGGTGATCGTGCCTTTCGCCGGTGCCTGCGCGCTGCTGGGCGGCCGCTGGCTGCCACGTGACGCGGCGCCGCAGCGCGATCGTTCGTTCGATCTGGCCGGCTGCCTGACCGTGACGCTGGGTGGCAGCCTGCTGGTGACCTCGCTGGTGCAGGGGCCGGAATGGGGCGGGTCGGCGCCGGCCACGCTCGGTTGCCTGCTGGTGTCCGTGGTGCTGCTCGGTGTGTTCGTGCTGATCGAGCAGCGCAGCCGCGATCCGTTGATGCAGTTCTCGCTGCTGCGGCTGCGCAGCCTGCGCGCGGCGATGCTGTTGACCATGCTGTTCATGAGCAGCTTTGGCGTGCAGTACTACTTCCTGGCGCTGTACTTCCAGGACGGCTACGGCTGGAGTCCGCTGCAGGCCGGGCTGGCCTTCCTGCTGCCCACGCTGGTATGCACCTATGGCATCACCGTGGCCGAAAAGATGCTTGCGCGGCGCTCGCCGCGGCAGGTGCTGGCGTGGGGCATGGGCGCCGGTGCGGTGGGTATCGCGGCGGTGGCGCTGGCGCTGCCGCATGGCGCCAGCTACTGGGCGCTGCTGCCCGGCGTGGTGGTGTTGAGCCTGGGGCAGGGCATGACCTGGACGGCGATGTGGATCGTGGCCGGGCAGGGCGTGCCGGCGGCGCAGCAGGGGGTGGCATCGGGCATGGCCGCCACCGCACAGCAGATTGGTGGGGCGCTGGGCCTGGCGGTGCTGGTGATGCTGGCCAATGCCGGCCGCGGTGCCGATGTGTCCGGCCGCAGCGTCGAGGCGCTGCAGGGGCTGGTCAATGCGCAATATGGTGCGGCAGCGTTTGCGTTGCTGGGCGTGGGGGTTGCGCTGTGGCTGCGCCCGCCGCGGTGAGGGTAGTGACGGCCGCTGGCCGTCATGCACGGAACCCATGACGGCCAGCGGCCGTCACTACCCATGGCACTACCGTTGCAGCAGCTCTGCCTGCAGTCCGCTGAAAAGTCGCGCCAGCCGTTCCGCCCAGGCCTGCTGGCCGGCTTCATCGGCGATCAGGTCCTGGCGGATCTCCAGTTCCACATGCACCAGGCCGCGGCCTTCCCCGTGCACGGGCACCGCATAATCACTGCTCGGGGTAACCGAGTACGGTTGGTTGTCACCGACCACCAGGTCGCCTTCCTCCTCCAGTGCGCGCAGCAGCGGATGCGCGAAGCGCGTGTCCTGGTGGTACAGCACGCCGGCATGCCAAGGGCGTTGCACCCCGTTCATTACCGGGGTGAAGCTGTGCATCATCACCAGCAGGGTCGGGCGCGCGGCATCGCGGCGTGCATCCAGTTCCGCGTTGATGCGTGCGTGGTATGGCGCATGGATGGCATCGATGCGTTGCTGCCGCTGTGCAGCCGTCAACGTCGCGTTGCCCGGCACCACGGTGCCATCGCTGGTTTCGGGGATCAGCGTGGGCGATGCCAACGGGCGGTTGCAGTCGATCAGCAGCCGCGAATACGTCTGTTCAAGGGCCCAGGCATCCAGCCGCTGCGCCAGCGCGCGGGTGGTGCCGGCAATGCCGATATCCCAGCCGATGTGCCGGTCCAGCTGCGCCTGCGGCAATCCGAGCGTGCCCTGCGAACGCGGTACCTGCTGCCCGGCGTGGTCGGCCAGCAGCAGGAACGGCGATGCGCCCTGCGGCCGGTGGATCGTGTAGATGGCAGGGTCGTCCGCTCCCAGCAGCGCCGACGTCATGCCTGCTCCGGCATCAGCCACGCGGGGTGCCGTCCAGGTGGTGTTCGATCATCCACAACCCGGCCCACAGTTTGGCGTCCAGCTCGTAACCTTCGGCGATCTTCTGCACCAGCCACGCTGCTGCCTGCGCACGCGGTACCTCGTGCACGGTGATGTCTTCGCTGTCATCACCACCGCCGGCGCCGACCCGGCTCAGCCCGGTGGCGCGCACGAAGGCGATCTTTTCGCTGCTGGCACCGGAAGATGTGGGGCCGATCATCAACACCTCGGCCTGTTCAGCGGTCCAGCCGGTCTCTTCTTCCAGTTCGCGCACGGCGGACATCTCGATGGATTCGCCGGCGTCGATGTCGCCGACCAGTCCGGCCGGCATCTCGATCGTTTTGGCCTGCAGCGGTACGCGGAACTGTTCCACGAACAATACGTTGTCCTGCGGAGTGACCGCGATGATGATCGCCGCCAGTCCACCGGCATGGGTGCGTTCGCTGTATTCCCAGGTGCCGCGCACGACCATGCGCTGGAACTTGCCTTCGAAGACGACACGCGGGGCTTCGTTGTTGCGCTGGCTCATGCGAACTCGCTCGATGGAGGATAAGGAGAAGGTGCGGAAGCATCGGCCAGGCCGGCGGCGGCGAACAGCCGGCGGCGGGTCAGCGGGCCGAAGCGGAGAGTGCTGCACAGGCCTTCCAGCAGTTCGCCGTCGGCGTGGCCGCGC
>NZ_JACSQS010000018.1:10684-44334 GCF_014836545.1 Stenotrophomonas lacuserhaii
GCCGGCGGCGGGTCAGCGGGCCGAAGCGGAGAGTGCTGCACAGGCCTTCCAGCAGTTCGCCGTCGGCGTGGCCGCGCGGCATGCCGGCAACGGTGCCATCCAGCGGTGCATTCAATGCGATGGTGGTCAGCTCGCGCCACAGCAAGGCGTGCTCGCGTTGTTCGCGCAGGCGCACCGCCATCTGGCTGGCGCCGCGCAGGCGCAGGAACGGCACCTCGTCCAGGCGTTCGTACAACGCGTCCAGGCTGCCGAAATGGGCCAGCAGCACCGCGGCGGACTTGCTGCCCACGCCGGTGATGCCGGGGATGTTGTCCACCGCATCGCCGCACAGCGCGAGGAAATCGGCGACCTGGTGCGCGTGCACGCCGAGCCGGCCCTTCACCCCGTGCATGTCCCAGCGCACGTTGCGGGCGAAATCCCACTGTTCGTCATGCTGCAGCAGCAGCTGGGACAGGTCCTTGTCGGCGGAAATGATGATGCCGCGGTGGCTGGCCCGGTGCGCGTGCAGGGCGCTGCCGATCAGGTCGTCGGCTTCGTAATCGTGGTGGCCCATGACCGCCAGCCCGAGCGCGGCGCACAGCGCCTTGCAGTGGACGAACTGGCGCCGCAGTTCCTCCGGCGCCGGATCGCGGTTGGCCTTGTAGGCCGGGTACAGGCGGTTGCGATAGCAGCTGTCCAGCGCCTCGTCGAAGGCGATGGCGATGTGCTGCGGGCGCTGGCGCTCCAGCAGTTCCAGCAGGAACCGGGCGAAGCCGTGCACCGCGTTGGTCGGCCAGCCCTGCGCGTCCTGGAACTGGTCGGGCAGCGAGTGCCACGCGCGGAAGATATAGATGCTGGCATCCACCAGGTACAACGGCGGGCGTGCACCGGCTTCAGTGGCAAGCGCCTGCGCGATGCCTTCGGCCATCGGATCCAGCGCGTCCAGCGGGTCCACCCTTGCGCTCACGCCGTGCCCGTCCAGTCCTGCAGCAGCGCGGCGGCATCGGGCCGGTCGCGTTCCGGCACGGGAGTCTTCGGGGTGCCGATGTGGATGAAACCAGCGATCTGTTCCCCTTCGGCCAGGCCCAGATGGGCGTGCACGACCGGGTCGAAGGCCATCCAGGCAGTCAGCCACTGCGCGCCGAAGCCGAACGCCTGGGCGGCCTGCAGCAACGCGAAACAGACGCAGCCGGCGGTCATCAGCTGCTCCTGCTCGGGCACCTTGGCGTCCGGCTTGGGGCTGGCCACCACGGTGATCACCAGCGGCGCGTGCGAGAAGCGCTGCCGATCCTTGTCCAGCTGCGCGGCGGAAATGTCCGGATCGCGTTGCAGGGCGCGCTCGGCCAGGAAGGCGCCGAGGGCATGACGGGCATCCCCGCTGATTTTCAGGAAACGGAACGGCACCCGCTTGCCGTGGTCAGGCACACGCACGGCCGACTGCAACATGCGCAGCAGGGTTTCGGCGTCCGGACCGGGCTCGCCCAGCTGCCGCGAAGGCACGGAACGGCGGGTGTCGAGGGCGAGCAGGGCAGCAGGTTCAGACATGCGGGGGAACCATCCGTTCGGGGCGGAACGCCAGTATAGCGAGCGCCATATGGCGCCCCGCTGAGTCCCCGTAATGTCCGCCATCGTGAACCGCCAAAATGCGAACTGTCTTCACGCTGTAGATGAACGGTTCATCACCATTGCGGCGGTATAGTTCGAGGCCGGACGGGCCGCCGGCCCGTTTACTTCCCCCCAGCGACAACTGTGATGTCCATCATGCCCCCGCCGTGCGCCGAGCGCGTTGCAGCGCTCGCGCTGCAGGCCCCGCAGCGCTTACGATACGTACCTTGCCGGTCGTCTGGTCATGGGGTGCGGAAGTGAGGACTGTTTCACTGTCCGCAGTGGCGTGGACGGCCTACCATCGATCTGCTGGCGCTGGGGAGGCGCGGGCAGTCATGTCATCGTTGTCGTATCGAGATTCTGCGAAGGTGGGGAGCCTTCTCGCATGGTGACGCCCAGTCCGATGGGAGCGCCGGGACGCGACGCGTCCCAGCTCATGCTGGTCCGTGAGGCGGCATTGCCGGCCATCACGCTTGCGTTCACGACCGTGCTTTCGCGGTTTGACGACGTGCTGTTCGATCGCGCCGCTACCGCAGGCGCCTCCCAGCTGTTGTTCCTTGACGGCATGCGTGAACTGCGTCGCCGCCGCCAGGAGATCAGTGACGGTTTCTCCGCCCACCTGCAGCGCAGTTGGACCGCATTTGAAAGCGGCGCGCCGCTGTCGGCGGAAGCGACGCTTTCCGGCCACCGCGACGACGGCCTGAGCCTGGTCGGAGAACACGAACTGGAATCGCGGCTGGCGGTGCGTCAGTTCGCGATGCTGCTGCTGCGTGATTTCAAATCCGTTCTGGGCCGGCTGGACCTGCGCCTGGGCTGGATCGGCGGCGGGCTGGAACTGGACGCCGACACCAATCCGATCAGCCCTGAACAACTGGGCGTGGCCATCCACGAAGCCTTCGCCGGCTGCGAGCTGGCCCCGGAAGTGCGGCTGGTGCTGATCAAGCTGTGCGAGCGCGACCTGCACGCCCCGATCGGCAAAATCTACGAAAAAATCGACGACCACCTGGCCAAGGCCGGGGTGCTGCCGAACGTCTCCGCGCCGCGCCGTGCGGCCCCGCAACGGGCCCCCAGCCCGCCGCCGCAGGGCATGCTCGAGGATCTGGTGGAACAGCGTCATCCGCCCGGCGCTGACGGTGCCGATGGCAGCCAGGGCGCACCGGCATGGGCACAGCGCTTTACCGACCGCTGGGCCCAGCAGCGCGGCAACCTGCAGGGGCACCCCGGTGAAGTCGACGGTGGCCACGGCGGTGCTGGCGGTGAGCAGGGCATGCTGCTGGACGCGCTGCACGAACTGCTGCGACAGACCCGCCATGTGCGCGAGGACGCCACGTCCGCCGCGCAGGTCGCGGTGGGTCAGCAGCGTCCGCTCAGCCAGCGCGAGATGATGTCGGTGCTGTCGCTGCTGCAGGCCACGCCGAGTGCCACGCTGCGCGCGGCGATCGGCGAAGACGGTGAATCGTTGGCACAGCGTCTGAAAAGCGAAGTGCTGTCCAATGCCACCCAACTGGGCGTGGATCCCAGCCAGGCCCGGCTCGATCCGCAGGACGAAGATGCCATCGACCTGGTCGGCATGCTGTTCGACGTGATGCTGGACGAGCGCGAACTGGAAGGCCGTTCGCGCGAGTTGATCGGCCGGCTGGTGGTGCCCTTCGTCAAGGTCGCCATGCTGGACCGCCGCATGTTCGTGCAGAAGACCCATCCGGCCCGCAAGCTGCTCAATTCGCTGGCCGAAGCATGCGAAGGCAACAACGGCGAAAGCCAGGCCGAGCGCGTGCTGATGGGCAAGGTCGAAGAAATCATCGAACGGCTGGTGGCCGAGTTCAACGAGAACCTCGCCATCTTCCTGACCCTGGAAGAAGAGTTCCGCGATTTCCTGGCCCAGCATCGGCGCCGGATTGAAATCGCCGAGCGGCGCGCCGCGGAAACCCAGCGCGGCCAGGAGAAACTGGAAATGGCCCGCGCCCGCGCCAGCGCCGAACTGGACCGTCGCATTGCCGACGCCACGCTGCCGCAGGCGATTGCCGAATTCCTGCGCCAGCCGTGGCAGCACCACCTCACCCTGGCGCTGCTGCGCGAAGGCGAAGAGGGTGCATCGGTAGCCGAAGCCCTGACCCTGGCCGACGGCCTGCTGGACGAAGTAGCCGAAGCGCGCCGCAAGATCGTCGGCAAGCCGTGGCTGCAGGCCTGGCAGCCGGCTTTGGGGCGCGTGTTCGCCAGCGTCGGCGTGCACGGTGATGGCGCCGCGCGCGCCGTCGATGCGTTGCACGACACCCTGCAGAGCATCGCCGAGTCGCGTCCGGAACTGGAGCGCGCGCTGCCGGAACTGCCGCAGGTGGTACTGCCCGTCCCGCCGGCGTCGGATACCGCATCGGTGGAAGTGACCGCATCGGTGGAAGACGACAATTTCGACAATGCGGACGCGGATCGATTCCGCCGCATGGAGATTGGTATCTGGCTGGACTTCATCGACAAGGACGGCAAGGCGCAGGCCGGCAAGCTGTCGTGGATCAGCCCGATCTCGCAGCGCCTGCTGTTCGTCAACCGGCGCGGCGTACGCTTCTGCGTCGCATCGCCGGAAGAACTGGCGGTGATGGTGCGGCTGGGCCGCCTGCGCCCGCACGTGGATGACGGCGCCTTCGACAGTGCCATGCAGGGCGTGATCGATCGCTTGGATCCGCGCGGAAGCACTACCGTCCACTGATTGACGGGTAGCGCCGAGCCATGCTCGGCGGGCGCAGGGTGCCGGTCAGGATGAGCGGCTTAGCCAGGCTCGGCGGTCGCAGGATAAGAGGGACGGAGGGGATTAAGTCGTTGTTGGCCATGCCGATTGCGACTTAATCCCCTCCGTCCCCTTTTTCGTTTTCTCGAAGCTGCTTCTTCTGCGCTGAGAGAGGCACACACGATGAAATGGTGCGCATGACGTTGTTGGCCCTTGATTTGAAGGTAAAGAACGCGCGGAATCGGGGCGATTCCATGGAAGAGCCTCTGGCCGCAGGAACCGACAATGAAGTCCCTCCTGAAATCGCTGTTTTCCCGTCCACCCGCCTTGTCCGACCTGGAGCGATTGATCCTCGACGAGGCGAAAACCTGCCTGAGCCCGGGAACGGCCGTGCTGTGGCAACGCCAGGTGGACGGCATCAATGACGTCCAGCGTGCGGTGGGAGGCGGCACGGTCGCACTGCGCCGCACGGTGCGGGGCCGGCTGGCGGTTGATGAAGCCATCGCTTTTTCCAATAGAGAATCGGCCCTTGATATCGCAGCGGTGGTGCTGGTGGTTGACGGTGGATTTGCGCCGGTAAAGGCGCTGGTCAGCAGCTCTGGTGGGTTTCTTTCCTGCATCAGCTATGACGGCAACGGCGCCTATCTGGAGCAACTGTCGCGGATGAAGCAGGCATTTGATGTGCGCCTTGAGGCGCAGCTGATGACCGATCCGGGAGTGGGCTGAGGACGTCCGGTCTGCCGCTTCGCTCGCCGAGCGTGGCTCGGCGCTACCTGCCTGATCCTGGTGGGTGACGACCGTTGGTCGTCACGCTGTGCTTCCGCCGCTTCGCTCGCCGAGCATGGCTCGGCGCTACCTGCCTGATCCTGGTGGGTGACGACCGTCGGTCGTCACGCTGTGCTTCCGCCGCTTCGCTCGCCGAGCGTGGCTCGGCGCTACCCCCACCCCCAAGCGCGCGCTACCATCGGGGCATCACTCGTTGGCGGGGAAGCGCATGGCCGTAGCGTTGCTGGGAGTAAAGGAAACCGCACCAGGAGAGCGCCGCGTGGCGCTTACCCCGGAAACCGCGAAGAAACTCGCCGCACGCGGTGCCACAGTCTGGTTCGAGGCCGGTGCGGGCACCGCGGCGGGCTTCCCTGACCAGGCCTACCTGGATGCCGGCGCACTGCTGGTCGATGACAGCCGCTGGGCGGATATCGATGCGTTGCTCTGCGTGCAGTCACCCGAGCCGGCGCGGCTGGCGCGGTTGAAGCCCGGTGCCAGCGTGGTCGGGTTGCTGCTGCCGGCGCGCGATGCGGGGCTTGCTGCACTGGCCACCGACACGGGGCTGCAGCTGTTTCCGTTGCAATTGCTGCCGCGTACCACCCGCGCGCAATCGATGGACGTGTTGAGTTCGCAGGCGGGTATGGCCGGTTACAAGGCCACGCTGATCGCCGCCCAACGGGCGCCGCGCTTCTTCCCGATGCTGACCACCGCAGCGGGCACGGTGCGTCCGGCCAAGGTGCTGGTGGTGGGCGCGGGCGTGGCGGGGCTGCAGGCTATTGCCACGGCGCGGCGGCTCGGCGCGCAGGTGGAAGGCTTCGATGTGCGACCGGAAACGCGTGAGCAGATCCAGTCGCTGGGTGCGCGCTTTCTCGACCTTGGCGTCAGCGCGGCCGGCGAGGGCGGCTATGCGCGTGCGCTGACCGATGAAGAGCGCGCGCTGCAGCAGCAGCGGCTGGCCGACCATCTGCGCGGCGTGGACGTGGTGATCTGTACGGCGGCGGTGCCGGGGCGCACGGCGCCGGTGATCCTGAGCAAGGCAATGGTGGAAGGGATGGCGCCGGGCAGCGTGATCGTGGATCTTGCCGCGGAAAGTGGCGGCAATTGTGCGGTGACCGTGCCGGGTGAGTGCATCGAGCACGCTGGGGTGGTGGTGGATGGCCCGTTGAACCTGGCCAGTCTGGGTGCGGCGCAGGCCAGCGAGATGTATGCGCGCAACGTGTTGAACTTCGTCAGCCTGTTCGTGCAAGACGGGGAAGTGCGGTTTGATTGGGAGGATGAGTTGTTGGCGAAGACGCGCTGGGTGGCGGGTGGCTGAGCGGTAATCTCAGCCGCAACGGCGTGACGACCAATGGTCGTCACCTACCGGAGCGACAGCAGGACGGCCAGCGGCCGTCACTACCGAAGCGAGAGCGTGACGACCAACGGTCGTCACCTACCGAGGCGACGGCGTGATGGCCAACGGTCACTACCGGAGCGACAGAAGGACGGCCAACGGCCGTCACTACCGGAGCGTCGGCCCGTCAGTCGCGGTTTCGTGGGGGCGGCGGGTTGTCGCGTACCCATTGGCGGCGCTGGTCGTTGCTCATCGTGCCCCAGCGGGCGCGCAGTTCAGTGCGCTGCTCCGGGGTCATGCCGCGCATCTTGGCGAACAGCGCGCGCGCCTGTTCGCGCTGCTCCGGGCTCATGCCATCGAAACGGCGCATGCCCTTGCGGGCCTGTTCGCGCTGCTCCGGTGTCATCGATTGCCAGCGCTGGCCGTGCTGCAGCATGCGCTGGCGCTGCGCGGGCGGGGCGCTGTTCCAGCGGTCGCGCAGCGGCGCTACCAGTGCGTCGCGCTGGGCCGGGGTCAGCTGTTCCCAGGCCGGCGGCGCGGCCTCCTGCGCGAACGCCTCGCCACCAACGCTCAGCAGTACCAGCAGCACAGGCAACAGGCGGGAAGGCGGATAAACGTTCATCAGGTCACTCCATCGCCAGGTCGGTGCTGGCCAGCCACAGGTAAAGATCGGGGTTTTCATCCAGCGCGGCGCCATCGCTTTCCAGCGCGGCCACCATCGGCGCCGCCGCAGGCAACGGTGAAGGCGGCGAGCGCATCTGCAGGCTCAGCCCGACGCCCAGCGCGGCCACCCCGGCAAAGGCGGTAGCCATCCACCAGGCGGGTCGCCGCCGCGATGCCGCCGTGGCATGCCGCGCGTTGCGCAGGCGCGCCAGGGTGGCGGGCGACAGCGCCTGCACGGCCTGCTGGTGCAGGGCCTGCAACTGGTCGTCGGGGGGCAGGGTGCGGCTCACGTCGGATTCTCCATCAGGGTTCTCAGCGCGTCGCGGGCACGCGCCAAGTGGGTCTTTACCGCGCCTTCGCTGCAGCCCATGGCGCGTGCGGTGGTGGCGCCGTCCAGGTCCTGCAGCACGCGCAGGGTGAAGGCTTCGCGCTGTCGCGGCGGCAGCGCGCGCAGCGCCTGCACCAGCACATCGTACTGTTCGCGCCCGGCATGGACGTCGGCCGGGCCCGGGCCCTCATCGGCCCAGTCCACCGGCTCACCGTCGCTATCCACGTTGTCGCGCCAGAACGGCAGGCGGAAGCGGCGACGGCGCTGCAGGTCGATCACCCGCCGGCGCAGGATGCTCCAGAACAGCGGCGGCCACTCGGCGGCCGGCTTTTCCCGGTAGTCCAGCATGCGGATCAGGCTGTCCTGCACCGCGTCCAGCGCATCCTCGCGATGGCGCAGGCCGGCCTCGGCGAAGCGGAACGCGCGCGGTCCCACCCCGGCCAGGAACTGGTCCAGCGATGCGGGCGGTGCGTCGGCGGTCGGGGCCAGGGGGCTGCTCACCAGCACAGGGTACGGGTCCTTCGTCGGGCTCACCATGGACAACGCGTGCAGGCAGCCTGCGTTGACAGCACAGCGCGCGCGGTTCAGCGCGTGGTTATGATGGGGCCTACATCCAGAGCGGGAGTCGTGCCGGTGAGTGACGGATTCGTGGCGCTGTACATCTTCATGCTGGCGGCCATCGCCGGCCATGTGATCATCTCGCGGGTGCCGGTGATCCTGCATACCCCGCTGATGTCCGGGTCGAACTTCATCCACGGCATCGTGCTGATCGGCGCGATGGTAGTGCTGGGCCACGCGCAGACGCCGCTGGAGAAGATCCTTGGGTTCGTCGCGGTGGTGCTGGGCGCAGGCAATGCCGCCGGCGGTTACGTGGTCACCGCGCGCATGCTGGAAATGTTCAAGCCCAGCGTCAAGCCGGCGCCCACCGACGCCGACAAGGAGCCGCAACCTTGAACGTCAGCACGCCTGAACTGCTGGATTGGCTGGTCAAGACCAGCTACCTCGTCGCTGCCACGCTGTTCCTGCTCGGCCTGCAGCGCATGGCCTCGCCGCTTACCGCCCGCAGCGGCATCCGCTGGGCCGGGCTGGGCATGCTGGTGGCCACCGTTGCCACCTTCTTCCTGCCCGAACTGCACAACATCCCGCTTATCCTGGTCGCGCTGGCGTTGGGCGGCGGATTGGCGTGGTGGTCAGCCGGCAAGGTCGCCATCACCGACATGCCGCAGATGGTGGCGCTGTACAACGGCATGGGGGGCGGTTCGGCCGCGGCCATCGGTGCGGTGGAGCTGCTGCGCTGGTCGGCGCTGGCCAACCGCGATACCAGCCACTGGAGCGCGCAGGCGTTGGCCGACCTGGCCGCGCGCCAGCCTTCGGCGATGGTGCTGACGCTGGCAGTGACCGGTGCGGCCATCGGCGCGGTGTCGCTGTCCGGTTCGGTGATCGCCTGGGCGAAGCTGGACGGTCGCCTGGACCGGCGCATCACCTGGCCCGGCCAGCAGGCGCTGAACATGATCGTGGCGGTGGCCGTGGTGGTGCTGGGCATCATCGCCGCCAGCACGCTGGCACCCTGGGCGATCATCGCCTTCTTCGTGCTGGCCCTGGCGCTGGGCGTGCTGATGACCCTGCCGATCGGCGGGGCGGACATGCCGGTGGTGATCTCGCTGTACAACGCGTTCACCGGCCTGGCGGTGTCTTTCGAAGGCTATGTGCTGGGCAACGAGGCGCTGATCATCGCCGGCATGATGGTCGGTGCGGCCGGCATCCTGCTGACCCGGTTGATGGCCAAGGCGATGAACCGGCCGATCAGCAACGTGCTGTTCTCCAACTTCGGCGGTGGCGCGGGCGGCGAGGCGCAGGAAATCACCGGCGCGCAGAAGCCGATCGATGCCTCCGACGTGGCGGCGATGATGGCCTTCGCCGAACGCGTGGTGATCGTGCCGGGCTACGGCATGGCCGTGGCCCAGGCGCAGCACAAGATCTGGGAGCTGGCGCAGCGGCTGATCGCGCGCGGGGTGAAGGTGAAGTTCGCCATCCATCCGGTGGCCGGCCGCATGCCCGGACACATGAACGTGCTGCTGGCCGAAGCCGGCGTGCCGTACGACCTGATCGCCGACATGGACGACATCAATCCGGAGTTCCCGAGCACGGACGTGGTGCTGGTGATCGGTGCCAACGATGTGGTCAATCCGGTGGCACGCACCGATCCGGCCAGCGTGATCTACGGCATGCCGATCCTGGATGTGGTCAATGCGCGCAACGTGGTGGTGATCAAGCGCGGGCGCGGTACCGGTTTTGCCGGGATCGAGAATGCGCTGTTCTATGCGGACAACACCCGCATGCTGTACGGCGATGGGGCGGCGGCGGCGGGTTCGCTGGTCAGTGAGCTGAAGGGGCTGGATGGGGGGCACTGAGCCCCCTCCCCCGCAAGGGAATGACGGCCAGCGGCCGTCACTACCGGGGACCACAACGGTAGCGCCGGGCCATGCCCGGCGAGCGCAGCGGAAAGCAACAGCGTGACGACCAACGGTCGTCACCCACCAAAGCCGCCCGTCACCCACCAAAGCCGCCCGTCACCCACCAAAGCCGCCCGTCACCCACCAAAGCCGGTCGTCACCCGCCGAACCTGCCGGCGCTGCGTCAGAGGCGCTTCTGCCAGCCCAGCCATGCCGCGAACACCAGCGCCACCGGCAGCCACAGCCAGTCGGCGGTGACGTTGGCCAGCCCCACCAGCGTCCACGCCAGATGCGGGCCCATGCGCAGTGCGGACTCCCAGGGAGTCAGCCCCATCGATCCGCCCAGCCACGCGCTGGCGATGCTCCACCAGGCCAGCGCCGTCACCAGCAGTGTGCCGCCGGCCACCAGCAGGGCGCGCAGCACGCCGCCGCGCAGGGTGCCCAGGCGCAGCATGAACAGCAGTTCCAGCGCCACCACGATCGCCATCCAACCCAGCTGGCGGCCGGTCATCAATGCGAAGAACACCCAGGCCAGCAGGGCCGTGCCAGCGCCGATCAGGTACATCACGGGCCAGAGCCAGGACACGGTCCTGGTGCGTACAGCAGGAGAGGGCATGCGGATTTCCCTTTGGATGCCAACAGGATACTGGGTTTGCCGCAGTGCACGGGCGGGCGCCGGGCCGCTGGGCTAAAATGTCGCCTTGCGCGGCGCGTCCGCAGCCCCCAGATCGAGCCTCATGTATTCCCGTAGCAGTGAACCAGTCCACTTCGAACGCGACTGCGAGGCCGTCATGGTCCCGCAGGGCGAAACGGTGACCCTGCCCGCCGGCAGCTATGGCTATATCACCCAGGCCTTGGGTGGCAGCTATACGGTGTTCGTCGAAGGCAACCTGTTCCGCATCGCGGGGCGGGATGGCGATGCCATCGGCAAGGAGGCCCCGGCACCGCTGGAGCTGCCTGACGACGCCAGCGATGAACAGGTCGAACAACTGGTGTGGCAGCAGCTGCGCACCTGCTTCGACCCGGAGATCCCGTTCAACATCGTCGACCTCGGCCTGGTCTACGAAGTGGAGCTCAAGCACCTGGACGATGGCCGCCGCGAGGTCGACGTCAAGATGACCCTGACCGCGCCCGGCTGCGGCATGGGCGACATCCTGGTCGACGACGTGCGCAGCAAGCTGGAAATCATCCCCACCGTGGCCGAGGCCGACGTGGAACTGGTGTTCGATCCACCATGGGGCCGCCACATGATGTCCGAGTCGGCGCGCCTGGAAACCGGCATGCTCTGACCCGACCGTACGCCGCCCGCGTGGTGGAATCCCGGTAACAACCGCAACCAGAACAGGAAACATCCGGTGTCCCAGTCCAACATCAGCTTCGACGTCACCCGCTCGGCCCATCCGCGCAGCGCCGATGAGCGCGCCGCCATCCTGGAAAAGCCGGGCTTCGGCCTGCATTTCACCGACCACATGGTGGAAGTGCGCTGGGACAAGGACACCGGCTGGCACAACGCCAACGTGCGCCCGTACGGCCCGCTGCTGCTGGATCCGGCCGCCGCGGTGCTGCATTACGGCCAGGAAATCTTCGAAGGCATCAAGGCATACCGGCATGCCGACGGCTCGGTGTGGACCTTCCGTCCCGATGCCAATGGCCGTCGCCTGCAGCGTTCGGCGCAGCGCCTGGCGCTGCCGGAACTGCCGGTGGACATCTTCGTTGAATCGTTGAAGCAGCTGGTCGCGCTGGACAAGGACTGGGTGCCGTCGGCCGACGAATCCAGCCTGTACTTCCGTCCGTTCATGATCGGCGATGAAGCCTTCCTCGGCGTGCGCGGCGCGCACAAGGCCGGTTACTACGTGATCGCCAGCCCGGCCGGCCCGTACTTCGCCAAGGGCGTGGCGCCGGTGTCGATCTGGTTGTCCACCGAGTACGCGCGTGCGGCCAAGGGCGGCACCGGCGCAGCCAAGTGCGGCGGCAACTATGCCGCCTCGCTGCTGCCGCAGCAGAAGGCGCAGGCGCAGGGCTGCTCGCAGGTGCTGTTCCTGGACCCCACCGAAGGCAAGTACCTGGAAGAACTGGGCGGCATGAATGTCTTCCTGGTCTACAAGGACGGCACCCTGGTGACCCCGCAGTTGTCGGGCAGCATCCTGGAAGGCATCACCCGCGAAAGCATCCTGCAGCTGGCGCGCGACCGTGGCATGAAGGTGGAAGAGCGCAAGGTCAGCATCGATGAGTGGAAGCAGGGCGTGGCGTCGGGCGAGATCACCGAAGTGTTCGCCTGCGGCACCGCGGCGGTGGTGACCCCGATCGGCCAGCTGAAGGGCGAAGGCTTCGAAGTCGGCGACATCAACGCGCCGGCCGGCGAAGTGACCCTGTCGCTGCGCAAGGAACTGACCGACATCCAGTACGGCCGCCTGCCGGACCGCCACGGCTGGCTGGTCAAGCTCGCCTGACCGGCTGCAACCGCCAGCGCCGAGCCATGCTCGGCGGATGTGCCCGAAAGCCCGTCCCTGTGACGGGCTTTTTTATTGGCGGTCGATGTCGGCACGGTCATGCCCGGACAGGCCAAGGACAGCCGGGAACTGTGAAGGACCGGTGAAAGCTCCTTCACCTTTACAAATTTTAGACACCAGAAGTCTCACTTCCGACATTTCATGTCACTGAAGTGGGGCTGAAACATTGTCGCGAATGGCTCTAACCGACTAGCTTCGACCTTGTGGACAGCGCACGGGGGACTGTCCGCCCCGGTACCGATTCCCGCCAGTGCAGCGCAGCCTGCGAATCGCGACCGGCGCCCTCTGCCGAATCCGGCATCCATGCCAGAACCCAGAAAAGGAAATCCGATGTCCCAGGTTTCGCAACCGCGTTTGCGTCAGCGTGCAGTGGTCGTCATGGGGGCCTCCGTGCTCACCTCGTTGCTGCTGGTAGCCCCGGCGTTCGCCGGCGACGTCCACCTCAGCGGCCTGTCGTCCGCGCCGACCCACAAGCAGTTCATCGTCAAGTTCCGCGACAACAGCGCGCCACTGGCCACGCCGTCAGCCCTGGCGAGCTCGCTCAAGACCGCGGCATCGGGCCTGTCGGCTGCGCAGGGACGCGCGCTGGGCCTGCAGCAGGTGCGCCGGCTGGCGGTGGGCCCGAGCGTGGTCCGGGCAGATCAGCCGCTGGATGCCGCACAGGCCGAAATGCTGATGCGCAGGCTCGCCGCTGATCCCAACGTGGAGTACGTGGAGGTCGACCAGATCATGCGGCCGACCCTGGTGCCAAACGACGCCCGCCTCGGCGAACAGTGGGGCTTCGGTACGTCCAACGCGTCCATCAACGTGCGTCCGGCATGGGACAAGTCCACCGGCACCGGCGTAGTGGTGGCGGTGATCGACACCGGCATCACCAGCCATCCGGATCTGAATGCCAACATCCTGCCCGGCTATGATTTCATCAGCGACGCGGCGATGGCACGCGATGGTGGTGGGCGGGACAACAACGCCAACGATCAAGGCGACTGGTACGCCGCCAATGAATGTGGTGCGGGCTACCCGGCGTCCAACTCCAGCTGGCATGGCACCCACGTGGCCGGCACCATCGCCGCGGTGACCAACAACAGCACCGGCGTGGCCGGTACGGCCTACAACGCCAAGGTGGTGCCGGTGCGCGTGCTCGGCAAGTGCGGCGGCTATACCTCCGATATCGCCGATGCCATCGTCTGGGCTTCCGGCGGCACGGTCAGCGGCGTGCCGGCCAATGCCAATCCGGCCGAAGTGATCAACATGTCCCTCGGCGGGGGTGGCAGCTGTTCGGCCACTTATCAGAACGCGATCAACGGCGCGGTGGGACGGGGCACCACCGTGGTGGTGGCTGCCGGCAACGAAGCCAGCAACGTCTCCACGTCGGTCCCGGCCAACTGCGCCAACGTGATCGCGGTGGCAGCCACCACCAACACCGGCGCCAAGGCCAGCTTCTCCAACTACGGTGCCGGCATCGACATCTCCGCGCCGGGCCAGGCCATCCTGTCCACCCTCAACACCGGCACCACGGTGCCGGCCTCGGCGACCTACGCGTCCTACAACGGCACCTCGATGGCGGCCCCGCACGTGGCCGGCGTGGTGGCATTGATGCAGTCGGTGGCACCGAGCGCGCTCACCCCGGCGCAGGTGGAAACCATCATCAAGAACACCGCGCGCGCCCTGCCGGGTGCCTGCTCCGGTGGCTGCGGTGCGGGCATCGTCAACGCCGATGCGGCGGTGGTGGCGGCGCAGGGCGGCGGCGGTGGCAACCCGGATCCGGGCACCGGCACGGTGCTGCAGAACAACGTAGCGGTGGGGGGGCTGGGCGCCGCTTCCGGTGCGGCGCTGAGCTACACCGTTACCGTTCCCAGTGGTGCCACCCAGCTGCGCGTGGCGATCAGCGGCGGCAGTGGTGATGCCGACCTGTACCTGCGCCAAGGCAGCGCGCCGACCGACAGCACGTACGCCTGCCGTCCCTACCTGAGCGGCAACAACGAGACCTGCACCATCAGCAACCCGGCCGCGGGTACCTGGCACGTGCGGATCAAGGCCTACAGCACGTTCTCCGGTTTGACCGTGCGCGCGCAGTACTGACGGAAGTCGTTCCAGCGTGTCTCCCGACGCCCCGGCCCTGCCGGGGCGTCGTCGTATCGGCCTGACCTTGGCGGTGCCCTGCGGTCGGGCGTTACGGCGACTCCATTAACGGAGACCACCTCGGCGCAGCTACGGCTTTTCCCGATGATGGGCGGCGTTGCAGGCGCGCAGCATGAGCGTGCCGGTTACGCCGTGACGGTGTTGAATGCCGATCATCGCGTCGCCAGTGACAATGCCTGCTGCGGCTTTTTTCCTCTGCGCAGTGACAGGTGTCGTCCCACTGCGAGGAGTCAGCAAACATGTCCACCCATTGCCGTGTGCTTACCCGGTCCCATCCCGTCGCTGCAGCCGTTGCCCTCGCGGTGGCGGGTTTTTGCGCGAGCCCGTTCTCCCATGCCGGTAACGTCGATCTGCAAGGGCTGGCCGGCAACACCGCGCATCAGCAGTTCATTGTCACCTATCGGTCTGGCAGTGCGTCGGCATCGTCTTTGGCAGGCGCGGCGCGTAGCCTGCAACGGGCCGCCGATGCGCTTCCCCGCAAAGGCGGCAGGGCGGTGCAGGTCCACGCACTGCGGCGCATGGCGATCGGCAGCATGGTCGTGCGTACCAGCGTTCCCCTGGATGCCGCCGAGGCCGAACAGCTGCTCCGCGCGCTGGCACAGCAGGAAGAGGTGGATGCCGTGCAGCTGGACGCCATCCTGCGGCCTTCATGGAATCCCGATGATCCCCGGCTGGGCGAGCAATGGAGCTTCGGCGCCAGCAACGCCGCGCTGGGTATCCGCCCTGCCTGGGACATCGCCAGTGGCAAGGGCGTGGTAGTGGCGGTCATCGACACGGGCATCACCCGTCATCCCGACCTCGACGCCAACATGCTTCCGGGCTACGACTTCATCAGCGATCCGGCGATATCCCGCGATGGCGATGGGCGCGATGGCGATGCCAGCGATGCAGGCGATTGGTATCCTTCCGGTGAATGCGGCTCCGCTGGCGGTTCGCGTTCGAGCTGGCACGGTACGCATGTGGCCGGCACCGTTGCAGCGTCCACCGACAACGGTATCGGCGTGGCCGGCACCGCGTTCAATGCCAAGGTGGTGCCGGTGCGCGTGCTGGGCCGCTGTGGCGGTTTCCAGTCGGACATCGCCGATGGCATCGTCTGGGCCGCAGGCGGGCGGGTGCCCGGGGTGGCGGACAATCCGCATCCAGCGCAGGTGGTCAATCTGTCGCTGGGTGGCTTCGGCAGCTGCGGCCGGGCCAGCCAGGCCGCGGTGGATACGGCCATCGCCCATGGTGCATCGGTGATCGTGGCGGCGGGCAATTCCAATGACGATGTAGCGCGTTACCGGCCGGCGAACTGTCGCGGCGTGGTCGCCGTGGCGGCCACCAACGCCGCAGGCAGCCGCGCATCCTTCTCCAACTACGGTGCGCGCATCACGGTGGCCGCGCCGGGCGAAAGCATCCTGTCCACCTTGAATGATGGGCAGCAGGGCCCGGCACAACCCAGCTATGCCGCTTACAGCGGCACCTCGATGGCGGCCCCGCACGTGGCGGGCGTGGTCGCCCTGATGCAATCGGTAGCGCCCAAGCCGTTGCTGCCCGCGCAGGTGGACGCCTTGCTGCGAAGTGCCGCAGGGCCGTTGCCCGGTACCTGCACCGGCGGCTGCGGCGCCGGGCTGGTCGACGCTGCCGTCGTCGTGGCCAGGGCGGCCGCCGGCGATACCGGCCCGGATCCAGACCCCGATCCGGACCCGGATCCGTCGGACCTGGAAAACGACGTACCGGTCAGGGGATTGAGCGGCACTGCCGGGAGCGAGCGCTGGTACACCTTCAACGTGCCGGCCGGCAGCAACATGCTGGTGGTGCAGATCGGCGAAGGATCGGGCGACGTTGATCTGTACACCCGCCATGCGGTCAGGCCCACCGATACCGAATACAACTGCCGTCCCCAGGGCACCGGCAACAGCAAGACCTGCGTGCGCGTCTGGCCAGGCTCCGGAACCTGGCACATACGGATCAAGGCAATCAGCGATTACAGCGGGCTCCTGGTAAAGGCCAAGGCCGAATAGCGCGCCGCTTCGTCGCACGCACGGGTCGAGCCCGCCGGCGAACCGGACAGGGAGAAAGTTTCACCTTTCCCGTGCCATGTGCCGGGAGCCAGGCGGGTGGATGCCCGATACCCGCCGCAGGTGCACAAGCACACGATCGACTGGCCACAAACCAAAGGAGGCTCCAGATGAAAATACCCTGCCAGAAAACGTTCCTGTCACCTGCCATTGCCTGTGTGCTGATGGCGATGTCCAGCGCATCGGCCCATGCCGGCGACGTAGATCTTTCCGGCCTTGTGCAGTCGGACACCCATCAGCAGTTCATCGTGCACCTGCGTGACGGCAGTGCACTGCGCGAGAAAGAAGGCGCGATGCAGGCGGCGCTGGGCCGTGCCGGATCCAGTCTGCGCATGGCAACCGGCGGCATGCAGGTGCTGCGCCGGATGGCCACCGGGCCGATGGTGGTGCGCGCCGGAAAAGCGCTGGACCGCGCGCAGGCCGGTGCCTGGATGGCGGCCATGGCGAGCGATCCGGACGTGGACCACGTCCAGGTGGATCGCATCCTGAAGCCGGCGCTGGATCCCGACGATCCGCGCTTGAACGAACAGTGGGGCTTCTCCAACAGTGCCGCATCACTCAACGTGCGGCCGGCGTGGGACAAGGCCACCGGCGCCGGGCAGGTGGTGGCGATCATCGACACCGGCCGCACCCGCCATCCGGAACTGGACGCCAATACGCTTCCGGGCTATGACTTCATCAGCAACGGCAGCATGGCCGGCGACGGCAACGGTCGGGATGACAACCCGGAAGACACCGGCGACAGCCAGTGGGGCCAACCCTCCAGCTGGCATGGCACCCACGTCGCCGGCACCGTTGCTGCAGCCACGAACAATGGGCAGGGGGTCGCTGGAACGGCCTTCGACGCCAAACTGGTGCATGTCCGCGTCCTCGGCAAGGGCGGCGGTTACACGTCGGACATCGCCGACGGCATGGTGTGGGCCGCGGGCGGCACCGTCAGGGGCATTCCGCGCAATGCAAATCCCGCCAAAGTGCTGAACCTTTCGCTGGGCGGCCAGGGTGCATGCGATCGCGCATCGCAGGCCGCCGTGGACGGCGCGATCCAGGCCGGGGCAACGGTGGTTGTCGCAGCGGGAAACAGCAATGCCGATGTCTCGCGCTTCACCCCGGCCAACTGCCGTGGGGTGGTAGCGGTGGCGGCCACGACCGCGCGCGGTGCACGCGCCGGTTTCTCCAACCATGGCAGGGGAATCACCCTGGCAGCACCTGGTGAGAACATCCTTTCCACCTTGAACAGTGGACGCACCTCGCCGGGTGCGCCTGCCTATGCCGCCTATAACGGTACCTCGATGGCGGCCCCGCACGTCGCCGGCGTCGTGGCGCTGATGCAGTCGGCTGTGGATGGCCGTCTTACGCCTGCGCAGGTCACCGATATCCTGAAAGAGACCGCGCGCCCGTTGCTGGTCGCTTGCCCGCAGGGCTGCGGAGCAGGCATGGCAGATGCCGACTCCGCCGTGGACCGGTCCATCGAAGTGGTGGCATCGCAGTGAGGTGATGCAGCGCAGGAGCCGCCCGGGAGGGGCGGCTCCTGAGCGGTCAGGCCGCTTCGAAACGGTTCTCGGCCACGTTCTTGCGGACGCTCTGCGGATCCCAGATGCGCCCGTTCATCGCGATGTATACGCCGGCAGCCAGCGATTGCACTGCGCCGATGGCGCAGCCGATGTTGAACTCGGCATCGGAACCGCGGAAGCGCGCCGGACTCAACGCGCCGGTCATCACGATGGTCTTGTCCGGGATGGTCGACAGCACCTTTCCGGTAGCGACCATCGAATCGGTACCGTGGGTGACCAGCACATGGCGGGTAGGCTGTGCGGCGATGGTGGCGCGGATCAGCTCGCGGTCGTCATCGCTGATGTGCAGCGAATCCTTGCGCAGGATCGGGATGACGTTGAAGCGGAAAGTCACGCCCAGCTCGCGCAGGATCATGCCGATCTGCGGATCGCCGATCTGGTAATCCGATTTGTCGTCGAAGTAGATCTTGTCGATCGTGCCACCGGTGGTGACGATCAGGAGGTCTTCCATCATGGGCATGTCTTCGGAGCCTGGAACGGCGCTGCAGGAACAGGAACGCAGATGATACCGGCCCCGGTGGGGGCCGTCAGCGTTGCTTTCGGCTGAAACGTGCGCGCAGGCCGGGCAGGCTGCCGGCGAAGATCACCAGCAGCGACAGGCAGATCGCCAGCCACGCCAGCGCGCGCGTTTCGGCATGGCTCCAGGCACTCATCACGCCATGGCTGAACCAGCCCAGCGCCAGCACGCTGGCCCAGAAACCGGCCTTGCGCCAGCCCATCCGCAGCGCGATCGCCAGCACCAGCGGCGGGGCGGTGAACACCAGCTGGGTCGCCAGCCAGTGGCGGTCGTTGATGAACCAGCCGGCGTACAGCGCCGCCAGGCCCATCAGGGCGAGCAGCAGCACGGTGCGCGCGGTGGTGGCCATCAGGCCAGCCGCCGTGCGATATCGGCGACCCGTCGGCCAAGCGCGCGGGCCAGGGTGGCTTCGTCCTCGGTGGGCTGCGGGTCATCATTGGCACCCGCCACGTGGCTGGCACCGTAGGGCGTGCCGCCGCTGGTGGTGTGGCTCAACGCAGCTTCAGTGAACGGAATGCCGACGATCAGGCAACCGTGGTGGAGCAACGGCAGCTGCATGGACAGCAGGGTGGATTCCTGGCCCCCATGCATCGAGGCGGTGGAGGTGAACACCGCCGCCGGCTTTCCGGCCAGCGTGCCATTGACCCACTCCGCGCCCAGGCCATCCAGGAAGTGCTTCATCGGGGCGGCCATGTTGCCGAACCGGGTGGGACTGCCGAGCAGCAACCCATCGCACGCGGCGAGGTCTTCGACGCTGACATACGGCGCGCCTTCATCGGGTACCGGCGGACGCGCGATCTGGGTCACGGCGGCCACGGCGGGCACGCTGCGCACGCGCGCGGCCATGCCCGGAACCTCGCCGATGCCCCGCGCGATCTGCCGCGCCAGCCGTGCCACCGAACCGCCTCGGCTGTAGTAGAGCACCAGGATCTCGCCCATCATCGACCCGCTTTCTCGTCCAGGAGACGCCAGTATGGCTATCCTGCGGCGATCCTGCATCGGGTACCCTTGCGCCGATGGAACCGTTGAACACGATCAATCTTTGGATGGAGCGCGCGCGCGACCGTCCGCGCGCAGCCAGCTTCGGCCGTTTCCTGTGGCGGCGCTTCCTTGATGACCGCCTGTTCCAGGCCGCCGCCGCGCTGGCCTACACCACCGTGTTCGCCCTGGTGCCGTTGGCCATCGTGGTGTTCGGCGTGCTGTCCGCCTTCCCGGTGTTCGATCGCTGGAGCGACCAGCTCAGCGATTACGTGTTCTCCAACTTCGTGCCCAGCGCGGCGCGTGCGGCAGAAGGCTACCTGCGGCAGTTCAGCGCCAGCGCCGGCCAGCTCACCGCGGCCGGCTTCATCGCGCTGGTGATCTCGCTGCTGATCACGCTCAACAGCGTGGAAGAAACCTTCAACCAGATCTGGCGGGTGGGATCGTCGCGGCCCAAGCTGACCCGCTTCCTGGTTTACTGGACCGTGTTGACCCTCGGCGCGATGTTGGCGGCAGCCTCGCTGGCAGTCTCGGCGCGGGTGTTCGCGCTGCCGCTGTTCGGTACCCAGGAAGGACGGTGGCTGGCCGATTTCTCGCTGCGGCTGGCTCCGGTGCTGATCGAGTTCGTGTGCATCACGCTGGTGTACCGCGTGGTGCCGCACCACACGGTCAAATGGAAGCATGCGGTGCCCGGTGCGATCCTGGCGGCGATCCTGCTGGAACTGGTGAAGTGGGGCATCGGTGCCTACCTGGGCAGCTTCCAGTCCTACCAGAAGCTGTACGGCACCGTCGCCTTCGTGCCGATCCTGCTGCTGTGGATCTACCTGTGCTGGGTGGCGGTCTTGCTGGGCGCTTCCCTGGCCTCTTCGATGGCCGCCTTCCGCTACCAGCCGGCGGAACTGCGCCTGCCGCAGGGGTATGAGTTCTACGCGCTGCTGCGCCTGCTCGGGCGCTTCCAGCAGGCGCGCGCATTGGGCAAGGGCCTGGAGGACGACGAGATCCTGCAGCACGAGCCGATGATGACCGACTCGCTGCTGCAGCAGTTGCTGTGTGACATGGAGCGGATCGCGCTGCTGCGCCGCGTCGAGAACGGTGAGTGGATGCTGGCGCGTGACCTGGAGCAGTTGACCCTGGCCGACCTGTACGAGTCCACCCAGCTGCGCATCCCGGTGGCCGAAGCGCACCTGCCCTATCGCCAGGACAGCCTGGGCCAGGCCGCGCTGGCGGCGCTGGACGAACTGCGCCTGCCACTGCGTGAGAAACTCAAGCGTCGCGTCAGCGACATCTATCCCCCCGGAGATACGCCCCGATGAGATGCACGTTGTTCGTCGTCACCCTGTCCGTTCTCTTGGCCGCCTGCAAGCCCGCCGCCGAACCTGCTGCCACCGCACCGGCCGCCGCGCCGCCTGCTGCCGACGCGGCCACGCCAGCGCCTGCCGCCGACCCGGATGCGGCACTTGGCGCAGCCGATGGTGCAGCGCCTGCAGAGCGGGTCACGGCCGAGTTCCCGGCCCTGAAGGTCAAGACCGTGGACGGCGCCGAATATGATCTGGCCGCGCACCGCGGCAAGTGGGTGGTGGTGAACTTCTGGGCCACCTGGTGTGCTCCCTGCCGCAAGGAGATGCCGGAGCTGTCCGCGCTGCACGCGATGCGCAGCGAGATCGAAGTGGTCGGGCTGGCGTATGAGGAAATCGAGCCGGCGGACATGCAGGCCTTCCTGAAGGAACGGCCGGTGACCTATCCGATCGCCATCGTCGACCCGTACGATCCGCCGGCCGACTTCGCCACCCCGCGCGGCCTGCCGCTGACCCACCTGGTGGACCCGCAGGGCAAGGTGGTGCATTCGTTCGTGGGTCCGGTCACGGCGGCGGACATCGAAGCGCGCATTGCCGGCAAGTAAGCCGGGTGAATGAGGATGTCAGGGGCCAGGTTCCTTCTGCAGTGCAAAAGGAACCTGGCCCCGTAGCCCTGTCAGACCACGTCCGGGATCGGCTCCAGCAGCGCGTAGTGCTCGCGGTGCAGCTTGCCTTTCAGCTTCGGCAGCTCTGGCAGCGCCTCCTCGACATGGGTATCGGGCAGGCGGTCCAGCAGGTCGCGGACCAGGGTCAGCCTACCCGTGCGCTGGTCGTTGAAATCCACCAGCGTCCACGGCGCATGGGTACGGTGGGTGGCCTGCAGCATGGCCTCGCGGGCCTGGGTGTAAGCCTCGTACTTGTCGCGCGACTGCAGGTCCACCGGTGACAGCTTCCAGCCCTTCAGCGGATTGGCATGGCGCTCGGCGAAACGCTCCTCCTGCTGCGCCTGGTCCACCGCCAGCCAGTACTTGAACAGCAGGATGCCGTCGTCCACCAGCAGTTGTTCGAACACCGGCGCCTGCTGCAGGAACTGCCGGTACTGCGCGTCACTGCAGTAGCCCATCACCCGTTCCACGCCGGCGCGGTTGTACCAGCTGCGGTCCATCAGCACGATCTCGCCGGCCGCTGGCAGGTGGCTGGCATAGCGCTGGAAGTACCACTGGGTGGCTTCGCGGTCGGTCGGCCTGGGCAGTGCGACCACCCGGCACTGGCGGGGGTTGAGGTGCTGGCTGATGGCCTGGATGGCGCCGCCTTTGCCTGCGGTGTCGCGCCCCTCGAACAGCACCAGCACGCGCTGGCCAGTCAGCTGCACCCAGCGCGCCATGGTGGCCAGTTCCAGCTGCATCGGTTCCAGCAGGGCCTCGTAGGCCTTGCGCTTCAGCTTTGCCATCGAAGGCTCCCGTTGGGTGGAAGCCCCAGTGTGCCGCGTGCGCGGTTCAGGCGGTGTGCGCGCCCTGCCAGCCCCGTTCGCTGGCCAGCTGCTGCAGCATCCGGGACAGGTCCGCGGCGAAGCCGGCCATGTCGAACAGGCCACTGCAGGCACGTGCCTGGGCCAACTGCGTGCGCAGCTGCGCCAGCGCGGCGGGGTCATTGCCCAACGCCGTGGCGCGGGTGATGAAGGCGGCATCGTCGGCCACGTTCATCGCATGCAGGCCGAGGTGGTGGTTCAAGCTGCCGGCCACGCGCGCGGCGAAGGTATCGCCGGGGCAGGTCAGTACCGGGCAGCCGGCCCACAGCGCATCCGAGGCGGTGGTGTGCGCGTTGTACGGATGGGTATCCAGGAACAGGTCGGCCAGCGCGTAGCGGGTGAGGTACTGCGCATGCGGCAGCTTGGCCATGAACACCAGCCGCGCCGGATCCACCCCGGCCGCGCGCGCTGCATCACGCAGGCGGGCATCGGCGCGGCCCGGCCCGGACAGCAGCCACAGCACGCTGCCGGGCACGCCCTGCAGGACCTGGAAGGCCCGCGCCATGCTGCGCGGATTCAATTTGTAGCTGTTGTTGAAACAGCAGAACACCACGCCGTGTTCCGGCAGGCCGCACGCGGCACGCGACGGTGCCGGCTGCAGCGCACGGGTATTGTCCGATGGCTGGAAGGCTCGCGGCAGGCGCACGACGCGCTCGCTGAAGTGCGCCTCCAGCGTGGCCGGCAGCACGAAGTCGTCGGCCAGCACCACGTCCATCCACGGTGCACCGGAGGTGCCCGGATACGCGAGCCAGTTGACCTGCACCGGGGCCGGGCGCAGGGCCAGCACTTCCGGTACGCCGCCACCGCCCCAGCCGCGCAGGTCGAACAGCACGTCGATGCCTTCGGCACGGATCCGTGCGGCCACGTCGGCATGGCGCAGGCCCGCCACGTCGTGCAGGCGGGTGGCCGCGCACAGACGCTGGCGGATCGGGCTGCCATCGTCGCGGTCGAGCGCGAAAAGATGGATGTCCAGCGCCGTGTCCTGCCGCAGTTGTTCGAACACCGCCACGGTCAGCAGGCCGGTGGGGTGCGCGCCGAAGCCGTTGGACAGCAGGCCGATCCGCAGCGGACCGCGTTGCCGCACCGAGGCCGGCGGCAACGGTCGCACGCCGCTGAACTGCGCCGCGCGCAGCCGCGCACAGGCCAGCTGTTCGGCGGCGCTGGCCTGCTCGCTGAGGAAGGCGAACGGTTCCACCGCGCCCCGGCCGCCGGCCACGGCATCGCGGACCTGCCGTGACAGCGCATCAACGTCCTGCCAGTCGCACAGGCGGCGCTGCCAGGCCAGCCGCTGCGCGGCGATGTAGGGCTCATCGGGCAGCAGCGCGTGGGCGCGCCGGTAGGCATCGGCCGCGCCCTCGGCATCGCCGGCATCTTCCAGTGCGTGGCCGAGCCACAACGCAATGCCGGGGTGCTGCGGCGCGCTGGCCGCAGCCTCGCCGAGCAGCTGCGCGGCATCGCCGTGCGCGCCGGCCATCCACGCCACCCGGCCCAGCCGGGCCAGCGCCTCGGGATGCCGCGGGCGCAGCTGCAGGGCACGCCGCGCGGCCTGTTCGCCCGCTGCCAGGTCACCGGCTTCCAGTTCGGCATCGGCCAGCATCACCCAGGCGATGAAGTCCGTCGGCTGGCGGCGTACCGCCTGCTGCAACTGCTGGCGCTGGCTGGCGGGCTGCATCGATCAGGCCGACGCCGCCAGCTGGGCCAGTGCATCGGCCTGGTGTTCCTGCGACAGCCGCTGCAGCAGCGCGTCCATGTCGCCGGTCATCACGTTGGGCAGGTCATACAGGGTCAACCCTTCCACGCGGTGGTCGGTGATGCGGCCCTGCGGGAAGCTGTAGGTACGGATGCGCTGGCTGCGGTCTCCGCTGCCGACCTGCAGGCGCCGCGACGCCGCCTGCGCTGCGTCCTGGCGCGAACGCTCGGCATCCAGCAACTGCGCTTTCAGGCGCTTCATCGCCTTGTCGCGGTTGGCGTGCTGGCTGCGTTCGGTCTGGCATTCCACCACCACCCCGGTCGGGACGTGGGTGATGCGGATGGCCGATTCGGTCTTGTTGACGTGCTGGCCACCGGCGCCGGAGGAACGGAACGTATCCACCCGCAGGTCGGCCGGATTGATCTGCACCTCGTCGATCTCATCGGCTTCGGGGATGATCGCCACCGTCGCCGCCGAGGTATGGATGCGGCCCTGCGATTCGGTCGCGGGCACCCGCTGCACCCGATGCGTGCCGGATTCGAATTTCAGCCGCGAGAACGCGCCGCGCCCGACCACCCGGGCCACCACTTCCTTGTAGCCGCCGTGCTCGCCCGGGCTGTCCGATTCGATCTCGACTTTCCAGCCCTGGCGCTCGGCGTAGCGCGCGTACATGCGGAACAGATCGCCGGCGAAGATCGCCGCTTCGTCGCCGCCGGTGCCGGCGCGCACTTCCAGGAACAGGTTGCCTTCGTCGCGCGGGTCGCGCGGCACCAGCAGCAGCGCCAGGTCCTGGTCCAGCTGCGCCAGGCGGGCCTGCGCGGCCTCGACTTCTTCCTCGGCCAGCTCACGCAGGTCCGGGTCGGCGCGCATCGCCTCGGCGGCGGCCAGGTCGTCCTTGGCGCGGCGCTCTTCGGCCAGCGCGGTGGCAACCGGTTCCAGCTGGGCGAACTCGCGCGAAAGATCGCGGAAGCGCTTGTTGTCGGCCACCACGCTGGGGTCGGAAAGCAGGCGTTCGAGTTCTTCGCGGCGCTCGGCCAGCGCTTCAAGCTTACGGCGCAGGGTCGGCGTCATCAGGTCTCACGGCAGGATGGTGGTATCCCGGCTGCGCCGGGAACAGGCGCTCGGCGGCGCGGGTCAGGTCGGCATCTCCGCTCAGCGCGGCGGCGCGCAGGGCAGCGGTGGGCGGGTGCAGCAAGCGGTTGGTCAGGCCATGGGCGAGCAGTTCCAGCACTTCATCGGCCGGCTTGCCGTTGGCCAGCTGTGCCCGCGCGCGCTCCAGCATTTCCGCGCGGGTGGTCTCGCCGAACGCGCGCAGCTGCCTGAGCGGGGCGTGGTGGGTGCCGGCCTGCTGGGTTTCCACGAAGCGCGCGACCTGCAGTTCGATGATCGCTTCGGCTTCGGCGGCGGCTTCGCGGCGGCTGCGGCGGTTGTCTTCCACCGCCCGCTCCAGGTCGTCCACCGTATACAGGAAGGCGTCGTCCAGGCTGGCCACGCTGGCTTCGATGTCGCGCGGCACGGCCAGGTCGAACAGCAGCATCGGCTTGTGCCGACGGGCGCGCAGCGCGGTGGCGACGGCCTCGCGGTGGATCACCGGCTCGCGTGCGGCCGTGGCGGAAAACACGATGTCCGCTTCGGCAAGATGGCGGTCCAGCTCGGCCAGCGGCAAGGCCACGCCACCATGCCGGCTGGCCAGGTCCTGGGCGTGGGCCAGGGTGCGGTTGGCGATCAGCAGGCGGCGCACCTTGCCATCGCTGAGGTGGCGCGCGGCCAGCTCGATGGTTTCCCCGGCGCCGACCAGCAATACGGTGGAATCGTCCAGCCGCGCGAAGGAATTCTGCGCCAGCCGCACCGCGGCAGAAGCTACAGAAACCGGGTTGGCGCCGACCTGGGTATCGGTCCGCGCGCGC
The DNA here is from genome assembly GCF_014836545.1 of Stenotrophomonas lacuserhaii. Taxonomy (GTDB): domain Bacteria; phylum Pseudomonadota; class Gammaproteobacteria; order Xanthomonadales; family Xanthomonadaceae; genus Stenotrophomonas; species Stenotrophomonas lacuserhaii. The sequence continues at coordinate 36,728 of NZ_JACSQS010000018.1, forward strand.
TTGGCCACCGAGAAGGTCTGCTGGAACAGCCGGTCCAGGCGCTGGCCGAGCAGGCCATGTTCGCGTGCGACCGACCAGGCGTCCTTCACCTGGCCCAGGATCTGCGGTTCACCCAGCACCATCGAATCCAGCCCGGTGGCGACGCGGAACAGGTGGCGCACCGCATCGGCGTCGGCGTGCTGGTACAGATAGCCCTGCAGGTCGCCGGCCTGGCCCTGCAGCCACTGGTTCAGGGCGGTCTCGGAGTCGGCCACCGCATACAGTTCGGTGCGGTTGCAGGTGGACAGCAACACCGCCTCGGCGATCTGCGGGGTATTGCGCAACGAACCGAGCGCGCGCGGCAGGGCGTCACCGGCGAAGGCTGCGCGTTCGCGCAGGTCCACCGGTGCGGTCTGGTGATTCAGTCCGAGCACCCACAGGGTCATTGTTCAGTTGCTTGCGATAAGCTGCTGGCCATAGGCACACATTTTAAGGCCCCAATGCCGTCGATGCCCGCATTGATTCGCATCTCCAGTGTTCTGCTGCTCAGCCTGATGGCTGGCGACGCGCTGGCAGCCCCCTCCGTCGCCCGCGTGCTGGACCAGGCCGAACGGGCCCAGGAGCCGTCGCTGGAGCCCGCGCTGGTAGGCGAATTCGCTCTGCAGGCGGGCAAATTGCCCGACTCGGCCGCGCAGTACCTGCTCGCCGCGCAGGCCAGTGACGGTGACGCCGGACTGGCCGAACGGGCCACCCGGATCGCCATGCTGGCCAATGATGACGCCCGTGCCGCGCAGGCGCTGGCGCTGTGGCAGCAGCGCGCACCGCGCTCGTTGTCGATGCGTAGCGCCGCTGCGGCGCTGGCCATGCGCCAGGGCAAGCCGGAGCGTGCAACCACTGAACTGAAGGCGTTGCTGGCCGCGCCCGGCGAGGAAGGCTGGCGCTTCACCCTGGCCGCGCTGGTCGGTGGCGGGCGCGATCCGGGGGTGCCGGCGCAGGTACTCGAGGCGCTGGTCCAGGCCGACGCGATCCCCAACCGGATCGAGGTCTGGCAGGAATTCGGCCGCTTGGCGATGCGCATGGACAAGCCCGAGCTGGCCCAGCGCATGGTCGACGAGGTAGTGCGCCGGTTCCCGCAGGATCCGCGCGTGGCCTTGCTGCGCGCCAGCCAGTTGCAGCAGACCGGGCGCAAGGCGGAGGCCGTGGTGGTGCTGCAGGCGCTGGAGCCCCAGACCCGCACCAGCGTGGACCTGCGTAATGCCGTGGCCATCGCCTACGACGGCATGAACGAGACGGTGGCCGCCGAGCGCGTACTGTCCAGCGGCCCGCAGGACACCCAGACCTACGGCATGCGCGCCTCGCTGCTGGCCAAGCAGGACGACGCCACTGCGTTGACCGCGCTGTACGCCGAGCTGTCGCGTGCGGCCAGCAAGCCCGATCCGGCGCAGCGCCTGCTGCTGGGCAAGATCGCCGAATACCTCAAGCGCTACCAGGAGGCGGTGGACTGGTACCACAGCGTGCCCGGCGGCGATGAGCTGAGCGAAGCACGCCTGCGCGCGGCCAATGCGCAGGGCCTGCTGGGCAACCAGGCCAAGGCACTGGAAGAAGTACGTGCGGTGCAGTCCGATGCGGTGCTGGCCGAAGAAGCGCGCCGCGACGCCTATCTGCTGGAAGCCGAGTTGCGCCTGCGCGCAGGCGACGAGGCCGGCGAGCTGGACGCGCTGGCGCGCGGGCTGGCCGCCTATCCCGACGAGAACGCGCTGTTGTATGCGCGCGCCCTGGCCTGGGAACGTCGTGATGACATCCCGCGTGCGGAAGCGGACCTGCGCAAGGTGCTGGTCACCGAACCGGAAAATGTCGCCGCATTGAATGCCTTGGGCTACACCCTGGCCGACCGCACCCACCGCTACCAGGAGGCGTTGGAGCTGATCGACCGCGCCCGCGTGGCTGAGCCGGACAACCCGGCCATCATCGACAGCCACGGTTGGGTGCTGTATCGGCTGGGCCGCAACGAGGAGGCGCTGGTGCAGCTGCGCCGCGCCCATGGGCTGGCAAAGGATGCCGAGATCGCCGTGCACCTGGGCGAAGTGCTGTGGGTGATGGGCCGCCAGGACGAGGCGCGGCGCTACTTCGACGAAGCCGCCAAGCTGGATCCCGACAACCGCGCGCTGCAGCGCGTCCGTGAGACCTTCAAGCCATGATGCATTCGATGACCCGGCCGTTGCTGCTGGCAACGGTCACCCTGGCGCTGGCCGCCTGTACCTCGGTCGGTTCGCAGAAGACCCCGGTGCCGGACGTGGCCTTTAGCGTGTCCCCAGCTGCCGAACGTGCCGAAGCAGCACGCGTGCAGGCGCTGCGGGCCCAGCCGGACTGGGCGTTCCAGGGCCGGGTGGCGGTCAGCAAGGGAAAGAACGGCGGCAGTGGCCGCATTGAATGGGACCAGCAGGGCAGTGCCTACCAGGTCCAGCTCAGTGCCCCGGTGACCCGGCAGAGCTGGCGCCTTCAGGGTGACGCCACGCAGGGCAGCGGCCGGCTGGAAGGGCTGGACGGTGGCCCGCGCGAAGGCGCCGATGCGCAGGCTGTCCTGCTCGAGGCGACCGGCTGGGACATCCCGGTCAACCAATTGCCGGACTGGACCCGTGGCCTGGTGCTGGAAGGCAGCGGCGAAGCCGCCCTGCAGCGCGACGCCGAAGGGCGACCGCGCCAGCTGCGCCAGGCCGGATGGCAGGTGGATTACCTGGACTGGTACCCGGCGCAGGACGGCCGACAGTCGCTGCCGCGACGTATCGAAGCCAGCAAGGGCGACGCCAAGGTACGCCTGGTGGTCGACCAGTGGGGCGCGGCCGGTCCATGAATCCGTCGCATGATGACGCCGATGGCTGGACCTGGTGGCCGGCTCCGGCAAAGCTGAATCTGTTCCTCAACATCACCGGCCGTCGCGCCGATGGCTACCACCAGCTGCAGACCGTGTTCCGGCTGCTCGACTGGGGTGACCGGATCGGACTTCGCCTGCGCCGGGACGGGCAGGTGCGTCGCCAAGGCGCCTCGCTGCCCGGCGTAGCGGAGTCCGATGACCTCGCCGTGCGGGCGGCGCTGTTGCTGCAGGCGTCGTGCAACATCGTCGAAGGTGTTGACATCATCGTTGAAAAACACGTGCCGGCCGGCGGTGGCTTCGGTGGTGGGTCGTCCGATGCGGCGACCGTCCTGGTGGCACTGAACCAGCTGTGGGGCACCGGGCTGGGCCCGGATGCGCTGGCCGCACTGGGCCTGCAGCTGGGTGCGGATGTGCCGGTTTTCGTGCGCGGGCACAACGCCTGGGCCGAGGGCATAGGGGAGCAGCTGACCCCCATCGAGCTGCCGCCGGCGTGGTATGTGATCGCCGATCCGGGGGTCCACGTGCCCACTCCCGCCCTTTTTGCGGATCCGGATTTGACGCGCGACAGTCCAATGGCGAAAATAGAGGACTTCGTTTCCGGATACCTGTCCGGCAATGCGTTCGAACCGGTGCTGCGCCGCCGCGAGCCTGCCGTAGAGGCCGTGCTTGCTGCGTTGAGCAACATCGGCACGGCGCGGCTGACAGGGTCGGGAAGTGGGTGCTTCGTCGAGTTCCCTTCGCAGCAGGCTGCGCAGGCGGGCAGGGCGGGGTTGTCCAAGGAGTTGCGGGCGTGGGTGGTGGCAGGCGTTGGCCGGTCACCACTGCTGGATGCACTCGAGCGTAACTGATTCATTTGATGCAGGGGCGTCGCCAAGAGGCCCAAGGCACCAGGTTTTGATCCTGGCATTCGGAGGTTCGAATCCTCCCGCCCCTGCCACTTGCGGCTTGGTCCGCGCCAACCAGCGCAGCTGTCTGCGCGGGACGTGGAAATGCCGTGGTGCAATCAGCCGCAGGGGCCTTCGGGCGCCTGGGGTAACCCGATCTCCGCCACTCGCCCCCGCCCGAGACAATCATGATGCAAGATTCGCCCAACCTGCTGGTCTTTTCCGGCAACGCCAACAAACGCCTCGCACAGAACATCTGCAAGGAACTGGGCGTGCGTCCGGGCAAGGCGTTGGTGTCGCACTTCTCCGATGGTGAAGTGCAGGTCGAAATCGAAGAGAACGTCCGCAAGCAGGACGTCTTCGTGATCCAGCCGACCAGTGCGCCCAGCGCAGAGAATCTGATGGAACTGCTGGTGCTGATCGACGCGCTCAAGCGCGCATCGGTGGCCAGCGTCACCGCGGTAGTGCCGTACTTCGGCTACTCGCGCCAGGATCGCCGCATGCGGTCTTCGCGCGTGCCGATCACCGCCAAGCTGGCGGCGAAGATGTTCAGCACCGCCGGTGCCGATCGGGTGTTGACCGTGGACCTGCATGCCGACCAGATCCAGGGCTTCTTCGATATCCCGGTGGACAACGTGTACGCCTCGCCGCTGCTGCTCGCCGATATCTGGCGCGCCTACGGCACCGAAAACCTGATCGTGGTGTCCCCGGACGTAGGTGGCGTGGTGCGTGCGCGCGCCGTCGCCAAGCGCCTGGACGATGCCGACCTGGCGATCATCGACAAGCGCCGTCCGCGCGCCAACGTGTCCACCGTGATGAACATCATCGGTGACGTCGAAGGCAAGACCTGCGTGATGGTCGATGACATCGTCGATACCGCCGGCACGCTGTGCGCCGCTGCTGCTGCCCTGAAGGCGCGCGGCGCGCTCAAGGTCGCGGCGTACTGCACCCACGCGGTGCTGTCCGGCCCGGCGGTGGACAACATCACCAATTCCCAGCTCGATGAGCTGGTGGTGACCGACACCATCCCGCTGAAGGACGCCGCGCGGGTCTGCAGCAAGATCCGCCAGCTCAGCGTGGCGGAAATGCTGGCCGAAACGATGCGCCGCATCGCCTTCGGTGAGTCGGTCAGCTCGTTGTACGTGGATTGATTTTTTTTCGTTCCGGCCGGTAACGGCAGGGAACTCCAAGGGCACTTCTGGTCGCGGAAGTGCCTTCATCCGCCCCGCCACACGGCAGGGCACCCAACAGGTAGTAGAAAATGTCCAAGACCCATGAAATCAAGGTCACCAAGCGTGAACTGCAGCGCAAGGGTGCGAGCCGCCGCCTGCGTCACGCTGGCGTGATCCCGGCGATCGTCTACGGCGGCAACGCCGAGCCGGTCGCCATCAGCCTTGACCACAATGAAATCTGGCTGGCCCAGTACAACGATTGGTTCTACTCGTCCATCCTGGACCTGAACCTCGATGGCAAGGTCGAGCGCGTGCTGCTGCGTGACATGCAGCGCCACCCGTTCAAGCAGCTGATCCTGCACCTGGATTTCCTGCGCGTGAACGAGAACGAAGTCCTGACCGCTTCGGTGCCGCTGCACTTCATCAACGAAGAAACCTCGCCGGCTGGCAAGGCTTCGGACATCGTGGTCACCCACGAAGTGAAGGAAGTGACCGTGTCCTGCCTGCCGAAGGACCTGCCGGAGTCGATCGAAGTCGACCTGGGCGCCCTGGAAGCCGGTGGCGTGATCCATCTGTCCGACCTCAAGCTGCCGAAGGGCGTTGAGCTGCCGGCGCTGGCGCTGGGCAAGGATCACGACGATGCCGTGGTCACCGCCAAGCACGGCAAGGAAGACGCTGCCGACGCTGCCGAAGACGCAGAAGCCGCAGAGTAATGCCGTTGCGGCGCCTGTCCCCCGGGACGGGCGCCGTACCTGCCGGCAGCGCTGGCAGGCCGTAACAGGAAGAGACAATGGCAGGATTGCGACTGATCGTCGGCCTGGGGAACCCAGGCGCCGAGCACGCCCGGACCCGGCACAACGCTGGGTTTCATTTTGTGGAGGCCCTGGCCGAAAAGGCGGGCGCACGCTGGAGCGTGGACAGCAAGCTGTTCGGCGAGACCGCCAAGGTCGATATCGCAGGCCAGCCGGTCTGGCTGCTGAAGCCGGCCACCTACATGAACCTCAGTGGCAAGTCGGTCACCGCCGCGCAGCGGTTCTGGAAGATCGAGCCTGAAGAAACCCTGCTGGCACACGACGAGCTGGACCTGCCGCCGGGTGCGGCGCGGTTGAAGTTCGATGGCGGCCACGGGGGGCAGAACGGCCTTCGCGATACCATCCGTCTGCTCGGGCACGGCAGGTTCCATCGCCTGCGCGTGGGCATCGGCCATCCCGGCCACAAGGACCGCGTGGTGCCGTGGGTGCTGGGACGGGCATCGAAGGACGACGACGTGCTGATCGCACGGGCCATCGACGATGCCATCGATGTGCTGCCATTGGCAGTGCAGGGGGATTTCAACGAGGCGATGAAGCGCCTGCATACCCCGAAGTAACCCAGCGAAGAGGGGTAGCGCCGAGCCATGCTCGGCGGTGGCACGATGAAAATGATTTGCAAAACGGCGCGTGCGCTTTTTCGCCAATCACTTTCACCCCAAAGGTTGTCGAACATGGGTATCAAATGCGGAATCGTCGGCCTGCCCAACGTGGGCAAGTCGACACTGTTCAACGCGCTGACCAAGGCAGGTATCGCCGCGGCCAACTTTCCGTTCTGCACCATCGAGCCGAACGTCGGCATCGTGCCGGTGCCGGATCCGCGGCTGAACGAGCTGGCGGCGATCATCAACCCGCAGAAGGTCATCCCGACGGCGGTCGAGTTCGTCGACATCGCCGGCCTGGTGGCCGGTGCGGCCAGCGGCGAAGGCCTGGGCAACAAGTTCCTGGCGCACATCCGCGAAGTGGATGCGATCACCCACGTGGTGCGTTGCTTCGAGAACGCCGACGTGATCCACGTCAACAACAAGGTTGATCCGCTGTCGGACATCGACACCATCGATACCGAGCTGGCGCTGGCTGACCTGGACAGCGTGGAGAAGGCGCTGAACCGCGCCGAGCGTTCGGCCAAGGGCGGCGACAAGGAAGCGGCGGCACGCAAGCCGGTGCTGGCCAAGCTGCAGGCGGCGCTGGCCGATGGCAAGGCCGGTCGTGCGGCCGGCCTGGACGAAGAGGAAAAAGCGCTGGTGCGTGACCTGTTCCTGCTGACGCTGAAGCCGGTGATGTACATCGCCAACGTGCTGGAAGATGGCTTCGAGAACAATCCGCACCTGGATGCGGTGCGCGCGCGCGCGGCCGAAGAGGGTGCGAAAGTGGTGCCGGTGTCGGCGGCCATCGAAGAGGAGCTGTCGCAGCTGGATGACGAGGACCGTGACACCTTCCTGGCCGACCTGGGCCTGCAGGAGCCGGGCTTGAACCGCGTCATCAACGCGGCCTACCAGCTGCTGGGCCTGCAGACCTATTTCACCGCAGGCGTGAAGGAAGTGCGTGCGTGGACCGTGCGCAAGGGCGCCACCGCGCCGCAGGCGGCCGCGGTCATCCACACCGATTTCGAGAAGGGCTTCATCCGCGCCGAAACGATTGCCTACGACGACTTCATCAAGTTCAAGGGCGAAGCCGGTGCCAAGGAAGCCGGGCGCCTGCGCCTGGAAGGCAAGGAATATCGCGTGCAGGAAGGCGACGTGCTGCACTTCCGCTTCAACGTCTGATCCTGCAAAGGGCGATCGGAAGCCCTCGCCTGCGGGTGAACGGCGGAGCGCCTCGTGGTGGGTCGCCAAGTGCGGGTTCGGTGGTTTGGGCCGGGGGGGGGGGGGGGGGGGGGGGGGGGGGGGGG
>NZ_JACSQS010000018.1:44344-81699 GCF_014836545.1 Stenotrophomonas lacuserhaii
GGTCAGAGTCCTTTCGCTGCGCGAAAGGACTCTGACCCCGTCCCCCGGTCCTCTGGCAGCGCCGATCCATGGTCGGCGGAATCCGTCAGACGCCGCGTTGAAGAGCCGCCGACCATGGGTCGGCGCTACCGAAGGTCCCCGTGGCGCGTGGGGTAGAGGGAGCCCCTGAGTCAGGGGCCGCCAGGAGCGGCTCTGCCGTTCGCCGCTGCGATACATCGTTCGTTCTGCCTGGACAAATAATGACCAGCGTTCAAAACGCCTGCGGTGCGTGGCTCAGCGTCACTTGTCCACATCAAACCCCCACGGCTCTCCACCTGGAGTGTGGAGAACCGCATCGCACGCTGGACAAATAATCGCCACCTTTCGAAACGCCTGCGGCATGGTGCTCAGCGGTACTTGTCCACACCAAACCCCCATCGCTCTCCACGCCGGGTGTGGAGAACCCGGCGCCGGCATCGAACGGCACTTGCGAATGTCCGCGGCGCCGCGCAGCGTGTCGGCAACTGTGTGATGGGAGTTGCCGAATGAGCCTGCGCCTGGGAATGCTGTGCGCCCTGTTGTCGATCTCCGTTGCCGCCGCGGCCGCACCTGCACCTGCACCTGGAACGGCGCCGCTGCTGGTCATCCATGGCGGTGCCGGGGTGCAGCGCGCCGGGTTGTCCGCCGAAGAAGAGCGCGCCGCGCGTACGGCGCTGCGCAGTGCGTTGCTGCAGGGGCATGCCGAGCTGCAGGCGGGCCGCCCGGCATTGGCCGCGGTGACCCGGGCGATCACCGTGCTGGAGGATGATCCGACCTTCAATGCGGGGCGCGGTGCGGTGTTCACCCACGACGGCCGCAACGAGCTGGACGCTGCGCTGATGGACGGCGCGACGCGCCGCGCGGGCGCGGTGGCCGGCGTACAGCGCGTGCGCAACCCGATCCTGCTGGCGCAGGCGGTGATGGAGCGCTCCGCGCACGTGATGATGGTGGGGCAGGGGGCTGAAACGTTCGCTGCCGAACAGGGCATCACCCTGGTCGATCCGTCCTACTTCCGCACTGAAAAACGCTGGCAGCAGCTGCAGCGCGCCCTGCAGGAGGAGAAGGCGGGTCAGGCGCATGCCGAGCTGGAAACCGCCAGGCACTTCGGTACCGTCGGCGCGCTCGCGCTGGATGCCGAAGGAAAGCTCGCCGCGGGCACGTCGACCGGCGGCATGACCAACAAGCGCTACGGACGGGTAGGCGACTCGCCGGTCATCGGCGCGGGGACCTGGGCCGACGAGGGCTGTGCCGTCTCCGGCACCGGCTGGGGCGAATACTACCTGCGCACCGCGGCCGCGCACGAGATCTGCGCACGCGTGCGGCTGGCGGGCGCGTCCGCTGCGCAGGCAGGGCGCGAGGTGATCAATGGGATGATCCCTGCGCTGGGCGGCGACGGCGGGGCGATCGTGCTCACCGCGAAGGGTGAAGTCGGGCTGCCGTTCAACACCGAAGGCATGTATCGCGGCTGGATCGGCGCGGACGGTGTGCCGCATGTTGCGATCTTCGACGACGAAGCGCTGCAGCTGCCCGGTCAATAACCTTGCGTATCAACGGGTTTGCGACAGCGTGTGAAAAAAAAGAAAAAACGTGTTGACAGACCCCCGCCGGATCAGCAGAATTGCGGGCTCACCACCACACACCGCAACGCTTCGGCGCCACGGCATGGGGTGGTAAGGAGGGATACCCAAGCGGCCAACGGGGGCAGACTGTAAATCTGCTGGCTTACGCCTTCGGTGGTTCGAATCCACCTCCCTCCACCAGTTTCACGTAGTTTCACGTTGTGGCAATTCCCGGTGCGGGAGTAGTTCAATGGTAGAACTTCAGCCTTCCAAGCTGATTGTGCGGGTTCGATTCCCGTCTCCCGCTCCATTGAATGTTTAGAACTTTGAAGATATTTCAGTTCGTGCCATAATGCAAAACTCGCTCACGTAGCTCAGTCGGTAGAGCACTTCCTTGGTAAGGAAGAGGTCGAAGGTTCGATTCCTTTCGTGAGCACCATCTTCAGCACCGCCCCAAGACGAATTCGAGATAAGCAGCCATGGCCAAGGGTAAGTTCGAGCGCACCAAGCCGCACGTCAACGTCGGCACCATCGGTCACGTCGACCACGGCAAGACCACGCTGACCGCCGCACTGACCAAGATCGGTGCCGAGCGCTTCGGTGGCGAGTTCAAGGATTACTCCGCGATCGACGCCGCGCCGGAAGAAAAGGCACGTGGCATCACGATCTCGACCGCACACGTCGAATACGAATCCACCGTTCGTCATTACGCCCACGTCGATTGCCCGGGCCATGCCGACTACGTCAAGAACATGATCACCGGTGCTGCGCAGATGGACGGCGCGATCCTGGTCTGCTCCGCTGCTGACGGCCCGATGCCGCAGACCCGCGAGCACATCCTGCTGTCGCGTCAGGTCGGCGTGCCGTACATCGTCGTGTTCCTGAACAAGGCCGACATGGTCGACGACGCCGAGCTGCTCGAGCTGGTCGAAATGGAAGTGCGCGAGCTGCTGAGCAAGTACGACTTCCCGGGCGACGACACCCCGATCATCGCGGGCTCGGCCCGTCTGGCGCTGGAAGGCGACCAGAGCGACATCGGCGTGCCGGCCGTCATCAAGCTGGTCGAAGCGCTGGACAGCTGGATTCCGCTGCCGGAGCGTGACGTCGACAAGCCGTTCCTGATGCCGGTGGAAGACGTGTTCTCGATCTCCGGCCGCGGCACCGTGGTGACCGGTCGTATCGAGCGCGGCGTGATCAAGGTCGGCGAAGAAATCGAAATCGTCGGTATCCGTGACACCGTCAAGACCACCGTCACCGGCGTGGAAATGTTCCGCAAGCTGCTCGACCAGGGTCAGGCAGGCGACAACGCCGGTCTGCTGCTGCGCGGCACCAAGCGTGACGACGTGCAGCGCGGTCAGGTCCTGTGCAAGCCGGGTTCGATCAAGCCGCACACCGAGTTCGAAGGCGAAGTGTACGTGCTGTCGAAGGATGAGGGCGGCCGTCACACCCCGTTCTTCAACGGCTACCGTCCGCAGTTCTACTTCCGCACCACCGACATCACCGGCGCTGCCAAGCTGCCGGAAGGTGTTGAAATGGTGATGCCGGGCGACAACGTGAAGATGGTTGTTACCCTGATCAACCCGGTCGCCATGGACGAAGGCCTGCGCTTCGCCATCCGCGAAGGCGGTCGTACTGTCGGCGCCGGCGTGGTCTCCAAGATCATCAAGTAATCTGCACTACCGGCGGTTTTTGTAAAGCTGCCGGTCGCGCGAGTGGCGGGCCGGGAACCTCGGTCCGCCTTCGCCGTCTAAGGCAAGGCAAAGTTTATAACGTACGCCAGTAGCTCAATTGGCAGAGCAGCGGTCTCCAAAACCGCAGGTTGGGGGTTCGAGTCCCTCCTGGCGTGCCATCTGCCTTCCTAACCAGCGGTCCGCCGCTAAAGCAGCCCGAGCCGGATGAACAGCAAGATCGAACACTCCAAGGATACGTCCACTTCTGGTGGAGACCTCGTCAAGTACGTCGCCGCAGCCCTGCTGGTGCTGGCCGGACTGTTCGTGTGGTTCTGGTTCTCTGCAGACTCCGGTCGTGCCGCCCAGCTGGGTGCATGGGCCGGTCAGATCCGTGCGCTGGCCGTCATTGTCGGTCTGGCGGGCGGTATTGCCGTTTTCATGCTGACCGGGAAAGGCCGCGATACCCGCGAATTCCTGTCCGAGTCGCGCTTCGAGCTGCGCAAAGTGGTCTGGCCGACGCGCCAGGAAGCCATCCGGATGACCTGGGTCGTCATCGTCGTTGTGATCATCCTCAGCCTGCTGCTGGGTGGGTTCGACTTCGTCATTCAGAAACTGACTCAGCTGTTCCTGAGCCGGTAAGGAGATACCCATGAAGCGCTGGTACGTTGTTCACGCCTATTCAGGCTTCGAGAAGTCGGTTGCGCAGGCGCTGCGCGATCGCATCGTTCGTGAAGAGAAGCAGGAGCTGTTTGGTGATGTGCTGGTCCCGACCGAAGAAGTGGTCGAGATGCGCGCTGGCCAGAAGCGCCGCTCCGAACGCAAGTTCTTCCCCGGCTACGTGCTGGTCCAGATCGAGACCCACGAAGAAGGTGGCATTCCGCGCATCGACAGCGAAAGCTGGCATCTGGTGAAGGATACCTCCCGCGTGCTGGGCTTCATCGGCGGTACCGCCGATCGTCCGCTGCCGATCGCCGATTCGGAAGCCGAGGCCATCCTGAACCGGGTCCAGGACGGCATCGAGAAGCCGCGTCCGAAGGTGCTGTTCGAGCCGGGCCAGATGGTCCGCGTCACCGACGGCCCGTTCAACGACTTCAATGGCGTCGTGGAAGAAGTCAATTACGAGAAGAGCCGCCTGCGCGTCTCGGTGCTGATCTTCGGTCGCGCCACCCCGGTCGAGCTCGAGTTCGGCCAGGTCGAGAAGGCCACCGGCTGATATCCCGTTGTGTCGAGTGCGCTCGACACTGCCGGGCAGGGCTGGTATAGTGCCCGGCTTCCTGCCAGGCAACTGGCAAAAGTGAAGGCCGCCGAAAGGTGGCCTTCGGCGTGTACTCAAAAACGCGATGCCGGGACGCGTGATTCCCGGTCCGATGGGGAGCCTGTTGTCGTAAGGCGCTAGCACCCGGAGAGCATACTCATGGCAAAGAAAGTTGTCGGTTACATCAAGCTGCAGGTGAAGGCCGGTCAGGCCAATCCCTCGCCGCCGGTCGGTCCTGCGCTGGGTCAGCGCGGCCTGAACATCATGGAATTCTGCAAGGCCTTCAATGCCGCCACGCAGAAGCTCGAGCCGGGTCTGCCGGTTCCGGTGATCATCACGGCCTATTCGGACCGTACGTTCACCTTCATCACCAAGAGCACCCCGGCGACCACCCTGCTGAAGAAGGCTGCTGGCATCTCGTCGGGCTCCAAGCGCCCGAACACCGAGAAGGTCGGCAAGGTCACCCGCAAGCAGCTGGAAGAGATCGCCAAGGCGAAGGAACCCGACCTGACCGCCGCTGACCTGGACGCCGCCGTGCGTACCATCGCCGGCTCGGCCCGTTCTATCGGCATCGTGGTGGAGGGCTAATAACATGGCACTGAACAAGCGTGAAAAGGCCCTGAAGGCCGCCGTCGTCCCGGGCAAGTCGTATGGCTTCGAAGACGCGATCAAGATCCTGAAGACCACCGCCAGCGCCAAGTTCGTCGAGTCGATCGACGTGGCTGTGCGCCTGGGCGTGGACGCCAAGAAGTCCGACCAGCAGGTGCGCGGTTCCACCGTGCTGCCGGCCGGTACCGGCAAGTCGGTCCGCGTTGCGGTGTTCGCACCGGCCGGTGCCAAGGCTGACGAAGCCCTGGCCGCTGGCGCCGAAGCCGTCGGCATGGACGACCTGGCTGAAAAGATGCAGGCCGGTGATCTGAACTATGACGTCGTGATCGCGACCCCGGACGCGATGCGCGTCGTGGGTAAGCTGGGCACCGTGCTCGGCCCGCGCGGCCTGATGCCGAACCCGAAGGTCGGCACCGTTTCGGCCAACCCGGGTGAAGCCGTCAAGAACGCCAAGTCGGGCCAGGTGCGTTACCGCACCGACAAGGCCGGCATCATCCACTGCACCATCGGCAAGGCCAGCTTCGAAGACGAAGCGCTGAAGTCGAACCTGCAGGCGCTGCTGCTGGACCTGATCAAGGCCAAGCCGGCCACCTCGAAGGGCCTGTACCTGCAGAAGGTGTCGGTCAGCTCGACGATGGGCCCGGGCGTCACTGTCGACCAGTCGACCCTGACCCTGAAGTAATCGTTTGAAGCGGATGTGGGGCCCCCGGGTCCCGCATCCGTCCCATTTGAAGGCAACCGCCGGCGGCGCATCGCCGGTGGCAGCCGTCAAAGACCGCAGGTGCGGTCGTGGCATGCCGGCGACGGGCACGGAAGCTCGATTTGGCAGGGAGTCGCCGCCGGAGCAGTCACGAACGCTTAATCGATCCATCCGGATCACCCTGCGTAGATGGTGCCCTTCTGGAGTTTTTCTGGTTCACGCAATCCTGGGTAGCCCCAGGTTGAGTCCAGGTCTGGAACGGCCCACCCCCCGGAACATCAGCCCGATGTTCCCGGTGTCCAGGAAGGACGCCGCCCAGGACCGCAAACGGCAGGAGCCGTAAGCGGAGTTCAATCGGAGGAGTGCAATGGCTCTCAATCTGTCCCAGAAGCAAGAAGTAGTCGCGGAGCTGGCAGACATCGCCGCCAAGGCCCACTCCTTGATCGCAGCCGAATACGCTGGCACCACGGTCTCCCAGATGACCGCGATGCGCAAGCAGGCTCGTGAAACCGGCGTTTTCTTGAAAGTTGTCAAGAACACCCTGGCGTCGCGTGCCGTTGAAGGCACCGAATTCGCATGTGCACAGGACAAGCTGGTCGGTCCGCTGCTGTATGCGTTCTCGCTCGAGGAGCCCGGCGCAGCCGGTCGCCTGATCAAGGAATTCGCCAAGGGCAACGATAAGCTGCAGCCCAAGGTTGTCGCCATTGGTGGCGAAGTGTTCCCGGCAAGCCACGTTGACGTGTTGGCCTCGCTGCCGACCCTCGACCAGGCCCTGGCAATGCTGGCACGCGTCCTGACCGAGCCGGTCACGATGTTCGCGCGCGCCAACAAGGCACTGGCGGATCAGCTGGGTGGTGGCGAAGCCGCTGCTGCTGCTGAGCCGGTCGCCGAGACCGCCTGAGTTTCGACCTACCGTGGTTCCTGACGGAACCTCAATCCAGAAAATCATTCAAAGGTAATCAAAATGTCCCTTTCCAACGAACAGATCGTCGAAGCCATCGCCTCGAAGTCCCTGATGGAAGTGATGGAGCTGGTCAAGGCCATCGAAGAGAAGTTCGGCGTTTCCGCCGCTGCTCCGGTCGCCGTGGCTGCTGCCGCTGGCCCGGCTGCCGCTGTTGAAGAGCAGACCGAATTCACCGTGACCCTGAAGTCGCCGGGCGACAAGAAGGTCGAAGTGATCAAGGCCGTCCGCGCCATCACCGGCCTGGGCCTGAAGGAAGCGAAGGACCTGACCGAAGCCGGCGGCGTCGTGAAGGAAGGCGCGTCGAAGGACGAAGCCGAGAAGATCAAGAAGGACCTGGAAGCTGCTGGCGCGACTGTCGAAGTCAAGTAAGCAGATCCCTTGCGTCGCCATCGATTTCCGGCGATGCAGCCAAGGCTGGGGGCGTAAAGCCCCCGGCCTTTGGTCGTTTCATGCGGTACCCCGAACATCGTTGAAAAAAGCCCAACACGGGCTGCAGGAAAAGGCCCGTCCGGCCAGCGCCAAGCGCGGCGGCGGTCAAGCAGATGCAGTCAAGTTGGCAGTTGGAAGTAGCAATAGAAGGCGTGCTGGTGCCGGCAATACCAGCGACTTCCAACTGACAATTTCAAGTTTCCTTTTGGGTCGTGGACGCACGCCCCGCACAACAAGGTGGAAGATCTCATGACGTCCTATTCGTTCACCGAGAAGAAGCGCATCCGCAAGGATTTCGCCAAGTCGCGCGCGATTCTCGAAGTGCCGTTCCTGCTCGCCATCCAGGTGGATTCCTACCGCGAGTTCCTGCAGGAAAACGTCGATCCGGCCAAGCGCACGGACCACGGCCTGCACGCCGCACTGAAGTCCGTCTTCCCCATCTCCAGCTACAGCGGCAACGCCGCGCTGGAATATGTCGGCTACAAGCTGGGCGAACCGGTGTTCGACGAGCGCGAGTGCCGCCAGCGTGGCATGAGCTACGGCGCGCCGTTGCGCGTGACCGTGCGCCTGGTGATCTACGACCGTGAGTCGTCGACCAAGGCCATCAAGTACGTGAAGGAGCAGGAGGTCTACCTCGGCGAGATCCCGCTGATGACCGAGAACGGCACCTTCATCGTCAACGGCACCGAGCGCGTCATCGTCTCCCAGCTGCACCGCTCGCCGGGTGTGTTCTTCGACCACGACCGTGGCAAGACCCACAGCTCGGGCAAGCTGCTGTACAGCGCTCGCATCATCCCGTACCGCGGTTCCTGGCTGGACTTCGAGTTCGACCCGAAGGACGCGCTGTTCACCCGTATCGATCGCCGTCGCAAGCTGCCGGTGTCGATCCTGCTGCGCGCGCTTGGCTACAGCAACGAAGAGATGCTGGCCGAGTTCTTCGAGATCAACACGTTCCACATCAACCCCGACGAAGGCGTGCAGCTGGAGCTGGTCGCCGAGCGCCTGCGTGGTGAAACCCTGGGCTTCGACCTGGCCGACGGTGACAAGGTCATCGTGGAAGCCGGCAAGCGCATCACCGCGCGCCACGTCAAGCAGCTGGAAGCCTCGGGCATCGCCGCCCTGGCCGTGCCGGACGATTACATCGTCGGCCGCATCCTGTCGCACGACGTGGTCGATTCGGCCACCGGCGAACTGCTGGCGCAGGCCAACGATGAAATCACCGACGACCAGCTGCAGGCCTTCCGCAAGGCCGGCGTGGACGCGGTGGGTACCCTGTGGGTGAACGACCTCGATCGTGGTCCGTACCTGTCCAACACCCTGCGCATCGATCCGACCAAGACCCAGCTGGAAGCGCTGGTCGAGATCTACCGCATGATGCGTCCGGGCGAGCCGCCGACCAAGGACGCCGCGCAGAATCTGTTCCACAACCTGTTCTTCACCTTCGAGCGTTACGACCTGTCCACGGTCGGCCGGATGAAGTTCAACCGTCGCGTGGGCCGCAAGGAAACCACCGGCGAAGCCGTGCTGTACGACCGCAAGTACTACGGCGAGCGCAATGACGAAGAGTCCAAGCGCCTGGTCGCCGCGCATGGCGAGTCGTCCGACATCCTGGACGTGATCAAGGTCCTGACCGAGATCCGCAACGGCCGTGGCGTCGTCGATGACATCGACCACCTGGGCAACCGTCGCGTGCGTTCGGTCGGTGAAATGGCCGAGAACGTGTTCCGCGTGGGCCTGGTCCGCGTCGAGCGCGCGGTCAAGGAACGCCTGTCGATGGCCGAATCCGAAGGCCTGACCCCGCAGGAACTGATCAACGCCAAGCCGGTGGCTGCGGCGATCAAGGAATTCTTCGGCTCCTCGCAGCTGTCGCAGTTCATGGATCAGAACAACCCGCTGTCGGAAGTCACGCACAAGCGTCGTGTCTCGGCCCTGGGCCCGGGCGGCCTGACCCGCGAACGCGCCGGCTTCGAAGTGCGCGACGTGCACCCGACCCATTACGGCCGCGTCTGCACCATCGAAACGCCGGAAGGCCCGAACATCGGCCTGATCAACTCGCTGGCCGTGTACGCCCGCACCAATGAGTACGGTTTCCTTGAAACCCCGTACCGCAAGGTCGTGGACGGCAAGGTGTTCGACGAAGTCGAGTTCCTGTCGGCCATCGAAGAGAACGAGTACGTCATTGCGCAGGCCAACGCCCTGACCAATGCCGACAGCGTGCTGACCGAGCAGTTCGTGCCGTGCCGCTTCCAGGGCGAATCGCTGCTGAAGCCGCCGGCGGAAGTGCACTTCATGGACGTCTCGCCGATGCAGACCGTGTCGGTCGCCGCGGCGCTGGTTCCGTTCCTGGAACACGATGACGCCAACCGTGCACTGATGGGCGCCAACATGCAGCGCCAGGCCGTGCCGACCCTGCGTGCGCAGAAGCCGCTGGTGGGTACCGGTATCGAACGTGCCGTGGCACGCGACTCCGGCGTCACCGTCAACGCCCGTCGTGGTGGTGAAGTGGTGCAGGTCGATGCCGCACGCATCGTGGTCAAGATCGTCGAAGAAGAAATCATCGGCGCGACCGACGCAGGCGTGGACATCTACAACCTGGTCAAGTACACCCGTTCCAACCAGAACACCTGCATCAACCAGCGTCCGCTGGTGAACGTGGGTGACGTGGTGGCGCGTGGCGACGTGCTGGCCGATGGTCCGTCCACCGACATCGGCGAACTGGCCCTGGGCCAGAACATGCTGATCGCCTTCATGCCGTGGAACGGCTACAACTTCGAAGACTCCATCCTGCTCTCCGAGCGCGTGGTGGAAGAGGATCGTTACACCACGATCCACATCGAAGAGCTGACCTGCGTCGCGCGTGACACCAAGCTGGGGCCGGAGGAAATCTCCGCCGACATCCCGAACGTGTCCGAGCAGGCGCTGAACCGCCTGGACGAATCCGGCGTGGTGTACATCGGTGCCGAAGTGCGCGCCGGCGACATCCTGGTCGGCAAGGTCACCCCGAAGGGTGAAAGCCAGCTGACCCCGGAAGAGAAGCTGCTGCGCGCGATCTTCGGCGAGAAGGCTTCGGACGTGAAGGACAGCTCGCTGCGCGTGCCGCCGGGCATGGACGGCACCGTCATCGACGTGCAGGTCTTCACCCGCGACGGCATCGAGAAGGACAAGCGTGCGCGCCAGATCGAGGAATCCGAGATCAAGCGCGTCAAGAAGGACTTCGACGACCAGTACCGCATCCTGGAAGGTGCCATCTACGCCCGCCTGCGTTCGCAGATCGTCGGCAAGGTGGTCAACGGCGGTGCCAACCTGAAGAAGGGCGACGTGATCACCGACGCCTACCTGGACGGCCTGAAGAAGGCTGACTGGTTCGTGCTGCGCATGAAGGACGAGGACGCTTCGGAAGCCATCGAACGCGCCCAGAAGCAGATCCAGGCGCACGAGAAGGAATTCGAGCGTCGCTTCGCCGACAAGCGCGGCAAGATCACCGCCGGCGACGACCTCGCCCCGGGCGTGCTGAAGATGGTCAAGGTGTTCATGGCCGTCAAGCGCCGCATCCAGCCGGGCGACAAGATGGCAGGCCGCCACGGTAACAAGGGTGTGGTCTCCAACGTGGTGCCGGTCGAAGACATGCCGTACATGGCCTCGGGCGAGACCGTGGACATTGTGCTGAACCCGCTGGGCGTGCCGTCGCGCATGAACATCGGGCAGATCCTTGAAGTCCACCTGGGTTGGGCCGCCAAGGGCCTGGGTCGCAAGATCCAGGGCATGCTGGAAGCCCAGGCCGCCGTGGCGCAGCTGCGCGTGTTCCTGGACGAGGTGTACAACCACGACAGCGACAACGTGGCCACCCACGTCGACCTGACCCAGTTCAGCGATGAAGAGCTGCTGCGCCTGGCCGGCAACCTGACCGACGGCGTGCCGATGGCAACGCCGGTCTTCGACGGTGCCACCGAAGCGGAGATCAAGCGCATGCTGGAACTGGCGGACCTGCCGACCAGCGGCCAGACCCAGCTGTATGACGGCCGTACCGGTGAGGCATTCGATCGCCACACCACCGTCGGCTACATGCACTACCTGAAGCTGAACCACCTGGTCGACGACAAGATGCACGCCCGTTCGACCGGTCCGTACTCGCTCGTCACCCAGCAGCCGCTGGGCGGCAAGGCGCAGTTCGGCGGCCAGCGCTTCGGTGAGATGGAAGTCTGGGCGCTGGAAGCCTACGGCGCGGCCTACACCCTGCAGGAAATGCTGACGGTGAAGTCCGATGACGTGCAGGGCCGCAACCAGATGTACAAGAACATCGTCGACGGCGAGCACGAGATGGTGGCCGGCATGCCGGAATCCTTCAACGTGCTGGTGAAGGAAATCCGTTCGCTGGCCATCAACATGGAACTGGAAGACAACTGATCGCGCAGGCGCTGCTGCTCCCGGGCAGCAGCGCCGCCGCTTAGTCCTGACAGCCCATCGACAACGCATTCCTCCTTCTGGAGAACACCATGAAAGACCTGCTCAACCTCTTCAACCAGCAGCGACAGACGCTGGATTTCGACGCGATCAAGATCGCGCTGGCGTCGCCCGACCTGATCCGTTCGTGGTCGTTCGGCGAAGTGAAGAAGCCGGAAACCATCAACTACCGTACGTTCAAGCCCGAGCGTGACGGCCTGTTCTGCGCCGCGATCTTCGGACCGGTCAAGGACTACGAGTGCCTGTGCGGCAAGTACAAGCGCATGAAGCACCGCGGCGTGGTCTGCGAAAAGTGCGGCACCGAAGTGACCCTGGCCAAGGTGCGCCGCGAGCGCATGGGCCACATCGACCTGGCTTCGCCGGTCGCGCACATCTGGTTCCTCAAGTCGCTGCCGTCGCGCATCGGCCTGATGCTGGACATGACCCTGCGTGACATCGAGCGCGTGCTGTACTTCGAAGCCTACGTGGTGACCGAGCCGGGCCTGACCGCCCTGGAGCGCCGCCAGCTGCTGACCGAAGAGCAGTACCTGACCGCACGCCAGGAACACGGCGACGACTTCGACGCCGCAATGGGCGCCGAGGCCGTGTACGAACTGCTGCGCACCATCGACCTGCAGTCGGAAATGACCCGCCTGCGCGAAGAAATCGCCAGCACCGGTTCGGAGACCAAGCTCAAGCGCCTCACCAAGCGCATCAAGCTGATCGAAGCCTTCCTGGAATCGGGCAACCGTCCGGAATGGATGGTCATGACCGTGCTGCCGGTGCTGCCGCCGGACCTGCGTCCGCTGGTTCCGCTGGATGGTGGCCGCTTCGCGACCTCCGACCTGAACGACCTGTACCGCCGCGTCATCAACCGCAACAACCGCCTGCGTCGCCTGCTGGAACTGAGCGCGCCGGACATCATCGTGCGCAATGAAAAGCGCATGCTGCAGGAATCGGTCGATGCCCTGCTGGACAACGGCCGTCGTGGCCGTGCCATCACCGGCACCAACAAGCGCCCGCTGAAGTCGCTGGCCGACATGATCAAGGGCAAGCAGGGTCGCTTCCGCCAGAACCTGCTGGGCAAGCGCGTGGACTACTCGGGCCGTTCGGTCATCGTGGTCGGTCCGTACCTGCGCCTGCACCAGTGCGGCCTGCCGAAGAAGATGGCGCTGGAACTGTTCAAGCCGTTCGTCTTCGCCAAGCTGCAGCGTCGTGGCCTGGCCACCACCATCAAGGCCGCCAAGAAGCTGGTCGAGCGCGAAGAAGCCGAAGTCTGGGACATCCTGGAAGAGGTCATCCGCGAACATCCGGTGATGCTGAACCGTGCGCCGACCCTGCACCGCCTGGGCATCCAGGCGTTCGAGCCGGTGCTGATCGAAGGCAAGGCCATCCAGCTGCATCCGCTGGTCTGCACCGCGTTCAACGCCGACTTCGACGGTGACCAGATGGCCGTCCACGTGCCGCTCTCGCTGGAAGCCCAGCTGGAAGCGCGTGCGCTGATGATGTCCACCAACAACATCCTGTCGCCGGCCAACGGCGAGCCGATCATCGTGCCCTCGCAGGACGTCGTGCTGGGTCTGTACTACATGACCCGCTCGCTGGTGAACAAGAAGGGCGAGGGCATGGCCTTCGCCAACATCGCCGAAGTCAAGCGCGCCTATGACAACCGCGTGGTGGAACTGCACGCACGCGTCAAGGTCCGCATCACCGAAGTGGTGACCGACGAAGACGGCAACAAGCAGGACAAGACCTCGATCGTGGAAACCACGATCGGTCGTGCGCTGCTGGCCGAAATCCTGCCGGAAGGCCTGCCGTTCGCGCTGGCCAACACCGAGCTGACCAAGAAGAACATCAGCCGCCTGATCAACTCCAGCTACCGCCAGCTGGGCTTGAAGGACACGGTCGTGTTCGCCGACAAGCTGATGTACACCGGCTTCGCCTACGCAACCCGCGCCGGCGTGTCGATCGGCATCGACGACATGCTGATCCCGGACGAGAAGCGCGGCATCCTCACCGAGGCCGAAGCCGAAGTGCTGGAAATCCAGGAGCAGTACCAGTCGGGCCTGGTCACCGCCGGCGAGCGTTACAACAAGGTGGTCGACATCTGGTCGCGCACCAACGAGCGCATCGCCAAGGCGATGATGGACACCATCGGTACCGAGAAGGTCACCGATTCCAAGGGTGACATCATCGACCAGAAGTCAATGAACTCGCTGTACATCATGGCCGACTCCGGTGCGCGTGGTTCGCAGGCGCAGATCCGCCAGCTGGCCGGTATGCGTGGCCTGATGGCGCGTCCGGATGGCTCCATCATCGAAACGCCCATCAAGGCGAACTTCCGTGAAGGCCTGAACGTGCAGGAGTACTTCAACTCCACCCACGGTGCCCGTAAGGGTCTGGCCGATACCGCGCTGAAGACCGCCAACTCGGGTTACCTGACCCGTCGTCTGGTGGACGTGGCGCAGGACGTGGTGATCACCGAAGTGGATTGCGGTACCACCGAAGGCCTGACCATGACGCCGATCGTGGAAGGCGGCGACGTTGTGGAGCCGTTGAAGGACCGCGTGCTGGGTCGTGTCGTGGCCGAGGACGTGTTCCTGCCGGGCAACGACGAAGATCCGATCGTGACCCGCAACACGCTGCTCGACGAAGCGTGGGTGGCCAAGCTGGAAGATGCCGGCGTGCAGACCATCAAGGTCCGTTCGACGATCTCCTGCGCCTCCGCGTTCGGCGTCTGCGGTCGCTGCTACGGCCGCGACCTGGCCCGTGGCCACATCGTCAACATCGGTGAAGCGGTCGGCGTCATCGCCGCGCAGTCGATTGGTGAGCCGGGTACCCAGCTGACCATGCGTACGTTCCACATCGGTGGTGCGGCATCGCGTGCGGCAGCGGTGGACAACATCACCGTCAAGACCACCGGCTCGGTGAAGTTCAACAACCTGAAGTCGGTCGAACATGCCAACGGTTCGCTGGTGGCGGTGTCGCGCTCGGGCGAAATCTCGGTGCTCGATGCCCATGGCCGCGAGCGCGAGCGTTACAAGCTGCCGTACGGCTCGATGATCGCTTCCAAGGACGGCGATGCAGTGAAGGCTGGCCAGACCGTGGCCAACTGGGATCCGCATAACCACCCGATCGTGTCGGAAGTCGCTGGTTTCCTGCGCTTCATCGACTTCGTCGACGGCATCACCGTCATCGAGAAGACCGACGAACTGACCGGCCTGGCCTCGCGCGAGATCACCGATCCGAAGCGTCGCGGCTCGATGGGCAAGGACCTGCGTCCGCTGATCCGCATCGTCGATGCCAAGGGCAACGACCTGCTGATCCCGGGCACCGACATGCCGGCCCAGTACCTGCTGCCGCCGCGCTCCATCGTCAACCTGCAGGACGGCGCCGCCGTCGGCGTGGGTGACGTGGTCGCCAAGATCCCGCAGGAAGCGTCCAAGACCCGCGACATCACCGGTGGTCTGCCGCGCGTGGCCGATCTGTTCGAAGCACGCAAGCCGAAGGATCCGGCGGTGCTGGCCGAGCGTTCGGGCATCATCAGCTTCGGCAAGGACACCAAGGGCAAGCAGCGCCTGATCATCAAGGACACCGATGGTTCGGAACACGAAGAGCTGATTCCGAAGTACCGCCAGGTGATCGTGTTCGAAGGTGAGCACGTGACCAAGGGCGAGACCATCGTGGACGGCGAGCCGAGCCCGCAGGACATCCTGCGCCTGCTGGGTGTGGAGCCGCTGGCCGCCTACCTGGTCAAGGAAATCCAGGACGTGTACCGCCTGCAGGGCGTGAAGATCAACGACAAGCACATCGAGGTGATCACCCGCCAGATGCTGCGCAAGGTCGAGATCACCGACCAGGGCAACAGCAAGTTCCTGAATGGCGAACAGGTGGAACGTCAGCGCGTTATCGAGGAGAATGCACGCCTCGGTGCCCGTAGCGAACTGCCGGCGCAGTACGATCCGGTCCTGCTGGGCATCACCAAGGCCTCGCTGGCCACCGAGTCGTTCATCTCGGCGGCGTCCTTCCAGGAAACCACCCGCGTGCTGACCGAAGCTGCCGTCCGCGGCACCAAGGACAACCTGCGCGGCCTGAAGGAAAACGTCATCGTCGGTCGCCTGATCCCGGCCGGTACCGGCCTGTCGTATCACGCCAACCGCCGCCGCAACGCGAGCGGGCTGACCGATTCGGAAATGCAGACGCTGGCCGGTACCCCGGTTGCCGCTGCCGCCGTTGTCGCCGAGCCGGTGATCGAAGCCGCTGCCGAAGCCGAACAGGCTCCGGGCAGCGACGAGTAAGCAAGGCGGTCCGGTTGAAAGACCGGACCTGCCGGGTTGCAGCACCGGGCCAATGGCCCGGTGGTAGTGAAAGGGCAGGGGAGACTCCGGTCTCTCCCGCCAGTCTGAACGGGGTACACGGAGGCCCCCCCGTAACCTTCCAGGATAAGGAAGGGCTTGACAGGAGCGCATTTGACTGCGTTTCTGGCAGGTTGCTACAATCGTCTGTCTCAGCAGGCCAGTAATGGTCTGCTTTAACATTTCCGCATCTCTGGCTGGCATCTGCCGGCCCCAATCAGAAGAACCTACTGATGGCGACGATCAACCAGCTGGTCCGCAAGCCGCGGCAAGCTACCACCTACAAGAGTGCCTCGCCGGCGCTCGAGAAGTGCCCGCAGCGCCGTGGCGTCTGCACGCGCGTCTACACCACCACCCCGAAGAAGCCGAACTCGGCCCTCCGCAAGGTTGCAAAGGTCCGCCTGACCAACCAGGAAGAGGTCATCAGCTACATCGGTGGTGAAGGCCACAACCTGCAGGAGCACTCCGTGGTCCTGATCCGCGGCGGTCGCGTCAAGGATCTGCCGGGTGTGCGTTACCACACTGTTCGCGGTTCGCTCGATGCCTCCGGTGTCGCCAAGCGTCGCCAGGCCCGTTCGAAGTACGGCGCCAAGCGTCCGAAGGCATAAGGAGAGAGCACATGTCGCGTAAAGGTAATACTCCCCAGCGTTCCGTCCTGCCCGATCCGAAGCACGGAAGTGAAACGATCGCCCGCTTCATCAACATGGTGATGCTGAGCGGCAAGAAGTCCGTGGCCGAGAAGATCGTCTACGGTGCGATGGACGTGATCAGCGAAAAGAACGCCAACTCGATCGAGCTGGTGCAGAAGGCGCTGGACAACGTTGCGCCGTCGGTCGAGGTCAAGTCCCGCCGTGTCGGTGGTGCCACCTACCAGGTGCCGGTCGAAGTGCGTTCCTCGCGCAAGATGGCCCTGGCCATGCGTTGGCTGATCGACTCCGCGCGCAAGCGTGGCGAGAACACCATGCCGAAGAAGCTCGCTGCTGAACTGATCGATGCCTCGGAAAACCGTGGCGGCGCCATCAAGAAGCGCGAAGAAACCCACCGTATGGCCGAAGCCAACAAGGCATTCGCCCACTACCGCTGGTGAGTTTGACGGCCTTGCAAAACAGGCAGGGCAGCACCATCTGAGTGCTGCCCCGCGACCCCGGAAGGGTCGCGCCAATCCGAAGGCCGCCGAAAGGCGGCGTTCGGCCATCCGAAATCCAAGAAATCGAGAGGCTCCCCGTGGCCCGCACCACTCCCATCGAGCGTTACCGCAATTTCGGCATCATGGCCCACATCGATGCCGGCAAGACCACCACGTCCGAGCGCATCCTGTTCTACACCGGCAAGAGCCACAAGAT
Organism: Stenotrophomonas lacuserhaii; assembly: GCF_014836545.1. GTDB lineage: Bacteria > Pseudomonadota > Gammaproteobacteria > Xanthomonadales > Xanthomonadaceae > Stenotrophomonas > Stenotrophomonas lacuserhaii. The sequence goes on from NZ_JACSQS010000018.1 coordinate 61,687, forward strand.
CGGTGAAGTGCACGACGGCGCTGCCACCATGGACTGGATGGAGCAGGAGCAGGAGCGTGGCATCACGATCCAGTCCGCTGCCACCACCGCGTTCTGGAAGGGCATGGACAAGTCCCTGCCGGAGCACCGTTTCAACATCATCGACACCCCCGGGCACGTCGACTTCACCATCGAAGTGGAGCGCTCGCTGCGCGTGCTCGACGGTGCGGTGTTCGTGCTGTGCGCCGTCGGTGGCGTCCAGCCGCAGTCCGAAACCGTGTGGCGCCAGGCCAACCGGTACAAGGTGCCGCGCATTGCCTTCGTCAACAAGATGGACCGTACCGGTGCCAACTTCACCAAGGTCGTTGGCCAGCTGAAGGCCAAGCTCGGTGCCGTCGCCGTGCCGATGCAGCTGCCGATCGGCGCTGAAGAAAACTTCAAGGGCGTGGTCGACCTCATCAAGATGAAGGCCATCCATTGGGATGAAGCTTCCCAGGGCATGAAGTTCGATTACCTGGACATCCCGGCCGACATGCTGGCGGAGGCCGAAGAGGCCCGCACCTACATGATCGAAGCCGCGGCTGAAGCCAGCGAAGAGATGATGGAAAAGTACCTGGGCGGCGAAGAGCTGACCGAGGCCGAGATCGTCGAGGCCCTGCGCGTGCGCACGCTGGCTACCGACATCGTGCCGATGTACTGCGGTTCGGCGTTCAAGAACAAGGGCGTGCAGGCCATGCTCGATGGCGTGGTGCAGCTGCTGCCGTCGCCGATCGACGTGCCGGACGTGACCGGTACCGACGTGGACGACGAAACCGTCGCCCTGAGCCGCAAGTCCGATGACAAGGCACCGTTCTCGGCGCTGGCCTTCAAGATCATCACCGACCCGTTCGTCGGCGCGCTGACCTTCTTCCGTGTCTACTCGGGCACGCTGAACGCCGGCGACCAGCTGCTGAACTCGGTCAAGGGCAAGAAGGAGCGCATCGGTCGCATCCTGCAGATGCACTCCAACGATCGCGAAGAGATCAAGGAAGTGCTGGCCGGTGACATCGCCGCGGCCGTGGGTCTGAAGGACACCACCACCGGTGACACGCTGTGCTCGCAGGAGCACCCGATCATCCTGGAGCGCATGGTGTTCCCGGAGCCGGTCATCTCGATGGCCGTCGAACCGAAGACCAAGTCCGACCAGGAAAAGATGGGTCTGGCCCTCGGCCGCCTGGCCCAGGAAGATCCGTCGTTCCGCGTCAAGACCGACCAGGAATCCGGCCAGACGATCATCTCGGGCATGGGTGAGCTGCACCTGGACATCATCGTCGACCGCATGAAGCGCGAGTTCAACGTTGAAGCCAACGTCGGCAAGCCGCAGGTGGCTTACCGCGAAACCATCCAGATGTCGGATGTGAAGTCGGACTACAAGCACGCCAAGCAGTCCGGTGGTAAGGGTCAGTACGGTCACGTCGTGATCGAGCTGTCGCCGATCACCGCTGAAGACCGTGCCGATCCGAAGATCGGTCCGATGATCAAGGACGACTTCCTGTTCATCAACGACATCACCGGTGGCGTGATTCCGAAGGAATTCATTCCGTCGATCGAAAAGGGCCTGCGCGAAACCATCACCAGCGGTCCGCTGGCTGGCTTCCCGGTCGTGGACGTCAAGGTCAAGCTGGTGTTCGGCTCGTACCACGACGTCGACTCCTCGGAAATGGCGTTCAAGCTGGCCTCTTCGATGGCCTTCAAGCAGGGCTTCTCCAAGGCCAAGCCGGTCCTGCTGGAGCCGATCATGAAGGTCGAGATCGTGACCCCGAGCGACTATCAGGGTGACGTGATGGGCGACGTCAGCCGTCGTCGCGGCATGCTGCAGGGTTCGAGCGTGACCGGTGACGGTTCGGCGGAAATCATCAACGCGATGATCCCGCTGGGTGAAATGTTCGGCTACGCGACCTCGCTGCGTTCGCAGACCCAGGGCCGTGCCACGTTCACGATGGAATTCGACCACTACGAGCCGGCGCCGAGCAACATCGCCGACGAAGTCATGAAGAAGGCCTGAGCGTAGCTCAGGTCCTCCACACCACTTTAGAAACTAAAAGGTAGATAGAAATGGCAAAGGGTAAGTTCGAGCGCACCAAGCCGCACGTCAACGTCGGCACCATCGGTCACGTCGATCACGGCAAGACCACGCTGACCGCCGCACTGACCAAGATCGGTGCCGAGCGCTTCGGTGGCGAGTTCAAGGATTACTCCGCGATCGACGCCGCGCCGGAAGAAAAGGCACGTGGCATCACGATCTCGACCGCACACGTCGAATACGAATCCACCGTTCGTCATTACGCCCACGTCGATTGCCCGGGCCATGCCGACTACGTCAAGAACATGATCACCGGTGCTGCGCAGATGGACGGCGCGATCCTGGTCTGCTCCGCTGCTGACGGCCCGATGCCGCAGACCCGCGAGCACATCCTGCTGTCGCGTCAGGTCGGCGTGCCGTACATCGTCGTGTTCCTGAACAAGGCCGACATGGTCGACGACGCCGAGCTGCTCGAGCTGGTCGAAATGGAAGTGCGCGAGCTGCTGAGCAAGTACGACTTCCCGGGCGACGACACCCCGATCATCGCGGGCTCGGCCCGTCTGGCGCTGGAAGGCGACCAGAGCGACATCGGCGTGCCGGCCGTCATCAAGCTGGTCGAAGCGCTGGACAGCTGGATTCCGCTGCCGGAGCGTGACGTCGACAAGCCGTTCCTGATGCCGGTGGAAGACGTGTTCTCGATCTCCGGCCGCGGCACCGTGGTGACCGGTCGTATCGAGCGCGGCGTGATCAAGGTCGGCGAAGAAATCGAAATCGTCGGTATCCGTGACACCGTCAAGACCACCGTCACCGGCGTGGAAATGTTCCGCAAGCTGCTCGACCAGGGTCAGGCAGGCGACAACGCCGGTCTGCTGCTGCGCGGCACCAAGCGTGACGACGTGCAGCGCGGTCAGGTCCTGTGCAAGCCGGGTTCGATCAAGCCGCACACCGAGTTCGAAGGCGAAGTGTACGTGCTGTCGAAGGATGAGGGCGGCCGTCACACCCCGTTCTTCAACGGCTACCGTCCGCAGTTCTACTTCCGCACCACCGACATCACCGGCGCTGCCAAGCTGCCGGAAGGTGTTGAAATGGTGATGCCGGGCGACAACGTGAAGATGGTTGTCACCCTGATCAACCCGGTCGCCATGGACGAAGGCCTGCGCTTCGCCATCCGCGAAGGCGGTCGTACCGTCGGCGCCGGCGTGGTCTCCAAGATCATCAAGTAATCTGTTAGACTCTGCACCCCGATGTTGCCTGGGTAGGGCATCGGGGTGCTTTTAAAAGGGAAAAGAAACACAGGATGTGTTTCGTGTTCCCCGGACCAGGATCGGTCGCGCCATTCAGGCTTTGTCAACACACTGTGTTGACAGGCTTTTTGTATGTGCGCTATGCTTCTACGTCTGGGCAGGCCGGGAAACCGACCTGCCTACGTTTTTGAGGTTAAGGGATTGACCTTGTCGGCCTGCAGGAGTGCGGGCCGTCTGTATTCAGGATATTCATGGGACATGGCAACCCAGAGGCCTTGTCCGTCGCTCTTTTAACGAAGGAACCCCCGTCATGGCGGACCAAAAGATCCGTATCCGGCTGAAGGCGTTCGATCATCGCTTGATCGACCGTTCGGCCAGCGAGATCGTAGAAACGGCAAAGCGGACCGGCGCGCAAGTGCGTGGCCCGATCCCGCTGCCGACCAAGATCGAACGCTACACCATCCTCGTCTCCCCGCACGTCGACAAAGACGCGCGTGACCAGTACGAGACCCGCACGCACAAGCGCGTGCTCGATATCGTTGATCCGAACGACAAGACCGTGGACGCGCTGATGAAGCTCGAACTGGCTGCCGGCGTCGACGTTCAGATCAAGCTGACCTGAGGACTACGACCATGACGAAGAAATATTCGTTGGGCTTCGTGGGCCGCAAGGCTGGCATGAGCCGCGTTTTCACTGAAGATGGCCAGTCCATCCCGGTGACCCTGATCGAAGCTTCCCCGAACCGCATCGCGCAGATCAAGACCGTCGAAACCGACGGCTACAGCGCCGTGCAGGTGACCGTCGGCGCACGTCGTGCTGCCCTGGTCAACAAGCCGGAAGCCGGCCACTTCGCCAAGGCGAAGGTCGAAGCCGGTCGTGGCCTGTGGGAATTCCGCGTTGAAGACGCGCAGCTCGGCGATTTCGCCGTTGGCGGCGAAGTCAAGGCGGACATCTTCGAAGTCGGCCAGATCGTCGACGTCCAGGGTGTCACCAAGGGCAAGGGCTTCCAGGGCACCATCAAGCGCTACAACTTCCGCATGGGTGACGCTACCCACGGCAACTCGCTGTCGCATCGCGCGCCGGGTTCGCTGGGTCAGCGCCAGACGCCCGGCCGCGTGTTCCCGGGCAAGAAGATGTCCGGTCACATGGGTTCGGTGCAGCAGAGCACCCAGAACCTGGAAGTTGTCAAGGTCGACGTCGAGCGCGGTCTGATCGCAGTTCGCGGCGCCGTTCCGGGCGCGGCGGGTGGCGACGTGATCGTCCGTCCGGCGAGCAAGGCATAAGGAGAGATGACGATGGAACTCGTTATCACGGGTAGCAACAACAAGGTCTCGGTCTCCGAAGCCGTGTTCGGTCGCGATTTCAGCGAAGATCTGGTTCACCAGGTCGTCGTCGCCTATCGCAACGCCGGTCGCGCTGGTACCAAGGCTCAGAAGACTCGTTCTGAAGTGGCTGGCACCACCAAGAAGTCGAAGAAGCAGAAGGGCGGCGGTGCGCGTCATGGCGCGTTGACGGCTCCGATCTTCGTCGGCGGTGGCGTCACCTTCGCGGCCAAGCCGCGCAGCTTCGAGCAGAAGGTCAACCGTAAGCAGTACCGTGCCGCCATGTGCGCGATCCTGTCCGAGCTGAACCGTCAGGGCCGTTTGACGATCGTGGAGGCCTTCGATGTCGAAGCGACCAACACCAAGTCGTTGATCGCCAAGCTGGCCGGCCTGGAAGTGGGCAAGCGCCCGCTGATCGTCACTGAAGATGCATCCGAGCACCTGTACCTGTCGGCCCGCAACATTCCCTACGTGGAAGTGCGTGACGTGCAGGGCCTGGACCCGGTGTCGCTGGTCGGTGCCGATACGGTCATCATTACCGCTGACGCGGTCAAGAAGGTCGAGGAGTGGCTGGCATGAGCAGCAACGAGAAAATCTTCAGCGTGCTGCGCGCTCCGCGAGTCTCTGAAAAGACCGCGCGCCTGCAGGAACTTTCCAACCAGTATGTCTTCGAGATTTCGAACGAAGCCACCAAGGCCGATGTAAAGGCCGCGGTAGAGCAGCTGTTCGACGTCAAGGTCGAGGCCGTCAACGTGCTGAACGTCAAGGGCAAGAACAAGTCCTTCCGTAACCGCGCTGGCCGCCGTGGCGATTGGCGCAAGGCGTACGTGCGCCTGGCCGATGGCCAGTCCATCGATGTAACGGCCAAGGCCTGAGGTCCATCCCATGCCATTGATGAAATTCAAGCCCACTTCCCCCGGCCGCCGTTCGGCCGTGCGCGTGGTTACGCCCGATCTGCACAAGGGCGCACCGCACGCAGCGTTGCTGGAGCCGCAGAGCAAGTCCGGTGGTCGTAACCACCACGGTCGCATCACCACGCGTCACGTTGGTGGTGGTCACAAGCAGCATTACCGCGTCATCGATTTCAAGCGCAACAAGGAAGGCATTCCGGCGCGCGTGGAACGGATTGAATACGATCCGAACCGCACCGCCCATATCGCCCTGCTGTGCTACGTCGACGGTGAGCGTCGCTACATCATCGCACCGAAGGGCCTGAAGGCCGGTGACCAGGTGATCGCGGGCTCCGATGCGCCGATCAAGGCAGGCAACACGCTGCCGCTGCGCAACATCCCGGTCGGTACCACCATCCACGGCATCGAACTGAAGCCGGGCAAGGGTGCACAGATCGCTCGTGCCGCCGGCGCCGCCGTGCAGCTCGTTGCTCGTGAAGGCATCTACGCCACCCTGCGCCTGCGCTCGGGTGAAATGCGCAAGGTGCCGGTCGAGTGCCGCGCCACCATCGGTGAAGTCGGTAACGACGAGCACAACCTGGAAAAGCTGGGCAAGGCTGGCGCCAAGCGCTGGCGCGGTGTCCGCCCGACCGTTCGTGGTGCTGCCATGAACCCGGTTGACCATCCGCACGGCGGTGGTGAGGCGAAGGCCGGCCAGGGTAATCCGCATCCGGTCACCCCGTGGGGTGTCCCGACCAAGGGTTACAAGACGCGCCACAACAAGCGCACTCAGCAGTTCATCGTCCGCGATCGTAGGGGCTAATCGACCATGGCACGTTCACTCAAGAAAGGCCCGTTTGTCGATCACCACCTGGTTGCTAAGGTGGCTGCCGCTGCGGGTAGCAAGCGTCCGATCAAGACCTGGTCGCGTCGTTCGATGATCCTGCCTGACATGGTAGGCGTCACCATTGCCGTGCATAACGGCAAGAACCACATCCCGGTTCTCATCAACGAGAACATGGTCGGCCACAAGCTCGGCGAATTTGCCATCACCCGGACCTTCAAGGGTCACGGTGGTGACAAGAAGTCCGGCAAGTAAGGAGAGATGACAATGGAAGCGAAAGCCATTTTGCGCTCCGCACGCATCTCTGCGCAGAAAGCACGCCTGGTCGCTGACCAGGTGCGCGGCCTGCCTGCCGAGCGTGCGGTCAACCTGCTGAAGTTCTCGGACAAGAAGGCTGCCCACCTGATCAAGAAGGTGGTGGAGTCGGCTATTGCAAATGCCGAGAACAACCAGGGCGCTGACGTCGACGAGCTGAAGGTCCAGACCATCATGGTAGATGAAGGTCCGACCCTGAAGCGTTTCATGGCGCGGGCGAAAGGCCGCGGTACCCGCATCCTCAAGCGCACCAGCCACATCACTGTGGTTGTGGGCGCCGGCAAGTAAGCGGAAAGGAAAAGACCATGGGTCATAAAGTTCATCCGATTGGTATCCGCCTCGGTATTTCCAAGGATTGGAACTCCAAGTGGTACGCCAACAAGGCCGAGTTCGCTGGTTACCTGGCGGCCGACCTGAAGGTGCGGGAAATGCTGCGCAAGAAGCTTGCGCAGGCCGGCATCAGCAAGATCCTGATCGAGCGTCCGGCAAAGACCGCTCGCGTGACGATCCACACCGCCCGTCCGGGCGTGGTGATCGGCAAGCGCGGTGAGGACATCGAGAAGCTGCGCAAGGAAGTGAGCGAAATGATGGGCGTCCCGGCGCACATCAACGTCACCGAAGTGCGCAAGCCCGAGCTGGACGCCCAGCTGGTTGCCGAGTCCATCGCGCAGCAGCTTGAGCGTCGCATCATGTTCCGCCGTGCAATGAAGCGCTCGGTCGGCAACGCGATGCGCCTCGGTGCCCTGGGCATCAAGGTCAACGTCGGTGGCCGCTTGAACGGTGCTGAAATCGCCCGTTCGGAGTGGTACCGCGAAGGCCGCGTGCCGCTGCACACGCTGCGTGCCGACATCGACTATGGCTTCGCTGAAGCCAAGACGACCTACGGCATCATCGGCATCAAGGTCTGGATCTACAAGGGCGAGGTCTTTGATTTCTCCCAGGTTGGCCAGGAAAAGCAGGACGATTCCCCGCGCAACGATCGTAACGATCGCGGCGACCGCGGTGACCGTCAGCGCCCGGCTCGTGAAGCGAGGTAACGACAATGTTGCAACCCAAGCGAACCAAATACCGCAAGGTACATAAGGGTCGTAACGACGGCCTGAGCTGGAGCGCCAACGCTGTCAGCTTCGGCGAGTACGGCCTGAAGGCAACCGCCCACGGTCAGCTGACCGCGCGTCAGATCGAAGCGGCCCGCCGCTCGATCAGCCGCTACGTCAAGCGCGGTGGCAAGATGTGGATCCGTGTGTTCCCCGACAAGCCCATCACCAAGAAGCCCATCGAAGTTCGAATGGGTTCGGGTAAGGGCAACGTGGAATACTGGGTGGCCCAGATCCAGCCCGGCCGCATGATCTATGAAATCGAGGGTGTAACCGAAGACGTGGCACGCGAGGCGTTCCGCCTGGCCGCCGCCAAGCTTTCGGTCACCACCACTTTCGTAACCCGGACGGTGCGCTGATGGACCTCAAACAACTCCGTGAAAAGTCGGCTGACGAACTGAAGGCCCACCTGATCGACCTGCGTAAGGAACAGTTCTCTGTCCGTATGCAGCAGGTCACCGGCCAGCTGCCGAAGACTCACGATATCCGCCGGGTCCGGCGCGAGATTGCTCGCACCAAGACCCTGCTCGGCAGCACCAAGTAAGGATGGCCGCTATGAGCGACAATACTGAAAACAAAGCGCTGCGCACGGTCGAAGGCCGTGTCGTCAGCAACAAGATGGACAAGACGGTCACCATCCTGGTGGAACGCCAGGTCAAGCACCCGCTGTACGGCAAGTACATCAAGCGCTCGACCAAGCTGCACGCCCACGATGCCGACAACGCCTGCAACGAAGGCGATGTCGTCCGCGTGACCGAGATTGCTCCGATGTCCAAGACCAAGAACTGGCGCGTGGTGGAAGTCATCACGCGTGCGGCTGAATAAGGAGATCTGACTCATGATCCAGATGCAGAGCTACCTTGACGCCGCGGACAACTCCGGTGCCAAGGAACTGATGTGCATCAAGGTGCTTGGCGGTTCCAAGCGCCGTTATGCCCACATCGGTGACATCATCAAGGTCACCGTGAAGGATGCGATTCCGCGCGGCAAGGTCAAGAAGGGCGAAGTCTACGACGCCGTTGTTGTCCGTACCCGCAAGGGTGTTCGTCGTCCGGACGGTTCGCTGATCCGCTTCGACGGCAACGCAGCTGTCCTGCTGAACAACAAGCAGGAGCCGATCGGCACCCGTATCTTCGGACCGGTGACGCGTGAACTTCGTTCCGAGAAGTTCATGAAGATCGTCTCGCTCGCTCCCGAAGTGCTGTGAGCGACAGGAGATAATCATGGCTAACCGTATCAAGAAGGGCGACCAGGTTGTCGTCACCGCTGGCAAGGACAAGGGCAAGCAGGGCGAAATCGTCCGCGTCGACGGCGACCGTGTGGTCGTCGCCAACGTGAACATCGTCAAGCGCCACACCAAGCCGAATCCGCAGGCAGGCGTTGCCGGCGGCGTGGTCGAGCGTGAAGCGTCGATCCATATCTCCAACGTAAGCGTCGTCAACCCGGCAACGGGCAAGGGCGAGCGCGTTGGCTTCAAGGTGCTGGAGGATGGACGCAAACTGCGTGTGTTCCGCTCCAGCGGTGAGGCGCTCGACGCCTGAGGATGCGCTGATGAATACCCGTCTCGAAAAGTTTTACAAGGAAGAAGTAGTCCCGGCGCTGATGAAGCAGTTCGGCTACAAGAATCCGATGGAAGTGCCGAAGCTGGTCAAAGTCACCCTGAACATGGGTGTCGGTGAAGCAGCGACCAACAAGAAGATCCTGGAAAACGCCGTCGGCGACATGACCAAGATTTCCGGCCAGAAGCCGGTTGTCACCAAGTCGCGTGTGTCGGTTGCGTCGTTCAAGATCCGCGATGGTTGGCCGATCGGCTGCAAGACCACGCTGCGCCGTGAAAAGATGTACGAGTTCATGGACCGCCTGATCAACATCTCGCTGCCGCGCGTGCGCGACTTCCGTGGTGTTTCCGGTCGTTCCTTTGACGGTCGCGGCAACTTCAACATGGGTGTGAAGGAACAGATCATCTTCCCGGAAATCGACTTCGACGCTGTCGACGCGATCCGCGGCATGGATATCGCCATCACCACCACGGCGAAGACCGATGCGGAAGCGAAGGCGCTGCTGGCAGCGTTCAAGTTCCCGTTCCGTAACTGATACGTCGAGGAATAACCGAAATGGCAAAGACCTCCATGGTCAACCGCGACATCAAGCGGAAGAAGCTGGCTGAGAAGTTCGCTGACAAGCGCGCTGCCCTGAAGAAGATCGTGTCCTCCCCGGACGCGTCTTACGAAGAGAAGATCGAAGCCTCCACCAAGTTGTCGAAGCTGCCGCGCGATTCGTCGCCGAGCCGCCACCGCAACCGTTGCGAACTGTCTGGCCGCCCGCGTGGCGTGTACAGCAAGTTCGGCCTGGGCCGCAACAAGCTCCGCGAAGCCACCATGCGTGGTGACGTCCCGGGCCTGCGCAAGGCCAGCTGGTAACAGCTGACCGCCTTGCCTGAACAGGGCAGGGCGGATCCAGGGGAGGCAAGTTCAGCTGCCCTCCAGAAAAAACCAGGGAGCCCGACGCAAGTCGGGCTCTTTTGGCGTATACTCCCGCGTCTCGCTCTGCGCCTGTCGTGGGGGAGTAACAGGGTTCTGGCCCATTCCAGGAACAAAAAACAGAATTCGCGAAAGCGGATATCGGTGCACTCAAAGGTACTCATAATGAGCATGACTGATCCCATCGCCGACCTGCTGGTCCGCATCAAGAATGCGGCAGCGGTTGGCAAGCAGACGGTGAAAGCCCCGTCGTCCAAGATCAAGGTTGCGATCGCCCAGGTCCTGAAGGACGAGGGTTACATCACCGACCTGCGCGTTACCGCGCTCGAGAACAACAAGTCCGAGCTGGAAATCGTGCTGAAGTATTTCGAAGGCAAGCCGGTCATCGCGACCCTGAAGCGCTTCTCGCGTTCGGGCCTGCGCCAGTACCGTGGCAAGAGCGAACTGCCGAAGGTCATGAACGGCCTGGGCATCTCCATCATTTCCACCTCCAAGGGCATCATGACTGATGCGCAGGCGCGCCAGTTGGGCGTCGGCGGCGAAGTCCTGTGCTTCGTGGCCTAAGGCGAAAGGAGTAAGACATGTCCCGTGTAGCCAAGAAGCCGATCGACCTGGGTAAGGTCGAACTGAACGTCCAGAACGACAACGTCACCGCCAAGGGCCCGAAGGGCACCCTGTCGCTGGCCAAGCCGGCTGGTATCGCAATCAATGTCGAGAACGGCGTTGCCACCCTGAGCACCGAAGACGCAGCCCTCGTGCCGCTGACCGGTACCGTCCGCGCGATCCTGGCCAACATGGTCAAGGGCGTCACCGAAGGCTTCGAGCGCAAGCTGGAGCTGGTCGGCGTCGGTTACCGTGCGTCGATGCAGGGCAAGGACCTGAGCCTGGCGCTCGGTTTCTCGCACCCGGTGCTGTACGTGGCGCCGGAAGGCATCACCATCACCACCCCGACCCAGACCGAGATCCTGGTCCAGGGCGCGGACAAGCAGGTCGTCGGTGAAGTCGCCGCCAAGATCCGTGCGTTCCGCAAGCCGGAACCGTACAAGGGCAAGGGCGTGAAGTACTCCGACGAAGTCATCATTCGCAAGGAAGCCAAGAAGGCGTAAGCGCGAGTCCCTCGCAAGAGCCCGCACCTCCGTGTGCGGACTCCTCGGGGAGAAGCCTGACCTTCAGCTTTCCAGGACAAATAATCATGAACAAGAACATCGCCCGTCTGCGTCGTGCCAAGTCGACCCGCGCCCACATCCGTGTGCTCGGCGTCGCCCGTCTGTCGGTGCTGCGCACCGGTCAGCACCTGTACGCGCAGGTCTTCACTGCCGACGGCTCGAAGGTGCTGGCTGCCGCCAACACCACCCAGGCCGACGTCAAGGATGGCCTGAAGAGCGGCAAGAACGCCGAAGCCGCCGCCAAGGTGGGTCGCATCGTTGCCGAGCGCGCCAAGGCCGCTGGCATCGAGAAGGTTGCCTTCGATCGTTCGGGTTACCGTTACCACGGCCGCATCAAGGCCCTGGCTGACGCTGCCCGCGAAGCCGGCCTGCAGTTCTAAGGGATAAGGAAAGGAGCCTCCGGGCTCCTTTCCGCCTGCTCGCCGGCCAGAGGGTGGCCGGACGCTGTCGTTCTTCTGCAACGACATGACGGAACAACGCACCACTTCACAACCATAAGCGGCCCTGAGCCGTACATACCCAATCAACCAAGGAATAGAAATGGCAGAAGAACGTCAGCAGCGGGGTCGCGATCGCGACCGTAACCGCGAAGAGAAAGTCGACGACGGCATGATCGAGAAGCTGGTCGCGGTCAACCGCGTCAGCAAGACCGTCAAGGGCGGTCGCCAGTTCACCTTCACCGCACTGACCGTGGTCGGCGATGGCGAAGGCAAGGTCGGTTTCGGTTATGGCAAGGCGCGCGAAGTGCCGGTCGCCATCCAGAAGTCGATGGAACAGGCTCGCAAGAACCAGGTCACCGTCGATCTGAACAACGGCACCCTGTGGCACACGGTCAAGGACGGTCACGGCGCAGCCCGTGTGTTCATGCAGCCGGCCTCGGAAGGTACCGGCGTGATCGCCGGCGGCGCCATGCGTGCCGTCCTGGAAGCAGTCGGCGTGAAGAACGTGCTGGCCAAGGCCACCGGTTCGCGCAACCCGATCAACCTGGTGCGTGCCACCGTGAAGGGCCTGGCTGCCACGCAGTCGCCGGCCCGCATCGCGGCCAAGCGCGGCAAGAAGGTAGAGGATCTGAACCATGGCTAATGAAACCGGCAAGACCGTCAAGGTGCGCCTGGTGCGCGGCCTTCGTGGTTCCCAGTCGCTGCACCGCCTGTCGGTCCGCGCCCTGGGCCTGAGCAAGCTCAACGATGTGCGTGAACTGAAGGACAGCCCGCAGGTTCGCGGCCTGATCAACAAGGTTCACTACCTCGTCAAGGTTGAGGAATAATCCAATGACCATGCATCTGAATGACCTGAGCCCGGCACCGGGCGCCCGTACCGCACGCACCCGCGTCGGTCGTGGCATCGGCTCCGGCCTGGGCAAGACCTGCGGCCGCGGCCACAAGGGTTCGTTCGCCCGCAAGGGTGGCGGCAAGATCAAGGCCGGCTTCGAAGGCGGCCAGACCCCCATGCAGCGTCGTCTGCCGAAGATCGGCTTCAATTCGCCGATCGCCAAGGACACCGCTGAAGTGCTGCTGTACCAGCTGGACAAGCTGCCGGCCGGCGAAATCACCTTCGCCATCCTGCGTGAAGCCAAGCTGGTCCCGAGCATTGCCAAGCGGGCCAAGATCGTCGTCAAGGGCGAACTGACCAAGGCGTACACCCTGAAGGGCATCGTTGCCACGGCTGGTGCCAAGGCTGCGATCGAAGCTGCCGGCGGCAGCGTAACGGAGTAATAGCATCATGGCGCAAGCTGGCATCGGTAACCTCGCGGGTGGAATGGGCAAGTTCACTGAACTTCGCCAACGTCTGCTGTTCGTGGTCGGGGCTTTGATCGTCTATCGGATCGGCTGTTATGTGCCGGTCCCGGGCGTCAACCCCGATGCCATGCTTGCCATGATGGAACAGCAGGGCGGCGGCATCGTGGACATGTTCAACATGTTCTCGGGCGGCGCCCTGCACCGTTTTTCGATCTTCGCGCTGAACGTCATGCCGTACATTTCGGCATCGATCGTGATGCAGCTGGCGGTCCACATCTTCCCGGCGCTGAAGGCGCTGCAGAAGGAAGGTGAATCCGGACGCCGCAAGATCACCCAGTATTCCCGCATCGGCGCCGTGTTGCTGGCGGTGGTGCAGGGCGGCAGCATCGCCCTGGCTCTGCAGAACCAGGTCTCGCCCGGTGGCGCGGCCGTGGTGTATGCGCCGGGCATGGGCTTCGTGCTCACGGCCATCATCGCGCTGACCGCCGGTACGATCTTCCTGATGTGGGTCGGCGAGCAGGTCACCGAGCGCGGTATCGGCAACGGTGTGTCGCTGATCATCTTCGCCGGCATCGTCGCCGGTCTGCCGGGCGCGATCATCCACACCTTCGACGCCTACCGTGACGGCAACATCCAGTTCATCCAGCTGCTGCTGATCGCGCTGGTGGTGCTGGCCTTCACCTTCTTCGTGGTGTTCGTCGAACGCGGCCAGCGCCGCATCACGGTGAACTACGCACGTCGCCAGGGTGGCCGCAACGCGTACATGAACCAGACCTCGTTCCTGCCGCTGAAGCTCAACATGGCCGGCGTGATCCCCGCGATCTTCGCCTCCAGCCTGCTGGCCTTCCCGGCGACGCTGGCGATGTGGTCCGGCCAGGCCGCCAACCAGAGCACCACCGGCCAGTGGCTGCAGAAGATCGCCAATGCCCTGGGCCCGGGCGAGCCGCTGCACATGATCGTGTTCGCTGGCCTGATCACCGGTTTCGCGTTCTTCTATACCGCGCTGGTGTTCAACTCGCAGGAAACCGCCGATAACCTGAAGAAGTCGGGCGCGCTGATCCCGGGCATCCGTCCGGGCAAGGCCACCGCTGATTACATCGACGGCGTGCTGACCCGCCTGACCGCAGCCGGTTCGGCCTACCTGGTGATCGTCTGCCTGCTGCCGGAACTGATGCGCACGCAGCTGAATGCTTCGTTCTACTTCGGCGGCACCTCGCTGCTTATCGTGGTGGTGGTGGTGATGGACTTCATCGCCCAGGTGCAGGCGCACCTGATGTCGCACCAGTACGAGAGCCTGCTGAAGAAGGCAAACCTGAAGGGCGGCAACCGCGGCGGTTTTGCGCGCGGCTGATCTCCCTGTTACACTATCGTCTTCCTGATGTGATGGTCCTCCGCTTCGCGGACCCGGCTATCCAAAGAAGGGCGGCCCCCGCAGCGGTTCCGGGTGGGGGTGAGATCTGGTGGTCCTGCGCAGGAGTAGCGCGGGCGGCCACGGCAGCAATCCCCCGGGATTGCCGTCGCGACCAACCTGATCCGGCGCCGGAGCCTGGGCACACTCCCCGGGCCAAGGTTCATGAAGCCTTCGTGGTTTCACGGACTTTCCAGTAAACCGGAACCTGTTCGTTTGTTGGTTAACATTTTTGATCCATCCTGCCGGATTTGCGCGCCTTCATGGTGCGCTGTCGGCCATCACTCAGCTGGAGAACCGCGTCATGGCGCGTATTGCAGGCGTCAACCTGCCAGCCCAGAAGCATGTCTGGGTCGGGTTGCAAAGCATTTACGGCATCGGCCGTACCCGTTCGAAGAAGGTCTGCGAAGTCGCAGGCGTTGCTTCGACCACCAAGATCCGCGATCTGTCGGAGCCGGAAATCGAGCGTCTGCGTTCGGAAGTCGGCAAGTACATCGTTGAAGGTGATCTGCGCCGTGAAATCGGCATCGCGATCAAGCGCCTGATGGACCTGGGCTGCTACCGCGGTCTGCGTCATCGTCGCGGTCTCCCGCTGCGTGGCCAGCGTACCCGTACCAACGCCCGCACCCGCAAGGGTCCGCGCAAGGCGATCAGGAAGTAAGGGACACATAAATGGCTAAGCCCGCTGCTAAGACCAAGAAGAAGATCAAGCGCGTCATCACTGATGGCGTTGCCCACGTCCACGCTTCTTTCAACAACACCATCGTGACCATCACCGACCGCCAGGGTAATGCCCTGTCGTGGGCGACCTCCGGTGGCGCCGGCTTCCGCGGTTCGCGCAAGTCGACCCCGTTCGCTGCCCAGGTTGCCGCCGAAAAGGCCGGCCGTGCTGCGCTCGACTACGGCGTGAAGTCGCTGGAAGTCCGCATCAAGGGCCCGGGTCCGGGTCGCGAGTCCGCCGTTCGTTCGCTGAACAACGTCGGTTACAAGATCACCAACATCATCGACGTGACGCCAATCCCGCACAACGGGTGCCGTCCGCCGAAGAAGCGTCGCGTCTAAGGGAGCGATAAGAAATGGCTCGTTATATCGGTCCTACCTGTAAGCTCGCCCGCCGCGAAGGCGCCGACCTTTCCCTCAAGAGCCCGGCGCGTGCGCTGGACTCCAAGTGCAAGCTGGAGCAGAAGCCCGGCCAGCACGGCGCCACTGCCCGCAAGGGCAAGCTGTCCGACTACGCCACCCAGCTGCGTGAAAAGCAGAAGGTCAAGCGTATCTACGGCCTGCTGGAGCGTCAGTTCCGCAACTACTACAAGAAGGCCTCGACCAAGAAGGGCAACACCGGCGAGAACCTGCTGCAGCTGCTGGAAACCCGTCTGGACAACGTCGTCTATCGCATGGGCTTCGCTGTGACCCGTCCGGCTGCGCGTCAGCTGGTCTCGCACCGCGGCGTCACCGTCAACGGCAAGTCGGTCAACCTGGCTTCGTACCAGATCAAGGCCGGCGACGCGGTTGCACTGTCCGAAAAGGCTGCCAAGCAGCTGCGCGTTCAGGAAGCCCTGACCGTTTCGGCCACGCACGACATGCGTCCGTCGTGGATTGAAGTGGATTCCGGCAAGTTCGCCGGCGTCTTCAAGGCGGTTCCGGATCGTTCGGACCTGCCTGCAGACATCAATGAAGCGCTGATCGTCGAGCTGTATTCGAAGTAATTCACATTGGAGAGCCCCCGGCGACGGCCGGGGGTTCACTAGGAGAACCCGCAACATGACGGTTACCGCCAACCAGGTTCTGCGTCCTCGTGGCCCGCAGATCGAACGCCTTACCGACACACGCGCCAAGGTCGTTATCGAACCCTTGGAGCGTGGTTATGGGCACACGCTGGGCAATGCCCTGCGTCGCGTCCTGCTGTCGTCCATCCCGGGCTTCGCGATCACGGAAGTCGAAATCGACGGCGTGTTGCATGAGTACACCACGGTCGAAGGTCTGCAGGAGGACGTGCTTGAAGTCCTGCTCAACCTGAAGGACGTGGCCATCCGTATGCATACCGGCGACAGCGCCACCCTGTCCCTGTCCAAGCAGGGTCCGGGCGTGGTTACCGCTGCCGACATCAAGGTCGATCACAACGTGGAGGTCCTCAACGGCGACCACGTGATCTGCAACCTGACCAAGGATACGGCAGTCAACATGCGTCTGAAGATCGAACGTGGTTTCGGCTACCAGCCGGCTGCCGCGCGTCGTCGTCCGGACGAAGAAACCCGTGCCATCGGCCGCCTGGTCCTGGATGCCTCGTTCTCGCCGGTCCGCCGTGTCGCCTATGCCGTGGAAGCGGCACGTGTCGAACAGCGTACCGACCTGGACAAGCTGGTCATCGATATCGAGACCAACGGCACCATCGACGCCGAAGAAGCCGTGCGCACCGCCGCCGACATCCTCAGCGACCAGCTGTCGGTGTTCGGTGACTTCACCCACCGCGACCGCGGTGCAGCCAAGCCGGCCAACAACGGCGTGGATCCGGTGCTGCTGCGCCCGATCGACGACCTGGAGCTGACCGTGCGTTCGGCCAACTGCCTGAAGGCGGAAAGCATCTATTACATCGGCGATCTGATCCAGAAGACCGAAGTGGAGCTGCTGAAGACCCCGAACCTG
Organism: Stenotrophomonas lacuserhaii; assembly: GCF_014836545.1. Lineage (GTDB taxonomy): Bacteria > Pseudomonadota > Gammaproteobacteria > Xanthomonadales > Xanthomonadaceae > Stenotrophomonas > Stenotrophomonas lacuserhaii. Next base: position 78,877 of record NZ_JACSQS010000018.1, read on the forward strand.
GGCAAGAAGTCGCTCACCGAAATCAAGGAAGTGCTGGCCCAGCGTGGCCTGTCACTCGGCATGAAGCTGGAGAACTGGCCGCCGGCCGGTGTCGCCAGCCACGGCATGCTGGGCTGATACCTGCTTCTGCAGTACCGCGAAAGGCTCCACCGGCGACGGTGGGGCCTTCGCACAAACCGACGGACGAAACGTCCGCGGACAGGCCGACCAGGACGGGCGGCCAGGACCATCCGCAGTCCGAATTCAGCGCCATGACGGCGACAACGATCCCCAAAGCCTCAATCTTGCAAAGGAATCACCACCATGCGTCACCAGAAATCCGGCCGTAAGTTCAGCCGCACCAGCGCCCACCGCGAAGCGATGTTCAAGAACATGGCTGCCTCGCTGTTCAAGCACGAGCTGATCAAGACCACCCTGCCGAAGGCCAAGGAACTGCGCCGCGTCGCCGAGCCGCTGATCACCCTGGCCAAGGTCGACTCCGTCGCCAACCGTCGTCTGGCCTTCGCCCGCCTGCGTGACAACGAAGCCGTCGGCAACCTGTTCACCATCCTCGGCCCGCGTTACGCGTCGCGTCCGGGTGGCTACCTGCGTCTGCTGAAGTGCGGTTTCCGCGCCGGCGACAATGCGCCGATGGCCTACGTCGAGCTGGTCGACCGTCCGGCTGCCGTTGCCGAGGAAGTGGCCGAGTAATCGGACCGTTTTCCTGATTCACCGTCAGAAGCCCGGCCTCGCGCCGGGCTTTTGCGTTGGCAGGCGGCGATATTCCGACCGGCGCAGCGCGCGGCGGTTCGAACGGCGGCGCCGGTCGGTTACCCTTGGCACCTGCCTGGCTAGAGTCGCCCTATGAATCCGTTCCGTTGGCCGTTCCGCGCCCAGTTCCTGCTGGGTTTCCTGATCTGTGCGGGTCTGCTCGGCTACGCCATCTTCCTGCAGTTGCAGATGGGACTGGAGCCGTGCCCGTTGTGCATTTTCCAGCGCATCGCCTTCGCCGCGCTGGGCCTGCTGTTCCTGATCGGTGCGTTGCACGGGCCGTCCAACCGCCCCGGCCGGGTCACCTATGGGGTACTGGCCTTCATTGCGGCCGGCGTGGGGATCGGCATCGCGGCACGCCACGTGTACGTGCAGATGATCCCGCCGGAGTTCGGCGCCACCTGCGGCCCGCCGCTGGCCTTCCTCAGCGAAACCATGGGGCCCTTCGAAGTGTTCCGCACGGTGCTTACCGGCACCGGCAACTGCGGCAACATCGACTGGACCTTCCTGGGCCTGACGATGCCGATGTGGTCGCTGGCGTGGTTCGCTCTGCTGGCGGCCTGGGCGTTGCTGGTATCGTTTCGCCGCACGCGCTGATCGTGTCTGCTGTAGTTGTTCCGCCGAGCATGGCTCGGCGCTACCCTGAACGTTCTGGAGTTCGCCATGTCGTCCGTTGATTCCCTGCCCACCGTCGACTGGTCACCGGACAGCTGGCGCGGCAAGACCGCGCTGCAGATGCCCACCTACCCGGATCCGGTGGCGCTGGATGCCGCACTGCATGAGCTGAAGCGGCTGCCGCCGCTGGTGACCTCGTGGGAGATCGTCGCACTGAAGCAGCAGCTGGCCGACGCCCAGGAAGGGCGCCGTTTCCTGCTGCAGGGCGGTGACTGCGCGGAGAACTTCAGCGACTGCGAGTCGGGCATGATCTCCAACCGGCTGAAGGTGCTGCTGCAGATGAGCCTGGTGCTGGTGCACGGCCTGCGCAAGCCGGTGATCCGGGTCGGGCGCTTCGCCGGCCAGTACGCCAAGCCGCGTTCTGCCGATACCGAAACGCGCGACGGGGTGACCTTGCCGAGCTACCGCGGCGATGTGATCAACGCGCCAGCCTTCACCGAAGCGGCACGCCTGCCTGATCCGAAGCGGATGCTGCAGGCGCATGCCCATTCGGCGATGACGATGAACTTCGTGCGCGCGCTCATCGACGGCGGCTTCGCCGACCTGCACCATCCGGAATACTGGAACCTGGAGTGGGTGCGGCATTCGCCGTTGGCCGTGGAGTACCAGAAGATGGTGACCTCGATCGAAGACTCGATCGGCTTCATGGAAACCATTTCCGGCTCGCGCGTGCACAACCTCAAGCGCGTCGACTTCTACACCTCGCATGAAGCGCTGCTGCTGCCCTACGAGCAGGGCCTGACCCGCCAGGTGCCGCGCCAGCAGGGCTGGCTGAACCTGAGCACGCACTACCCGTGGATCGGCATGCGCACAGCGGCGCTGGATGGCGCCCACGTGGAATACCTGCGTGGCGTGCGCAACCCGATCGCGATCAAGGTCGGGCCGTCGGTGCAGCCGGACCAGTTGCTGCGCCTGATCGACGTGCTGAACCCGGACGACGAGCCGGGCCGCCTGAGCTTCATCCACCGCATGGGCGCGGCGCAGATCGCCGATAAGCTTCCACCGCTGCTGGATGCGGTGAAGCGCGACGGGCGTCGCGTGCTGTGGGTCTGCGATGCGATGCATGGCAACACCGAAAGCACCGGCAACGGCTACAAGACGCGTCGCTTCGACAACATCCGCGGTGAGGTGGAGCTGTCCTTCGACCTGCATGCCGCAGCGGGCACGCGACTGGGTGGCGTGCACCTGGAGATGACCGGTGAGGATGTCACCGAGTGCACCGGCGGCGCACGCGAGCTCACCGAGCGCGACCTGGAACGAGCGTATCGATCCAGCGTGGATCCGCGACTGAACTACGAGCAGTCGCTGGAAATCGCGATGGCGATCGTGCGCAAGCAGGCAGGCTGACTGGGGTCAGAGTCAGGGGGGGGGGGGGGGGGGGGGGGGGGGGGGGGGGGG
>NZ_JACSQS010000018.1:81709-87356 GCF_014836545.1 Stenotrophomonas lacuserhaii
GAGTCGCGACTCTGACCCCTGACTCTGACCCCCTGTTTACGAACGGCTGACACCGCGATCATGGCCTTTGCGACACGCTGATCCTTTCGCGTGGTCGTGGAGGTGCAAGGGTGATGCAGTGGCAACAGGTGCAGGCTTACGTGGTACCGCTTGGCATTGCACTGGCGGTCGGTGCGCTGGGGGCGTGGGTCATCCTGGCGCTGTATCGCCGCTTGGCGGGCAGGGACCGGCGGCGCGCACGTATAGGCCGGATGCTGGGTCCGCCGCTGGCGCTGGCCTTCCCGCTGTTCCTGATGGTTCCGGCGCTGGAGGCCACGCCCCTGCGCGGTGGCTGGCTGGAACAGGCACAGCGCGTCGCCCACATCGGTTTGACCGCCTGCTTCATCTGGCTGCTGGTACGCGCGGTCGCTGCAGGTGAAAAAGCCATCCTGCGCAACCATCCCATCGAAGTTGCCGACAACCTCGAAGCCCGTCGCATCCAGACCCAGACCCGCGTCCTCAGCCGCGTGCTGATGGGCGGCATCATCATCCTCGGCGCCTCGCTGGTGCTGTTGCAGTTCGAGATGGTGGCCAAGATCGGCTCGGCGCTGCTGGCTTCGGCGGGCCTGATCGGCCTGGTCGCCGGTATTGCCGCCAAGCCGGTGTTCGGCAACCTGATCGCCGGCATGCAGATCGCGGTGACCCAGCCGATCCGGCTGGATGACGTGGTGATCGTGGAAGGGGAGTGGGGCCGCATCGAGGAGATCGGCAGCAGTTACGTCGTGGTCCGCATCTGGGACGAACGACGGATGGTGGTGCCGCTGACCTGGTTCATCGAAAACCCGTTCCAGAACTGGACCCGGCGCAGCGCCGATCTGCTGGGAACCGCCTTCCTGTGGTTGGACTACCGCGCGCCGATTCCCGCGATACGGGCAGAGCTTGAGCGCATCTGCAAGGACGCCCCGCTATGGGATGGACGGGTCTGCGTCACCCAGGTCACCGAGACCACCGAACACACCCTGCAGGTACGCCTGCTGGTCAGCGCGCGCAACTCCGGCGACGCCTTCGACCTGCGCTGCCTGGTCCGTGAACGCATGCTGGATTTCCTGGCGCGTGAGCATCCGCAGGCGCTGCCGCGGCTGCGCGCGCAGATGGAAGAGGGGGCCGACATGCCGCGTCACCGCGTGGCGGCGGCGCCCGAAGCGGATGTCCGTTCTCCCGGTGCGGAAGATGGCGAGCCCGCAGTGGGTTAGCCGCGCCATGCGCGGCGGAATGTCAACGATCCAGCCGGCCGGCAGCGGTCATAACGGCGGCGGGCGGCGCGCCATGGTCCGCTGTTCGTAGGCGTAGCCCAGCTCGATCAGGCGCGGTTCGGTCCAGGCGGTGCCCATGAACAACAGCCCCACCGGCAGGCCATCCACATGGCCCATCGGTACGCTCAGGCTGGGGTAGCCGGCAACGGCGGCGGCACTGTAACTGCCGCCGGGGAAGGCATCGCCGCCGCTGCGGGTGATCGGCCATGCGATACCGGTGGTCGGCGCTACCAGCGCGTCCAGCTGGTGTGCGCGCAGCAAGGCATCGATGCCCTGCTCACCGGCCATCCGGCGCGCTTGGCTGCGCGCCTGGATATAGCCTGCATCGCCCAGCGTGCCGGCCTGCGCTGACGCTTCCAGCAGTTCCTGGCCGAACAGCGGCAGTTCCTGGGCGGCGTGTTCGGTATTGAAGGCGATGACCTGCGGCAGTGTGCGCAGCGGCGCCTTCCAGCGCCGCAGATAGCGTTCCAGGCCGGCCTTGAACTCAAAACGCAGCACGGTCTGCTCGGCGTCGGCCCACTGGCTTTCGTCCAGCGCCGGCACCCTCACCACGGTTGCACCGGCCCGGCGCAGTTCGTCCAGGGCGTGCTGCATCAGCGTGTCGATGCCGGGGCGCTGGGTCAGTGGGCCGTCCAGCACGCCGATCCGCGCGCCGCGCAGGCCATCGGGATTCAGCCGCGCGGTGTAGTCGTATACCGCTCGGCCCGGCATCGTCGCCGTGGCCGGATCGGCGTCATCGCGTCCGGCGATGGCAGTCAGCACTGCGGCGGCGTCGGCCACCGTGCGGGTGATCGGGCCGGGCGTATCCTGGCTGAAGGAGATCGGGATGATGCCATCCCGGCTGACCAGGCCCACGGTGGGCTTCAGGCCAACCACTCCGTTGACGGCGGCCGGGCAGACGATGCTGCCATCGGTTTCGGTCCCGATCGAGACCGCGGCCAGGTTCGCGGACACCGCCACCGCGCTGCCACTGCTGGAGCCGCAAGGGCTGTAGCCGGGTCGATACGGGTTGCCGGTCTGGCCGCCGCGCGCGCTCCAGCCAGAGGTGGATTCCTCGCCGCGATAGTTGGCCCATTCACTCAGGTTGGCTTTGCCGAGGATCACCGCGCCGGCTTCGCGCAGGCGCCGCACCAGGAAGGCATCGTCCGGCCGGAAACCGGCCAATGCCAGCGAACCGGCCGTGGTGCTCATGGGCGCGGCGTTGATGTTGTCCTTGACCAGCACCGGGATACCATGCAGGGGGCCGCGCAGGCGGCCGCTGCGGCGCTCCTGGTCGCGTTGGGCGGCGTCCTTCAGCGCATCCGGGTTGAGCTCGATGACCGCGCGCAGGCGCGGCCCCGCACGGTCCAGCGCGGCGATCCGCTCCAGATAGGCACGGGTGAGGGTGCGGCTGGTCAGTTCCCCGGCCAGCATGCGTGCCTGCAGGTCGGCGACTTCGGCTTCGGCATAGGCGAAAGGCGCCGCGGCTGCCGCAGCGGGATGCGCCGTGGGCGCTCGTGGTGGCGCCGCCGACAGGCCGCCCGGGCACGCCAACAGCACCGCGGCGAGCACGGTGGACAGGCGGAAACAGGGGGGCAGCTTCGGGACGATGCGCATGAGGGGCGGCCTGGTCACCGGCCCAGTGTATCGCGGGGTCGTCAGGGTTTGCGCTTGAGGATGTCGCGTGCGAGCACGTAGACCACCAGCAGGTTGATCACCAGCACGGTCCAGGAGGCCCAGCCGGGATGGCGGGCAATGGCGTACACATCGAAGGGCAGGTAGATGCCGGCTGACACGCAGCCCAGCCACGACGCCCAGGCCTTGGCGCGCCACAGGCCCCAGGCTTCCACCAGGTGCAGCACCGCGTAGGCGAGCATCGCCGCCGCCGCCAGGTGCACGGCATCGGGACTGATCATGTTGAGCAGCGAGGGCAGGGCGCCGTGATCCGGGTCCAGGCTGAAACGCCGGATCAGGGCACTGATTCCATCGCGTAGTGGCTGCGGACCGAGCAGTTCCAGCCCGGTCGCCGCCAGCAGTGCAAGCACCGCCTTGCCCGTTTCGAGCAAGGCGATGACATGCAGCCCCGGATGCCGTTTCGGATCCGGGTTGTAAGCGGTCTGGCTCACGGGTCGGCTCAGCCGCCGCGCGAGGCCTTCTTGCGATCGCTTTCGGTCAGCCCCTTCTTGCGCAGGCGGATTTCCTTCGGCGTGATCTCGACCAGCTCGTCGTCTTCGATGAAGTCCAGGGCCTGCTCCAGCGAGTACTTGATCGCCGGGGTCAGCTGGATCGCATCGTCCTTGCCCGAAGCGCGCATGTTGGTCAGCGGCTTGGTCTTGATCGCGTTGACGGTGAGGTCGTTGTCCTTGGAGTGGATGCCGATCAACTGACCTTCATACACGTTGTCGCCCTCAGCAGCGAACAGCTTGCCGCGTTCCTGCAGCGGCCCCAGGGAATACGCCGGGGTGGCACCCGGTGCGTTGGCGATCATGACGCCGTTCTGGCGCTTGGCGATCGAACCCTGTTCCTTCGGACCGTAGTGGTCGAACACGTGGAACAGCAGGCCCGAACCCTGGGTCAGGGTCTTGAACTCGTTCTGGAAGCCGATCAGGCCACGGGCCGGGATCTGGTACTCCAGGCGAACACGGCCCTTGCCGTCCGGTTCCATGTTCTTCAGCTGGCCCTTGCGGGTACCCAGCTTTTCCATGACGCCGCCCTGGTGCTGTTCTTCGATGTCCACCACCAGCTGCTCGATCGGCTCCATGGCCTGGCCGTCGATCTGCTTGATGATGACTTCCGGGCGCGACACGGCCAGCTCGTAGCCTTCACGACGCATGTTCTCGATCAGCACCGACAGGTGCAGCTCGCCACGGCCGGAGACCAGGAACTTGTCGGCGTCTTCCAGCTGTTCCACCTTCAGGGCCACGTTGTGGACCTGCTCGCGGTCCAGGCGGTCCTTGATCTGGCGGCTGGTCAGGAACTTGCCACCGGACAGGTCCTTGTTGCCGGCGAACGGCGAATTGTTGACCTGGAAGGTCATCGAGATCGTCGGTTCATCGACGGTCAGCGCCGGCAGCGCTTCCGGGGTATCCGGATGGCACAGGGTGTCGGAGATGGTCAGCTCGGCGATGCCGGAGATGGCGACGATGTCGCCGGCTTCGGCGGTGTCCTGCTCGATGCGCTCCAGGCCCAGGAAGCCCAGCACCTGGGCGACCTTGCCGTTGCGCTTCTTGCCTTCACGGTCGATCACCGCGACCTGCATGTTCTTCTTCAGGGTGCCGCGCTGGATGCGGCCGATGCCGATCACGCCCACGAAGTTGTTGTAGTCCAGCTGGCTGATGCGCATCTGGAACGGGCCGTCCGGATCCACTTCCGGCTTCGGCGCGTGCTGCATGATGGCTTCGTACAGCGGGGTCATGTCGCCGTCGCGCACGCTGTCTTCCAGGCCGGCATAGCCGTTCAGGGCCGAGGCGTAGACGATCGGGAAATCGAGCTGCTCATTGGTGGCGCCGAGCTTGTCGAACAGGTCGAAGACCTGGTCGATCACCCAGTCCGGACGCGAGCCCGGACGGTCGACCTTGTTGACCACCACGATCGGCTTGAAGCCCATCGCGAAGGCTTTCTGGGTGACGAAGCGGGTCTGCGGCATCGGGCCGTCCATCGCGTCGACGAGGATCAGCACGGTGTCGACCATCGACAGCACGCGCTCCACTTCGCCGCCGAAGTCGGCGTGTCCGGGGGTATCGACGATGTTGATCCGGTTCTTGATACCGGTCTTCTTGTCTTCCCAGGTGATGGCCGTGTTCTTGGCCAGGATGGTGATGCCGCGTTCCTTTTCCTGATCGTTGCTGTCCATCACGCGCTCGGCGAGGACGGTGCGCTCGGACAGGGTGCCGGACTGCTTCAGCAGCTGATCGACCAGGGTGGTCTTACCATGGTCGACGTGCGCGACGATGGCGATGTTGCGAAGATTTTCGATGGACATGCGAAAGGGGGCCAGTCGGCGCCGGATTTGGAAAAAGAAGTCCATCATCATACCGCGATCTGGCCGTTTCGCGAAAACCTTGTTTCAGGCGCGGGCAGATGCCCATTCAGATGGAAGCGCAGCGCCTCTCTGACGGGGGCGGGCGAGGGCGGGACAGGCTGCCCGGGACACGCCGTAAATACGTCCCTGTAGGCTCGTCGCCGCATCCCTGCGGCTCTAACGGTCCCGGGCAACCTGTCCCGCCCTCGCCTGCACAGACCACGTGCCCGGCGGCAGGACCCCTGCCACGCTGGACGGCCCGTGCTTCTGCTTCTGCTCTTCCTTCCCCCCACCGCAGCGGCCATCTGTCTGGCGGGGGGGGGGGGGGGGGGGGGGGGGGGGGGGGGGGGGCGGG
>NZ_JACSQS010000018.1:87389-89319 GCF_014836545.1 Stenotrophomonas lacuserhaii
CCGCCCCCCCCCCCCCCCCCCCCCCCCCCCCCCCCCCCCGCGCCACCACACGAGGCAGAACCGCTGCAGAACCTTCAACGATCGTCGTACCCGCGCCCTGAACATCACCGGTGTAAACTAGGCAGCTAGACCTTTCCAACCCGAATTCCTGAGGATCCGCATGTCCCTGATCGCCACTTTCGACACCACCCAGGGCCCGATCAAGGTCGAGCTGTTCGCCGACAAGGCACCGCTGACCGTGGCCAACTTCGTGAACCTCGTCCAGCACAAGTTCTACGACGGCCTGGTGTTCCACCGCGTGATCCCGGACTTCATGATCCAGGGCGGCTGCCCCAAGGGCCAGGGCACCGGCGGCCCGGGCTACAAGTTCGAAGATGAAAAGAATGGTGTGAAGCACCAGGTGGGTTCGCTGTCGATGGCCAACGCTGGCCCGAACACCAATGGCAGCCAGTTCTTCATCACCCACATCAAGACCGACTGGCTGGACGGCAAGCACACCGTGTTCGGCCAGGTCCTGGAAGGCCAGGCCATCGTGGATTCGGTCAAGCAGGGCGACGTGATCCATTCGATCACCCTGGAAGGCGACACCGACGCCGTGCTGGCCGCCCAGGCCGAGCGCGTGGCGGAATGGAACAAGCTCATTCCCAACGCCTGATTCCTTCCCGACGGCCCCCTGTGAAGGGGGCCGTTTTCATGTTCCGGCCGCCCCGCCAGGCCTGTCTCCGCCCGCGCGGCCGTCTCCCACATCGCTACTTAGCTTCTTAGCAGAGGAAATCCCCATGAAAGCACCCGTTCGTGTTGCCGTGACCGGCGCTGCCGGCCAGATCGGCTATGCCCTGCTGTTCCGCATCGCCTCCGGCGAAATGCTCGGCAAGGACCAGCCGGTCATCCTGCAGCTGCTTGAGCTGCCGATGGAAAAGGCCCAGGCCGCGCTGAAGGGCGTGATCATGGAACTGGAGGACTGCGCCTTCCCGCTGCTGGCCGGCATCGTCGGTACCGACAACGCCGAAGTGGCCTTCAAGGACGTCGACGTGGCCCTGCTGGTCGGCGCCCGTCCGCGCGGCCCGGGCATGGAGCGCGCCGATCTGCTGCAGGCCAACGCAGAGATCTTCACCGCTCAGGGCGCCGCGCTGAACAAGGTCGCCAAGCGTGACGTCAAGGTGCTGGTGGTCGGCAATCCGGCAAACACCAATGCCTACATCGCGATGAAGTCGGCGCCGGACCTGAACCCGCGCAACTTCACCGCCATGCTGCGCCTGGACCACAACCGCGCGCTGAGCCAGCTGTCGACCAAGCTGGGCAAGCCGGTCGCCGGCATGGAAAAGCTGGTCGTATGGGGCAACCACAGCCCGACCATGTACCCGGATTACCGCTTCGCCACCGCTGATGGCGCGTCCATCGCCGAGGCCATCAACGACCAGGACTGGAACGCCGGCACCTTCATCCCGACCGTGGGCAAGCGCGGGGCGGCGATCATCGAAGCCCGCGGTTCGTCCTCGGCCGCGTCCGCTGCCAACGCCGCCATCGACCACGTCCGTGACTGGGTGCTGGGCAGCAACGGCAAGTGGCTGACCATGGGCGTGCCGTCCGACGGTTCCTACGGCATTCCGGAAGGCGTGATCTTCGGCTTCCCGGTCACCACCGAAAATGGCGAGTACACCCTGGTCAAGGACCTGCCGATCGACGAGTTCAGCCAGAAGTACATCGACAAGACCCTGGCGGAGCTGGAAGACGAGCGTGCTGCCGTAGCGCACCTGCTGGGCTGATCCACCCGTTTGATTGTTGCGAAGAAACGCCGGGCTTGTCCTGGCGTTTTTTTTTGCCTACGGATGTCGGCGAACGGGTGGGACCCCCTCGCGCCGGGCTCTTTAGCTGCAGCTGGGGCTGGGGCCGGGCGGTGGGGCTGGTCGGGGGACGGCAAGAGCCGCTC
>NZ_JACSQS010000019.1:0-76954 GCF_014836545.1 Stenotrophomonas lacuserhaii
CCCCCCCCCCCCCCCCCCCCCCCCCCCCCCCCCCGCCCCTCGGACAGATTCCGGGGCCGTGTCGTCTGCGGACCGGGCGTGTACCGACGCGGAAGCCGGTTCTTGGCCGATAACCCCCGGAATCGGACGCGATTAGCGTGGAGACTCCTTCAAGGAGACTGCCCCGATGCGCGCCCCCGTGCTGCTGCTCTCACTCACCCTGTTGTCCCCCGCCCTCGCCCACGGGCAGGCATTCGTCCATCCTGGCATCCTGCTCGACGCGCCCGCGCTGCAGGCAACGCGGACCGCGCTGCGGGCGGGAGATCCGCTCAAGACCTCTGCCATGGCCGCCATGCGCCAGAGCCCCTTGGCGTCGCTGGAGCATGTCGCTACCCCGTCCGCGCGGGTGGAATGTGGTTCCTTCGACAAACCCAGCATCGGCTGCAAGCCCGAACGCGACGACGCCAAGGCCGCGTATACGCATGCGCTGCTGTGGGCGTACCTGGGCGAGCAGGCGCATGCACGCAAGGCCGTGGAGATCATGGACGCCTGGGCCACCACGCTGACCGGCGGCCACGCCAACAGCAACGCGCCGCTGCAGGCGTCCTGGACTGCGCAGCTGTGGACACGTGCGGCCGAACTCATCCGGCACACCAGCACGGCGTGGCCGGAAGCGGATGCCCGACGCTTCGGCGACTGGCTGATCGCGCAGTATCTGCCGGACATCGACCGCATGGGGCCCTGCCCAGGCGGAAACTGGCATGCCAGCGGCATCGAGGCACGCATGAACATGGGCATCTACACCGATCGCCGCGATATCCATGACCGCGCCGTGGCCGATTGGCACACGCGCCTGCCGACCTACGTCTACCTGCCGGTGGACGGTTCCACGCCGTTGCCGCGTCCCGGCTGCGACACCCCCATCGAAACCCTGTGGTTCGGCCAGACCGTCATGGCGGCCGGACTGGCCGAAGAAACCTGCCGCGACCTGGAACATACAGCGTACGGCCTGGCGGCTTTTCTCAACGCGGCCGAAACCAACCGTCTGCAGGGTGGCAGCCTGTACCAGGCGCAGGGCGAGCGCCTGGTCGCTGCGATGGAGTTCCACACCGACATGCTGGCGCGCCCCGTTGTTCCTGCGTGGTTGTGCAAGGGCAAACTGGTTTCCGATGTGCGCGGCACGCTGGAGATCGGCTACTCGCATTTCGCGGGCCGCCTGGGACAGGCACTTCCACACACCGCTGCATGGCTGGCCGCGCATCGGCCCAGCCAAGGCGACTTCCACTTCCTGTGGGAAACCCTGACGCATGGTTCCGCGCTCATCGAATGAAGGCTGTTGACCTGTCGCGCACGCCGCAGGCGCATAATCCGCCGACTCCACCGGCGTGATCGACATGGCCCAGTACCTCTACCCCGTGCTGCTGCTCCTGGGCAGCAACATCTTCATGACCTTCGCCTGGTATGGGCACCTGAAATTCAAGAGCGCACCGTTGATGACGGTGATCCTGATCAGCTGGGGAATCGCGTTCTTCGAGTACTGCCTGCAGGTGCCGGGCAACCGGCTGGGCAGTGCGGTGTATTCGGCACCGCAGCTGAAGGGCATGCAGGAAGTCATCACCCTGGTGGTGTTCGCGGTGTTCTCCGCGTTCTACCTCGACCAGCCGCTGAAGTGGAACCACTACGCGGCATTCGCGTTGATCGTGGTGGCCGCCCTGCTGATGTTCAAGGAATGACCCTGCACGTCTCAGGCATGCAGGGCGAGCGGAGCTGATTCTGCGGCGCCTTCGGCGCTTTCCAGCCGCGCGATGCGCCGCGCGGTCGCGCAGCCCAGCGATGACAGCGGCGCGAGGCTCACGGCCAATCCGCTGCCTTGATCCACCGCATGCAGCTGCACCGCGCACATGCGCCAGCGCTGCCCGCCCAGGCTGCCGGCGAGTCGCCGCCACAGGCGCTCGCCGACACTGGCATCGTCGTCGGCGGCCGAACGTACCGCCAGCCCAGCCACAAGACGGTCCCAGGCGAGGAAATCGCTGTCGGGCAAAAGGTACAGCCGCCAGCAGCAGCGGCCGCGTGCATCGGTGAAGCACAAGCTCTCTCGCACGCCCTCACTGTCCAGGCCTTGGCAGGCGTGGGCGGCAACCGCATCCTGCCAACCGGCCAACTCATTGCTGTCGGCCCGGTACAGGCACAGCACGGTGCCGAGGGCGGCCAGCTGACGGGCGGCAGGCCGGCTGACGGACTGCGATGACGGTATGCCGCGCGGCATGGCCGCGCGTACTGCGGACAAGGCTCTGCTCATGGGATCACCGTGTTGTGCACCTGGCCGTGCGGGAAGGGATCCCCCGGGGCCGCCACCAGCGCAACGAAGGCGCTGGCTGGAAGACCGAGGGGGAGAGAGACAGCAGAGACGACCGCCCGTGTCGACCGCGTCGCGCCACGGCGCGGCGCTGCCTCCGGAGAGAGGCGGCCGACCCGTTTACTTGGTCAGGATCAACTTGTCGTTGCTGGTGTGGCGCAGCCGGTAAAAGCGGTCGCCATGCTGGATGAGGATCTCGCGACGCCCTTTCAGCAGGGCCTCGCTGTCGATCACTTCCTCGGCGGGCACGGCACGGACCGGGCGGTCACGGAGGGTCAGGGTTTCGGGACGAAGCAGCACTGCTTGAGCATTCATCGTCTGGACTCGGTGCGAGGGACGACTCAAATGATAACGATTCTCAGTTCGCAATCAACACCCATTCTCAAATTGATTGATGGGATTGATGATTGAAGCCGGATTTACAATAGGCCTGAACTATCACCGTGGCACCGAGGTAGGCTCGACGCATCCCCGAAAGCCCCGCCGAGCTTGGCTCGGCGCTCCCACCATCAGGCGAATACCGCTTCCACCTGATCCCAGGCAGCGTCTTCCAGCGTCCCCACCCGCCCAAGGGCCTGCAGGTTCTGCAGCAGCTGCTCCACCCGGCTGGCGCCCAGGATCACGCTGGACACATTCGGATTGCGCAGGCACCAGGCGATGGCCAGGGTGGCGGGGGCGACGCCCAGCTCGGCCGCCAGTGCGGTGTAGCGCCTTACCTGTTGCAGGCGCGTGGCGCCGTCGGCACCCAGCACGATGTCCTGCAGCCAGGCCATGTCATCCAGCCCCAAGCGCGAACCGGCCGGGAAGCCATCGTTGTACTTGCCGGTCAGCAGCCCCGATGCCAGCGGCGAGAAGGTGGTGGTGCCCAGCCCGGCCTCGGCGTACAGCGGCGCGTACTCGCGTTCCACCCGGTCGCGGTGCAGCAGGTTGTACTGCGGCTGCTCCATGGTCGGGCCCTGCAGGTTGTGGCGGCGGGCGATATCCAGCGCTTCCTGGATCTGCGTGGCCGACCATTCCGAGGTCCCCCAGTAAAGCACTTTGCCCTGCCGGACCAGGGTGTCCATCGCATGCACGGTCTCGGCGATCGGCGTGTCTGCGTCGGGGCGATGGCAGTAATACAGGTCCAGGTAATCCACCCGCAGCCGCTTCAGCGCCGCATGGCAGGCATCGGTCACGTGCTTGCGCGACAGCCCGCGCTGGGTCGGTGCCGGGTCCACCGCACTGCCGAAGAACACCTTGCTGGACACGCAGAAGCCATCGCGCGGCAGCCGCAGGTCGGCGATCACATCGCCCATCACCTGCTCGGCGCGACCGTTGGCATAGCCCTCGGCGTTGTCGAAGAAGTTGATGCCGTTGTCCCAGGCCGCCGCCACCAGGTTGCGCGCCTGGTCCCGGGCCACCTGGCTGCCAAAGGTGACCCAGGCGCCGAAGGACAGCGCGGAAAGCTTCAACCCGGAGGTTCCAAGGCGGCGGTAGAGCATGCACAACTCCTGCTGCAGGCCCGCAGATCGGGCCGGAAGGGGGTTCATTCTAACCGCGCCACGTCGCCTGCATCCCTTGTCAATACAGAGCGGATCGGCGCTGATCGCCCCTCGCTGCGCGCTTTTCCTTGCCCCGGCCCCTGCCCTGCTCTAGGCTTCCCGTTTTTCGCGGTGCCCTCAGGGGATTCAACATGGTCGAAGGTTTGGGCAGGATCGGCTTCGGCCTGTTTGGTCTGGCGGTGCTCATCGGCATTACCTGGCTGTTCTCCAACAACAAGCGCGCGGTGGACTGGAAGCTGGTTGCGACCGGCCTGCTGCTGCAGATCGCGTTTGCCGCCGTGGTGCTGCTGGTACCGGGTGGCCGCGACGTGTTCGATGCGCTGGGCCATGGCTTCGTGAAGGTGCTGAGCTTCGTCAACGAAGGCTCCGGCTTCATCTTCGGCTCGCTGATGAACGTGGAGAGCTACGGCTTCATCTTCGCCTTCCAGGTGCTGCCGACCATCATCTTCTTCTCCGCGCTGATGGGCGTGCTGTACCACCTCAACGTGATGCAGGCGATCGTGCGCGTGATGGCGCTGGCGATCACCAAAGTGATGCGCGTGTCCGGTGCGGAAACCACCAGCGTCTGCGCCAGTGTGTTCATCGGCCAGACCGAGGCCCCGCTGACGGTGCGCCCCTACATCTCGCGGATGACCGAATCCGAGCTGCTGACCATGATGATCGGCGGCATGGCCCACATCGCCGGTGGCGTGCTTGCGGCCTACGTCGGCATGCTCGGCGGCGGCGATCCGGAATCCCAGGCCTTCTATGCCAAGCACCTGCTGGCCGCCAGCATCATGGCCGCGCCCGCTACGCTGGTGGTGGCCAAGCTGCTGATCCCGGAAACCGGCACCCCGCTGACCCGCGGCACGGTGAAGATGGAAGTGGAGAAGACCTCAAGCAACATCATCGACGCCGCCGCCGGTGGCGCTGCCGATGGTCTGAGGCTGGCACTGAACATTGGTGCGATGCTGCTGGCCTTCATCGCGCTGATCGCGCTGCTGAATGCTCCGCTGACCTGGCTCGGTGAAGTGACCGGCCTGGCCACGGCGATCGGCCGCCCGACCAACCTGTCCACCATCTTCGGCTACCTGCTGGCCCCGATCGCCTGGGTGATCGGCACCCCGTGGGCCGATGCCAGCACGGTCGGCTCGCTGATCGGCCAGAAGGTGGTGATCAACGAGTTCGTCGCCTACAGCGAACTGTCGCGCATCATCAACGGCCAGGTCCCGGGCGTTACCTTGTCCGAAGAAGGCCGCCTGATCGCCACCTACGCGCTGTGCGGCTTCGCCAACTTCAGCTCCATCGCGATCCAGATCGGCGGCATCGGTGGCCTTGCCCCGGAACGACGCCAGGATCTGGCCCGGTTTGGCCTGCGCGCCGTGCTGGGCGGTACCATTGCCACTTTCATGACCGCCACGATCGCCGGCGTCCTGACCCACTTTGGTTGATACCCTCGGGTACCACCGCGCTTCACTGAGAACCGTTTTCCTATGAGCAGCAACGTCGTCGTCGTCGGTTCCTTCAATGTCGATCATGTGTGGCGGTGCGAAGCACTGCCCGCCCCCGGCGCGACCATCGCCGGGCGCTACAGCACCGGCCCGGGCGGCAAGGGCTTCAACCAGGCCGTGGCCGCACGCCGCGCCGGTGCGCAGACCACCTTCGTCTGCGCGCTGGGCGATGATGCCGGTGGTGCCATGGCCCGCGGCCTGGCAGCCCAGGATGGCTTCACCCTGAGCGCCGAGGCGAGCACCGAACCGACCGGCACCGGTGGCATCTATGTCGATGCACGCGGCCGCAACACCATCGTCATCGGGCCGGGCGCCAATGCCGCGCTGAGCATCGGCTTCGTGCAGCAGCAGCAGGCGCTGCTGGCGGGCGCCAAGGTGGTGCTGGTGCAGCTGGAATCGCCGGTGGAAACCATCGAAGCCGCCCTGGCGGTAGCGCGCGAAGCCGGCGTCACCACCGTGCTCAACGCGGCCCCGGCCGACGCGCCCTCGAGCATCGGTCTGCTGAAGCTGGCCGATGTCATCACCCCGAATGAAACCGAGTTCGCCGCGCTGCTCAGCCGCCATGTCGGCGAGCGGATCGATCCCAATGATGTCGCCGCGCTGGACGGCGCCAGCCTGCATGCGCTGTGCCGCAAGCTGGTCGGCAGCGGCACCGTGGTGGTGACCCTCGGTGCGGTGGGCGTGTTCGTGTCGCACGACGAAGACACCCTGCGCGGTGACAGCCAGCCGTACTACCGCGTGGGCGCCGAGCAGGTGCAGGCCATCGATACCACCGGTGCCGGTGATGCCTTCAACGGTGCGCTGGTGGCCTCCATCGCGCACTCGCCGGATGCCCCGTTCACGCGCCACGTGCGCTTCGCCAACCAGTTCGCCGGCCGTTCCACCGAAAAGGAAGGCGCCGCCGCAGCGATGCCCCATTTCACCCCGGACGACCAGCCGGCGTAACGCACCGGTAGTGACGACCGCTGGTCGTCACGCTGTTGCTCTTGCCGCTGCGCTCGCCGAGCATGGCTCGGCACTACCACCCGGTCGTGCCGGGTGCATGCCAGCCGCCCACCATGGCCTGCGCCTGGGGGCGGCGGAAGCAACCGTCAAGCATCTGCTGATGCCGGTGTGGCATGAGCCCCATCCGGATCGGCCTGAACCGGGGGCTGCCGGCAGCGGCCCGGCCTGCCCTGCCGCACTACAATGGCCGCATGCAGATCGGCCCTTATTCCATTGTTCCCAACGTCGTGCTGGCGCCCATGGCCGGCGTCACCGACAAGCCGTTCCGGCTGCTGTGCAAGCGTCTGGGCGCAGGGCTGGCAGCCTCGGAGATGACCATCTCCGATCCGCGCTTCTGGACCACCCGCAAGTCCCTGCACCGGATGGACCACGACGGCGAGCCCGACCCGATCAGCGTGCAGATCGCCGGCACCGAACCGCAGCAGCTGGCCGAGGCGGCACGCTACAACGTCGACCACGGCGCGCAGATCATCGACATCAACATGGGCTGTCCGGCCAAGAAGGTCTGCAACGCCTGGGCCGGCTCGGCGCTGATGCGCGATGAGGACCTGGTCGCCCGCATCCTGACCGCGGTGGTCAACGCCGTCGACGTGCCGGTGACGCTGAAGATCCGCACCGGTTGGGACTGCGACCACCGCAACGGCCCGCGCATCGCCCACATCGCCGAAGACAGCGGCATCGCCGCGTTGGCCGTGCACGGCCGCACCCGCGACCAGCACTACACCGGCCATGCCGAGTACCAGACCATCGCCGCGATCAAGGCGGCGCTGAGGATCCCGGTGATCGCCAATGGCGACATCGATTCGCCGCGCAAGGCCGCCCACGTGCTCGCCGTCACCGGCGTGGATGCGGTGATGATCGGCCGCGCTGCGCAGGGGCGGCCGTGGATCTTCCGCGAAGTGGCGCACTACCTGGCCACCGGCCAGGAGCTGCCGCCGCCGTCGTTGTCCGAAGTGCGCGACATCCTGCTCGGCCACCTGCAGGCCCTGCATGCCTTCTACGGTGAACCGCAAGGCGTGCGCATCGCGCGCAAGCACCTGGGCTGGTACGCCAAGGATCGCCCGGAAAACGCGGCGTTCCGCGCCGTGGTCAACCGGGCCGAGGACCCGGCCAGCCAGATCGCGCTGACCACGGACTACTTCGATCGGTTGATCGCGGACACGCGAGAAACAGCTTCCGTTGATTGAGCCCTTCGCCGGGCGCTGGCCCGGCGCTACCCGGATACGCCCCCATGACGCCGCCGATTTCTTCGCCCACCTATCTCCATGGCTTCTCCAGCACCGAACAGGAGCGCCTGATGACCCAGGCCCGCCTGCTGGAGCCGACCATCTTCGGCCACATCGATTACACCGGCGTGCGCCGTCTGCTGGAAGTGGGCAGTGGCGTCGGCGCACAGACCGAAATCCTGCTGCGCCGTTTCCCGGAACTGCACGTCACCGGCGTGGACCTGAGCGAAGCCCAGCTGGCCACCGCACGCGCCAACCTGGAGAAAACGCCATGGTGCAGCGACCGCTACGTGCTGCAGCACGCCGATGCCGGTGAGCTGCCGTTCGGCGCGCGCGCCTTCGATGGCGCCTTCCTGTGCTGGGTGCTGGAACACGTGCCCTCGCCGGCCCGCGTGCTGAGCGAAGTGCGCCGCGTGTTGTCACCCGGCTCGCCGGTATACATCACCGAAGTGATGAACGCCTCGTTCCTGCTGGACCCGTATTCGCCGCACATCTGGCGTTACTGGATGGCCTTCAACGACTTCCAGCATGACAACGGCGGCGATCCGTTCGTCGGTGCCAAGCTGGGCAACCTGCTGCTCGCCGGTGGCTTCCGCGACGTGCAGACCGACATCAAGACCATCCACCTGGACAACCGCGAGCCGGCACGTCGGAAGACGATGATCGCCTTCTGGGAACAGGTGCTGCTGTCGGCCGCCGAGCAGCTGCTGCAGGCCGGTACGGTGGACGAAGAGACGGTGGACGGCATGCGCCGCGAGTTCCGCCAGGTGCAGAACGATCCGAACGCGGTGTTCTTCTTCTCCTTCGTGCAGGCCCGCGCGACGGTGTATTGACCGTCGCCCCGCTACGCACGCGGTCTGCCCTGGTAGCGCCGAAGGCGGCGGCAGGAGCCGCTGCCAACGTCGCTTGCGACGGCCCGCAGGGTGCCGGTCAGGACGATCGGCATAGCCGTGCTCGGCGAGCGCGCAGCGCGGCCTGCGTCAGGCACCATCACGCCGGACAGATCCCGCCGAGCATGGCTCGGCGCTACCGTACGGGCTCGTGCCAGATCCGGTCCCACATCAGCCCCAATCGACGGCTGATGTCGGCGCGCGCTTCGGGGCTGCTGTAATCGCCACGCAACTGCTCCGGCACGATGCCCTGCCACCGCCCTTCGTGCTCGGCCGCCACCGCGAAATTGAAGGTGTAATCCGGTTCCAGCCCCATCCGCAGGTCGCTCAGCACCAGCCGTCCATCCACCACCTGCGCGCGCATGAAGCCACGATTGAACCATTCCAGCCGCTGCACGGCCGGAATGTCCGCAGCCTGGCGCAGCGCCTGCACGTTGGAGGCGAATCCTTCGAACTGCATCTCTCCCTTGTCGGCCACCAGCGAGCGATCAGCCACCACGTAGCCGCTGGGGGTCATCGCCACCACCCGCCACAGCAGGGTGTTGAACGGCATGGGCACCGAGAACCGTGGCGCATCGCCCAGGCCCATCGCGGCCAGGCTGCGCTGCGCGGCGCGGTCCACCTGCGCCTTGGCCAGCAGGCTCCATCCCAGGTAACCACTGCTGACCACCAGGGCGACCGCCAGCGCCTTGCCGGCCCAGGGCCGGCTGCGCCCGAACCAAGCCAGCACGCAGCCCAGCAGCAACCACACGGTGTACAACGGATCGATGATGAAGATGTTCGAGCCCATCACCGGCGATGGCCGAAGCGGCCACCACAGCTGGGTGCCGTACACGGTCATTGCGTCCAGCAGCGGGTGGGTCACCAGCGCCAGTTGCATGGCCCAGAACCAGCGCAGCGGAGACTGCGCCACCCGGCCGTTGCCGAATCGCTTGAACAGCCACCAGACCAGCGCGGCGACCCACGGCAGCACCAGCAGCGAATGGCTGAAACTGCGATGTTCGGTCATCACCGCCACCGGGTCGGCGGCCCTGAAGCCGAGCCACAGCGCGTCCAGGTCGGGCAGCGTGCCGAGCGCGGCACCGGCCAGCAGGGCGGCACGGCGATGGCCGGACGGGGCAATAGCGGCGGCTACGGCGCCACCGAGTACGATCTGGGTAAGGGAGTCCATCGACCGATGCTAGCAGCCGCGCGTTGCGGATGGTCTGTTGCCGCTGCGCTGGCCGCGCGTGGCGCGGCGCTACCACGGTCCGGTCATGGTTCCCGGCTACCCTCACACCCGGGCACGCGACCTTAACCACCGGCAACCTGTCGCAGTCCACAATGCACGTGCGACGCGCGCCGTGTATCATTCGCGCCCATCTTTCCATCCGAATTAAAGGATATAACGCCTGATGTCCAGCTACCTGTTCACTTCCGAATCGGTCTCCGAAGGCCATCCGGACAAGATCGCCGACCAGATTTCCGATGCGGTCCTGGACGCGATCCTGGCCAAGGACCAGCGCGCCCGCGTGGCCTGCGAGACCATGGTCAAGACCGGCGTGGCCATCGTGGCCGGCGAGATCACCACCAGCGCGTGGATCGATCTGGAAGCCCTGACCCGCCAGGTGATCCTGGATATCGGCTACAACAGCTCCGACGTCGGCTTCGACGGCGCCACCTGCGGCGTGCTGAACCTGATCGGCAAGCAGTCCCCGCACATCGCGCAGGGCGTTGACCGTAAGAAGCCCGAAGAAATGGGCGCTGGCGACCAGGGCCTGATGTTCGGCTACGCCACCAACGAGACCGACAGCTACATGCCGGCGGCGATCCACCTGTCGCACCGCCTGGTCGAGCAGCAGGCCAAGATCCGCAAGAAGAAGAACTCGCCGCTGTCCTGGCTGCGCCCGGACGCCAAGAGCCAGGTCACCCTGCGCTATGAAGACGGCCAGGTATCGGCCATCGACGCCATCGTGCTGTCCACCCAGCATGCCCCGGGCATCAAGCAGAAGGACCTGATCGAAGCGGTCCGCGAAGAGATCATCAAGCCGGTGCTGCCGGCCAAGTGGCTGCACAAGGGCACCAAGTTCCACATCAACCCGACCGGCAAGTTCGAGATCGGTGGCCCGGTGGGCGACTGCGGCCTGACCGGCCGCAAGATCATCGTCGACACCTACGGCGGCTGGGCCCGTCACGGTGGCGGTGCGTTCTCCGGCAAGGATCCGTCCAAGGTCGACCGTTCGGCGGCCTATGCGGCCCGCTACGTCGCCAAGAACGTCGTGGCAGCCGGCCTGGCTGATCGTTGCGAAGTGCAGGTCTCCTACGCCATCGGCGTGGCCGAACCGACCTCGATCTCGGTCACCACCTTCGGCACCGGCAGGATTCCGGACGAGCAGATCGAAAAGCTGATCCGCAAGCACTTCGACCTGCGCCCGTACGGCATCATCAAGATGCTCGACCTGATCCATCCGATGTATCAGCAGACCGCGGCCTACGGCCACTTCGGCCGCAAGCCGAAGGATTTCAGCTACCTCGATGGCAACGGCGACACCGTCAATGCCACGGCCTTCTCTTGGGAGAAGACCGACCGCGCCGCCGCCCTGCGCGCGGATGCGAAGCTGAAGTAAGCGGAACGCAACACGTACCATCCGAAGGGCCGCGCAAGCGGCCCTTCTTTTTGGGTAGCGCCGAGCCATGCTCGGCGGAACGCATCACGATTCACGACTGCCGGCAGCAAGCCGCCGAGCATGACACGGCGATACCCGGCAGGGGGCCCCATGCGAAGATGGCCACATGTCGACCGAACTGAAATCCCACCAGCTCACCATGACCGTGTTGATGACACCGGACATGGCCAATTTCTCCGGCAAGGTCCACGGCGGCGCCGTGCTGCGCCTGCTCGACCAGGTGGCCTACGCCTGTGCCAGCCGCTATGCCGGGCGCTACGTGGTCACCCTGTCGGTGGACCAGGTGATGTTCCGCCAGCCGATCGCGGTCGGCGAACTGGTCACCTTCCTTGCCTCGGTGAACTACACCGGTACCTCTTCGATGGAGATCGGCGTCAAGGTGGTAGCCGAGGACATCCTGGAGCGCAGCGTGCGCCACGCCAACAGCTGCTTCTTCACCATGGTGGCGGTGGACGATGAAGGCCGGCCGACGCCCGTGCCGGCGTTGCAGCCCACCTCTTCCGACGAGCAGCGCCGGCACGCCGCCGCCCTGCTGCGGCGCCAGCTGCGGCAGGAAATGGAACAGCGCCATCGGGAACTGCTGGCCTCCAACCCGCCCGCGCCGGAGGCCTGACGGTAGCGCCGAGCCATGCTCGGCGAGCGCGCAGCGCGGCCTGTGTCAGACCTGGCCGTGCCGGAAAGATTCCGCCGAGCATGGCTCGGCGCTACCGTACGTCAGCCGGTGTTCTGTACGCCCTGCGACACGCCGTTGACGCACGCCACCAACGCGCGCAGCAGGTCCTCGTCCTCTCCTCCGCTTGCCCGCCAGCGCTGCAGCAGGTCCACCTGCAGCACGCTGATCGGGTCCACGTAGGGGTTGCGCAGGCGGATCGACAGCGCCAGCCGCTGGTCGTGTTCCAGCAACGACTGCTGGCCGGTCAGTTCCAGCACCCAGCGCTCGGTCAGCGCCCATTCGTCCTGCACCTTGGGGAAGAAGCTGCCGTGCAGCTCACCGGACAGCCGCGAGAACTGTTCGGCGATGGTGATGTCCCCCTTCGACAACACCATCGCGATGTCATCCAGGAACGTCCGGAAGAACGGCCAGTCGCGCGCCATCTGCCGCAGGGTGTCCTCATGTCCGGCATCTACCGCAGCCTGCAGGCCGCTGCCCACGCCGTACCAGCCCGGGATCACCGCACGTGCCTGGCTCCAGGCGAACACCCAGGGAATCGCGCGCAGGTTGGTCAGCGCCGCATCCTGGCCCAGCCGGCGCGAGGGGCGTGAGCCCAGCGTCATCCGCTCGATCACATCGATCGGCGTGGCAGTGCGGAAGTAGTCCATGAAGCGCGGCTGGCCGACGAACGCACGGTAGGCGGTGCTGCTCGCTTCGGCCACCACGTCCATCACCGGCCGCCATGCTTCCTCGCGCGGCTCAGGCGCGCGCGGACGCAGGCTGGAACGCAGCACCGCACCGGTCGCCTGCTCCAGCGAGCGCACCGCCAGCGCGCGGATTCCGTACTTGCGGTGGATCACTTCGCCCTGCTCGGTGACCCGCAGGCGACCGTCGATGCTGCCACGCGGCGATGCATCCACGGCGTGGGTGGTCTTGCCACCGCCACGGCTGATCGACCCACCACGGCCATGGAAGAAGGTCAGGGCGATACCGCTTTCAGCGGCCACCTCCAGCAGCTCCACCTGGGCCCGCTGCAGTCCCCAGCGCGAGGCGGCGATGCCCCCGTCCTTGCTGCTGTCCGAGTACCCCAGCATCACCATCTGCACGTCGTTGCGCGCGTGCAGGTGCGCGCGGTAAACCGGGTCGGCCAGCAGGTCGCGCAGGGTTGCGGTGCCGTGCTTCAGGTCGTCGACGGTTTCAAACAACGGCGCGATATCCAGCGGCACGCCGCCGTCTTCATCCACCAGGCCGCCACGCCGCGCCAATGCCAGCACCGCCAGCACGTCGCCGCGGTCATGTGCCATCGAAATGATGTAGCTGCCCAGCGCATCGGCGCCGTGCCGGCGGCGCGCATCGGCCAGCGCGGCGAACACCGCATCCAGCCGCTGGTTGCCTTCCTCGTCCGCCTGCGGCAGTGCCTGTTCGCCACTGGCGTAGGGTCCCAGCAAGGCCGCGCGTGCCTTCGCATCGCGGGCCTCCCAGGCGGCCTCGCCATCCAGCGCGGTGGCCAGCGCGCGCGCATGCACGCTGGATTCCTGGCGCACGTCCAGCCGCGCCAGGTGGAAGCCGAAGGTCTTCACCCGCCACAGCAGGCGCTGCACCGCAAAGCCACCGGCGTGTTCGCCGCGGTTGGCGCGCAGGCTGTCGAAGATCAGCTGCAGGTCGTCGATCAGTTCATCCGGCCCGGCATACGCACCCGGCCCATCGTCCAGCGTAGCCTGCAGCCGCGCGCGCATGCGGTCGTTCAACAGCCGGTACGGCATGTCGCCGTGGCGCGGGCGCGACTGCACGTCCGGCAGTCGCTGCTGATAGTCCGCCAGCCGCGCCTGCAGCGCATCGCTGACGCCCACCCGTTCGGTCGATTGGCTGAGCAGGCTGGCCAGCTGCAGCAGTTCCTTCTGGTACTGCGCCAGCACCGCGCGGCGCTGTGCATCCAGCGTGCTGCGGATGGTGCCGGCGTCCACATTCGGGTTGCCGTCCATGTCCCCGCCCACCCACGTACCGAAGCGCAGCAGCCGCGGCAGCGGGAGGCCTTCGCCGAAGGTATCCACCAGCGCCTGCTGCAGCGATTCGTACAGCACCGGGATCACCCGGTACAGCACCTGCACCAGGTAGAAGCCGACGTGCTCACGCTCATCATCCACGGTGGGACGCACCGGCGAGGAATCAGTGGTCTGCCAGGAGGCGGTGAGCGCCATGCGGAAACGCGCATCGTCGGCGGCCGCTTCGCCGGGCGTGCGCTGGCCATCCAGGTTGTCCACCAGGCTGGCCACCATCAGTTGTTCTTTTTCCAGCAGCGCGCGGCGTACCGCCTCGGTGGGATGGGCGGTGAACACCGGCTCGAGGTCGATGCGCGGCAACCAGTCCTGCAGTTCCTGCAGGGTCACGCCCTGGGCCTTGAGCTGCTGCAGGGCATCCTGCAGGCCATCCGGCTGCGGGGTGCGCGTGCCGGCGCGCTGGTAGTCGCGGCGGCGGCGGATGCGGTGCACGCGCTCGGCGATGTTGACCACCTGGAAGTAAGTGCTGAACGCGCGGACCATCGCTTCGGCCTGCTGCGGCGAGCGGCCGGCCAGTCCATCGGCCAGGTCGGACAGGGGCGATTGGTTCTCACGCCGTGCGATGGCGCGGGTGCGCACGCTTTCCACGTCGTCGAAGAAGGCCTCCGATACCTGCTCGACCAGCAGGTCGCCGACCAGTGCGCCGAGGCGGCGCACGTCGTCACGCAGGGGAATATCGGGGTTGGCGAACATGATGCTGCTGCGGAACTCGTTCATCGGCGACGCACGAACCTCAAGCAAGGATCCCTCGCCAAGCCTAGCGCAGTTCAATTGACTACCGACGGTTGGTTTCAGTAGTGACCGCCATGCCCGGTAGTGACGACCGCTGGTCGTCACGCCGTTGCCGCTATCCGCTACCGGCCGATGCGTTCGCCCTTGCCGATGGTCTGCTCCAGCCAGCGTTCGCTCTCGGCCAGCATCGTCATGATAGATTCACGTGCGCGGTAGGCGTGCGATTCATTGGGCAGCATCACCAGCCGCGACGTCCCGCCCAGGCCTTTCACTGCTGCGAACATGCGCTCGCTCTGCATCGGGAAGGTACCGGAATTGTTGTCGTCCACGCCATGGATGAACAGGATCGGATCCTTGATGTTGGCTGCGTAGTTGAACGGCGACATCTTCAGATAGGTGTCCTGCGCCTGCCAGTAGTTGCGCTCTTCGGCCTGGAAACCAAACGGCGTCAGCGTGCGGTTGTAAGCGCCGCTGCGCGCGATGCCGGCCTTGAACAGGCGGCTGTGCGCCAGCAGGTTGGCGGTCATGAACGCCCCGTAGGAGTGCCCGCCGATGGCGATGTGGTCGCGATCGGTGACGCCACGGCGCACCACTTCATCCACCGCTGCCTGTGCGTTGGACACCAGCTGTTCCAGGTAGGTGTCGTTGGGCTCCTTGTCGCCCTCGCCGATGATCGGCATGGTCGGGCTGGCCAGCACGGCGTAGCCCTTGGCCAGGAACGCCTGCGGGCCCCAGTAGCTGACCGCATTGAACAGGTACGGCGAGCCGGTGACCTGGCTGGCCGCCGCCGCGCTCTTGTACTCGCCCGGGTAGGCCCACATCAGCAGCGGGCGCGGTCCATCGCGCTTGGGGTCGTAGCCCGGCGGCAGCAGCAGGGTCGCGGTCAGGTCCACGCCATCCTTGCGCTTGTAGCGGATCTGCTCCTTGCTGATGCCACGCAGGTGCGGCAGCGGATGGGCAAACGCGGTGAGCGCGCGCGGTGCAACCGCCGCATCGCCGAGCGGCTGCACGAAGTAGTTGGCCGGCTGCTCCGGGCTTTCGCGGGTGAACAGCAGCGAGGAAGCATCCGCGCCCAACAAGGCGATCGGCACCGAATAGGTGGGCGCCTGCGAATGGAACAGCCGCGTGGTCTTGCCGGTCGCCAGCTCGTAGCGGTCCAGGAACGGACGGTCGCCTTCCGGCGATGCACCGGCGCCATAGAAGTAGATGCTGTTGCCGTCGGCACTGGTCTGCAGCAGTGCGCGACCGTTGTCGTCGCGCAGCGTGCCCGGCTTGCCCGGATCGCTGTAACGGTCCTGCGCATCGCGGTCGAACAGCAGCTTCGGATCGATCGCCGCCTCATCCGGGGCAATCAGCCAGGTCTTGGTGCGGCGGGTCTTCCACCACGACTCGTTGAGCAGGGCCAGGTCGCCGCGTGCCCAGGTGATGCCGGCATAGCGGCTGCCAAGCTGGGCCAGGGTCACCGGCGGCTTGTCGAACGGCGCGGCCTGCATCAGCACCGCGTCGCGGATGCTGGCCTGCCGGTTCGGGTCTCCGCCGTCCTGGGCTTCGGCCCACACCAGGGTGGCCGGTGCATCGGCACGCCAGCTGATGTCACGCACGCCGGTCACTTCGGCATCGTTGCCGGTCGGCAGGCCTTCCACCAGCGGCCGCGTGGCCACCGTATGCACCAGCTTGCCGGCGCGGTCGAGCACTTCGATGCGGCGCGGGAAACTGCTCACCGGCACCACGTACGAATACGGCCGATGCACGCGCTGGCTGAGCAGGTAGCCACCGTCCGGTGACAGACTCAGGCCGAGGTACACGCCGGCCGTGCCGACCGCGCGGGCCTGGCCGTCCAGGCCGATTTCGGTGGGCTGGCTGTTGGCGTAGTAATCGAACAGGCGCGCGTCAGCCTCGTTCTTCAGCAGGTCCTGGTAGGTGCGGATGGACACCACGCCGCTGCCTTCGCTGGTCTGCTGGACGGCCGGGCCGGTTGGCGCTACGTCGCGCGACGGCGGGCTGCCGGCGTCGCCAAGGCGGCTCATCACCAGCAGGCCGCGGCTGTCGGGCAACCACTGGTAGCCATCACCGAGCACGGTATTCAGCTCACCGCGCAGCCGGCGCGCGCTGGCGCTGGCAACGTCCACCAGCCACAACTCGTTGGCACCGCTGGCCGGATCCACCTGGTTGAAGGCCAGCCATTTCTGGTCCGGCGACCAGGCCAGGCTGGCCACCGACAGCGCCGGGGGCAGGCCGGTGATCTGCCGTTCCCTGCCATCGGCGATGCCCATCAGCCACAGCTTGGCGCCGTAGCTGAAACGGCTGTCGGAGAACGTGCGCGGGTTGATCCGGCGGCCGGCCAGCTTCAGCTCCGGCTGCGCGACCACCTCGATGGACGGCAACGGCGGCATCTGCAGCATCGCGGCCAGATCGCGCTGCGGGGACAGGAACAGGCCCGGCGCGCGTGGCTGGTCCACCACCGCCTGCAGCGCGGCCGAAGGCAGCTCATAGCCCGTGGCGCCGGTGGCGGCCGCAGCGGTCGGCGCGGCGGCCCACACGGCCGGCGTCATCGCCAGCAGGGCCATCGACAGCACCACTCCGTTCCAACGCCCCATGCGGCGCGCGCGCTTGCTCATGGCCATCCTTTTGATGCGGTTGAATACCCGACCTTAACAGCCGCCGCGCTGTTCACCCCCTGCCGATGGTTGGGGCCCCCCCGGGCCGCGATATAATGGCCGCCTTCCCCTGCCGAGGGGCGCTGCGACCGGACAACCCGGCCAGGCTCGGAGGGTGGCAATGTGAAACGGCGCCCGGCTAGATACGAGCATCCGCTCGTCCACAACCGGAGCAATGAATGAACGCTGTTGCCAAGACCTTCTCCACCGAAGGTGATTACAAGATCGCCGATATCTCGCTGGCCGACTGGGGCCGCAAGGAACTGGACATCGCCGAGCACGAGATGCCGGGCCTGATGTCGATCCGCCGCAAGCACGCCGCCACCCTGCCGCTGAAGGGCGTGCGCGTGACCGGCTCGCTGCACATGACCATCCAGACCGCGGTGCTGATCGAAACGCTGAAGGACATCGGCGCCGACGTGCGCTGGGCCTCGTGCAACATCTTCTCCACCCAGGATCATGCCGCCGCGGCGATCGCCGCCTCCGGCACGCCGGTGTTCGCCTGGAAAGGCGAGACGCTGGAAGAATACTGGGACTGCACGCTGGACGCGCTGACCTTCACCCTGGCCGACGGCACCCTGACTGGTCCGGAGCTGGTGGTCGATGACGGCGGCGACGTCACCCTGCTGATCCACAAGGGCTACGAGCTGGAAAACGGCAGCACCTGGGTCGACGAGCCGGCGGCTTCGCACGAAGAGCAGGTCATCAAGAACCTGCTCAAGCGCGTGGCCAGCGAGCGTCCGGGTTACTGGGGCCGCGTGGTCAAGGACTGGAAGGGCGTTTCCGAAGAGACCACCACCGGCGTGCACCGCCTGTACCAGCTGGCCCAGGCCGGCACCCTGCTGATCCCGGCGATCAACGTCAACGACTCGGTCACCAAGAGCAAGTTCGACAACCTGTACGGCTGCCGCGAATCGCTGGCCGATGGCCTGAAGCGCGCAATGGACGTGATGCTGGCCGGCAAGGTCGCCGTGGTCTGCGGCTACGGTGACGTCGGCAAGGGCTGCGCCGCATCGCTGCGTGCCTACGGCGCGCGCGTGGTGGTCACCGAGATCGATCCGATCTGCGCCCTGCAGGCGGCGATGGAAGGCTTCGAGGTCAACACCATCGAATCCACCCTGGGCCGTGGCGACATCTACGTCACCACCACCGGCAACAAGGACATCATCCGCATCGAACACCTGAGCAAGATGAAGGACCAGGCCATCGTCTGCAACATCGGCCACTTCGACAACGAGATCCAGGTCGATGCGCTCAACGCGTTGGCCGGCGTGCAGAAGATCAACATCAAGCCGCAGGTCGACAAGTACGTGTTCGACAACGGCAATGCGATCTTCCTGCTGGCCGACGGCCGCCTGGTGAACCTGGGCTGCGCCACCGGCCACCCGAGCTTTGTGATGTCCAACTCGTTCGCCAACCAGACCCTGGCGCAGATCGACCTGTGGGCGAACAAGGACAGCTACGAGAAGAAGGTCTACCTGCTGCCGAAGAAGCTGGACGAGGAAGTCGCTCGCCTGCACCTGGAAAAGATCGGCGTCAAGCTGACCACCCTGAGCCAGGAACAGGCTGATTACATCGGCGTGCCGGTGGAAGGTCCGTTCAAGCCGGAGCATTACCGCTACTGATCCGCAGGTAACATCGCAGATCGTCTGGACGGGCGCCTTCGGGCGCCCGTTCTTGTTTGATGCCCGGTGGTACCGGGTGCTGGCCGGCAATGCCGGTTTGTCGAGTCCCTGGCCCGGATCAAGCCACGCCCTTCAACAGCGCGCTACGATGCCGGCATGACGCCGGCCATCAACCTGCTCAAGCGCGAAAACATCGCCCATACCGTGCGCCACTATGTGCACGACGCGCATGCCGATTCCTACGGCGGCGAAGCCGTGCAGAAGCTCGGGCTGGAGCCGGAACAGGTGTTCAAGACCCTGGTCGCAAGCACCGAAACCCATGAGCTGCTGGTGGCCATCGTGCCGGTGGCCGCGCAGCTGGACCTGAAGGCGCTGGCCGATGCAGCCGGCTGCCGCAGATGCGCGATGGCGCCGGTGGATGCGGCGCAGCGCGCGACCGGCTATCTGGTCGGTGGCATCAGCCCGCTGGGGCAGAAGAAGCGGCTGCGCACCTTCATCGATGCCAGCGCGCAGGCGCTGCCGACGCTGCATGTCAGTGCGGGCCGGCGTGGATTGGAGGTGGAGCTGGCGCCGGCCGAGCTGGCGCGGTTGACCGGTGCGCTGTTCGCCACGATCCGGCGATAGCGCGAAAGGGGTCAGATTCCTTTTGCGCAGCAAAAGGAATCTGACCCCGTTTCCTGACCCGTCGTTCCGCTATTCCCGCCAGTTGGCGTTGGCTTGCCAGAACGCCACCGCGCGCGCGTAGGCCTCGCGGTCCAGGGGCACGCCGGAGCCGCCCTCCTCCACGCCCAGCGCGTTGCGCATCATGGTGATCGGTGCCATCGGCACTTCTTCGGGTTCGGCGGTGTAGATGCAGCCGACGATGCCCCAATCGGCGGTGATGTGCGTCCCCTCCTTCTCCAGCTGCTCGGCGCTGTACAGGATCACCACCAGGTAGTTGGCCACCGGCGATTCCACGCCCTCGAACCAGCGCACCAGCACCGGCAGTTCGTCTCGGTTGCGCGCTTCGTATCCGCTGCACAGCTGGTGCTGGTTGGCCGCGGTGATCGGCACGGTCAGGCAGCGGGTGCTGGTCCAGTTCTCGTACACATACAGCTTGCAGAACGGCGCATAGCCATCCAGTACCTTGAACGGCGCGTGCGTGTTGAGGTGCTGCACGAACTGTTCGGCCGAACAATCCTGGATGGTGTTGGCGCGCGGCGTGCGCGGAAACAGGCGGGGACGAGCGAATTCGGTCAGGACGATGGACATGGCAGGCACGGCAGGAAGTTTCCCCCAAGGGTACAGGGCGCATCGCGGCCGGGCACTCTGTGGTTACCTCATGACCACCCGCACCCGCATCTCCACCCTCAGCGCACGCAGCGTGCCCACCACGGTGGCCAAGGCCAGCGTGCGCCTGCCCGCCAACTGGCGGTGCAGCACCTCGCACGGCAGCCCGCAGACCCGGGCAACGCGCCGCAGGTCGGCGCCATCGATGAGGGTGAGCAGGGCTTCGGCCAAGATCGGCGCATCACCGCCGCTTTCGAAGGACTCCAATACCGGCCGGTGCTTCTACGTCACCGGCCGGACATCCTGGGTAGCCCGCCCCTCCGGGTCCATCAGGAAACCTGCAATCGGCACCGGCAAGACCGCTTCAAAGCGCCATCCGCTCGCGCAGTTCGCGGGCCTGACGGCGTGAGACTTCCGCACGCCCCCCGTCGGCCAGGATCAGCTCGTAGCCGTCGGCGATGGTCGGCTCCACTGCCCGCACCATCCGCAGGTTGACCAGCGTGTTGCGGTTGGCGCGGAAGAACAGCGCCGCAGGCAGCCGCGCCTCCAGCGCGCTCAGACTGCGCGCCAGCAGGGCGTTCTGGTCGCGGAACCACAGGCGCGCGTAGTTGCCGTCCACCACGATGCGGCTGATCTCGGCCACTGCCACGAACCAGCAGCGTTCACCATCGCGCAGGAACACCTGGTCCTGCGGGCCGAGCAGCACACGTTCGCCCACCCCGCCCTCGTCGGGTGCGCGCCGCTCCAGCGCGCGTTGCAGTGCCTGCTGCAGGCGCGGCGCTTCCACCGGCTTGACCAGATAATCCAGTGCGTTGGCCTGGAAGGCCTGTACCGCGTAGGCATCGTAGGCGGTGACGAACACCACCAGCGGCACCCCTTCCAGCCCATCGAGTACATCGAAGCCGCTGCCGGAAGGCATCTGCACATCCAGCAGTACCACCTCTGGACGCAGGCGGGCGATGGCCTCGCGCGCGGCCGGTACGTCATCGGCCTCGCCGACACAGCTCACCCACGGCAACCCAGACAGCAAAGTGCGCAGTTCCTGCCGTGCCAGGCGCGCGTCATCCACAATCAGTACCCGCAACGGCGCGGTCATTGCGGCACCTCCAGGACGGCCCGCATGCGGTCACCTTCGCACCGCAGTTCAAAGCGGCCGCGGGTGCCGTCCAGTTGGGCGCGCAGGTAGGCAAGGCCAACGCCATGGCCGGCGGTATCGGCGGCGACGCCCAGCGGATTCTCCACGCTGATATGCAGCGCCCCGTCCTGCTGCCGTGCTGCGATGCGCAGTTCGCCACCGGACGGGGTCAACGCGATGCCATGCTTGATCGCGTTTTCCACCAGCAGCTGCAGCGCCATGGCCGGCAACAGCGCGCCGCCGTCCGCGCTTATGTCCTTGACCACGCGCAGGCGCTGTTCGTAGTGAACCGCTTCGATGGCGAGATAGTCATCGACCACGGCCAGCTCCTCATCCAGTGTCACCCGGCTGGCGCCGCCGTGTTCCAGCGCGTGGCGCAGGGTGCGCGACAATCGGGTCACCATTTCCCGTGCGCGTTCCGGGTCTTCGTGGATCAACGCGCGCAGGTTGTTCAGGGCGTTGAAAACAAAATGCGGATTGAGTCGGGCGCGCAGGGCATCACGCTCCAGTGCGCTGTGCGCGGCTTCGGCGCGCAACTGCGCCAGCTGGGCCAGGCGTGCACGCCGCAAGCTGTGCAACCCGGCCCATATACCCGTCCACAAGGCCAGCACGATGACGGTGTTGAGCCAGTATCCGAGCGCCGATGCGAAACTGTAGTCGGCGGTGCCCGTGGGCAGTCGCACCCATCCGTTGCGCAGTGAAGGCAGCAGCACGGCGGCAATCAACGCCTGCGCGAGCAGCGCGCCGACCACAACGCTGGCGGCCAGCCTGGACAGCAGCAACGGCGCGGGATCGTCCCACCAGTGCGCAGTGAGCGCACGCCAGCGGAGCACGCTGCTGATCGCCCACAGCGCCCCCGCCAGCGTCACCCCTATCAGCATGCCGCCACTGCTGGCGCCGCCAAACTGGGCCATCAGGAAGACGTTGAGCAGCGCGTAGGCGGCCCAGGCGATGGTGTTGAGCAACCAGAAGCGCAGCGGGGAATTCGGTTCGTGCATGGGCTTGCCTGGGCGGGTCATGCGTGGCGGGCTGGCGCCACGCATCAAGGCGCCTCGTCAGTCCGTGGTCTTCAGGAAGCTGCGGATCTGCCCGTACAGCCACTGCGGATCATCCCACATCAGGAAGTGGAAACCTTCCGCGCTCATCTCGATACGCACGCCCGGCAGCTTGGCGTACTGTGCCGCGAAGATGCCACGGGTGGACGCTTCAGTGGCCCCCATCGGCCGATACGCCGCCCAGCTACCCAGCACCAGGGTCGGCGAGCGGATGCCCGCCACCGCATCGCGCAGGTCGTTCACCAGCATCGAATGCATCGCCGCCGCCGTGGTGGCACGGTCGCTTTCGCGGGCCCAGCGCACCAGCACCGGCATGTGGCCCTGATCATGCAGCATGCCCCTCAATGCCGCCTCGGCCTGGGCCTGGTAAGCGGCCGGTTCGGCGGCCAACATGCCCGCCCGCATCTGGTCGGCCATCGGCTTGACGCTTGCTGCGGTGGTCTGCGGATTCTGGATGGCCGCATAGAACGGCAGCGAATCGACGATGACCAGCGGCCCCATCGCGTCGGGCGCGGCGATCGCCATCTGCAACGCCAGCACGCCTCCCAGGCTGTGGCCGATGACGGCCGGCTGCTGCAGCTTCTGCGCTTTGGCGTAGGCCAGCAGTTCGTCACGCATGGCCGGCAGGAAATCCGCCGGTAGCGGGTCGGCTGCGGCTGCGCCGGCGAAACCGGGCAGCTGCACCAGGTGACACTGCACCTGCGGCTGCAAGGCCGCGCAGGTCGCGCGCCAGACTTCTGCGCCACTGTTGAGGCCGGGAATCATCAGCACCGGGCGGCCGCTGCCGACTACTTCCACCTGCAGGTGGCCGGGCTTTCCGATAGTGGCCGCCTGGCTGGTGCCGATGCAGGCCAGCAGGGCCAGCAGTCCGCTCACGGCCAGCATGACGCGTCCGGCGCGGTTCCGGGAGAGAGAGCGCTTCATCTGTCGAACTCCAGTCGTTGCAGGGAAGCACAGCGTGCCGTGGCAGGGCGCCGCGCGGCATAAAGAATGACCAACGGTCAAAGGTGTACGGCAAGCGGCCGACAAACAGGACGGCCGAACGGGTTGCATATCCATCGCGATGAAGCGATATACTTACAGCGAGCCCGCCGCCGCCATCGCCATGACCTCTCTCAGCTTCGAGTTCTACCCGCCCAAGACCGATGAGCAGCGCAGCCAGCTGGACCGCACCGCCGCCAAGCTGCGCAGCTTCAGGCCCGAGTACGTGTCATGCACGTTCGGCGCCGGCGGCTCCACGCTCAGCTATACCTCCGAAACGGTGCGCCACCTCAAGCAGCACCACCGGTTCGAGGCTGCCCCGCATCTTTCCTGCGTCGGCGGCAGCCGCCAGGAAATCCGCGAGCTGCTCAAGCTGTACCGCGCCATCGGCTGCAGCCGCATCGTCGCCCTGCGCGGTGACCTGCCTTCGGGCATGGGCCACCCCGGTGACCTGCGCTACGCCGCCGAGCTGATCGATTTCATCCGTGCCGAGCACGGCAACGCGTTCCGCATCGAAGTTGGCGCGTATCCGGAAACCCACCCGCAGGCCAGCGACGCGCTGGCCGACCTGAAGCATTTCAAGGCCAAGGTGGATGCCGGGGCCGATGCAGCGATTACCCAGTATTTCTACAACGCCGATGCGTACTTCCATTTCGTCGATGCGGTCCGCGCGCTCGGCGTCAGCGTGCCGATCGTGCCGGGCATCATGCCGATCTCCAACTTCAGCCAGCTGCGCCGTTTTTCCGAGCAGTGCGGCGCGGAAATCCCGCGCTGGATCGGGCGCAAGATGCAGGCCTATGGCGATGACAGTGAATCGATCCGTGCCTTCGGCGCCGAGGTAGTCGCGCAGTTGTGCCAGCGACTGGTGGAAGGCGGCGCACCCGGCCTGCATTTCTACACGTTGAACCTGGCCAAGCCGACGACGTCGGTGCTGAAACTGCTGCACGGCTGACGCGTTTTCATCGCCTGGGCGGGCGCCGGGCGCTACCCTGCAGGCAATGAGAATCCTTGCCTGCCTGCCGTTGCTCCTGCTGCTGTCCGCCCCGCCTGCGCCGGCCCAGGCGCAGCAGACGCAGCGCCTGAACCGCTGTACCGATGCCGGCGGACAAAGTGTCTACACCGACCGGCCCTGCGAAAGCCTCGGTGCCCGTTCGGGGCTGCCGGAAGCCACTGCCGCGAGCACCGGCAACACCCAGCAACGCAACACGCTCGGCGCCAGCTGCCCGCGTCGGCTGAGCGAGCTGGTGGGCGCGCTGCGTGGCGCGATGGCGGCGAACGACGTCAACCGTCTTTCCACGTTGTACCTGTGGGGGTCGGTATCCGACGCCGGTGCGCAGCGCATCCTGGGCCAGCTGGAGTCCATCGCGCGGCGCCCACTGGTGGATATCGTGCCGGTGTATCCCCAGACGCAGGAACCGCTGCTGCCCGCAGCGGAAGGCCTGGCGGAGGCTGCGGAAGATCGCCCCAATCCGATCGCACTGCGGTTGGAGCAGGTGCTGCCGGGCACCGCCACGCCGGCGCGCAGCGTGCTGGGACTGCGCCGGCAATATGGGTGCTTCTGGATCACGCTGTAACCGCTGCGTCGCCGCGTGCGTGGGTAACGACGGCCCGCAGGATGCCGGCCAGGACGACCGGCATAGCCATGCTCGGCGGCGTTCCGTTCCGGCAATGCGATGCCGGACCCAGACCGCGCTGCGCGCTCGCCGAGCATGGCTCGGCGCTACCGGTTGATCGGACGGCCGGTCAGGCGGGCCACAGGCCACGGATGGCAGCGATGCCCTGTGCGCCGTGGCGGCGGGCGGTGACGATGTCATCGGCACCCAGTCCGCCCAGCGCATAGATCGGCAGGGCCACCTGCGCGCGCAGGGCGGCGAAGCGCTCCCATCCCATCGGCTCGGCACCGGGATGGCTGGCCGTCGCCTGTACCGGCCCCAGCACCACGAAGTCACAGCCCAGTTGCTGCGCGGCCTGCAGCTGCGACAGGTCATGGCATGAGGCCGCCACCAGCTGGTCAGCCGGCAGCGGTCGCTCCTGCAGGGTGGCCAGTTGCTCGGCCCCCAGATGCACGCCGACACCCAGCGTGCGGGCCAGCTCGATATCGCGGTTTAGCAGCCACTGCCCGGCCCGGCGATGGTCGCGCACCACCGCTTCGCACAGTGCCACGCGCCGTGGGTGGTCGGGCGGCAGGCGCAGCTGGATGCGCTGGTGCCCATCGGCGAGGGCACGCCGCAGTTGCTCGCTCCAGCGCAGCTGGTCGCTGTCGTCGTCCGCTGGCGGCGGCGTGATCAGGTAGCGGTCGGGCTGGCGCAGCGCGGCCACTACCGGCAGGTCGGCCGGCGGCATCGAATAGCGTCCCAGCTTTTCCGGCGCCACCCAGGTGATCGCCTGGCCTTCGCGACCGCGCGGGCTGCCCTTCCAGCTGCGGATGTGACGCACCTCCAGCACCAGGTCCTTGTCAGGGTAGGACTGCGGCACGTCCATCAGCCAAGCGCCGACGTCCGCCTCGATGCCGAGTTCTTCCTGCAGTTCGCGAGCCAGGGCTTGTTCGGAGCTTTCGCCGGGTTCGCGCTTGCCGCCCGGGAATTCCCACAGGCCGGCCAGATCGCTGTGTTCGGTGCGACGGTTGAGCAGCACGCGGCCGCGCGCATCGGTGATGACGCCAGCCACCACATGGATGGATCGTTTGGGGGAGGACATGGGGGCAGCATGCCGAAAATGGCGGAGGTGACGCAAGCTGCATGGGAACGCTGTGACGACCAACGGTCGTCACCCATCGAACCAACGGTCGCCACCCACCGGGGCAACCGCCTGACGGCCAGCGGCCGTCACTACCGGGTAGCGCCACGCCATGCTCGGCGGGCATCGGACCGGCCGAACGACAACGGGCTCCCGAAGGAGCCCGTTGCCGTCCTGCCAGCGCTCAGCGATGGATCAGAACGCCACGTTCCAGTTCAGCTGTGCACCGACTTCGCGCTGGCCGTCACCGGCGCGGCCCTGCGCGGCGAAGGACAGGCGGCTGCGGCTGGAGGTGTTGACCGATACGCCCAGCTCGGCGATGCCGACGTTGCGCGCCAGCGGCAGGCCCTGCACGGTGAAGCCTTCGCTGCCCGCCACGAAGCGATGGGTCGAGTCCGCGCGCAGCTCACCGGCCGCGTTCTGCCAGGCCAGCCCGGCTTCCAGTCGCGCACCGTCCTGCTGGCCGCCGCTGATGTCCCACGCGGCGCGCACGCCGGCCGTGGTGGTCCACGCTTCGTCCTTGCTGGCAGCGATCGCCAGGGCGGCATTGCCTCCGGTTTCGATGCCGGCATCGGTGGACAGGCGGGTGTAGGCCACTGCCACGTACGGGGTCAGCGTCAACGCATCGTCGAGCTGGAAATCCCAGCCACCTTCGACGAAACCGGAAACAGCATGCGCATCGCGGCGGTTGGACAGGGTCTGCCCCCACGCCGTGCCCGCACCGACCGTACGCCGTGTATCCAGCTCGTAGTCGGCGTAGCTGGCGCCACCGTTGACGTATGCGTTGTCGCCACGGAAACCGGCATACAGGCCACTGTGCACGGCATCCACGTCGGTCGTCGCATTGCGTGCGTTGACCTGCTGGCGCAGCGACTCCGGGCCACCGGCCACGCCGAAGGTCCAGCGCTCGCCGATGCTCCAGTCGGCACCGGCCATCAGGCCCTGGCGGTGGTCGCGGGTACGCGCGGCGCTGCCATTGCCATCGCGCTGGCTGGAGGTACCGCTGCCACCGATCCAGGCGGACGGGCCGTCGCCGGCCGGCATGCCGCTGCGCAGGCGCTGGCTGATGCCATCGCGCAGGAAGCGGTCTTCCAGCAGCAACGCACGGTTGCTGGCGTGGATTTCGCCGGACAGGTCATCAAACGCCAGGCGGGCGCTGTCCGCATCCAGCATCAGCAGGCGGTTGTACAGCGCCAGGGGATCACCGGACTGCTGCAGCGTATCCAGCGCAGCCGCCGTGGCGAGCTGGTTGCCGGTCGCCGCTGCGGCGACGAAGACCTGCGGCGGCGGGGTGACCGGATCGACCGGCGGGGTGATCGGATCCACCGGCGGTTCAACCGGCGGGTCGACCGGGTCCACCGGCGGGTCCACCGGCGGATCGACCGGGCCGGTGCCCTTTACGGCAATGTTCAAGCGCACATCGTTGGCGGTATAGCTCAGCGAGGTATCCAGGAACGCCGAACGCGAGATCACGTCATCGAAGGTACCGGCCACGCCCCCTGCCGCGGTAAGGATCGTGTAGCTCTGCCCATCCTGGTAACTGGCCGCCGGATCCAGCGCGGTGACACGCACGCCGGTGTCGCCGGTCAGGCCGGTATTGGCACCGTGCCCGATGTAGGCCTTGCCGGCCACGGTCAGCAGGTCGGCCTGTCCGTTGCCCAGCACGTCCACGTCGAAGAAGGCCTTGTTCGCGACCTGTTCGGGCAGCAGCGCGTTGGCGTTGTAGAACAGGTCGCCGTCGATGGTCATCGTGCCGACACCGGCGTGGCCCGGCGACAGCGTGCCGCCATCGCGCACATAGGTGGTGCCGACCGTCGCATTGCCGGCCAGCACGCCGCTGCCGCTGACTTCAGCCAGCGAGCTTCGACGCACCTCGCTGCCGAGACCCGCACCGAAATCGATGGTCTGCTGGAAGCCTGCCGCACCGTTCAGCACCAGTGTTCCGCCACGCACGTCGATCTGCTGCTGCAGGGCCTGGCTGGGGCCTGTGTAGCCTTCGCCCGCGTACATGTCCGAGTTGATCACCAGGCTGCCGCCGTTGACGGTGATGTCGCCGCCGAACGCGCGCAGGTCACCATCGAGCGTGGTGTTGCCCGACACCTGGGTCAGCGCACCGCCGTGCAGGTGGGCATTGGACGATCCCGTAGAAACGGTCTGGATGGTGTTGCCCAGCGTGATGTCACCGGTGTGGTTGAACACCAGGCCGCCGGCGTTGCTGTCCATCGAGATCGCTGCGCCATCCAGCGTGCCGGCTTCTTCGGCGGCCAGCCACTGCGGGCCGCCGTCGGCCACCGACCATGTCGCCATGCCGCCGCCCAGCACCAGGTATCCGCTCTGGTCCAGCAGGATGCCGCTGCCACCGGCCACCCGCCCACCGTTGTTCACACTCAACATGCCGTACGGACCGCGCATCAGCACCGCGCCGACCGTCAGGCCGTTCACCGCTTCGATGGCCGATCCGGCGCCACTGACACGCACCTGTTCGTCCAGCAACGCCGGCGTCATGGTGACGTCATTAAGGCCGCCGCTGATGTTGACCGAATCACTGCGGATGACCGCGCCGTCCAGCACGTCCAGGTTGGTGCTGATGGCCATCGCACCGGTATTGGTCCAGCGCGTATCCGCGCCGGTGATGCGTGCCGTGCTGGCGGTCGGGCCGAAGCTGTCCTTGATCGCCGCGCGATCGGATTCGATCACGCCACCGGCTTCCAGCACCAAGTGGTTGCTCGCATCCACGCGCGCGGCACGGATCGCCGAGCCGGCACCGGTCACCACGATGCTTCCTGTCTGGCCGTAATCACCGCTGCCCAGTGCGTCGTACTTTTCCGCATTGACTTCGTCGGCGGTGACCACGCCGCCAGCCTCTACGCGCAGCGTGCCGTCACCGTTCTGGCCCACCCGCACGGTGGCGGCGTCGACCACCGATCCCGCTCCGCTGACGCTCAGCGTGCCGGTCGCGTTGTTGGAGGCGCCAAGCACCAGATCCTGCGACACCAGCTGGCCGCCGCCGCTGACAGTGATCTCACCGCGACCGCCCTGGGTGGCACCGGACTGCGTGCCTGCGCCAACATAGATGCCGCGACCGGCCTCGACGCGACCGCCGTCCACGTCCAGGCGACCCTGGCCCACCTGGCCGACCAGCAGATTGTTGTCGGTAACCAGAAGCTGGCCGCCGTTGCGGACGTTGATCGTGCCGCTGCCCGCCGGGTCCGAACCGAGGCTGACGCCGAAGTTGTTCACTACCGTATAAGCCATCGTGCTGGTGACGCGACCGCCATCGATATCCAGCGTGCCGGTGCCCTGGCGCCCAACCAGCAGCTGGCGTGCGGTCAGGCTGGAGTCGGCGCCACGTACCAGCGCGTTGCCGGTACCGCCAGCGCCATAACCCAGCGACACCGTGTTGTTGGACGTGGCCGTACCACCGTCGAGCAGCTGCAGGGTGCCGGCGCCGGCCTCGCCGATACGCAGTGCCGCGCCGGTCATCTGCAGGTAAGCGGTCGGGCCGATCACCCGCAGGGTGCCGTCGGCGCCGGCAACGGTACCCAGCGATACCAGGCCGTTGGACGTCAACTGGCCGCCGCCGACCAGGTCGATCGCCACCGCGCCGGTGTTGCCGATGAAGAAGCCGTCGGCGTAGACACGGGTGTCGCCGATGACTTCGTCGCTGGTGAAGTCGTAGGGCACCGCGAATGCGGAAGGTGCCGCAGCGGCACCCACGCACAGCGCGGCAACCACGGCGACGCCGAGCGGTGAGCGACGGCGCGTTGCACCGACGCTGCGGGCCGGCGAGGACGTGCCGGACGCAAGTTCAGAGGCCACCTGCATGGCACCGGTAGCGCGGTTGAAGACCAAACGGTAAATCCTGTTCATGAAGCTCCTTGGGATGACGATCAGGACGCGGGTGAGCGCGTCGCGCGCCGGGGTGCGCGCTGGAACCCTGCGTGTGGAAGAACGCGCGGGGCCAGTGACCCTAAGGGGCATGTCAGGAAAATCCGAGGGGGTGCTCCCCACTTTCGTGTGGGGATGCACCCGACACGAAGGTCAGAGAATTCTGATTGGGTCCAATAGGTGAAATCGATCACATGAGGCATATCGCAGGTGATGCATTTGTGGTCGCGCATTTCCCGCAGTTCGTCGCCTGTTTTTATGGCAATAACGACGCGCGCTTGCCGCCGGCGCGGCAATAGCGACACGCCGGCGTGACGCTTGCAGCGTAAAAAAAACCCCGCTTGCGCGGGGTTCTTTTCGATCTGCATCAGCGAAGGTGAATCAGCTCAACTGACCGTGGCAGTGCTTGTACTTCTTGCCGCTGCCGCACGGGCACGGATCGTTGCGACCGATCTTCGGCTCGCCGCCCTGCGACAGGCCGTCCTGCTGTGCGGCCTGCACCTGTGCAGCTTCTTCGTCGGCGCCATAGCCGCCGGCATCCTGGTGCTGGAACTGCGACTGGCTCAGGCGCGCCTGCACCTGCTGGCGCTCGGCCGCTTCCAGTGCCGCCACTTCCTCGTCGCTGCGGATGCGCACGCGCGAGAGCATGGTCACCACTTCGCGCTTGACGTCTTCCAGCATGCCGGAGAACAGCTCGAAAGCTTCCTTCTTGTATTCCTGCTTGGGCTGCTTCTGCGCGTAACCACGCAGGTAGATGCCCTGGCGCAGGTAATCCATGCGCGCCAGATGTTCCTTCCAGCTCTGGTCGAGCACGGTCAGCATGACGTGCTTTTCCAGCGCGCGCATGGTCTCCGGACCAACGCCGGTTTCCTTCGCCTCGAAGTGTGCGTTGACGCGCTCCTGCACCTTCTGCGCGATGGCTTCGGCGTCCAGCTCCTCGTGCTGCCTGACCAGGTCGGTGACCGACATTTCAAGGCCGAAATCAGACAGCAGCGTGGCTTCCAGGCCCGGCAGGTCCCACTGCTCGTCGATCGAGTTCGGCGGCACGAAGCGCGCCACGATGTCGAAGATCACATCGTCGCGGATGCCATCGACGTTGTCCTTCACCGACTCGGCGTCCAGCAGTTCGTCGCGCTGGGCGTAGATCACCTTGCGCTGGTCGTTGTTGACGTCGTCGAAGTCCAGCAGGTTCTTGCGGATGTCGAAGTTGTGCGCTTCCACCTTGCGCTGCGCCTTCTCGATCTGGCGGCTCACCAGGCGGTCCTCGATGACGTCGTCTTCCTTCATGCCCATCATGCGCATCGCTTTCTGCACCCAGTCCGAGGCGAAGATGCGCATCAGGTTGTCTTCCAGCGACAGGTAGAAACGGGACGAACCCGGATCGCCCTGGCGGCCGGAACGGCCACGCAGCTGGTTGTCGATACGGCGCGATTCGTGGCGCTCGGTACCGACGATGTGCAGGCCGCCGGCCGCCTTGACCGCGTCATGGCGCTTCTGCCATTCGGCCTTGGCGGCTGCACGCTCTGCGTCGCTGGCCTCTTCGCCCATCTCGTGCAGTTCGGTTTCCAGCGAACCACCCAGCACGATGTCGGTACCGCGACCAGCCATGTTGGTGGCGATGGTCACCGCGCCCGGACGACCGGCGTTGGCGACGATGGTCGCTTCGCGGTCATGCTGCTTGGCGTTGAGCACTTCGTGGTGCACGCCGGCCTTGCGCAGGTGTTCGGACAGCATTTCCGAGGTTTCAATCGAGGTGGTGCCGACCAGCACCGGCTGGCCGCGCTTGTTGCATTCCTGGATGTCGGCCAGCACCGCGTTGAACTTGCCCTGGCGGTTGAGGAACACCTGGTCCGGCGAGTCCTTGCGGATGGTCGGGCGGTTGGTCGGGATGACCACCACTTCCAGGTTGTAGATGCTCTGGAATTCGAAGGCTTCGGTATCGGCGGTGCCGGTCATGCCGGACAGCTTGCCGTACATGCGGAACAGGTTCTGGAAGGTGATGCTGGCCAGGGTCTGGTTTTCGCGCTGGACCGGCACGCCTTCCTTCGCTTCCACCGCCTGGTGCAGGCCATCGGACCAGCGGCGGCCGGCCAGGGTGCGGCCGGTGAACTCATCGACGATGACCACTTCGCCGTCGCGCACGATGTAATCCACGTCGCGCTGGTAGATGGCGTGCGCGCGCAGGGCGGCGTTGAGGTGGTGCACAACGGTCAGGTTCTGCGCCGCGTACAGGCCTTCGGTTTCGGCATCCAGGATGCCGGCTTCCACCAGCAGGCGCTCGGCGTGTTCCATGCCCGCTTCGGACAGGTGGACCTGCTTGCCCTTCTCGTCGATCCAGAAGTCGCCGTCGCCCTCTTCGCTTTCCTGTTTGACCAGGTTCGGCACGATGCGGTTGACGCGGATGTACAGCTCCGGGGAATCATCGGCCGGGCCGGAGATGATCAGCGGGGTACGCGCTTCGTCGATCAGGATGGAGTCGACTTCATCGACGATGGCGTAATGCAGGCCGCGCTGGTAGCGGTCGGCCTTGGACAGCGCCATGTTGTCGCGCAGGTAGTCGAAACCGAATTCGTTGTTGGTGCCGTAAGTGATGTCGCTGCCATAGGCTTCGCGCTTGTCGCCGTGCGGCATGCCCGGGTACACCACGCCAACGCTCAGGCCCAGCCAGTTGTACAGCTTGCCCATCTGCGCCGAGTCACGGCGGGCCAGGTAGTCGTTCACCGTGACCACGTGGACGCCCTTGCCTTCCAGCGCGTTCAGGTACACCGGCAGGGTCGCCACCAGGGTCTTGCCTTCACCGGTGCGCATCTCGGCGATCTTGCCCAGGTGCAGCACCATGCCGCCGATCAGCTGCACATCGTAATGGCGCATGCCGAGCACGCGGCGGCTGGCTTCACGGCAGACCGCGAACGCTTCCGGCAACACCTTGTCCAGGGCCTCGCCTTCGGCGATGCGCTGCTTGAACTCCGGCGTCTTGGCCTGGAGCTGCGCATCGCTGAGCTTCTCCATGTCCGGCTCCAGCGCATTGACCTTGGCGACGATGCGGTTGAGCTGGCGCAGCTGTCGTTCATTACGACTGCCGAAAACGCGGGTAAGCAGGCTGTTGATCATTGAGGGAACCGGTTGTCAGGTGAACGCCGGCACGGCTCCCTTCAGGAATCCGCCCGCCGCAAACGAAACGGGGCGCCCAGCGCCCCGTCGATGGCATCACCCATTGTAACTTGGGATGGAGGTCGGGGGTTTCAAGCGCTTGGCGGTTCGCGGGCCGGGACGGTATCGCAAACCCATGCTCGGCGAGCGCATCAGGGTGTGGCGACCAAGGTCGCCACCTACACCATCGGTCAGCCGCGGGAGACGCGACCCACCGGCGTGTTGCCGCCATCGCCGAGGAACTTGCGGGGATTGACCACCCGGCCGCTTTCCCAGACTTCAAAGTGCACGTGGGCACCGGTGGAACGACC
Organism: Stenotrophomonas lacuserhaii; assembly: GCF_014836545.1. Classification (GTDB taxonomy): domain Bacteria; phylum Pseudomonadota; class Gammaproteobacteria; order Xanthomonadales; family Xanthomonadaceae; genus Stenotrophomonas; species Stenotrophomonas lacuserhaii. The sequence goes on from NZ_JACSQS010000019.1 coordinate 33,402, forward strand.
GGTGGAACCGGCCTTGGCCACTTCCTGCCCGGCACGGACCAGGTCACCGACCTTCACCACCAGCCGTGAATTGTGCGCATAGCGGGTGACGTAGCCGTTGCCGTGGTCGACGTCCACCACGTTTCCGTAGCCGCCCTTCACGCCGGAGAAGCTGACCACGCCCTCGGCCACCGACATCACCGGGTCGCCGACCTTGGCATGGAAATCGATGCCCTTGTGGCTGCGCGCACCGCGGCCGAACGGATCGGCGCGGGTGCCGAAGCTGGAGGTCACGTAGCTGTTGCGGATCGGCATGCGCGAGGGCACGGCGTTCTGCTGCAGCTGGTGGTCGAACATCAGCGATTCCATCACCGAAAGCTGGCTGCCTGAAGCAGCGAACCGCTGCTCCAGCACCTGTAAGTCGGCGTTGATGTCCTTGACCGGGATGTCCACGGTCGGGCCACCGGAATCGCCGTCACCCAAGCCGGGGGTTTCCTGGAAGTCGAATTCACCGTCTTCCAGCTTGCCCATCTGGGTCAGGCGCTCACCCAGGGCGTTGAGCCGGGTGGCCTGCGCCTGCAGCTCGCCGAGGCGGGCAGCGAGGGCGTTGACTTCGGTCTGTGACTGCAGGCGGACCTGCGCCAGTTCGCGTTCCTGGCGGTCGACCTTGGCCTGCAGGCGGGAGTCGCCGAGCAGGTTGGCGCCCATTCCACCGGCGAAGCCGATAATGCAGCCCATGCCCAGCACGCTGCCCAACAGGGCGCGGGGGCGATCCTCGAAATAGAAGCGAAGACGCGCAAGTGGCGTTTTTGCCTTTCCATCACGCGTTTTGATTACGATCTTTTTAAATGCCATCAGTGAGTTTTCATGTCTGAGCCGAAATCCAGTACCCGTCCTGCCTCAGCACCGAAACCGGCACTGGATGCAGTCATGGGTGACAAGAGCGGGAACCCGCTGCGTCGTGCCCTGTGGCTCGATGCGTTGGACCTGCAGTTGCGCCCCCATCTGCCGCCCAGCCTGCGCAGCCATTGCCGGCTGGCCAACGTGAACGACGAGCACCTCGTTTTTCTCGTTGAATCCCCTGTGTGGCACGCCAAGGTGCGGCTCGCCGAAGCACAGTTGATCAACGCGGCCCGGTCCATCGGGCTGAAGGCCACGAAAGTGACCATCAAGACTGCGTCCCCCGCTCCACCACGCTCCCCAGCGATCGACAACCGGAACGGACCCCACGCAGTTTCAGCCGCCACGCACAAAGGACTACGCGACGCCTTGGCTAGCCTCCAGGACACGAAACCGTCCAGGTCCTGATGACCGCGAAGCCTCCGGCTCCGCCTCCCCGCGATGCCAACATTCCGTGGAAGTGGCGTGAAACTTTACGAGGACCGTGGGGCATCCTAACGGCGGAAGGCCGCTCAGTCGTTAGGGTTTTGTTATTTAAACGTTAAGTTCAGTCTTTTAGCGGAACAGGTTCACAAACTGTGACGCGCTGGGCGCTTGGACCCGTTGCGTCACTTTTGGCATCGCCAGAACGCGGAACGCCGCCCGGGGGGCGGCGTCAAACTGTTGATGCAGAAAGGCTTTTTCAAGCGTAAGCGGGGGCGCCATAGGCGACAGGTTCTGCCGCCGCCGGTGAGTCGTAGCTCACCCATTCCCACGCGGTCGCATCGGCCATCAGCGCCCGCACCAGCTTGTTGTTCAGTGCATGGCCCGACTTGAATCCTTCGTAGGCGCCCAGCACCTGGCCCCCGGCGAGATAAAGATCGCCGATCGCGTCCAGGATCTTGTGACGTACGAACTCGTCTGCGTAACGCAGGCCGTCTTCGTTCAGCACCCGGAATTCGTCGAGCACGATGGCGTTGTCCATCGACCCGCCGAGGCCGAGGTTGCGCTCGCGCATGTATTCCAGGTCACGCATGAAGCCGAAGGTGCGCGCGCGGGAGATTTCCTTGGTGTAGGCCGCGGTGGAGAACTCGATTTCCTGCCGCGACTGCTTGGCCGGGATCATCGGGTGGTCGAACTGGATGGTGAAGCCCAGCCTGTAGCCTTCATAAGGTTCGAAGCGCGCGACCTTGTCGCCTTCGGAGACTTCGACGGTCTTCAGCACGCGGATGAAGCGCTTGGCGGCATCCTGTTCGATGATGCCCGCCGACTGCAGCAGGAACACGAACGGGCCGGACGAACCGTCCATGATCGGCAGCTCGGCCGAGGACAGTTCGACGATGATGTTGTCCACGCCGAGGCCAGCCAGTGCCGACATCAGGTGTTCGACGGTCTGGATCTTGGCGTCGTTGCAGGTCAGGCCGGTGCACAGGGTCACCTCGGTGACGAGCTCGGCCTTGGCCGGCACGTCGACCACCGGATCCAGGTCCACGCGACGGAACACGATGCCATGGTTGACCGGTGCCGGGCGCAGGGTCATGTAGACCTTGTCACCACTGTGCAGGCCAACGCCGGTGGCACGGATCGTGTTCTTGAGGGTACGTTGCGGGATCATGGGGTGTGGCCAGATGCATGCGGCGGGCCGCGATGGCCTGCCCAAGGGGTGGGACAGATTAACACGCGACCGGCCCTACCCCGGCTGAAGCCAGGCGGGTCACGGCGCGATGCAGGTAAAGCTCATGCATGACAGGGCTGCCGGGCCCATCCTGGCCCGGCGCCTGTAGTGCAGGACATGGTGCTGGTGACCGGGGAGGACAACCCCGGCGCCGGCGATCAGTCCGCCTGGCGGCGCAGGAACGCCGGGATGTCCAGGTAGTCGTTGGGCAGTTCAGCGGTCTGCGTGGTGGAGCTGCTGGAAGCGGACGAGGAGGAGGCCGACGAGGACGTCGCCACGCTGTCGCTGCTGGCCCGACGCAGGCCCAGGCCCACGCCACCGACGGCCTTGGAAACCGCATCGCCGCCGTTGTCGAAGTCGGAGAACTCCGGCTGGCCGGTGGTGGCGTTGCGGACCAGCTTGATCGGTGCACGCTCGCCCGGACGCTGGGTCTTGCCGGCGACCACGCGGTTCAGGCCGGTGGCCACCACGGTGACGCGCACTTCGTCCTGCATGTCCGGATCCAGCACGGTGCCGACCACGACCGTGGCATCTTCCGAAGCGAAGCCGTCGATGGTGCGGCCGATCTCGTCGAATTCGGCCATCGTGAAGTCCGCACCGGCGGTGATGTTGACCAGGATGCCGTTGGCACCGGCCAGGTTCACATCGTCCAGCAGCGGGTTCTGGATGGCCGATTCGGCCGCAGCCTGAGCGCGGTCATCGCCACGGGCGGTGCCGGTACCCATCATCGCCAGGCCCATTTCGGACATGACGGTGCGCACGTCGGCGAAGTCGACGTTGATCAGGCCCGGACGCACGATCAGGTCGGCGATGCCCTGCACGGCGCCCTGCAGCACGTCGTTGGCGGCACGGAAGGCCTGGATCATGGTGGCGTTGCGGCCCAGCACGGTGATCAGCTTTTCATTGGGGATGGTGATCAGCGAGTCGCAGTGCTGGCTCAGTTCTTCGATGCCCTTCAGTGCGACCTGCATGCGGCGACGGCCTTCGAACGGGAACGGCTTGGTGACCACGGCGACGGTCAGGATGCCCATCTCCTTGGCCAGCTGCGCCACCACCGGTGCAGCACCGGTACCGGTGCCACCGCCCATGCCGGCGGTGATGAAGACCATGTCCGCACCCTGCAGCGCGTCCATGATGCGCTCGCGGTCTTCCAGCGCGGCCTGGCGGCCGACTTCCGGATTCGCGCCGGCGCCCAGGCCCTTGGTGACATTGGTGCCCAGCTGCAGCTGCAGCTTCGCACCGCAATTCTTGATGGCCTGCGAGTCGGTGTTGGCGGTGATGAATTCCACCCCGTCCACCGCTGAGTTGACCATGTGCGCCACGGCGTTGCCGCCGCCGCCGCCCACGCCAACCACCTTGATCACCGCATTGGGTGCCATCTTTTCGATCAGTTCAAAATGCGCCATGTCCGTGTCCTCGGTTGTATCCGCTTCCTTTGGCATGTTGCGGGTGAGGCATCCTGCCTTCCGCTGCATGCCGCCGTTGCGGCTGTAGTGGTTTGTTGTTGCCGTGTGTTGCGGTGTGTTGCGGTGTTGCGTTTCAAAGCAGCCGGCCGGGGCCGGCATGGCCGCGGTCAGAACTCGCCGCGGAACCAGGTTTTCAGTTTCTTGAACATGCTTCCCGCGCGTCCGGCCGGCAATGACGGCCGGCGCGGATGCTCGATCTGGCTGCCCATCAGCAGCAGGCCGACGCCGGTTGCGTGGACAGGGTTGCCGACCACTTCACCCAGCCCGGTGACGTGCTGTGGAATGCCCACGCGTACCGGCATCTGCAGCATTTCCTCGGCCAGTTCGACCACGCCTTCCATCTTCGACGCACCGCCGGTGAGCACCATGCCGGCGCGCACCAGTTCTTCGAAACCGGAACGGCGCAGTTCGGCCTGCACCATTTCAAAGATTTCCTCGTAACGGCCCTGCACCGCCTGCGCGAGTGCGTGGCGCGGCATGCGGCGCGGCGGACGATCACCCACGCTCGGCACCTGGATGCTTTCCTCGGCGGTGGCCAGCTGGGCGAGCGCGCAGGCGTAACGCACCTTGATCTGCTCCGCTTCGGGGGTCGGCGTGCGCAGCATGTGCGCGATGTCGTTGGTGACGTGGTCACCGGCGATCGGCAGCGAAGCGGTATGGCAGATCGCGCCCTGCACGAACACGGCGATATCGGTGGTGCCGGCGCCCATGTCCACCAGCACTACGCCCAGTTCGCGCTCGTCGGCGGTCAGCACGGCCACGCTGGAAGCCAGCGAAGACAGCACCAGGTCGTCCACCTGCAGGCCACAGCGCTGCACGCACTTGCTGATGTTGGCCGCCGCGGACTGCGCGCACACCACCAGGTGGGCGTGTACTTCCAGCCGCACGCCGGTCATGCCGACAGGATTGCGGATGCCTTCCTGCGAATCGTCCAGCACGTACTCACGCGGGATGGCGTGCAGGATCTTCTGGTCGGCCGGGATCGCCACGGCCTTGGCCGCATCGAGCACCCGGTCCAGGTCGCCCCAGGTCACTTCGCCGTCGCGGATCGGCACGATGCCGGGCGAGTTCTTGCACTGCACATGGTTGCCGGAGATGGAGGCATACACCGAGCGGATCTCGCAGCCGGCCATCAGCTCGGCTTCTTCCACCGCGCGCTGGATCGACTGCACGGTCGACTCGATGTCCACCACCACGCCGCGCTTGAGGCCGCGCGATTCGTGCGAGCCGATGCCGATCACCTCGATCGGGTTGCCGGGCGAGTACTCACCCACCAGCGCCACTACCTTGGAGGTGCCGATGTCGAGGCCGACGATCAACGATTTGTCACCCTTGCGATTCATGTCCTGTCCTGCGTTTTCTTCGGCGCTGCGGCCGGCGGTTCACCCCAGCTGAGGGTGAAGCCATTGGTGTATCGGAGGTCGGCGCGCTCGATCGGCGCGGCCTGGCTGGCCAACTGCGGCAACACACGTACATAGCGCTGCAGGCGCGAACGCGCGTCGTCGCGGCCCACCACCACTTCAGTCCCATTGCTCAGCAGCAGCGACCAGCTGCCGCGTGCATCCATGCTCAGGCGGGTCACGTCCAGCCCGGACGGGGCGAACATCGAACGAGCGTCGTTGTAGAGCGTCACCACTTCTTCGGTCTGGCTGTCCGGACCATCCAGCTGCGGCAGCTGCAGGTCGGCCAGCTTCTTCGGCGTGGGGAACAGCTTGCCCTGCTCGGACAACAGGCGATCATTGCCCCAGCGTGCGAACGGTTTGTGCTCGATCAGCGTCACTTCGAGCACATCCGGCCACTGCTTGCGCACGCGGGCGCTTTCTACCCACGGCAGGCGCTCGATGCTGTCCTGCGCATCCTGCAGGCGCACCGCGAAGAAGCCGGCATGCGCATACGGCAGCAGCACCTTCTGCAGCTGTTCGGCCGGCACCCGCTTGAACTCACCGTGCACGCGCAGCTTGGCCAACGGCCAGCGTTCGGCGCCCACCCAGCCGTTGAGCACGGCCACCACGGGCAGCGCCACCACGGACAGAGCGATCAGCCAGACGAAGATGCGCAGCACCGCGTTCATGCGTGGCGATTCTCCTGCGATGGATCGGCCAGGGTCTGTTCCAGCACGCGCCAGACCAGTTCTTCGAAACCGATACCGGCCTGGCCGGCGGCCTTGGGCACCAGCGAGTGGCTGGTCATTCCCGGGGCGGTGTTCACTTCCAGCAGGAACAGGCGGCCGGTGGTGCGGTCGCGCATCACGTCCACCCGACCCCAGCCCCGGCAGCCGGCGGCGCGGAAGGCGGCCAGCGCGAGGCGACGAATCTCCTGCTCGTCCGCGCCGTCCAGCCCTGGGCACAGGTACTGGGTATCGTCGGCCTTGTACTTGGCTTCGTAGTCGTACCACTGGCCCTTGGGCACGATGCGGATCGACGGCAGCGCGACATCGCCGAGGATGCCGACGGTGAGCTCGTCACCTACCACCATCTGTTCCATCAGCAGTTGGCCGTCATAGCGCGTGGCCAGCGCTACGGCTTCGTCCAGGCCGGCATCGTCGAAGACCCGGCTGATGCCCACGCTGGAGCCTTCGTTGGCCGGCTTGACCACTACTGGCAGGCCCAGCTCGGCGGCCTGAGCGTGTACGTCCGCGGCGGTCACCCTGCGGTACTGCGGGGTGGGCAGGCCGACGGACAGCCACACCTGCTTGGTGCGGATCTTGTCCATGCTCAACGCCGAACCCAGCACGTCCGAGCCGGTGTACGGCACGCCGAAGGCTTCCAGCAGGCCTTGCACGATGCCGTCCTCGCCCCCGCCGTTATGGCCATGCAGGATGTTGAATACCCGGTCGACCTCACCGGCGACCAGCACCTTGGACAGCGCCGGAATGCCATCGATGGCGAACGCATTGACGCCGCGCGCCTGCAGTGCTTCGAGGACATTGCGGCCGGAATCCAGCGACACTTCGCGCTCGCTGGAGGTGCCACCGAGCAGCACGCCGACCCGCCCGAAGTCGGCCGGATCGCTGCTGCGCAGCGCCGGGAAGGTGAAGCCGCTCATGCCTGGGCCTCCACGCTGAAGCCCTCGCTGGCGATCTGCTGTGCGACCGCGCCGATATCGCCTGCACCCATCATCAGCAACAGGTCACCGTCCTGCAGCACATCAGGCAGCACGTGCGCCAGCTCGGCGGCCTTGCCGACCACCACCGGTTCACCGCGGCCGCGCGCGCGGATCGCGCGGGCCAGCGCTTCGGAATCGGCGCCGGCGATCGGCTCTTCGCCGGCCGGGTAGACCTCGCTCAGCACCAGCGCATCGACGCTGGACAGCACCGCGGCGAACTTGTCGAACTGGTCGCGGGTACGGCTGTAGCGATGTGGCTGGAAGGCCACCACCAGACGCTTGTCCGCCCAGCCACCGCGGGCGGCGGCGAACACCGCCTCCAGCTCGCTGGGATGGTGGCCGTAATCGTCGATGACGCGGACTTTGGCACCGCTGGCGGTGGTGACTTCGCCCAGGTCATTGAAGCGCCGACCGACGCCGGCGAAGCTCTGCAGCGCGCGCGCGATGGCATCCGGGGCCACGCCCAGCTGCCAGCCGACGGCGGCCGCAGCCAGCGCATTGAGCACGTTGTGCTTGCCGGGCAGCGCCAGCACCACTTCCTGGCTGGTGCCCTGCGGCAGGCGCAGCGTGAAGCGCATCCGCGATCCTTCCTGCACCACGTTTTCCGCACGGACATCGGCGTGGTCGCTCAGGCCGTAGCTCATCACGTGACGGGGCGTTCTAGCCGCCAGCGCGGCCACCTCCGGATCATCGATGCACAGCACGGCCAGGCCGTAGAACGGCAGCCGCTGCAGGAATTCGGCGAACGCCGCCTGCACACGGGCGAAGTCGTTGCCGTAGTTTTCCAGGTGGTCGGCATCGATGTTGGTGATGATCGACATCAGCGGGTTGAGGCGCAGGAAGCTGCCATCGCTCTCGTCGGCTTCGGCTACCAGCCACTGGCCACTGCCCAGCTTGGCGTTGGCACCGGCGGCCAACAGCTGCCCGCCGATGACGAAAGTCGGGTCCAGCCCGCCCTCGCTCAGCACCGCCGCGGTGAGGCTGGTGGTGGTGGTCTTGCCGTGCGTGCCGGCCACCGCGATGCCGCGGCGGAAGCGCATCAGTTCGGCCAGCATCGCCGCGCGCGGCATGATCGGGATGCGCTGGCTGCGCGCTTCCATCAGTTCCGGGTTGTCGTCGCGGATCGCGCTGGAGACCACCACGCAGTCGGTGCCGAGTACGTTGGCAGCCGAGTGGCCGCGCATGATGCGGGCGCCGAGGCCGGCCAGGCGACGGGTCGCGGCATTGTCGGCGTTGTCCGAACCGGACACTTCATACCCCAGCGTCAGCATCACTTCGGCGATGCCGCTCATGCCGGTGCCACCGATGCCGACGAAATGCACGCGCGGGAAAGCGCGCACCAGGTCGTTGGTGTCGTGCAGGCGGCGGATCATGCGCAGCTCCGCGGGGTGTCGGCGCGGTGGCGCGGCACGTTGTTCATACAGCTTCCTCGAGGATGATGTCGGCGATGCGCTCTGCCGCATCGACCTTGGCCAGCGCACGTGCGGCTTTCGCCATCTGCATGCGGCGGGCGGGATTTTCGGATAGTTCACGCAACAGTGACGTGATGCCGCTGACCAGCGCGTCGCCCTGCTTCAACAGCACGGCCGCATCGCGCTCGACCAGGTACTCGGCATTGCGCGTCTGGTGGTCGTCGACGGCGGCCGGGAACGGCACCAGCACGCTGCCCACGCCGACCGCGCACAGCTCGGCCAGGGTAGACGCACCGGAACGGCACACCACCACATCCGCCCATGCGAAGGCGTCGGCCATGTCGGCGATGAAAGGCGTGATGTCCGCCTCGACGCCGGCCTTGGCGTAGGCCTCCACCGCTTCGGCATGCAGCTTCTCGCCGCTCTGGTGGCGCACGCTCACCGGGCATGCCGCACCGAGTGCGGCGATGGCCTGCGGCACCCCGGTGTTGAGCGCACGCGCGCCCTGGCTGCCGCCCACTACCAGCACACGCAGCGGACCGCTGCGGCCGGCGAAGCGCCGTTCGGGCGGTGCGATGGCCGCGATCTCCGCACGCACCGGGTTGCCGACGGCCTCTTCGCGCGCGGCGAAGCTGCCGGGGAAACCGGTCAGCACGCGCTGCGCGAAGCGTGACAGGAAGCGGTTGGTCATGCCCGGTGCACGGTTCTGCTCGTGCACCAGCAGCGGCAGGCCATGCAGGCGCGCGGCCAGGCCACCGGGGCCGGAGGCATAACCGCCGAAGGCGATCACCGCGCGCGGATTGCGGTCACGCAGGATGAAACCGGCCTGGCGGATCGCACGCAGCAACCGCCACGGCGCGCCCAGCAGGGCCAGCTTGCCCTTGCCACGCAGGCCGGCGATGTCCAGCGTGTCGATCGGCAGGTCATGCTGGGGAACCAGACGCGTTTCCATCTGCCCCACCGCGCCCAGCCAGGTCACCGGAACGCCGCGCGCGCGCAGCACGCGGGCCACGGCCAGGCCGGGGAAAATGTGCCCGCCGGTGCCACCGGCCAGGATCATCACCGGGCGATCGGCAGGAGCGCGGGCGCTCATGACAACCTCCCGAAGGTCGGTTCGATGCGTGTCTGCAGGCGGCTGGTGCCACGCGGGGCGGTTCCCTGCGCCGGTGCGTCCGGCCTGGTTTCCTGGCTGCTGGCGACGTTGGCCACGCGGCCCGGAACGGCGGCGGGCGCGCCGCCGGCCGGTGCGCGCACCACGTCCTCGCTGGCATCGTCTCCACCACCCATGCGCACCGCGTGGCGGCGCTCGGCGCGGTCCAGTTCATAGGAAACGCGCAGCAGCAGACCCATCGCCACGCAGGTCATCAATACGCTGGAGCCACCCGAGGAGATCAACGGCAGGGTCAGGCCCTTGGTCGGCAGGATGCCCAGGTTGACGCCGATCGAGACGAAGCTCTGCATGCTGATCCACAGCCCGATGCCGAAGGCGATGTAGCCGGAGAAGTGGCGCTTCATTTCCACGCAGCGCATGCCCAGCCACATCGTCCGCCCCACCAGCAGCGCATACAGCGCCACGATCAGGCAGGTGCCGATGAAGCCCAGCTCTTCTGCGGTCACCGAGAAGATGAAGTCGGTATGCGCTTCGGGCAGGTAGTACAGCTTCTGCACCGAATTGCCCAGGCCGACGCCGGTCCACTCACCGCGGCCCACCGCCATCAGCGCGTTGGACAGCTGGTAGCCATCGCCCTGCTGGTCGGCCCACGGATCCAGGAAAGAGGTGATGCGGCGCATGCGGTAGGGTTCGAAGATCGCCAGCGCGGTCATGCCGATCATCCCGAAGATGATCGGCATGGACATGCGCGGCATGTTGACCCCGCCCAGCACCAGCATGCCGGCGGTGATCGCCAGCAGCAGCGTGGACGAACCGAAGTCGGGCTGCAGCAGCATCAGCACCACCAGCGCGCCGGCCACGCCGAGTGGCTTGAGCATCGCCGGCCAGGTGGCGTTGACCTCGTCGCGGAATCGCACCAGATAGCTGGACAGCCACACGATGTACAGCACCTTGACCGCTTCCACGGTCTGGAATTTGGAGACGCCCAGGTTGATCCAGCGCCGGGCGCCGTTGACGCTGCTGCCGAGGCCGGGGATGAACACCACGATCAGCAGCGCGAAGCAGCCCAGCAGCAGCAGCTGGTTGTACTGCTCGATGGTTTTCAGTTCGGTACGCATGGCCAGCCCGGCCAGCACGATGCCCACCGCCAGGAAGATCAGGTGGCGGTTGAGGTAGTAGAACGGGCTGCTCATCAGCGCGATCGAGCTGGACGCGACCATCACCACGCCCAGCCCGGTCAGCGCGATGATCGCGCCGAGCAGCCACTTGTCGAAGTGGCCTCCGATGGCTTCAAGGCGTGTTGCCTGGCGCGACAGGTCATTCATCAGCGCACCTTCAACGTGGCCAGGCCGACCAGCACCAGCACCACCGAGATGATCCAGAAGCGCACGATCACGCGCGGCTCCGGCCAGCCCTTCAGTTCGAAGTGGTGGTGGATGGGGGCCATGCGGAACACCCGCTTGCCGGTGAGCTTGAACGAGGCGACCTGGATCATCACCGACAGCGTTTCAACCACGAACACGCCGCCCATGATCACCAGCACCAGTTCCTGGCGCACGATCACCGCGATGGTGCCCAGCACCGCGCCCAGCGCCAGCGCGCCGATGTCACCCATGAACACCATGGCCGGATAGGTGTTGAACCACAGGAAGCCTAGGCCGGCGCCGGCAATCGCCGCGCAGATGATCACCAGCTCGCCCGCGCCCGGGATCTGCGGGATCTGCAGGTAGTTGGAGAACACCACGTTGCCTGATGCATAGGCGAACACGCCCAGCGCACAGGCCACCAGTACGGTCGGCATGATCGCCAGGCCGTCCAGGCCGTCGGTCAGGTTGACCGCGTTGGAGAACCCGACGATCCAGAAATAGGCGATGGCCACGAAGCTGATGCCGGCCAGCGGCAGCGCCACCGATTTGAACATCGGGATGTAGAAGGTCAGCGCGGAAGGCACGTCGGCGGTGAAGTACAGGAACAGGCCGGCGGCCAGGCCGAAGATCGACTGCAGCAGGTACTTGTAGCGCGACTTCAGGCCGTTGGGGTCGCGGCGCACGATCTTGATCCAGTCGTCGTACCAGCCAATGGCGCCGAAACAGATCATCACCGCCAGCACCAGCCACACGTAGCGGTTGCTCAGGTCGGCCCAGGCCAGCACCGCCAGGGTGACGGTCAGCAGGATCAGCGAGCCGCCCATGGTCGGCGTGCCGGCCTTGGCGAAGTGGGTCTGCGGGCCATCGGTGCGGATCGGCTGGCCACCCTTGAACTGGGCCAGCCGGCGGATCACCGCAGGACCCATCCACAGCGACAGGAACAGCGCCGTCAACGCGGCCAGGATGGCGCGGAACGTCTGGTAGTTGAACAGCCCGAACGAGCTCTCCAGCTGCTGCAACCATCGAGCCAGTTCATACAACATGGGGGGCTTCCTCTCCTTGCGCGAGCAGCGCTTTCACGATCTTGTCCATGGCGCTACCACGGGATCCCTTGACCAGGCAGCGCACGCCGGCTTGCAGGTCGTCCTGCAGCGCGCGCGCCAGTGCGTCATGGGTTTCGAAATGCCGACCACCGTCGCCGAATGCAGCCGACGCGGCAGCGCTGAGCGGACCCAGCGTATACAGGCGCTTGAGGCCGCCCTGGCGTGCGCGCTGGCCGGCCTGCGCATGCAGTGCCACCGCGTCCGGGCCGAGTTCGCGCATGTCGCCGAGCACCAGCCAAGCGTCCTGGCCACTGCTGGCCAGCGCATCGATCGCCGCTGCCAGCGAACCGGGATTGGCGTTGTAGCTGTCATCCACCAACACCGCGCCGTTGGGCAGGCGGTGGGCGATCTGCCGGCCCGGCACCGGTTCGGTGACCGCCAGCGCGGCCACGATGTGCTGCAGCGGAATGCCTGCCGCCAGCGCCAGCGCGGTGGCTGCCAGCGCATTGCCGATGTTGTGGCGGCCCGGCAGCGGCAGCGCTACCTCCGCCTCGCCTGCCGGCGTGTGCAGCAGGAAATGGCTGCCTGCGGCATCGAAGCGGATCGCCGAGGCGGACACGTCCGCGCTGTGGTCCAGGCCGAAACGCAGCACACCACAACGCGGCGGGGTGCCGATGAAATGCTGTTCAAACCACGGCGCGAAGGCGTCGTCGGCGTTGATCACCGCCACGCCATCGGCCGGCAGCGCGGCGTAGATCGCGCCCTTCGTGCTGGCCACGCCCTGCAGGCTGCCCATGCGTTCCAGGTGCGCGGCGGCGATGTTGTTCACCAGCGACCAGCGCGGACGCACGATGTCGGTCAGGTAGGCGATGTCTCCGGGCTTGCCGGCGCCCATTTCATAGACCGCGAAGTCGGCATCTTCCGGCGCTGCGATCACCGCCAGCGGCAGGCCGATCTCGTTGTTGAAGTTGCCCGGGTTGGCGTGCACCACCTTGTGCGCCACCTGCGCATGCTGGCGCAGGATATCCAGCAGCAGGGTCTTGACGCTGGTCTTGCCGTTGCTGCCAGTGATGGCGAACACGCCGGTGTTGCGATCGCGCTGCATGCCGGCGGCGATGCGGGCAAGGGCCAGCTCGCTGTCGGCTACCAGCACCTGCGGCAGGTCCAGCGGCAGCAGGCGTTCAACCAGCAGCGCGCTGGCGCCGCGTGCCTGCGCATCGGTGCCGAAATCGTGCCCGTCGAAGCGCTCCCCGCGCAGCGCCACGTACAGGCTGCCGGGGCTCATCTGCCGGGTGTCGTTGCTGATGGCATCGATGGCGACGTCGTCGCCATGGATCTCGCCGCCGGCCCAATGCGCGATCAGCGAAAGCAGGGTGCGCCTCATGCCACTCCCTCCCCGTGCGCACGCGAGGCCAACGCAGCGGCAGCCACGTCGGTGTCATCGAAGGCATGGCGGACGCCGTTGATTTCCTGGTAGGGCTCATGGCCCTTGCCGGCGACCAGCACGATATCGCCGTCGCCTGCCGCGGCTACCGCAGCGCCGATGGCACGTGCGCGGTCGCGCTGCACGACCACCGCGGACGCCGTGTGGAAGCCAGCGAGGATATCGGCCACGATGCGGTCGCCGTCTTCGCCGCGCGGGTTGTCATCGGTCACCGTGACCCGGTCGGCCAGGCGTTCGGCGATCGCAGCCATCTGCGGGCGCTTGCCTGCATCACGCTCGCCACCGCAGCCGAACACGCAGGCCAGCTGGCCTGCGACGTGGCCGCGCAGGCTGGACAACGCCTGTTCCAGGGCATCCGGGGTATGTGCGTAATCGATGACCACGGTGGGCTCGCCCGCCGCGCCGCCAAGGCGGTTCATCCGCCCATGGATCGGCTGCAGCTGGCCCAGCACGCCAGCGATGGTGGCCAGCGGATGGCCCAGGCCATGCAGGGTGCCGGCCACGGCCAGCAGGTTGTCCACGTTGAAGCGACCGAGCAGCGGCGAGCGCACGTCCGCGCTGTCTTCGTCGATCTGCAAGGTGAAGGCCAGCCCCTGCCCGTCCAGCACGATGTCGCGCGCACGCACCGCAGCGCCAGCCGCATCGCGTGAACTCACGCCGATCGCCTGCTGGCCGGCCGGCAGGCGCGCATGCAGTTCGCGGCCAAAGCCATCGTCGAGGTTGACCACCGAGGCACGCAGGCCGGGGCGGTGGAACAACCGCTCCTTCGCCGCGCCATAGGTGTGCATGTCGCCGTGGTAATCCAGATGGTCGCGGGTGAGGTTGGTGAACACCGCCACGTCATAGTGCACCGCGTCCACGCGGCCCTGGTCGAGCGCGTGTGAGCTGACTTCCATCGCTACCGCCTGTGCGCCGGCATCACGCAGCTCGGCCAGCAGGGCGTGCATCTGCAGCACCAGCGGGGTGGTGAAGCCAGTCGGCTGCACATCGCCGAACAGCCCGGCGCCGAGGGTACCGATGCTGCCGCTGCGGGTGCCCAGCAGGTGCCAGGCCTGGGCCAGCAGCTGCACGGTGGAAGTCTTGCCGTTGGTGCCGGTCACCCCGACCATGCGCATCGCGCGCGATGGCGCACCGTGGAACTGGTCGGCCATCGCGCCCATGCGCGCGCGCAGCCCTGGCACGGCGATGGCGTCGGCCGGTGCGGGCAGCTCCTGCGGCGCCGGTGGTTCGAACAGGATGGCCGAAGCGCCGGCGCCACGCGCCTGGTCGACGAAGCCGAGGCCATGCGCGCCAAAGCCGGCGATCGCCACGAAGGCATCGCCTGCACGGACCGCGCGGCTGTCCATCACCAGGCCGGTGATGGTCACATCGCGGCCTGCCAGGGCCAGATCGGGAAGCAGGCTTGAAAGCAGCATGGAACGGCTCATTGCGTGCCTCCCGTCGGTGCGGGGGCAGGCGCCGGGGCCTGCGCGGCCGTCGGCAACGCGGCGTCGAATTCAGCGGCGGCATCGGCGGGCAGCACGGCATCGGCCGGTGGCGTCGGCAGCACCGAAGCAGAGTGCCCGGTCTTGCCCGACTGCTGCGCCGTCAGCCAGGACTGGATGTCATCCGGCGGCACGTCCATCAGGCGCAGCGCACCGTCCATCACGTTGTGGAATACCGGTGCCGAGACCAGCCCGCCGTAGTACTTGCCGGCCTGCGGATCGTTGATGACGATCACCGTGGCGAAGCGCGGGTTGCTGGCCGGCACCACGCCGGCGAACAGCGCGTTGTAATGGCCGCGTTCGTAGCCGCCGGGGCCAGCCTTGCGTGCGGTGCCGGTCTTGCCGGCCACGTGGTAGCCGAGTACCGCAGCCTGCTTGGCGCCGCCTTGGGTGACCACGGTTTCCATCATCGCCACCACTTCCTTGGCGACTTCCGCATCCACTACCTGGCGCGCTTGGTTGTGCTGGCCCTTGACGAAGGTCGGCGGAATCAGCCGGCCGCCGTTGCCCAGCGCCGAATACGCCGTGGCGATCTGCAGCGGGGTCACCGACAGTCCGTAACCGTAGGACATGGTGGTCTTGGACGAACCGCTCCAGCGCGCCGGGCGCGGCAGCACACCACCGGATTCACCGGGGAAGCCACTGCCGGGGCGGCTGCCGTAGCCGAAGTTGTGCACCGAATCGTAGAACACCTGGTCGGTCATCTTGGCCACGACCTTGGCCGCGCCGACGTTCGAGCTGCGGGTGATCACGCCGGTGACGTTGAGCACGCCGTTGTTACGCGGCACGTCGCGGATGGTGTAACGGCCCAGCGACATGTAGCCGGGATTGGTGTCGATGATCGTGTCCTTGGTGACCACGCCGGCCTGCAGCGCGGACGCGATCGTCAGCGGCTTCATCGTAGAGCCCGGCTCGACCAGGTCGGTCACCGCGCGGTTGCGCCGCGTGTCCGGCACCGCGCCATCCAGCGAGTTCGGGTTGTAGGTGGGCAGGTTGACCATGGCCAGCACTTCGCCGGTGGCCACGTCCATGATCACGATCGAACCGCCCGCTGCCTTGTTGGCGATCAGCGCGTTGCGCAGCTCGCGGTAGGCCAGGAACTGGATCCGCCGGTCGATGCTCAGGGTCAGGTCCTTGCCCGGCGTGGCGGCGCGCAGCAGATCGCTTTCCACCGTTTCGCCCTTGCGGTTGCGGATCACGCGCTTGGCACCGGGTTCGCCGCGCAGCCATTCGTCGAAGGCCAGCTCCAGCCCTTCCTGGCCGCGGTCGTCGATGTTGGTGAAGCCGAGCACGTGCGCCATCGCTTCGCCCTGCGGGTAGAAGCGGCGGAACTCGCGCTGTGCGGCAACACCGGGGATCTTCAGCGCGACCACTTTCTCCGCATCGTCCGGATTGATGCGACGACGCAGGTACATGAACTCCTTGTCCGCCTTCTGGCTCAGGCGGCTGCTCAGGTCGTCCACTGAAAGGCCCAGTGCAGTGGCCAACTCCGGAATGCGGTCCGGCGTGCGCAGCAGTTCCTGCGGATTGACCCAGATCGAAGCGACCGGCGTGGAGACCGCCACCGGCTCGCCGTTGCGGTCGGTGATCATCCCGCGCGAGGTCTTGATCGGCAGTTCGCGCAGGTAGCGCGCCTCGCCCTGGCGCTGGTAGAAATCGCTGTTGATCAACTGCACGTAGGCGGCACGGCCTACCAGCGACACCGAACACAGCCCAAGCGCCAACGCGACCCAGCGCAGCCGCTGGCGCAGGTTGAAGGCGTTGCGGGGACGGTTGCGGCCGGTCTTGTTCATGGGCGGACCACCACCACGTCGGCGGCTTCCGGGAACTTCATGCCCAGTTTTTCACGCGCAACCTGGTCGACCCGGTTGGCCTCGGCCAGGGTGGCCTGTTCCAGCTGCAGCCGGCCGAATTCGATGTTCAGCTCATCGCGCACGCGCTCGGCGCGGGCCAGCTCAATGAAGGTCTGGCGATGGCGATGGCGCACGAACACCACCCCGATCGCCGAAGCGACCGTGCAGGCCAGCAGCACGATCAGCATCAACCGGCTCATCCGGCGACCTCACGCTTCTGTGCCACGCGCAGCACCGCACTGCGCGCGCGCGGGTTGCCGGACAGTTCGTCGCCATTGGCCTTGATGGCGCCACCGATGAGGTCCAGCGTAGGCACGAAGACCTGCTGTTCGGGCAGGCGACGATTGCTCGGAGGCGCTTTGGCCAACCGGTTCATGTACTGCTTGACGATGCGGTCTTCCAGCGAATGGAAGCTGATCACGGCCAGCCGGCCACCCGGCTTGAGCCGTTGCACGGCCGCGTCCAGGCCGGCCTGGAGATCGGCCAGCTCGCCGTTGATATGGATGCGGATGGCCTGGAAGCTGCGGGTGGCAGGGTGAATCTTGTCCTTGCCGCGCGGCATCACCGAGGCGATCGCCTCGGCCAGTTCGGCGGTGCGGGTGAAAGGCTGCTTCTGCCGGCGGGCGACCAGCGCACGGGCGATGCGGCGGCTCTGGCGCTCTTCGCCATAGGTCCACAGCACGTCGGCGATCTCGGTGTCGTCCGCGCGTGCCAGCCACTGCGCCGCACTTTCGCCGCTGTCCGGGTCCATCCGCATGTCCAGCGGTCCGTCCTTGCCGAAGCTGAAACCGCGCTCGGCGACATCCAGCTGGGGCGAGGAAACGCCCAGGTCGAACAGCACCCCATCCAGGCCGGCGGCCGTCTGGTCCCACTGCAGCAGCTGGGCGAAGCTGCCACGGAAAATCGACACGCGCGGGTCCGGCGCGAAGTCGCGCTCGGCCACGGCGATCGCATCAGGATCCTTGTCCATGACCAGCAGGCGGCCGCCTTCACCGAGCTGCTCCAGCACGCCACGGGCATGACCGCCACGTCCAAACGTGCCGTCCAGGTAGGTTCCGTCTTCGATCACCCTCAGGCCTTCAAGGACCTGGGTGTACAGCACCGGCAGATGACCCGCCGGCGACTGCGACACCGGGAGGTGACCGGTCTGCGCTGTTCCGCGCACCCGGGCACCCCGGCTCACAATTTCAGATCGAGAAGCCCATCGCCCAGATCCTCGTCAGACAACGTCTGCTGGATCAATGCGCGGTGTGCCTGCTCGCTCCACAGTTCAAATTTGTCACCCATGCCCAGCAATACCGCCTTTTTTTCGATACCCACCGCGCCGCGGTGGCTGGCGGGGATGCTGATGCGGCCATTGCCGTCCAGCTCCAGATGTGCGGCCGAACCGACCAGTTTCTGCTGCAGCAGGCGTACCACCCGCTGGGTGTTCGGCTTGGCCATGACGTCGTCACGGACGCGCTCCCATTCGGACTCGGCATACAGCCAGAGGCAGCCGGATTCGAACGGGTTGTAGGTCAGGACCAGGCGGTTGCTGCTCACGCGCGCGACGAGGTCGCGATGAACGGTCGGAACCGCCATGCGCCCTTTATCGTCAACTGTGATGGCCGTCTCGCCCTGAAACACGACGCGTGCACCTTTCCTTCAGCGTGATGAAACATTGAACCACGAAAAACCACAAAAGACCCGGTTTTCCCTCTGTTGCCCACCTTATCAGCGGTCAAAGGGTTGTCAACAACTTTTGGACAAGGAAATCACCTGTCCCATCAATAGCTTGCAGCGATCTTTAGAGACTTGTTCAAGGCTTATCCACAAGTGGCTGTTTCGTCTCAAATTTTCAGATTTCGCCGAAGTTCATGGGTGTGCAGAGGGTGTGAAGTCGCGCCCGCGCATTCATTGACCGTGCCGATTCCGTAGCAGGCGACTGCGCAAAACAGCACAATGCGGGGCATGTGCCTGCTTGCCCTGTCCTGGCTGCACCACCCGCGCTGGCGGCTGGTGATGGTCGGCAACCGCGATGAATTCCACGCTCGTCCAACCGCCGCGCTGTCCCGCTGGAGCGACGCGCCGCAGGTGATGGGCGGGCGTGATCTGCGCTCAGGCGGCGGGTGGGCAGGCGTCGGTGCGGGCGCGCGGATGGCGGTGGTCACCAATGTGCGCGATCCGCTGGCGTCACAGACCGGGCCGTCGCGCGGCGCCCTGGTTGCCGATTACCTGCGCGGCAGCGCAGCGGCAGCCGTGCACGCCGACCGGCTGTCGCGCGTTGCCGCAACGTACGCCCCGTTCAACCTGCTGCTGGCAGACGCGCAGGCCGTGCATTTCCTCGGCAACCATCCGCCCGGACAACAGGAGTTGGCACCCGGCATCCACGGCCTGTCCAATGGGGCGCTGGACGCGCCGTGGCCAAAGACGCGACGACTGATGGACGCGCTTGGGGCGTGGACCGATAGCGACACCTCGTCACTGGAGCCCTTGTGGACGGCCTTGGCCGATGAGCACCGCCCTGCCGATGCTGAGCTGCCGGACACCGGGATCGGACTGGAACGGGAACGCTGGCTCAGCCCGGCCTTCATCCGAGGCGACCACTACGGCACCCGCTCCAGCACCCTCATCCTGATCGACCACGATGGGCGGGGTGCCATCCACGAACGACGGTTCGGGCCGCACGGCGTCTTCCTCGGCGGGGGCAGTCTCGCCTTCTCATGGGGCGGTTAGAGCGTCTGCGCCTCATTCCTGCCGCGTCTGGCTCTATGAATGTCCCGACGGTCACCCCACGCTGAATCGGCGCGCCCCCGCGCGCGTTCGATCCCCCCGGAGTCATCAATGCGCCGCATCCTCGTTCTTATCGCTACCCACATGCTCACCCTCGGCCTCGGCTTCGGTCTGGGTGTGTATTTCCTGCCCATCCTGATCGCCCCGGACGATCCGCCGGTCGAGGAAATACAGGCCGCGATGGCCGACGCCACTTACCGCACCACCTTCCATCGCGACCTCAAAGGCAGTGACGCGGTGCATTGGGCCGAAGGCAAGGTCAGCGTCAGCGCGCGCCAGGTCGCCTTCAGCGGCAAGATGGGCCCGGGCCCTGACTACAAGGTCTACCTGGTCCACGAATTCGTCGACAACAAGGCCGACTTCCTGAAGATCAAAGCCAACGCGCAGCGCATCGGCGAGGTCAAGACCTTCAACCGCTTCCTGGTGGATGTGCCGGCCAACGTGGACGTGAATGAGTTCACCACCGTGGTGGTGTGGTGCGAGCGCTTCTCGAAGTTCATTTCCGCCGGACAGTACCGCACGCCGGGCTGAGCCCGGCCATCGTCCGGGTAGTGCCGGCCAGCGGCCGGTACTACCCGCTGAAGAGAGTGGCGGAGCCGGCCGATAAGCCGGGTTCTGTCGTGGACAGTCATTCCTCTAGGCGTTACGTCACCGCAACGCTCAAGCAACCTACCCGGACCCGACGCGGGCCGCGCCATGAGGTCCCTATTTGGTCTTGCTCCAGGTGGGGTTTGCCGTACCGGTCTGTTGCCAGACTCGCGGTGCGCTCTTACCGCACCATTTCACCCTTGCCACGCGCCCGAAGGCCGTTCGGCGGTATCTTTCTGTTGCACTTTCCGTCGACTTGCGCCGCCCAGGCGTTACCTGGCACCTTGCCCTATGGAGCCCGGACTTTCCTCGGCATCCCGAAGGATGACGCGACTGTCTGGCCGACTCCGCCGCGTGCATTCTCCCATATCCGCCCGTTTCCGGGGGCGCGATGATCAGCTGCCGTACAGCGCCTTGCGCGGGGCGCCGGTCAGTTCGGCGGCCAGCTTGGCCGCGGTGGACGGCGGCAGGTGCTCGCTGAGGGTGGCGTACACGCGACGGCCTTGGGCCAGCTGTGCCTGCTCGTCATCGGCGGCGCCCTGCACCATCACCACGAACTCGCCCTTGCGCTGGTTCTCGTCGGCACCCACCTGCTGCTGCAGGCTGTGCAGGTCACCGTCGAGCACGGTTTCAAACAGCTTGGTCAACTCACGCGCCAGCACCGCCGGCCGCTCGCCGCCGAATACGGCAGCCATGTCGGCGAGCGACTCGGTGATGCGGTGCGAGGACTCGTAGAACACCATCGTGCGCAGTTCCCCGGCCAGGCCCTGCAGCCGATCACGACGTCCGCTGGCCTTGGCCGGCAGGAAGCCTTCGAAGGTGAAGCGATCACTGGGCAGGCCGGCCACGCTGAGTGCGGCAATGGCCGCGCACGCACCGGGAACCGGGCTCACCCGGATCCCGGCCTGGCGCGCCGCGCGCACCAGCCGGAAGCCCGGATCGCTGACCAGCGGGGTCCCGGCATCGCTGACCAGCGCCAGTGACTCGCCGGCCTGCAGGCGGGCCACGATGCGCTGCGCCAGCACCTCTTCGTTGTGGTCATGCAGGGCCACCAGCGGTTGGGAGATGCCGAAATGGGACAGCAGCTGGCCGGTGCGCCGGGTGTCTTCGGCACAGATTGCCGCCACCGTGCGCAGCACCTCCTGCCCGCGTGGGCTCAGGTCGGCGAGATTGCCGATCGGGGTGGCAACGACATACAGCGTGGCAACGGTCATTTCAGCGGCACTCCAAGGTCAAGGGTAGAATCCTAGCGTGTACCCGGCCAACGCCGCTGCCCCTCCTGCATGGACCCGATCATGAACAAGCCTGTCGTCCGGATCTCCGCCCTGTCGT
The DNA here is from genome assembly GCF_014836545.1 of Stenotrophomonas lacuserhaii. Taxonomy (GTDB): domain Bacteria; phylum Pseudomonadota; class Gammaproteobacteria; order Xanthomonadales; family Xanthomonadaceae; genus Stenotrophomonas; species Stenotrophomonas lacuserhaii. Next base: position 54,912 of record NZ_JACSQS010000019.1, read on the forward strand.
TGTCGCTGCTGTTGCTGGCCGGCTGCGCCACCACCAGCCTGACCAGTGCACCGGAGTCACCGGCCCAGAGCCAGGCCCTGCTGCTGATTGAACAAGGCCGTCCGCGCGATGCCGCCATGCAGCTGGAAAGCCTGGCTGGCACCCTGCGTGGCGCCGCACGCAGCAACGCGCTGGCCGACGCGGCCTTTGCCTGGCACGAAGCCGGCGATGCGACGCGCGCGCGCAGCCTGCTGTCCCAGCTGCAGCCGCGGCAGCTGTCCGCCGCCAGCCGCCAGCGCTACCTGCTGACCACCGCCGAACTGGCACTGGCCGACAAGCAACCCGCGCAGGCGCTGGCCGCACTGTCCGAACCGGCCACCGAGCTGCTGCCGGCGCTGGCATCGCGCTGGCAGCTGGCCCGCGCCGCTGCGCTGCAGGCCACCGGCGACAACTTCGGCGCCGCCCAGGAGCGTGCCCGTGCGCATGTCGGGTTGGCAGGCAAACCCCGCACGGACAACCAGGCGGCCATCGTCGGCCTGCTCGGTACGCTGGACGATGCCACGCTGCAGTCGCGCGCGGCGGCTCTGGCGGCCAATGATCCGCTGTACAACTTCGCCGGCCGCGCCTTGATCGCGCGCGGCATGCCGCTGCCGCGTCCGTTCGACCGCGACGCGGCCAGCACCCAGTTCGACACCAGCAAGCGTCCGCCGGCGATGAGCGACGGCTACCGGCCGCCGGTGAAACTGGCCGTACTGCTGCCATTGAGCGGCCGCCTCGCCACGGCAGCACAGCCGGTGCGCGATGGCCTGCTGACCGGTTACTACGGTGAAACCCGGCGCAAGCCGGAGATTGATTTCATCGACACCGCCGGGACCCCGGCCGGCGCCCTGTCGGCTTACGACCGGGCCGTGGCCAGCGGCGTGGATTTCATCGTCGGCCCCTTGGGCCGCGACGAAGTGGATGCCGTCTACGGCCGCGCCCAGCTGCCCGTACCGGTGCTGGCGCTGAACCGCGGCAAGGATGCGCCGCCGGCTGGCAGCGCGGGCTTCTCGCTGGCGCCGGAAGACGATGGGGTGATGGCCGCCGAATACCTGCGTGGCCGCGAACGCGCCAAGGTGATCGTGCTGCACAGCAGTGATGACACCGGCCGCCGCACTGCGGCCGCGTTCGCCGAACGCATCACCCAGCGCGGTGGCCAGGTGCTGGCCACGGTGGCGGTGGCCGACCCCGTGGGCGACATCAGCGCGCGCCTGCGCGCTGCCGGCCAGGCCGATGGCGTGCTGCTGGCGGTGCGTGCCCCGCAGGCCCGCCAGCTGGCACCGCAGCTTGCCCTCGCCGGCGTCGGCGGCGGCACCCGCGTGGGTACCTCGCAGCTGACCGTGGGCAGCGGCAAGCCGGAAGAAGACGTGGCGCTGGACGGCATCATCTATCCGAACGAAGCCTGGAACGTGCGCGGCGTGGCCGGCCTGCCCAGCGCCGGCACCGCCGGCCAGATGCTGCCGAGCGCACGCGGTGCGGCCGGCCGGCTGTTCGCCTTCGGTTTCGATGCGTGGAAGATCAGCGCGTACATGGAATCGCTGGCCGCCCAGGGCGGGCTGTCCGGCGCCACCGGCACCTTGTACCTGGACGGCGGTGGCAACATCCTGCGCGTGCCGGCGTGGTCGACCTTCAGTGGCGGACGGCCGATGCCGATCGCCAATGCCAACTGACAGGGCCAGGCGTGGCGTGGCGGTCGAAGCGGCCGCCGAGCGCCTGCTGTGCGCGGCTGGGCTGCAGGTGCTGGACCGCAACGTCAACTTCCGCGGCGGCGAGCTGGACCGCGTAATGAACGATGACGGCACGGTGGTGTTCGTCGAAGTGCGCTATCGCGCACGCACGGACTTCGGCGGTGCCGCCGCATCGGTGGACAGCCGCAAGCAGCAGCGGCTGGTGCTGGCCGCGCAGCTGTACCTGCAGGCGCATCCGGAACTGTGCGAACGGCCGTGCCGCTTCGACGTAGTGCAGGCCAGCGGCGACCCGCCGCGCCTGCAGTGGCTGCGCGATGCGTTCCGACTGGACAGCTGAGCGCCCCCTCCTTTGGTTTCCGCTGGAATCACCATGTACACCGAACTGCCCGCCACGCTGGTTGCCGAACTGTCACTGCTGCTCGGCACCGACGGTTGGCGCACCGATTCCACCGCGCTGGACGCCAATGCGCAGGACAACTCCTGGCGCCGTCAAGTGCCGCTGGCGGTCGCCCTGCCCTGCAACCGCGAGCAGGTGCAGGCGATCGTGCAGGCCTGCCGCGCACATCGCGTGGCGTTGGTCGCGCGCGGCGCCGGCACCGGCACCACCGGTGCCGCAGTCCCCCTGCAGGGCAGCATCGTGCTGTCCCTGGCGCGCATGAACCAGATCCTCTCCATTCGTCCGGGCGATCGCTGCGCCGTGGTGGAACCGGGTTTACTCAACGGCGATCTGCAGCAGGCACTGGCCCCACATGGCCTGTTCTGGCCGCCGGACCCGTCCAGTGCGGACATCTGCAGCATCGGCGGCAACCTGGCCTGCAACGCAGGTGGACCGCGCGCGGTGAAGTACGGCACCAGCCGCGACAACGTGCTCGGGTTGGTGGCGGTGACCGGCACTGGCGATCTGATCCGCTGCGGTGGCGCCTATACCAAGGATGCCACCGGTTACGACCTGACCCACCTGCTGGTGGGCAGTGAAGGCACGCTGGCGATCATCGTGGAAGCCACCCTGAAACTGACCCCGGTGGCGGTGGCCCAAGCCGGACTGCGCGTGCTGTACCGCGATGCCGACGCTGCCGCGCAGGCGGTGTCGCGCGTGATGGGGCAGCCCGTGGTGCCGACGCGGCTGGAGTTCATGGATGCCCGCAGCCTGCAGTTGCTACGGCTCAACGGCGCCGACGTGCCGGACGCCGGCGCGATGCTGCTGATCGAAGCCGATGGCGACCATGACACCCTGCCCTACCTGCTGCAGGGATTGGCCAACGCAGCCGAAGGCGAAGGCATGCTGGCCTTGGACGTGGCGATGGAAGGCGCCGCGCGGGAAAAGCTGTGGGCGGCGCGCAAGGCACTTTCACCTGCGTTGCGCAGTATCGCGCCGGGCAAGATAAACGAAGACGTGGTGGTGCCGGTGTCGCGCATTCCGGCGCTGGTGAGCGGGGTGCAGGCACTGGCGGCCGAATTCGATCTGACCATCGTGACCTTCGGGCATGCCGGCAACGGCAACCTGCACGTCAACATTCTGTATCACCCGGACGATGCGGATGAGAATGCGCGCGCACAGGCCGCCCTGCCGCGGATTTTCGCGCTGACGCTGGCACTTGAAGGTACGTTGTCAGGCGAGCACGGCATCGGCCTGGCCAAGCGTGATTTCATGGCGCAGGCCTTCACCCCGGAAACGTTGATGGCCATGCGCGCGATCAAGTCTGCGCTGGATCCGGATGGCATCCTGAATCCCGGCAAGGTGCTGCCGCCTCGGTGACACGCGCCACGCCAACGCACTTCACGCGAGGTTGGACTAGTTGTAATCCGCGCTGACGGTGATCGATGCAGCCACGGCACCCGATGTAAAGGCTTGACCCTCAGCGTGGTAGTAGCCTGCCTTGAACGGGTAGCTGCCGGCATCGGCGACGGGAGCGAACGAACGCGCATCTCCACTTTTCAGAATGTTCTCGAATTTTTCTCCATCTTTCAGCACGATCGACATCCCCTCGGCTGCCTCGCCAGCAGGGGCCGTGTTCTTCCAATGATCCTTGTCTCCTTCCGCCGTTGCACCGGTGAATTTGAGATTGACCTGTTTCACCGCGATGCAGCTCTTGACCTTTATGGTTCCAAGCTGCATTCCAAGGTCACCGGTGGCCACGTCAGCGGCACGGAGGTCTGCCAGCGGCACTTCGGGGATGTCCAGCACGCAGGTGCCCACGAGCACTCTTCCCTTGATGGTGAGCTGCGCCTCGTCGGCAAGCACGGGACCGTTACCGGCCGCGAGACAGACCAAGGCGACAGTGCGAAGGCGGGGAAGGGGGGACAGGTTCATCAGGTTTCCTTTGGGACGAAGTGACGCCATGCACTGGCGTCGAGGGGGGCTGGGCAAGCGCTGCCTGGAGTGGTTGCCCCCATCACGGCAAGTCCGCCGACTGGATAGGCGCAGGTATGCAGGTGCTTCGGCTCCAGAACAGCCCATACGGATCCGGGGTGCTCGGGCGTTGGTAATCGATGCGGCAAGACGCAGCGTTCGGCAACCGCACGAAGACAGCGCCGACGTCATGAGGCGCGTCCAGGCGAATCACGCCCCCTTGAGCAACGCTTCCCCGCATTCGCCCCGTCTCGTCGTACACCTGCGCTGCAAACGCGAGCCTGTTTCCTGAGACATCGATCGCGTCGATATAGAGTGGGCGCTCGCGCACGGCATCGAAGTGAACCCGCGAGATGCTGCCACTGCGGGGCGCGACACGCTGCGAGCTCTGCTGCAGGTCCACATCGGCTGCGGCTCCGGAAGGCTCCAGATCGATCCTGTTCCATCGATACGGCGTGGCGTGCGATACAAGCGCATATCCGCCGCGCCCCACCCGCAGCCCCTGTACATTGCGCACTCTGGCGCCCTCCGCGCCTGGCGCCTCTATCAGCACCGCCGCCTCGCCCATGCTACGGCCGAGCGTCAGCCCGTTGCGATGTAGTACCGCGCTGCCCTCCAATGCCAGATCAAATGACCGGCCCGCTGGCGAACGCTGGGCGCTGGCAGAAAGGCCCGCGTGGCTGCCCTGGTAAGTGAGGTTCGCTTGGTACCGGGCAGCCGCACGATCAGGATTCACTGAAGCGTTGTAGCTCACCAGGCCGTCGCCGCGCAGCACGCCAGATACGCCCAGACGCAGTGGGTCGGTTTTGCCCGGCGTGACCTGAACCGACGCCCGCGCGTTGGGCAACGTTCTACCCAAAGGCACTACGAACTGAAGCGAATAGTCGATGCCTGCGCGCGCCGATGCATCGTGGCGACGCAGCGCGGTAACCAGCCAGGTGGCCGCGCCCAGCGTCCCCTGAAGCCCCAACTGGAGGTCGGTGCGGCGTGGCACTCCCTTCCAGAAAGACTCCCGCCCGAAGCCGAGATGGACTCCGATGGATTCACCCAGGGCGTGCGAGATATTCCATTGCATCCGCTGGCGGGTACGCCCTGCAACCGCATCATCCTGCTGGCTGCATGGCCCTGGCGATGCATCGCAGTGCGGCCAATGTAGTTGTCCAGCGCGCCCGAAGCGTTGTGCCGAGAAGCCAAGACTGCTGCCCGTGGAGGGAAGCTGATACCCATAGGTCAACCGCAGACGCTGCCCCGCAAGCGATTCGCCAGATCGTTGGGCACGCTGGGAGACGATGTCCCACCCGACCGCACCGACAGGGGTACTGAGTGCGGCTCCCAGCAGGACGGACTGGTAGTTTTTCCTTGAATGCCCTCCCCCAAGCAGCGTCAGGTGATTGGAAAGTCCACGCGCGTAGGCTCCTTCGATGAAGTCCTGTGGCGCATCGGTCGCCCACCGGGGCTGGACGAGGCGCCCGGCCGTGAAACCAAGTTGATGGGCACCTGGCCGCAATGCCAGCGGTGAAGCGGTTGCTGTCACCCGATAACGGGTCTCGCTACCGTCATCACCCGTCACGGTTACATCAAGATCTCCGGAAAAGCTGCCGCCCGACAGGTCATCGATGTTGAAAGGCCCGGGAGGGACTGACAGCTCGCGAATGATCCGCGCTCCCTGCCGGATAGTCACTGTAGAGGCCACATGCGCGATGCCACGCACCGTGGGCGCATAGCCACGCTCCGACCGGGGCAACATGCGATCGTCGCTGTATATCCGCACGCCGGTAAAAGGAAGGCTGTCGAAAAGCGCTCCGCTGGTCGAGCCCTGGCCCATGAACAGATGCAGGCTCGACCATGGCAGTTCGCGCTCGATTGCCGTGCTCGAGGATTCCGCGTGCGTACGGGCGTTCTGGTGAGTAAGCCATGTCTGGCTGCGCAGATGCCAGCCCCCCAGATTGAACCCGCTGCGCAGGGCAAGCGAGGAAGCCTGAAGACCTTGCGCGCTCCGGTGCCGCACTTTGTAATCGACGAACGCCGCAGTGATTCCGGTGTCGCGCTGTGCGGGCAGCACATCGTCCCCCCTGGAGCGAGGTTGGGCTGCCTGCGGAACAGTGATCAGCAACTGCAGTTCGCTGTCGACATAATGGACGGTGGAGCCGGGGACCAACGCATCCAGATCAACGCAGTCCGGACCGATCGGGATCCGCTCCAGCCGTGCTGCGTCCAGCGGCAGATCGCGGATCAGTGACCCATCGATGCACGGTTCTATCGATGTTGCTGGCGAACGCGCTGAGAACAAGACGGATCTCTGTTTCAGCAGGCGTCCGTTGACCAGCACGTCCACCATCCAATTACCCGGCCGGGGTGGGGCTTCCGTCAGGTACGGGCTCGGTTCCGCGCTGCCACGTGAAAGAAAACTTCCGCTGAAGCGAAGCCCGTCGTAGCTGTGTGCGGTCAAGCACGTGCCGAGGAGCGAGAACATGACCGTGACACCTGAAAGACGGCACGCGGGAAAGTACTTCGCTCGACGGGTTGGTGTTGGCGGTCTGATCATGAGAGCTCGTACTGGCAGGTCCGCTCGACGGCAGGGATTACGTGCCGGTGCGTTTCGATGGCTCATGATCGTTTCGTCCTGCCCGTCAAGACATAAGGCTTGTTGCAGCTGGGCATGAAAGCTTTCTATCGAGGCGTCGCGATATTCCCGCTTTCTGCGTCGGCGACGCGTGGAGCCTCCACGGCTCAGTTACGACTAGATACGCGTAGCCTTTTGCGCTCAACAATCGAGCCCCAAAGATCAATGACTTATTGCAGCTAGCCTGATTCATGGACGCAACTGGATTCGCCAATATTTTCCAACCGCGACCCGACCCTATTCCGTGCAACGTCCGCATGCCGCCGAGCAGATCATGACGTACTCAATCCATGCCACCCTCGCCGCCCTGGCTACTGCGGCTTCCCCCTCGGCCGTGGGTGCAACCCTGCTTGAAGTGCGAGGTGAACTGATAGCAGGCACCTGCGTGGTCCAGCAGGGCGGCTCGACTGCCTTCACGATGACGGCGGTTCCGCCCACGGCGCTGCATCAAACCGGTCCAGGGCCACGCAGCACTTTCACCATCACCATCCGGTGTCCGGGCGCGCCGAACCTGCAACAGCTGGGCATAGGTTTTGACGGGCCGCGCGCAGCCGATAGGAGAAGTCTCGCGTTGACTGCCGCATCCACTGCCAAAGGCCTGGGCGTAGCACTCTTCGATGAAGGCGGCAGGGAAATCGAACTGGGACTCCAGTCGATACGCTTCATGAGCATTGGTTCGCGTGAACAAGGTCTCCTGCACGGCGCCGCGGCCTTCAGAAGGATCGCCGACGGTTCGACCGCAGGAACGGCCAATGCCGAGGGACAACTGACGCTGATCTACCGTTGATTCATTGCAAGCGAACAACGCGGGCGCCGCATCACCCGCTCAACCATGGGAAACGTCATGCAGAAGATGCATCGATACGCTACCGCAGCGCTTCTCGCCGGCGTGCTGAGCACATCGGCCACGGCGGCAGTCACCCTCGAAGGAACCCGCGTAGTCGTCAAGGGAAGCGTGCAACGCAGCGCCAGCATCCGCGCCCACAACGAGGGCGCCACCCCGGCGATGGTTCAGGTCTGGATTGATTCAGGCGATGGCTCCGACGCTTCGGAAGCAGACGATGTCCCTTTCCGGGTGACACCATCAGGCCCCCGCGTGCTACAGGCCGGGGCTGGCCAGACGTTCCGCGTTACGTATGCCCCGAGGCCCTCCGAGGTCCTGCCGACCGACCGCGAATCGGTGCTGTACTTCAACCTGCTCGATATACCTCCCGCCCCCGACAACGTGTCGCAAAGCACGCTGCAGTTCGCTGTCCGCTCCCGGATCAAGCTGTTCTACCGGCCGCCAGGTATTGCCGGCACAGCCTCGGCTGCGGCGGCGGCGCTTGAATGGTCCGTACATCAGGATGTTGACCGACGCTGGCTCCAGATCGTCAATCCCGGGCCGTATCACGTGACGTTGGCAGGCCTCTTCATTCCCGACGAAGCGACGCTGCCGAACAGCATGATCGTCCCCCGCGGGACCCTGCTGGTGCCGATCAACCGCGCCCAACCCGCGCCAGAGGAGGCGAGGTTCCGCTGGATTGATGACCATGGCGCGGCGCGCGAGCACCACTCCAAAATCAAAAGCACACATGTCGCGCAAAAAGAAACCACTCCCTATTGAACGGCAGCTATTGCCGGGGCCCCTCATGACCGTAACTTCACGTCCACGCACCCATCTTCCTGCGCGTGCGCTGCTGGGCGTCTCGCTGGCGGCTGCCTGCTCCCACGTATTCGCCTGCAAGATCAGCGGCCACGATCACTCTTTAACTACCATCGAGATTCGTCAGGAGGCACAGCCCGATGTAATCCTCAGCCCATGGCGGAGCGAGGGATTCGGTGGAAGCGTCGAGGAATGTCAAGCCAGTCAGTTGCTCAGGGTGGAGTTTTCGCCTCAGATCTCGGGCTTGGAACACGTCCGCGACGTAGACGTCGATGGTAAAAGTTATGCGGCCTATGGCTGGAGCCCCACTTCGCCGCTGGTGATTTTCCGGCTTGAAGGGTCTACCTTCAAAGGCCGCACGCGCCTTCCTTTACGTAGCGATCAGCCAACGCGGGGCTACTTCCAAGCCGGCGGACCTTCCCAGCCCGATCAGGGCAAGGCCACCGTCGCACTGCAGTACGCCTTGCTTTCACGAGGAGGCACCGCGATGAGCGCCGGTGCGCCGCCGCGAATTGTCGGTTCGACGCGAATGATTGAGCCAGCCTCCCGGGGTACCGTCAACCACGAGCATTCTTTCAATGTCACCGTCGCCTCGCCTGCCTGCACGCTGACTTCGCGTATAACGGAATTGGCCGGTGTGATGGCGGCGCACCTGGCCCATGAGGGCGACACAGCGCTGGAGCAGGCCATCGACGTGCACATGGAGTGCCCTTTCGACGGTATCGGCGTTGTGCTGTCGCTCGGTGACGCCGGTAGTGCCAGCAACCAGGGCAGCGAACTGACGCCGGCAAGCGGCAGCACAGCAGGAGGCGTCAGGCTGCAGGTACTACGCAATGGAGCGCCGGTGAAGTTCCATCAGACATGGGTACATGGCAACAGCACGAAGGGCGGGCAGGTGATTCCACTCAGCGTACGCTACAGGCGTACCAAGGAACCCTTGTCAGCCGGGTTGATCGTAGGGGAAGCAGTTCTCAAGGCGGACTATCGATGATCAGAACAACGGGCCTCGCCGGGCCTCAAGTGAAATGCTGGTAACCACCTTGCAGGTCCTTGCCGCCACAGTGCACTCCTTCGCCTTTCCTGATGTAGCCAATTCGACTCAACCGGAGACCGGTCCGGTTGGAAAGCGACTGGATGTGCGCCCGCATACTGGGATTCGACGTGAAACACAGCTCGTAATCGTCTCCTCCCTCCACTGCATGGAGCAGGGCGTCCGCTGATCCTCGTACGCTGCGCAGTTCGCGTGAAACCGGAACATTTTCTTCGGCGAGCATGGCCGATACTCCGCTGCGTCGGGCGATATGACCCAGGTCGGCCAGCAACCCATCGGACACATCCACCGCGGCCGTGGCCACACCGCGCAATGCCATGCCCAGGTCGACCCGCGGTGTGGGCCGCAGCAGGCGCTGACGCAGGTACTCACGATCGGCATCACCCGCGCCGCAGGTGACGTCCATCTCGCCGCGCTGCCACAACTGCAGCGCACCGGCCGCATCACCCAGCGTGCCGCTGACCCAGATGTCATCGCCGACCTGCGCACCATCGCGGCGCAGCGCCTGCCCATGCGGGACCTGCCCGAAGGCGGTGACCGACAGTGAAAGCGGGCCACGCGTGGTGTCGCCGCCGATCAGCCGCCAGTCATGCGCATCGGCCAGTGCGAAGAAGCCGTCGGCGAACGCATCGATCCATGCCGCACTGGCTTCCGGCAGGGACAATGCCAGCGTGCCCCATGACGGGGTGGCGCCCATCGCCGCCAGATCGGAAAGATTCACTGCAAGGGTCTTCCAGCCGATGTCGGCGGGGAGCGTTTCGGGCGGAAAATGCACGCCGCTGTTGAGTGTGTCGGCGGTCACCGCCAGCCAGTGTCCGGCCAGCGGCTGCAGCAGCGCCGCGTCGTCGCCGATGCCCAGCACGACGTCATCGCGCCCCTTGCTGCGGGCGCGGATACGGTCAATCAGTGCGAATTCGGCGAGGGACATACAAGGTGTCCGTGGCGCCGGACGTCGTCCGCCGCCATCACGGGTCAGTGGCCGCTTTCGGTCTTGCGCCATTCCACGGCGGCACGATCCAGCACGCCGTTGACATAGGTGTGGCCATGTTCGGAGCCGAAGCGCTTGGCCGATTCGATGGCCTCGTTGATCACCACGCGATACGGAATGTCGGCACGGAAGCGCAGTTCGTAGGCCGACAGTCGCAGCACCGCCCGTTCGATCGCATCGACCTCTTCGATGGTGCGGTCCAGGTACGGCGCAAGCGCCTGGTCGATATCGCGACGGTTGTCGAGCACGCCGTGCACCAGCGCCTCGAAGTAGGCCAGGTCGGCGACTTCGCGTGCCTGCTCGTGGGCGAACTGGGCGACCAGTGACTGACCATTTCCGCCGGAGATCTGCCAGGCATAGATGGCCTGCACGGCACGGCGACGTGCGCGCGAACGCAGCACGGGATCGACGCCGTCACGGCGTACGGGTCTGCCGGACGGCCTGCCCTGGGAATGGTTGTTCATGGCAGCTGCTCCAGAAGATTGATCATTTCCAAGGCCGCCAAGGCGGCCTCTTCACCCTTGTTGCCATGGCTGCCGCCCGCACGTGCTTCGGCATCCTCGGCACGTTCCACCGCCAGTACGCCATTCAGCACCGGCACGCCGAAGTCCAGCTGCACGCGCATCAGGCCCTCGGCGCAGCGGTCGGCCACGTGTTCGTAATGACGGGTGTCGCCGCGGATCACGCAGCCCAGGGTGATGATGGCAGCATGCTGATGGGCAGCGGCCAGGCGCGCGGCGACCAGCGGGATTTCCCAGGCGCCGGGCACCCGGATGACATCCACGGCCTCTTCGCTGATGCCATTGCTGGCCAGGCTCTGCCGCGCGCCGGTGACCAGCGCGTCGGTGATGCGGGCGTTCCAGCGGCTGGCCACGATGGCCAGGCGCGCCGATCCGGGAGAGCGAAGATCGCCTTCGAAATGGCTCATGTGCGGGTATGGGGTACGTAAGAGAGGGCAAGTTTACCGCGCGCGGGCTGTGGGCGGGTCCTCCGTGAGCCCGCCCGCGCCATGCCGGGCTCAGCAGCCCAGCGTTTCAACCACTTCCAGGCCATAGCCGGCCAGTCCGACCTGGCGGCGCGGCGTGCCCAGCACGCGCAGTTTGCCCAGCCCGAGGTCGGACAGGATCTGCGCACCGGCGCCATTGCGGCGCCACTGGCTTACATCCTTGTCCTTGCCGGGGGCGATCGGCTGCGGCTGCTGGCGCAGGCGTGCCAGCAGGGCCTCGCCATCGCGCGGTGCCGACAGCACCACCATCACGCCGCTGTCTGCCGCGGCGATAGCGCGCAGCGCATCGGTGGCGGCCACGCCGAAATCATCACGGCGCCAGTGCAGCAGGTCGGCCAGCGGGTTTTCCACCTGTACCCGCACCAGGGTGGGGGTATCGGCATCCGGGGTGCCGCGGACCAGCGCAAAATGCAGGTCATGCGCGATGCGGTCGCGGTAGGTGATCAGGGTGAAGGCACCGAACTCGGTGTCGATTTCCCGCTCATCCACCCGCTCGACGGTCTTTTCGGTGGCCAGCCGGTAGGCGATCAGGTCGGCGATGGAGCCCATCTTAAGGCCATGTTCGCGGGCGAACACTTCCAGTTCCGGCCGCCGCGCCATGCTGCCATCGGGGTTCAGGATTTCCACCAGCACGCCGGCCGGTTCCAGCCCGGCCAGCATCGCCAGGTCCACGCCGGCTTCGGTGTGGCCGGCGCGGGTCAGCACCCCGCCCGGCTGGGCGATCAGCGGGAAGATGTGGCCGGGCTGGTGCAGGTCGCTGGCCTTGGCGGTGGGCTTGACCGCAGTGCGGATGGTGTGGGCACGGTCGTACGCGGAAATACCGGTGGTCACGCCCTCGGCGGCCTCGATGCTGACCGTGAAGTTGGTCTGGAACTGCGCCGTATTGGCCTGCACCATCGGCGCCAGGCCGAGGTCGGCTGCCCGTTCGCGGGTCAATGGCAGGCACACCAGTCCGCGACCGTGGGTCACCATGAAGTTGATGTCGCTGGGCTTGACCAGCTCGGCGGCCATGATCAGGTCGCCTTCGTTCTCGCGGTCTTCGTCGTCGACGATGACCACCATGCGGCCCTGGCGGATGTCTTCCAGGATCTCGGGGATCGGGGCGAAATTCATGCGCGTGCTCCCTCGCCCAGCAGGCGTTCCACGTAGCGGGCGACCAGGTCGATTTCCAGGTTCACCGCACTGCCGACCGCCGTGTTGGAGAACGCCGTGTGCGAGACGGTATGCGGGATCAGGGCGACGTCGAACCCCTCCTCGTCCACTTCATTGACGGTCAGGCTGACACCGTCAACGCAGATCGAGCCCTTCTTTGCGATGTAGCGGCGCAGTGCGGCCGGGGCGGCGAAGCGCCAGCGCTGCGCGCGTGCGTCGTCATGGATGGACAGGACCTGCCCCAGGCCATCGACATGGCCGCTGACCAGATGTCCGCCTAGCCGGTCGGTAGGGCGCATGGCGCGCTCCAGGTTGATCACCGCGCCTTCGGCGAGCTTGCCCAAGGTGGTCAGCCCCAGCGTTTCGGTCGATGCATCGGCCTGGAAGGTCTGCGCGTCGAAGGCGATCACGGTCAGGCACACGCCGTTGATGGCGATGCTTTCGCCCAGCTGGACGTTGTCGAACGGCAGGCTGCCGACGTGGAAGGTGAAGCGGACATCGCCGCCGAGGGTTTCGCGGGCGGCCAGGTGGCCGAGGCCTTCAATGATTCCAGTAAACAAGTAACGTTCTCCGCAGGAGTGAGCGAAAAACGCCGCAAGGCAAACAGGCACGCACGGCACCGCAAGGTTCCGTGGCACCGTCTTCTTTCATCCGGACTATGACCGTCGGCTCCGGCATCCGACCGGATCTGCTGACCTCCTGCCGGGATGACCCTGCCGGAGCGCTCGCGGGCTCGTGCCGTGTCGGGCACCTACCGCCGGTGGGGAATCGCACCCCGCCCTGAAGACGTTTGTATACCGGCGAACCGGCGCGGCTAGTGTAACAAATGAGGCTGAAGGCTCGCTTTTTGTGAAAGTTTCGTTAGAATCCGCGCCGAGTGCGACAACGACGTCGCCCCGGGCGGTCGGACCGGCTGCCTGCAATGGAACGCAACCTCAAGGAATTCACGCATGCGCAAGATGCTGCTGGCCGCCTCCCTGCTCGCCCTGTCGCCGCTGTCGGCCCTCGCCGCCGACGATCTGAGCTATACCTATGTCGAGGCAGGCTGGACCCAGTTCCAGGTCAACGATGACTTCCTGGACGACCCCAAGGTCGACGGCGGCTATATCCGTGGCTCGTTCGCGATCGCACCGCAGGTCTACCTGTTCGGCGCCTGGTCGCAGGTGTCCAAGTCCTACGGCTTCGATGGCGGCAGCCTGAAGCTGGAACTGGACCAGCCCGAGTTCGGTATCGGTTACCACATGGGCATGAGCGACCGCGTGGACTTCACCGCCGACATCGCCTGGACCCGCCAGAACGCCGAACTGACCCTGAAGGAAACCGGCTTCGCCACCGTACGCCAGAAGGACCACTTCAACGCCGCCCGCGGCACGTTCGGCGTGCGCGGCAAGCCGTCGGCGCGCACCGAAGCGTGGCTGAAAGCCGGCTACATGGATGGCAGTGACATGGACGGCACTTGGGTCGGCAACGTCGGCGGCCAGATCAACATCACCCCGATGTGGGGCGTGGTGGGCGAAGTGCAGGTCATCGAAGACGTGACCCAGTACTCGGCCGGCGTCCGCGCCAGCTTCTGATCCATCGGAATCTGCGCTGGACAGGACGGACTCCGTACGGGGTCCGTTTTTGTTTGTTGCCGGCGTGCCCCGGGCAATTGCTCAGGGACGCAGCAGCAGCCGCAGATCGTCGCCAACCTGGCGCTTATCGATGATGCCCAGCCGTCGTTGCTGATCCATCGCCTCGATACCCAAGCCGGAGAACAACGGCAGGCCCTGCTCGCCGAGCAGGATCGGCGCCTGGTAAAGCAGGAGCTCGTCGATCCAGCCGCCGGACATCAGGGCACCCGCAAGCGTCGCACCGGCTTCGGTATGCACTTCGTTGACGCCCTGCGCTGCGAGCAGGGCAAGCACCGCGCCCAGGTCCAGCCGCCCCCCCACGCTGGGCACGCTGGCGAACTGCGCATCGGCTGCGTCAGGGGCCGTGATGGCCGGGTCGTGCAGGTACAACGTCGGCGCTCCGCCTTGCCGCACCCGCGCACATTCCAGCGAGCGCAGCCGTGCATCGAGCACCACGCGCAACGGCGGCAGCACGTCGACTCCGGGGAGGCGCACGGTCAGCATCGGGTCGTCGGCCAGCACGGTGTCGGCACCGGTCAGGATCGCACCGGCCCTCGCCCGCCAATGCTGGACGTCCTCGCGCGCGGCGGGCCCGGTGATCCATTTCGAACTGCCATCTGCCATCGCCGTGCGGCCGTCCAGGCTGGCGGCCAGCTTGACCCGCAACCACGGTCGACCCCGTTCCACGCGCGACAGGAAGCCGCGGTTGAGCTCCCGTGCCTGCATGGCCATCAGCCCCTCATGGACCTCGATCCCCGCTGCGCGCAGCAGATCGAAACCGCCACCGTCGACCTGCGGGAATGGATCGCGCAGGGCGGCCACGACGCGGCTGACGCCGGCTTCGATCAGTGCCAATGCACAGGGCGGCGTGCGGCCGAAATGCGCACACGGTTCAAGGGTGACGTAGGCGGTGGCGCCACGCGCCTGCTCGCCCGCTTCGCGCAGTGCGAACACTTCGGCATGCGGACCGCCGGCGCGTTGATGCCAGCCCTGTCCGACCACCTGCTCGCCGTGGGCGATCACGCAACCGACCATCGGGTTGGGGCGGGTGGTGTAGGCACCACGTTCGGCCAGGCGCAGGGCACTGGCCATGTGCAGGTGGTCCAGCGCGGAGAAAGCGCTCATCGGTGCTCCTTGGGCGCAGGCGCGCAGCGGTGCGCGTCAGCCTTTCTTTTTCTTGGTCAAGGCGATCACATCCCCCAGCAGTTGCAGCTGCTCGGTGCTGGCCGGCAGATCCCGCTCCAGCTTCTCGATTTCTTCGCGGAAGTCCGCGACATCCTCGAAGCTGCGGTAGACCGAAGCGAAGCGTACATAGCCGACATGGTCTAGCTTGCGCAGTTCGTTCATCACGAACTCGCCGACGCGGATGGAGGGCACTTCGCGCTCGCCGCAGATGCGCAGCTGGTGGATCACCGAGCGCACCGCCGCTTCGATCTTGTCTTCCGGCACCGGACGCTTCTGCAGCGCGCGGTCGAAGCCGGCACGCACTTTTCGCGCTTCGAACGCTTCGCGGCTGCCATCGCCCTTGACGATGGTCGGCAGCTTCAGCTCGATGGTTTCCAGCGTACTGAAGCGCTCGCTGCAGGCCTCGCACTCACGCCGGCGACGAATCGTCGCGCCGTCTTCAGAGACGCGCGAATCGATTACACGGGTATCGGCATGTTGGCAGAACGGACAATGCATGGGGCGCCTTGAGTCTCGGAAACGTCATGCGATGGACATGGCGGCGTCGCAACGGTACCTGAGAAGGCCATGAGCAGCAAACAAGAGCTGCTCGTGGCGGGAGGCAGGCGCGCGGTCAGGCGTCGCCGCCCGACCGCGCAAGCCCCGATCGCTCAGCCGTACACCGGATACTTGCGGCACTGCGCGCTGACCGCATCGCGCACGCGTGCGATTACCGCCTCGTCCGCCGGTGCGTCCAGCACATCGGCGATCCAGTTGGCCAGGTCGATGCAGTCCTGTTCGCCATAGCCACGGGTGGTCACCGCCGGGGTCCCCAGGCGCAGGCCGGAGGTCACGAACGGCGAACGCGGGTCGTTGGGGACCGAGTTCTTGTTGACCGTGATGTGGGCCTTGCCGAGGGCCGCTTCGGCGTCCTTGCCCGACACGTCCTTGCCGATCATGTCGACCAGCATCAGGTGGTTTTCGGTGCCGCCGGAAACGATCTTGTAGCCACGTGCGATCAGGGTCTTCGCCATCGCCTGGGCATTCTTCACCACCTGCTGCTGATAGGCCGCAAATGAAGGCTCCAGCGCTTCCTTGAACGCCACGGCCTTGGCCGCGATGACGTGCATCAGCGGGCCGCCCTGGATACCCGGGAAGACGATCGACTGCAGCTTCTTGACCAGTTCTTCGCTGGCGCCCTTGGCGATGATGATGCCGCCACGCGGACCGCGCAGGGTCTTGTGGGTGGTGGAGGTCACCACATGGGCATGCTCCAGCGGGCTCGGGTAGACGCCGGCGGCGACCAGACCCGCCACGTGCGCCATGTCGACGAACAGATACGCACCGACCTTGTCGGCAATGGCACGGAAACGCGCCCAATCAACCACCTGCGAATAGGCCGAGAACCCGGCAACGACCATCTTCGGCTTGTGCTCGACGGCCAGGCGCTCGACTTCATCGTAATCAATCAGGCCCTGGTCGTTCACACCGTACTGCACCGCATTGAACAGCTTGCCCGAAGCGTTCACCTTGGCGCCGTGGGTCAGGTGGCCGCCATGGGCCAGGCTCATGCCCAGGATGGTGTCACCGGCCTGCAGCAGGGCGAAATAAACCGCCTGGTTGGCCTGCGATCCGCTGTGCGGCTGCACGTTGGCGTAGTCGGCGCCATACAGCTGCTTGAGGCGGTCGATGGCCAGCTGTTCGGCGATATCGACGTATTCGCAACCACCGTAATAACGCTTGCCCGGATAGCCTTCGGCGTACTTGTTGGTCAGCTGGCTGCCCTGGGCTTCCATCACCATCGGGCTGGCGTAGTTCTCGCTGGCGATCAGCTCGACGTGGTCTTCCTGGCGCTGGGACTCATCGGCGATGGCCTTGGCCAGTTCGGGATCGTAGCTTTCGATTCGGACGTCGCGCGGGAACATCGGTTTCTCCGGGGGCAGGCAGGAAAGGGACAGCAAGGCTGCCAATTGTAGTGCCTGCGCCGGGAGGGGAGCCAATGCCCGCTCCCCCACAAACGACGACGGCGCCACATCGGCGCCGTCGCGTATCAGCTTTCCTGCCCGGGCCTGCGGTATCAGCGCCCGTTGATCACGAAGTCGGCCAGGATCCCCGTGGCGATGGCAACCAGCAACAGGTTGCCGCGGTCGTCCCGCACCCAGTGGTGGCCGCGTGGCGGGCGACGGACGTGATAGCTGTTGTAGTCGTTCACCACGTAGATCGGGCCACGGTAATAATCGCGATAGCGGTGGCCGACTTTCCACCCATAGCCGGGGCCCGGTCCATACGCCGGACGATAGGCGGGACGATAGACCACGCGCGGCGGCGGGGCCGGGCGGTAGTAGCCGGGATGGCGCCGGTCATCGCGCCAATGGTGGCGGTCATGTCGGCGGTCGTCACCCCAGTCGCGCCGTGCTTGGCGACGATCGTTGCGGTGGTCGCGGCGATCATCGCGACGGTCATCGCGCCACTCGCGACGATCATGGCCACGATGCCGGTTGTCATCGGCGAATGCCGGGCTGACCGCCGCAAAGGCCAGCACTGAGGCAACGGCACCGGCCAGGAATCGATTGATGCGCATTGTCTACCTCTGCTGGGTGGGTGGGTGATGTCCATATTGCCCATGGCATCTGAATGTATTCCGGCTGGAAACGCTTACCGATGGGCCGGCCCGCACGCCTGTTCAGATTGCGGCAGGTATTTACTCGCCCTGGCTGGCCGTCCAGCTTCCGAGCAGGTTGACCGGCGCACCGGTTCCTTCAACGGATACCCAGTACACGCCTGCTCCGAGGCGGGGCAACAGGCAACGCCGCCACGCATCTCCTTGATCCTTGCAGACCGCTACCGGGAAGCCGCCTCCCGTCGCCTCTCCTTTCACCTGCAATGTCACCGCGGCACTGCCTCCCCAGGTGCGCAGGTCCACATCGGAGGGCTTGGTCAGCCGCAGCTCCAGGGTCTCGGCGAAGGCATCCGCTGCCAGTCGACGGGCAAATACCGGGACGACCTGGCCGGACTTGAGCTGGGGACGCAGCGGGGTCAGCGAGAGGTCCGCACGCATGTCCTTCGCGCCGCCGCGCAGGCTGATCCGCAGGCGGCGCGTTGAGGCACTGGAGGGTAGCGTCACCAGGCCGCCGACGATGCGCGTGCCATCCAGCATGACCTCCCGCAGCGGCTGCCCATCAGCGTGAGAGATCAGCAGGGTGCCTGACAGACCGGCGCTGCCCGCTGCGGCGACCAGTTCATAGGGCAACCACTTTTCTGTCCGTGCCACCTCGATATCGAATTCACGAAGGCTTCCGGAGGTGAGCTCCAGATCCTTCAGCTTCAGGCTCGATGGCAGCAGCGGTGGGGCCACCTGGGCGGCAGCCGACAGCGGCAGCAGGGCGGTGATCAACAAGGTGCGGATAAGGTTCATGCGCGATCTCCATGGGTCGGAGCCATCAGCCTGATCGGTGCTCCGGTCGGCCACAGTCGGGATAGCGGCCTTCAAGTGCGGTCCTTGCGGCCCCTGTCCGGTCGGTGCTCGCCCATGGCTGAATCCGCCGCCGCCTGCCATGGCAGTGAAGGGGGGGATCGGCGATAATAGTGGGTCAAATATTCCGTTTTCCGCCGGCCAGGGCTCTCGGCCCGGTGGATCGACCCTCTGGGAGACTGCATGTCCTCGCAATACATCTACACCATGAACCGCGTGTCCAAGGTGGTTCCGCCCAAGCGGCAGATCATCAAGGACATCTCGCTGTCGTTCTTCCCGGGCGCTAAGATCGGCCTGCTGGGCCTGAACGGTTCGGGCAAATCCACCGTGCTGAAGATCATGGCCGGCGTGGACAACGATTTCGAGGGTGAGGCCCGCCCGCAGGCCGGCATCAAGGTCGGTTACCTGGCGCAGGAACCGGAGCTGGACCCGACCAAGACCGTGCGTGAATCGGTCGAGGAAGGCGTCGGCGAGGTGCTGCAGGCACAGGCCGCGCTGGACGCGGTGTACCTGGCCTATGCCGAGGAAGGCGCCGACTTCGACAAGCTGGCCAAGGAACAGGAGCGCCTGGAGGCGATCCTCGCCGCCGGCGATGCGCACACCCTGGAAAACCAGCTGGACGTGGCCGCCGATGCGCTGCGCCTGCCGCCGTGGGAAGCGATCGTCGGCACCCTGTCTGGTGGTGAGAAGCGCCGCGTGGCACTGTGCCGCCTGCTGCTGCAGAAGCCGGACATGCTGCTGCTCGATGAGCCGACCAACCATCTCGATGCCGAATCGGTGGAATGGCTGGAGCAGTTCCTGGCGCGCTATACCGGCACCGTCGTGGCGGTCACCCATGATCGCTACTTCCTGGACAACGCCGCCGAGTGGATCCTGGAACTGGACCGCGGTCGCGGCATTCCGTGGAAGGGCAACTACACCGACTGGCTGACCCAGAAGGACGAGCGCCTGAAGCAGGAAGACAACCAGGAGAAATCGCGCCAGAAGGCCATCCAGAAGGAACTGGAATGGTCGCGCCAGAATGCCAAGGGCGGCCGCACCAAGGGCAAGGCCCGCCTGGCCCGCCTGGAAGAACTGCAGTCGGTCGACTACCAGAAGCGCAACGAGACCAATGAAATCTTCATCCCGCCGGGCGAGCGCCTCGGCAACGCGGTGATGGAGTTCAAGAACGTCTCGAAGAAATTCGGCGATCGCCTGCTGTTCGACAACCTGAACTTCCTGGTGCCGGGCGGCGCCATCGTCGGCATCATCGGCCCCAACGGCGCCGGCAAGTCGACCCTGTTCAAGATGATCACCGGCCAGGAAAAACCGGATACCGGCGAGATCGTGGTCGGCCCGACCGTCAAGCTGTCCTACGTGGACCAGAGCCGCGACGCGCTGGAGGGCAACCACAACGTCTTCCAGGAAATCGCCGGCGGGCTGGACATCCTCAACATCAACGGCGTGGAGATCCAGTCGCGCGCCTACATCGGCCGCTTCAACTTCAAGGGCCAGGACCAGCAGAAGCTGGTCGGTTCGCTGTCCGGTGGTGAGCGTGGCCGCCTGCACATGGCCAAGACCCTGCTGCAGGGTGGCAACGTGCTGCTGCTCGATGAACCGTCCAACGATCTGGACATTGAAACCCTGCGTGCGCTGGAAGACGCGCTGCTGGAGTTCCCCGGCAACACCTTCGTCATTTCGCATGATCGCTGGTTCCTGGATCGCATCGCCACGCACATCCTGGCCTTCGAAGGCGATTCGCACGTGGAGTTCTTCCAGGGCAACTACCGCGAGTATGAAGAAGACAAGCGCCGCCGCATGGGCGACGACGCCGCGCCCAAGCGCCTGCGCTTCAAGGCGCTGAAGTAAGGCAACAGGAAAGGCCGCGCTCGCGCGGCCTTTCTCCTTCTGTAGGTCGCCAGCTCGCTGGCGACGCTCCCGGCGAGACTTCCATGGCCCTCCTCGAACGCCTGTTCCAGCTGCAGCAGCACGGCACCACCGTGCGCACCGAGCTGCTGGCCGGCCTGACCACATTCCTGACGATGTCCTACATCGTCTTCGTCAATCCAGACATCCTGTCCACCACCGGCATGGATGCTGGCGCGGTATTCGTGGCCACCTGCCTGGCCGCCGCACTGGGCTCGCTGGTGATGGCCTTCGCCGCCAACTTCCCGGTGGGCATGGCACCGGGCATGGGCTTGAATGCGTTCTTCGCCTTCACCGTGGTGGGTGCGGCGGGCCTGCCGTGGCAGCAGGCGCTGGCGGCGGTGTTCATTTCCGGGCTGGTGTTCCTGGTGCTGTCGCTGACCGGCGTGCGCGCCTGGCTGGTGGCGGGCATACCGGCATCGCTGCGTTCAGCGATCGTGGCCGGCATCGGTCTGTTCCTGGCCATCATCGCCCTGCAGAAATCCGGGGTGATCGTCG
Source organism: Stenotrophomonas lacuserhaii (assembly GCF_014836545.1). Classification (GTDB taxonomy): domain Bacteria; phylum Pseudomonadota; class Gammaproteobacteria; order Xanthomonadales; family Xanthomonadaceae; genus Stenotrophomonas; species Stenotrophomonas lacuserhaii. The sequence goes on from NZ_JACSQS010000019.1 coordinate 76,085, forward strand.
GCAACGAGGACACGCTGGTGGCGCTGGGCGCCCTCAACACCGCCCCGCCGCTGCTGGCCCTTGCCGGCTTCCTGCTGATCGCCGTGCTGGAGGCACGCCGCGTGCGTGGCGCCATCCTGATCGGCATCCTGGCAGTCACCGGCGCCGGCTGGCTGCTCGGCAGCGTGCAGTACCAGGGGCTGGTTTCGTTGCCGCCCAGCCTGGCCCCGACCTTCCTGCAGCTGGACCTGTCCGGCCTGCTGCACCACGACGGCGGCGCGCCGCTGGCGGTGCTGCTGCAGGTGGTGCTGGTGTTCGTGCTGGTGGAAGTTTTCGATGCCACCGGCACGCTGTACGGCGTGGTCGGCCGGGCCGGCCTGCTGAAACTGCCCGGCGCGCAGAAGCGCTTCGGCCGGGCGCTGCTGGCCGACAGCACCGCCATCGTCGCCGGTTCGCTGCTGGGCACCAGCAGCACCACCGCCTTCGCAGAGAGCGCGTCCGGCGTGCAGGTAGGTGGGCGTACCGGACTGACCGCGCTGGTGGTCGCCGCGCTGTTCCTGGCTGCCCTGCTGTTCTCGCCGTTGGCGGCGATGGTGCCCGGCTATGCCACGTCCCCTGCCCTGTTGTTCGTGGCTGGCCTGATGCTGCGCGAGCTGGTGGAGGTGGACTGGAATGACCTCACCGAATCGGTACCGGCGGCGCTGTGCGCGCTGGCGATGCCGTTCACCTACTCCATTGCCAATGGGCTGGCATTCGGCTTCATTGCCTACGCCGCATTGAAGGCTGGCACCGGGCGCTGGCGCGAGGTGCATCCGGCGGTGTGGCTGGTGGCCGGTCTGTTCGTGCTGCGTTACGCGTTGGAATGACCGCATTGCCGCTGCGCTCGCCGCG
>NZ_JACSQS010000019.1:76964-78288 GCF_014836545.1 Stenotrophomonas lacuserhaii
CTACCGAGGTGGTTGGGATCGCCGGGTAGCGCCGAGCCATGCTCGGCGAGCGCAGCGGAAGTCCGCGCGGATCAGAGCGCTGGCGGCAACTCGAAAACCTGCCGCAGGTAGGCCAGGTAACCCGGGTCGTCGCACATGCTTTTCCCGGGCGAATCACTCAGCTTTGCCACCGGCTGCCCATTGCAGCGGACCATCTTGATCACGATGTTCAGCGGCGTCGGACCGAGGTCATTGGTCAGATGCGTACCGACGCCGAAGGCGACCTGGCAGCGGCCACGGAAGTAGTCGAACAGGCGCATGACCTTTTCGATGTCCAGCCCATCGCTGAACACCAGTACCTTGCTGCGCGGATCGACGCGGCGCTGCTGGAAATGCGCCAGCATGCGGTCACCCCAGTCGAAGGGGTCGCCGGAATCATGCCGCACCCCGTCGAACAGCTTGCAGAAGTACATGTCGAAATCGCGCAGGAACGCATCCAGCCCGACGACGTCGGACAGCGCGATGCCGAGGTCACCGCGGTATTCGCGCGCCCACGATTCCAGCGCGGCCACCTGCGAATCGCGCAGGCGCGGACCGATCGCCTGGAATGCCTGCAGGTACTCGTGTGCCATCGTGCCGTGCGGCGTCATGCCGTACAGCCGGGCGAAATGCACGTTGCTGGTGCCGACCAGCTGGGTTCCCAGCGCGTCACGCAGCAAGGGCAGCAGGCGGGCATGCCAGTGGCGCGAATAGCGCCGGCGCGTTCCGTAGTCCGCGACCCGGCACTGTTCGAAACCGGGGGTGTCACGCAGCAGCGCCGCCTTGGCCTGCAGCCGTCGTTCACCTTCGGCGATGTCGGCGGTGGTGGTGTTGCGGAACCAGACCTCGTTGATGATCGCCAGCAGCGGCACTTCGAACATGATCGTGTGCAGCCAGGGCCCGGTGATGTCCAGTTCGATCTCGCCGGGCACGCTTTCCGAGGCACGCAGGCTGATGTACTTGCGGTCCAGGTGGAACAGGCCGAGGAAGTCGGCGAAGTCGGGCTTCACGAAGCGCAGGCCGCGCATGTAATCCAGTTCTTCGCTGCTGAAGCGCAGGCTGCACAGGTGGTCGATCTCTTCGTCGATCTGGCCGATGAACTGCGCCAGGTCGATGCCCGGCGTGCGGCACTTGAACCGGTACTGCACCGTGGCGCCGGGGTACTGGTGCAGCACCGCCTGCATCATGGTGAATTTGTACAGGTCGGTGTCGAGCAGGGATTGGATGATCATGCCGCCATTATGCGCCGCGTGCGGGGGTTGGTGCCGGGCCTGCGGCCCGGCGCTCGCAGAGGCAACGCCAAGGG
>NZ_JACSQS010000001.1:0-238827 GCF_014836545.1 Stenotrophomonas lacuserhaii
GGTTCGCGGGAACGCTCATCCGCATGGATGCGGATGGCGAGCCTCCATGGATGGATTCACGGCGATTCCCGCGAACCCACCCGGCCCCGCCAAACACACAGCCCCACAGCCTCTGCTGTTGCCGTTACCGTTGCTCGAAAACAAGCAGGGTGCCGGGGCGCAGCCCCGGCAACCACAACCAACCCCTTACAGCGATTCGAAGATGCCCGCCGCGCCCATGCCGGTGCCGATGCACATCGTCACCATGCCGTACTTCTGCTGGCGACGACGCAGGCCATGCAGCAGGGTCGCGGTACGGATCGCACCGGTCGCGCCCAGCGGGTGACCCAGCGCGATCGCCCCGCCCAGCGGGTTGACCTTGGACGGATCCAGGCCGCAATCGCGGATCACCGCCAGCGACTGCGCGGCGAAGGCTTCGTTGAGCTCGATCCAGTCCAGCTGGTCCTGGCTCAGGCCGGCCTGCTTCAGCGCCTTCGGAATCGCCGCGATCGGGCCGATGCCCATCACTTCCGGGCGCACACCGGCCACGGAGAAACTGACGAAACGCGCCAACGGGGTCAGGCCGTAATCCTTGATCGCCTGCTCCGAGGCCAGCAGTACCGCACCGGCGCCATCGCTCATCTGCGAGGAGTTTCCGGCCGTAACCGTGCCACCGAACTGGCCGTTGCGGAACACCGGGCGCAGCTTGGCCAGGCCTTCGGCGGACGAATCCAGGCGCGGGCCTTCATCGGTGTCCACCACCCTGTCGCGGGTGATGATGCGGCGGCCGTCAGCCAGGTCCGGCTGGCGGGTGCGCACGTCGTAGGGACTGATCTCGTCCTTGAACTCGCCGTTCTGGATCGCCGCGATCGCCTTCTGGTGCGAGGCGAGGGCAAAGGCATCCTGCTCCTCGCGCGACACCTTCCATTCCTCGGCGACCTTCTCGGCGGTGATGCCCATGCCATAGGCGATGGCGACGTGGTCGTTGTCGAACACGCTCGGTGCCATCGCGATCTTGTTGCCCATCATCGGCACCATCGACATCGACTCGGTGCCACCGGCCAGCATCAGGTCCGAATTGCCCAGGCGGATCTGGTCGGCGGCCATCGCCACCGCCTGCAGGCCGGAGGAGCAGAAGCGATTGACGGTCTGCGCAGCGATGGTGTCCGGCAGGCCGGCCAGCAGCACGCCGATGCGTGCCACGTTCATGCCCTGCTCGGCCTCGGGCATGGCGCAGCCGATGATCGCATCGTCGATGCGGTTGACGTCGATGCCCGGCGCCTGGGCGACCACGGACCGGAGTACATGGGCCAGCATGTCATCGGGGCGGGTATTGCGGAACACGCCCTTGGGCGCCTTGCCCACCGGAGTACGGGTGGCGGCGACGATGTAGGCGTCCTGGATTTGCTTGGTCATTGCAGTGATCTCTCGAATAGGTTTCGTAGCGTCGAGCTTGCTCGACGGCCACAGCGGGACGTGCCGACCGGGGTCGGCACCTACGATCAATTGCGCAGCGGCTTGCCGGTCTTCAGCATGTGCGCGATGCGGGCCTGGGTCTTCTCCTGCTGGGCCAGTTCGACGAAGTGCTTGCGCTCCAGGGTCAGCAGCCACTCTTCGTCCACCAGCGTCCCGCGATCCACTTCGCCACCGCACAGCACGGTGGCGATGCGCACGGCGATCTCGTAGTCGTACGGGCTGATGAAGCGGCCTTCCAGCATGTTGACCAGCATCATCTTGAAGGTGGCGATACCCACGTCGCCGGCGACCTGGATGCGGCGCGCCGGCATCGGCGGGCGATAGCCGCCTTCGGCCAGTGCGCGCACTTCGGCCTTGGCGATGTACAGCGCCTCGTGGCTGTTGAACACCACCTTGTCGGTGGCCCGCATCAGGCCCAGTTCCTTGGCGTTGACGGCCGAGTTGGACACCTTGGCCATCGCCACGGTTTCGAAGGTCTTCTTCAGTTCGGCGAACACATCACCGCCCGGACCGGCTGCCTGCGAAGCACGCACCGCCAGTTCCTTCAGGCCACCGCCGGCGGGCAGCAGGCCCACGCCGGCCTCGACCAGGCCGATGTAGCTTTCCAGCGACGCCACGCTCTTGGCGCTGTGCATCTGGAACTCGCAGCCACCACCCAGTGCCAGGCCGCGCACGGCGGTCACCACCGGCACCAGCGAATACTTGATCGCCTGGCTGGTGCGCTGGAAGTTGTGCACCATCTCTTCGAACTGCTCGACCTTGCCGGCCTGCAGCAGGCCGAGCGCGCCGGCCAGGTCGGCACCGGCGGAGAACGGTTCCTTCTGCTGCCAGATCACCAGGCCCTGGAAGTCCTGCTCGGCGCGTTTGATCGCTTCCTGCAGGCCATCGAGCACGTGGTCGGAAACGGTGTTCATCTTGGTCTTGAAGCTGACCACCGCGATGCCGTCGCCGTCGTGCCACATGCGCACGCCGTCGTTTTCGAACACGGTTTCGCCCGGGGCGAACGTCTCGCCCAGCAGCGGATCGGGGAAGCGCTGGCGCTGGTACACCGGCAACGCCGAGCGCGGCAGCTTGGCATTGCGCGACGGGCTGTAGCTGCCCTCGGCGGCGTGCACGCCATCGCGGCCGTCGAACACCCAGTCCGGCAGCGGCGCGCTGCTCATGCTCTTGCCCGCCACGATGTCATCGGCGATCCACTGCGCGACCTGCTTCCAGCCGGCGGCCTGCCAGGTTTCGAACGGGCCCAGCGACCAGCCGTAGCCCCAGCGGATGGCCAGGTCGACGTCGCGCGCGGTCTCGGCGATGTCGGCCAGGTGGTAGGCGCTGTAATGGAACAGGTCGCGGAAGGTCGCCCACAGGAACTGCGCCTGCGGGTGCTGGCTCTCGCGCAGCTTGGCGAACTTCTCGGCCGGGTTCCTGATCTTCAGGATCTCGACCACTTCCGGGGCGGCGCTGCGGTCGGCCGGGCGGTAGTCCTGCTTTTCCAGGTCCAGCACCACGATGTCCTTGCCGACCTTGCGGAAGATGCCGGCGCCGGCCTTCTGGCCCAATGCGCCCTTGGAAATCAGCGCGTCCAGCCACTTCGGCGACTTGAAGAACTCATGCCACGGATCATCCGGCAGGGTGTCGCCCATGGTCTTGATCACGTGCGCCATGGTGTCCAGCCCGACCACGTCGGAGGTGCGGTAGGTCGCCGATTTCGGGCGGCCGACCAGCGGGCCGGTCAGGCCGTCGACTTCGTCGAAGCCCAGGCCGAATTCCTGCGTGTGGTGGATCGTGGACAGGATCGAGAACACGCCGATGCGGTTGCCGATGAAGTTCGGGGTGTCCTTGGCGTACACCACGCCCTTGCCCAGGGTGGTGACCAGGAACGCTTCCAGCGCTTCCAGCACCGCCGCATCCGTGGTGGTGGCCGGGATCAGCTCAGCCAGGTGCATGTAGCGCGGCGGGTTGAAGAAATGCACGCCGCAGAAGCGGTGGCGCAGCTGCTCGGGCAGCACGTCGGCCAGCTTGTTGATGCCCAGCCCGGAGGTGTTGGAGGCCAGTACGGCGTGGTCGGCCACGAACGGGGCGATCTTCTTGTACAGGTCCTGCTTCCAGTCCATGCGTTCGGCGATGGCCTCGATGATCAAGTCGCAGTCGCGCAGCTGCTCAAGCCCCGTTTCGTAGTTGGCCGGGGTGATCGCTTCGGCGTAGGACTTGCTGGCCAGCGGGGCCGGGCTCAGCTTGGTCAGATTGGCGATCGCCTTGATCACCACGCCATCGGCGGGACCTTCCTTGGCGGGCAGGTCGAACAGCACGGTGTCGACACCGGCGTTGGTGAGGTGGGCGGCGATCTGGGCACCCATGACGCCGGCACCCAGCACGGCGGCGCGGCGGACTGGCAGGGAATTGGACATGTCGATAAGCCTTGGTTGGTCAGCAGTTACTGGGTGGAAAGGGAGGGGGCAGGGGTCGAAGGCGTGGGGCTGCCTTCGCTGCGTGCCGCGGCGCGGAAACCGGCCTCGGCGAAGTGGATGAGTTCCTGGGCGGCCTGTGCACGATGGGCTTCTTCGGTGACACCGGCGGGACGCTTGATCAGGCCGAAATCGGCCATGGCGTAGGTCAACGAGCCGGCCAGGAAGTCCAGCCGCCAGTACAGCTCCTCCTTGCTCAGGCCCGGCACGCAACCGGCGATGGCGCGGCCGAAATCGCGCAGCACATGCCCGTAGTGGTCGGAAAGGAAGCGGCGCAGGTTGTCGTTCTTTTCGGCGTAGGCGCGCGCGATCACCCGCACGAAGGCGCCACCACTCTGGCGGTCCTGGGCCATCGCCAGCGCCGGTTCGACGAAGGCGGCCAGCACCGGCCGCAGCTCGCCCGGGTGGTCACTGCGGGCCCTTTCCAGCTGGCCCATGCGCGCGGCGGTCATTTCGTCCATGCGCCGGCGGAACACCTCGTTGACCAGGTTTTCCTTGGAGCCGAAGTGGTAGTTGACCGCCGCGATGTTCACGTCCGCCTGGGTGGTTACCTGGCGCAGCGAGGTCCCGGCAAAGCCATGCAGCGCGAACAGCTCCTCGGCAGCGCCGAGAATGCGGTCCTTGGTGGAGAAGTGGGCGGGTTTGGCCATGGAGATGGGACAGGTTCAATCAAACGATTGTTTGATACTAGACCCGCCCACGGGCCAGTGCATTGTGCGCCGCAGCATGTTGATGCCGGCGTTCATCGATGTGTATTACATGAATGGCCGGGGCTACCGTGGCGGGGACCGAGGCGTTACAATCCGCGCACGTTTATCAGGCTAAGCCCGCGTTTTGACGCGGGTTTTTTTCATGTTACCCTCGGGCCTTGAGTGGCCCGGACTTTCGGAGATACCACCATGGCGCTGGAGCGCACCCTTTCGATCATCAAGCCGGACGCCGTTGCCAAGAACGTCATCGGTGAAATCTACGCCCGCTTCGAGAAGGCTGGCCTGAAGGTCGTCGCAGCCAAGTACAAGCAGCTGTCGCGCCGCGAAGCCGAAGGCTTCTACGCCGTGCACCGCGAGCGTCCGTTCTTCAACGCACTGGTCGAGTTCATGATCTCCGGCCCGGTGATGATCCAGGCCCTGGAAGGCGAGAACGCCGTGCTGGCCCACCGTGACCTGCTCGGTGCCACCAACCCGAAGGAAGCTGCGCCGGGCACCATCCGCGCCGATTTCGCTGAATCCATCGATGCCAACGCCGCCCACGGCTCGGACTCGGTCGAGAACGCCACCAACGAAATCGCTTATTTCTTTGCCGCTACCGAAGTGGTTTCCCGCTAAGAGGTCGACGTGAACGAGGTCGTACAGACACCCGCCATCCAGCCGCTGCCGAAGTCGGCACCCACGGCTGGCAAGCAGAACCTGCTCGACCTCGATCGCGCGGGCCTGGAGCGCTTTTTCGTCGAGAAACTGGGCGAACAGAAGTTCCGGGCCCACCAGGTGATGAAGTGGATCCACCATCACTACGTCACCGACTTCGATGAGATGACCGACCTCGGCAAGAACCTGCGCGCCAAGCTGCAGGAACATGCCGAGGTCCTGGTCCCGAACATCGTGTTCGAAAAACCGTCCGCCGACGGCACCCACAAGTGGCTGCTGGCGATGGGCACCGATGGCAAGAACGCCATCGAGGCGGTCTACATCCCGGACAAGAACCGCGGCACGCTGTGCGTGTCCTCGCAGGTCGGCTGCGCGCTGAACTGCACCTTCTGTTCGACCGCCACGCAGGGCTTCAATCGCAACCTGTCCACCGCCGAGATCATCGGCCAGGTGTGGGTCGCCGCGCGCCACCTGGGCAACATCCCGCACAAGCAGCGACGCCTCACCAACGTGGTGATGATGGGCATGGGCGAGCCGCTGATGAATTTCGACAACGTCGTGCGTGCCATGAGCGTGATGCGCGACGACCTGGGCTACGGCCTGGCCAACAAGCGGGTGACGCTGTCCACCTCCGGCCTGGTGCCGCAGATCGACCGCCTGTCCACCGAAAGCGACGTGTCGCTGGCCGTTTCGCTGCATGCGCCGACCGACGAGCTGCGTGAGACGCTGGTGCCGCTCAACAAGAAGTACCCGATCGCCGATCTGATGGCCTCCTGCGCGCGCTACCTGCGCGCCAACAAGCGCCGCGAATCGGTGACCTTCGAATACACCCTGATGAAGGGCATCAACGACCAGCCCGAGCACGCCCGTGCACTGGCCCGGTTGATGCGCCAGTTCGACAACGCGGTGCAGGCCAAGGGCTCGGGCAAGATCAACCTGATTCCGTTCAATCCGTTCCCGGGCACCCGCTACGAGCGCTCGGACGATGTGCAGATCCGCGCGTTCCAGACCATCCTGCTGGACAGCAACGTGCTGACCATGGTGCGTCGCACGCGTGGTGATGACATCGATGCGGCGTGTGGCCAGTTGAAGGGGCAGGTGATGGATCGCACCCGCCGCCAGGCCGAGTTCAACAAGACGCTCGACAAGGCCATCAAGGAAGGCGCCGGGCGTGATGCAGCGGCCTGACCGCGCGTGGATCCTGGCCCTCGCTGCGCTGTGTGCGTTGGCGCTGGCCGCCTGCAACAGCGGTTCCAAGGGCGTCAAACTGCCCAAGGCGCAGCTGGCGGTGGCGCCCACCTACGTGGCCCAGGATGACGGTCGTATCCGCAAGCTGCACCAGTACCAGAGCCAGCTGACTTTGGCCGGCTCGGACTTCGGCACCGGCAAGTTGGACTCTGCGGAGAAGCGCGCGCGTGCCGCGCTCAAGCTCATGCCCGATCGTCCCGACGCGCTGCTGCTGCTGGCGGCCATCGCCGACCGCCGTGGCGAGGGTCCGCGTGCCGGTGAGCTGCTGCAGCGCGCCGTGGCACAGGCCCCCGAGCGCGGCGACGTTTTGAACAACTACGCGGCCTGGATGTGTGATCACGGCAACGCCGAAGCGTCGCTCGGCATGTTCGAGCGCGCCATCGCAGCGCCCGGATATTCCAGTCCCGGCGTTGCCTTGTCCAATGCCGGTGCGTGCGCGCTCCGGGCCAAGCAGCCGGTGCCTGCCGAGCGCTACCTGCGCGCGGCGCTCGCACAGGACCCGCGCGATGCCCAGGCATTGGATGCCATGGCCCAGCTTTCCTTCGACAATGGCCGTTACATGGAAGCGCGCGCGTTCTCCGAGCGCCGGCTCGCGGCTGCACCGCCAACGCGTTCCGTGTTACAACTGGCGTCGCAAATAGAGACGCGACTGGGTGATCAGCGAGCTGCTGAGCGCTACCAGCAGCGGATTCGACAGGAATTTCCGCAGGACGCGGACCTCAATTCCAAGGGTTGAAGCACTGTGACTGACAACCAGACCGTGAACGCTTTAGAGACGGCCGCCGGCTGTGGCCAACGCCTGCGCCAGGCCCGTGAAGCGGCAGGACTGACGCTTGATGATGTGGCCCAGCGCCTGCACATGCCGGCGCAGGTGGTGCGTTCGCTGGAAGAAGAACAATGGCAGCGGCTCGGTGCGCCGGTATTCGTCCGCGGCCAGCTGCGCAGCTATGCGCGCCTGCTGGGCGTGGACGTAGGCGAGGTGCTGGAACAGGCGCAGGTCGGCCCGATCGTTCCGCCCACCCTGGTCAGCCACACCCACACCCCGCGTGCGCGCCGCATTGCCGAAAGCGTTGGCCGGCGTCTGCTGTACGTGGGCATCACCGCCGCGCTGGCGGTGCCGGTCTGGTTCGCCACCCGCAGCCATCTGGATGCCGATGGGCAGGGGCCGAGCACGGCCTCGCTGGATGTGATTCCGGCCACCGTCGCCGTGGCTCCGCCGCGCAACGACGATGCGGCCACCCCTGGCGTTGACACCCCGGCCGTCGCGCCGGCGCGTCCTGTCACGCAGCCGTACGTGGCCTCGCTGACGCCGGTGCCGCGGCCTGCGGCGCCCAGCGAGGCGGCCACGACCAAGGGCGCACTCGGCCTTCAGTTCAGCGGTGACAGTTGGGTGGAGATCACCGCGCCGGATGGCAGCACGGTGGAAAAGGCGTTGATCCAGGCCGGCCAGTCGCGCAGCTTCACCCCGGGCCAGGTCGGCCGGGTGGTGCTGGGCAATGCCGCGCAGGTGCAGGTTCAGCAGAACGGCGCCATCATCGACCTTGGCCCGTATCGGCGAGCCAACGTCGCACGCTTTACGGTATCCTCTGAGGGCTCCGTGGTCCCGGTTTCAAACTGAGGCCCGGACCGGAATCCACAACCCATTGAACAGTCCTCCCCGGCGAGCTTGTCTCCGGCTCGGGTAGGGCGAGAGTACGCATGGCGATCGACGACCTGCTCGACGAGCACGAACAAAGTGAACGCGTCCGCACCTGGCTGCGGAAGAATGGCCTGAGCATCGTCGGCGGCGTAGTGATCGCCGTGGGTGCCATCTGGGGCTGGGGCTACTGGCAGCAGGAGCAGGGCAACAAGCTGGCTTCGGCCAACGTCGAATACCAGAAGGTGCTCAAGGGCATCCAGGAAAACAAGCTCGACGACGCCGGCAAGGCGGTCAAGGCGCTCGATGCCGGTCCGTCCAACATCTATTCCGAACTGGCTGCCCTGCAGCTGGCCAAGGCGCAGGTGGAAGCGGGCAAGGACGAAGACGCGCTGGCGACCCTGCGCGCGGTGAAGGTGGAAGGCGACCTCAAGCAGGTCGTCGACCAGCGCATCGCGCGCCTGATGGTGGCCACCGGCAAGGGCAGCGAAGCGATCACCCTGCTGGGCAACGCCGCCGATCCCGGTTCGCTGGAAATCCACGGTGATGCCCTGATGGCCACCGGCAAGCGCGATGAAGCGCGTGGGCAGTATGAGAAAGCGCTGAAGACGCTGGACGTGGCAGCGCCGCAGCGGCGCCTGCTGGAAACCAAGTTGATGGACGCCGGCGGCACCGTCGCGGCGACTGAGGAGTCGGTGTAATGAGTCAGATGGTCATCCTCAAGCGGGTTGCCACGGTTGCCATGCTCGGCATGGCGCTGTCCGGTTGCAGCACGGTCAAGGGCTGGTTCGCCGGTAAGGACGCCGAAGCCAAGAAACTGCAGGAGCCGGTGGAGCTGGTGAAGTTCGACGCCACCGTCAAGGTCGACAAGCTGTGGACGGTCAACCTGGGCAAGGGCGAGGATCGCATCGGCGTGCGCCAGGGTCCGGCAGTCGCCGACGGCCGCGTGTATGCCGCTGCCATCACCGGCGGCGTGCATGCCATCGACCTGCAGACCGGCAAGAAGGTCTGGACCTATGAGCCGGCCAAGGAAAAGAAGAAGCCCAAGCTGCGCCTTTCCGGTGGTCCGGGCGTGGGCGAGGGCCTGGTGGTCATCGGCACGCTGGACGGCCAGGTGATCGCGCTGGATGCCGCTGATGGCACCGAAAAGTGGCGCGCCAAGGTGCCGGGCGAAGTGATCTCGGCCCCGGCCGTCGGCCAGGGCATGGTGTTCGTGCGCAGCAATGACGGCCGCATCACCTCCTTCGACGCCACCAACGGCACCCAGCGCTGGTTCAACCCGCGCGAACTGCCGATGCTGACCGTGCGCGGCAACGCGCCGGTGGTGCAGGGCCCGGGCGTGGTCTTCGTTGGCAACGACGACGGCACCCTGGCTGCGCTGGGCGCCGCTGATGGCCGCACTCTGTGGGACCAGGTGGTCGGCAACCCGGAAGGGCGTACCGAACTGGATCGCATGTCCGACGTGGACGGTGCGCCGGTGCTGGAAGGCAACACGCTGTACGCCAGCAGCTTCAAGAACCAGACCATCGCCATCGAAGGTCCGACCGGGCGTCCGTTGTGGACGCGCGACCACGGTGGAGCAGGCGGCGTCACGCTGTCCTCGTCCTACGTGATCGTCACCGACAACCAGGGCGGTGTGTTCGGCCTGGACAAGCAGAGCGGTGCGGCCAGCTGGTCGCAGACCGGCCTGGCCCGGCGCCAGCTGACCGGCCCGGCCCTGCAGGGCGATTACGTGGTCGTCAGCGATTTCGACGGCTACGTGCACTGGCTGCAACAGTCCGATGGCGCGATGGCCGCCCGGGCAAAGACCGGCGGGACCGTCAAGGCCCAACCGATAGTCGCCGACGGGGTCCTGCTGGTGCAGAACATCGAAGGCAAGCTGACCGCTTTCCGGTTGGCCAATTAATTACGGAGTAAACGCGATGCTGCCCCTGGTCGCCCTGGTCGGACGGCCGAATGTCGGCAAGTCCACAATCTTCAATGCGCTCACGCGCACCCGCGACGCGCTGGTCCATGACCAGCCCGGCGTGACCCGTGACCGCAACTACGGTGTCTGTCGCCTGGACGAGGACAATCACTTCCTGATCGTGGACACCGGCGGCATCGCCGAACAAGAAGAAGGCCTGGCCGGCGCCACCGCGCGCCAGGCCCGTGCCGCCGCCGAAGAAGCCGATCTGATCGTCTTCGTGGTCGATGCGCGCGATGGCACCTCTTCGCTGGACGACGACATCCTGGCCTGGCTGCGCAAGCAGCAGCAGCCGAAGGTGCTGCTGATCAACAAGATCGACGGTACCGACGAGCACACCGTGCGTGCGGAGTTCTCGCGCTACGGCTTCAGCGAAATGCTGACCGTCTCGGCGGCGCATCGCCAGGGTCTGGACGATCTGCTGGAGGAAATCGTCGAGCGCCTGCCGGAAGAGGGCAGCGCCGAAGAGATGGACAACGATCCGAACCGCGTGCGCATCGCCTTCGTCGGCCGCCCCAACGTGGGCAAGTCGACGCTGGTCAACCGCATCCTCGGTGAGGAACGGATGATCGCCTCGGAAGTGCCGGGCACCACCCGCGATTCGATCTCGGTGGACTTGGAACGCGAGGGCCGCGACTACCGTCTGATCGACACCGCCGGCCTGCGCCGTCGTGGCCGCGTGGACGAAGCCGTGGAGAAATTCTCGGTCGTCAAGACCATGCAGGCCATCGAACAGTGCCAGGTCGCGGTGCTGATGCTGGACGCGCATGAAGGCGTGACCGACCAGGACGCTACCGTGCTCGGCGCGGTACTGGATGCCGGGCGTGCATTGGTCATTGCGATCAACAAGTGGGACGGACTGACCGACTACCAGCGTGAGCAGGCAGAGACCCAGTTGTCGCTGCGGCTGGGCTTCGTGCCGTGGGCCGAATCGGTGCGCATCTCGGCGATGCACGGCTCCGGGCTGCGTGAGCTGTTCAACGCGATCCACCGCGCGCACGATTCGGCGAATCACCAGTTCAGCACCAGCGAAGTGAACCAGGCGCTGGAAATGGCCTACACCGCCAATCCGCCGCCGACCATCCGTGGGCATGTGTCCAAGCTGCGTTACGTGCATCCGGGTGGCGCCAACCCGCCGACCTTCATCGTGCACGGCACGCGCCTGAAGGAGCTGTCGGAGACCTACAAGCGCTACCTGGAAAACTTCTTCCGCAAGCGTTTCAAGCTGGTCGGCACGCCGGTGCAGTTCATCTTCCGCGAGGGGACCAACCCGTACGAAGGCAAGAAGAACCCGCTGACCGAACGCCAGGTCAAGGCCAAGCGCCGCCTGATGAAGCACGTCAAGGGCCGCTGACCCGGTAGCGCCGGCCCATGGTCGGCGAGCGCTGCGGCAGTGTGCCGACCCGATGTGCATGGCCGATAATGCGGCCATGCGCATCCTCGAAATCTCCCCCGAGCTCGCCCTGCAGCGCCTTTCCGAAGGCGCCGTGCTGATCGACGTACGCCAGCCGCTCGAGCGCGCCGGCGGCATGGCCGAAGGCGCACGCGGCATCACCCTGGCTGACCTGCAGGCCGACCCGGCCGCGCACCTGCCACAGCAGCATCAAGACATCCTGCTGATCTGCCAGACCGGCAAACGCTCAGCCGATGCTGCGCTGTTCCTGCACGCGGCGGGTTATGCGAACGTCGCTTGGGTAGCCGGCGGCACCGTGGCCTGGCGTGCGCAGCAACTGCCGCTGGTGCAGCCGCCCGGCACCGCCGAAGACCGTGATTTCCATGACCGCTATTCGCGCCACCTGCTGCTGCCTCAGGTCGGTGAGGCCGGCCAGCGCCTGCTGCAGCGTTCGCGCGTGCTGGTGTTGGGCGCGGGCGGGCTGGGCTCGCCGGCCGGCTTCTACCTGGCCGCCGCCGGAGTAGGGCAGCTGCGCTTCGTCGACGACGACCGCGTGGAGCGCAGCAACCTGCACCGGCAGATCGTGCATACCGAAGCCGGCGTCGGCCAGTTCAAGGTCGACTCGGCGCGCGAGCGCCTGCTGGCGCTGAATCCCTCCATCACCATCGAAGCCATCGCCGAGCGCGCCACCTCGGCCAACATCGACGCGCTGATGGAAGGCGTGGACGTGGTGCTGGATGGTTCGGACAACTTCCCGCTGCGCTACCTGCTCAATGATGCGTGCATCAAGCACGCCACGCCGCTGGTGTACGCGGCCATCGAGCGCTTCGACGGCCAGGTGAGCGTGTTCGATGCCGGCCGCCAGCGCGGCGTGGCGCCGTGCTACCGCTGCCTGTTTCCCCAGCCTCCACCGCCGGAGTTCGCCCCCAACTGCGCCGAAGCCGGCGTCCTGGGCGTTCTGCCGGGCCTGGCCGGCGTGCTGCAGGCCACCGAGGTGCTGAAGCTGCTGCTGGGCATCGGCGAGCCGCTGACCGGACGGCTGCTGCGCTTCGATGCACTGGAAATGCGCTTCCGCGAAACCCGGCTGTCGCCGGATCCACACTGCGCGGTCTGCGTTCCCGGCCAGGACTTCCCCGGCTACATCGATTACGCCGCGTTCTGCTCGGGCCGCTGATCTGCCCGCTGCGCTCGCCGAGCGTGGCTCGGCGCTGCAGCGGTGCGATCAACGCGCAGTGCCGTGCCATCGGTAGCGCCGACCCATGGTCGGCGAGCGCAGCGGCAGCCGTACGTTCGCAGTGCAGGATAGAACGACATGGCGATGAATTGATCGCCCGTTTCATCCGCGGAACAATGAACCGCAACCCACGTGCTATTGATTGCCGCCTGCATGCCCTATCGTTGACGCACTTCAACGCATCACAGGAATGGCCGCATGGCGGTGGAAGCAGCTGCAAGCAGTGAACTGGTCAAGGTCGTCGCCCTGTTGGGCGCGGCGGTGGTGATGGTGCCGTTGTTCCGGCGTTTCGGCCTCGGGTCGGTGCTGGGGTACTTCACTGCCGGCCTGGCGATCGGGCCGTTCGGGCTGGGCTGGTTCTCAGATCCGCAGGCGATCCTGCACACCGCCGAACTCGGCGTGGTGATGTTTCTTTTCGTGATCGGCCTGGAGATGCGGCCCTCGCACCTGTGGAGCCTGCGCAAGGAAATCTTCGGCCTCGGCACCGCACAGATCGCCACATGCGCGATCGTGCTGACCCTGGTGGCCAAGCTGTTCGGGCTGCCTTGGCAGGTCGCCTTCATCGGCGCTACCGGCTTCGTGCTGACCTCCACCGCGGTGGTGATGCAGCTGCTGGCCGAGCGCGGTGACATCGCCCTGCCGCCCGGCCAGAAGATCGTCTCCATCCTGCTGTTCGAAGACCTGCTGATCGTGCCACTGCTGGCGCTGGTGGCCTTCATGGGCCCCTCGGCCGGCAGTGCCGATGGCGAAGGGTCGCGTTGGCTCTCGGTGGCCATCGGCGCCGGTGCGGTGGTCGGCCTGGTGCTGGTCGGGCGCTTCCTGCTCAATCCGTTGTTCCGCATCCTCGCCGCCGCCAAGGCGCGTGAAGTGATGACCGCTGCTGCGCTGCTGGTGGTGCTCGGTGCGGCGTTGCTGATGCAGCTTTCCGGGTTGTCGATGGCGATGGGCGCCTTCCTGGCCGGCGTGCTGCTCAGCGAATCCACGTTCCGGCACCAGATCGAAGCGGACATCGAGCCGTTCCGCGGCATCCTGCTGGGGCTGTTCTTCCTCAGCGTGGGCATGGCGCTGGACCTGGGCGTGGTGGCGCGCAACTGGCCGCTGATCGTCGGGCTGGTGCTGGCGCTGATGGCGGCCAAGGCCCTGTGCATCTATGCAGTGGCGCGCGTGATGGGCAGCAGCCATGCGCAGGCACTGGACCGTGGCGTGGTGATGGCGCAGGGCGGCGAGTTCGCCTTCGTGCTGTTCGCCGCGGCCGCCAGTGCCGGTGTCATCGACGTGGACATCAATGCCAACTTCACCGCCGTGGTGGTGCTTTCGATGGCGCTGACGCCGCTGGTGGTGCTGGCGCACAAGCGCTTTGCCGCGCCTGCGGTGGTCAGCATGGAAGGCGTCGAGACCGCCGAAGGCCTGTCCGGCAGCGTGCTGCTGATCGGCTTCGGTCGCTTCGGCCAGGTCGCCAGCCAGTCACTGCTGGCGCGCGACGTGGACGTGACCATCATCGACAACGACGTGGAGATGATCCACAGCGCCGAGCGCTTCGGCTTCAAGATCTATTACGGCGATGGCACCCGGCTGGACGTGCTGCATGCCTCCGGTGCGGCCAGCGCCCGGGCGATCGCGGTGTGCGTCAACGATGCCGCCGAAGCCGACCGCATCGTCGAACTGGTCTCGCATGAGTTCCCGCAGGCCAAGCTGCTGGTGCGCTCGTTCGACCGCGAACATTCGCTGCGGCTGATCCACGCCGGCGTCGATTTCCAGATCCGCGAAACCTTCGAATCGGCAGTGATGTTCGGCCAGGCCGCGCTGATGGAGCTCGGCGCGGACGAAGACGACGCGCGCGATATCGCCGAGCAGATCCGCGAGCGCGACGCCGAGCGCCTGCAGCTGGAAATGGCCGGTGGCGACCTCCGCGCCGGTGCCCACATGGCCTTCGGCAGCTCGCTGCCGGGCGTGCCCACGCCGACCCCGTTCACCGTGCCCAAGCGCCAGTCGCGCACGCTGAATGCCGATCAGGTGCCGCATGAAGAGGGGTCAGACCCCTTTTCCGGAGGCAAAGGGCTCTGACCCCGCACCCCGCCGGGCCTGAATCAGGGACAATAGCCATCCCCGCCGCTCCACGCCTGCTTCGATGACCCTGCCAACCGACGCCTCCCATTCCGCCCGCATCCTCGACGGCCGCCGCATCTCCGAAGCGCTGCTGGACAGCCTGAAGGTGCGCGTAGACGCCCGTGTCGCCGCCGGTGGCAGCCGTCCCGGGCTGGCCGTGGTGCTGGTGGGCGGCGACCCGGCGTCCACCGTGTACGTGCGCAACAAGCGCCGTGCGGCGGAGAAGGTCGGTATCGAGGCGCATGATTTCGATCTCCCCGCAGGCACCAGCGAAGCCGAGCTGCTGGCGCTGATCGATAAGTTGAATGCGGACCCGAAGATCCACGGCATCCTGATCCAGCTGCCATTGCCCGGCATTCCCGACGCGCGCCGGCTGATCCAGCGCATCGATCCGCGCAAGGACGTGGACGGTTTCCACCCGGAAAACGTGGGCCATCTTGCGCTGCGCGAGTTCGGCCTGCGCCCATGCACCCCGCGTGGCATCACCACGCTGCTGGGCCATACCGACCAGCCCGTGCGTGGCCGCAATGCCACCATCGTCGGCGTCAGCAATCATGTCGGCCGGCCGATGGGGCTGGAGCTGCTGATTGCCGGCTGCACCGTGACCAGCTGCCACAAGTTCACCCCCAAGGACGTGCTGGAACAGGCCGTGCGCAACGCCGACATCCTGGTGGTGGCGGTCGGCCGCCCGGGCATCGTGCCGGGTGAATGGGTCAAGCCCGGTGCGGTGGTGATCGATGTGGGCATCAACCGCCTGGACGACGGCCGGCTGGTCGGCGACGTCGGCTTCGAAGCGGCCGCAGAGCGCGCCAGCTGGATCACCCCGGTCCCCGGCGGCGTCGGCCCGATGACCGTGGCCACCTTGATGCAGAACACCCTGGAAGCCGCAGAAGCCTTCGTCTGAGGCAGCCCGGTGGGTGACGGAAGGGTAGCGCCGACCCATGGTCGGTGAGCGCAGCGGCGCCTTTCGCCCTACACCCACCGGCGCGACACTGCGTCGCATCTACCCCCTGCCGCTCGGCCGACAAACAGGGTAAAATGACGCGCTTCCCCACATCTCGGGTATGCCGATGCTGCGCATCCAGGCTGAAGCTCTCACCTACGACGACGTCTCGCTCGTCCCCGCCCACTCGATCATCCTGCCCAAGGATGTCAGCCTGGAAACCCGGCTGACGCGCGACCTGCGGCTGAAGCTCCCGATCCTGTCCGCTGCGATGGATACCGTCACCGAAGCACGCCTGGCCATCGCCATGGCCCAGCTCGGCGGCATGGGCATCATCCACAAGAACCTGAGCGTGGAACAGCAGGCCGCCGAAGTGGCCAAGGTCAAGAAGTTCGAAGCCGGCGTCATCCGCGATCCGATCACCGTCGGGCCGGAAACCACCATCCGCGACGTGCTGGCGCTGACCCAGGCGCGCAACATCTCCGGCGTGCCGGTGGTGGACGGCGGCCAGCTGGTGGGCATCGTGACCCACCGCGACATGCGTTTTGAAACCGAGCTGGACGATCCGGTCCGCCACATCATGACCAAGAAGGATCGCCTGATCACGGTCAAGGAAGGCGCCGCATCCGAAGAAGTGCAGCTGCTGCTGCATCGCAACCGCATCGAAAAGATCCTGGTGGTCAACGATGATTTCGCCCTGCGTGGCCTGATCACCGTCAAGGACATCCAGAAGAACACCGATTACCCGAACGCTGCCAAGGACTCCGCCACGCGCCTGCTGGTGGGTGCCGCGGTCGGCGTGGGCGGCGATACCGATCGCCGCGTCGAAGCGCTGGTTGCTGCCGGCGTGGACGTGCTGGTGGTGGACACCGCGCACGGCCATTCGCAGGGCGTGCTGGACCGCGTGCGCTGGGTCAAGAAGCACTTCCCGCAGGTGCAGGTGGTCGGTGGCAACATCTGCACCGGCGAAGCCGCACTGGCGCTGCTGGATTGCGGCGCGGACGCGGTGAAGGTCGGCATTGGTCCCGGTTCGATCTGCACCACGCGCGTGGTCGCCGGTGTCGGCGTGCCGCAGATCACCGCCATCGATCTGGTCGCCGAGGCGCTGCAGGATCGCATCCCGCTGATCGCCGACGGCGGCATCCGCTACTCCGGTGACATCGGCAAGGCGCTGGCCGCCGGTGCCTCCACCATCATGATCGGTGGCCTGCTGGCCGGTACCGAGGAATCGCCCGGCGAAACCGAGCTGTTCCAGGGCCGTTCGTACAAGAGCTACCGCGGCATGGGCTCGCTGGCGGCGATGGAAAAGGGGTCCAAGGACCGCTACTTCCAGGACGCTTCCAGTGCCGACAAGCTGGTGCCCGAAGGCATCGAAGGCCGCGTGCCGTATCGCGGCCCGGTCGGCGGCATCATCCACCAGCTGATGGGCGGCCTGCGCGCCACCATGGGCTACGTGGGCTGCGGCACGGTTGAAGACATGCGCAGCAAGCCGAAGTTCGTGAAGATCAGCGGCGCCGGCCAACGTGAGAGCCACGTCCACGACGTGCAGATCACCAAGGAACCGCCGAACTACCGCGCCTGAGGCCGGACGCAGCAAGAGGAACGAGGAAGCAGATTCCCGTTCCTCTTTCCATATCCGCCGCTGGTTGCGCTTTCGTACTCCGTTATTCCTCCTGCATCGCCCGGGCACCATGACCAACATCCATACCGACAAGATCCTCATCCTCGATTTCGGCGCGCAGTACACCCAGCTGATCGCCCGCCGCATCCGCGAGCTCGGTGTCTACTGCGAGATCTGGGCGTGGGACCACAACCCGGCCGACATCGCCGGCTTCGGGGCCAAGGGCATCATCCTGTCCGGTGGCCCGGAATCGACCACCCTGCCGGGGGCGCCCGCCGCGCCGCAGGAAGTGTTCGACAGCGGCCTGCCGGTGTTCGGCATCTGCTACGGCATGCAGACCCTGGCCGCGCAGCTGGGCGGTGAAACCGAAGCGGCCGACCAGCGCGAATTCGGCCACGCCGAAGTCAACATCGTGGCCCCGGATTCGCTGTTCGCCGGGCTGAGCGACCACCCGGGCGAGGCCCGTTTGAACGTGTGGATGAGCCACGGCGACCATGTGTCCAAGGCACCGCCGGGCTTCACCATCACCGCCACCACCGACCGCATTCCGGTGGCTGCGATGGCCAACGAAGAAAAGCGCTGGTACGGCGTGCAGTTCCACCCGGAAGTGACCCACACCCTGCAGGGCCAGGCGCTGCTGCGCCGCTTCGTGGTGGACGTGTGCGGCTGCGAAACCCTGTGGACCGCGGCCAACATCATCGAAGACCAGATCGCCCGCGTGCGCGAACAGGTCGGCGATGACGAAGTGATCCTGGGCCTGTCCGGCGGCGTCGATTCGTCGGTCGTGGCCGCGCTGCTGCACAAGGCGATCGGTGACAAGCTGACCTGCGTGTTCGTCGACACCGGCCTGCTGCGCTGGCAGGAAGGCGACCAGGTGATGGCGATGTTCGCCGAGCACATGGGTGTCAAGGTGATCCGCGTGAACGCCGCCGACCGTTACTTCGCCAAGCTGGAAGGTGTGAGCGATCCGGAAGCCAAGCGCAAGATCATCGGCAACCTGTTCGTGGACATCTTCGACGAAGAATCCAACAAGCTGAAGAATGCGAAGTGGCTGGCACAGGGCACCATCTACCCGGACGTGATCGAGTCTGCCGGCAGCAAGACCGGCAAGGCGCACGTGATCAAGAGCCACCACAACGTGGGCGGCCTGCCGGAGCACATGAAGCTGGGCTTGGTGGAGCCGCTGCGCGAGCTGTTCAAGGACGAAGTGCGTCGCCTGGGTGTTGAACTCGGCCTGCCGCGCAGCATGGTCTACCGCCATCCGTTCCCGGGCCCCGGCCTGGGCGTGCGTATCCTGGGTGAAGTGAAGCGTGAGTACGCCGAGCTGCTGGCCAAGGCCGATGCGATCTTCATTGAAGAACTGCGTAAGGCAGACCTGTACGACAAGACCAGCCAGGCGTTCGCCGTGTTCCTGCCGGTGAAGTCAGTCGGCGTGGTGGGTGATGCGCGGGCTTATGAGTGGGTGATTGCGCTGCGTGCGGTGGAGACGATCGACTTCATGACGGCGCACTGGTCGCACCTGCCGTATGAGTTCCTGGGTACGGTGAGCAACCGGATCATCAATGAGTTGCGCGGGGTTTCAAGGGTTGTCTATGACATCTCGGGGAAGCCGCCGGCTACTATTGAGTGGGAATGAGTTGAAACAACGAGGGCGCCGAGAGGCGCCCTTGTTGTTTATGGTTGGCCAGTGCTGAGTAAAGCTGGTTACTTTCAGGACGATCACGTTCGGGCAATACCGCCGGATTTCGTGAAAAACATGGATCGGGGCGCGGATCGATGTGCCGAAGCGGCTGCCGGAGAACATGATGGTCTCGGTGGTCAGCGCGGCTTTCTGATGCGAGGGGCCTTGCTTGGCATTCAGCGGCGTCTGGGACCGATGCGCTGGTTTGTTCTACGCCCGAGCGGGCCATGCTGGAACTGTGCGACAGCGCATCGGATGCGGCAGGTGTCTACGAAGCCGATGCGCTGGTGCAGGCCATGACCACGCTGCGGCCTCAGCGCGTCGACCTTATGCTGCGACATTGCCTATCAAGGCCAAGCGCCATCGGCATGCGTGGCTGGCCTGCTAGAACGACCGCCTGGTGTGCTCCTGAGAGATTGTCTCGTTAATGCCGCTTTTGGGAACCAGCTTCTCTCTCAGAGCAGCCGAGCATGAGTTTCATGATCCAAGTGGCTGTCCGGACCGATCATTCTTCAGCCGCCTCAAAGAACGCGTGAATCGATTCATCTCCCAACCAATGGCGCTTGAAGGAGGCACTGAACATCAGCTTCTCCTTTTCCCGAGCTTGGGTAATGGCTTTCGGATCGCCTGACGCCTCAGCATCGGCAAGCTCAATACGCGCTTCGCGGATGAACCCTTCAAGCTTGTCTTCCAAAGCCCAGACTGCGGCCTCAAAGGGCGGGGTGGACTTGATTCTTCTGTCCATCACCGAATTTAGAGCCTTCTGCAGCTGTTCGATGTGATCCGGATAGTCTTTGAGCATTTCCCGGAGCTTCGCCGGAACGGGCGGGGAGGGCGGCGGCATGTCTTCCACCTTTTCGTCGGATCCATGCGGTTTTGAGAGTACATGCACACCGCTTGAGGGGTCCAATGCGATTTGCGACATAGGGTCAGTCACGTTGTTTGAGCCGCCTTGGCCCCGGAACCGGCTCAATGGGGTGAAGAGCCGTCGAAGGAGCACATCCACGCATGGCGTGGGATCGACTGAAGCTACACTCACCACCTACGCCAGACGGAAGCTCCCCCATGTTCACCGGAAAAGTCGCGGTGGTCACCGGCTCCACCAGCGGTATCGGTCTTGGCATCGCCACGGCGCTTGCGCAGCAAGGCGCGGACATCGTGCTGAATGGATTCGGCGATGCGCAGGAAATCGAAAGAATCCGTTCCACTCTGGAAGCCGAGTTCGGGGTGCGCGTAGCACATGATGGCGCCGACCTTTCCCGAGGCGAGTCAGTGCGGGAAATGATCGCCCATGCCGTTTCCAGAATGGGGCGCATTGACATCCTGGTGAACAATGCGGGCATCCAGCACACCGCGTCCATCGAGGAATTTCCCGTCGAAAAGTGGGATGCGATCCTCGCGCTGAATCTATCCGCAGTGTTCCATGCAACAGCGGCGGCCTTGCCCCACATGAAGCAGCAGGGATCTGGTCGCATCATCAACATCGCATCGGTGCACGGACTGGTGGCGTCGGTGAACAAGTCCGCTTATGTAGCGGCGAAGCATGGCGTAGTTGGATTCACCAAAGCCACGGCGCTGGAAACCGCTGGCACCGGCATCACCGCCAATGCCATCTGCCCGGGGTGGGTGCGGACGGCGTTGGTCGAACAACAGATCACCGCGTTGGCGCAGCGGAAGGAAACAGACCAGGAGTCCGCCGCGCGCGCGCTGCTGGCCGAGAAGCAGCCATCGCTGCAGTTCGTGACGCCGGAGCAGATCGGCGCAATGGTGGTCTTCCTGGCCTCGGATGCCGCAGCGCAGATGACCGGCACGGCGCTTCCGGTGGATGGCGGCTGGACAGCCCGCTAGCGGGTCGGCCGTGCCCGCCGCTGCACAGCGTCTGCTTAGCTGGGCTTGGCGAACACATCCAGCCCCTTGCCGGTTTCCAACAACGATTTCAGGCTCGACAACACGATCGGCCAGCCCTGGCGGATACCCGTATCCATGCCGGTGCCCGGTTGCAGCTCCTCATGCGTCACCGTCAGCTTGACCATGTCCTCATACGGCACGATCTCGAACGTCACCCGGCTGTAGGCCTTGGGATCATCTGCCTGCGAGGCGGCCGCCCAGGTGATCACCAGCCGCGAGGGCGGGGTACTTTCCACTACCTCGCCGACCAGTTCCACCTTGCGTTCTTCGTTGGCGCGCACATGCTGCCAGCGCGAACCGGGCGCCCAGTCCGATACGTTTTCATGCCCCCAGTAAGCGCGTGCGATCTCCGGCCGGGTGATGGCCTCGAACACTTTCTGCGGGGTGGTCGCGATGTAGATCACGTGGATGAAACGGGTGGATTCTGCGGTCATCGTCATTCTCCTTCCAGTTCCTGTTTGAGGTCATGCAGCAGGCTCAGGCGCTGCTGCTCGAACTTGCTTACCCAGCGCGTATAGACATCGTGCAGCGGCACCGGATTGATGAAGTGCAGTTTCTCGCGGCCGCGCCTGACCGTGCTGATCAGGTTGGCTTCTTCCAGCAGGCCCAGGTGCTGGGTCACCGATTGCCGGGCCATCTGCAGGTGCTCGCAGAGCTGCCCCAGCGTTTGCCCGTTGCGCTCGCACAGCAGGTCCAGCAGCGTCCTGCGTGTGGGGTCGGCCAGGGCCTTGAATACGCTGTCTACACCCATTGGCGATCTTCAGTTCCAGTTGTCGATCTTGACGTCGTGCGGGCTCGGCTGGCCGCGTCCGGTTTCCAGCAGGGCCTTCAGGCTCATCAGGAAGATGGCCCACTTGGTACTGCAGTGGTGCATGAACTCCACGCGTTCCTTCCAGCCTTCGTGGCTGAACAGCACGATGCAATAGTCGCCTTCCTGGTGCAGGGCGAAGCGCGCGGTGGTGCCGATCCATTCCGCGGGGCCGTCGATGAACTCCCACAGCACCCGGTCATTGGGCTGCAGCTCCAGCAGCCTCATCTGCATGGCGCCGATTTCCGTGCCATCGGTAGTGAAGCGGGCGGTGACCGTGCCGCCCACGTGGCGGTCGCCGGCGCTGCCTTCGGCCCACCAGGCTGCAATGCCTTCCGGCGTGGCAAGGGCCTGGTAGACCTGGGCCGAGGGGGCCCTGACGCCGATCCTGTGTGCGATATCCACCATGACAACGCCTCCGCGATGGGCGGCGGGCGCCGTCCGTGCGGACACAATAGGCAGGTAAATGCCTGCATGTCAAACGGGGCGGGATGGCCCAGCTTCGACCCGCAGCTGCAGCCCAAGCGCCCGTGTCACCTGGAACAAGGTGACCATGTAAAGCGGAAAGGCACCGTTCAACTGCCGCCGCAGTGTCGCCGGATCCACGCCGCACGCCTGTGCCACTTCGTCCATTCCATCCTATTCCGCGACAAGCAGCAGCGCGCGGGAAAGGCTGGCTTCATCGCACGCCTCCATCCCCAGCCGGTCATCGATAAACGCTGCAAGCCGGGCGGCGCGCGCCTGCGGGCCGTTCACCATCGGCCCTCCCAACTCTGCGCCGATCACTGCGTGGACTCCATTCCAGCCGTCACTGTCGATGAGAATAGTTGCGAAGTGGGGAAGGTCGGTCAGTGTGGATGGTCGGCGGCTGGGCGGAGGAGCGCTCGGTGGGTGACGACCATTGGTCGTCACGTTTTTGGGGGGGGCGGGGAAGCGTGACGACCAACGGTCGTCACCCACCAGAGTGCGTCGTCACCCACCAGAGTGCGTCGTCACCCACCAGAGTGCGTCGTCACCCACCATGGCAGGGGCTCCCTTGACGACCAGCGGTCGTCACTATCAGGCAGGTCGTCACGCTTGTGGCTACACCGCGCCTATGTCGATCATCTCGGGCACGAAGGCGAGGTCGGTGGCGGGGCTGCCGGCCCTCTGCATCGGCACCAGTTGCAGCGTCAGTGATCCAGGCCTTGGCAGCCCATTCTGTCCGAGTTTCTTCAATGCGCTGGTCAACTCCACCGAATAGCAATGCCCGTGACTGCCCATGCCCTGGTGGGCCTTGTTGCCGAAGAAGTTGATCGAGGTGACGTAGTGTGGGTCGGTGGTCGGCGTGCGCGGCCCGGCAGTTGGCAGGTTGATGAAGACGCGCACGGAGTGCAGGTTGCTGCCGAACTTGGTGCCTCGCAGGACGGCGAAGACGCGATTGCCGCTCGAGGCTGACGCCGACGGGACGCTGAGCGCAGTGCTCAACGGCGCGGATGGTGTCGCAGCGCCGATGTTCCCGGTACGTGCCCGGGGGATGACGGTGGTCGCGGCGGGATTGAACAGGGCCTTGAAGCGGGTTTCATCCGCATTGGCCTGCGCCTGGCTGCGCGTGGCGCGGGCAGCAACCCGGCTGTCATCGTACTTGTAGCCCAGGTCCGCAGGGCGCAGCAACTCATCAACCCGGACGCTATAGCGCTGGCCATCCAGGCGCAGGAAATGATTGGGAAACACCATGTCCAGCCAGAGCGGGTCGGTGGTGTTGACATGCCCCTGCAGGATCCAGTTTTCCCAGATCCGGTCTACGTTGGCATGGTGCAGGAAGAACAGCGGGTCACGCGCGGCGGCGGGGAAACCCATGTAGCCGTTCACCTCATCGTGGACGTAATTGTGCGGACCCGATTCCAGCTCTGAAATGGCACCGCGCCGGCCCAGCCATACAGGCGTTACGTTGTTCTGGACCCGTGGTGGCGTGACGCTTTCATCGAAAGGGCGGCCCCCGCCGAAGTTCTCCAGGATGGTGGCGTTGAGCACTCCGCGTACTTTTTCCAGTCCTGTTTCGGCGGCCGGCAGGTTGGGAACCGGCTTCCTTACCTGGCGCATATCGTCGCCAGCAAGGGGCGAGAAGAGGGGGTTGGGCTTGCCTTTGTAGAACGGGGCGGTAAATGCAGGCGGATACGCCCGCTGGTTCGACCAGTCCCAGTAGGGCATGGCGAACCGCGTGTATCCGGTCATCGCGATGACGGCTTTCTCGTACATGTCCAGATACGCCCGGTGCCAGGGCAGGAAGTACCAGTTGCCGTGCTGGCAGTGGTTGAAGCTGTATGAGCCGCCATGGACGTCGGCGAACTTGATCCAGCTGGTCGCATTGGACTGGTTGCGGCCGCGCATCTCGTCGACAAACCACCTGAGCGCAACAAGATCAGGATCGTCCAGGGACATGTTCGCGATATTGCGGCGCACCCTGAGGGTCTGTTGTGCCGAGGCACCTTTCGAGCCTGCCAGTCCGCTTGCCAGGGCCAGCGCAGAAGCGGTTCCCACCATCATCGATCTTCGGTTAAGCACGTCATCTCCTTGGAAGGGCCGCAATGGCCCCTGCAAGGTCGATTCAAGGTTACGGCACCGTTGGCATCAAGCCGGGATTAACGTCGGACCATGCACAGCCGCGCACGGGAGCAGCGCGCCGCTCCACTCGCTGCCCGGCGACGACAATCCGCAGGCTCGTTAACGTCTGTACCTCCACGGCCAATGGTTTACCAGCGCGCTTGCAGATGCTTGAACGCGCGTGGCAGCAACACGCCATCGGCATCGAATGCGTCAACGCGACGTCCGTCCACGCGTATCTCGCGCGGTCGCGTGCGGCTGGGCCACCACACCCGCACGGCGGTTCCTGCGTGCAGCCCTTCGCCCAGCGCCACCGTCAGCACGCCGTCGCGCTGCCGCGCGTCCAGCTTCAACGTGCCATGGGCGGTCGGCAGGCGTTCCACCGACAGGCCATCATCGGCAAGCCACGACGCCGGGGTGCCGGGCAGCAGCGACAGCGCATCGTCGTCCTCGCGCATCAGCATCCCGAACAGGGTGCGGCCATATTCCGCGCCGATCCACGTGTGCGGCATGTCGCCCAGGTAGCGCGGAAAGCGCAACCGCGAGTGCACCACTTCGGCCAGTACCTGCCATTCCAGCGGACGTCGGTCGTGCAGCAGGCCGATCAGCAGTTCGTTGGCCGCCTCGGGCTGGCCGAGGTGCACATAACTAAGCACGTTGCGGATTTCGTAGGGCGTATAGGCATACAGCGCGCCGGGCCTCGCGCGCTTGCGCACATCGTCCAGGTATCGCGCGAAGGTGGTGCGCAGCGCCGCATCGGGCAGCACGTCCTGCGCGCCGGTGGGGTCCAGCGCGATCGAAACACCGGTCGGATCGCCATCGCCCAGGTCGGCCGAAGACGGAATGAAGTCGATGCCTTTCCACGCCATCGTGGCGCGGATCGAGGCGGCCACCGCGTCATGCAGCAGGCGGCCCTGTTCGCGCGCCCAGGCGGCGGTTTCCGGGTCACCCAGTGACTCGGCCAGCCACGCACCGTCGTGCCAGCCTTTGATGCCCCAGTAGTCATCCCAGTAACTGTGGGTGGGCGCGGGATAGCCTTCGTGACTGATGGACGGGGCCAGGATGCCGGCGAAACGCTCCGGCGCAGGATGGCCGGCCATGTAGCCCGGCACCAGCGTGCGCTCGCGCAGCTCCTGCAGGAAACGCATCGCGGCCTTTACCTTGGGCAGGTAGGCACGCACCGATTCCGGGCCGCCATCCAGTCGTGCCACGTCGGCGACCAGGCTGATGTACTGGCCCTGGCTGTCGTATTCGATATCCGAGCCGAAGCCGGTGTTGACGCTGCCGTCGTTGTTGAGGATCGGCGAGACCAGGCCGTTGGCATGCACGCCATGCGCGCTGTACCAGGCCAGGTAATCGCGTGCCACCGAGGCTTCGCCCATGCGCAGCAGCACCGCCGAGGTGGCCATGCCATCGCGGATGAACGAACGGTTGTAGTTGCGCGGGCCGGGCTGCATCGCCGGGCCGGTCTGGTTGATCAACATGTACGCGGCCTGCGCGCGCAGCATGTCCACCAGCGAATTGTCCGGCAGCCGCAGGCCGACCTGGCCGAGCCGCGCCTGCCAGTCAGCGGATGCGCGTGCGGCCAGTGCATCGAAGTGGGCGTCGGGCTCCTTGGCGGTGTCGGCGAGCTGCAGCGGTGGCGCCTGCGGCAGGCTGCCATCGGCGGCCGCTGGCGCGGTGCCCAGTGGGAAGGCGACCACTACGGAGCGGGATGCGCCGGGCCTCAACGCAACGCGGTAGGCGAGGGCGGCTGCGGCAAGGCCGTCGGCATCCTGCGCGCTCTGCGCGTGGGGCAGCTGGCCGCCGGCGATGGCCCCGCTGATTTCGCTGCTGCCATCCGCGCCGAACGGTGCCGCGCCGGCTTCGTCCACTGCGGTGAGGGATTGCAGCAGGCGGCGGCCATTCACGCTCACTGTCCGTCCGTCCACGGCGATCTCGCCGATGGGCGACAGGCCGCCGTTCTGCCACGGTGGGTTCATCTGCATCGGGCGCACGGCGAGTGTCAGCGTGCCGTTGATCGCGGTCGTGCCGGTGTTGTGCAGGCGATGACGCACCAGCGTCACCGGCTGCCCGCCAAGCTCAATGGCGAAGGCTTCGCTGCGCAGTTCCAGGCCCGGCTGCGGCAGCCAGGCCGCCGAGGGCATCGGCTTCCAGCCATCGCGCAGTGCGTGGCGTACCGGTTGCGCCGTGGCGCCTGTGGCGGTGCCGCCGTCAGCGCGCCAGATCGGTTGCACCAACGGAGCCCCCTTGAACGCTTCGATGTTGCCGTATTCATCGAAGATCGATTTCTGCACGCCTGCGTGCACGCCTACTGCCGTCCAGTAGGTCTGCTGCAGCAGCAGCGAGGCCGGGGCCAGCGCACGCTGGGCGCCGCTGGCGGCGACCTGGTAACGCTTCATCGGGGTCATCACCGCAGCCGGTCCGAGCAGGCGGATACGCTCGACCGACGGTGCGTCGCCCTCCACCCGCAGTCGCAGGCTGTGCGCATCCACCGCGGCGTTGCCAGCCAGCCAGCTCTGCTGTCGGCTGCCCGCCTGCGGGTCGCGGGCCAACACGGTCCACTTGCCGTCTGCGTCCTGCACCTCCAGCTGGGCAGCGCCATGCGCGCTGTCGGCCCAGTCCACCACCAGGCCAGCGGTGGCCAGTGCGCGGGGCAGGCCGATGGCCAGCACATGCCGGCCTTGGGCGTCGCTGGGAATCGTCACCGCACTGCCGCCCTGCCAGAGTGCGGCGGACGGCTCGGCCGCAAGCCCCGCCACGCGCGCGCTGTCGCGTGTATCCAGCGGTTCCATTTCAAGAATCGATACGCCCCAGTCCGAGGTGCGTTCGGGGCTCGCCACGCGCAGGTAACGGGCCCGGCGCGGAGCGAAGAACAGGGTCTCGATGCCGCCCAGCGAGTCGCCCATTGTGTAAGCCACGTCCCATTGCTTGCCATCCAGCGACGTCTGCAGGGTATAGCCCTCCGGATTGGAGACGTCCCAGGTGATGCGGACGCCGCCGAGCAGTGCCGGCCGGCCCACATCGATCTGGAACCAGTGTCCTGGGCTGAAGGCGCCGCCAGTGACGGTCTTCGGATCGTTGTCGATCAGGTGGCCGATGGCCATCGTCGCCACCTGCTGCGAGGAACTGCTGGCCTGCCATTGGCTGCGCGGCGCCAGTTCCTGCGCGCTGCAGATCCCGGCCCAGGCAAGGGTGGGCAGCAACAGGAGGCGTGCCACGCCCGCCGTCACAGCTCGGATCGTCTTCCTGTTACCGGCATGCAGCATCATTTTTTGCACTCCTCGGCGCATTGGAAACCCACGGGGTGAGCAGACGCTAACAGGCAGTGGAAGCGCTTACACGACGCGCTGCGGTAGGCTGCGGTCCGGCCCAGAGCGGATCAGGCAAGGGGCCGGGATGGGCAGGCGGTGTGCGGGAACGGGTGTCGAGAGAAGGCTCGCAGCCGATTGCGCGGACCGCTGGCTGAACGCGCCAGAGTGCGCCGTATGTCCACGCGTGCGTGCAAGCGATTTCTGGTAGCCGGGGTGCCGCCGACACCGCATCCTGCGCGGGCTCGGTCGTCCAGCGTGCGGTTGAAGGCAGGCCATAGCCCGCACCTCTCGACGATCCTGAGCCTTGGATGTCGTAAATGGCTTGTCGGTGAGCCGGTCCATCGGGCCGGGAGCGACCCACGATGTCGCCCCGGGGCTGTTTCTACATCCCGTTTTCCCGCTTCTGGGATAGTGCGGATTCAGACCAGTCCTATGGCGGATTCCTCATGAACCAGGTGCCGATCGTCCACGCAACGGAGGTGTTGGCCCGTGCGTTCGGCGTCGTCGCAGCGAGCGTACGGCGACAGTCCAGCGGGAGTGAAGACGCGACGGCGAGGTTCGACGTCGTCGATGTCGCAGGGCGGCAGTGGCGGCTGGAGGCAGTACCCGCGCGCCGTCAGGCTGGCCACGCATGGCCCCACGGCGCGACCCGCTGGGGTCGGCATTGGACGCTGAGGGAAGTGCTTGCCGCGCAGGACGGGCAGGGCGGCGCAACGCCGCCGCAACCGGATCGGGTTGAGCCGGCCCACTCCTGCAGACCGCACGCCTGGGAGTGCACCGACGGACGCGCACTGGAACGGGTAGGCAGCTGGCTCGCGCAGCCGGCCGGCCTGCCGACGGCAACGGATATCCCGGGACAGGCGTTCGTCGACACGTGGCTGAGCAACCGCCGGCACATCGCCACCATGCACGCGCGTGCCGAAGCGCTGCACGATGCGCTTGCCCGGCATGCGTCGGCAGTGGGCCAAACCCCTGCGGGCGGTGCCGCATCGCGGGTATGCAACGAGGCCTATCGCCACCAGCGCGTGCTGCGGCACCTCGTGGAAACCCAGCAGCTGCTGCTGGGGCCGCAGGCGACGGTGCACCCGGTTGCGGTACGCCGCGAGGCGCTGCGGCGCCTGAATGGCCTGTTGGAATCCGAGCGGGCCCGGGTGCTGCAGGCGGATACGTTATGGCAGGCCGGCGCAGGCTGATCCATCGCCCGCGGTGGGGGACTATTCGCCCGGTTTGGCCGCTGCGCTGACGGCCTCGCTTTTTGCGCGTCGCGCCAGCACGGCTTCCCGGTGCGCGATGTAGGCGTTGGAACCGAGGATGATCAGCGCACCGATGACCGTCCAGCGATCCAGTGCTTCGCCGAACAGCAGCCAGGCCATCACGCTGACCAGCGGCAACTGCATGAAGCTGATCGGGGTCAGGGCGGAGACTTCTCCAAGCCGCAACGCGCGCGTCCACAGCAATTGCCCCAGCGTGCCCATGACGCCGGTCAGGGCCAGCCACACCCACGCGATGCCGGTGGGCCATTGCCAGACGAACAGCGCCGGTATCAGCGACAGCGGTACCCAGAACACATAGGTGTAGAACACCACCGTGTCGGCGCTGTCCACGCGGGTGAGCTGCTTGATCTGGATGGCGACCACCGAGCTCAGCACGGCCGCGGCCACCGCCATCAGGCTGCCGGCGCTGAAGCTGCCGGTGCCCGGCCGCACGATCACCAGCACGCCGATGAAGCCGATGATCACCGCGGCCCAGCGCCGCACGCGCACCGTTTCACCCAGCCACAGCACCGCCGCGATGGTGACGAACAGCGGTGTTGAGTAGGACAGGGAGACGGCCTGCGCCATCGGCAGGTGGCCCAGCGCCCAGAAGGCGCACAGCATCGAGGCCAAGCCGATCGCGCTGCGCAGGAAATAGCGCGGCAACTGCTGGGTCTTCAGCGGGGCACGGCCCGGGCGCAGCAACATCGGCAGCAGCGCCACCAGGCCGAACGCATTGCGGAAGAAGGCGACTTCCTGGGTCGGCACGTAGGCGGTGGCGTAGCGGATGGCAAGGGCCATGAAGCCGAATGACAAGGTGCTGCCCAGCATCAGCCAGGCCGCGCGCATCGGCGGCGCGCCGGCACTGGACAGGCTGGGGCTCACCACTGCGCGCCGATCAGCCGCGGTTCCGGTTCAATCGCTACCGCGAAGGTTTCCAGCACGGAGGCGGAGATGCGCCTGGCCAGTGCCAGAAGCTCTGCGCCGCTGGCGCTGCCGTGGTTCACCAGCACCAGCGCGTGGCTGGGTGCCACACCGGCATCGCCGTCGCGGAAGCCTTTCCAGCCGCAGTGTTCGATCATCCAGGCGGCCGATACCTTGCGCTGTTCCTCGCGCTCTGCCGGATACACCGGCAGCGCCGGGAAGGACTGCAGCAGTACCTCGACCTGGTCCACGCCGAGGACCGGATTCTTGAAGAAGCTGCCTGCATTGCCCAGCACCTCCGGATCAGGCAGCTTGCGGCTGCGGATGGCGATCACCGCGTTGGCCACGTCCACCGCGCTCGGCGTTTCCACGCCCTGCGCCTGCAGTTCGTCGGCGATGCCGGCGTAGTCCATGCGCAGTTCGTGCAGCAACGGCAGGCGCAGCTCCACGGCCGTGATCAGGTAGCGGTCCGGCTGCTGTTTGAACACGCTGTCGCGGTAGCCGAAGGCGCACTGTTCATTGTCCAGCCGCACCCACTCGCCGGTCTGGCGATCCCAGGCTTCGACGGCCTGGATGAACTCACCGACCTGGACGCCGTAGGCGCCGATGTTCTGGATCGGCGATGCCCCCACGGTGCCGGGAATAAGCGAGAGGTTTTCCAGTCCGGACAGGCCGTGCTGCAGTGACCACAGCACCAGCTTGTGCCAGTTCACCCCGGCTGCGGCGTGCACCACGGTGTAGTCGGCACGGTGTTCCAGGATGTCGATCCCCTGGTTGGCGAACACCAGCACGGTGCCCTCCACGTCGTCGGCCAGCAGCACGTTGCTGCCGCTGCCCAGCACCAGCAACGGGCCTTCGGCAACGGCCGGCAAGGCCAAGGCATCGGGCAGGGTGGCGGAGTCCTGGATTTCCAGCAGCTGCGCGGCCTGCGCCTGCACGTGGAAGGTGTTGAGCGCCAGCAGCGAGGCGTTTTCGGTGAGGGTCCAGCCGGTGTTCGCCATCACAGGCCTCCCACCGCGCCGCGGCTGGGCGCTTCGCGGCGGCGGCGGATCGCCTCCACGCACTCGGACACCAGCGAGGGGCCACGGAACACCAGGCCGCTGTAAAGCTGCACCAGTGCGGCACCGGCGGCCATCTTGGCCACCGCGTCGGCACCGGAGCTGATGCCGCCCACGCCAACCAGCGGCATGCTTTCCGGCAGCCGCGCGCGCAGGCGGCGCAGCACCAGCGTGGACTGGTCCAGCAGGGGTGCGCCGGACAGACCGCCGGCTTCGTTGGCCAGCGCGTGGCCCGCAATGTGGCTGCGATCAATGGTGGTGTTGGTGGCGATCACCCCGTCCACCTGCAGCTCGGCGAGCACGCGCGCTGCGGCGTCGATATCACGCTCGTTGAGGTCCGGCGCCACCTTGACCAGCATCGGCACGCGCTTGCCGTGCATGCTGGCTAGTTGTTCCTGGCGCTCGCGCAGGCCGGCGACCAGCTGGCGCAGCGCGTTTTCTTCCTGCAGTTCGCGCAGGCCGGCGGTATTGGGCGAAGAGATGTTGACCGTGATGTAGTCGGCCAACGGGTACACCTTGTCCAGGCAGGCGATGTAATCGTCCAGCGCCTGCTCGTTGGGGGTGTCTTTGTTCTTGCCGATGTTGATGCCGAGCAGGCCGCGGCGGTCACGCGCCGCTTCGACATTGCGCACCAATGCATCCACCCCGGCATTGTTGAAGCCCATGCGGTTGATGATGGCGCCATGCTCCGGCAGCCGGAACAACCGCGGCTTCGGATTGCCCGCCTGCGGGCGCGGGGTGATGGTGCCGATCTCCACCGAGCCGAAGCCCAGCGCGAACAGGGCATCGATATGCGCGCCGTTCTTGTCCAGTCCCGCCGCCAGACCGACCGGGTTGGGGAAGGTCAAGCCGAACGCGGGCGTGGGCAGCGGCGCGATACGCGGCGCCACCAGCGGCGTGGTGCCGAAGCGGTAGGCCGTATCCAGTGCGGCCAGGCCCAGGCCGTGGGCGCGTTCGGCATCGAGGGAGAACAGGAAGGGGCGTGCAAGCGAGTACATGGGCAGATCAGTCCAGCGTGCCGAGGAAGGCACGGGTTTGGTATTCAAAAGCAACGTTGCCGTCGATGGCATGCTGGTCGAACAATGTGCGCAGCGCCGCCAGCATGGCGTCATGCTTCGGTTGGCCGGCGGTGGGGGCGTATGAAGAGGACAACAGGCGGCCCTTCAGGGCATCGAAGTCCAGCATCTGCACGTTGGGGAAATAGCCGATGGCCTGCAGGCCGCCGGCGAACCACTCGCGCATCTGTTCGTCGGTCTGGTAACGCTCGGCCACGGCGCTGTAGTCGGTGCCGAATTCCAGCAGCAGCTGCTCATAGCCACGCAGGAACGGGGAGGCGTCCAGCAGGCGCGAGTTCCAGAACACCAGCACGCGCCCGCCCGGGGCCAGGATGCGTTTCCACTCGCCGCGCACGGCGTCCGTATCGAACCAGTGGAAGGCCTGCGCGGCGCTGACCAAGCCGATGCTGGCATCGGCCAAGCCGGTCGCCTCGGCGGTGCCGTCGGCGGCGCGGAAGCGGGGGTACTCCGTGCCCAGCCACTGTTCGGCTGCCGCACGCATGGCCGCGTTGGGTTCCACCGCGATCAGCGGATGGCCAGCGGCCAGCAGGATCTGGCTGGAAATGCCGGTGCCGGCACCGATGTCGGCCACCAGCGCCTCGCGCGGCACGCCCTGTTCGTCGTGCAGCCACCGCAGCAGGGCGGGCGGGTAACCGGGGCGGAAGCGCACGTAGTCTTCGACGCGGTTGGAGAAGCGCGAGGCGGATTCCGGAGTGCTCATGTCCACCTCATGACGAAACGTGGGCCAGCCAGGCCAGGCCGCCGAAGAAGGCGAGGAAGGCGCCGATGGCAAGCACCGCGCCCAGCACCATCAGCCAGCCCAGGATCAGGCCGCCAATGGCCAGTCCGTCGCCATCGAGTTCGTGCGGGCGGCGGCGGATCTCGGCGCGGGCCATGTGCCCGGTGATGATCGCCCCGAGGCTGGCGATGAAGGGCAGCACGGTCCAGCTGCAGATCCCCAGGACCAGGCTGGCGACGGCCAGTCCACTGGTATGACGGTTAGGCACGCTCATGCGGGTCCTCCCTAAAGACCCGGTCATGATAGAGGTTGTGCCTCCATTAGCCCATCAATACCTGCCCACCATCGACATTGAGCACGTGACCGGTGATCCAACCGGCTAGCGGCGAGCACAGGAACAGCGCGGCATGGGCGATCTCTTCGGGCCGGCCGAAGCGGCCGAACGGAATCTTCGCCAGGGTGCCGTGGTACAGGTCCGGATCGTCCACGCGGCGGCGATCCCACAGGCCATCTTCGAATTCGATCGACCCCGGCGCGATGGCGTTGACCCGGATCCGGTGCGGCGCCAGCGCCAGCGCCTGGCTGGTCGTGTAATGCGACAGCGCGGCCTTGGCCGCCGCATACGGCGCAGCGCCGGGACGCGGTTGCTGGGCGGCGATTGAGGACAGGTTGAGGATGCAGGCATCCGTGGAGGCGCGCAGCCAGGGCAGGGCCAGCCGCGAGGCCCGCACCGCTGCCATCAGGTCCACCTGCAGGCTGGCGGCCCAGCCGTCTTCGTCGTCGGCCATGCCATAGCCGGTCGCGTTGTTGACCAATACGTCGACGCCGCCGAGGGCTTCGGCGGCGTGTTGCAGCCATCCGCCGATCTGTTCCAGATGGGACAGATCGGCGGCGTGGGTGTGCAACGGCGTGCCTTGGTCCAGGGCATCGCGTGCGAGGTCATCCAGGCCCTGCTGGCCGCGCGCGCAGACCGACACCGAGGCGCCTGCGCCGGCGAAGGCCAACGCGATGCAGCGCCCGATGCCCTTGCTGCCCCCGGCAATCAAGACCCGGCGGCCGGTGAAATCGATCGCCGGCCGGTAGTCGCGCACCGACGCGGTCTCTGCCATCACAGGTCGAACTTGATGCCCTGGGCCAGCGGCAGCGAATCCGAATAGTTGATGGTGTTGGTCTGCCGGCGCATGTAGACCTTCCAGGCATCCGAACCGGATTCGCGACCACCGCCGGTGTCCTTCTCGCCACCGAAAGCACCACCGATTTCCGCACCGGAGGTGCCGATGTTGACGTTGGCGATGCCGCAGTCGCTGCCGGCCGCGGACAGGAAGCGCTCGGCCACCTTCAGGTTGGTGGTGAAGATCGATGAGGACAGGCCCTGCGGCACGCCGTTCTGCATCTCGATGGCTTCGTCCAGGGTGCTGTACTTCATCACGTACAGGATCGGGGCGAAGGTTTCGTGCTGCACGACTTCGTCGCTGTTCTTCAGGCCGGTGACAATGGCCGGCAGCACGAAGTTGCCGGCGCGGTCGATGCGGGTGCCGCCGGTCTGCACGGTGCCGCCGCTGGCCTTGGCCTTTTCGATGGAGGCCAGGAACTGCTGCACGGCGCCGTCGCTGTTGAGCGGGCCCATCAGGTTGGCCGGGTCGGTCGGATCGCCGATCTTGCCTTCCACCTGCTTGTATGCCTTGACCAGCGTGGCCAGCACGTCGTCATGGATGGATTCGTGCACGATCAGCCGGCGGGTGGTGGTGCAGCGCTGGCCGGCGGTGCCGACCGCACCAAACACGATGCCCGGGATCGCCAGCTTCAGGTCGGCGGTTTCGTCCAGGATGATCGCGTTGTTGCCGCCCAGTTCCAGCAGGCAGCGGCCCAGGCGATGGGCGACCTTCTCGGCTACGGTGCGGCCGACCTGGGTCGAACCGGTGAAGCTGATCAGCGGCACGCGCTTGTCGGCCACCATCTTTTCCGACAGCGCGGTGCCGGCATCGTTGATCAGGAAGAACAGGTCCGGGAAGCCGGCTTCGCGCAGCGCTTCATTGCAGATGCGCATGGAGGCGATCGCGGTCAGCGGGGTCTTGTTGGACGGCTTCCACAGGCAGATGTCGCCGCAGACGGTCGCCAGGAAGGCATTCCATGCCCACACCGCGACCGGGAAGTTGAACGCGCTGATGATGCCGACCAGGCCCAGCGGCTGGTACTGCTCGTACATCCGGTGGCCCGGACGCTCCGAGTGCATGGTGTAGCCATACAGCATGCGGCTCTGGCCCACGGCGAAGTCGGCGATGTCGATCATCTCCTGCACTTCGCCGTCGCCTTCCGGCTTGCTCTTGCCCATTTCCAGGGCGACCAGCGAACCCAGCGCATCCTTGTTGGCGCGCAGGGCTTGGCCGCACAGTCGCACCGCTTCGCCACGGCGCGGGGCCGGGGTGGTGCGCCAGGTCTTGAAGGCTTCCTGCGCCCGCGCGATCACGGTTTCGTATTCGTCGGCGGTGGTGGCGCGGACCTGGGCGATGGCTTCACCGGTGGTCGGGTTGACCGGGGTGATCAGCTCGCCGCCGGTGGCGGTGGACCACTCGCCGTTGCCCAGGTAGGTACCGGCGTTGATCGCATCCAGGCCCAAGGCCTTGAGCAGCTTGGCAGACATGCAGACTCCCTCTTTTCGCGTTGTATTGGGCGGCCGCGGGCCCTGTGGGCAGCGGCGCACTGAGCCGGAGATGGTAGCAGAGGGGCTGGCGGGGGCATGGTGCGCTGCGGTGGGGGTGGGGTCTGGTGGGTGACGACCGTTGGTCGTCACGCTGTTGCCGTTGGCGGTCCTCCCGCCGCTGCGCTCGCCGAGCGTGGCTCGGCGCTAGCTGGGGTGGTCCTGCTTCGACCAGTCCGGCTGATCACGATGTCAGCGCCACGCGCTTTCAATGATCGGCCCCAGTTCGGTCCAGCGCGGTACCCAGCCCAGTTGCGCCCGCGCCTTCTCACTGGATGCCACCAGGCTGGCCGGGTCGCCGTCGCGGCGCGGCGCCACCTCGAACGGCACCGGCTTGCCGGACACCTCGGCCGCCGTCGCGATGACTTCGCGCACAGAAAAGCCCCGGCCGTTACCCAGGTTGAAAGCATGCGCCCCGTCATTGGCTTCCATGAAGCCCAGGGCCAGCGCATGCGCCTGGGCAAGGTCCTGCACGTGCACGTAATCCCGCACACAGGTGCCATCCGGGGTCGGGTAGTCGTCGCCGAACACCTTCAGCGCCGGACCATCGCCCAAGGCGGCCTTCAGCACATTCGGGATCAGGTGGGTCTCGCACTGGTGCGCTTCGCCGATGCCCTGGTCGGGCAGGGCGCCGGCGGCGTTGAAGTAGCGCAGCGACACCGAGCGCAGGCCGTAGGCGGTGGCCGCATCGGCAAGGATCCGCTCGGCCATCAGCTTGCTGGCGCCGTAGGGGTTGATGGGCGCCTTGGGGTGTTCTTCGTCGATCATCTCGCTCACCGGGTTGCCGAAGATGGCTGCGGTGGAGGAAAACACGATGCGTTGTTGCGGGCCACACCAGGGCCCCCACGCGCGAGCCGCCCATGCTAGCAAGGCGCGGATCGCGAACGACGCGATTCGGCAGGCGGCACGTGACGTGGCGCGTCACCTTGTAGTGATGCGTGTCAATTATCTGGCGCCAAGATGGTCGTTTAGACGATAGATGTGACCCAGTTCACGAATCTGCTGCGATCTGGTACACGCCAAGTCTGGTACATTTACGTCACTTATTGACGCCCAAAGCGATCATCAAACGTAACTGTGCTGGCAGGGGAGGCCGGTGCGCTGGAGTGAGTTGTGCGGGCAGACGCCGAAGAAGGGAAGACCGACGTGCTACATGGATCCGTAGAGGGTTTGGCGCCAGTGCATCCGCAGCCGCGCCGGGTCGAGGCGCGCGCTGCACTGGAGCTGGTTCTCCGGCTCGCTGATCTGCTGTCCATTCCGGGCGCAGCGGTCGTCTCCCATCTTTTCCGCTTTGGCTTCGTGGCACCTTCCGCTTCGCAGCGCGTGGTCTTCGGCGCGGTCCTGCTGAGCACGATGGTGTGTTTCTCCGTGGCGCCGATGTATCGCCAGTGGCGTGCCCGCGGCCTGCTGGCCGACCTTTGGTTCCTGCTGCTGGCCTGGACAGCGGTCTTCGGCCTTTTCTCCACGTATGCCGTGCTGGTGGACATGACCGACTCGGTACCCACCACGTGGTTGGTCGGCTGGTACGCGATGGGGCTGGCGGCGATGACCACCACCCGCGTCGGGTTGCGGGTGCAGTTGCATCGTCTGCGGGCACGCGGACTGGATCGCGAG
Source organism: Stenotrophomonas lacuserhaii (assembly GCF_014836545.1). Taxonomy (GTDB): domain Bacteria; phylum Pseudomonadota; class Gammaproteobacteria; order Xanthomonadales; family Xanthomonadaceae; genus Stenotrophomonas; species Stenotrophomonas lacuserhaii. The sequence goes on from NZ_JACSQS010000001.1 coordinate 37,058, forward strand.
CGCGTACTACTCGTAGGCCTCCGCGCGCCATCGCTGAAGCTGCACCGACTGCTGCGGGGTAAACCGGAAATGGGCAAGGAGGTCATTGGTTACTTCTCCAGCCCCGGCGATATTCCAACCCGCCGCCGCGCCGACGTTCCGCGTTTCCTCGGGGGGATTGAAGACCTGCCGCAGTACATGGACCTGCATCGCGGCGAATTTGACCAGGTATGGGTGTCACTGCAGATGGGCAGTGGCCCGCAGATCAAGGACATGCTGAAGAAGATCGAGCGCTTTCCGGTGCCGGTCCGCATCATTCCGGATATCAGTGGTTACGGCACGCTCAACCCGGGTGTCCATTTGGTCGGCAACGTGCCGATGATCGGTGTGCGGCAGGGCTTGCCGGACCAGCATTTCAGGCTGGTGAAGCGGATCGAGGACCTGCTGGTGGCGGGCATCGCGGTGGTGTTGCTGGCCCCGGTGTTCGCCATGCTCGCGGTCGGCGTGAAGCTGAGTTCGCCGGGCCCGGTCCTGTTCCGCCAGCGCCGGCATGGGCTGGGCGGAAAGGAATTCTGGATGCTGAAATTCCGCTCCATGCGCGTGCATGCCGAGACCCCGGATACCATCACGCAGGCAACCCGCCACGATCCGCGCATTACCCGCTTTGGTTCCTTCCTGCGCCGCAGCAGCCTGGATGAGCTACCGCAGTTCTTCAATGTGCTCGGCGGCAGCATGTCGGTGGTTGGGCCGCGCCCGCACGCGATCCAGCACAACAACCAATATGAAAAGCTGATCGGGCGTTACATGCACCGTCATTACGTCAAGCCGGGCATTACCGGGTGGGCCCAGGTGCATGGATTGCGTGGCGAAACGCCGGAGCTGCGCTCGATGAAGAAGCGCGTGCAGTACGACATCGACTACATCCGTCGATGGAGTCCGACGCTGGACGTGCGCATCATCGCGTTGACAGCGTTCAAGGTGTTGGGGCAGAAGTCGGCTTACTAGGCCGGCTTGCTGATGCATCCTGGCCGGCCGCTGCGCTACCCTGTGCGTTGATGGCGACAGGAACCGGTTGTGTTCAAGAATATTCTTTTCGTGTGCGTGGGAAACATCTGCCGCAGCCCTTCGGCGGAGGTCATGCTGCGTGACCTGGTGGCCGGCAAGGGCATCGAGGTGTCTTCTGCGGGGCTGGGGGCGCTGGTCGACCATGGCGTCGACCCCACAGCACAGGCATTGCTGCTCGAGCACGGGCTGGATGGCAGCAGCCATCGTGGCCGGCAGATCAGTGGAAGCATCCTCGGGCAGGCTGATCTGGTATTGACGATGGAGCGCAAGCACGTCCGCCGCATCACCGAGATCGCACCGGAAGCCTCGGGAAAGACCTTCCTGCTGGGCAAGTGGCAGCAGGACCGTGAGATTCCCGATCCGTATCGTCAGCAGCGCGCAGCCTTCGAGCATGTGTACAAGCTGATGGCCGAAGGCGTGCAGAGCTGGGTCAAGTACCTGTAGCGCGCGTGGGTGTGCCGCGGCAGTGCCGACCCTGGCCGGCACCTCACCCGGTCAGTCGGTGATCGACTTCAGGTTGTCATAGAAGAAGCGCTCGTCGCGCTCGCCGGTCACGTTGTACAGCGAGTACTTGCGTGACAGCATCGCGCCACCGTCGCGGATCAGTGGGTTCCAGTTGATCGCCGCACGCGCGCGGGTGGAGCGGGGCAGGACGTGGTCGAACGGGATGCTGAAGTAGAGCCCCTTGTCGAAGCTGCCTTCGCCGAAGTCCGCGGCCGACACATCGGTCTTGGTCGCGTACGCGCCCATGGTCACGCCGTTGTCGAACACGCGCGCGATGTTCACCGTTGCGCCGTAGTCGCCAGCCAGGTATCGGCCGACCGACATCGAGCCTACGATGCGTTCGCGCGCATCAAAGGCGTAGTACAGCGTGGCATGGCCGGTGGTCATGCGGTAATCGCGCAGGCCCCAGTGCTGGTCGAAGTCGCGCTGCTGCACGCGGTTGATGTTCACCCCGACAGCCCAGGGCTGCTCCATCGGGCGGTAAAGCAGCTCACCACCGACGCCGGCATACATCCATTCCAGGTAGCCGGCGTACGCCATGCCGTAGACATCGCGACCGAAGCGGTGGGCGAGGTTGAGCTGCAGGTTGGGCAGGGTCACGTCATTGTCGACCATGTAGCGACGCAGATCGGTACGCACGCGCGGCAGCCGGCTGGGCGCGTTGTACTTGAACTTGTCGTAGTTGTTCAACAGGTCCGCGCTCACCGTCCCGGTCAGCCACATGTCCGGGCGGAAGAAGAAGCTGCCCGAATAGTTCGCCGCAACCTGGTACAGGATGAAGCCGTCCGGGCCACCGAGATTCTGCCGGTAACCCAGGCTGAAGCCGCCGCCGTACGGGCTGTGCGGGGCGCGGTAGAGCACCTCGCGGTCCACTTCGGCAGGTGCCTGCAGATCGGTGCTGCGCCGCAGGACATCGTCCTCGACCGTGCCGTCCAGATTGCCCAACAGCGCATCACGCTTGACCGACATGTCCACGATCGGCATGCCCAGTCGGGTGGTGCGCAGGGTGTACCAATCGTAATCCTCGCCCGTGGTACTGGACAGGATACGGCCTGCCCGACCGAGGCCCTTGGCCGGACTGAAGTGGCGCACCTGGTAGCCGTCGACGAACAGTTCGCCGCCACGGCGGGAAATCTGGTCCACGCGGAAACCGGCGTTGTCGCGCAGCTGCGATGAAACGGTTGCCCAGTCGGGCTCCACCCCACCGGAAGCGCCGGTTGCAGGCCCGTCGGCGGCCAACGCGAGGGCAGGGGCCTGGCCGGCCTCGGCGCGCTGCGCGGCGGCTGCGGCCGGGTTGATCGGCGGGGGATCAAACGGCTTGGGCGCCGCGGATGCGCCGCCGGGATTGCCGCGCAGCGTAAGCGAGAACATCGCCGCGTCGCCGCGCTCCCACGCCGCCGTCAACTCGACGTTGCGGTTGGGAACGTAGACGAGGCCGACATTGATCGGTGTGCGCTGGGTCAGGTTGTTGTTGCGCGGTTCCCGCTTGTAGTCGTTGCCGTCGTATTCCACTTTCACCAGCAAGGCATCCCACGGCGTCTGGTAGGTAAGACCACCAAAGATGCCGACCGGGCCGCGGAACATGTTGCTGACGCCGAACTTGCCGGCCTGGACAATGGCGCTGGTGGCGATCGGACGGCGGTCCTTGAACCGGTCATCGATGATGCCCAACGGGTTGGAGAAGTCGCCACGGTTGCCCAGGTAGCCGGTCGCCAGGCCCAGCGAGGCGTCGACGGGGCCGAAGTTCTTGCTGGCCACCAGATATTCACTGGAGAAGAAGCCGGTGCCGCCGATGTCGCGCACGCCGAACGCTACGTCCGGCATCCAGCGCGATTCCTGCCACAGACGCAGCTTGAAATCGATCGACTTGTCCTTGTAGTTCTGGTCGCCGGCAATGCTCGGACCATAACGGATATTGGACACGTTGATGTAGCGGAACGTTCCTTCGAGCCAGCTGAACGGCTGCAACGTGACGTTGTAGCGGCTGTAAGGGGAGTTGTGCGACGCGGTGAAGGCAATGTCGCCCGCGGTGTTCATGCGCGCAGTGGGGGTCTGCAGCAGCCCGCTGCCACCCCATTCGCTCGCGGTGACCGGCGGTGCCTGCTGCGCGTGAAGCGCGGTGGACAGGCACATCGCCAGCAGGCTCACGGCGAGGGTGGCGGGCCCACGGGCGGGCAGGAGTTTTGCGGAAACGGTCATCAAGGATCGACAGGTTGCGTAGCGATGAACGAAGCAAAGTCTTCGTTGAAGGAGGTGTCGATGTGCTTCATCGCCGACTCGCGTACTGGCACGTAGATCGTGCCGCCGGCGGCCACTGGCTGCGGATCGGCACGGTTCCACGCCGCAATGCCCAAGGCCTGCACCAGCCCGTCCGGCTGCACGACGTACAGCGTGTCCGGATCTGCGGCATCGGAAACAGGGCAGTGCGCCAGGTAGGCCTTTGCATCCTGCAGCGGCTGGTGGGGCAACGTGCAGGGCTGGATCACGGCGCCGACGACGTGCACGGTCTGCGGGCGCAGCGGGATGATGATGCTGTCTCCCCGCCTGGCGACGGGATTGTTGGGCGGCTGCACCTGCATCAAGCGGCGATCCAGCACCAGCCGCACGCGGCCGGTTGCCGGATGTGCTTCCAGCCACTCGTGCAGTAGTTCGCCTGCTGCCCGTACATCAAGGTTTTCATGCTGCGGCAACTGACTCAGCGTATGCAGCAGGCCGGCGCGCTGGCGCAGCTGGTCCTGCCTTTCTTGTTCGCGCTGCAGGCTGCTGCCGAGCAGGTAGGCCGCAGCGCTGGGGCGCGCTGCGTTGAGCACGTCGGAGATGCGTCCACCCGCCTGCACCTGGACGGTACCGGATTCCTCGACCGCGCCCTGCACGCTGACTTCGGACACACCCGGGACCGGTAATGCGGCCCACAGGGAGGAAGAGCAGGCCAGGAGTACAAGCGTCGCCGCACTGCGAAACATCATCATTCAGTCCTGCGCCGTGCGGTAGGGTTTGAGCTGGGTGAGTTCCACGGCATAGCCGGGCGCCAGGTGCTGGCGACTCTTCCAGATTAAACCGGTCGTCGCATCCGCCCAGTACAGGTTGGTGGCACCGATGCCCCCGCCTTGCAGCTGTTCTTCGAAACGCACCAGCTGCATCTGCCTGCCGAGGATTTCCACCTTGTCCGTGCCGTGTCGGGTCAGCGTCCCGGTGACCGGCACCGACACCGCATAGGCGGGGGTTGCGTCGTACTGGCGCTGCACCTTCACCGGCGTGGTGACCTTGGCGAGGTCGTGGAACGGCGAATCGCCGACGATGCGGGTGGCGATCTGTCGACCGTTGCCGGACGTCGAGGTCACCAGGCCATCGCGGTCCAGGTGGAACACCGCTTCCCTTCCTGCATACCAGACCTGCTGCCCATCATCGACATAGCCGAGCACCATGACGGCGCTCATGTCCGGGGCGCGCAGCTGGATCTGCGGATAGCGGTTGGCGGCGACCTGTACGGGCGTGGCTTCAACATCACGGTTGAAAAGCAGCCGGAACGAATCGCTGGTGGAGCGACTGGCCGATGTACAGGCGGCCAGCGCGAATACCAGCGAAGATCCGGCGACAAGCGGTCGGATGGCGCGCCAGCTGCGGCAGGCAGCGCGCTGCGAGGCCTTACGGGCCATCATGTCAGTTGCTTCCGACTTCGTTTTCCGTCCGCGCGGCGGTGTACAGGATGCTGGTGAACGGCAGCAGCTGGTTGACGAAGCGGTTCCAACGGGTGACGCCGGCTGCACCGACGAAGACGACGTCACCGGGCTGCAGCATGAACTGGCTGGCCACGGCAAAGGCGGTCGGCGAGCGCGCTTCGAGCTGGTAGACCATCGACGGCTCGGCGATCAGGTCCTTCGCGCCCCGGATCACGTAGACCGAATTGCCGCTGGCGGTGGCCTGCGTGATGCCACGCGCACGTCCGAGAGCCTGGTTCAGCGACACATCGCCGGTACGAAAACTGTAGGCGCCGGGCAGGTTAACTTCGCCAACGACGAAGATTTCCTTGCGGTCCAGGTACGGCACGAAGATCGAGTCCCCGTCCTTCAGGTAAAGCTGGCGCCCGCCGTATTGATTGGCCAGCGTCTCCAGATTGATCGTATAGGTCACCCCGGCACGGCTGAGGCGCACGCCAGACAAGTCGGCCTGGCTGGCATTGAGGCCGCCCTGACTGATCGCGTCGGAGAGTGTCAACGGAGACGTACCCAGTGACAGCGGCGTCGAGCGCTCGGCTGCACCGGTGATCCATACCCGCTGGCTGCCGTAGGTCAGCACGGAGACGTCGACCTGCGGGGATTCAATGTACTTGGCGAGCCTTTGGGTGATCTCTTCGCGCAGCTGGACCGGCGTCCTGCCCTGTGCGTTGATCTTGCCGATGTAGGGGTAGAACATCGAACCGTCGCTCTGCACCAGCCGGCCAGCCAGATTGCCCTGCTGCTGCGAGCCGGCAGGCACCGTCAATTCCGGATGGTCCCACACCGTCACATACAGTACGTCGCCGATGCCTACCTGGTATTCCTGCGGCTGGTAGTCGAAAAGCTCTGCGGGCAGCACCTTCCCGGCCTGCGTTGCCCGGTCCATAGCGATCAGCTTGGGGGTGATGGTGGCCATTTCGAGGCGACCATCGTCGCTCTGCGTGGAGTGCGAGACATCGCCCTGCCGCAGGTGCTGGCCCGGCGCCAGCAGGCAGCCGGACAAGGTGGCAGACGCGACAAGGGCGACAGCAACGCAGGAGAGCTTGGTTTTCATGGATCTATCTGGTTCCAGCAGGCAAAAAAAACCCTCGCCAAGCATTGCCCGGCGAGGGCTGGGATTCAAGCGGGCTGCGGATCAGCCGCCAGTGCCACCGGTACCGCCAGTGCCACCGGTGCCGCCAGTGCCACCCGTACCGCCGGTGCCACCACCGCCGTCGCCGCCACCACCGCCACCGCCGCCGCCTGCGTCATCCTCACCGCTGGAGCTGTCGCCGCCAACGCTGTAGAGAACGGCTGCGGTCGCAACAGCCGCCACAGCGGTGCTGGCGATGGCAACGGTCGAATAACCCGTTGCTTCGGCGCCTGCGACTTCCGCGCTGGTGGTGGTCGAGGACTGCTGAACCTGAGCATCCTGAGCCAGGACGGGGGAAGACAGGCCAACGAGGGCCAGTACTGCAAAGATCTTCTTCATAAAACGGGGTCTCCTACTCCGTCTGGGGGGATTTGAACACCCCTATGGTCAGGGCATGCGCGAGTGCTGTCAAGGCAATCACGACATGAAAGGCCTATGGCGTCAGCATTTTACGTTGCAATGTGACGGATTTCTCATGCAGCGCGCTTCGCGCGTAGGCTTTCTTCGCTCCTGACAGCGCGGTGGCCAAACGCACCACGGCCTCGTGCGTCGTTGCCTGGGGAAAAACAGCCGGCATGAACGCGCCCGCGAAGAGTGCCGCTGCAAGCCACCCGGGCGATGCGAGGGCGGTCGGGTCCAGGCGCCGTAGGGTCCATGCGGCAGCCAGCGAGCCGAGCAGCCATCCACTCGTCACTTCCGACCAGGAATGCGCGTTCAGCGGAAGGCGCGAGTAGGCGATTGCGGCTGCCAACAGCAGGCCGCCCGCGCTGGCCCAGCACGCGCCGCGCCTTGGCAGGCAAACGGCCAGCAGCACGGGCCAGATCGCGGCAGACATGGCCGCATGGCCGCTGACGCCGGTGAAATCCAGGCGCGCCGAACCGATGCCCCAGCCGAGGAAGGCCAGTTTGGAGGCCAGCACGATAGCGCCGATGATGCACAGCATGAGCATCCACCGCAGATGCCAGCGGCTGCGCCGACGCCAGCCCATGACGATCAGGACCAGCGCTGCCGGTACGAGCAGGCGGCTGTCACCTAGGATTGAAAGGAGGTGCCACGTGGACGGCATGCAGGGGGAGGGACCGGATAGGGGGGGGACAGAATACGGCGCAGTTGCACCGCCCAGCTGACCATAGCCCTTACGTGGTAGTCCTGCGTGCGCTCAGGCTGTATCCTTCACACCCTCGATCTGGCCCCGTAGCTCAGCTGGATAGAGCGTCCCCCTCCTAAGGGGAAGGTCGCCCGTTCGAATCGGGCCGGGGTCACCAGAATCAATGGGTTGGAAAACTTCCCCACAGATCCGCCGCATCGACGCCAACCACTGCCGCTGATTCCGCGCGCAGCCGGGCTCAGCCGTCCACCGGCTTGAACACCCGTACCGGCGAGGCAGGGCTGCGCTTCAGCGCGGCACCCTCGCGCGTCGGGCGTGGACACAACGCGCCGCTGCAGTTCGGGCAGCGCCCGCCCAGACGTCCCTGCGCGCAGGCGGTGCAGAATGTGCATTCGAACGAGCAGATCCACGCGCCGGTCGACACTGCGGGCAGGTCGGTGTCGCAGCATTCGCAGCCAGGACGCATCTGCAACATGGGCTGGGCCCGGAACAAGAACACAGCGCCAGCGTAGCGCCCGGCCGCCGTGGTTCCAGCGCCATCCGGCGCCAACGAACGTTTTACACAGCAGGAAGAAGCACTGGATACAGTGCGCGATCACTCAGGGGATTGGCCATGCAGCACCGACGTAACGGGCACTGGATCAGGTGCGGCATCACCCTTGCGGCGCTGCTGCTGGCACCGCTCGCCGTCGCCGCGCAGGCCATGACGGCAGAAGGACCGGTGGTCGACATGGCGGCCGTGCAGGTCACCGGCGAGCAGCCCGGTCCGGGGCTGTGGAAGGTGAGCAACGCGCAGGGCCACGTGCTGTGGCTGCTGGGTACGGTGGCGCCGTTGCCGGCCGGCGTGACCTGGCGTTCGGACCAGGTGCAGCAGGTGATCGCCACCTCCGACCACGTGCTCGGTCCGCCTGGCTGGACACCGGACGTCAAGCTCGGCCTGCTGCGCGGCCTTACCCTGCTGCCTTTGGCGATGAAGACCGCCAGGGATCCGCAGGGGCGCACCCTGCAGCAGATCGTGGCGCCGGAAACCTACGCGCGCTGGCTGGGCTTGAAGGCCACCTATCTTGGCCGCGATGGCGGGGTGGAAAAGAAGCGCCCGATGATCGCTTCGGGCGAGCTGTACATGGCCTTCCTCAAGCGCCAGTGCCTGCGCGATAGCGGGCAGGTGACCGAAGCCCTTGAACGTGCCTACAAGGCCAACAAGCTGGAGCCGGAAGAGGCGCGGGTGAAGCTTCCCATCGCCGATGCGCGGGGCGCCCTGAAGGAATTGCAGGGCACCGAAGTCGACGACCGTGCCTGCTTCGAACGCACCCTGGATACGGTCGAATTCCAGGCCCCGGTGCTGCGCGAGCGTGCCAACGCATGGGCATCGGGGGACATCGGGGCCCTGCGCCGGCTGGCCGTGATGTCCATGGCGCGCACCTGCCGGGACGTGGTGCAGGATTCGGCGTTCGCGCGCAGCCGCGGTTGGAACGACTTGCCGCAGCAGGCGCGCACGCAGTGGGTGGGCCTGGCCGACAAGGCGCTGGCCCAGCACGCCAGCACGTTCTCCACGGTACCGGTCAGCCTGCTGCTGGGCCCGGAGGATTACCTCGGTGCGTTGCGCGCACGCGGCTATGAGATCGAGCCGCCGCCGGAATGAGTGCTGGCGCTGGGACTGACGCGCGTACAGCTCAGCGCAGCGGCATGCGCAGGGTGAAGGTGGTCCCGATAGCCTCGCCGGACTGCACCGTCAGTGCGCCGCCATGCGAAACGGCGATCTGCGAAGCGATGTAAAGCCCCAGGCCCAGGCCGGAATCCAGTCGCTGGTCGCCGGTGCGGTGGAAGGGCTCGAACAGGGTCTTCATCGACGCCTCGGCAATCACCCCTTCGTTGTGCACTTCCAGCACCAGCGCGGCGTCGTCGGCGTGCCCGCGCAGCGTGATCGGACGGCCCTTGCGGCCGTGGATGGCCGCGTTGATCAGCAGGTTGCTGACCAGTTGCGAAAGGCGGTCCGCATCGCAGGTCACCACCTCGGGCAGTGCCAGTTCAACGATCAACGGGCAACCGGGGTAGGGGGCCAGTGCCTGCTCGGCGGCGTTGGCCAGCAGCGCAGACAGGTCACGCCAGGGCCGCACGCGCAGGGCGATGCCCGAGCCCAGCCGGCCGCGTGCGAAATCCAGCGTCACCTCGATCAGTTCCGCCATCCGGTCCGCGCTGTCGTCCAGGTGCCGCAGCAGGCTCTGCTGCGCCTCGCTGGTGGCCGACAAGGACAGCAGGTCGGAGGTGACCCGAATCGCCTGCAGGGGGTTGCGCAGATCATGGGCGAGCACGGCGATGAACTCCTCGCGCTCCTTGCCTTCCTGTCGCAGCGCGCTGTTGAGCACTTCGGAGGCCTGCAGGCGGCTTTCGGGCGACGCGTTCGCTTCCCGCTTGTCGCCGTCGTGCTGGTCATCGGTATCGTGCGCTTCCGCCGCGCCGATCTGCTCGGCCACCACCGCACCCAGCGCACGCATGGCGTGCACGATTTCATCGGTGATCACGCGCGGCTCGGGATCCAGCGTGCACAGTGTGCCGAACACCCGCCCATCGGCCAGTACCACCGGCACCGAGATGTAGCTGCGGAAGCCATGCAGGGCCGGGATTGGACTGTCGCAGCGCTTCTGGTCCTGGCGGCAATCGCCGAACCAGACCGCTTCACCGGTCGCGGTCACGTCGCGGCAGAAGGTGTTGATCAGATCCAGCCGAAGGCCGGCGGAGATGCCGAGCCCAGCGCGGTCCAGTGCGTGCACGGCGCGCCATTGCTGCTCACCGACCTCGCCGATCAGCGCCACACGCATGCCGCTTACGGCACAGGCAAGTTCCAGGCAGGAGTGGAACGAGGGCAGGGGACCTTCCTTGGTGGATCTGTCATGCATAGGGCGGGGCATGTGTCGTTTCAGGAACGCTGGCCGGACGTCAGCCGTAATGGGTCGATTGTGACATTGCCATTCGTATCCCGTTATCTGGCGTCGCGCCGCATCCTTAACCGTTCATACGACTGGCCGGGTGTGCGCAGCGCTCAGATGTCGAAGGCAACAACGATCAGCGGCAAGCCGGAAATGGATAGTGGAGTCACGTTCTGCCGGCTGGAGAATCAGTCGCGTCTGATGGGCTGGGTGCGTCCAAGGCTGCACGCTTGCGCCGCAACAGCTGACGCCCCGTTGGCATGGAGTTTTGCCATGGAATACATGATCGCGCTGTTGAAAGAAATGGCGCTTGTCCCGGTAACCCTTCTGCCGATCATCAATCCGCTGAGCATCGCCTCGATATTCGTCTCCACCGTTGGCAACAAGCACACCCTGGCGCGCGTGCTGGCGCGCCAGATCGGGATGAACGTGGCGTGGGTGATCATTGCCTCGATGCTGGTCGGCACCTACGTGCTGACCATCTTCGGCATTTCGCTGGCGGTGGTGCGTTTCGGTGGCGGCCTGCTGGTGGCGGCCAGTGCCTGGCGCATGCTGGCGCCGCGCCCGGATACCTCACCGACGGTGCAGGAGACCGAGGCGGCGGGTATTGCCGACAATCAGTTGATGCAGCGCAGTTTCTATCCGCTGACGTTCCCGCTGACCACTGGCCCGGGTGTGATTTCCGCCTGCATCACCTTGGGCGCACACGGGGAATCGATGAACCCGCTGCATTTTCTTTCCGGCGCGATCGTCGCGGTCGGCGGTGCACTGATGGTGGCAGTGGTGATCTACCTGATCCTGCGCAATTCGATCGTGGTGGTCACCCGCCTGGGGCCCTCAGGCGCGGTGGTGATGCAGCAACTGGTTGCCTTCGTGCTGTTGTGCATCGGCATCCAGCTGGTGTGGTCGGGCTGGCTGGACCTGAGCGCAGCCCATTGAAAGGAAGCGGCCGCTCAACGTGCGGTCAGCAGCTCCACCAGCTGCCGCAGCCGATACGGCTTGGGCAGGAATTCCACGTGCCCCGGCAACGGCGGCAGCTGCGAGCGCGCATAGCCGGAAGACAGGATCATCCGTGCGCCCGGCTGGGTACGGGCAACGTGTTCACTGAGCTCGATCCCGGACATCCCGTTGGGCATGCTGACATCGCTGAACACCACATCGTATTGATGCTCGCCAGCCATCATCGCCAGCGCTTCGTGGCCATCGGCGGTGGTATCGACGTTGATGCCCAGATCCTGCAGGGCCAGGCCGATCATGTCGCGCAGGTCTTCCTGGTCTTCGACCATGAGTACGCGGATGGAATCAGTCATTGGCGGGAACCTCCAGGGCAGGCAGCAGCAGGCTGACCGTCGTGCCACCACCTTCGGTGCTGGACACATCGACGAAACCGCCGCATTGGGTGATGAAACCGAACACCTGGCTCAGGCCCAGACCGCTGCCCTTGCCGATGTCCTTGGTCGTGAAAAATGGCTCGCTGGCCCGGGCGGCGACGTCTGGCGCCATGCCGTGGCCTTCATCCTGCACGCGGATGGCGACGAAATTCCGGTACGTGGGCGTGTCGGCCTGGGGGTCCAGGCGACGCTCGATGTCGCCAATGATACAGATCCGGCCGCCATTGGGCATGGCATCGCAGGCATTGCCGACCAGGTTGGACAGCGCCGCCTCCAGTTGCCCGGGATCCAGCAGCACGTCCGGCAGGTCGCTGCGCAGCTGCAGGCTGAGCGAATGATGGGCCAGGCAGCGCTGCTGGAGCGCGGCCATCGCCGGTTGCAGCCAGTTCGCGGTGGTGACGCGTTCGCGCACCAGCGTCTGGCCGGCACCGAAGGCAAGCAGCTGCCGGGTCAGCAGCGCGCCACGGTCGGCCGCGGCCTGCGCATTGCCGATCAGGCGTTCGGTGGTTTCATCTGAAGCGCAACGCAGGGCGATCAGGTCCAGCGCATTGTGGATGGTGGTCAGCAGGTTGTTGAACTCGTGCGCCAGCCCGCGGCTGAGTTGGCTCACTTTTTCGAACTGCTGGGTGCTGGCGAGCGCCCGTTGCGCATCACGCAGCAGCACCTGCGCCTGGTAGCTTTCGGTGATATCGCGGGTCACCTTGACGAAGCCGACGAGGTGCTCGGCTTCATACACCGGTTCGATGACCACGCTGGCGCGGAAACGGCTGCCGTCACTGCGCACGCGCCAACCCTCACCGGCATAGCGGCCTTCGCTGGCGGCGATGGACAGCGAGCGCTCGGGCTCGCCGGCATCGCGGTCGGCGGGGCAGTGGAAACGGCTGAAATGGGTGCCGATCACTTCCTCGGCACTGTAGCCCTTGATCCGCTGCGCGCCGGGATTCCAGGTGCACACCACGCCTTCCGGATCCATCAGGTACAGGGCATGGTCAGTGACGCTCTCGATGAGGAGCGTCAACTGTCTGGACGTATCTGTCTGGGCGGTGAGCTTGGAGACGGCGTTTACCACGGGACTGCGCTGAAACCCCTGAGGCCGGTGACGCTAGAAGCGACAGTGTGAAGGAATTGTGTACGGTGTCACGTGCCGAAAGTCGTGCCGGAAACGACGGGCATTCAGTTAACATCGCACTTCTTTGTGCCGGGATCTCCACCCATGACGTCAGCTTCAAGTACGCGCGACCCCTGGATATGGGGCCTGTCGGCCGCCCTGCTGGCGGCAACCGCTGCGCTTGAACTGGTTGTCCCGCTTGGGTATGCGGTCTGGCTGGCATACTTCCTGGCGATCGGCGTGACGGTGTTCCAGCGCCATGCTGGGCTGCCGCTGGTGGTCGCCGTGGCCGCCTGTGTGTTCCTGGCGGTGGGCTACAACATTGCGCCTGCGAGTACCAATTCAGCTTTTTCATACGTCAACCGCAGCATTGGCGGATTCGCCTTCCTGATGATCGGATTGATCGTCAACCGCGCAATCCAGGCGCGCCGTGAGGCGGCCGAGGCGCTGTGGCTGCAGGAGAGTGAAAACGTCGTGGCGATGAGCCTGCGCGGCGACCTGGGGCCGGAAAAGATCGCCGAGGCGGCGATGACCACCCTGGCCGAGCAGCTGAAAGCGCAGACCGCGGTGATGTACCGCATCGAGAACCATCAGCTGTTGCTGACCGGCGGCGTTGCGTTGCCGGCCACCGTCCCGCAGTCGCTGGGCCTGAACGAAGGGCAGCTGGGCGAGGTGATCCGCGAAGGCAAGGTGCGCCACCTGCAGGAAGGCGAAGGCAGCGTGCTGCAGATCAGCAGCAGCCTGGGCAGCACCCCGTTGCGCGAACGCGTGCTGGCGCCGATCTTCAGCGATGACCAGATCGTGGGCGTGGTGGAACTGGGCCGCATCCGCGCAGGCCGTGCGCCGCAGCTGGACCGTGAGCTGCTGCAGCGCTGCGCCGACACCATCGGCATCGCGCTGCGCGCGGCCGTGTTGCGCGCGCGGCTGGCCGAACTGCTGGAAGAATCCCAGCGCCAGAGCGAAGAGCTGCAGGCCCAGCAGGAAGAGCTGCGGGTGGCCAACGAAGAACTGGAAGAACAGAGCCGCAGCCTGCTGCATTCGCAGACCAACCTGGAGCAGCAGCAGGCCGAGATGGAGCAGACCAACGTGCAGCTGGAAGAGCGCACGCATGAGCTGGAAGGCCAGAAGCAGGCGCTGCTGGTGGCGCAGGCGCAGCTGGTACGCAATTCCAATGAGCTGTCGGCCGCTTCGCGCTACAAGTCCGAATTCCTGGCCAACATGTCGCACGAGCTGCGCACCCCGCTCAACAGCTCGCTGATCCTGGCCAAGCTGCTGTCGGACAATCGCGATGGCACGCTCAGCGACGAGCAGGTCAAGTACGCGCAGGCCATCCTGTCGTCCAACAACGACCTGCTGGCGCTGATCAATGACATCCTGGACCTGGCCCGCATCGAGGCCGGTCACGTGGAACTGGCCGATGAAATCGTCGTCGTCGAAGGCGCCCTGCAGCGCCTGCGCGAGACCTTCGAGCCGCTGGCGCGGGAGAAGGGGCTGGCGCTGGAGATCGTCGCCGATACCGGCGCGCCCAGCCAGTTCACCGCCGACAGCCAGCGCCTGCAGCAGATCCTGAAGAACCTGCTGGCCAATGCAGTGAAGTTCACCGAACACGGCACGGTCAGCCTGCAGGTGCAGGCCGCCGGCCGCGACCGCGTGCGTTTCGTGGTGCGCGACAGCGGCATCGGCATTGCCGCCGAACAGCTGGACGCCATCTTCGAGGCCTTCCGCCAGGCCGATGGCAGCACCCGCCGCCGCTACGGTGGCACCGGCCTGGGGCTGTCGATTTCGCGTGACCTGGCCACCCGGATGGGCGGTGACATCGGGGTGGAGAGCGAGCCGGGCCGCGGCAGCACCTTCATCGTGGAACTGCCATTGAGCGGGGCGCCGGAACAGCCCGACGCGCCGGCCACGCTGGGCAGCGCGCACGCGCCTCAGCCGATGGTCGCATCGGCAGCGGCACCGTCACCGGTTCGCGCAGGGTCCAGCGCCGGCTCGCCGGCGGTGCGCAGCGAAGCGGCTTCGCCATCGTTGGGCGCCTGGAAGACGGCTGTGGCCCATGGCGCCAGCGCCCAGCGTAGCGAGCGCCTGATCCTGGCAGTGGAAGATGACGCCGCGTTCGCCGAAGCGCTGGTCACGCTGGCGCGCGAACTCGATTTCGACTGCGTGGTGGCCACCACCGCAGAGGAAGCCTTGTCGCTGGCGCGCGAGCTGCGCCCCAGTGGCGTGCTGCTGGACATCGGCCTGCCCGATGTGTCCGGCCTGAGCGTGCTCGAACGCCTGAAGCGTGACCCGCTGACCCGCCACATCCCCGTGCACGTGGTATCGGGCATGGAGCGCAGCCAGCTGGCGATGGAACTGGGTGCCATCGGTTACGTGATCAAGCCGGCCACGCGGGAGCGACTGGTCGAGGCGATCCAGCACCTGGAAAAGACCAGCCAACGCGACGTGCGCCGGCTGCTGATCGTCGAAGATGACACCGAACTGCGCGGCAACCTGGAACTGCTGCTGGGCCGGGAACAGCTGGAAATCACCGCCGTGGGCACCCTCGCCGAAGCGGTGCAACAGCTCAGCAGCGCGACCTTCGACTGCATGGTGACCGACCTGGCGCTGCCCGATGGCAGCGGTTATGACCTGCTGGAGTTCATGGCCGGCAGCGAGGACGTCAGCTTCCCGCCGGTGATCGTCTACACCGGCCGCGCGCTGGGCCGCGAAGAAGAACAGCGCCTGCGCCGGTATTCAAAGAGCATCATCATCAAGGGCGCACGGTCGCCGGAGCGCCTGCTCGATGAAGTCACCCTGTTCCTGCACAGCGTGGAAGCCAACCTGCCCAGCGACCAGCAGCGCCTGCTGCGCGAAGCGCGTCGCCGCGATTCGGTGCTGGACGGGCGCACCGTGCTGCTGGCCGAAGACGATGTGCGCAACATCTTCGCCCTGTCCAGCGTGCTCGAGCCGCTGGGGGTGAAGCTGGAGATCGCCCGCAACGGTCGCGAAGCCGTTGATCGCCTGGCCAGCATGGAAGTGGACCTGGTGCTGATGGACATCATGATGCCGGAGATGGATGGCCTGACCGCGATGCGCGAGATCCGCAGCCAGCGCCAGCACAAGGACCTGCCGATCATCGCGCTGACCGCCAAGGCCATGCCCGACGACCGCGAGCGCTGCCTGCAGGCTGGTGCCAACGACTACATCGCCAAGCCCATCGACGTCGATAAACTGGTGTCGCTGTGCAGGGTATGGTGCTCGCGGCAATGAACGAGCAGGAGCTGTTCGACCTGGAACTGAAGGTGCTGGTGGAGGCGATCTACCAGCGCTACCACTACGATTTCCGCAATTATGCGGTGTCCTCGCTGCGGCGTCGGATGCACCAGGCGATGCAGCGTTACGACTGTGCGCGCCTGTCGGATCTGCAGCACCGGCTGCTGCACGAGCCCGAACTGTTCACCCAGGCGATGCAGTTCTTCACCGTGCAGGTGTCGGAGATGTTCCGTGATCCGACCTACTTCCTGGCGCTGCGCGAGCATGCCGTGCCGGTGCTGAAGACCTATCCGTCGATCAAGCTGTGGGTGGCCGGCTGCAGCACCGGCGAGGAAGTCTGGTCGCTGGCGATCCTGCTGCAGGAAGAGGGACTGCTGGACCGCAGCATCATCTACGCCACCGACATCAATCCGGCCGCGCTGGCCGCGGCTGAATCGGGCACCTATGGCATCGACCGCATCGCCCAGTTCAGCCGCAACTACCTGCAGGCCGGCGGCCAGGGGTCGCTGTCGGACTACTACACCACCGGCTACGACGGGGCGGTGTTCGACCGTCGCCTGCGTCGCAACGTGGTGTTCGCCGACCACAGCCTGGCCACCGATACGGTGTTCTCCGAAGTGCATCTGGTGTCCTGCCGCAACGTGCTGATCTACTTCAACCGGCCGCTGCAGGACCGCGCCGTCGGCCTGTTCCGCGAAGCCCTGGTCCATCGTGGCTTCCTGGGCCTGGGCAGCAAGGAATCGCTGCAGTTCGGCGAGCACGGCAATGCCTTTGAAGCCGCCGCGCGCGAACAGCGCCTGTACCGGAAGGCGGCCTGATGGACGGTCCGGCCCCGCGCGTGTTGGTTATCGGTGCCTCGGCGGGCGGCGTTTCGGCGCTGCAGCGCGTGCTGGGCGCGTTGCCGGCGGCGCTGCCGTGCCCGGCGCTGGTGGTGCTGCACATACCGCGTGACCGCCCCAGCCGCATCGCCGAACTGCTCGATCCGGCTTCGGCGCTGCGGGTGCGCGAGGCCGAGGACAAGCAGCCGCTGGAGGTGGGCACGGTAACCTTCGCCCCGCCGGATTACCACATGCTGGTGGAAGACGAAGCCTCCATCGCGCTGTCGCTGGACGAGCCGGTGTTGTTCTCGCGCCCGGCCATCGACCCGTTGTTTGAATCGGCCGCGGCGGTGTTTGGTGCCGATGTACTGGCGATCCTGCTGACCGGGGCCAGCAGTGATGGCAGCGAAGGCGTGGCTGCGGTGCGCCAGGCCGGTGGCAAAGCCTGGCTGCAATGCCCTGAAGATGCCGAGGCGTCGATGATGCCTGCCTCGGCCCTGCAGCGTGCCGGCGCCGATGCGGTGCTCACGCTGGATGAACTATGCGAATGCCTGAAGGAATTGAAATGAACCTGCTTGCTCCTGCGCCGGTGGAAGACGCGGCGCCGGTCAACATACTGATCGTTGATGACGTGCCGCAGAACCTGGTGGCGATGGAAGCGCTGCTGCGTCGTGATGGCCTGCGCATCCTCTGCGCTGCCTCCGGCAACGAGGCGCTGGAACTGCTGCTGGAACACGAAGTCGCGCTGGCCCTGCTGGACGTGCAGATGCCGGAGATGGATGGCTTCGCCTTGGCCGAACTGATGCGGGGTTCGGCACGCAGCCGCGACGTGCCGATCATCTTCCTGACCGCTTCGCCGCAGGATCCAGTGCGCGCCTTCAAGGGCTATGAAAGCGGTGCGGTGGATTTCCTGCACAAGCCGATCGAGCCGCAGATCATCCTCGGCAAGCTCGGCGTGTTCATCGAGCTCTACCAGCAGAAGCGCCTGTTGAAGTCGCGCAACGAAGCGCTGGAGCGCGCGCTGACGCTCAACGAAACCATGATGGCCGTGCTCACCCACGACCTGCGCACGCCGCTGTCGGCGATCCTGCTGTGCGCGGACAAACTGTCGCTGGATATTCCGGCCGACGCCAGCGCGCAGCAGACCCTGCGCCACCTGGAAACCAGCACGCTGCGCATGGCGCGCATGGTCGACCAGCTGCTCGACTTCTCGCGCATCCGTTCCGGCGGGCTGCGCCTGGAGCGCACCCCATGCAATGCGGCCACGGTGATCGATGCGGTGGTGCAGGAAGTGGAGCAGGGCAATGCGACGGCGGCGATCGAGGTCGTCGCGGTGGGCGATGCGCGCATGCAGGGCGACCCGGACCGGCTGGCCCAGGTGGCCTCCAACCTGATCGGCAACGCGCTGCTGCATGGCGGGCAGGCCCCCATCCAGGTGCATGTGGATGGCGAGGACCCGGCCCAGGTGGTGTTGCGCGTGCGTAACCGCGGGCAGATCGGTGAAAGCCTGCTGCCGCGGCTGTTCGAACCGTTCAAGGCCAGCTTCCACGCCAGCAAAGGGCTGGGCCTGGGCCTGTTCATCGCCGACCAGTTCGTGCGCGCGCACGGCGGCCAGCTGCAGGCACGCAATGAAGCGCAGGACGTAGTGTTCGAAGCTCGGCTGCCGCGCCGGGCCTGATTCGGCCGGCATTGCGCGGCCGCCATGGCGGCGGCAGACTCTTGCCATGCACGCGCCACGCTTCCATGTCCGCAGTTATGGCGACGCCTCCGGTGGCGATCGCCACGAATATGCGCAGTGGGTGTTGCCGCTGCATGGCGAACTGCAGTTCGAACTCGACGGACACGGTGCGCGGCTGGACGCCCTGCAGGGCGTCTTCGTGGCACCCGCCGAATCCCATGACCAGGTCGGACAGGGCGACAACCAGCACCTGATCATCGACTGCGACGCGTCCTGGTTCGACGACCACACGTTGGAACACCTGCGCGGACAGCGCTGGTTGTCGCTGCCACGCGCGCTGCGCACCTCGCTGCAGGCGTTGCCGGCCGGGAGCGCCGGCGAGCACCTGCTGCCACTGCTGCTGCAGGCGTTCGCGCCCGATGGCAGCGGTGCACGCCTGCAGGCCCTGTGCGCTCGCATGCAGGCCGCCCCCGCCGAAGCCTGGCCGGTGGAGCGCATGGCCCGGTTGGCAGGGCTCAGTGCCAGCCATCTGCACGCCCGCTTCCTGCGCGAACTGGGGCTGCCGCCGCAGGCCTGGCTGAGTGCGCTGCGGTTGCGCTGGGCGCGTCATCTGCTGCGCAGCACCCAACTGCCGATCAGCACGGTCGCGCAGCTGGCCGGTTACTCCGAACAGAGCGCGCTGACCCGTGCGCTGCGCCGCGACACCGGACTCACCCCGTTGATGTGGCGACGCCAGACACCGTAGGCCGGGTCAAGACGCGCGCCACCGGGGCGCACTAGACTTCGCGCCTGTCTGCCGCAAGGGTGTGCGATGAATCGTTCGATGGGGGTGGGGATCGGCAACGGCGTGATGGCCGGAGCGCTGTGGGGCGTGGTGTTCCTGGCGCCTGCGGTGCTGCTGGCGTTTGATGCGCTGCAGCTGTCGGCTGGGCGTTACCTTATCTACGGGCTGGTCGCGCTGGTGCTGCTGGCGCCGCGCTGGAAGCGGCTTGCACCGCAGCTGGGCATGGCCGAATGGCGCGGACTGGTGTGGCTGAGCCTGGCGGGCAACCTGGTGTATTTCCTGCTGTTGGCCACGGCGGTGCAGTGGGCCGGCGGTGCCGCCGCGTCGTTGATCGTCGGCCTGATTCCGGTGGTGGTGACCCTGGTGGCGGTGCGCGAGGAGGGCGCGGTACAGCTGCGCCAGCTGGCGCCCGCGCTGCTGCTGTGCCTGCTCGGCGTGGCGCTGGTGGGTTACGAAGCTTTGGTGTCCGAACATGTGCAGACGCCTTGGCGGCAGCGCGTGCTCGGGTTGTTGTGTGCGTTCGGCGCGCTGCTTTCATGGGCGGCCTATTCGGTGGGCAACAGCCGCTGGCTGGCCCGGCGCCCGGATCTTTCCGCGCACGACTGGTCGCTGCTCACCGGCGTGGTCACCGGTGCGCTGGCGCTGCTGCTGGTGCCCTCGGCATTCCTGTTCAACGGCGCGGTGCACGCGCCCAGCCAATGGGGGTTGTTCTGGGCGGTCAGTGCTGGCATGGCGGTGATCGCCTCACTGCTCGGCAATGCCTGCTGGAACCGCGCCAGCCGCCTGCTGCCGCTGACCCTGACCGGACAGATGATCGTGTTCGAGACCCTGTTCGCGCTGCTGTACGGCTTTGCCTGGCAACGCCGCTGGCCGACCCTGCTGGAAACAATGGCGATCGGTTGCCTGGTGGCGGGCGTGTTGTGGTGCGCGCACGCACACCGCGCACCGCCGGCTATCGCCGAACATGCCGGATGAAGGCCGGCCGAGCCTGCATGGTCTCCGATGCAACCTTTTTCGACGACGTTGGCGGCTGATCGGGGTGCGCGGTTTTTGCACTGCAACACTTGACAGCGGCTTACCCGGCGGTGTTTTCTAGCGTCATGGTCCTTGCCGCCGCCCCCTTCGCTCCGCTCCTTGCCGCTTCTGCGGCAGGCAGCCGTGCGGGTTCGACGGCCGTCACCACCACCATTACCACCATTACCACCACCACCCGCAGGGTGCGGTCCGTCGTCTTCGCGTAACTCACGAAAACCACGGCCCCGCACCGAACCAGGTGGCGGGGAAACCTTCCACTGGCGCGATGCGGGGCCTCCCACCGAGGTCACCATGTCCATTGCCGCTGCTGCACCGTCCGCCGATTCCGCTCCGCCACCTTCTGCCGCGCAACCGCGCGTGGTGGTGCACAAGTTCGGCGGTACCTCCGTCGCCGACGCGGACTGCTACCGCCACGTCGCGCGGCTGCTGCAGGCGCGTCCGGAAGCATTGCAGGTCACCGTGGTGTCGGCCATGAAGGGCGTGACCGACGCGCTGATCGCGCTGGCGCGGTTGGCCGCGGCCGGCGATGCGCAATGGCGCGAACACTGGCATGACCTGCGCGCCCGCCATCGCGGCGCGGCGGCGTCGCTGCTCGGCGAACACGCCGGCGCCAGCGTGGAATGGCTCGATGCCAGTTTCGATGAGCTCGCCGAACTGCTGGCCGCGCTGGCGGTGATCGGTGGCCTGCCCGAGGAAGTGCTCGATCGCGTGCAGGGCTTGGGTGAAGTCTGTTCGGCGCACCTCCTGGGCCAGCATTTCCTGGCCAGCGGCGAGCCGTGCGCGGTGCTGGATGCGCGCGAGGTGCTGGTGGTCGAGCACGGCGAGCTGGGCGTCAACGTCGATTGGGAAACCAGCGCACAGCGCCTGCACGCGTGGCGGCAGGCGAACGTGCAGCAGCGCGTCGTGGCCACCGGCTTCATCGCACGCGACCGCCAGGACCGCATCACCACCCTCGGCCGCAACGGCAGTGATTACTCCGGGGCGATCTTCGCGGCGCTGTTCAATGCCGATGAGCTGCAGATCTGGACCGACGTCGATGGTGTGCTGTCGGCTGATCCGCGGCTGGTGCCCGAAGCGGTGCAGCTCGAGGCGCTGAGCTACGACGAGGCCTGCGAACTAGCCTATTTCGGCGCCAAGGTGGTGCATCCGCAGACCATGTCCCCGGCCATCCAGCGCGGCCTGCCGATCCTGATCCGCAATACCTTCCAACCCGAGCATCCCGGTACCCGCATCAGCGCGGAGCGCTCGGTGCGTGGACCGATCAAGGGCCTGACCCTGAGCGCGGAACTGGCCCTGCTGAACCTGGAAGGCACCGGCCTGATCGGCGTGCCGGGCACGGCCGAGCGGGTGTTCTCCGCGCTGCGCCAGGCGCATGTGTCGGTGGTGATGATCTCGCAGGGCTCGTCTGAACACTCCATCTGCTGCGTGGTCCGCGGCAACGAATCCCAGCGCGGTCGTGACGCGTTGCTGCAGGCCTTCGCGCATGAGCTGGCGGTCGGCCAGGTACAGCGCGTGCAGTTGCGCGGCGGGGTCAGCGTGCTGGCGGCGGTAGGCGACGGCATGGCCGGCCAGCCCGGCGTGGCCGCGCGCCTGTTCGAATCGCTGGGCAGGGCGCAGGTGAACATCCTGGCCATCGCGCAGGGCTCGAGCGAGCGCAATATTTCAGTGGCGGTGGACAGCGGCGATGCCACCCGTGCGCTGCGTGCGGCGCATGCCGGATTCTGGCTGTCACCGCAGACCTTCGCGGTCGGGGTGATCGGGCCGGGCAACGTCGGTGCGGCATTGCTGGACCAGCTGCAGGCCGCGCAGCCGCAGCTGCTGGGCAAGGCCAACATCGACCTGCGCCTGCGTGCGGTGGCGTCCCGGCGCGGCATGCACCTGGCCCCGCGCGCGTTGCAGGGGCCGTGGCGTGCCGCGCTGGCAGACGCACCCAGCGCCAGCGACCTGGATGCCTTCACCGCGCACCTGTTGTCAGCGCACCTGCCGCATGCGGTGGTCATCGACTGCAGCGGCAGTGCCGAGGTTGCCGGGCGCTACGAAGGCTGGCTGGCGGCCGGCATCCATGTGGTGACGCCAAACAAACAGGCCGGCTCCGGGCCGCTGGCGCGTTACCAATCGATCCGCGCTGCGGCGGCGGCCAGCGGGGCGCGCTTCCGTTACGAGGCCACCGTCGGCGCCGGCCTGCCGGTGATCACCACGCTGCGCGACCTGGTCGATACCGGCGATGAAGTGCTGTCCATCGAAGGCATTTTCTCCGGCACCCTGGCGTGGCTGTTCAACCGCTTCGACGGCAGCCAGCCGTTCTCCGCATTGGTAGAGCAGGCACGTGGCATGGGCTATACCGAACCGGACCCGCGCGATGACCTGTCCGGCATCGACGTGGCCCGCAAGCTGGTGATCCTGGCGCGCGAAGCCGGGCGCGAGCTGAGCCTGGAACAGGTGCAGGTGGAAAGCCTGGTGCCCGAGGCGCTGCGTGCCGGCAGCGTGGACGACTTCATGCAGCGCCTGGGCGATAACGATGAGGCGCTGCTGCAACGCCTGCAGCAGGCGCGCGGACGCGGCGCCGTGCTGCGTTACGTCGCCGCGCTGTCCGCGCAGGGCGCATCGGTCGGGCTGGTGGAAGTGCCGGTGGACCATGCCTTCGCCAACCTCAAACTGACCGACAACGTGGTGCAGTTCCGCACCCGGCGCTACTGCGACAACCCGCTGGTCGTGCAAGGGCCGGGCGCGGGTCCGGAGGTCACCGCGGCCGGCGTGTTCGCCGATCTGCTGCGGGTGGCTGCGGGCGAGGGAGCGCGCCTGTGATCGCACGTGCATTCGCACCGGCCTCGGTGGGCAATGTCGGGGTAGGCTTCGACATCCTTGGCCATGCCATCGCCGGTGTCGGTGACACGGTGACGGTGCGCCGCATCGCCGAGCGCGAGGTGCGCATCGAGGCCATCCACGGGGCCGCCGTGCCGTTGCCACGGGAGGCTGCGTTGAACACGGCCGGTGCATCGCTGCTGGCGTTGCAGCAAGGGCTGGACCTGCCGTTCGGCTTCGCCGTGGAGATCGACAAGGGCATTCCGCTGGGATCGGGCATGGGCGGCTCGGCGGCCTCGTGCGTGGCGGCGCTGGTGGCTGCCAATGCACTGCTGGACAGCCCGCTGGACCGGCACGCGCTGTATCGCTTCGCGCTGGAAGGTGAACTGGTAGCCAGCGGCGGCCGCCATGGTGACAACCTGGGTCCGATGCTGCTGGGTGGGCTGGTGCTGAGCACCGCCGACCGGCTGGTGCCGATCCCGGTGCCGGCGCAGTGGCACAGCCTGCTGGTGCACCCGGATGCGGTGCTGGAGACGCGCCGCGCGCGCGCCGCGCTGCAGGGCAGCTATGCGTTGGGCGATTTCGTGGCGCAGAGCGCGAACCTCGCGCTGGTGCTGGCCGGCTGCCACCAGGGCGATGCCGCGCTGGTGCGCGCCGGCCTGCGTGACGTGCTGGTCGAGCCGCGCCGCGCGCCGTTGATCATCGGCTTCGATGCCGCGCGTGATGCCGCGCTGGCAGCCGGTGCGATGGGCGCCAGCATCTCCGGCGCCGGCCCGAGCGTGTTTGCCTGGTTCGAAGACCGGGCCAGTGCCGAGGCCGCTGCAGCGACGGTGCAGGCCGCCTTCGCCACGGTCGGCTTCGACAGCCAGGCTTGGGTGTCTTCGCTGGCGGCGCCGGCGGCGGTGCTGCTGTGAACTCTACTTCCTTACAGGATCGTGCGATGCGCTTTGTCTCTACCCGCGGCCAGTCCCCTGCCGTTTCGCTGAGTGCGGCGATCGCCGCCGGGCTTGCTCCGGATGGCGGCCTGTACGTGTCCGAACGGTTGCCCGCGCCGCGCGAATGGATCGCAACGCCGAGCCTGGCGCAGACCGCCGCGCAGGTGCTGGCACCGTTCTTCGAAGGCGATCCGCTGGCCGACGCGCTGCCGGCGATCTGCGCCGAAGCCTTTGATTTCCCGGTACCTCTGCGCCCGCTGCCGCGCCGGGGTGACCATGTGCTGGAGCTGTTCCATGGGCCCACGGCGGCCTTCAAGGATGTCGGGGCGCGCTTCCTCGCCGCCACCTTGGCACGCCTGCGCAATGGCGAGTCGAAGCCGCTGACGATCGTGGTAGCCACCTCCGGTGATACCGGTGCGGCGGTGGCGGCGGCCTTCCACGGCCAGCCGGGTCTGCGCGTGGTGGTGCTGTATCCCGATGGCCGGGTGTCGCCGCGGCAGGCGCACCAGCTGGGCTGTTTCGGGGAGAACATCCAGGCCTTCCGCGTTGCCGGTTCGTTCGATGACTGCCAGGCGCTGGTCAAGCGGGCGCTCGGCGATGGCGAACTGCAGGCCATCGTGCCGCTCAGCTCGGCCAACAGTATCAGCCTGGGCCGCTTGCTGCCGCAGATGAGTTACTACGCCCACGCCGCGCTCCAGCACCAGCAGGCGGGCAGGGCAGCGCTGAACCTGGTGATCCCGACCGGCAACCTGGGCAATGCGATGGCCGCGATCCTGGCCCGGGCGATCGGCCTGCCGATCGGGCGCATCGCGCTGGCAACCAATGCCAACGATGTGCTGCCGCGCTACTTCGCCGGCGCTGACTACCAGCCCGCCGACAGCGTGGCCACCACTGCCAACGCCATGGATGTCGGCGCGCCGAGCAACTTCGAACGGCTGCGCTGGCTGTTCAACGGCGATGACGCGGCGTTGCGGCAGGCATTCACCGCAGAGGCGGTGGATGACGTGGCGATCCGTGCGACCATCGCCAGCGCGCATGCCGGGAGTGGCGAAGTGTTCTGCCCGCACACCGCCACTGCGGTCACCGTGCTCAACACGCTGCGCGCCAGGGGAGCCAAGGGGGACTGGGCGGTGGTGGCGACCGCGCACCCGGCCAAGTTCGAATCCGTGGTGGAACCGTTGATCGGCGAGGCGCTGGCGGTGCCGCCGGCGCTGGATGCGCTGCTGCGCAGGCCGGCACATGCCGAGCCGCTGGCGGCCGACTACGCGGCGTTCCGTGCGGTGCTGCAGGCCGGAGAAGCCGCCGAGCATGGCTCGGCGCTACCAGGGCGTGGCGCAGGCACGTCGAGCGTGGTGAGGTAGCGCCGACCCCAGGGCCGCCGAGCGCGCAGCGCGGCCTGTGTCCGGCTGCACCCCAGCCGCCGCCTGCGTGGAGCGCCTTACCCGGTCGCCAGCGTCCGCAGCGCCGGTTCGTCCAGCAGCTCCACCACGTTCAGGTGGGGCAGGGCGATCAACGCCTGCTGGCGCAAGCGGGTGAAGGTGCGGCTGACCGTTTCCATGGTCAGCCCGAGATGGTCGGCGATGTCGCCGCGGCCCATCGGCAGGGTGACCCGCAGCGGATCACCGCCCAGCCGTGCCTCGCGCTCGGCCAGCCGCAGCAGGAAATCGGCCACTTTTTCGGTGGGTTGCAGGCGGGCCAACGAAAGTGCGGCATCCTGCGCGTCATCCAGCGCCTGGCAGGCACGCTGCAGCAGCTTCCGTTCCAAGTGCGGGTAGCGGCTGCGCAGCTCGCGCATGTGCGCCACCGATACCCGGCAGACCCGGCTGTCGGCGATGGCTTCCACGTCGTGGCGATGGTGGTCGCTGCTGCTCAGGCCCAGGTAATCGCCGGGCAGCACGAAGCCGGTGATCTGGCGGCGGCCGTCAGAGAGCGTGCGCACCAGCCGCAATGCGCCGTGGGTCAAGGTGTAGACATGCTGTCGCGGCTCACCACTACGGGCCAGGGTCGCGCCCATGGCGACCTGTTGGGACACGGTCACCGCTTCCAGTGCCTGCCCTTCTTCGGGCGACAGAGCCGAACACACTGCCAGGTGGCGCACCGAACAGTGGGTGCAGTCCAGCGTGGTACAGCCGGCGGGGGCGGGATCAGGACGCGACATGGCGTGGGGACGAGGCGCGCAGCAGGGAAGCGCTCATGATACGCCATGTGGTCCGGTTGGCCTGGCGCGGGCGCGGCAGGCGGCGCAACCGCTACACTATCCGCCCTTGCCCTTCCCCCCGTTTTTCGCAGGAGCCCCACGTGATCAAGCCCCGTACCCCGCCCGGCATCATGGAACTGCTGCCGCGCGAGCAGATTGCGTTCCAGCGCATGCTGGACGTCATCCGCCGCAACTACGAGCGGTTCGGGTTCCTGCCGGTGGAAACCCCGGTGTTCGAGTTGTCCGACGTGCTGCTGACCAAGTCCGGCGGCGAGACCGAGCGCCAGGTGTATTTCGTGCAGTCCACCGGTGCGCTGGCCAATGCCGCGCAGGCCGGTGATACCTCCCTGCCGGAACTGGCGCTGCGCTTCGACCTGACCGTGCCGCTGGCGCGTTACGTGGCCGAACACGAGCACGACCTGACCTTCCCGTTCCGTCGTTACCAGATGCAGCGCGTGTACCGTGGCGAGCGCGCCCAGCGCGGCCGCTTCCGTGAGTTCTACCAGTGCGATATCGATGTGATCGGCAAGGATGCTCTGAGCATCCGCTACGACGCCGAAGTACTGGCGGTGATCCATGCGGTGTTCTCGGAACTGCGCATTGGCGATTTCGCGGTGCAGCTGAACAACCGCAAGCTGCTGCGTGGTTTCTTCGAAACCCTCGGCGTGGCCGAAGGCGAGCGCCAGCTGGCGGTACTGCGCGAAGTGGACAAGCTGGACAAGCGCGGCCCCGACTACGTGCGCGAAACGCTGGTCGGCGAAGGCTTTGAGATCCCGGCCGAGCAGGTCGAGCGGATCCTTGCCTTCGTCGCGGTCCGCTCCAGCAGCCATGCCGATGCGTTGGCGCAGCTGGACGCGCTGTTGGCTGATCCGGCCGCCAGCGAGACGCTCAAGGTGGGCGTGGCCGAACTGCGCGAAGTGCTGGAGCTGGTCAAGGCGCTGGGCGTGCCGGAAACCGCGTACTGCCTGAATTTCTCCATCGCGCGCGGCCTGGATTACTACACCGGCACCGTGTACGAAACCACGCTGACCGACCACCCGCAGATCGGTTCGATCTGCTCCGGTGGCCGTTACGAAGACCTGGCCAGCCACTACAGCAAGTCCAAGCTGCCGGGCGTGGGCATTTCCATCGGCCTGACCCGCCTGTTCTGGCAGCTGCGCGAAGCCGGCCTGATCGCCGGGATCGAAGACAGCAGCGTGCACGCGCTGGTGGCGCTGATGGACGACGCCAGCCTGGCGCAGTCGCTGGACATCGCCCGCCGCCTGCGCGCCGGTGGCATCAACGCCGAAGTGCAGATGGAGCCGAAGAAGATCGGCAAGCAGTTCCAGTACGCGGCCAAGGCCGGGATCCGCTTCGTGGTGCTGGCGGGCGAGGATGAGCTGGCCCGTGGCGTGGTGGCGGTCAAGGACCTGCTGCGCGAGCAGCAGTTCGAGGTCTCCCGCGAGGACCTGGCCAGCACCCTGCAGGTGGAACTGGAGCAGGCCAAGGTCATGCCGTGAGGCGGTTGGGGGCGGCGGCAACGCTGCTGCTCCTGCTGACCGCATGCCGGACCGATCCTGCGCTGCATGGCCAGCGGATCGGTCCGGGCCAGTACCGGCTGACGGTCGACCGCTGCCATGTGTTCGACCGGGAGCAGCTGCAGCGTGACCTGCGCGGGTTGGCCGCGCAGAATTGCCCGGACGGGGCAGGGGAGCTGGAAGCCATCCGGTCCGTCCCGAGCCGCCAGGGCAGCCTGTTCGGCGAGTGCCTGCGCAGCGGCGCCCTCCGCGCCGAGGTAACGTGCCGGTAGGTTATGACCGCCGTTGCTCGGTACGCCCTTCATCACCGGATACCCAAACAAACGCCCGCTCAGCGGGCGTTTTTCGTTCCCGCTCCTGAACCAACCCGGTCCGGGCAGCAAGCCGGTTTGACCCTGCGCCTCCGTTTGCGCTAATGTAATAGCACGCTATTACATTGATACGATGAAACTCCGTCCCGCACCCCGAGAAAAAGACGCCCAGGCCGATCTGGCCTGCCTGGCTGCGGCCTTCGCCGCGCTGTCCAGTGCCGAACAGGTCACCGCCTTCCTGCGCGACCTGTGCACGCCGGCCGAGCTGGAGGCGCTGTCGGACCGCTGGAAGGTGGTGCCGCTGCTGCAGCAGGGCGTGCCGTATCGGGAAATCCATGAACTGACCGGCGTCAGCGTTACCACCACCGGGCGCGTGGCGCGTTCGCTGGAGCATGGCCATGGCGGCTATGCGGCCGCCATTGCTGTCACCGCCACGCCTACGCCCCCCGAATCCGAGTAAGAGAGCCTCCCCCATGAGTGCAACCCAGAACGCCCCGGCCCGTGACCGGCTGCGTATCGCCATCCAGAAGAACGGGCGGCTGGCCGAGCCGGCGCGCAGCCTGCTCACCGCCTGCGGGCTGAGCTGGCGGCAGAGCCGCGACAAGCTGTTCTGCTACGGCGAATCACTGCCGGTGGACCTGCTGCTGGTCCGCGACGACGACATCCCGGGGCTGATCGCCGATGGTGTCTGCGACTTCGGCATCGTCGGCCGCAACGAGCTGGACGAGCAGGGGGCTGCCCGCCGCCGGATCGGCCTGCCGGACGCCTACCAGGCGCTGCGTGGCCTGAATTTCGGGCAGTGCCGGTTGATGCTGGCGGTGCCCGAAGAGTGGCAATGGACCGGCGTTGAGCAGCTGGCCGGCAAGCGCATCGCGACCAGCTACCCGGCGATCCTGGCCGACTGGCTGGCCGCGCGCGGCGTGGATGCGCAGGTAGTGGAGCTGTCCGGGTCGGTGGAAATCGCGCCGCGTCTGGGCACCGCCGACCTGATCTGCGATCTGGTATCCAGCGGCGCCACCCTGGCCGCCAACCAGCTCAAGCCGGTGGAAACGCTGCTGGAAAGCGAAGCGGTCCTGGCCGGCCCGGTAAAAACCCCCGACGACGCCCGCGCCGGCCTGATGGCGATGCTGCTGCGGCGGCTGGATGGCGTGGTCAAGGTGCGCGACAGCAAGCTGCTGATGTTCCGCGCCGCGCTGGACCGCGTGTCCGAACTGACCCGCCTGCTGCCCGATGCCGACCCGCTGGTGCAGCTTCCCGACGACGGCGGCCACCTGCGTCTGCAGACCATGTGCCACGGCGCTTTGACCTGGCAGCGGTTGGAAGACCTGGAGCGCGCGGGCGCCCAGGGCTTGATGGTATTGAGCGTGGAGCGGTCGCTGGCATGAATCGTCTGAACTGGTCGGAACTCAATGAACTGGCCCGCGCCGAGGCCTTGCAGCGCCCCGTGCAGGCCGTCGCCGCGCAGACCCGCGAAGCGGTGGCCGCGCTGATCGTGCAGGTACGTGCCGACGGCGATGAGGCCCTGCGCGGGATCACCGCACGCCTTGATCGGGTGCAGCTGGATGACATCGAAGTGACCGCCGCCGAGTTCGAGGCGGCCGAGCAGGCCGTGGCCGCCGATCTGCGCGCGGCGATGGAAGAAGCCGCCGCGCGTATCCGGCGTTTCCACGAAGCCGGCATGAGCCAGGGCTATACGGTGGAAACCGCGCCGGGCGTGCATTGCGAGCGGATGATCCGCCCGATCGGCCGGGTCGGTCTCTACGTGCCGGCGGGCAGCGCGCCGCTGCCCTCCACCGCACTGATGCTGGGCGTGCCAGCGGCGTTGGCTGGCTGCCCGCAGGTGGTGCTGTGCACGCCGCCGCGCGCCGATGGCAGTGCCGACCCCGCGGTCCTGGTAGCCGCGCGCCTGACCGGCGTGCAGCGCGTTTTCAAGCTGGGTGGCGCGCAGGCAATCGCCGCGATGGCCTATGGCACGGCCAGCGTGCCGGCCTGCGACAAGCTGTTCGGCCCGGGCAACTCCTTCGTCACCGAAGCCAAACAACAAGTAGCGCAGGACGGCAGCGTGGCCATCGACATGCCGGCCGGTCCGTCGGAGGTGCTGGTGATCGCCGATGCCGGCGCCAACCCCGCCTTCGTCGCCGCCGATCTGCTGTCCCAGGCCGAACACGGCCCGGATTCGCAGGTGCTGCTGTTGACCGACGATGCCGCGCTGCTGCAGGCGGTGGAAGCCGAAGTGGAGCGCCAGGTGGCGCTGTTGCCGCGCGAAGCCATCGCACGCCAGGCTCTGGGCGCATCGCGCCTGATCCAGGTGGATCGCCTGCAGGACGCGTTCGATATCAGCAACCGCTATGCACCGGAACACCTGATCCTGGCGCTGCGCGAACCGCGCGCCTGGCTGGGCCAGGTGCAGGCGGCCGGTTCGGTGTTCCTCGGCGATTACACCCCCGAAGCGCTCGGTGACTACTGCAGCGGCACCAACCACGTGCTGCCCACCGCCGGTGCGGCGCGGGCCTGGAGCGGGGTCAGCGTGGCCAGCTTCCAGAACACCATCAGCGTGCAGAGCGCCAGCGCCGAGGGCATCGCCGCCATCGGCGGTTGCGCGCGCATCCTGGCCAGCGCCGAAGGCCTGGACGCGCACGAACGTGCGGTCGCGCTGCGCATGGAGGCGGTGGCATGAGCGCGAGCGTGCAGGACGTGCTGGCGCTGCTGCGACCGGACCTGCAGTCCTTCGCCGGCTACAGCTCGGCGCGCAGCACGGCGCTGCAGGGCGATGTGTGGCTGAACGCCAACGAATCGGCCTGGGCCAATCCGGCCGATGCCCGTGGCAGCAGCCGGCGCTACCCGGATCCGCAGCCGCCCGCTCTGCTGGAGGCATTGGCGGGGTTGTACGACGTCAGCCCGCAGCAGCTGCTGGTCGGGCGGGGCAGCGATGAAGCCATCGATCTGCTGGTGCGCGCGTTCTGCCGCCCCGGGGTGGATGCGGTGCTGGCCACGCCACCGGTGTTCGGCATGTACGCAGTCTGCGCGCGGCTGCAGGGCGCACCGCTGCTGGAGGTCCCGCTGGTGGAGGGCCCCGACGGCCTGCAGGTCGATATCGACGCGGTGATCGCCGCCGCACGCGGCCAGGGCGCGCGGCTGGTGTTCCTTTGTTCGCCGTCCAACCCGGCAGGCAGTGAGATCAGCAGCGCGGACATCATCCGCACCGCGCAGGCGCTGCAGGGCCAGGCCATCGTGGTGGTGGACGAGGCCTACATCGAATACAGCAGCCAGCGCTCGGCCGCCGCGCTGCTGGCCGCACATCCCAATCTTGCCGTACTGCGCACGCTGTCAAAAGCGCATGCGCTGGCCGCCGCGCGCGTGGGCAGCCTGATCGCCGCGCCGGAAATCATCGCCGCGCTGCGCCGCTGCCAAGCGCCGTATCCGGTGCCGCAGCCGTGTGCCGAACTGGCACTGGCGGCACTGCAGCCAGCCGCGCTGGTAGCCACCCGCGCCCGTATCGACGAAGTCGTGCAGGAGCGGGCGCGGCTGTCCAGCGCACTGGCGGCCGTGTCCGGCGTGCGCCAGGTGTATCCCTCGGCCGGCAACTATCTGCTGGTGCGCTTCGACGACGCGCAGGGCGCGTTCGACGCGCTGCTGGCTGCCGGCGTGGTGGTGCGTGACCAGCGCGCCGCGCCGCAGCTTGGCGATGCGCTGCGCATCAGCATCGGCAGCACCGAAGAAAACCAACGCGTGCTTGCCGCGCTCTCGGCCTGGAGGGCCGCTGCATGACCCCCATCCTGTTCATCGACCGCGACGGCACCCTGATCGAAGAGCCCGCCGACCACCAGATCGACGCGTATGAAAAACTGCGCTTCGTGCGCGATGTCATTCCCGCGCTGATCAAGCTGCGTGACGCGGGCTGGCAGTTCGTCATCGTCAGCAACCAAGACGGCCTGGGCAGCGAGAGCTACCCGCAGGCGATCTTCGATGCGCCGCATGCGCTGATGATGCACGTGTTCGAAAGCCAGGGCATCGAGTTCCGTGACGTGTTGATCGACGCCAGTTGGCCGCATGAGAACCTGCCCACGCGCAAGCCGGGTATCGGGCTGATGACCGCCTACCTGCAGGACCGCAGCATCGACTGGGCGCGTTCGGCGATGGTGGGCGACCGCCTGACCGACATCCAGTTCGCGCAGAACCTCAACATCCGTGGCTTCCAGCTGCGTACCGAAGAATTCGGCGGCGAGTGGGACTGGCCGGCCATCGCCCACGCGTTGGCCGATGCGCCGCGCACCGCAGTGGTACAGCGCAACACCAAGGAAACACGCATCCGTGTCGAACTGGACCTTGATGCCCAGGCCGAGCCACGGATCCACACCGGCCTGCCGTTCTTCGACCACATGCTGGAACAGATCGGCAAGCACGGCGGAATCTCCGTGCGCATCCAGACCGAGGGTGACCTGCACATCGACGAACACCACACCATCGAAGACACCGGGCTGGCGCTGGGCCAGGCGCTGCGTGAAGCGCTGGGTGACAAGCGCGGCATCGGCCGCTACGGCTTCACCCTGCCGATGGACGAGACGCTGGCCAGCGCCGCGCTGGATTTCAGCGGGCGTCCTTACTTCGTGTTCGATGGCGAGTTCAAGCGCGAGCGCGTCGGCGACCTGCCCACCGAACTGGTACCGCATTTCTTCCGCTCGTTGTGCGATGCGGCCGGATTGAACCTCAACCTGCAGGTGCGCGGTGACAACGACCACCACAAGGTGGAAGCCTGCTTCAAGGCGCTGGCGCGCGCGCTGCGCACCGCCGTGGCGCGTCAGGGCACCGAGCTGCCCAGCACCAAGGGGGCGCTGTGACCGAAGTTGCCTTGATCGATGCCGGCGGTGCCAACCTCGGCTCGGTGCGTTACGCGCTGGAGCGGTTGGGCGCGCAGGTCCGGCTGGTACGCGATGCCGACGGACTGCGCGAGGCGCGGCGGGTGATCCTTCCCGGCGTCGGTGCGGCGGTGCCGGCCATGCAGCGCCTGCATGCGCAGGGCCTGTTCGAGCCGCTGCGCCAGCTGGAGGTGCCGCTGCTGGGCATCTGCCTGGGCATGCAGCTGCTGTTCGAGCGTTCCGAAGAAGGCGGTGGCGTGCAGACGCTGGGGCTGATCCCCGGCACGGTGCGCAAGCTCGTACCGGCCACCGGCATCCGCGTGCCGCACATGGGCTGGAACCGCCTGTTGCCGCTGCGCGGGTCGCCGCTGCTGCGCGATATCCCCGAACGCGCCAGCGCCTATTTCGTGCACAGCTATGCCGCCCCGTTGAACGCGCACACCGTGGCCGCCTGCGACCATGGCGGGCTGTTCAGTGCGGTGGTCGAACATGGCCGCTACTTCGGTGCGCAGTACCACCCCGAACGCTCCGGTGACACCGGCGCCTTGCTGTTGCGCAACTTCCTGCAGGACACCGCCGAATGAGCTTCATCGTCTATCCCGCCCTTGATATCCGCGAAGGCCGCGTGGTGCGCCTGCGCCAGGGCGACTACGCCCAGGAAACCCGCTACGGCGACGATCCGCTGCCGCGCGCGCAGGCCTTCGCCGGGCAGGGTGCACAGTGGATGCACCTGGTCGACCTGGATGCCGCCCGCGCCGGCGGCTATACGCTTGCGCCCCTGCTGGCGCAGATCCGCCAGCAGGCGTGCCTGCACGTGCAGACCGGTGGCGGCGTGCGCGGTCGCGCGGACGTCGAGCGCATCCTGCAGGCCGGTGCCAGCCGGGTGGTAATCGGGTCGCTGGCCGTGCGCGAACCGGATGCAGTGATCGGCTGGCTGGCCGAGTTCGGGCCCGAACGCATCACCATCGCACTGGATGCCCGCCAGGACGACGACGGCCGTTGGCAGTTGCCGATCCACGGCTGGACGGAAAACGCCGGCGTCACCCTGGACGTGCTGGCCCAGCGCTATGCTGCGGCCGGCATGCGCCACCTGCTGTGTACCGACATCGCCCGCGACGGCATGCTGGCCGGCCCCAACCTGGGCCTGTACCGCCACCTGGCCGGGCTGCTGCCGGGCGTGGCGATCCAGGCCTCCGGCGGCATCCGCGACGTGGCCGACGTGGCTGCTTCGCGCGCCGCCGGCTGCAGTGGCGCCGTGCTTGGCAAAGCCCTGCTGGAACAGCGGATGGACCTGGCCGAGGCACTGGCATGTTGAGCCGGCGCATCATTCCCTGCCTGGACGTGCGCGATGGCCGCGTGGTCAAGGGCGTGCGCTTCCGCGACCACGTGGACATGGGCGATATCGCCGAACTGGCGCTGCGCTACCGGGACCAGGGGGCCGATGAGCTGGTGTTCTATGACATCGGCGCCAGCCCGGATGGCCGCAGCGTGGACGTGGCATGGATCGAACGCATCGCACGGCTGATCGACATCCCGTTCTGCGTGGCCGGTGGCATCAGTGACGTGGAAACCGCGCGCCGCGTGCTGCATGCCGGCGCCGACAAGATCTCGATCAACTCGCCCGCGCTCGGCCGCCCGGAGTTGATCACCGAACTGGCCGAGGCGTTCGGCGTGCAGTGCGTGGTGGTGGGCATCGACTCGGTGCGCGAAGCCGATGGCCAGTGGCGCGTGCGCCGCTTCACCGGCGACCCGTCCAAGACCCAGGCCGTGGCCGTGCGTACGCTGGACTGGGTGCGCGAAGTGCAGCAGCGCGGCGCCGGGGAGATCGTACTGAACTGCATGGACAACGATGGCGTACGCCGCGGCTACGACGTCGAGCAGCTGCGCCATGCGCGTGCGGCCTGCCACGTGCCGCTGATCGCCTCCGGCGGGGCGGGCACGCCCGATCACTTCGCCCAGGTCTTCGATCAGGCCGATGTCGATGGTGCCCTGGCTGCCAGCGTGTTCCACAGCGGCGCCATCGCCATTCCAGAACTTAAGCGCTATCTGCGCGAGCATCAGATCGAGGTACGTGATGTCTATTGAAGTGTTGCCGGGACTGCCGGCGCTGGAAAGCCTTGACTGGAGCAAGGGCGATGGCCTGTTGCCGGCGGTACTGCAGGATGCCGACAGCCTGCAGGTGCTGATGCTGGGCTATGTAAGTGCGGAGTCCCTGCAGGTGACGTTGCAGACCGGCCACATGACCTTCTTCAGCCGCAGCAAGCAGCGCCTGTGGACCAAGGGCGAGCAGTCCGGCAACGTGCTGGCGGTGCGGTCGATCGCGGTGGATTGCGATGCCGATACGCTGCTGGTGCGGGCACGCCCGGCCGGGCCGACCTGCCACACCGGCGCAGAGAGCTGTTTCCCGCAGGCACCGAAGGATTTCATCGGCCAGCTCGACCAGCTGGTGGCCACGCGCGAGGCGCAGCGCCCGGCGGGCAGCTACACCACCTCGCTGTTCGACGGTGGCATCCGACGTATCGCGCAGAAGGTCGGCGAGGAAGGCGTGGAGACCGCGCTGGCGGCGGTGGTGCAGGGCGACGACGAACTGCTGGGCGAAGCCTCGGACCTGGTGTTCCACCTGCTGGTGCTGCTGCGCGCGCGCGGCCTGGGCCTGCAGGACGTGCGCACGCTGCTGGAATCACGCCACCGCTGAACCAGGCGGTGACGCGGTTTATCTGGCGGGCAGGTAGCGTGGGCGCTGTTCGTACCACTCGCGCGCACCGGCCAGGTGCCACTGCCGCTGCTTGCCGTCCAGCTCCACTGCGGCACCGAGCACGCCCCAGCGCAGGTAGAGGTCGCCGCGTTTGCCGGCCTTGCCCAGGTCCAGCCGGCCGCGTAGCGAAAGCCGCGCGTTTTCTGCCTGCAGGTCATCCACCACCCACTGGCCATGGCGAAGCCGCAGTTGGCCGCTGGCCTGCACCTGCCCGGAATCGACCAGCCCCAGCACCCAGCGCGGGTAGCTGCTGCGCTCGCCGAAGGCATCCAGCAGCGGGCCGGCATCACGCAGGGTGATATCGGCCACCGCATCGGCGCCCAGCGGGGCCGCGGCTGCCAGGTGCCCGCTGCGCACCGCCACCTCGCCCCACCAGCCGGCGTCTTTCGAGTCGGCCACGCGCACGTCCTGCAGGCGCACCGTGGTGCCGCCCAGGTCGAACTGTTTCTGGCTGAAATCGGCGCGCCGAACGCGGGCTTTCAGCAGCGCATTGCCGCGCATCGCCACCCCCGCTACCTGCATGCGCGCATTCTGGCCGCTCAGGTCGGCCCGGCCGGTACCGATGCGGCCGGTGGCGTCCAGTTCCACGTCACCGCTGATCAGCCCGGTGCCGCCCAGCAGCTTCACCTGTTCGTTGCCCAGGTAGCGGTTGTAGCGGGTCAGGTCCGGCACCTGCGCGTTGTCGAAGCGCAGCCGCGCACGCACGCCTTCCTTCAGTTCCTGCAGGCGGGCATCGCCGCTCAGCTCCAATACCAACGCGCGCCCGTCGAACAGCACCTGCGACGGCGCATCGGATGGGGCGGCGCGGAACTGGTCAATGTCCACCTGCATGTGCACCTGCGGCGTGCGGCCCTCGACAATCCGGCCCTGCGCCCGCGCATCGCCCTGCATCCGTACGCCGGCCACCTCCGCGATGGCGGCCACGTTGGGAATCTCCGCGGTGCTGCCCGCTGCCAGCTGCCCATCGACCAGCTTCACGTCGGCCCGCAACAGGCCGCCGCCATCCAGCCGGAACCACGGCTTGCGCACGATCAGGTCGGAAATCCAGTTCAGCGAATCAAATGTCCACGCCGCCTTCAACTGCCCGGACGTGCGCGGCAGCAGCCCGGACATCGCGTGGAAGGGGATCTCGCGCCCGGCGATGTGCAGGTCGGCATCCAGTTCACTGCCGCTGGCCTCATCGCGGGGCAGCCGCGCCTGCACCCGGATGTCATCGGCCACGTCCAGCTGCAGCGCCAGCAGTCCACGGTCCTTGGCATGTTCGCCGGCGTGCACCGGCAGGCGCCACACTACATGCCCGCCGGGCCGCAACGTGCCATGGTCCATCGCCAGCTGGCCCTGCAGGCGGGCCGTGGAGGGCACCGTGCCCACCGTGGCACGGGCACCGGCGGTGTCGATGCGTACCGCCTGGCTGCGCCCGTCGATGGCCAGCTCAGCGGTCAGGATGCCGAGCTTGCGCAGTCCCGGCGCGTCGTCGCGGTAGTGGCGCGGGAAGCTGGCCCGCGCTTCGATATGCGCCTGGTCCAGCAGGGTAGTGCCATCCCAGCTGATCCGCGCATCGTCGAAGGTGGCGTTCGAATCGAACAGTTCGGACGGGCCGCCCTTCATCTGCTTCAGGAAACCCACCGTGGCGCTGGCCTTGCCGGAGATCAGCAGCTTGCCGAACTGGCCGCTGCGGATGCTGTCGCTGTGGATCGCATCCATCCGCACCGTCCAGCCGCGGTTGCCGCGCGGCGGCGGCGGGATCGCTTTTTCCACGCGTTCAACCACCGCGCGTACGCCGACCGCATCCACGCGCGGGATGTGGATCTCACGGCGTACCAGCGCCGGCAGCGAGATGAATGCACTGGCCCGTTCGGCGCTGAAGACGTAGACGGTGCGATTGGCCTGCCCGCGCACGTGCACGTTCCACAGCACCGCATGGCCCGGTATCAGGGTCAGCGCCGGCCCGTTGCGCAGCTGGAATTTCTCCGGCTTGCGGTTGGTCACCATGTCGAACAACGGCGTGTTGAGAAACACATTGCCGGCGATCAGGTACAGCAGGTAAAGCGCCAGCAGTATGGCCAACAGGATGCGCACCGGGCGCGGCCAGCGCCGCAATCGCTGCAGGCGCTCGGGAATCAGGGACATGGCGGGGCGCAGTTGGAAAGCATGCCGCCACTATCGGCAGTGGCGGCGCGCCATGGCGTGAAGGCGTGGCGGGTGCAGGGCTCAGCGACGGCGGTAATACGCCCGCGCCGGGCCGTGTTCAACGCTCCGGCGTGGCGCGGCGGCGTGTCAACCATGTAATGGGTAAAGGGCGGGTGGTACCTTCCCTGCACCGTGTTTTCCGTGATGCCTGATGAGCAAGCTGTCGCACCGTCTGTCGATCCTCCTGGCCGCCGCGCCGCTGCTGGGTACCGCCCACGCACAGCCCACCGCGTCCGATCCGCTGTTCACCGCCGCGCCGGAATCGCTGCAGCCGCAGCAGGTGCACTCGCTGCAGCAGCGCCTGTCGGACTGGCCGCAGCTGGCGTTCTACCGCGAACAGAACGCCACATTGCCGGCGCCGCGCAAGGGCGAAGCGCGCGTGGTGTTCTACGGTGACTCCATCACCGAAGGCTGGGGCCCGACTGGTAGTGAAAGCTTCTTCCCGGGC
This sequence comes from Stenotrophomonas lacuserhaii, assembly GCF_014836545.1. Taxonomy (GTDB): domain Bacteria; phylum Pseudomonadota; class Gammaproteobacteria; order Xanthomonadales; family Xanthomonadaceae; genus Stenotrophomonas; species Stenotrophomonas lacuserhaii. Next base: position 75,566 of record NZ_JACSQS010000001.1, read on the forward strand.
AAGGGCTACCTCAACCGCGGCATCTCCGGGCAGACCACCGCGCAGATGCTGCTGCGCTTCCGGCAGGATGTCATCGCGCTGGATCCTGCGGTGGTGGTGATCCTGGCCGGCACCAATGACATCGCCGGCAACACCGGCCCGGCCAGCCAGGCGATGATCGAAGACAACCTGCATTCCATGGTTGAACTGGCGCAGGCGCACGGCATCAAGGTGGTGCTGTCTTCGGTGCTGCCAGTCAGTGCCTACCCGTGGCGTCCCGGGCTGCAGCCGGCCGCCAGCGTGCGCGCGCTGAATGCCGCACTGAAGCGCTACGCAGGCCAGCAGCGGCTGGTGTATCTGGACTACCACGCAGCGCTGGGCAATGCGGACGGCGGACTGGACAAAGCGCTGGCCGAAGATGGCGTGCATCCCACGCCGGCGGGCTATGCAAAGATGGCCCCTTTGGCCGAAGCCGCAGTGGCGGCGGCATTGGCGCACTGAGCGATTCCATTACAGGGGGCTGGCATGGTGGGGATGCAGGCGTGGGGCGCGGTGGAAAGCGGGGTGGTGGGCGGTGCGCTGGCCAGCATGCTGGTGGCCTGGTGGACGCGGCGGTTGCCCCGCCATTACAAAGGCTGGTCGCGCGGCGCGTTGTCGCGTCGCCATCGCACGGAAATACGCATCGCCAATACGCTGTTCTTCGTCGGATTGCTGTTCGGGGTGGCGCTGTATCCGCTGAACGGCTTTGCGCAGAATGATCCGAGGCCGTTGTTGCTGGCCTTCGGCTTGGCCTCGCTGCTGCCGTTGCTGGCGCTGATGGTGGTGCCCTGGCTCAGCGGGCGCAGTGTGCGGGCGGCATTCGTCGCCTTCAGCCATGGCCAGGGCACGCCGGTCTGGGCCACCTATCCACTGCTGGCCGCCGGTCTGGTGGGGCTGGGCTTTGCCATCGCAGGCTTCCTGCGCTGAGTGCCTTGAGACGCACGGAAGGGCCCGCTAGCGTGAGCGCATGACAATCACTCTGCGAAAGGAACTGCCCGCCGATGCCGGCCCGATCACGCCCATCGCGTGGGGAGACATGCCATGACCGGGCGCGGCGTGGTTTCGCTGCTGGTCTGGCTGAGTTGCGTCCCAGGCATGTTCGTGCACAGCACGTTGGGGACGGCGCTGTTGGGCATGGAACTGGCCGAGCTGGCGTGGCCGCCGTCGTGGCAAAGCATCGGGTTGCTGTGTGCCGTCCTGGCCAGCCTGGCTGCCTGGCCGATGCTGGGTGTGTTGAACCTGCGCTGGCTGGAGAATCGTCCGCTGCACTGGCGATGGCCGCTGATCGGCACGCTGTTGGCCACCTGCTGGATGCTGCCGCACGGCTGGATTTTCGCGCTGTTTGTCGCCCCCGGGGTACTGTTCGCGTCTTACCTGTGCATATGGCACGTGCTCGGTTGGCGGCGGGCCCAGCGGTCACCGGCCCCTTCTTCCCGCGCTGACCCTGAGCGTCCTGTGGACGCGCCATAGCCACGGTGCCGGGAAGTCCCCCTGGGCAAGGCGGTGCGTCGCGGGCGGTATGCCGCCTGCGCTGCGGCCCGGCGAACCTCATGACGCCAGCGCGACGGCCTGCTCCGATACCGCCAGCAGGATCGAACAGCGCAGGCCGTCGTCGGCAAAGCCGTAATCCACTTTCGCACCGATCTGGTAGGGCAGGGCGCGTTCAATCAGCTCGCGGCCCGCGCCGCCACCGCGGATGCTCGAGGGATCGGGGGGCAGGTCGCGCACGCCATGCTCCTGCCAGTCCACGCGCAGCCGCGGGCTGGCGGCATCGGATGCCTCGGCGTCCACCAGGTTCCAGCGCACGTGCAGGCGGCCGCCCTGCTGGCGCAGGGCCCCGTACTTCACTGCGTTGGTGGCCAGCTCATGCAGGGCCATCGCCAGCGGCTGCACCGTGCCCGAACGCAGCGCCACTTCGGGCGGTCCTTCCAGCACGATCTGCGTGCCGTGCAGGGCCGGGTCCACGTGGGCGGAAAGTTCGGCACGCAGCAGCGCGTCGAACTGCACCCGATCCAGTTCACCCAGCCGCGACAGCAGGCTCTGCGCCCGTGCCAGCGCGTCCAGTCGGGCGTCGAAACGGCTCGAGAAGTCAGCCATGTCGCGGCTGGTGGCCAGCGTACGGCTGGCCATCGCACGCACCACCGACATGATGTTGCGCGTGCGGTGCTGCAGTTCGTCCACCAGCATGCGCAGCAGCGATTCGTTGCGCGCACGTTCCTCTTCGTGTTCGCTGCGTTCGGTGACATCGCGCGTGGTGCCGATGATCGCCTCGACCTCGCCATCCAGCCCCAACTGCGGCACGAAGATGTAGTCGTACATGCGCCGGCCCAACGGACCTTCGAAGGGCACGTCGCCGCGGATCGGACGACGCGTGGCGATCACCTGTTCGATCTCGCGGCTGTGCATGGCCGCGTGCCAGTCCGGATAGCCCAGTTCAAGGCAGTTGCGGCCCAGCGCCTCCTCTTCGGTCTTGCCCCACATGCGCAGCAGTGCGCGGTTGGCATAGGTGAAACGGTGTTCCAGGTTGAACACATAGGCCAGGTCGGGCGAGCTGTCCAGGAAGGCTTTCAGCCTGCGCCGCTCGCGCTCGGTATCATGCAGCGCACTGCCAACCGCATCGGCGGCCTGTTGCAGGGCGATCTGTTGGTCTTCGCGGTCCAGCACCAGCGCGGCGATGCGGGTGGCGAAGCTGGCTACTTCCTGTTCCCATCCTGTAAGCGTGCGCGGCGCGGACAGGAACAGCAGCAGCCATGCACGTTCGGGGTGGGCTTGCCGGGGGACCGCGATGGGCCTGCAGGCGGACAGGTCGTGCTGGCCGCACGCAGCCTGCCAGTTCGTGCGCCACTGCGTATCGGTCGCGACCTCGCTGCCACCCGGTAGTTCCAGATCCGTTGGCCTCGGCGCGGCGCCGGGATGTTCCAGCAGCGCGGTGATCGTCGGATGCACGTTGCAACTGCTGCCGTAACCCGGCCGCTGCCGGTCGCCCGGTGTGACGAAGAAGGCACTGCGCAGGCCGGGCTTCAGCCGTTCGATGGCCTCGGTGAGCACGCGCAGGCACTCGCGCGGCGGCGTACCCCGGGCGAGGGTATCCAGCAGCATTGCCTGCTCGCGGACCAGTTGTTCGGCACGCACCCGGCGGGTCATGTCCACGCACATGCCGCGCACTTGCCCCAGCGCGCGATCATGGCGGCCGCGCAGCATCAGCCAGCGGCGGCTGATGCCATCGGTCCAGGGCAGCTCGATCTCAAAGACCGGCTGGTCCGGTTCCTGCCGCAGGATCCGCCGCCACGCACTGCGCAATGTATGCGCGCCGATACCGGCCAATTGTGCGCTGGCCATGTCCGAGCCGCTCAGCTGGCGCGTTGAGATGTCGAACTGCCACACGCCTACGCGGGTGTCGTCGAGGATGGCGTCGATGGCGAGCGCGTCGGTCAGGACAGGGGGCATGGCAGGCGCGGGCGATCCGGGGATCGCCTTTTTTGCCAAGCTTGCCGCCAACATGTTGTGAAAGTGGCAACGCTCCAGTCAGGTTCAGTCAAGGCGGAGGCGCAGCCCGGCATACACCCCAAAACCTTCGCCCGGCGTGGAGCGCGCTACATCGCGCCCCCCATCGTCATAGCCCGGCGTCACCGTGGCGGCGTAATGGCGGTCACCCAGGTTGCGCAGCTCCAACCAGCCCTGCCAGCGCCCACTGGGCGCATCAAAGCCCACGCGGCTGCCGAAGATGCGGTGGCTGTCAGCGCGGTAGCTGTTGGCGTAGTCGACGAACACCTTGGAGGCGTACTCGGTGTTCACTGCGGCATACAGCCCCGAGGCATGGTCGTAGCGCAGTTCGGCCTGATAGAAGTGCACCGGCAGCCCGGGCAGGCGGTTGTCACCGAAGCGGTCGTCATGGCGGTAACGGAAGTCACTGAAGGTGTACGCCTGGCGCAGCGAGAGACGCCCGGTTCCTGCTTGCCACAGCGTGCTGTCCAGCCCGGCTTCGATGCCACGATGCATGGTGGGGCTGGCGTTGTTCTCGGCGATGAACAGGTTCGGCACCGGCACGACTTCAACGCTCAACAGTTCGTGGTTGACGTGCGCGTAGTAACCGGTGAGCTCCCAGCGGCCGATGCGGCCCTCGCCGCGCGCGCCGAGTTCCAGCGTGGTCGCGGTCTGGTTGTCCAGCTTCACCGGCGCGCGCTGGCGGCCGCTGGACGCGCCGTTGCCGGCGGCGAAGTACTGGTTGGAGCCCCAGATCATCGACCAGGGATGAGCCGGTTCCACCGAGCGGCTGAGATTGCCGAACCACTGCGTGGCGGGCGACGCCTGCCAGGTGAAGCCGAGACGCGGCGCGTAGTCCCAGTCGCGCTCGTTCAAGCGCTGATCGGTACGCGGCCAGGTCACTTCCACCGTGCGGCGGGTCTGCACCAGCGCCAGCCCGGTCTGCACGCGCAGTGCATCGCCCAGCTGTACGTCGTTGCTCAGGTGCAGCGTGCTGTCGGTGCCGTGATGAGAGAAGTCACGCGTGTGGGTGCCCGCCGCATACCCGTTGCTGGGCAGGCGCAGCGTCTCGCGCACGTCGGCATCCAGGTCATGGGTGACGCGCAGGCCGAGCGTGGTCACGCTGTCATGGCCGAACAGGGTATGCCGACGGTGGTAATCCATCGTGGCATTGAGGTTGGCGTAGTCCAGCTGCTGGCGGTACAGGCTCTCGTTCAAGTCCATCGGGTATTTGTGGTACACCAGCCCGGCCTGCAGCGAGGAGTCTCCGTCCAGCTGCAGCGTGGTCATGTTGCCGATCCAGGTGCTGCCCGGTTGCGGCCGCTTCGCGTCGATCGCCACGTTGGCCGGGTTGGCCGCGCGCGGGTCGTTGCGGATCTGCGCGCGGGTCAGTCTTCCGGGTGTTTCGTGGTTGGTTTCGCGGTAACGCAGGAAGAAGCGGGTCTGCAGGTCCGGGGTGATCTGCCAGCCGACGTTGGCCATCGCGCCCTTGCCATCACCGCTGGCATGCGTCTGATAGCCGTCGAACTCGGTGTCGGTGTAGGCGAAGTAATAGTCCAGCGTGTCCTGCACGCCGCCGAAGCCCAGGCTGCGCTTCTGGTAACCGCGGCTGCCGGCTTCGTAGTGCAGTTCCAGGCCCGGCGCATCGCGACCGTTGCGGCTGACGTAGTTGATCGCACCGCCCAGCGCCAGTGCGCCGCGCTCGAAGCCGTTGGCACCGCGAAGCACCTCCACCCGCGACAGCCACAGCGGCTCCAGCAGCTCGTACGGCGTGCCGCCGGCGGCCGTCAACGGCAGGCCATCCAGCGATACCGCGATGCCGGAGGCATGCGCGCCGGGGCCGCGGTTGATGCCCGATCCGCGGATGGACACCTTGGTGCCTTCGTTGCCCGGGGACTGCGCACTGATGCCCGGCTGGTAGGCCAGCACATCGGCGGTACTGCCGACGCGGCCCTGCGCGACCTTGGCCAGGTCGATCACGTTGTTGGCGCCGGGCACACGCGCCAGCGTCTTGCGGGCATCGTCGGTGTTCCCGGCGGCGGTGACCTCGACGCGGTCCAGGGTGGTGGGTTGGACAGCGGTTTCCGAATAGGCGGGCTGGGCGGCGAGGGCGCTCAGCACGGCAACGGTGAGCACGCAGGTACGTGGGCAAGCAGGAGTCATGAGCAGTAGAGCCAGCAGCGGAGTGGGGCCGCGGCCGGGGGTGTACCCTGTAAACCGCGTAGAGGCGGCGCAAGTTAACAGGGTGCTCTGGCGTTGTCGAGCCTCATCGAGGCAGGAGGTCGGGCGGTGTTAGTAGCGCCGAGCCGTGCTCGGCGAGCGCCGCGGCAAGAGCAGACGCGTGACGACCAGCGGTCGTCACCCACCAGAGCGAAGGGCGGGACGGCCAGCGGCCGTCACTACCGGGGAGCAGGTAGCGCCGAGCCGTGCTCGGCGAGCGCAGCGGCAAGGGCAGCAGCGTGACGACCAAGGTCGTCACCCACCAGAGCGAAGCGTGACGACCAAGGTCGTCACCTACATACTGGGTCAGCGCAGGATGCCGGGCAGGTCCAGGCCCTTTTCCTTCGCACAGTCAATGGCGATCTCATAGCCTGCATCGGCATGCCGCATCACGCCGGTGGCCGGGTCGTTCCACAGCACGCGGGCGATGCGCTTGGCGGCCGCTTCAGTGCCGTCGCAGACGATCACCATGCCGGCATGCTGGGAGAAGCCCATGCCCACGCCGCCGCCATGATGCAGCGACACCCACGTCGCGCCGCTGGCGGTGTTCAGCAACGCGTTGAGCAGCGGCCAGTCCGATACCGCATCGGAGCCGTCGGCCATCGCTTCGGTTTCCCGGTTCGGTGAAGCCACGCTGCCCGAATCCAGATGATCGCGACCGATCACCACCGGCGCCTTCAGTTCACCGTTGGCCACCATCTCGTTGAATGCCAGGCCGAGCCGGTCACGATCGCCCAGCCCCACCCAGCAGATACGCGCCGGCAGGCCCTGGAACTTGATCTTCTCGGCCGCCATGTCCAGCCAGCGATGCAGGTGCGGGTTGTCCGGAATCAGTTCCTTCACCTTGGCATCGGTCTTGGCGATGTCTTCCGGATCACCACTCAGCGCGGCCCAGCGGAACGGCCCGATGCCGCGGCAGAACAGCGGACGGATGTAGGCCGGCACGAAACCGGGGAAGTCGAACGCATCTTCAACGCCTTCTTCCAGCGCCATCTGGCGCAGGTTGTTGCCGTAGTCCACGGTCGGCACGCCCAGCGCATGGAAGGCCAGCATCGCGCGGATGTGGTTGGCCATCGATTCGCGCGCAGCTTTCTCCACGGTCTTCGGTGCGGACACGCGCTTTTCGTCCCACTCTTCCACCGTCCAGCCCTGCGGCAGGTAGCCGTTGACCGGGTCATGCGCGGAGGTCTGGTCGGTCAGCAGGTCCGGCTTGATCCCGCGCACCAGCAGTTCGTCCAGCACATCGGCGACATTGCCGAGCAGGCCGACCGACAGCGGCTTCTTCGCCGTGCAGGACTCCTCGATCAGGCGCAGCGCTTCATCCAGGTCGTCGGTCCAGGTGTCCAGGTAACCGGTGCGCAGGCGCATTTCGATGCTGGTCCTGCGGCATTCCACCGCCAGGCACGAGGCACCGGCCATCACCGCGGCCAGCGGCTGTGCGCCGCCCATGCCGCCCAGGCCGCCGGTGAACAGCCACTTGCCGGCCAGGCTGCCGTCGTAGTGCTGGCGGCCCATCTCCACGAAGGTTTCAAAGGTGCCCTGCACGATGCCCTGCGCGCCGATGTAGATCCAGCTGCCGGCGGTCATCTGGCCGTACATCGCCAGGCCCTTTTTATCCAGCTCGTTGAAGTGGTCCCAGTTGGCCCAGCGCGGCACCAGGTTGGAATTGGCGATCAGCACGCGCGGCGCATCGGCATGGGTGCGGAACACGCCCACCGGCTTGCCCGACTGCACCAGCAGGGTCTGGTCGTCCTCCAGCCGGGTCAGTGCATCAACGATGCCGTCGAAGCTTTCCCAGTCCCGCGCGGCGCGGCCGATGCCGCCGTATACCACCAGTTCCTGCGGTCGTTCGGCCACGTCCGGGTGCAGGTTGTTCATCAGCATCCGCAGCGGTGCTTCGGTCAGCCAGCTCTTGGCGGTCAGCGTGCTGCCGGTCGGCGCGATGATGGTGCGGGACGGGTCGTTACGGGTCATGCGGCGCTCCGGTTCGATGCGAATTCAAGGCAGGCGGTGAGTACCTGCGCCAGCGTGCGGCGCAGTGGCGTGGCGCGGTCGTCATCCAGTGGCGTGGGCCAGCTGTGGAAATCCAGCGCTTCGGCGGCCGGTTCGGCCATGTAGCCGCGGCAGGCCAGTTCCATCTGCAGGCTGTGCACGCCGCCGGGGATGTCGCTGTAATGGCGGGTGATCCAGCCGCCCTTGAAGCGGCCGTTGCGCACGTGGGGCATCCCGCTGAGCCGGCACAGGTTGTCCACCACGTCGGACAGCGCGTTGTCGCAGGACGTATCGACCTCGCCGGTCGGGCCGGCGGTACCCAGGTTGAACTGCGGCAGCTCGCCATCAAACAGGTGCGGGATGCGCGAGCGGATCGAGTGCGCGTCATACACCACCACGGTGCCGTGGCGCGCGCGCAGGCGGGCGATCTGTGATGCCAACGCGTCGTGGTAGGGCGAGAAGTACATCTCACGGCGGCGCACGATCTCCGCTTCGTCCGGTTCCTGCCCGGGCTGGTACAGCGGCTGGTTGTCGAAGGTGGTCAGCGGGCACAGGCCGGTGGTGTTCTGGCCGGGGTACAGCGATACCCCGCTGGGGTCGCGGTTGAGGTCGATCACTGACCGCGAAATGGCCGAGCGCACCGTGGTCGCGCCGAGCCCGCGCGCGAACGCGTACAGCTCATGCACCCACCAGTCCGCATCGCGCCGGGCCAGCCAAGGCGACACGAAACGCCCGGCCAGGTCGTCTGGCAGCTCGGTGCCGGTATGCGGGAAACTGATCAGCAGCGGCGCATCGCCTTCATGTACCTCCAGCCACGGCGGCTGCGTGCTCATGCCACCGGCTCCACGTTGGGCAGCACGTCGGCCAGCCCGGCGGCCAGCGCGCCACTGCGCACCAGGTCGGTGGCGGCCACCATGTCCGGGTGGAAGTAGCGGTCTTCTTCCAGCGTCGGCACTTGCGCGCGCAGCAGCACGCGGACCGCTTCCAGCGGGCCACTGGACTGCAGCGGGGCGTGGAAATCGCAGCCCTGCGCGGCGGCCAGCAGCTCGATGCCGACCACGTTGGCGGCGTTCTCGGCCATCTGCAGCAGGCGGCGCGCGCCGTGCGCGGCCATCGACACATGGTCTTCCTGGTTGGCCGAAGTGGGGATTGAATCCACGCTGGCCGGGTAGGCGCGCTGTTTGTTCTCGGACACCAGCGCAGCGGCGGTGACCTGGGGAATCATGAAGCCGGAATTCAAGCCCGGACGCGGGGTCAGGAAGGCCGGCAGGCCGGACAGCGCCGGGTCCACCAGCATCGCGGTGCGGCGCTCGCTGATCGAGCCGATCTCGCAGATCGCCATCGCCAGCATGTCCGCGGCGAAGGCCACCGGCTCGGCGTGGAAGTTGCCCCCGCTCAGCGCTTCGCCGGTATCGGTGAACACCAGCGGATTGTCGGACACGCCGTTGGCCTCGATTTCCAGCGTGGTGGCGGCCTGGCGGATGATGTCCAGCGCTGCGCCCATCACCTGCGGCTGGCAACGCAGGCAGTACGGATCCTGCACGCGCACGTCGTTGTCGCGGTGCGATTCGCGGATGGCCGAGCCCTGCATCAGCGCGCGCAGCGCGGCGGCAGTGATGATCTGCCCGCGCTGGCCGCGGATGCTGTGGATGCGCGGGTCGAACGGCGTGTCCGAGCCTTTGGCCGCTTCCACCGACAGCGCACCGGTGACCAGGGCGGCCTGGAACACGACCTCTATCTCGAACAGGCCGGCCAGCGCATAGGCGGTGGAGAACTGGGTGCCATTGAGCAGCGCCAGGCCTTCCTTCGCACCCAACTGCAGCGGCTGCAGTCCGGCACGCGCCAGTGCATCGGCCGCACTCAGGCGCTCACCGCCAACGAAGGCTTCGCCGACGCCAATCATCACGCTGGCCAGGTGGGACAGCGGCGCCAGGTCGCCGGAGGCGCCGACCGAGCCCTGCGCCGGAATCACCGGCACCACGTCGTGCTGCAGCAGCGCTTCCAGCAGCTGCAGCGTCTCCACGCGCACACCCGATGCCCCTTGCGCCAGACTGACCAGCTTCAGCGCCATCATCAGCCGCACCACCGGCAGCGGCATCGGCTCGCCCACGCCGGCGGCATGTGACAGCACGATGTTCCGCTGCAACGTGGCCAGGTCTTCCGGTTCGATGCGCACGCTGGCCAGCTTGCCGAAGCCGGTATTGATGCCATACACCGGCGCGCCCCGGGCCACGATCGCGTCCACGGCGGCAGCACTGGCACGCACGGCCGGCAGGGCGGCGGCATCCAGCGCGATGCGCGCCCCGCGGTAGACCTGCCGCCACTGCGCCAGCGGCACATGGGCGGGGCGAAGCACCAGGGTATGGGGTGTTTCATGCTGCATTGAAGCGTGCTCCGTCAGAGGGGATCGAGCTGCCCGCGCACCACGCGCGCGTGCAGCGGGTTGAAGCCGATGCGGTAGACCAGGTCGGCCGGGGCGTCGATGTCCCAGATCGCCAGGTCGGCGTCCATGCCCACCGCCAGCTGGCCGATGCGGCCGGCGCGACCGAGCGCGCGGGCGGCGTTGCGGGTGAATCCGGCGATGCATTCGTCCACGGTCAGCCGGAACAGCGTGGCGCCCATGTTCATCGCCAGCAGCGGACTGGTCAGCGGCGAGGTGCCAGGGTTGCTGTCGGTGGCCAGCGCCAGCGGCACGCCGGCCGCGCGCAGCGCCGGGATCGGCGGCAGGGTGGTGTCGCGGGTGAAGTAGAACGCGCCCGGCAGCAGCACGGCGACCGTGCCGGCGGCCGCCATCGCCGCGATGCCGGCCGCGTCCAGGTGCTCGATATGGTCGGCCGACAGCGCCCCGTGGCGCGCGGCCAGTTCAGCGCCGTGCTGGTTGCTCAGCTGTTCGGCGTGGATCTTCACCGCCAGCCCGTGCGCGCGTGCAGCGTCGAAGACCTGCGCCGCCTGCACGGTGGAAAACGCGATGTTCTCGCAGAAGATATCGACCGCCTCGGCCAGCCCTTCGGCGGCGATGGCGGGAATCATCAGCTTGCAGACTTCATCGATGTACTCCTGGGCGTCCCGCCCCGGCGGCACCGCATGCGCCCCGAGGAAGGTCGGCACCACGTGCACGCTGCACTCCATGCCCAGCTGGCGTGCGACCTGCAGCTGCTTGCGCTCATCGTCCAGGGTCAGCCCGTAACCGGATTTGATCTCCAGTGTGGTGATGCCTTCGGCGCGCATCGCCAGCAGGCGAGGGCGGCTCTGGCGTGCCAGTTCTTCGTGGCTGGCCGCGCGGGTGGCGCGCACGGTGGAGACGATGCCACCGCCGGCGCGGGCGATGTCGGCATAGCTGACACCCTGCAGGCGCTGTTCGAATTCGTTGGCCCGGTTGCCGGCGTAAACCAGGTGGGTGTGGCAGTCGATCAGGCCGGGCGAGATCCAGCGGCCTTCGCCGTCGATGCGCGTGGCCGGCTGCAGGTGCGCGCCACTGCCGGCCGCGCCGACATGCACGATGCGCCCATCCAGGCAGGCCAGTTCGGCATCGGCGATCACGCCCAGGCCGTCGCCCTGCAGGGTCATCAGGTGTACGTTGGTCCACAGGGTGTCGCAGTGCATGGGCGAGGCTACACGGATGAGCTTATATGTCTATACAATATAGGCGTCCCTTTCCGGTTGTCCAGCCATGACGGATTCGCTCTCTCCCCCTGCCTTCCACGCTGACCGCGCATTGCTGCCGCAGGGCTGGGAGCGCGATGTCCGGTTGACCGTGGTGGATGGCTGCATCGGGGAGGTGCACACCGGTGTTGCGGCCCAGGCAGGCGACCAGCGCGTGCGGATCCTGGTGCCGGGCGTGCCCAACCTGCACAGTCACGCCTTCCAGCGCGGCATGGCCGGGCTGACCGAAATCGGCGGGGGTGACGGCGATAGTTTCTGGAGCTGGCGCGAGCTGATGTACCGCTTCCTGGCCAAGCTGGTGCCCGATGCGGTCGAAGCGATCGCCGCCCAGGCCTACATGGAAATGCTCGAATCCGGCTTCACCCGCGTCGGTGAGTTCCATTACCTGCACCACGATGCCGACGGCCAGCCGTATGCCGATCGCGCCGAAATGTCCGCGCGCATCGCCGCCGCCGCCGCGCAGACCGGTATCGGCCTGACCCTGTTGCCGGTGTTCTACGCGCATGCTGATTTCGGCGGCGCGGCGCCCAACCCGGCCCAGCGCCGGCTGATCCACGACGTGGATGGTTTCGCGCAGCTGCTGGACGGTGCACGCACGGCCCTGCGGCCGCTGCCCGATGCGGTGCTCGGCATCGCCCCGCACAGCCTGCGCGCGGTGACCGGCGAGGAGCTGTCCGCGCTGCTGCCGCTGAACGATGGACCGGTGCACATCCACATCGCCGAACAGCTGCGCGAGGTGGACGCCTGCGTGGCGTGGAGCGGCCTGCGCCCGGTGCGCTGGCTGTATGAAAACGTGGCGGTGGACGCGCGCTGGTGCCTGGTGCACGCCACCCATATCGACGATGACGAGCGTGCGCGCATCGTCGCCAGCCGGGCCGTGGCCGGCCTGTGCCCGGTCACCGAAGCGAACCTGGGCGATGGCCTGTTCCCGTTGCAGGCCTTCGCCCGCGAGGGCGGCCGCTTCGGCGTCGGTTCGGATTCCAACGTGCTGATCGATGCGGCCGAAGAGCTGCGCCTGCTGGAATACGGCCAGCGCCTGAGCCTGCGCGGGCGCAATGTCATCGCCCCGGATGCGCAGCGCAGCAGCGGCCGTTACCTGTTCGATGGTGCGCAGCAAGGCGGTGCGCAGGCGTTGGGCGTGGCCGCCGGATTGCAGCCCGGCGCCAGTGCCGACCTGCTGGAACTGGACGCCGACCACCCGGCGATGATCGCCCGCGAGGGTGATGCCTTGCTTGACAGCTGGGTGTTCGCCGCACGTAATGGCGCGCTGCGTTCGGTATGGCGCCGCGGCCGCCAGTGCGTCGCAGACGGCCGCCACCTGCAGCGCGACGTCATCACCGCCCGTTTCGCCCAGGCCCTGCGCAGCGTGCTGGGCTGATCCTCTTTCCAGATCGAGACCACAGTGAAGGCCAGCAAGTCCGCCACGCTCAACCAGCGCATCCGCAGCGAACTGGAAGGCCGCATCCTCAGTGGCGAATGGGCGCCGGGATTCCGCATCCCGTACGAACACGAGCTGATGGAGCAGTACGGCTGCTCGCGGATGACCGTGAACAAGGTGCTGACCGCACTGGCTGAAAGCGGGATGATCGAACGTCGGCGGCGTGCCGGTTCGTTCGTGGCGCGGCAGTCACCGCACCTGGAACAGGTGGCGCTGGCGATACCGGACATCGCCATGCAGGTCACCGCGATGGGCCACCAGTACGCGTACCGGCTGCTGCGCCGCCAGTTGCGCACCGCGCGCGATGGCGATGCCGGCGAACGGGAGCTGGCCGGTGAGGCGAGGCTGCTGGCGATGGATTGCCTGCACCTGGCCGATGACCGGCCGCTGGCGCTGGAACACCGGCTGATCAGCCCGGCCGGCGTGCCGGAGGTGCTGGAGGTGGATTTCGAAGTCACCGCGCCGGGCAGCTGGCTGCTGCAGAACGTGTCGTGGACGCGTGCCCAGCACCGCATCAGTGCGTGGGGGGCGGATGCGGCCAGTGCCAGGCTGCTGGATGTCAAAGCCGGCACGGCATGCCTGGTGATCGAGCGGCATACGTGGCGCGGGGACCAGGCGATCACCCGGGTACGGCAGATATTTCTGGGCGATGCGTGGGATCTGGTGGCGCGGTTCGCGCCTGGGAATAATCGTTGATGGGTTGGCTTGGCTTCGGTGGGTGACGAGCGTTGGTCGTCACCCACGCCATCCGTCACTACCGGGTTAGAGGGTGCTGCACTGGCGCCAGCGGACGGGTTCGTCCACGCCGGGGCGGGCGTTGAGCTGGATGCGCACGTTGCTCAGCGCAGGGTAGCGGGTCACCTGGTCGCAGATCATCGGCCATACCTGGTCCAGTTCGCCGGTGCGGTTCACCGCCAGTGTCTGCCGGGTCTGCCAGATGCCGCTGTGCACGCCAGGCAGCTTGCTCAGCGCGCGGGAGATTTCCTGCTGGTAGCGATCCAGTGTTTCGGTATCCGGGTTGAGGTCCGGACCGGCCACGGTCGCCTGCGTGGCGCGCGGCGCCGGATCGGCGGCGGCAACTGCAGGCACGGTAGCGGCAACGGCAGGCGCTCCAGGCGCTGCAGGCGCGGCCCTGGTGACGGCTGGGGCGGGCGCCGGGTCTGGCGTGGCTACGTGTACGGTCTGGTATCCCATGCCCACCAGCAGGCCCAGCGTGCTGGAGGCAAATGCCGCGATCACGATGCGCCGGATCGCCTCATGGCGGGCGGCATTCTTGACGCCCGATTCGATGTCACCGGGCAGGTAGGGCGAGAGCAGCGGCCACAGCCGGCGGCCATCCAGCACTTCCACGGCCTGCTTCTCCGCAATGGCCTGGCCATCGCCGTCCACCAGGCCTTCGGTGATCAGGATGCCGCCGCGGGCACCCGCCAGCCGCGCCGCTGCGCCCAGTTCGTTGATCGCCGCGGTGCCGATGCGGTACGCCAGCCCATGCTTGCAGGTCACCAGGAAGTGGCCGCTGGCATCGGCCATCAGGAAGTCGCTGCGCGGCTCACGGGTTTCATCCTCGTGCCGGCTCATCTCGGTCAGCCCGCGCCGTTCGTGCAGGGCGCGCTTGACCAGTTCGGAGAAGTTGCGCCAGTGCATGCCGGCCAAGGCCTGCAGGCCCAGCTGCATTTCCTTGCGACGCCGTTTGACCAGCCACAAGTAGCCGGTGGCGAGGACGAAACAGGTGACGGCCAACAGCAGGGCCAGTATCCAGGAGAACATGCAGGCAGCAACGCACAACGCAGGAAGGGGCGGACAGTGTACTGGGGCGCACTGCTGATCGCGTCAGGGCGCCCCCTACAACTGGGCGCTGCATCTCAAATCGCAGGCACGAAAAACCCGCCATTACCGAATCCGTGAGGGGAGGGACAAACGGGGTAATGACGGGTTGGATGCAGTGTCACCCACCGCCTGCTGCATTGCAACAAAGCGGCGGGTAACACAGTGTTCCGGCAGGATCAGCTGCCGGTGGGCGACTGGTGACTGCCCGGGGTCGGTTCCCCGCTTGCCGCGCTGGCCTGCCGGCTTTCCAGCCGATTCAACCGCGTGGTCAGCGCATCGATGCGTGCATTGAGCGTGGACACATCCTCCGCATTGGGCACGTGCAGGCGCTTCAGGACTCCGTGCACGCGGTCTTCGAAGGCTTTCTCCACCTTGTCCCACGTGCCGGAGGCCTTTTCACGCGCCTGGCCCAGCTGTTCTTCCACATTGTCGCGCCAGCCCGGGCCGTCTTCGGTGCTCTTCTCGCGGCGGCGGTTCTCGAAGGCTTCGCCTTCCTTCACCAAGCCATCGAAGAAGCGGCTGCCTTCGGCCTGCGCGCGGCCCAGCGCACCCAGGCCGGCCAGCCACACCTGCTGCGCCGAGTCGCTGAGCTTGCGCGAAACGCGCTCGGCCTGGTCCTGGAAGGACGCCTTGTCCTGACCGTCGTTGCGGGGGTCGTGCTCGTCATACTGGTTCATGGGGTCTCCTGCATGGGCGGATGCAGGGACCAGACTAGCGCTGCAAATGCGGGGGCGGTGTGATGGCCGGCAACAGCGCTGGCCGGCAGTTCAGCCGACGGTTGGATCAGCCGAGCTTTTCCTTCAGCACGCGCTGGATCTCGCTTTCCACCATGCCCTTCATCGCCGACAGCAGGAAGCCGAGCTTGGCGGTCACGCGCACTGCGGTGGGCTGCAGTTCGATGGCACCGTCCACGCCGCTGCCGGAGAAATCCAGCACGTCGCCGCGCCAGGTGGACTGCAGGCCGAAACGATCGGCCAGTTT
This sequence comes from Stenotrophomonas lacuserhaii, assembly GCF_014836545.1. Lineage (GTDB taxonomy): Bacteria > Pseudomonadota > Gammaproteobacteria > Xanthomonadales > Xanthomonadaceae > Stenotrophomonas > Stenotrophomonas lacuserhaii. The sequence continues at coordinate 91,188 of NZ_JACSQS010000001.1, forward strand.
GGCGGCGACTTCCTCGATCGCCTGGCGCGCTGCCGGTGCGGCCAGGGCATGGGCGTGGACGATATCGATGCTGGACATGCGGGTTCCTTTGCGGGGTGGGGCGATGACAGGGCGAGCATTGTGCGCATCAGGCGCGCAAACGCCAAGCGAGGGTGCTTCTGCCATTGCCAGCCAACTGCTAGTCTGCGCCGCATGCCTAAACTGCTCGTGCACTACAGCCAACCCTCGCAACCCGACCAGCCGCTGGTGCCGGGCGTGCAGAAGATCGTGCGCCAGGCCAACGGCAGCATCCGCCTGGTCGAAGCCAGCCAGGGCAGCCTGCTGCTGGCCCAGCTCAGCCTGGACCAGCGCGGCCTGTGGCTGCAGGTGGCCGCCGGCGTGCGCGGCGTGCATGTCAACGGGCGCCCGGTGAAGCGCATGGCGCTGCTGCGCGCCGGTGATGCGGTGTACGTGGAAGGCGTGGAACTGTTGATCCAGGGCGAAGTGGATACGCCGATGCTGCCGCCCTCGCCACAGGCGGCGGTGCAGTCCGACGAACCGCGCCTGCTGCGCGGCGTGGGCGGGCCACACCACGGCCGCGGCTATCCGTTGCACGGACCCTTGCTGGTGGGTCGCAGCAGCGAAGCGGACATCGAAATCGACGAGCCGGCCTTCGCTGAACAGCACGCACGCATCGAAAGCCATGGCGAGCGGATCCTGCTGCGCGACCTGGGCACCGGCGAAGGCAGCCGGGTCAACGGCGTGGCAGTGCGCCACTGCTGGCTGCAGGGCGGCGACCAGGTGGTGTTCGACGGCCAGCACCGCTTCGTGCTGGAACTGCCCGACGACCCGCGCCAGCGCCCACTGCCGACCGAAGAATTCGTCTTCAACGACCTCGACGAAGCGGCCGAACCGCAGGCCCCGCGCCGCGTGCGCCGCTGGCCCTGGCTGCTGGTCAGCGCATTGCTGCTGGCCGGCGTATTGAGCCTGCTGCTGTGGTTCGGCGCCCGCTGACCTGCCGGTAGTGACGGCCCGCTGGCCGTCAGATCCTGCCTTGGTGGGTGACGACCGCTGGCCGTCAGATCCTGCCTTGGTGGGTGACGACCGTCGGTCGTCACGCTGTTGCTCCCTCACCGCTGCGCTCGCCGAGCACGGCTCGGCGCTACCAGATCGGGCTCCGATGGATACCAATGCAACCAAATTCCCTTGAACGGCGCGGCCTAAAGCCTGATGCGCTGCGGCATACTAGGGGTCTTGCCCCACAGGTGTGACATGACCCGCGCGTACAACTTCAGTGCCGGCCCTGCAGCGTTGCCGGAAGTGGTCCTGCGCCAGGCGCAGGAAGAGATGCTGGACTGGCATGGCGCCGGGGCCTCCATCGTGGAAATGAGCCATCGCGGCCCGGAATTCATGGCCGTCGCGGCCGCAGCCGAGGCCGACCTGCGCCATTTGCTCAGCGTGCCCGACGACTACGCGGTGCTGTTCCTGCCCGGTGGTGCCACCACACAGCAGGCGCTGATTCCGATGAACTTCGCCAGCCCCGGCCAGCGCACCGATTACGTGCTCACCGGCCACTGGGGAAAGACTGCGGTCAAGCAGGCCTCGCCGTACGTCAGCGCGCACATCGCCGCCAGCAGCGAGGCCAACGCGTTCCGTGACATCCCCGCGCGCGCCGGCTGGCAGCTGTCCCCGGATGCTGCCTACGTGCACATCACCGCCAATGAAACCATCCATGGCGTGGAGTTCCGTGACATTCCCGATACCGGCGATGTCCCGCTGGTGGCCGATTTCAGTTCGTCCATCGCCAGCGAGCCGCTGGATATCAGCCGTTTCGGCGTCATCTACGCCGGTGCGCAGAAGAACCTCGGCCCGGTCGGCATCGCCGTGGTGATCATCCGCCGTGACCTGCTCGAACGCACCGGCCAACCGCGTGCGGACATCTTCAACTACGCCTCGCACGCCGCCCGCGATTCCATGCTCAACACCCCGCCCACCTGGAACTGGTACCTGGCCGGGCTGGTGTTCAAGTGGATGCTGGCCGAAGGCGGGGTGGTGGAATTCGCCCGCCGCAACGCCGCCAAGGCTGCGCTGGTGTATGCCGCCATCGACGCCTCCGGCGGCTTCTACCGCAACGAAGTGGCCGTCTCGGCGCGCTCGCGGATGAACATCCCGTTCTTCCTGCCCAGCACCGAACTGGACGCGCGATTCGTCGCCGATGCCAAGGCTGCTGGACTGCTCGCGCTGAAGGGCCACAAGGCGGTCGGCGGCATCCGTGCCTCGCTGTACAACGCCATTCCGGTAGCGGGCGCCGAAGCGCTCGTTGCCTTCATGGCTGATTTCCAGCAGCGTCACGGTTGAGTCGCTTCACTGTGTCTACCCCCGGCGCGCGTTGACCGCGCGCCCTGCACCAAGGAACACCGATGGCACGCAAACCTGCCAAGCCGGCCAGCCCCAAGGCCCTGGCTGCAACGCCGAAGACCGCCAAGCCGAAAGCCAAGGCTACCAAGCCGGCCAAGCTGGAAACCGCTACCAGCGCACCGCCGGTACTGGCCGATGTGCGCGGCAAAATCGACCAGATCGACCGTGACATCCAGTCGCTGATCGCCGAGCGCGCGCGCTTCGCCCACCAGGTCGGCAAGGCCAAGGGCAAGCTGGCCGCGGCCGTGGACTACTACCGTCCCGAACGCGAAGCGCAGGTGCTGCGCATGGTGGTGGACCGCAACGAAGGCCCGCTCAGCGATGAACTGCTGGTACATGTCTACCGCGAAATCATGTCTGCCTGCCTGGCCCAGCAGGAGCCGCTGAAGATCGGTTACCTCGGCCCGGAAGGCACGTTCAGCCAGCAGGCCGTGCTCAAGCATTTCGGTCGTTCGGCACTGGGCCTGCCGATGGCCAGCATCGAAGAAGTGTTCCAGGAAGTTGAAGCGGGCAACGCCGATTTCGGCGTGGTGCCGGTGGAGAACTCGGGGCAGGGCACCATCCAGATCACCCTGGACATGTTCCTGACCTCCAACCTGAAGATCTGCGGCGAAGCCGAACTGCGCGTGCAGCAGTACATCATGTCGCGCAGCGGCCACCTGGAAGACATCGAGCGCATCTACGCGCATCCGCAGTCGTTCATGCAGACCTCCGCCTGGCTGCGCGCCAACCTGCCCAATGCCGAAAAGATCCCGGTGTCCAGCAATGCCGAAGGCGCGCGGCGTGCCCGCAATGCCGACGACGCGGCGGCGATCGGCGGTGAGAACGCCGGCCACGTGTACAACCTGAAAAAGGTGGTCACCAAGCCGATCCAGAACGATGCCGACAACACCACGCGCTTCCTGGTGATCGGCCGCAGCCTGTTCCCCAGTTCCGGACACGACCGCACTTCGGTGCTGGTGCTGATCCATGACAAGCCCGGCGCGCTGTTCGATGTGCTCAGCCCGTTCGCGCGCCATGGCATCAGCATGAACCGTATCGAATCGCGGCCCTCGCACCACGGCAAGTGGGAATACGGCTTCTTCATCGACCTGTCCGGCCACATCGACGACGCGCCGATGCAGGCTGCGCTGGCCGAACTGGAAGGGCATGCGGCACAGATCAAGGTGCTCGGCTCCTATCCGGTAGCCGTGCCCTGAGTGACTTCCGCGGGGGTGCCAACGCGTCCCCGCGCCCAGATCCCTCGCCGCACTGCGGCGCTGACGGAAGCAACAGACGATGAGCAACGCGCAACACTGGATCGCCCGCAAGGGCCGGCCCCTGCAGGGCAGCCTGGTCATCCCGGGCGACAAATCGGTTTCCCATCGCGCGGTGATGTTCGCCGCCCTGGCCGATGGCACCTCCACCATCGATGGCTTCCTGGAAGGCGAAGACACCCGTGCCACCGCGCGCATCTTCAGCCAGATGGGCGCGCGCATGGAAACCCCGTCGCCGTCGCGGCGCGTGGTGCATGGCGTGGGCATCGATGGCCTGCAGGCCCCGCAGGGCGAACTGGACTGCGGCAACGCCGGTACCGGCATGCGCCTGATTGCCGGTGTGCTGGCCGGGCAGGCGTTCGACAGCGTGCTGATCGGCGATGAGTCGCTGTCACGCCGCCCGATGCGCCGGGTTACTGGCCCGTTGGCCCAGATGGGCGCACGCATCGATACCCAGGCCGACGGCACCCCGCCGCTGCACGTGCACGGTGGCCAGCCACTGAAGGGCATCGCGTTCGCCTCGCCGGTGGCCAGCGCGCAGGTCAAATCCGCGGTGCTGCTGGCCGGGTTGTACGCCGATGGCGAGACCTCCGTGGTCGAACCACATCCCACCCGTGACTACACCGAACGCATGCTCGCTGCCTTCGGCGTGGAAATCGAATACTCGCCCGGCAAGGCCCGCCTGCGCGGCGGCCAGCGCCTGCGTGCCACCGATATCGTGGTGCCGGCGGACTTCTCCTCGGCCGCGTTCTTCCTGGTCGCGGCCAGCATCATTCCCGGTTCCGAACTGCGCCTGCAGCAGGTCGGCCTGAACCCGCGACGCACCGGCCTGCTGCACGCACTGCGGCTGATGGGCGCGGACATCACCGAAGAGAACCCGGCCGAGCAGGGCGGGGAGCCGGTGGCCGACCTGCTGGTGCGTCATGCCCCGTTGAAGGGCGCACGGATTCCCGAAGCGCTGGTGCCGGACATGATCGATGAGTTCCCGGCGTTGTTCGTGGCGGCCGCTGCGGCCGAAGGCCAGACCGTAGTGACCGGTGCGGCCGAACTGCGGGTCAAGGAATCCGATCGCTTGGCCGCGATGGCCACCGGCCTGCGCACACTGGGCGTGCAGGTGGACGAAACCGAAGACGGCGCCACCATCCACGGCGGCGCGGTACTGGGCAGCGGCACGATTGAAAGCCACGGCGACCACCGCATCGCGATGGCCTTTGCCATTGCCGGCCAGCTGACCGATGGCGACGTACGGATCAACGACGTGGCGAACGTAGCGACCTCGTTCCCCGGCTTTGACAGCCTCGCCGGTGGCGCAGGCTTCGGCCTGACCGCCGCATAGACCCGGTAGTGACGGCTGCTGGCCGTCATGCTTCGGCCCTGGTGGGTGACGACCGTTGGTCGTCACGCTTCTGCTCTGCTGCCGCTGCGCTCGCCGAGCATGGCTCGGCGCTACCAGGTGCCGGTTCTGCTTACGCGCACAAAAAATGCCGGCCCAGAGGGGGCCGGCATCTTTATTTCACACCCTCACCGTACTCAACGCCCGGTACGGAAATCCACCGGCACGTTGACCACGCTGGCAATCGCACGGCCATTCTGCATCGCCGGCTCGAACTTCCAATCACGCACGGTCGTCAGCACCGCACGATCCAGCGCGCGGTCGCGCTGGCCGGTACGCGAGACGATGCTCGCCTCCGTCACGCTGCCACTCGGGGCCACTTTCAGGCTGGCCACCACGCTGCCCTGCACGCCATTGCGCAGTGCGCTCGGCGGATACGACGGCTTGGCATTGCTGGTCAGCGGACGCGCCTCGCGGTTACGCACGGCCGGGGCTGCACGCTGCTGGGTCGGGGCCGGTGCAGCGCGCGGCGTGGTGGCCGGCGCATTGGCAACGGGTGTGCCGGTGGCCGGCAGCATCCGCTCGCCAATCGGCGCCGGGGCGACTTCAGTGTTGGACGTACGCAGCCACACCAGCGCGGCGGCGAACATCGCCACGATCAGCGCCATCCACAACAACGGGGACGGGCGGCGGCGTTCGTGGGCGAGGTCGGCATCGGCCTGGTGACGCGGCGAGGCCGGCATTTCCGGAGCATGGGTCGCACTCATGTTTGATCTCCTGCACTTGTCGTTTCCGACGACGCCCAGAGTCTTGCCGCTAACGCAGGCGCGGGTGTAAGCGTCACGTCAAGGCAGTGCAAGGAGTTCAGGTTCGGGTGCGGGGACCGTTCAGCGATGCAGCGCGTGCGTGATCAACGGCCGGGCGTGAAATCGAACGGCACCTCGATGGTGCCCGGCACGGCCTGGCCATTGCTCATCGCCGGGGTGAACTTCCAGCGGCGCACGGCCTCGGTGGCCGCACGATCCAGGTCTCGCGACCCGCTGCGCTGCACCAGCGCCACCCCATACGGGCGGCCGGTGGCATCCACTTCCACGCGCAGCACCACAGAACCGGACTCGCCACGGCGCAGTGCGGCAGGCGGGTAGCTCGGCGGCGGCGACTGACCGGCGATCGGCATCGGGCGGTCGTTGGCCACCGGACCGGCGGTGCCCGGTGTGGTGCCCGGGGCCGGCATGCCTTCGGCCATCGGCGCGGGTGCCGGCGTGGTTTCCACCAAGGTCGGGGTTTCTTCCGGCGCCGGGGCAGGACGCGCGTCAGGCATGTCGCTGGAGCCGGCTGCGGCGGCCAGTGGCTCGGGCAGCGGCTCGACCTCGGCCACTTCCTGCGGCGTCTTGGCGGCCGGTTCGGCCTGGAAGAAGCCCTTGTCGCGGCTGCTCAACCACACCACCACGAAGAGCAGCAGCCCCACCGCGAACGCGATGCCGGCGATCTTCAAGGCGTTGCGGGGAATCTGCAGGGTGATGGACTTGCCGGATGAGGTGCGGGTAGCAGGCATGACGCAAACCAATACGGGACCGGGCGATTCTGGCACAGCCGCGATGAACCGTCCGGCAGAAATCCGCATAACAGGCGATAATCCGGTTCCTGAACCACAACCACCGACCGCCGCCATGCTCGATCCAGCCCTGCTCCGCAACCAGCCCGCCGACCTTGCCGAACGCCTGCGCACCAGTCGCGGCTTCGAGCTGGACGTGTCCGCGCTGGAGTCGCTGGAAGCAGACCGCAAGCGCATCCAGGTGCGCACCCAGGAACTGCAGAGCCTGCGCAACAGCCGCTCCAAGGCCATCGGCCAGGCCAAGGCCAAGGGCGAGGACGTGGCTGCGATCATGGCCGAAGTGGCTGCGTTCGCCGACGAACTGAAGGCATCGGAAGTCACCCTGGACGAACTGCGCGAGAAGATCGACGCGGTCGCGATGATGATCCCGAACCTGCCGGCCGACGACGTGCCGGCCGGCGCTGACGAAAGTGAAAACGTGGAACAGTCGCGCTGGGGCACCCCGCGCCAGTTCGATTTCAAGGTGCTGGACCACGTAGAGCTGGGCGCGCGCAACAAATGGCTGGACGGCGAAACCGCGGCCAAGCTGTCTGGTTCGCGCTTCACCGTGCTGCGCGGCCCGATCGCACGCCTGCACCGCGCCCTGGCCCAGTTCATGCTGGACCTGCACAGCGGCGAGCACGAGTACCAGGAAACCAACGTACCGGTGATCGTCAACGCCGACAGCCTGTATGGCACCGGCCAGCTGCCGAAGTTCGAAGAGGACATGTTCATCACCCACCTGGGTGAGCAGAAGCGTTACCTGATTTCGACCTCGGAAATCTCGCTGACCAACATCGTGCGCGATGAAATCGTCGACGCCGAGCGCCTGCCGCTGCGCATGACCGCCCACTCGCTGTGCTTCCGTTCCGAAGCGGGCAGCGGCGGCCGCGACGTGCGCGGCATGATCCGCCAGCACCAGTTCGAGAAAGTGGAGCTGGTCACTGCCTGCCGCCCGGAAGACAGCGATGCCGAGCACCAGCGCATGACCCGCTGCGCCGAAGTGGTGCTGGAAAAGCTGGGCCTGCCGTACCGCAAGGTGCTGCTGTGCACCGGCGACATGGGGTTCTCCGCAGTGAAGACCTACGACCTGGAAGTGTGGCTGCCCTCGCAGGAGACCTACCGCGAGATCAGCTCGTGCTCCAACACCGGTGACTTCCAGGCCCGCCGCATGCAGGCCCGTTGGCGCAACCCCACCACCGGCAAGCCCGAGCTGCTGCACACCCTCAACGGCTCCGGCGTAGCGGTGGGCCGCGCGATGATCGCGGTGATGGAGAACTACCAGAACGAAGACGGCAGCATCACCGTCCCGGACGTCCTGCGCCCGTACATGGGCGGCATGGAAACCATCGGCTGAAGCCGCCCCGGTAGTGACGACCTTGGTCGTCAGCTCCTGCCTTGGTGGGTGACGACTGTCAGTCGTCACGCTTCTGCCTTGGTGGGTGATGACTGTCAGTCGTCACGCTTGCGCTCCTGCCGCTTTGTACGGGGTCAGAGTCCTTTTCTGCGAAAAGGAGTCTGACCCCATCGCCACGACCCCATCTGCGCACCAAAAAAAACGGCCCCGCAAAAGCAGGGCCGCCGGGTCGGGCTGGAATGGGGGAGGGGATCTTCCAGCCCACGGTTACCGGCCGACGACGAGCCCGCCAGCAACCGTCTTGAACGCTTTACTCAGGCCTCAGCGAATTCCGCTTCCGGCAGGCTCGCCAGCGCGGACGCAATCGCCTCTTCGCGGTGCTTCGGCGAATACGCGATGCCCTCGGCACGCACGAACTCCACCTCGGTGATGCCCATGAAGGCGAACATCTGGCGCAGGTAGGGCTCCTGGAAGTCCGCCGGCGAATCGACATAGATGCCGCCGCGGCTGCTGGCGATGATCACCCGCTTGCCACCGGCCAGGCCCACCGGGCCCGCTTCGGTGTACTTGAACGTCTTGCCGGCCACGGCCACGCGGTCGATCCAGGCCTTCAGCGTGGAGGGAATGCTGAAGTTGTACATCGGCGCACCGATGACCACGACATCCGCCGCCAGGAACTGCGCCATGACGTTTTCAGCATCCGCCACCTCGGCCGCATCCGCGCCGGCCAGCGAACTGCCGCGCAGGTGGGGGATCGGGTTGGCATCCAGATCACGGTAAGACACGTCGAGCGATTCGACCGAATCCTTGAAACGGGCGACCACGGCCGCCGACAGCTGGCGGGAGACCGAGTTGTCGCCGAGCGCGCTGGCGTCGATGTGAAGAAGCTTCATGGCAGTCACCTGAGGTTTGTGGGGTGGGCAGCCGTGCTGCCGACGGAGCAAACGATAGGTTGTTGCCAATCTGGGATAAAGATGGTTGAATGCCACGTATTGTTCTAGATATGGAACTGCAGCATGCAAGACCTCAACGATCTCTACTACTTCGCCATGGTCGTGGACCACGGTGGTTTTGCCGCAGCCGAACGCGCGCTGGGCATCCCCAAGTCCCGCCTGAGCCGCCGCATCAGCCAGCTGGAGACCGATCTGGGCGTCCGCCTGCTGCAGCGCTCCACGCGCCGTTTCGCAGTTACCGACGTGGGAACCAGCGTACACCGACACGCGCAGACCATGCTGGCCGAAGCCCAGGCCGCGCGCGAAGTGGTAGACCGCCTGAGTGCCGAGCCACGCGGCCTGGTGCGTGCCAGCGTGCCGGTATCGCTGGCGCAGATGCAGCTGCCCAAACTGCTGCCGAAGTTCCTGGAGCAATACCCCAAGGTGCGGCTGCAGTTGAACATCAGCAACCGCCGCGTGGACATCATCAACGAAGGCTACGACGTCGCCCTGCGCGTGCGTTCGCGGCTGGATGACGATGGCAGCCTGGTGATGCGCAGCTTCGGCCAGGTGCAGGAACTGCTGGTGGCCAGCCCCAAATACCTGGACCGCGCCGGCCGACCCAAGGACCCGGACGAACTGACCAACCATGTCACCCTGAGCATCAGCGAAGACGAAGCCCGCCAGCGCTGGGAACTGCACGGCCCGGAAGGCGCCGTGCGCCGCGTGGACCTGCAGCCGCGCGTGGCCGGCTTCGATTTCCCGCTGCTGCAGAGCATGGTCAAGGACGGTTTCGGCATCACCATGCTGCCGGAAACCGTCTGCGCCGATGCCGTACGCAAGGGCGAACTGGAAGTGGTGCTGCCGGACTGGTCGCTGCCGCAGGGCATCTGCCACGCCGTGTTTGCCTCGCGCCGCGGCCTGCTGCCGGCCGTGCGCGTGTTCATCGACTTCCTGGCCGAGCACCTGCCGCCGCAGCTGGAGGCCTCGCGCCTGGATTGCGGTGGCGCCTGCGAGCGGGCCAAAGAGAAGATCAAGGCGACAGCCCTGGGCGCGCTGGCCGTAGACGCCGGCTGACCCGACAGGCTGATTCCTGGTAGCGCCGAGCCATGCTCGGCGTAAACCATCACCGCCTGGGCTAGTGGCGCGCGTTGGACCATGGGCAAACGCCCCCGACGCATGCGAGAATACGCCTCCCCGGACAGCCTCCGGGACTGCAGCACATCGGAGAGATGGCCGAGCGGTTTAAGGCACCGGTCTTGAAAACCGGCGAAGGGTCAAACCTTCCGTGGGTTCGAATCCCACTCTCTCCGCCAAGACCTTTTGTAAGTGACTGAAAATGCAGTGGAATACTACGCTGCCAAATCCTGTCCCATACAGTCTCCCATACTTCCGTCGCCGATCACCTCGGCGCAGAATCGGTCGATATCCGTTTTAGCCCACACCGTGCGTGCGCCCAGCTTCCGCTGCTTGGGGAAGCTGCCTTGTGCCATTCGGCGATAGATCGACGCCCGACTCAACGAGGTGCGGATCATTACGACCTCGATGTCCTGGAGGTCAGCGGCCAAATCGGCCGCGGTCTTCGTGCCGCTCATTAGTGCTCCTTCGCCGCGTCGATCGCGGGCGGTTTCGTGTTGCCAGTGCGGCCTCTTGCATGCGCCATGATTCTGGCCACCTCGTCTATGTCACCGCGCAACATGGCGATCAGCGCCAGGCCGCGCGCTTCCCACAGCCGCACGACGCCTTTCCGTGCGCGCGTCAGGTTCACCCCGGAGCAACGGGCCAGTTCGTGGCCAACTTCCCGATGGTCGGGCGCTCCCTCCTTCAGCAAGTCAGCCACCTGCGACCTCCACGCGTTTGAACTCGATCACCCACACCCACGGATTACTGCCCCAGTCGCCGCCGGCGGTGTCCCACAAGTCCGCGAAAATCTGGCGAGAGTCGCCGTAGATCATCGGCAGGCCGGCGCGAGGATGGGCGCGGGGTAGGCGGATATCCGGGAGCACGTGCGCGTTGGCACCCTCTGCATCTGCGTCGGCCTTGCTGATCGCCTGCAGCTGTTCCACGCGCACGTTGGTGATCTCCAACACCAGGCGGCACGCCCAGCGCGGCATGTGGATGCTGGGGCGCCACCGGCCCGGATCGCATCGGTCGAAGCCTTCGCGGTAGTAAGCGATCTGCTTGCCGTCATCCGACACGGTGGATGGCAGACCACCCCACGGGCCCCAGCGCTCACCATCGGCGCGGTGCCGGCCGTGCGTAGGGAAGATGGCGTGCGTCTCCCGCCCCCACAGTCGATCGCCGGGCTGGCCGAAGGGGCAGACCAAGGTGTCGCCGGTACGGGTGTGCCAGATGCAAACTTCCTCGGGCACGAGGTTGCCTTTGCGATCACGCGCACCGTGCCCCCCGGAGGTGCAAGCCTCCCACTGTCCCAGCGGGTTGTGGTGCGGGAGCTTGATCGCCCTCCGCGTCTGCGTCTTGGCACCCGACAGGATGGCACGCACCATGGCGCCGTTGAACAGCATGGGGCGTTCGCGAACAGTCATGGCAGAATCGGCTCCAACAGGGGGGAAGATGAACAACAATTTCAACTGGATCGAGCTGGCTTCGGCCTCGGCTACTTCGGGCGCCGTTGTAGTGGCGATGTGTGCGATCAGAAGCGAAAACAAACACAGAAATGCCGAACGCCGTAGAGCTGAAAAGCTGAGGCAGCACGATTTGGAGGAGGCAAACCGCGAACGTGTCCGCGCAGAGGCGCTTCGGAGAGAAGATCAGGACGCAGCCAACCGTGATCGAGCCAGAGCGGATCAAATCCGAAAGGACGACCTTGACGCCGCCGTTCGTCGGGAAGAAGCGGAGGCTCAACGCAGCTCCCAAGAGAGGAGTTCTCGCGCGAGGCGCCTTGCGAAAATCTTTGATCGCGAGCTCACCGAAGCGGCCGCTCAACTGAATACGCTGGGTAAACTCTTGGAAGACGCCACGCCTGAAACTATTCCGCAATTTGTCCAGATCTATGCACGGCCCTTGGGTCCCAAAGTTTTCAAGATGCACGAGCGTTTTCTCGATCAGCTCGATGTTTTTCCCGACATGCTCGCCATTTCGATTGTGAACAACATGACTAATTGGTCGAGCATTCCCCTGTTTTCTGATGGACTCGCGCAGTCCCCCGGGATAGATATGCTCCGGATCCGACACAAGGTCTTGGCAGACATTGAATCTCGCGTTGAGCTTTTCGGGGAGACTAAGAGCGAGCTTGTGAAGTACTTCGCAGATCTTCCCGGACTCAGGATGTTCACGTTTGAAGAGATTCGAGGAATGAACGAAGCCAACGCTGAGGTTCGGCGCCGAAGGAAAGATGCCGGAAAGCCGGGGAACACTGCTGGCTGAATGGAGACTCATTTCGCCACCTCCATAGCTACTAGGTCGATCTCGTCCACCTTGTCCCTGAGGAACTTGCAAGCCTCGCCGATGGCGAAGCGCTGGACGCAGCATCTTCTGGATGTCGTTGATTGCGTTCCTGCCGCTGGTGGCGTTCTCATAGGGCAGGATCACGACTGCACCGCCTTGTCGATCCGGGCGACCAGCCCGTTTGCGTGCCTGATGTAATCCCGGCGCGGGTCTGTCTCAGGGAGCTGGATTGCTTGACAGGGCCCGAAGCCCATCAAGTCCCGCAGTTGCCCCACGTCTATGGTCCGCGCGGGCGGAGCGTGTTGGGCCAGCAGTTCGAGAATGGCGCAGGCGTCCTTGAAATCGCTCATGTATCCGGTCAGGTTCGGATCGTCCTCCCACATGTAGAGCACGGAGGCGGCGTGGCGCAGCGTTGCGGCTTCCGACATCTGCCTCACCGGGCCGGCGGCTACCAGGTTGCTCAGGGCGATCAGGTCGTTGACGCCGGTGCCGGCGTCGCCATAGAGCTTCGTGGCGATGCCCTGCACCAGGTTGGCGGCGGCCGTGGCCGCCATGGTGTTCTGCTGCTTCATGCGGCGATCCTCAGGTCTGCTTCGGCCGGGTCCAGGTTGGCCTCGGCGAGTGCGCGCAGCGGCGGCGGGCTGACGCTGTTGCCGACCATGCGCACGGCGGCGCTGGTGTTGAGCGGCGTGCCGTTGGCGGTGCGGTCAATGATGTAGCCCACGGGGAAGCCCTGAGCGCGGTACAGCTCGTGCGGCTTGAGCATGCGCAGGCCGATATCCACGATGACGTAGGGCGTGCCTTTGATCACCACGGTGACCAGCGCCAGCCGGTCCTTGGTGGTGACGGTATCGAGCGGCTCGGCGAGGCCGACGGCGATGCCGCTTCCGTAGTACTTCACGAGGAACGCGGCAACACGCTCGGCGCCCTCGATCTGTTCGGCGCTGAGGGTGCACTCGACCACCCCGTGGTGCACGGTGCTGGCGCACACGGTCCCGAGAGGGGCAACTGCGTCCTGGCCGTGAGCGTTACGGCGCATCGTCAGCAGATGCGCCGTCGCGAGGCGCTGCTGGCTGCCGCTGGCGGTGATGGTGCTGACGGGATCCCGCGCGTCGTTGCCGGCGCCTTGGTAGAACCCGCCATTGGCCTGCTCAACGAAGGCGCACGCGACCGCGTGTCCGCCGCTGCCGCTGGCCGTAACAGTCCCGACCGGCTCCCGCACATCCTTGCTGCCGGCGCCCCAGCGCTGCACTCCACCAGGCCGGCCCTCGCCGTGCGCGGCCTGAACCATTACTGGCGCAGCAATGCCGAGCGCATGGGCCGCGCCTGCGGGGCGCTTCGCCCCGGCGCCGGAGGTGATGGTGGGAACCGGATCCGTGACCGAATGGCCGATGCTGTCGCCGCGGAACTTGACCAGCGAAGGAGCTACCAGCGCGGTGTCCGCCTTGGCGGTCATGGTGTAGAGCGGGTCCGCGCCGGAGCGCGGCTCGGACTGGCCGGCACGGCCGCCGACGCCCGCAAGGATGGGAGTGACCACCGAGAAGTGCCCGCCTTTCACGCTAGCGCAGACGGTGCGCAGCGGCTCATCGGCGGCCATCGTGCGCTGGTTGCTCGCGTTGGCATGCTCAGCGATGAAGGCAGCCGCTGCGGCGGCGTTGTCCGCGCTGGCGCTGGGCATCGGAACGACGAACGGATCCGCCGCCTGCAGCACGTGCCGCATGACGCCCTTGGCTACGCGCCGCATCGTGGCATCGGCCAGCGGCCGGGGCCTGGCGAAGATCGAACGGCAGGGGATGCTGAAGTCCAAGCAGTCGGCGGCGCTGACGCGGCGCTGCAGGCCTGTCGCGACCCCATGGGTCGCTGCCGGCCAGACGATAGCCTCGCCGTCGCGGCGGCCCAGCACGAACAGGCGCTCGCGGCTGGTGCCCGCACCGTAGTCGCTGGCCACCAGCTTGCGCCACTCCACCACGTAGCCCTCCGCACGCAGAGCGGCCACCAATTGGCGCCAGGTGCGACCGCTGTGGCGCTTGTCCGGCACAAGCTGCTGGTTCTCCACCGGCACGCGCTCGCCGCGCGCTGCAATGGTGCCGTCCATCTTGACCACGCGGCCCGTGCTCTTGCAGCGCTTGGCCACCAGCGGTCCCCAAGTCAGCATCTGCCAAACGTTCTCCATCGAGAAGATGCGGGGCGCAGTGTTGGTGCCGTTGAGGAGATCGGCGCGCCGGAGCATGCCGATCCACTTCTTCACCACCCATGACAGGGCACGCGTCCTCCGGCTGCGCGGCTGGCCGCCCTTAGCCTGGCTGAAGTGCGTGCAGTCCGGGGAGGCATGGAACCAGCCGATGGGCCGGCCGGCCACGTCCACGCGCGGATCCGCATGCCAGATATCTTCGCGGTGATGCTGGGTGAGCGGGTGGTTGGCCGCGTGCATGCCGATGGCCAGCTCGTCGTGGTTGTAGGCCAGTGCCGGGTCAATGCCGAGGGCCTGCTTGAGGCCTTCGCTGGCCCCTCCGCCGCCGGCAAACAGATCCACCACGATCTCGCCGGGGCGCAGGCGCGAGCGCTGTGGGAGCGGAAAATTGAACGAGCGGAAGCCCTCAGCCATGGGTCCGCTCCTTGAGACGGGCATGAACGCGCATCTTCGTATGGCGCTCCGAGATGGGTGTAGACCTTCCAAGTACCATTGACTGCAGTGTGTTCACGTCGCCCTCACGTGATAGGCTCCCCGTGCCATCTGGCATACGGAAACTGGGGGAAATGGAATGAAAATTGAAATCAAAGACCTCGACGCCGCAATTGAGCTGAAAAACAACGGCATGGAAGTCGAGGTAAGGGACCCTGATGGGACCTTCCGTGGTGACTTGGTCATCACGAAGAGCTCTTTGATCTGGTGTAAGGGCAAGACGGGCCGCGCTAAGGGAGTCAAGTTGTCCTGGAAGCAGTTCATTGACGCGGCAGAAGCCGGCGCGATTGCGGCGGCGAAGCCCGCTCCGAAGCCGCCGGCGAAGAAGGCGGCGAAGAAGGCGGCGAAGAAGGCGGCCCCCGCCAAGTAATGAGCAGCTGCTTCGCGAATGGCGGGGTGCTCGAACACTCCGCCATTTTTCTGCCCTCGGCAGCGGTTGCATTTCGCGTTGAGCGCCGCGCGGCGTGACGACTTGGTCACCGCCGTTCCACGACATGGGACCAGTCATCGGGCTGTTGTTCTTCTGGATCGTCATGGCTTGCTTCCGTTCCCGTGGTCGTTGATGTGGTCGATGGGGCAGGTGGCTTTACACTGCGCGGCCAGCGCGTCCAGTCGCTCGGCCTCGCGGATGTAGTGGTCGTGCCGTTCTTGGCGAACCGGCGGAGTGAACTGGGCGTCTTTCAGGGCGGTTTCGGCTGAGGCCCGGTACAGCACCGCCATGCGTCCCGGGTCGTGTTCGAAGATGTCGAGCTGCTGCCGCTTCTTCATGGCGGGCCCCGACTTACGCCGCCAGGGCGGATTCGTCGATCTTGGTGAAGGGGTATTTGGCGACCTGGTCTTTGATGTGGGCGCCGAAGTGCTTGCCCTTCGACTCGGCCGCCTGGAAGGCTGCGAAGTCCTCGGCGGTGAAGTTGGCGTAGTGGTACAGGCTGCCCGGGCCGACCACGCCGCCCTTGCGGCTGGTGAAGCGGATGGCCAGGGTGCTGGTCTCGGCGTCGTGGCCGATGGCGTGGATCTGGTTGGACTCGACGTCCTGCAGGGTGATGCGCAGTGCCATGGTGGTGCTCCAGTTGGAAAGGGACGCCGGCGCGTGGACCCGGCCGGGGCGGGGCCCTGCAGTGCAGGGCAGGGGTGATTCGTTATGCGGCCAGCGGGTACGTTTCGCCGTTGGCCGCAGCCCGCAGGACGCGGATCATCTGCTCGCACATGGCCGGCACCCGGTCGGCGGCGTAGAGCTTTGCGCCGCGCTCGGTGCTGACCGGCTCGAAGCCGAGCTGGCGCAGGCCGTCGGCGCTGATGGTCAGCGGGCCGATCAGCGCGTTGATCTCGCCGAGCTTGATCTTTTTGCCCTCCGGGACCCACGGCGCGGCATCTTCAGCGACAGGGGCAGCAGCGACCGCGGCGACGTGCCGGATCGTTGTGGGCTCAGGCGCGGCCGCGACCGGCTCAACAGCCGGCGCGGGAGCAGCCGCCGGCGTGGCCACGGCGATGGCTGCCGCTGCATCCCGAGCTGCCTGTGCATCCTTCTCCCGCTGCAGCCGCTCTGCGCGCTCCTGTTCTTCCTTGCGGATCCGGGCGCGTTCGTCTTCCAAGCGCTGCTGCTCAGCCTGCTGGTGCGCCCCGATGCGAGCTGCGACCAGGTTGCGCAGGTCGTCCGGCGCCTTCGTGGCGCACAGCTGCACCCGATCAGCGAACAGCGTCGCGTGCAGGGCATGTTCGTTGAGGATCCGGACGTTGACGCGGATCCGTTCGGCCAGCTGGCTGGCGGCGATCTTGATGTTCGCTGCAGCCGTGCTGACCGCATCTTCCATGCTGGTGAACGACTTCTTGCCCTTGATCGAGGCGCCGAGCTCTGCCGTCACGGCCTGCGCCGGGAACGCGATCGCGTGCTGGCCCATGGAGGCATTGATCTGGTCGTAGTGATCCTGCACGTTGGTGCGCCCGGCCTGGACAATCTCGATCCGACGCTCGTCCTTCCGCTTGCCGACGAGCTTCTCCAGCTCCAGGCGAATGCGGCGGGTCTCGGCCTTTACGTCGTCCACGGTGCGGAACATGGCGTCGATGTCGGCCGTCTGGCTCAGGGCGTGAGCCTTCGCGGCGTCCAGCTTCTCTTCCACTGCCTTGGCCCACTTCACCGTCTGCTCGGCATCGGCAAAGTCGTTGTCGGTCTGCAGGTTGCGGTTGATGCCGCCCAGCACGGCCATGGCATGGGCACGGAAGTCGCCGAGGTTGCTGGCGGTGACCATGCCTTGCAGCTCGATGCGCAGCGCCGGCAGCTGGTCTGGGGCCTTGCCCACCACCGGCTCGGCGACCGGCACGACCTGGTAAGCGCACACGTCTGCTTCGAACTGCTCCCAGCCGGGGACGATCCGTGCACGCAGCTCGGGGTTGGGGTAGTACCAGCAGTGCCGTTCTTCAACGAGCTGCCATTCTTCGGTCTGCGGGTCTTGCTTCCACTCGGAGGCCATGAACAGCACGCGCTCGGCCTGGCTGACCATGCACTGCTGCTCCATCTGGATCTGGTGGTAGAGCGGCAGGTCGGTGCCAACGCAGTCCGGCGTCATGCAGGCGCGCAGGGTGGCGTTGAGCGTCTTGTGTTCGAACGCGGTGTCCTCGAGGAGGGTCAGGCCGTCGAAGCTGGCGGACAGCTTCCCCTGCGTACCCACGCACGGGTAGAGGTCCTCTCCGACGATTTCCTCAGCCAGTGGGCGGGCCAGTGCTTCGAACTGGTGTCCGTTATCGAAGATCTGCTGCAGGAACCAGCTGATCTCTTGGGCCACGCCAGTGGCGCGGACCTTGAGCAGCTCGGAGCGGCTGATGTTCGGGAACTCGCCCAGCATGATGGGCACTTCGCTGGCATTGAGGTGGTCAGCGCGGTGGGCATGCCATTCGGGCGTGCCTTGGATCAGGTTGACGGTACGCATGATCAGCGCTCCAACGCAGTTTGGGTGGGGCCGCCAGCGGCAGCGGCAACGTCGCTCTGGGGCTCGCCTTCGTCCTCATCCTTCGGCGGGTTCCGGATTTCCTTCAGCTGCTCGGCCGTGAACCGCGCCTTCGTCTGGAGGGTGGCAATCAGCTCTTCAGCCGACTTACGACCGCTGGCGATGATGTCCCACCACTTCGTCAGGTTCGCGCTGAAGTCAGCATCGGAGTACAGCGGCAGCGCTTTCTCAGCCGTGCCGGTGATGGCAGGGCGGTTCTGGCTGCTCACTTGGGTCGCGTCACCAGTGGGGATATCCATCACTTCTTCGGCGATGGGCATGCCGCGCAGCACGTCTGGGAAGACGTCGCGCAAGGCGAAGGCACGGGCGCGCATCTGGCGCATACGCTTCGGGTACTGGGTCCACGGACCCGCCTTGGTGTCCAACCCTGCCTTCTTGGCATCGTCGATGCTGAAGGTGCGGAACTCTTCGGGCTCCCCGCGGCGTTTGACCCTGCACACGGCGGTGTGACCGTCGTCCGATTCGGTGACGTACTCGCACAACGGGGAGCTACGTACCAGGGCGATCACCGCATCACCCCACAGGGAGGGGCGACCATTGATGATGGCCAGGTTCTGGATAGCCTGCATCGGCTTCAGACCGAGCTCGCTACCCCACTGGATGGCGATGAAGCAATTGTCAGGCTTGCCCTTGAAGTCCTTCGGGACAAGGTCGCTGTTCGCGAGATAGTCACAGAACTGCAGGGCCTGCTCGAACGTCTGCGGGCTCAGGTCGAACTGCTGGCGTGGCTGGGCAGCGAGCGTGGTTTGCGGTTGGGCTACAGCGTTCATCGAATGTCGTCCTTGCGGAGGTTGATGCGGGTAAGGGGGATCGAGCGGCGAAGGGCCTTCCGCGCCGCCAGCTGGGCGGTGAACTGCTTCCAGACCTGGTGCGTCTCCGTGCAGACGCGGAACCCGAAGAAGAGGGCGCCGGCACCGCCGACCAACACGAAGCTGTCGGCGTTGCGCGGGCTGGCCAGCAGCGCCAGCGCAAGGCAGAAGGCGAACAGCACGGCGGCGATGAAGGCCGGGGTGAGCAGCGCAACGGGGTGACGGCTCATGCGTTATCTCCGTATATCAGTGCCATGCGCCGGCGGCGGGCGCGCTCCCAGATGCGGTTCTGTGCGGCCTTGCTGCAGCCCGAAGCGATGAACTCGCGCTCGGTTTCTTTGACGTCCAGCCCGGACCGGGCGGCGCAGGCGCGCACGCTCTCCAGCAGGTATTTCTGGCTGTTGGTCTGGATGGGGAAGGCGAGGACCTGGGCGCTCATGCGGCTTCCTCCAGGTCGCTGTTGCTGCGCTGGATAGCGTCGCCCTGCAACGCGAAGGGGTTCGGCAGCGCCCGGCAGGTGTCGATCAGGCTCTGGCGGCGCTTCCGGGACGACTCTTCGTCGGCAAGGCCACGGGGGTAGCTCAGGCCGCCGGTCGAGTAGATTTCGTCGGGGAAGCCGATCATCGTCAGCTCGTGCCGGCGCGCTGCCTCCCAAGCCATCTCATCCGAAGCACCGGCGAACGCGGCGGCGCGGTAGGCCACTTCGACACCAGGCATACGCAGGCCGGTGGTCAGGAGGTTGGCCAGCAGGACGGCGCGGTTGTGGCGCTCCTCGCGGACCTTGGCTTCCGGGTGTAGTTCCGAGATCGAGGCCATATCAGCAGCCCTTCCCGAAGGTCCAGCCGCACATCAGCCCGCCGAACCGGACGCCGGCGGCGCAGGCAAAGATGGCCAGCGCGTAGACCACTGCGATCAGTTGCCAAAGGGGACGACGCTTGATTGCCATCTCGTTCTCCGAGCCCTGCGGATTGCCGGGCGACGGAGACAGTAAAGCAATGCTTTAGCGGGAAGTCAAGCGATGCTTAAGTGATTTTTAGCCAGACATGAAAAGGCCCCTGAGAAGGGGCCTGTGCGAGCTCGATTTGGGATTGTCAGCGGCTGAGTCTGTAGAACAGCAGGAACAGCCCTGCTACGACTGTAAGCACAAGGACCCAAGTGCCAAAGCCTTCGGACGGCTTGTCGATGGAGCCATGGCCTTCGACCACATCGTCAGTTCGCGCGATTGCACCAAGCGACACATCTTCATCGGACTGCAATTCGCGGAGTACTTCCGCCGAAACTGCTCGGTCACCGCGCCGGAGCGTGAGGCTGACGAAGGTGCCAGGATCGCCGCTCAACCGAATGGTATTCCCTCGCAGATCGTTGCCGACGAACTCGCCATCAATCTGCACGAGTCGATCGCCGGAAAGGATACCTGCGGCCGCCGCTGTAGAGCCCTCCCTTACAGAGTGAACCACCTTGGCATCGTGGCTGCTCAGCACAATTCCTGTGCGCGCTCTTCCAGCCAAGAGCACGTCGAGATCCTTTACTTCCTCTGCGGAGAGTCCCTTCTCAGGTGGCGGCACCGCGATGCCAGGCGCTCTGGGCCGTCCCGCGTATCGCATCAGAAACCCGATCAAGACCAACCCAAACCCGGTCATCAGCAGCATGTTTTGCTGATGCATGAGGCCGATGTTGTTGACTCTGGTCCCGGAGTCGGTGGGAACGCTGACGTCCATGGTGCACGACACAAGCAGGGCAATGATGCCGGCGATGACCGCAAGTGATCCAAGTGTTTTCATGTACGTCCCTGTTTCCCAGATGCTGATGCCGTGGCGCGTCGCGGTTGTTTAGTTGAACCTTTCAATCCGGTTGCGCAGGTACACCTTTCCACCAATGAGGGAAGTTCCCGGCAGAGGGAATGATGGGTAGAGCGTGGTGTTGGCGCTTACAACGTATATCGCGTCACCACGGTCCTGAAGACCCTTCACCTGGTGGCCGTTGCCCGTGTTGATCAGATAGATGCCGTCGCCGTCAAAGGCGGTGATGCCGGTGTCAACCATCAAGGTCTCCCCCGGCTGAATGATCGGGATCATCGAGTCGCCTCGTCCGGTCACAAGCACCAGCCTGCCGGGTGGCGGTACAAAGCCCACCACGGAGCGTATGTAGCTAGGGGTGAAGTCCATAGACTTGATCACCTCTGGATAGTCGTCGTTGATTGTCTCTCCCCCCATGCCTGCTTCCGCGTCCAGTTGCTGGACGCGAACATAGTCGGAGGGAGTCGCATCTGGCGAGACCACATCAAGGACGTCTCCCATCCCGAAGTGAGACAGGGGCTTTCCGGTCAGTGCCGCTAGCCTCGGCAGCTTGCGCTTGTCGACCTTCCCGGTGCGCAGCCACCCAGAGACAGCCTGCTCGGTGACACCGAAGGCATCAGCGATACCTTTCTGCGTCATCTTCGAATCGTCTATGGCCGCTCTGATCGCGGCCGCCATGGCGGAATTATCAAGCATCGCTTGATTGTCCAGATAGGCAATGCAGATTGTAAGAAAGCATCGCTTGACCACGAACTAAAGTAATGCTTAAGATGGGGCCATGAACGCCATCGCCACTGCCATCGAGAAATTGGGTTCCGGCCAAGCCGGTGTTGCTCGCCTGCTGGGCGTCACGCCGCAGGCAGTGAATCAATGGGTCAGCAATAACCGACCCGTTCCCGCGCGCCACGTGCTTACGATCGAGCGTGCCACGGGTGTAAGCCGTCATGCGTTGCGGCCAGACGTCTTCGGACCGGCTCCTAAGGGGCAGGGCGCAGCCAACGACAGCTCGCAGGCGATAGAGCGCGCGGCCTGACTGATCAGGCCGCTGCATCTTCGGGCTCCCACATCCACAGCACTTTGCCGCCGCCAGCGGGAACCGGCCCGAGGTCCGGAAGGGCAAGGGGAAAAGCCTTGGGCTTCCCATCAACCCTTCGCAGCACGAACGGCTTCCCGCACATGCGGACCAGCGACACCACCTGATTCACCGACCTCCCTGAGTTGTTCATGTCCATGGCGCTGATCATCCGCCGGCCCTGCAACCCATTCCACGTTCACGAAGCGAACCAATGAACATCATCGACGCTGCCCACAAGACCGTAAAAGACTCGCCCGGCGGCGCCGAGGCGCTGGCTACGCGACTGATCACGACCAACGACAAGGGTGAAGAGAAGCCCATGTCGGGCGCTGTTCTGCGCAACAAGGTCAACCCGAATAACACGACGCACCACGTCACGCTCAAGGAAGCGAGCGAGATCATGGACCTCACCGGTGACCACCGGATCCTAGTCGCGCTCGCGGCCGAGCATGGCTATGGCCTGCATCGCCTTGAAGCACCAGAGAACGCCGGTTGCCTCACCAGCACCATCCTGGCCACCTCCGCCAGCAAGGGCCAGTTTGCGAAGGTGCTGAACAGCTGCCTCAAGGATGGGCTGATCACTGACAACGAGTTCGCACAGCTCCAGTCGGCAGCCAGTGATGTGCAAGCCGCGATGATCATGTTGATGTCGCTCCTGCGCGAGGCCAAGGGCCAGCGGGGTGTTCTGTGAGCCGCCTCGAAAACGACATCCGCGCGCGCGAGCCCGACCGCCAGAAGATGCAGGCGAAGCTCGACGCATTCTTGGCCAAGGGTGGCCAGATCGAACGGCCGGGAACGCCATCACCCATCAAGCCCCTCTCGATGCGCGACTACGGCGATATCACGTGGGCACGGAGGAATGAGCAATGAGCCACCTTCCCGCACGCAACACCGATCCGGATACCAGCCACGAAGCCGCGCGCGACCTTGTGGATTCGGGTACGCAGGCACAGCAGCACGCCCAGGTGGCGTCAGCGTTGCGCCAGCATCCGGGCCTGACCAGCCGCGAGCTGGCTTTCTCTGCCGGCCTCGACCGGCACATGGTCGCCCGCAGATTGCCAGAGCTCGAGGCCGAGGGCCTGGCCGTCCATGGTGCGCCCCGCATCTGCAGCATGAGCCGTAAGCGCTGCCAGACCTGGCTGCCAGTGCTGGCAGGCGAGGACGGCATTCCTCTGGCAGCCTAGTAACTATCTGCCGTCCCCCTAATCGACGGGTAGCTCCCGTCGAGACAGTCCGAGCCTAGCGGGTTGGGGGAACGGCTTCATCTAGGCATCTAGGAGAAAGTTCAATGAGTGATAAGTTCGATTGGTCCAAAACTGACAGTGACACGGTCGTTGTGCCCAGCGTGCGCGGCGTCGCCGTGTACGAGAATGAGCGAGACGATGTCGTGATCCGTCAGGAGGCGGGGCCGCTGGATAGTCACGACGACTTCGTCATTATCCCGAGATCCTTTGTCCCGGCCCTCATCAAGGCGCTGCAGGCCGTGGTCGAGGAGAACTGAGCCGTGGCCGGCGACTGGATCAAGTTTGATGTAACCACGCCCGACAAGCCCGAAGTCGTGAGGATGGCTGCCGTGCTGGGGATCGATCAGGATGCGGTCGTCGGCAAGCTCTTGCGCGTATGGGTGTGGGCCGATCAGAACTCCATCACCAGTAACGGTGGATGTAACGGCGTTACCGTTACATCGGCGTTTCTTGATCGGCTCACTTTCTGCCCTGGCTTCACTGGGGCCATGCGTAACGTTGGGTGGCTGACGGGCGAGGATGGGAACCTGTCCTTGCCTAACTTTGAGCGCCACAACGGGAAAACCGCGAAGGAACGGGCGGTTACAAATCGACGTGTCGCCAAGAGCCGTGCTGGTAAGGGCACGAGTAACGCGCCAAGCGTTACGGATGTAACGGTGCCACCGTTGCAAACACCGCTACCAGAGAAGAGAGAGAGAAGAGAAGAAGCTTCTACTCCAGACACATCACAGCAAGCACCAGAGATCTCTGAGGGCGCGACCTTGGCTGGGCAGGCGTGCTTGATGATGCGCCGAGCCGGATGCCACACGACGAACCCGAGCCATCCGGATCTGCTGGCCGCTCTGGGCGAGGGCGTAACGCCGCAGGCCTTGGGCGACACGGTCACCGAGGGCTTGAGCCGCGCACCACCGGTGGCGAAGCCCTTCGCCTGGGCGATCACAACCGCCCGGGCTCGCCACGCCGAAGGCCCCAAGCAACCCCCGCAGAACACCGGAACCCAGCATGGAACACGTCGCCTCGCTCCTGCCGACCAAGTTGAGCAGTTCATCCGCGCCCGAGAGCAGGGCGGAAACGTCATCGACGCCACGCCTGCAATCGCAGCACGTCATGGATCAGTTGTGGAAGCACATGGCTCAGATCTACGGCCACAAGTGGACGAGTGGGTACACGGCGGATCCGGCGGGGGCCGCGGCGAAGACGTGGTCGAAGGGTCTTTCCGGGTTGTCGGGAAGGCAAATGGCTGACGGCCTGGCTGCGTGTATCGCCACTGCGGATCCGTGGCCGCCGACGCTGCCGCAGTTCCGGATGATGTGCCTCGGCATCCCACCGTTCGACGCGGTCCGTGCCGATGCTGGCCAGCAGGATGGCTTCACGCGGCTGGTGTGGCAGTACCTGGACGGACACCGCTACCGGCTGGCCAGCGCCGACAAGGCCGACAAGCTGCTGCAGGCCGCCTACAACCGGGCGAAAGAGTTCGTGATGCGCGGCGGTGAACTGCCGCCGGTGCCGGTGGCTGAGATCGAGCACGAGGTGCGGCATCCGGTTCCGGCAACCCGCGACCAGGTTGCCCGCCACATGGACGACATCGCGGAGCTGCTGGGCGTCGCGGATCCGGCGCCGCAGGTGCAGGGCGACCAGCAGGCTGGGCCGGCGAGCGAGCCCGAAGAGGTGCGCCATGCAGCCTGAGGTCAGCAGCGACCTGCTGCGGCGCGCGCGCCAGGCCGGGCGCTTCATGCGCGAGGCGCACAAGCCGCGCAGCTCGGTGCCGCTTTTCGCGATGGGCATCGAGGGACACCTGCAGCGCAAGGAATGGGAGGCCGGCTGGGATCAGCGGGATTACGAGATGAAACTGGGAGTGGCGGCATGAGCCTGGAAAAGATCGACACCAGCACGACGGCTGGGAAGGTGAGGGTGATGCAGGCCTATCTGGATGGCGCCACGATCAAATACCGTGGTCATGGGCGTCCGAGATCACTTCTGCGCGGGACCTTCACCCGTGACGATCCCGGGCAGCCGCTGTGGTCCTGGTCGGACATCGACTATTCAGTCGTTCAGGAAGTGGCGGAATGAGCGCGCTCAAACCAGAGGACTGGCAGGACCGCGGCGAGGGGATGATGACGACCAAGCAGCAGCGCATGCTCAACGCCATCTGCGGTGATCTTGCCGCCGGCCTGTCCTGGCACGGCCAGCGCCTCACGAAGGACGACTGGCGGCACATGGTAGCCGGCACGATGCTGGGCTGGCGCCTGATGCCGGCGATTGACAGGGGGCAAGGCGCCCCTGGTCACATCATGCTGGGCGGATCCAGCATGAAGCTGACTAAGTCGCTCGCCTGCGACGCCATCACCGTGCTGGTGCACATCGGCGACCACCCGGAGGAGCAGGGCATACGCGCGCGGCCGGTGCGCTGGTCTGACACGGTGCTGCTTGGGCTGGGCCACAACCCGAGTGACTTCGCGGAGGCCGCGTGACTGTTTCTTTTCAAACGTCACTTGGCGCCTTCAGACGCCATTTTCTTCAACGCGACTTGCGCAGGAAGCGTGAACGTGTAGATAAGGAAGAGCTCGGTAAAACTTTCCAGCTGCGCGATTTCTTCGTCCGTCAATTCTGTCGCGCCATGGGCGCCCTTATTTCCGTCCAGTCGAATCGCGTGAGCCCAGTCCTTAAGGTCTTCGGTAAGTCGTCCTGCATCAAAGAGGGCGTTGATCCGGGAAGCGAGCGACAGCTTTTGCAAGTTTTCATCAAGTTCGCACGTCGCAACGTCGAGCGCCTTTCTGAACATTGCCGCCGCCGCGTCGTTTTGCTTTCGTCTCGCATTGTCGATCCCTTGAAGGTACGTCCTCTCGACAGTTTTCGATGTGAAGTGAGGCGCCGTATGTTGTTCTCTCTCGGGGTACGAATTGACTACTGCAAGATTGTAATAACCAACGACTTCCTCAAGGGTGCCGTTGTCCTTAAACAATGGGGCGCTGTCGTTATTGCCCTCGTAGATTCGAACGCAAGTAATGTCCCGGCATCCGTTACAGGCAAATATTCCCGTGACCAAATGTGGGCTGCTCCTCGATGCGGCAACGAAGGTCATGCCGATTTTGTTTGCGAGACAGTGAGGACAGTCTGCGACGTGAGTGATAGGCATGTTTTTGCTGACCATCATGGTCGTGAGTCAATGGAAAATAAGTTATCTCATTATCTGAGGAGAGAGGAAAGTGCCTGCGTGCACCAAAGGGGCGGCTGGGATGCACGCTAATTACCGTGATCGCGCGTTGCTCGATGCGGTGTACCACGTCGAGTGCACCCTGCAGATCGAGCGCTGCTGCGAGGGCGGCTTCGGCGAGCCTGCGCACAGCAACCAGAGCCGGCACGGCAAGGGCGGCGCGCTCAAGGCGCACGACTGCTTCGTGGCGGCGGGCTGCAGGGCATGCCACCGCGAGCTGGACCAAGGGCGGCGCTTCACCCGCGAGGAGAAGGCCGAGATCTGGCAGCGCGGCCATGAGCGCACGATGCTGGCCCTGTGGCAGATGGGCGCGATCCAGGTGGCTGCATGAGCATCCGGATTGTGGTCTACGGGTCGCCGGCGCCGCAGGGGAGCAAGTCGTTCAAGGGGCTGGCCAAGAGCGGCCGGGCGATTCTGGCCGAGTCATCGAAAAAGGTCAGGCCGTGGAGGCAGGACGTCAAAGCTGCGGCGGAGCAGGTGCGAGCGCAGTTGGGCCTCGCGCTGCTGGATGAGCCCCTTTGCGTCCGGATGACCTTCACCCTGCCCAAGCCGACCAGCGCCCCGAAGCGCCGCGTAACCTTGCCGAGCAAGCTGCCCGATCTGTCGAAGCTGGTGCGTTCCACCGAGGACGCCATCACCGACGCGGGCGTCTGGCGCGATGACGCCAGGGTGGTGGAGTGCACAGCCTCGAAGCGCTACCCGGGCGAGGGCGTGGACGCGCTCGATGCGCCGGGCTGCGTCATCGAGATCGAGCGGCTGCTGCCATGACCACACCGCGCTACAGCGAGGAGATCGGAGGACCTCGGCACTCAGTTCGCGTGGGCCTGCTGATCGCCTGCCGGGTTGCTGACAAGTACCGGCGCCGCCTCCCCACCGTCCAGGAGCTAATGGACGACTTCGGCATGCACCGAGCCACCGCATATCGCTGGCGCGCCACCCTTGCGGAAGCGCGCGGCATTCCTACCACCAGCAGTACCCCAGGAGAGAACACCCATGGCTGACCGCCGCGAGATGCTGGCCCGCCTGAACCCACAGACCGTGCGCTTTGACGTGGGGCAGGGCGGAGGCGCGCCCAGCCTGACGACGTCCGATATCGCCGCCGCGCTCGGCATGGTCCCGGCCGGCTTGGGCCGCGAGGTGATGGAAGCGGTGTACCTGCCCGATGGAGCCCTGCGGCACCGGCCGAAGCTAACTGAGGCGGTGCTGGCCATCGTCCGGCCAGAGTTTACCCGCCGCGCGCGAGCGCTGGCCGATGCGGAGGCCGACCTGGAGTTCGTGCAGGCCATCGTGTTGCTGGGACGGCGCGGGATGTCGGACGCGCAGCGTCGCGCTCTGCAACAGCGCAAGGTTGCCGTCGACCAGGCGCGCGCCGCCGCTTGGCCGCGCAACACCTACCAGCACCTGAGCCGAATGGTCGACGCCGTGGTGCAGGAGCTGGCCAGCGGCAACCGGTGCGAGGCGTGCCGCGGCGCTGGCATCGTCGAAGACAAGGGCTGCGCGGCCTGCAAGTGCACCGGCATGGAGCCTCTGCCCGACCGTCGTCGGGCTCTCGCAATGGGGTGCGATCCCTCGGCGTACCCGAAGCGCTGGAGGCCGGTGTTCGAATGGTTGCTGTCGGAGCTGCATCAGGCGGGCGAAGTGGCAGCGCGCAACTTTTCCCGCGCACTGAGCAACTCCGATTACGTACCCGAGGCACGCGCTGCATAGGCTCTGAAAATGTGGTGTTGCTGGGTCCATGCTTTGACCTGCAGAATCCACATCATCGCGAGACTTGGCCGCCGGCCAAACTCATCAGCCCCGCCATCGAGCGGGGCTTTTTCTTGTGCGGGCCTGGCCGAGTGGCTCAGGCATCAGCCTTCCAAGCTGACCACATGGGTTCGATTCCCATGGCCCGCTCCAGCTACGCCCGCATCCCCACACCGGATCAACCCTCGTGCCCAGCCGGCAGCGGGGCGGGCACCCATTGCAGCGTGGAGAAGCGGCATCTCGCCGGGCTCATAACCCGGAGGTCGCCCGTTCGAATCGGGCCGCTGCTACCAGTACAGGGGCACCATGGTGAGCATCGAAACAGTCGCCGCCGGGATGGGGTTCTCGCCGGCATTGGCGCTGGCCCTCGAACAGGCCTGCCATCGCTTCGGCATAAACACCGAGCTTCGCGTCTGCCACTTCCTGGCGCAGGTAGCGCACGAGAGCGGCACGGGTCGCTGGCTCAAGGAACTGTGGGGGCCGACGCCCGCGCAGAGCCGGTACGAAGGCCGCAGGGATTTGGGTAACACGCAGCCTGGGGATGGCTTCCGCTTCCGGGGCCGAGGCGGCATCCAGCTCACCGGCCGCGACAACTACGAGAAGTACAGCCAGGCGATCTACGGTGATGACCGCGCCGTCCGTGATCCGGACATGCTCGCCTCGTTGCCCGACGCTGCACTGGCGGCCGGCTACTTCTGGAGCCGCGACAGGATCAACGCCGTCGCTGACCGGGACGACGTTCTGGCGGTGAGCCGCGCTGTGAACCTCGGCTCCCCCACGAGCAAGGCCATGCCGAACGGCCTGGACGACCGCAAGCAGAAGCTGAAGCTGGCTAAGGCCGGATACGCAAGGTTGGTAGGCCGATGACTGAACCCGTGAGCACTCTCAAGACCGTCGTCGGCACCTTCACCGCGGCGGTGGTGGGCCCGGCGACGGCTGACGCCCTGCGGCAGGCCGAACGGGTCATCCTCGGCGTACCTCAGTCGGTGCTGCTGGTAGCCATCGCCGGTGCCCTCATCGGCGTGCTGCTGCTGCCGGAGAAGGACGCAGAGCGGGTCTCTGCCGATGCAGCCCGACCGCGCGGGCGCCGATGGATCCAGAGCGGCACCCGCCTGCTGGCCTTGGCCGTCGCGGTGATCGCTTACGCAATCCTCGCTGCCTGGGTCATCGCTGTCGCGGGCTTTTGGTTCCCCTCACTCGCCGGCGCGCCCCAGCTGCCGCTGGCAGGCATCTCCGGAGTCGTCATCCGCCGCCTGCTGCCGAGCTACCTCAAGCTGGTAGAGCGGGCGACTGGCGCAAATGGAGGCACGTCCCCATGAACAGCGTTCTGCAACTGCTCTCCGCCCTCTGGGGCCTCATTGTCGGTTGGCTTACCGGCACCGTCCGGTGGCTGAGGAAGCCCGGCAGCCTCGTCAAGGTCTTCTGCGCGGTGCTGGCGTTCGGTTGTCTCGTGTCCGGCTTGACCGCCTACGAGCGGGAGCAACGGATCCAAGAGCTCAGCGCGCAGGTGGTCAAGGTCAAGGCCGACTGGCGTGCCGACGCCGACCGCCTGCAGGCCGACGTAGACGCAAGGGATGCCAGGCTTGCCGAGGTGGCCAGCACCCTGCGGGCGGAAGCCGAGAAGCTTGAGCGCCTCAGGGCGGAGAGCGCGCAGGCGCTGAACGAGCTGGCTGGAAAGATCGAGGCATCTGAGAAGGACGCCTCCACCTGGCGCGAGCGGTACGAGGAGCGCCCCGACACATGCCAGGCAGCCCTTGAGCTGCTGGACTCTGCCTGCCCAGCCCTCAAGGGGTACTGAGATGCGGATCGTGATCATCGCCCTGTTGGGCAGCCTCGCCGCCTGCGCCTCCGAAGCGCACAAGCCGAACCCGCCGGCGCCTGTGGTAGTCAGTGTGCCGGTTGCCACGTATGTGCCGATCGCTCCGGAGCTGACCAAGCGGTGCAGCTGGCTGCGGGACGGCAGCCCATCAGCGGTGTTCTCAGTGAGCAACGGTCGCAAGCGCTGCCTGCTCCAGTACGAGGCCCAACTGGACGGGGTGGAGCAGGTTCAAGGCAAGCCTGTCCCCTGATCTCCTATCCGGCGTGGAAGAAATCCCAGCCTTCGTCCGTTACCTCCGGCTCCTCGTCATTCATGATCACGTATCCCAAGCGAACGGCCCAGTCCAGTTTCGCTTGATCGACGGCGTGACCGTTGGCGACATCCATGATGATTGCCTGCTGCTCGGCGGGTCCCCACTGCATCGTTGTGCTCCTTGTGATGTCCGGAGATGGTAGCCCATGGGCAGACCCCAGCCGCCAAGTGTGCTGCACGACATCGACCTGGAAGACATGGCCATGCGGTTTCGGCCTGCTCCCGACGTCTGGCAGTGGATCGAGGCAGAGGTGCTGTCCGAGGATGGCAGCCTCCACAACCCCGATCACCTCCACCTGCAGGGCGCCGACGTGGGCATCCTCTGGGCGGGCAGCTGCTTCACCAAGCAGGGTAGAACGGTGGTGGGGCAGGCTGAGCTGGTCGCCTTCCGGGCAGGTGGGTGGCAGAAGGCCCGCATGGAGCGCCAGATGGTGGACTGGTTCGGCCGTGTGCCCGAGGTGGTGATCACCCTGGCCGCTGACTACTGCTCCCAGTGCAGCGACACCGAGTTCTGCGCGCTGGTGGAGCACGAGCTGTACCACGTGGCCCAAGAGACCGATCAGTACGGAGCCCCGAAGTTCAGGCGGGACGGAAAAGCTGCGCTCATCATGCGCGCCCACGACGTTGAAGAGTTCGTGGGAGTGGTCCGACGATATGGGGCAGGGGCAGAGGTCCAGCGCCTCATTGACGCAGCCAAGGGGCCGCCTGAGGTGGCCAGACTCGATATTGCCCGGTCCTGTGGGACGTGCCTGCTCAGGGCCGCCTGACCTGACTGGGCCTGACAAGGTTCCCAGCCAATGCCCGCCCTCAGTCCCGACATCAAGACGTTCATCGTCCAGCAGCTGGCGTGCTTTGACACCCCCACGCAGGTCGTGGACGCCGTCAAGAGCGAGTACGGGCAGGCGGTGTCCCGCCAGGTGGTGGAAGGCCACGACCCCACGAAGAAGGCTGGCCAGAAGCTGGCGAAGCGCTGGGTGGACCTGTTCAACGAGACCCGGGAGCGCTTCAAGACCGAGACGGCGGACATCCCCATCGCCAACAAGGCCTACCGGCTGCGTGCGCTGCACCGCATGGCTGTGCGAGCCGAGAGCATCAAGAACATGGCACTGGCCGCTCAGCTCATGGAGCAGGCGGCCAAGGAAACAGGCGGGGCCTACACCAACAAGCAGCAGCTGGAGCACAGCGGCCCGAACGGAGCACCCATCCAGAGCGCGGACATGACGCCGGGCCGGTTCCGTGACGTGGCGCGGGGGCTTATGGAGGACGTGTGACGTGACAGAGCTGACCGCCGAACAGAAGGTGGTCGCTGCGGAACTGGCGCGCGAGGACTTCTACTTCTTCAGCCGCTACACCTTCCTACGGAAGAAGAACTTCCCATGGATGAAGGCAAAGCACCACGCCCAGCTGTGTGCCGCGCTCAACCGCGTCTACCGCGGCGAGTGCAAGCGCCTGGTGATCAACCTGCCGCCCCGGTACTCCAAGACCGAGCTGGCGGTGGTGAACTGGATTGCGTGGTGCCTGGGCAAGGTGCCGGATTCCGAGTTCATCCACATCAGCTACGCCGCGCCACTGGCGCTGAACAACAGCTCCAATGCCCGCGAGCTGGTACAGCACGAGGTCTACCGGGAGATATTCCCCGAGCTGGAGCTGCGCAAGGACAGCAGCGCGAAGGGCGACTGGCGGACCACGAAGGGCGGGGTGGTGTATGCCACCGGCGCCGGCGGCACCGTCACTGGCTTCGGCGCAGGCAAGGCCCGCCCAGGCTTCGGTGGCGCCATCATCATCGATGACCCGCACAAGCCGGACGAGGCGGGCAGCGACAAGGTCCGTGGCGGGGTCCTTGATTGGTTCAACAACACCCTGCAGTCACGCGTGAACAGCGCCGACACCCCGATCATCGTCATCATGCAGCGGCTGCACGAGGGTGACCTCGCCGGGTGGCTGCTTGGCAGGAAGCCCGGGCAGCCTCCAGCGCCAGGCGGTAACGGTGAGGTCTGGGAGCACGTCTGCTTCGAGGCCCTCTCCGAAGAGGGCGAAGCGCTCTGGCCGGAAAAGCACAGCGTCAAAGACCTTCTGCGCATGCAGGAGGCCATGCCTTACGTCTTCGCAGGGCAGTACCAGCAGCGGCCCTCGCCACTCGCCGGCGGCATCATCAAGGCCGGCAGGATCGAGATCGTGGATGCCCTGCCAACCGGCCTGCGCATGCTGCGCGGGTGGGATCTGGCGGCCACCAAGGACGCCGGCGACTGGACTGTCGGGGCAAAGCTGGCGCGTGACAGGGACGGGATCATCTACATCGTGCACGTTGCCCGCGAGCGGGGCGGGCCGGACGAGGTCGAGAAGCTGGTGGTGAACACGGCCAAGGCCGACCGCTGCAAGCAGTCGCTGCCGCAGGATCCGGGTCAGGCAGGCAAGGCGCAAGCCGCGTACCTGGGCAAGAAGCTGGTCGGGGTGCCTTTCGCGTTCACCACCGAAACGGGCGACAAGGTTACTCGTGCTTCGCCGTTGGCTGCGCAGATCAACGTCGGCAACGTCCGCATGCTCCGCGCCGAATGGAACGAGAAGCTGCTGGACGAGTTCCGCATGTTCCCCAACGGCAACAACGACGACCAGGTGGACGGATGCGCACGCGCATTCAACGCCATGGGCGGTAGCAACTACAACTTGGGGAACGCGCTCTGATGGGCAAGCTCGCACAAATCAAAGACGGGCTGGTCAACCTGGTCGCCAACCTGGGCACGCAGCGTGACAAGTCCGCTGCCACTGCGTATGGCCTCCCGGTGCTCAATGAGCAGGACGCCAACAACGCTTACCGCGGCACCTGGCTGGCTCGCAAGGTGATCGATATCCCAGCTATGGACAGCTGCCGGAAGTGGCGGGGATGGAGCGCCGACCAGAAGCAGATCAGCGCGATCGAAGCGGAGGAAAAGCGCCTCGGGGTGCAGCAGAAGACCCTCGACGCGATGATCCGGGCGCGACTGGTGGGCGGGGCGGCGCTGTATATCGGCACCGGCAACTCCGATCCGATGCAGCCGCTGAGGCCAGAGACAATCGGCAAGGGCGGCATTCGCCACATCAACGTGCTGTCCAAACGTGTGCTGCAGGGCGGCGAGCTTGATCGCGACCCCGAGTCGCCCGGCTACGGCCGCCCGGCCTTCTACAACCTGAACAGCGGCACCGCTGGCCAGCTTCGCATCCATCCCTCGCGCTTGGTGATCTTCCACGGTGCGCCCAAGCCAGACCCCGAGCTGGACGCGGGTGACGGCTGGGGCGATTCGGTGCTGATGGCGATCAGTCGCGCCCTCAAGGACGCTGATGCCACCACCGCGAACATCGCGTCCATGGTGTTCGAGGCCAAGGTCGACGTCATCAAGATCCCGGACTTCATGGAGAAGCTCGCAGATCCGGAGTTCGAGCAGCAGATGCTGCAGCGCCTGCAGCTGGCCATGATGGCGAAGGGCATCAACGGCACCCTGATCATGGATGCCGCCGAAGAGTACGAGCAGAAGCAGCTCCAGTTCGGCGGCCTGACGGACGTGCTGATGTCCTTCATGCAGATGGCGTCGGGCGCAGCCGATATCCCGATGACCCGCCTGATGAGCCAGTCACCTGGGGGCCTCAACGCCACCGGCGAGAGCGACCTGCGCAACTACTACGACCGGATCAGCTCGGGCCAAGAGCTGGTGCTGAGCCCCGCTCTGCAGGTCTTGGATGAATGCCTGATCCGCTCCGCGCTCGGCACCCGTCCGGAAGAGGTGTTCTACAACTGGCGCAGCCTGTGGCAGACCACCGACAAGGAGCGGGCCGACATCGGCAAGACCACCGCCGAGAGCATCAAGATCGTTGCGGAGACGAAGCTGATCCCCGACGATGTGATGACCACGGTGGCAGTGAACATGCTCACCGAGGCGGGCGTGGCGCCCGGTCTGGAATCGGAAATGGCCGAGTACGCGCTGTCGGCGCCCGAAGGCGACGATCCGGACGACGACGAAGAGAGGGGGGCAGCAGCCACGCCGGTTGTCGATGCGGCACCGCGCTCGCTGTATGTCCGCCGCGACGTTCAGAACGTCAGCGAGATCGCAGCCTGGGCGAAGGGGCAGGGCATCACAGACCTCCGCGACGACCTGCACGTCACCATCGTCCACTCCAGCCAGGCATTCGACTGGATCAAGGCGGGTAACGCCAATGACTGGTGCTCGGACGGCAGGGATGAGCTCGTCATCCCCGAAGGTGGTCCGCGCGCAGTCGAGCCGCTGGGTGGCATGTCGGCGGTGATCCTGTTCGCTTCCTCCCAGCTGGTCTGGCGCCACGAAAGCATCATCCGCGCGGGTGGGTCTCACGACTTCGAGGACTACACGCCGCACATCAGCCTGACGAAGGCTCCCATTGACCTCTCCAAGGTCGAGCCGTACCGGGGCCGCATTGTGCTCGGGCCGGAGATCTTCGAAGAGCTTCGCGAGGACTGAACCATGTTCCTTACTGACCGCGTCTCGGTGTCGGCTCCACGCCGCACCGCAGACGGCTACCTCGTGGCCGACGTCAAGGTGGCCCGCACTGGCGTGCAGGACTACCTCGGCAGCGAGCTGGGAAAGCCCGACATGCCCATCGTCAGGCTGTATCGGCCGCCGGAAGAGGTCTTCTCGCAGGATGCGATGACCAGTTACGCGTATCGGCCCGCAACGGTCGATCACCCGGCGCACATGGTCGATGCGAACACCTGGAAGGCAGTGTCGGCTGGCCAGACCGGCGGCGAGGTGGTCCGTGACGGCGAGTTCGTCCGGGTGCCGCTGGTGCTGATGGATGGCGCGGCCATCAAGGCCTACGAATCGGGCAAGCGCGAGCTGTCCATGGGCTACACCGCCGAGATCGTCTTCCGCGATGGCGTCACGCCCGAGGGCCAGCCCTACGACGCGGTGCAGACGAACCTCCGCATGAACCACCTCGCTCTGGTCGACAAGGCCCGTGGCGGCGCACAGCTTCGCATCGGGGACGGGGGCGCCCCTGGTGCTCCGGATCCCGGCCCCCATCACCACCAGAAGGAACCAACCATGAGCGACAAGACCATCCTGGTCGATGGGCTGTCCGTCGTGACCAACGACGCCGGCGCACAGGCCATCGGCAAGCTGCAGGCGCAGCTGAAGGACGCGCAGACCGCGCAGGCGTCCGCTGACCACACCCACCAGACGGCCATCGCGGTCAAGGATTCCGAGATCGCCAAGCGCGATGCCGAGATCGATTCCCTGAAGGCCCAGGTGCTGAGCGACGCGGCGCTGGATCAGCGTGTGCAGCAGCGCGGCGACCTGATTGGCAAGGCCAAGGCCATCCACGACGCCGACTACAGCGGCAAGACCGATGCCGAAGTCCGCAAGGCTGCCGTGGTCGCCAAGCTGGGCGATGCCGCCATCGCAGGCAAGCCGGATGCCTACATCGAGGCGCGCTTCGACATCCTGGCCGACAGCGCCAAGCCGCGCGACCCGGTGGCGCAGGCGATGCGCGACGGCGCCGTCCAGCGCACCCCGGTCAATGACAACGGCTGGGCAGCTTCGGTTGCCGGGCTCGATTACCGCACCGCCGGCCACAAGGAGGCCTAAGCCATGGCACTGCAGAACACCTACCTCGACACCCAGCCGGCCGCCATTGCCGGCGCGCCGGCGACTATGCTGCCGGCGACCGAAATCTCACGCACCATCGAAGGCGCGGCCGTCGCCTTCGGCAAGGCGGTGGAGCAGGGCGCCACGGACAAGAGCGCGAAGCCCTTCGCCGGCGGGAACTTCGTCGGCATCGCGCTGCTGGATCGCTCTGCGTCCGGGCTCAGCGTTACCGCAGGCCAGGTGACGGGCCGCGCGATCGATGCTTTCGGCGTCGGTGAATCGGCGCGCATCCGTACGAAGGGCGACGTGTGGGTCGTAGCTGCGGTGGCTGTCGATGCCGGCGACGGCGTCTACCTCACCGACGCCGGGGCGTTCACCAACGCCGAGGCTGACAACACCGCCATTTCCGGCGCCCGCTGGGACACCAGCACCACCGCCGCCGGCCAGCTGGCCGTCGTCCGTCTCGGCTAAGGAGCCAAAACCAATGAATGGACAATCCCTGCACCTGTTCGATGCGCAGGCCGCCCTCGGCTTCGTCATCGCCCAGGCATCGATCATCGAACCGGGCGTCTACCGTACCCGCTACCCGTCGGTGCAGTACCGAGACCTGATTCCGGTCGACACCTCCGGCAGCGAGTTCGCCACCTCGGTGACCTACTTCTCGTCCGACCAGTACGGCAAGGCCGGCTGGATCAACGGCAACGCGGACGACATCCCGAAGGCCGGCACCAACCGTGCGCAGCACCAGACTGGCGTGCACACCGCTGGTATCGGCTACGGCTACGGCTGGGAAGAGATCGGCCGGGCGCAGCTTCTGGGCATCAACTTGCAAAGTGACGACGCCAACGCGGCGCGCCGGGCATCTGAAGAGATGGTCGACCGCGTTGCACTGCAGGGCGACGCCGACAAGGGCTTCACCGGGCTGTACAACGCGGCGGGCGTGATTCCGGTTGCCGCGCAGACCGGCAATTGGACGGTCGAAACCGACACGAACCTGATCGTGGGCGTGCTCAACCAGGCGCTGCTGAACGTCTTCAACGGCACCAACACAGCGTCCATCGCCGACATGCTCCTGCTGCCGTGGTCCCGCTTCAATCTGCTCGCCACTCGCAAGATGAGCGAGAACAGCGACATGACCGTGATGCAGTGGTATCTGGCCAACAACCTGTACACCGTGCAGACCGGCCAGCAGCTCACTGTGCGCGGCGTGCGTGGCTTGGACACCGCAGGTGTCGGCGGCACCACTCGCTTGGTCGCTTACCGCAAGGATCCGGAGGTGCTGAAGCTGCACATGCCGATGCCGCACCGCTTCCTGCCGGCCTGGCAGAGCGGCCCGCTGCGCTGGGACATCCCGGGCGTGATGCGCCTGGGTGGCCTGGACGTGCGCCTGCCGAAGGAAGTCGTCTACCTGGACGGCATCTGATCCAAACGGCCCCGGCAGATAGCCGGGGCCTCACCGGAGCGAAGCATGAAGATCACCAACAATCACAGGGGCCCGCTCGGGCTGCCTGACGGCACTGTGCTGGCGCCGGGCGTTGAAGAGACGGTCGCCAACTGGGAGCAGCTGAAGAAAAACACCGTGGTGCAGGGTTGGATCAGGGCGAAGATCCTGACCCTCGGCGGGGATGCCAGTGCTTCCGCGCCGCAGGCACCTAGTCTGCTGGGTTCCAACGTGCTGCCCGTACGCATCGATCTGGTTGACGACGTCTCCGTGTCGCTGGGCGACGTAGTCCGATGTGCACATACCGCTTCCGGCCTGTCCATCGAAGGCTGGAACGAGCTGGACGACACGCTGCGCGAGGCCAAGCTGGCCGACGCGATTGAGCAGCTGCGCTCGGAAGCCTTGGCCAGTGCCGAGGTCGAGGCGAGGACGCGTGCCGATGCAGCCCTTGCTGCGGCGGGTGCTGCGAGCACGGGCGGTGCTATTGGTCCGGATGGCGGCGCCGCGCCGGATCCGGTCACCGACAAGGCGGTGCTGGTCGCGCGTGCCAAAGAACTGGGCGTCGCCGGCGTCGGCTCGCACTGGGGCATCGGCAAGCTGCAGGAAGCCATCGCCGAGGCGCAGAAGAAGAGCGAGGGCTGACCATGTACGGCACGCTGGAAGGGGCGGACACCTACCATCAGGCGCGCGGCAACGCCGCTTGGGGCGCGGGTGATGACGGCGCGCGCACCGCAGCGCTGAACCGCGCCACGGACTACATCGACGGTCGTTACCGGGTCCTGCTGCCTTCCGGCCGCTGGGCATCGATGTTCCCCGGCGTGCGTACTGCGGGACGGGGCCAGCCCAACGAGTGGCCCCGCACCGGTGCGATCGACAACGAAGGCGCCCGCATCCCGGCGGATGAGGTGCCTGTCGAGATCCTGCAGGCTACCTATGAGGCTGCGCTGCGCGAACTGGCGAAGCCGGGCAGTCTTTCGCCCGACTTCGTCGCCAGCTCGCTGGCCATCCGCAAGAAAGTGGGGCCCATCGAGGTCGCCTACAGCGACAAGGCCGCTGATGGTGGCGTTCCGACGCGACCGGTGATCACGGTCGTTGACGAGATCCTCGCGGCCCTTCTGCGCGCGCCAAGGTCGATGCCGGCCGTGAGGGTCGTATGAGCGACTTCTACGACGAAATGCGGGACGTGGCGGCCGAGATGATTGCCG
Source organism: Stenotrophomonas lacuserhaii (assembly GCF_014836545.1). GTDB lineage: Bacteria > Pseudomonadota > Gammaproteobacteria > Xanthomonadales > Xanthomonadaceae > Stenotrophomonas > Stenotrophomonas lacuserhaii. The sequence goes on from NZ_JACSQS010000001.1 coordinate 129,402, forward strand.
AGTTCGGCTACCTGACGCAGTTGCAGCGCAACGGCGTGCCCACCGGGCCTCCGCACAACCCCCAGCCTGGCCAGCCCACCAGTCACGACTGCACGGTGGTGGAGCTGGAATACAGCCTCACCGACCGCGACGGCACGCTGGTGCTGAAGGGCGACAAGTTGGGCCTGATCTCCACGGCAATCGACATCGAGCCGGTCAAGGACGACCGGATCCTGCTGGGCGGTGTGCCCTACAACTTCATTGACCTGCAGCCGCTCTCTCCCGGTGGGCAGGTCCTTCTCTACGAGTTCCACGCCCGTCGCTGATGGCCAGCCTATCCTCCCGCGAGATCGAAAGGCTTGCCATCCGGCTGGAGCCGGCCATCCGCCGTGCCTTCGTGCAGGCTCTGATCGAGGTGCAACGGCAGGCGCCGCTGGATCTGGTGGCGGACCTGCTGCGTGCTGGCCAGGTCGATACGGTGCTCGAAGCGCTGGGTCTGGACGCGGCGCGCTTCTCGCCGCTCTCAGAGGCGATCCGGCAGGCCTTCGTCGCTGGTGCTGATGCAGGGCTCGGCGAGATGCCGCCGCTTCGTCTGTCGCTGGACCCGATCATCACCGGGCGGTATCGCCCCCGGTCCCCATCGCCGGCGCTCCGGCCATCGTTCGACCTGCGCAACCCAGCCGCCGAGGGCTGGCTACGAGACAACTCGTCGCAGCTGATCACCGGCATCATCGAGGACCAGCGGACGCTGGTGCGGGGCGCGCTGCAGCAGGGCATGGCCGTGGGGCGCAATCCCCGCCAGACCGCTCTGGACCTGGTGGGAAGGGTCGGCGAGAGTGGGCGCCGGGCTGGCGGTCTCGTGGGCCTCACGGCTCAGCAGGGCCAGTTCGTAGCCAACGTGCGCGCGCAGCTGGCCAGCGGCGACCCCAATCAGATGGCGGCCTACTTCGGACGCAAGCGTCGTGACAAGCGCCTGGACGGCATCGTCAAGCGCGCCATCGCGGCCGGCAAGCCCGTGTCGCAGGCCGACATCGAGAAGATCGCGGGGCGCTACGCGGACCGGCTGCTGGCCCTGCGCGGCGAGATGATCGCGCGTACGGAGTCGATCACAGCGATGAACGCTGGCCGGGAGGAGTCGTACCGGCAGCAGATTGAGGCTGGGAAGCTGGCCCCTGAGAACGTCACCTGCACCTGGTCGGCTACCGGTGACCGCCAAACAAGGCACAGCCACGCGGCGATGAACGGCCAGCGGCGCCGGTTCGGCGAGCCATTCGTGACGCCGAGCGGCGCCCAGATGAATTACCCCGGCGACAGCTCGCTCGGTGCAGGTGCGGAAGAGACGATCGGCTGCCGCTGCATGAAGCAATACCGGATCGACATGACGGCGGAGGTGCTGCGTGGCCAACAAGTTCGGTGACCAGGTGAAGGCCTTCGCAGAGAAGGCCAAGCAGCGCCAGTTGGCGATCTTCCGTGAGTCGGCGCAGGCGGTGATGGAGGATGCGAGCACGCCGGAGGGCGAGGGCGGCAAGATGCCCGTGGCCACCGGCTTCCTTCGCAACTCGGCAGTAGCATCAACCGCAGGCCCTCCCGACGGCTCTGGCGGCGATCCTTCGCTGGTGTTCGCCGGCGTCGAGCTGGGGCAGTCGGTGTGGGCGGGTTGGACAGCCGCCTATGCCCTGCGCATGGAGCACGGCTTCTATGGTGAGGACAGTCTCGGCAGGGTCTATGCGCAGGCCGGCAAGGGGTTCATGCGCTCAGCCGCGCAGAACTGGGCGTTCACCGTCGACAGGGTGGCAAAGGACGTGAAGGAACGGATCAAATGAGCGACACCGCCATCTATGACGCCTTCGCAGGGCTTGTCGGAGAGTTCGCTGCCGCTATTGGTCTCCCGTGCTCCTATCCCGGCCTCGGCCTCACGCCGCCGGCCACCGGCGCGTGGTTGGAGCTGCAGTGGTTCCCCAACCAGACCCAGAACTACGGGATAGGCGACGACGGCCCCTCTCTGCTGCAGGGGTTCGGGCAGTTGTCGGCCTGTTACCGGCCGGGCGGCGGCATCGTCGTGGGCACCACGATCACTGACCAGATCATCGCCGCCTTCGCCAAGGGCACCGCCTTCGCCGGGGTGCGGGTGTATCGGAAGCCGTGGACCAGCTCGATCATCCAGGATCCCGAGCGGATCATGCATCCGGTGACCATCCCCTGGCAGGGCTTCGTGTCGGGTTAGAATCCGGGCATGAGCCACAAGCCTCCCGCCCTCCACCTGGTCCGCAGTGACGCCCCGCCCACTGAGGGCGAGCTGGCGCAGTTGCGCGAGGCGGTCGATCGCATGCGGCGGAACCGCCACTTGCTGGATGCTTTCAACCGGGAGCAGGCTGCCTTCGTGCGGTCGGAGTTCCTCGCCTACGTAGAAGCCGGCTTCACCAGGCCGCAGGCGATGCAATTGGTGGCCGCAAAGCTCTCGCAATCTGGTAAATAGGTTATTCCAGTCAACCCGAGGCGGCAGCAATGAGCGTTCGACTCACTCCCAACGGAACCTACGTGTTCGGCACACCCCGGCTTGCTCCTGACGGAACCTATGTTTCTGGCCCCAACATCCGCCTGGCTCCCAATGGAAAATACGTCGGAGGAACGCCTCGCTTGGCACCCAACGGAGCGTATGTGGCAGGGCGACCGACCCTCGCGCCCGACGGTTCGTATGTGGGTGGCAAGCCCATCCTCTGTCCGGATGGACGATACATAGGCGACGGTTCGGAATAGACAAATACCATCGGGGCCCGCGAAAAGCGGGCCTCTTCTGTTTCACCAACACCCCGCCCCGTGGCGGGTTTTTTATGCCCATCGCGAGGAGACTCGGCCATGCCCGAAGCACAAACCAATAGCGGTTCCAAGCTTTCCATCTGCGTCATTCCCCAGAACAAGGACCTCACCGAAGCCGAGTTCGCGGCCCTGACCTATGTCCAGGTCAAGAAGGTCGGCAATGTCGGCGAGCGCGGCATCACGACCAACATCGTCACCTACGACACCTGGGACACCGCGGTCGCCCTGAAGGGCAAGGGCATCTCGAATGCCGGCGACCCGGAAGTGGAAATGGCACGCGACTTGGCCGACCCGGGCCAGATCGCCATGCGCGCCGCTGGCCAGCCCGACGTGCAGGACGCCTATGCGTTCAAGGTCGAGCGTCCGAGCGGCGAGGTCGAGTACCTGCGCGGCCTGGTGACTGGCCCCCGCACGCCCGGCGGCCGCAACGAGGACTTCGTGTTGCACGTGTACTCGCTGGCCCTGAACCAGGTGCCGGTGGAAGTGCCGGCGCCGTAACCGAACACCTCGGGGATAGGGCGGCCGCCTGACAAGCCGGATCTGATCCGGCCGGCTTCCCCGAGGTTCTCTCTCCGGATCGATTTCACAGGGATCACGTCATGACCGAATTGACCACCATCGTTGCCGCCGAACGCCGCATCGACATCAAGCACCCGGCCACCGACGAACCGGTCGGCCTGGTCATCACCATCCTGCCGGATAGCCACCCGCAGGTCCGGGCAGCCTCCCGCAAGGCGACGAACGAGCGCATGCTCGGTCGCGGCAAGGTCACGGCTGAGAAGCTGGAGGCCGGACGCCTCGACCTGCTCGTGGCATCTGTAGGCGGCTGGGACTGGCAGGGCGAGCTGACCTTCCACGGTGAGAAGCCGGAGTTCAGCGAGAAGGGGCTGCGCAGCCTCTTCAAGGAGCTGCCGTGGGTAAGCGACCAGGTCGATATCGCCCTTGGCGACCGTGCGGAGTTCTTTCGCCACGCTGACGAGCCGACTGGCTGAAGCTGCCTACACCGTCGTCCGTTATGACATGGCGGACGAGCAGGGGGAAACCCGACGGCAGCGCAACGAGCGCTTTGAGATCGCCACCCCGGACATGGACCTTCCCGATGAGGGCCTCCACGTCTGGGAGTGGTTCTGGGACCTGTCTGCCCGACGGCGGGCAGGTCCTGAGGCGCTGAGCTACAGCGACGTCGGGGACTGGCAGCGTCTGCTGCAGCTGGACCTGCTCCCGCAAGAGGTCGCGATGCTCATGGCAATGGATGACAAGTACCTCGCCGCCGTGCGGGAGGACCAAGCGGCAGCCCGGGAACGGGCGCTTGATGCGCAGAACGGGAGCAGGTGAAGATGGCTGATATCGCGGAGCTTGGGTACAAGGTCGATTCCAGCGGGCTGCTGGAGGGCACCAAGGCTCTGGACGACAACGCGGCGGCCGCTGACAAGGCCGGTGGTGCTGCTGAGCGCTTGGAGAAGGACTACCAGGCGTTGGCGCGCACCATTGATCGTTCTTCCAGCGCGCTCGGCGACCGCCTCGGCGGCGCGTTGGATCGTATCGGCACTGGCACCGGTGCGGTCATCGCCGAGCTGCAGGCATTGAACCGCACCAACGTGGAGATGTTGGCCTCGCTCGGCGGGCTCGAGGGAAAGCTCGGCGGCACTGCATCGCAGCTCCAGAGCTACGGTGCCGCCGGCAAGTCCGCTGCGGCTGACACCGCGGCTGTCTCTACCGCCAGCCAGAAGCTGCAGACCGATATCGCAGCCCAGGAAGCCCGCTTCCGGTCCGTCGCGCAGCAGGCGGTGGCCTATGCCGAAAGCATGCGCGGCGCAAACGTCTCAGATAGAGCGCTGGCCGAAGCCGCTCGGGAGAGCACTTCCGCGCTCAATTCTCGCGCCATGGTGATGGCGAATGCCGGAAGTGAGCAGGAGCGGCTAGCCTCGCGAGCGAAGCTGCTGCAGGCGGCCGAGGCCCGCACTGCGGTGCAGGCGAAGGATGCGGCACGCGCTACCCAGATGCAGGAGCTGAACCTGCAGAAGCTGCTCGGTCAGATCGACCCTACCGTCGCGGCACTGAACCGTCTGGCCGATCAGGAGCAGCGCCTAGCGAAGGCTCGTGACCTCGGCCTGCTCAAGCCGCAGGTGTTCCAGCAATACCAGTCGCAGCTGGAGGGCGTGCGCGAGAAGACCCTCGCAGCATCACGCGGCAGTGATGGCCTGACCAACGCGTTCGGCAGGCTGAACATGCAGTCAGCCGAGACGCAGCGGAACCTCTCACAACTGGTGACCTACCTGGCGACGGGCAATTTCGGCATGGCGGGCAACCAGATCATGCAGTTGGGGAATCAGGCCGGTATCGCGGGGCGCCTCTTCAGCGTGGCTGGCATTGCTATCGGCGGCACGGTGGCATCGCTTGGCGCCTTCGCTGCGGTGGCCGCGATGGGGTATTTCGAGCTGCGCAAGTTGGAGGGCGGCCTGGCCGCAACCGGCAACGCCGCCGGCTTCACGGCTGGTGAGCTGATGGCGATGCGGACGGAGCTGGGGCGTGCCGCAGGCAACTACAGCGACGTGGGCGCGGCGCTCGGAGCCCTTGCGCGAGAGGGGCAGGCAAGCGGTGCGACCCTGGAGCTGATCGCGGCGTCCGCGACCAACCTGTCACTGATGACCGGGACCGCCGTAAGTGCAACCGTCAACGAGATCCAGACGCTGGCAACAGGCGGTGCTGATGCGCTGGCCAAGCTCAACGAGCGTTACAACTTCCTCACCCCGGAGGTCTACCGCCACATTGAGGCAGTCCGCGAACAGCGCGGCGACTATGCGGCAACACAGTCCGCCCTTGAGCAGTTCGACGACGTGATGCGCGACCGCGCGAACAACATGGTCGAAAGCGCCGGGATCGTGGAATCTGCATGGAAGGGCGTTGTGACGACCTTCCGTGGTGCGCTAGAAGCGGTGAAAGCCGTTGGGCGGAACGACCTCGACAGCCAGTTGAAGGATGCGCAGGATAGCCTTGAGTTCTTCCGCAATCTGCAGCGAAGCCCCATTCCAGGCGACGCCTCGAGGGGGCGCGTAGGCGAAACTGACATGCGTCAGCGCATCGCCGACCTCACGGCATGGAAAGCCGAGCTGTCGGAGGGCGCCAAGGTTCTGGAAGTCGTGCAGCGTCACAATCGTGAGGTTGTCGCTACGGAGCGCGAGGCAGCGAAAGAGCGGGCGGGAGGGGGGGAGGCACTCACCGCACGCCTCGCGGGCCTGGACCGCGAGGCCTCGAAGCTTCAGGCGCGGAACAAGATCATCGAGATGTACAACAAGCTGGCCGACAACGACGCCAGGCACTTCGATGGCTCGATGCAGCGCCTGATCGCCAAGGCTCAGGGTGACGTCGACAAGCAGTTCAACCGGAGCGAAGGCATCGGCCGAAAGAACACCGATGACGGTGCCGCCCAGAGTCTGCTGGCGAACATCCAGCGGCAGATCACCGCCAACGAGCAGTTGGCGGAGAGCGGTTCCAAGGTCACGGCCAGTGACCGGCTGGTGATCCATACGCGCCAGCTTCTGGACGACAAGACCAATACGATGACGGCCTCCACCCGGAAGCTGCTGGAAGCCTTGATTCCCACTCTGCAGGCCACGGACGCGGCCGGGCAGGCCGAGGTACAGCGGCAGCGCGGCATGCAGGCATCGATTGCGCTGACGGAGCGCCTCGCGCAGCTGGAGAAGCAGCGCCAGGAGCAGGCGCAGGTCGACCTGATGGGGTTGGGGCGCGGTGCAGACGCGACCGCGATGCTGCAGCGCCAGTTGGATATCCAGCGGCAGTATCTGGACGAGACGGAGAAGCTGGACAAGGCGCAGCGGGACAAGAGCACTGCCCTCAGCCAGGCCGATTACCAGCAGCAGCAACTGGCCCTGCAGGCGAGCCTGGAGCGCTCGCTCGGTATCGAGCGCTCCTACCAGCAGCAGCGGATGACGTTGCTCGGCGACTGGCGTACAGGGGTCACCCGGGTCTGGGAGGACTACGTCGCCTCAGCCACCAATGCGTCGGAGCAGGCGGGCACGGTCGTGAGCAATACGCTGACGGGCTGGGAGGACATGTGGGTGCGCGCGGCCAAGACCGGCAAGCTGTCTTTCAGCGACCTGGCCAACTCGGTAATCGCCGACATGGCCCGGATGGCCTCCAAGCAGGCAGCTTTGGGACTGTTCGGCAACGCACTCGGCGGCCTCTTCGGCGGTGGCGCTGGATCCTACACAGGCAACGGAACGGGCGCGGGATCCGTTGGCGGCTTTGGCAATAACGTCGGCAACTTCCTCAACTACGGCGGCGGCCGCGCGCGCGGCGGCGGCGTTCAGCGCGGATCTTTCTACGAGGTCGGTGAGTTCGGGCATCCAGAGCTGTATGAGGAAGACGGGAAGCACTACCTGATCCCGGGCAACAACGGCAGGGTGATCCCTGCCGCCCCCTCCGCCGGCGGCGCAGCCAGCGGGAGTGGGTCCTACAAGGTGGAGATCAACAACCACGGAGGCGGCCAGGTGCAGACCCGCCAGACCACGGAGCGCATGCCTGACGGCAGTGAGCTGAAGAAACTGGTTATCGACATCGTGGGCGAAAGCCTCGACGGCGGTGATCTCGGATCCCTTGGACGCAACAAGTACGGTTGGCAGGAGGCAGTCGGATGAGTGAATGGCCTAGCTATGCCACGGTGCGCTTCAGTGGACTGTCAGAGAGCTTCGATCCGTCGGTTGATCGGGTGGAGATGGAGCGCGGCGTCCCGAAGGAAAGCATCATCAACTCGGACGTGATCTTCCAGATCCAGGCAACTGTCCTGTTCAAAACGCCAGAGGACGCAGATTCCTTCGAGGCCTGGTACTTCAACGACATCAAGCGCATCGGGTGGTTCTCCATCCGGCACCCTCGGAAAGGGACCCTCACGGCGAAGATCGTCGGCGGCAACATCGGCAGTTTGTCTCCGCAGGCGCCAAGCTTCTACTTCTCCCAACGGACCATGACGCTGGAGTACCTCCGATGAGCACTTTCCTTGAGCGGCGCCAGCGCGTAACAGATACAGCTGGCACGTTGATGCTGCTGGAGGTGAGTGCCCCGTCTTTTGTCGAGACGCTGCGCATTGCCAACGACACCCGGGACTGGACCAGCAATGGCGTGCTGTTCATCGGCGTGCAGTTCGGTTTCAAGATGCCTGATGACGTGCCAGGACAGGCCCAGCGGGCTCAGCTGGTTCTGAGCAACGTGGGCAGCGCCATTACGGAGGACCTGGAGCGGCTGGCGCCAGGTGAGCTGGTCATGTGCCGCATGATCATCACCGACCGGGAGGACCCCAACTTCGTCTGGCAGGAAAGCTTCCTGCCGATGATGACGGTATCCGTCAACTCGCAGACTGCCCGGGCGAGCTGTGGGGTGGACTTCTACACCCGGCAACAGGCGGTGCGCCTGCGCTTCAACCCCCACGTGTCCCCAGGAATCTTCTGATGCGCGCGACCGACGTCGAGCAGTTCACCTGCATCCCCTACGACCCCGACACGTTCGACTGCGCCGACCTGGTGGCGAAGGTGCAGCGCGAGCTATTCGGACGGTCGGTGGAGATGCCGAGCCGCCGACCGCGCGGCCCTCGCGGGGAGGCGGAGCTGGGCGAGCTGTCCAAGCCGTATGCCAAGCCCCGCGAGGGGCCACCCCACGACGGCGACCTTGTCCTGATGTTCGATCTCGGACAGCGCAGCCCCGGCCATGCCGGGGTTTTCTTTTTTCTGGACCACGAAGGCTGGGTCCTGCACAGCAACGAGCGCAGTCGCTGCAGCGTGCTGCATCGCGCCCGCGACCTGACGGGCTTTGGCCTGCGCATCGAAGGAATATACGAATGGGTCTGATGGATAGCCCGGCCTCCAGCGGCCGCCTGATTGTCACGCCGCACCCTGTGCTAGTTGACGGCCAGCGCAACCAGCCGGCGGACCTGCTGCCTGGCGAATCGCTGTGCACGTTCCTCCACCGTCATGTGGCGGACCTTGATGCGCAGGATTGGGTAGTGCTGATCGGCGGGAAGGCAGTGCCGCGCGACATGTGGCCCTATGTCTACCCTAAGCACGGGCAGGTTATCGAAGCCCGTGGCGCGGTAGGCCGTTCTGCTGTGGCGTTGGTCGCCACCCTCGCTCTGACGTATTTCACCTTCGGTATCGGCAACTTGGCCACGTGGGGTGCCGGTGCCGCCCTCAATGGGCTCGGCTCGGCTGCGGCTGCCGGCATCTACATGGCCGGGTCAATCCTGATCAATCGCGTGCTGCAGCCGAAGCAGCCCAAGGCGGGCGCAGCTGCGCCCACGACGTATTCCATCGCAGCCGGTCGGAACCGGCCCCGCCCGTACGAGCCGCTGGGGCTGCTGATCGGCTCGATGCGCATCGCGCCCGACGTGATCAGCAACTACTACACCCATTACGAGGGCGATGATCAGTTCCTCTCGTTCGTGCTGACGCCCGGCCTCAACGTGCACAGCGTCGAGGCCCTGTACAACGGTGATGCGCTGCTTGCCTCTTACGACGGCGTGCGCGTGTGGCACAACGGCTTCCCTGGCATGCCCAGTGCGGAGATCCCGCTGTACAGCAATGCCGACGTTGTCGACGGCGGCACCTTGCTGGACACCAGCAACGACCCCAAGCACCAGCCGAGCGCGTGGGTGCAGCGCACCAGCTCCGCCGGCACCATCCGCTTGATGGTGGGCGTCGAGTTCCAGATCTGGGACCGGTCCACGAAGGGCAAAGACAAGCAGAACAGCGACCAGATCCAGATCCAGTACCGCGCTGCCGGCACGGCCAACTGGCAGGTGTTCGGCAACTACAACGTTCGCGGCACCAACAACAAGAGCCAGCGTGCCAGCTATGCGATCGACGTGCCCGAGGGGCAGTACGACGTGCGCGTGCGCGTGGCCGGCAACAACACCGACGGCTCGGGTGCTGAAGCGTCGTTCGTCTGGACCACGCTGACCAGCGTCCAGCGCGACACGGCAAGCTATGCGGGCATCCCGCGCATCGGCATCCGGATGCAGGCCAACGGCCAACTCAACGGCGCACCGGACGAGATCCGTTGCGTTGCCCATTCCATGCCTATCTCGGTCTGGACTGGCTCGGAGTGGGTCACTCAGCGCACCAGCAACCCGGGTGCATGGATCCTCGCCTACGCACGCGGCATCTACGCGCCAAACGGCGACCTGGTCGCGGGTATGGCGATGCCGGAGCGGCAGATCGACATTGAGGGCCTTAAGGCCTTCATGCTCCACTGCGCCGCGAACGGCTTCACCTACGACAACTTGATCACCGATGTCCGCAACCATCAGCAGGTTCTGGACGTGCTTGCCCTTGCAGGCTTCGGGCAGATCAGCTGGCCGCGCGGACGGCTGTCCGTTGGTTGGGCTGCCGATGAGCAGCCGCTGTCGGGCGTGGTCAACATGGCCACGATCAAGAAAGGCGCCTTCCAGGTCGATTACACACTGACCAACGGCGCCGACGGGATTGAGTACACCTACCTCGACAGCACCACGTGGGAGGCCAAGACCCTCCGCGTGCCGGCGCCGGGTGTCACCACGATGCTCAATCCTGCCCAGGTGACAGGCGAAGGCGTGACCACCGAGGCCCATGCGGTGATGTTGGCCCGCTGGCACCTGGCGCAGAGCCTGTACCAGTACAAGGCGATCAGCTACAGCACCGATATCGAGCACCTGTCGTACAGCCGCATGTCCATGCTGGCCCTGCAGCACGACATGACGCAGTGGGGTTACGGCGGCCGGGTGCGCGGCGCTACCCTCTCCGGCGGCCGCGTGCGTCTGCTCCTCGATGAGCCCGTGCCCGCACCCGCGCAAGGCAATGCCTACGTGGGCGTGCGCATCCCGGGCGAGCGCGTGTACCGGGTGCTGGCCGTGCAGCCCTTCGCGGGCACCAGCGCCTCCGTGGTCGTGGACTGGCCATCCGATGCCCACCTGCCCGGCACGCGTTTCCAGCGGCCCAATGGCACGTGGGAAGAGAACCCGGCCTGGGACACGCTGTGGATCTACGACTTCAAGCAGACCCCGGGCCTGCGCGTGCGCGTGACCAGCATCCGCCCCGAGAGCGACCTCAAGGGCGCTGCGGTCGAAGTGGTGGCCGAGAGCCCGCAGTTCTGGCAGTACGTGAAGACCGGCGAGTACGTGCGGGATCCCAATGAATCCCTGCTGCAGACCCGGCCGGTGGCCAGCGACCTGAAGATCACCGAGCGCCAGGTGGTGCAGGGCGACACCGAGTACACCGAGCTGCAGGCCAGCTTCGCCATCACCGGCCCGGTGGGCGACACCGTGGTGCTTTCCGACCTGGACGGCAACGCGGCGCTCGAGGAAGTGGCCAGGACCGTCACCCGCACCGCGACGTGGCGGATTCCGGGCGCTGGCACCTACCCGGTCACCGTGCGTCCCTACAGCCCGGACGGCAATGCGGGTGTGGCTGCCTCGGTCATCTATACCACCCGGGGCGCCGACGCCCCGCCGGTGCTGGTAGACATCTTCGACGTGGAGCAGCTGAGCGGCGGCGTGCGCCGCTATACCTGGGGCTTCTTCAGCGGCACCATCCAGTCGGCCAACTTTGCCGGCGTGGAGATCCGCTACATCGCCGGCACGCACGCGGCACCGGCGTGGGATGAAATGACCCCGCTGGGCGACGACGGCTATCACGCGTCTGCCTTCGAGGCTGTCCTGCCGCCGGCGGGCGAGTGGACCTTCGCCTGCCGGTCGCGCAACACCGCTGGCACCTTGTCCACCGGCATGCAGGTGCTGGCCAAGACCCTGCCGGCGAACCTGGGCGAGGTCATCGGCGGTATCGAAGACTCGCTTGAGGAGCAGATCCAGAAGCAGGTCGAGCAGCAGCAGCAGATCGACCGCGATCGCGCTGACAGCATTGCGCGTGACGCCGCTGAGGCTGCTGAGCGGGCGGCTGCCTTCGCGCAAGCGCAGGTCAACCTGGTCAACGAATCGGCCCTACGCCTGGCCGACGTGCAGAGCGTCCGGGACCGGGTGGTCGCCGTGGCCGAGGACGTGGCCGAAGAAGAGGCCGCCCGCATCCAGGCGATGCTCAACGCGAAGCTGGAATGGAAGGCCGATATCGCGGTGGAGACCACTGCGCGACAGAGCGACGTGGAGTCGCTGGCCCGGCAGGTGTCGTCGGTCGCCGCCGGCAGCGGCACGCAGTTCGACAGCAAGCAGGTCTGGTACTTCGACACCACCGTGGAGGGCTGGACCGGCAACGGCACGCCGACCATCGTGGACGGCTGGCTGCGGCCGGCCAACCAGGCCAGCAATCCGCACATCACCTCGCCGGCGGCGCTGGCGGTGGACGGCGCGGCGTACCGCTTCATCAAGATGCGCCTGCAGCGCGTCGGGACCCCGACGTGGCGCGGCTTGGTTCAGTGGATCACCAACGCGGACACCACCTGGAACACCGCCAAGTCGGTGACCATCCCGGCGCCGAACTTCGACGCCAACGGCATGGCCACCTTCGACGTGGACAACGTGCCGTGGAATGGGGCCTCGCCCATCAGGCAGATCCGGCTGTCGCTGGCCAGCAACCAGACGGCGACCGCCTACCTGCTGTTCGATTACATCGCCATCGGCCGCCCGACGCCCGGCGCCAGCGTTGCGCTGGTCCAGCAGGAGACCTTGGCGCGCCAGACCGCTGACGCCACCGAGGCGACCCAGCGCAACACCCTGGCGGTGCAGCTGCGCGGCGACTACGCCGGCAGCGACGCGGCTGCAGCGCAAGGCCTGATCGGTCAGGTGAACTCGGCGCGGATCGAGGGCGACCGGATCATCACCGAGCGCACCAGCCTCATCGAAGGGCGCCTGCCGGCCGGCAACGGCCAGGTGGCCAGCCAGGCTGCGGTCGCTGCGGTCGATCAGGCCAGCGTTGATCGGGACAATGCCAACGCGCTGTCGATCAACAACGTCAAAAGCGGCCTGGACGGCGTGCTGCGCAGCTTCAATGCCATCCCCAATGGCGCATTCGACGTTGACACTTCCAGCTGGGCGGCTTCCGGCTCGGGGAGCAGCTTCAGTTGGGACCCGCTGGAGAAGGCGCTGCGCTCCGGCGCAGGGTCTATTCGGGTGGCGAACACGACGCCGATCACCATCAACCCCGGCGACGCGATCACGGTCAATTTCAGAACCAAGAGCAGCGAGGACATTACAGGTACGGATTCGGTCACCGTCGGGTTCATTCCCAGCCTGGGGAACCCGACTGGGTGGGTGCAAAGCTGGTCGAACTGGATCAATGCGGTCGGCGGCGCGTGGGGATCGCGGTCCTACACCTGGACCGTGCCCAGCACCTTCAACCCGCAGCAGCTCTACCTGCGCTTTGCCGCCGGCAGCATCCGTCCGCTCACCAGCGCCTATGTGCTGATCGATGACGTGGTGGTGCAGACGCCAGGCAGCATCGGCGACCTGCAGACCCGGGTTGCGGCCAATGCCCAGTCCACCGCCGCGCTCACCACGGAGGTGACCAACGTAAAAGGCCAGGTGACGGCCCAGGGCGCGGCGCTGACCCAGACCCAGCAGGAGGTGGCGGGCAAGGCGTCCAACGCGGCCCTGCAGAGCCTGACCGGGCGTGTGGACGTCCACGACGGCCAGATCAGCGCCCAGGGCGCGGCGATGACCGCTGTGCAGTCGCAGCTGGGCAACATCGGCGGTGACAACCTGATCGGTAACAGCAGCTGGGATGTTGATGCCGTCGGCTGGTCGAATTCCAGCACCGGTCAGGGCGCGGGTCTCATCAATCAGTCGCTGGTGGACTCGGCGTTGCCAAACAGCACCAAGGCTTGGCGCTGGAATATGAGCAACTGGCCGGTAGCAGGTTATCGCGAAGCCATTTCAAACAGCGCCGTGCGCGTGCTGCGTATCGAAGGCGGAAAGAAGCACACAATGTCGGTGTACATTCGTGGCACCGCAGGACCGCGCGTGTTCCTGCAGTTGCGCTGGTATGACGCGGCAGGCGCCACCATCCGCTATAGCTCCACCCCAGTGGGCGCGCCGTTCGTTGTCACCGAATCGTGGGATCGCAAAGTCTTCGTGTTTGACGCCCCGGCCGATGCTGTATCGGCGAACACTTACATCCGCATCTACGGTGCCAACACGGTTGACCAGTGGGTTGAACTGGACAACGTGCAGATCCAAGTCGGCGAAGTGGCCACGGGCTACGCGCCATCGGCGGGCGAGCTCAGTAGTGGACTGGCCGCCAATGCGGCCGCCACCAGCGGCCTCTCCACGAAGGTCACCAGCCTGGAGGGTGCCGTTACCGCTCAGGGAACCTCGATCTCCAATGTGCAGGTGGACCTTGCCGCGGCGAACGTGAATCTGGATCGCGCGTTGCGCTCCGGCAGCAACATGGTCGTGGACGGCAGCTTCGAGCTGCGCCCGGTCGGCACGGTGATCCACTCCTGGGCCGTCAGCGTGGCCGGCGGCCGCACCGGCGCCAACGCACTGCAGCTGAGCTTCGCGTCAAATGTTCGCAGTACGCAGATCCAGGTCTTCGAAGTTCAGCCTGACCGCGTTTACTACTGCGAAGCGTGGGTCAAGCGGGTTGGTCCGGCTGCGGGCAATATCCAGCTGCGTTTCCAGCTGAGCGACAACGGCGCGTTGCAGACCTACCCGAACTTCCAGTCGTTGAACCTCAGTTCCATTTCTGAAACTGAGTGGACGAAGATCAGCGGCTACGTGCGGGTGGCAGCAGGGAAGAACCGCGCGGTCCTGCAGCTGAACAGTGCAGCCGCTACCACGTCAGCCACGCAGCTGCTGTGGGATGACTTCGTGCTGATGGACGTGACCGAGGCCTACAACGCTCAGCAGACGGCCACGGCGGCGGCGCAAGCTACCAGCACGCTCGACGGCAAGGTCACGCTGATCGATGGCGTCGTCACCGCGCAGGGCCAGGCCATTACCACGGTCAGTGCCGCTGCCGGCGCCGCCGACGCGAAGGCCGGCACAGCTCAGGCCGCAGCCCAGGCTGCAGCCGACGCGGCTGGGGCGAAGGGCAAGGTGCTGTATCAGTCGGCCGCGCCGGCGGCGGCGGATCGGCTGACGCAGAACCTGTGGATCGACACGACGGGCAATGCCAATACGCCCAAGCGCTGGAACGGCTCAGCGTGGGTTGCGGTGACGGACAAGGCCGCTACCGACGCGGCTGCTGCCGCAGCCGCTGCTCGATCGGTCGCCGACGCCACGGCCAGTGGGCTGTCGGCCACCAACGCGTGGGTACAGGCCGCTGACGGCGTGCTCAACGCGCACACGACGCAGATCAATCAGGCGCAGGCGGCTATCGCAGGCAAGGCCAATGCGTCGGCTGTCATCGAACTGGACGCCAAGGTCACCGCGAACATTACGGGCGGTGGCAACCTGTTGACCAACGCGTCTTTCTCCGAAGCCGGGCGCAAGCCGTGGGGCTTCCTGTGGAACGACAACGGCTTCTATCAGGAAATCGAAAAGAACTATCTTGACCCCGGGTTCTGGCCCAAGGGAATGAACAGCTTGGGATTCCGTGGCCCGGGTTTCCCGCCCGCAGGCCAGAGCCGCTTCGGGCTGGTGGCGAACGAAAATGTGATTGCCGCACAACCGGGCAAGCGCTACATCGCATCGGTGTACTTGAATGGCCATCGCTGCGCTACGTGCTGCTATCTCGCGTTCTATGACAATGCGGGCAACAACGTGGGCGAGTGGACCGACCCTGAGCGAGTCGGTTACTCACTGGGCGGCAGCCCGTCGTTGGCCGAAATGCCGCGCCAGTTCGTGTCACAGATCGCACCACCGACCACGCGCACCGTCCGCATGGGCTGGCGTGCCCGGGCTCACGCGGACTTCGGTGGCGATCCGTACTTGTGGGCTGTTCGCCCGATGTTGGAACAGGTTCCCGACAATCAGACCCAGCCGTCACCTTGGTCCGCTGGCGGTTCGGAGGACCATGCAAGCATCAACCTGATGACCGACGTGAACGGCAACGTCAGCGGCATGCAGGTGAAGAACAGCGGCACGACCAGCGAAATCAACTTTCTGGCAGATGTGCTGAACGTACTGGGCTCGGGCGGAATCGATGGCTTCGAGATGACCAAGGGCCGTATCCGCGCATGGTCCGGAAACTTCCAGGCAATCATCGGTGCGCCCTTCGGGCCTGATGGCTTGATGCTGTATTTCGGGCCGAACGTCGGAGTCGGCAATGCCAGCAAAGCCATCGCCACGATCTGGTTTGACCGTTTTGGCAATGCCTACTGGGGTGGTGCTATCGCCGCCGGTGCGCTGAAGAACGCGTTCCAGTCCACCAGCATCCAGACCGTGGGCAACTCCGTCACGGTGGGGCCATTCGATACCAATGGCCGCAACAAGAACGTGGTGGTCAGCTTCCAGCGCAACATCAGCCGCACAAAGTGGGCAGGTGGAAACACCGGTTTTGTCGTCGGCGGCGGATCCAACTATGCGGTGATCCAGGTCTTCCGCCAGGTCGAGGGCCAAGCAGAAACACTATGGACCCAGTTCACGGTCGGCGGCGACGTGAACATCTTCAACCAGAACGATGGCAGTGACAGCGCTGAGTCGTACTGGAATGGGGCCTACACGCTCAACGACCAGGCTGACGGCACCGCTCGCCGTACCTACCGGGCAGTGGTCGCCGACTACGGCGAACGGACCGTTACCCACCAGTCGGGCTCCTTCGATACGCAGAACGTTTCGCAGAGCCTGTCGCTGGTCTCCATCGAGCAGTAACGCTGCAGGGCCGCCGGCGCATGCGCGGCCCATCCTTTCCAAGAGGTGGTACACATGAATTTCGATACCGTATTGAACCTCCGCACCGAGAGCGCTGGCCAGCGTGGCGTGGTCATTCTGCAGTTCGTCCCGCAGCAGGCCATCGGCACGCAGCAGCTCACCCTCTCCACTGCACCCGCGACCGCCGCAGCCATGGAGGTCGGCGCCCGCTACAACTGGACAGCCGTGAAGGTTGAACCAGGTGATGGCGGCACCGGCGGCGCGTCGACCGCCATGAGCTTCGCGGCCACGTTGAACCAGCGTACCGAGTCCGCGAGTCAGGCTGGCGTGGCCACCCTGCAGTTCCTGCCGGAGGCCAGTATCGGGGCGCCCCAGCTGACCATGACGGTGCCGCTGGCCGTGTCTTCGCCGCTCGAGGTCGGCTCCACCTACCGCTTTGAGGCGGTCAAGGTCGAGGAGCCGACCGACCAGGCACAGGCGCCGGTTGGTCCAGTCGAAGAGGCTGGGTAAGTCGCTGCACAACGAACGGGTTAGAAATGGGTGCGTGCTGGAGGCGGCGCGAAGCTTTACCCCTCTCGAGCTTAGCGTGTGACGTGGAGCAAGCTGAATACCTGTGCTAGCCGCGCCCGTGCTCCGGCCGCTCGCTCGTGTCTCTAAATATGCACGTCGTGGCGTCAGGCGGCGTCGCGATGCCTGCGAATCAAGTACATAAGCTTGTCAATTCCGGTAGCGCCAGTGGGCGTTTCAAGCAAATCATCCCAGTTGGCTTCCGCCAAGCTCGAAAGCTCCAACCCTTCTGCTGGAACAAACTCCATAGACCAATAAGGAATCAGCCGACTCTGGATGCGCCGCGAAACCAACGCTTCGATCTCCGCGTGAGCACGCGCACCAGCGATCCTACCCATGACAGCGTCTAAACCGTCTTGAGGCCCCTCGATGTATTGAAAGAAGTACTGCCCATCAAACAGCAGCACGCCGGTGACGCCGGCGGTTTGATTGAACATGGAAGACTGCCGTGCGATCCGCGTCAGCCCGATGTCATCTAAGGGTTCACGCGCCCTGCTCATGTAGGCGTACGCCTGCAACATTTTCCGCACCGTATGGAGATAGCGGCTCATGCTACCCTTGCGCCGCGTCGGGGTGCATGAACGATTCAGTTTCGTCCTTCGGTCCATCACTTCTTCTCACGCTTTCCAAGAATTGACTTCTCTAACCTCCTACGCGGGTATCTAGCAGTTAAGGACGGGAAGTGGATAGCAAGAAGGGCTCCGAGAACCTCAAAAGCTTCAACACTGGCCGCTTTCAGATAGTTGACGTGCAGCATTCCAGTGGCGCGGGTCATCGACAACCAAGGTTATCCGCTGTGATTGCCAAGTGTGGGGCGTGTAATGCGGAGTTTACCGCTATGGAAGAGGGCAGCTTGACTGCAATTTCCGGAGGAGCGGTTCTTAGCTGTCCAAGTTGTGGGCAGCGACAAGCGCTCGGAAAGAGTGTGTTCGACTGAATTTCTCGACGCACTGAAGTGACCTGCGTCGAGCGCCGAGACAGGAGCGGCTTGGACGGTCACCGTTAGCCAAGTCTGCGATCTTCAAGCGGCGCGTATCGGGCTGCGAGACTGGGCAGGCCTATGCTCCCGTCCCATGAACGCCGACACACAGACCCTGATCCCCATGCCCGATGGCTTCTGCTGGAAGCCACGCTGCCACTTGGACACGCTGCCGACGGGGTTATTCCTGCACGGGGTGCAGGTGGCCTCGATGCAGCAGAGGGTCGACGGTTCATGGCTGGCCAGGCTGAGTCCCGAGGATGGGATGCATGCGCCGCTGCTGCTCAAGCCGTGCAGCTCCTTTGATGCCGGCCGGCGCGGGTGCGAGCTGTGGGCTCTACGCCACGAGCAGCTGCTGCGGCGGAAGGTGGCGAAGAAGCTGCAGTGGATCCAGGACCACGTCGTGCTGCGGGGTAGGGGGAAGCAACTGGACCCGGGCGACGTGCTGGGGCGGTCGGCGTCTCGTTAATGCGTCCTGCAGCTGGGCAGGAACCGTACGGCCGAGAGCGGCTGCGAGGCGTTGCATGAGATGCAGGCGACGGTGATGCACCGTCCCGCCGTGCTCCGTTCAACCTGCCGCTGCCCGCAGCCGGTGCAGTAGAGAGAGAACGCCAGCGTTCCGTTTGCGGCGACTTCGGACGTATCGACGGCTTCTACGCAGAAAAATGGGGACGTGCTCATCCGGTGTCAGGCAGGCCAAGGGTGAGATTTTCTACCAAGCCCGCCGTGAAGCCGGCGCAGTGGGCTATGCAGGCTGGTCACCACTGGTTCTGCGCGCGGCGCCATCGATGTGGTCCG
This sequence comes from Stenotrophomonas lacuserhaii, assembly GCF_014836545.1. Classification (GTDB taxonomy): domain Bacteria; phylum Pseudomonadota; class Gammaproteobacteria; order Xanthomonadales; family Xanthomonadaceae; genus Stenotrophomonas; species Stenotrophomonas lacuserhaii. Next base: position 148,289 of record NZ_JACSQS010000001.1, read on the forward strand.
ATAGCCCGGCCAGCGCTTGCTGGAACGCCGCATCAAAGAGCGGGGCGCCGGTCGCGCCGGCTCCATGGACGTCGGCAAGCTCTGGCAACACATGCGACCACAACTCTGCCAGGGCCGCCGGAGCGGGGTGGGCGGCGACGACAGCGTGCAGGCCGTACTCCAGCGCCTTGATGTACCCACGAGCTGCCTGCAGCTCGAGTTCGCACGCTTCCAGGCGCTGGAGGATCTCGGACGCGGACTGGTCCATGGGGCGGCTCGCTGCATCGGGGGGTGTCCATTCTACGGCTGCAGTCAGCTGCCGTTGCCTGCGTATCGGCTCCTGCGACGCGGCGGCCGGACACTGGGCCCATGACGAGAGAGCACGCGGGTAAGGCGCGCTGGGCGCGCGGCAAGGCCGAGGACCTGCACAGGCAGGCCCGGGAACTGGAGCAGGACCGGAGCGGCGATTGGCAGGCCATGGCTCGACGGCGGCGAGGCGCTGCGCGTCTGCGGCGGGAGGCCGACAGGTTCGACTCCATGGCGGCTCGATGGCGTGACCCCAAACTGACCCCAGTCGCCTGATAAGTCATTGATTGCACTAGACCACCAATGATCGCGACTGAGCGCCTTAGTCGTTGTTTTTGTTGATGTTCCCCAACCTTGACATGGTAGTGCCCCGCCCGCGTTGGACAACCCAGCGTTCGCCCGCTATACCACCACTTAACTTCTGATAGTGATGGCGCAAGGATGGCGGATTCGGCATGGGTGGGAATCATCGGCATAGTGAGCACTGGTGCTGTAGGCGTAGCCGGTGCGTACTTCGCGTACAAGGCTCAGCGAACGCCGCTTCGTCAGGCGCTTTACGAGCGACAGTTGAATGTCCTATCAGACTTCTCGGTCCTAGCAACCCGGGCCTGCAAGCTTGCCGCACTGCTGACAGATGCTTCTAAACTTGAGGAGCCCGAGCTGAGAGCGGTTGGCTCGGCGTGGGATGAGGTGCAGGAGCAGATGCTGGAGGTGGTTCAGCGCGGCAGCATCATCCTTCCAAGCACGGTGTATGGCGCAGTCACGCAAGTCCGCTTTATGGCCGACAGGTTCGGCGAGGCGTTCGATGAAGGCGTGAACGTGGGCAAGGCGTACTACGAGCTGACGGGAGCCGTCACGCAGGCAGGAATGGTCTCGAGAATGCTTGCGGGGGCGGATGCGCTCAGCACCGAATCATTGAGCCTGCACAGTCGAAACGGCTACGGCGCCTTCGCGGACGTGGGGGTGCAAAGCATGGCACGCCTATCAAGATTCTTCTGGGGTGAGCGGCGGCGAAAAGAGCGGCCTTCGGAAAAGGTCACCGATTCAGAGATAGCCCAGCCGCCGGAGTAGGGCGTCCGCGATCCAAGGCGGATTTCATTGCCTCTCCAGTCCACTGCAGAACAATGCCCAGGCTCGCATTAGAGCTCGTCGTTTCTCGATCAGAGCCCCTCGACGATAGGCCGCTTCCGTTTTGTCACGGATCGCATGGGCAAGGGCCATCTCAGCAACATCCCGAGGGAAATCGGTCTGCTCTGCCGCCCAGTCCCGGAAGCTGGATCGGAAGCCGTGGACGGTGAAGGGTAGGCCGAATCCTTTCGGCGCTGGCTTCTGGAGCAGGTAGAGCATCGCGTTTTCGGAGAGCGCGAAGGGAGGCGCGGAGCGGGGCAGGCCTGCGAGGATTGCTGCTGCCGCTGGCGTCAGTGGCACGACATGTTCGCGTCCCCCTTTCATTCGTGACGCGGGCACGGTCCAAAGCATCGCCTCCAAGTCGAATTCAGCCCACGTGGACCCGGTGACCTCCTCGGTGCGCGCCGCCGTGAGGATGGTGAAGCGGAGCGCCCGCCGCGACTTCGCATCGCGCTCCGGCAGCCTGGCCATGAAGGCCGGCACATCCACAAACGGCATGGCCGCATGGTGCCGCTTCGGCTTGACCTTGCTTGGCTTCGGCAGGAGGTTCTCCAGGTGCCCACGCCAGCGCGCTGGGTTGTCCCCATCGCGCAGCCCGTGGACCTTCGCCCAGTCCAGCACGCGCTCGATGCGGCCCCGCACGCGGGTTGCGGTCTCCGTCTTCGTAGACCAGATCGGTCTCAGGCATGCCATCACCAGGCTGGTGTCGACCTGAGCGATGGACAGCGATTCGGGTGGGCCGTAGTCCCTGAGCGACTGGGCCCACTGGTCGGCCTGGGCATTGTTCTTCCAGCCAGCGCGGTGCGCATCAATGTAAGCCTCTGCGGCCTGGCCGAAGGTGGACCCTGCGCTCCGAGCTGCCCGGCGGGCGTCGATGGGATCCTGGCCGCCGGCGAGGTGCTTGCGATGCTCCAGCGCTGCGGCGCGCGCTTCCTGCAGGCTGACCACCTGAGTGGAACCCAAACCCATCTCTCGTAGCCGGCCATCGCGGCGGAAGCGCAGCACCCACGACTTCGAACCTGTCGGCTTCACCAACAGGTATAGGCCACCGCCGTCGGCGTGATAGCCTTGCTTCGTCAGGGTCTGGATTGCTCTGGCGCTGAGCCGATTGATCGGGCGCGCCATTAAAACCGTCCCATACTTTGTCCCATACTTCCGGGTGCGATTGAGTGAGACGGCATGGTATGGGTGTGGAGTCGCACAGACTGATACGCCTAGCTATTGAGCCAACATGAGGCGCAGTGAGACGGCGCAATCGGCCACTCTCTCCGCCAGATACACAAGACGCCCCGAAAGGGGCGTTTTGCGTATCTGGCGGAGAGAGTGGGCTGGCAGAAGCCGCGCGGGTTCGACGGATTCGCCTGGAGCGAATCCGGACAGCGTGGGTCAGCACCCGTCAGAGGGGAGTAGTGATGCCCCGTGCGGCTTCAGAACGCAAGTGAGGCCACGTGACTCGGTGACCTTCAGCCGCCCTACAATTTCGGTCGGCCGCGCAGCTCGACATCTGAACTACTCACAACGCGAACGGCCTTCAAATTGTGATCGTAGATCGCATATCGCGTGGGGCTGCTGGCAATCATTACGCCATACGCGATGCGCTCGCCGCCCTCCCAAAGCTCGTCGAATTCATCATCCGCTACCGATTGAAGCGCAGCCTTGTGCAGTGCCGCGCGTTCCTTTCCTGACCTCTCTCCAATGATGCCGGGCAGCGCGGAAAGCAGAAGCACGCAGGTAAAGACGGTGATCATCAGGTAAATTGCCGCCGCCGACAGCGCCATTGATCTCGATATGAGCTTCAGCCAACCTGGAAGTGCTGCGATGCATCGAGTCGACCATTGAGGAGGCTCGCGGCTAGGCAAGCGCAGCAGTAAAAAGCCGACGGCGAGCATGACGAAAACCACGGCGCCCAAGCCCCAAGGTATGGCGGAAAACACCCCAAGCCCTTGCAGAATGACGGCGTAATACCCGTTTACGATTTTCCAATCAGCGCTGCGTTCGAACACGCCGTCGCCGATACCCCACTGCCTTAGGTATGTGACATCCTCCACATGACCGCAGCCATGGAAAACAAAGCCGATGATAGTCGCTAGAGCCGCCATGGCACCGATAAGAGTAAAAAGTCGGGCTAGGCGACTGGACGGTGTGGTATGCGTTGGGATCACAATATTTGCTTCGCATTTTTCAGAGTTGAGGTCCCACGGCGCGCAGCAGTGGAGAGGAGAAATGTTGATGATGGCAGCTTGATTTGTTTCACCTTGGTGGAATTGTGCTCCCGCCTCGTACAACTAATGCGAGAGGACAATCGACGACGAAGGTCCGGTTCGGCGGCACAGTCTTCCACCGCTGCTCATGTCATCTGCTGGAACTCAGTACCGAGACCGATAGTCCCTGATCATTTCGGCGGTAACATCCTCCGGATAGCAAACGGGCGAGTATCCGCGGCCGCGACTGTAAGAGCTCCGTTTCCCACAGCGACTACCATTCGCGGCGGTGTTGAAGGGGCAGGGGCAGTTGCCTGGCGTGGATGCTATGGACTGCTGGATCAAGGCTGTCCTGATCTGAGCATCTGTAGGCGGCGTGACGGACGGCTTCGCCGCTGCCGTGGGAGCAAAGGCGAGCGCGGCGATTAGCAGTTTGGTACTGAGCTTCATGGCTGGGTCCTTCCAAGTGCCAATGATCTTGGCGAGGAGGCCATGCAAAAGTCGTGCCAGATGACGTGCTCGATAAGCGGCCAAGGATCAGTTGCGAAACAATTTGGTAGCAGTTCCGCAGAAGCCCTCCTGAATCGTTTAGCTCACCACATGGCCCAGACTGGAACGGGAAGGCCCTTGACCAAGCCAAGCCCCAGTTACACCCTGCCCCCTTCCCATCACTCGTGGCAACCTCAAACCCGCACGCTCACCTACCCCGCAAGCGCCCCCATGGAGACCTTGATGCCTCCCGACGGCTGCCATCCCATCGTTCAAGGACGGCTATGGAGAGCCACCGATCCTGACCTGAATGAACGACGCGGAGACGAGTTTGTCCATGCGCTGATGGATGCACCTCGGACCGTCAAGGTGGACAAGGCCTCTGCAGATGAGGAGGCACTTGCAGCTGCGCGGCAGGCAATAAACGCCCCCAAGGTGTGACCCGGCGAACGGGGCTCCGTGTAAATGGACCGATGGTTACCCCGACCTCAACCGGCGCATGAGCAGCAACACACCGTAAACTGGCTGGTTCAAGAGTGAGGGCAGCCGCGCAGTTGGCGGCGACAAAGATTCCACCACCAACGGACTTTGAACCCGCCCGCGACTCAAGTCGGAGGACGCCGAGGATGCCGTCGTTACAAAGAGACGGTGTCATCATTCCTTGAACCCCGGCGGCAGCTCCAGCCCATGCCCGCTAAGCATGGTCTGCATCAACACCCGCACCTGCTCCTTCTCCGTGTGCCCGCACTGGTCCAGAATCTCTTCCGCCAGCACCTCAAATTGCGGCCAGAACTGCGCCGGATGGCGCACGCGCGCCACCCAGTGGTGCAGCATTTCCGCCAGCGCATCAAGCTGCACCTGTATTTCTGGCCGCACGCTCATCCCGAGGATGAACCCAGGTCGAGCGTGACGTGGTAGCAATGTCCGTCGTCGCGGAGCCGGACGGTGAGGTCCGGCTGCAAAACGCCATCCACATGCAGCGTAGGCGCACCCTGCGCAGTACGGGTCACCACGAACTCATACAGGCTGCGCCCGAAGCGGTAGCTCAGTTCGAACGACGGCCAGTGATCCGGCAGGCAAGGTTCAAGCGAAAGACGATCGCCGTCGCGACGGATGCCGAGCAGGGACTCTATCAGCAGGCGATACATCCACCCGGCCGACCCGGTGTACCACGTCCATCCGCCTCGTCCGACATGCGGCGACACGGCGTAGACATCGGCGGCCAGCACATAGGGTTCAACGCGGTAGGTCTGGACCGCCGCCGCGTCCAGTGCGTGGTTCAGGGGGTTGATCATGCCGGCCAGCTCCCAGGCACGCACTGCATCTCCCTGCTGTGCGAATGCCATCGCCGCCCACACCGCCGCGTGGGTGTACTGGCCGCCATTCTCGCGCACGCCCGGTACGTAACCCCGAATGTAGCCGGGGTCCTCGGTGGTCCGGTCGAAGGGCGGGTCGAGGAGCTGGATCAGCTTGGCGTCCTTGCGCACCAGATGCGTGTACAGCGAATCCAGCGCCTGGCTGGCACGCTCAGGCGCGGCAACGCCCGACAATACCGACCAGCTCTGGGAGATCGAATCGATGCGGCATTCCTGGTTCTGTGACGAGCCCAACGGGGCGCCGTTGTCGAACCAGGCGCGGCGATACCACGCGCCGTCCCAGGCATGCTGTTCCAGGTTCTGGCGCAGGCGTTCGGCCTGTTCTTCGCACCATTGGGCACGGGAGGCATCGCCACGGGCGTTGGCCAGCCCGATGAAGCGGCGAAGCGTGTCATGCAGGAAGAAGCCGAGCCACACACTCTCACCGCGCTGCTGGTCGCCGACGCGGTTCATGCCATCGTTCCAGTCGCCGCTGCCCATCAACGGAAGCCCACGTTCGCCGAGCAACCGGCACCCGCGCTCCAGCGCAACGACGCAGTGCGCATACAGTGTGCCGCGCTGTGCCGAAAGGGTAGGCATGTCGTAGTAGCCTTCCTCTTCGGCTGTCACCGCGCGCCCCTCGATGAAGCCGACTACTTCATCCAGCACGCTGGCGTCGCCGGTGACCTCCAGGTAGCGGCATGCGCCCTGGGGCAGCCACAGGTAATCGTCCGAGCAGCGCGTACGCACGCCTCGACCCTGCGGAGGGTGCCACCAGTGCATCACATCGCCTTCGGTGAACTGGTGTGCCGCGCAGAGCAGCAGATGTTCGCGGGTCAGGTCCGGGCGCGCGTGTACCAAAGCGAGCGCGTCCTGCAACTGGTCACGGAAGCCGAACGCCCCGCCTGACTGGTAGTAGCCACTGCGTGCCAGGTAGCGGCAGCCCAGGGTCTGGTAGACCAGCCAGCCATTGGCCAGTGCGTCCAACGCCGGGTCCGGGGTGCGTACCTGCACCGTGGCCAGTACGTTGCGCCAGTGGATGCGCACGGCGTCCAGCGCATCGATGGCTTCCTGGTTGCCCTGGCGGCTGCGTGCCAACGCCAGCGTTTCCTCGCGGTCGCGCCCCGCGCCAAGGCGGAACGTGGTTTCACTGCGCTCACCCGGCGCCAGCTCCAGCGGCACCTGGATCGCCGCGCAGGGATCCAGGCCGGCACCGGACCGTGCATCCAGGCGCTCGCGACGCAATGCCGCAGGTGCGTGCAATCCGCCGTTGCGGCCGATGAACTCCAGGCGGTCACAGGTCCAGCCACAACCCTCGGCATCGGTGTCGAAGAAGGCCATCCGGCCGCCGAACTCGGTGCTGTAACTGTTGCGCGCCAGCAGCGCCCCGGTCTGCGGGTCGCGTTCGGTAACCACGTGCATGCGTGACTTCGGGCGCAGGTCACCCATGACCCACTCAACGTAGCCGATGGCAGACAGCCGCCTTGGCCGGCCCGAGAGATTGTGCAACCGCAGGACCGAAAACTTCAGTGGCGCAGTGACATCGACGAAGACCCACAACTCGCTGGCGATGCCGTCTTCGATATGCTCGTACACCGTGTAGCCGAAGCCGTGGCGGGTACGGTAGGCACCGGTGCCCCGGCATGGCAGCGGCATCGGCGACCAGACACGGCCGCTGTCCTCGTCACGCACGTAGAAGGCTTCGCCGCCGGTGTCGGACACCGGGTCGTTGAGCCAGGGCGTCAAGCGGAATTCGTGTGCATTTTCGAACCACGTGTAGCCCGGCGCGCTCTCGCTGACGACCGTGCCCAGGCGGGCATTCGCGATCACGTTCGCCCACGGCGCCGGTGTCGGGGCGCCTTCGCGCAGCACCACGACATACTCGCGGCCGTCCTCGCTGAAACTACCGGTGCCGTTGTCGAACCGGCCGACGCCGCGATACGGAAGGAACGGCCACGGATCGTCCACCTCTTCGTCGTGCTCGACGCCCGGGGGCAGCCCGGGTTCGGGGCCCGGATCGGCGACGACGGGCAGCCCGGGCGTCGCGTCCATCGCCAGTGCCAGCTCCTGCTGCTCCGCCTGCGGCACCAGGGCCGGAATGCGCCGGACAGGTAGCGGCTGGCGTCCGACCTGCGCGGCCAGCGTGCCGTCCTCGTCGCTGATCACCACCCGTGCCACCGCCTGCAGCAGAATGCGGTCCTCATGACTCATGTTCTGCACCGGCCGCACGAAAATGCCGCCGGGGCGATCCAGCAGGCCCGTCTCCGAACTGGCGGCCACCATCCCCAGGATCTGGTCCTGCAGTTCCTGCCGATAGCCGGCCTTGCTGTCGTTCCAGATCACCAGGTCGGTGTTGAGGCCCTTCTGGCGCCAATACGCATGCGCCTGCACCAGTTGCCGGACCAGTTCCACGTTCTCCGCATCGGTGACCTTGAGCAGGACGATCGGCAGGTCGCCGGAGATGGCATGGCCCCACAGCCCGGATTGTCCTCGCTGGTTCTGCTGGAGGACGGCGGCGCCCGCGCGCAGCAGCGGATTGGCATACAGTACGTGGCTGGCCAGACGCTCGTACAGCGAGGCTTCGGCCTGGCTGGCGTTGATCTGGCGGCGCACCACCTGGCTGTGCGTCCAGGCCAAGTCGAAGACGCGGTCGGCCAGCCGGCGGTCACGGTATTTGTCTACCAAAGCCTCGCAACCAGGGCGATCGACGCCGATGCCGAACACCATGTCCAGCTGCACGGTCTGCTCGGGCTGAAGCACCACGCGGACGCGGATCGCCACGATCGGGTCGAGCACCGAACCGTCCGTGCCGGAGAGCTCGGCATCGGTGGTCAGCGCCTGCGGCGTCCGCGGCGTATTGCCACGACCGAGGAAGCGCGCACGGTCGGTTTCGTAGGAGATCGCCACAACTGCGGCGTCATGCACGGCGACCAGATGGAACATCCACGGTGGCACTTCGTCATGCGAACGGGGTCGGCGCGTGCACAGCACGGCCTGCTTGGCGGCCAGGATCTCGCTCTGCACGAAGAGGTTGCTGAAGGCCGGGTGCGCGTCGTCGGATGCGGCGGGGGCCAGCACCACTTCGGCATAGGTGGTGATCTCCACCGTGCGCTGGCGACGGCCGCGGTTGGTCAGGCGCAGGCGTCGCAGCTCGATGTCGTCCTCGGCGGAGATGGCGACCTGCAGATGGCTCTCGCAGCCGCGGCGCGCACCGCGGAACTCTGCCTTGGCGTCGGAGAAGATCGCTTCGTAGTTGTCCACCGGCACGCAGGTGGGCTGGTAGGCGGCAGACCAGAACTCGCCGCTGTCCACGTCGCGCAGGTAGCAGAACGACCCCCAGGCATCGGTGGTGCCGTCTTCGCGCCAGCGGGTGAGCGACAGGTCGCCGTGGCGGCTGTAGCCGCTGCCGGCATGGGTCAGCATGCCGTGGTAGCGCCCGTTGGAGAGCAGCTGCACTTCCGGGCGCGGGCCGCCCGGGTCGCGCAGGACGCGCAGGGAGGTCTCGTGCTCGGCCATGGCCGAATGCTCGCCCAGGGCTTCGACTTCATGCGGATGGAACAGGCCGATGCGCGGGATGCGTTCCTGCAGCAGCAGCAAGGTGGCCTGGAACTCGGTATCGGCAACGAAACGGCGCTGCATCGGCTGGTCGCGCAGCAGGTAATCCAGCGACAGCAGGCCCATGCCCTGGTGGTGGGCCATGAACGAACGCAGCAGCACGTGATCCTGCCCCGGCGGCACCCGGGCGGGGGTGTAGTCGATCGCTTCGTACATGCCAAAGCGCCCGGTGAACCCGAGACCTTCGAGTACCTGGAGGTTCTGGCACGCCGCCTCCGGTGCCACCATCAGCGCCATCATGCTGGCATAGGGAGCGATCACCCGATCCTGCCCCAGGCCGCGCTTGAGTCCCAACCCGGGCACACCGAACGCGCGGTACTGGTAGTTCAGGCGGGCATCCACCGCGTTGTAGCCGGACTCGGAGACGCCCCACGGCAGGTTCAAGGTGCGGCCGTAGACGATCTGCGCCTCCACCGCATGCCGCGCGGTCTGGTCGAGCAGCGTGTCGGGATAGCTGGGCATCACCAGCTGCGGCATGAGGTACTCGAACATCGAGCCACTCCATGACAACAGCGTCGGCGTGCCGTTGACCTCGGTGAGCATCCGGCCGAGCGCGAACCAGCTCTCCTGCGACAACTGCCCCTGGGCAATGGCGACGAAGGCGCACAGCCGCGCTTCGGACGCCAGCAGGTCGTAGAAGCTGTTGTCGAGGCGGTGGTCGTCGACGTTATAACCGATCGAGAGCAGGTTGCGGGTACGGTAAAACAGGAACCCGTATTCCATCAGCGAGAACTGCCCGGCACGGTGCGCCAGCGCCTGCAGCTGCTCGATGCGCGCGCGCGCGTCCGCACCGGCGGAACCGGGCAGGGCGGCCAACTGGCGCAGGCTGGGCACCGCTGCCTCGCCGTCCACTGCGGCATCGGCAGGCAGGTCGGCGAGTGTCGCGTGGGCGGCATGGCATTCGGCAGCGAACAGGGCCGGCCAGTGCAGCTCACCTTCCTCAGGCGCTGGCGGTGCCGGCCACTGCGCCAGCACGGCATCGGCCAGGCCGGCGAGCTCCTGCAACCGGGCGAGCAGCTGTGCCGCCCCACTCGGGTGGTCCGTACGCGTTGCCGCCAGACGCTGGCGAAGGTGGTTGAGCGCCTCGCCCAGTAGTGCGTCAGCGGGGCGATGGCGCTGCCGTTCCTCTTCCAGCACGCCGAGCGTATCGGCCAGGCCGTCGAACGTGTGTGGCGCCAGTACCGGCGCGTCCACCAGCGCGAGCAGACCTTGCCGCAGGGTAAGCAGATGGCCGGCCAGGTTGCCGCTGTCCACGGTGGAGACGTAGCGCGGCTGCAGCGGCGCCAGGGTTTCGGTGTCGTACCAGTTCAGGAAGTGGCCGCGATGGCGCGGCAACTGGTCCAGCGTATCGAAGGTGAGTGCGGTACGTTCGGCGACCGCGCCCAGCTGCAGCCAGCCGAAATCCCACGCGGACAGATTGGCCAGCAGGGACAGGCCGATGTTGGTCGGCGAGGTGCGCCGCGCCACCACCAGGGTGGGATGCTCCTGGATGTTGTCCGGTGGCAGCCAGTGATCCTGCTCGCGCACCCATGCCTGGAAGAACGACCAGGTGCGCCGCCCCAGCCGGCCCAGGAATGCCCGCTGTGTCACGGAAAGTTCGGCCACGCTTGCGGCCGGCGGCCGGCCGAGCCACGCCATCAACGCAGGGGCGAAGGTCCACGCCAACAGCAGCGGCAGGGCGACAGGAAGCGCCTGCGGAGCCAAAGTCGCCACGACCGCCGCCAGCGCAACCGCCAGCAATGATGCCGGCGCCATCACCCGCCATTCCGCGCCGCGGTCACTGCCGAGGCGGCGCTCGACTTCGCTGGACGGGTTCCATTGCAGCAGGTGGCGGCGGGTGACGGTCATGCGCCAGAGCGTGCGCAGTACCGCGCCACCGGCCAGCAACGCTTCGTAGGGCAGACACGCAACCTGGGTGGCCGCGCGCAGCAACGACTGCAGCGTGCCGCGCCCGACCATGATGTAGTGCGCTTCCAGCGGGGTGTCGTCCGGAACGCTCAGCGCATCGCGCAGCATGCCGATCAGCGGCGGCGCGAACCACAGTGCCAGCACCCATGCCGTCCACGCAGCCTGGCTTTCGGCATACAGCCAACCCGCCACCAGCAAGGCCAAGGCTGCGATCGGCACCAGGCTCCGGCGCAGGTTGTCCAGCAACTTGCCGCGCGAGAGCAGGCTGAGCCGGTTGCGTTCCCATCCCGATCCCGGGCGCGGTGTCCACGGCATCAACCAGGGCAACAGCTGCCAGTCGCCGCGGATCCAGCGCGCACGGCGCTTGGCATCGGCGGCGTAGCGTTCTGGATAGTCCTCGTACAGGCGCACGTCGCTGACCAGGCCGGCGCGTGCATAGCAGCCTTCCAGCAGATCATGGCTGAGGATGCGGTTCTCGGGCAGGCGACCCTCGAGCGCATGCTCGAAGGCTTCGACGTCATAGATGCCTTTGCCGACGAATGAGCCTTCGTCGAACAGGTCCTGGTACACATCCGAGACCATGCGCGAGTACGGATCGATGCCGGGCTCGCTGCCGAACATCCTGGCAAACCGCGAGGTGCGGCGCGTGCCCAGACTGGTGCCGACGCTGGGCTGCAGGATGCCGTAGCCCTCCACCACGCGTTGCAGGGCCGGATCGAAGCGCGGGCGGTTGAGCGGGTGCGCCAGGGTGGCGACGAAGGCGCGTGCGGCATCCCGCGGAAGTTGCGTGTCCGAATCCAGGGTGATGACGTAGCGCGCGCCGATCAGGGCCGCCACGTCACCGACGGTCTGCATGAAGGCGGTCGCATTGCCCTGGCGGAGCAGGGCATTGAGCGCTGCCAGCTTGCCGCGCTTGCGCTCGTGTCCCATCCAAACCCCTTCGCCGGGGTTCCATTGCCTGGGGCGGTGCAGCAGGTAGAAGCGATCGCCGCGCTCTGGAGCGTAGCGTCGGTTCAATTCGTCGATCCGCTCCACGGCGTGTGCAAGCAGGGCGTCGTCGGTCGGCGTCTCGGCGGCCGCAGCGTCGAGAAAATCCGTCAGCAGCACGAAGCGCAGTTGAGGATCGCGGTTGGCCAGGAAGCGGACTTCCAGCGCTTCGGTGAGGACATCAATGCCGTCGATGCTGGACAGCATCGAGGGGACTGCGACCACGGTGGAGCAGGCGGCCGGGATACCTTCGCTGAAATCGAGTTTGGGCAGCGGCCTGGGCGTGACCAGCACCGTCGCGGTCCAGTTCACCAGCACGATGCCCAGCTCGCTGAACACCAGCAGCCCGAGCAGCGCGGCCAGCCAGACCGGCGCCGCGCCACTGCCGCTGGCCAGCAGGCCCCCGGTGGCCAGCACCGCGAGCAGCGTGATCGGCAGCAGGTACAGCGACATCGGTACGCGATGCGCCAGTCGCGGTGCCTTGCGGTGGCGTGGTGCCACCTCGGCCACCGCGTCGATGGTAGCGTTCACGCCATCGCCGACCAGCCAGTAGCCCACGTGCGTGCGTGGCCCGTCGAGCGGCGCAGCCCGCGCCAGGTCCAGCGCGATGGTCGCCACGCGTTCCTCCGCGACGCGACTACCGCGGGCGATCTTTTCCACGACATGGCGATAGGCGTCGCGGGTGCCGAAATCCATCTGCGCGTAGACGCCCATGGGGTCGTCGCGCAGCCGCTGCTCGACCACGCTCATATCTTCGACAAAGGTGCGCCAATCCATCGTGGAGAGAAAGCGCAGGCTGCCGATACTGTTGCCGATGGAGACCTGGTCGGCCGCCTGCTGCTGTCCCTCGGCGGCGACCAGTTCCTCGATGCGCTGGCCCGCTGCGGCTGCCCACTGTTCCAGCCAGGCGACGGGCATGGCCCACGCGCCACCGCGCCCTTGCAGCGAGCGGGTCAGCTCGGCGATGAAGGCGCCGGTCAGAGGTGGCTGGGACCGTGCCATATCGGCCACCACCAGGACCACATCGGTAGGGGTGTCGGAGGCGGCGCGATTAAGGTTGTCCGCCCACTGCGCAGCCAGGCCGCGGTCGGTTCCGTCGCGCATCACCCGCGCCGCCATGCGCCGCAGATTCTCCAGCAGGGCCAGCCGCAGCATGATGGGAACGGCCCACAGTTCGCCCAGGCTCAGCGGAGCGAGCGACTGGTAGGAGGTGATGAAGCGGCCCAGGGTGTCGGCGTCGATGCGCCCATCGCCGTGCGCGATGGCCTGCATCGACAGTTCATACACGCGCGGCAATCCGGCCGAGGGGCCAGCGACAAGCGAAGGCAACTGCCGGCTATAACCACGGGGCAGGTGGCGTCGCGCGGTCTGGATCTGTTCTTCGATCAGGTAGTAGTTGTCGAGCAGCCATTCCCCGGCCGGGGTCACCGGCCGCTGTTCGCGCACCACGTTGCTGAGCAGCGTGTTGGCGTCTTCCAGGACGCGTTCATTGGCCTGCAGGCGGCCGAGAAGGCGCTCTGCACCGGGTCGCATCCGCACCCGATGCTGGCGCGCAAGCGAGCGTCCGTAGACCTCCATCTGTTCAACGCTGTACAGCGCGGCACGCAGTGGAACCTCGGTGGCTTCGATGGCGGGGACTGAGGCTTGGTGCTCACGCCAGCGCCAACGGACCAGACGACGCAGACGGAGCCAACGACCTAGAAGACGGCGAAAGTGGGGCATAGATTACCCATGAGGCAGGTCGCGATATGCATAGTTGCATTGCGGGTGCCGTGGTGGCTGTGAAGGCCGGCAACCGGAACACGTACATGGCTTGCCCGGCAGGCACCCTCTGTCCGCTCCAGCGCTGGGTACCAACACCGGACGACCACGTCGGCTTCGCATGTGGCAACCTCGAACCCGCAGGCTCAGCAACCCCACAGGCGCCCCCGTATGGAAACCTTGATGACCCCGGACGGCCGCTACCTCATCGTCCGAGGGCGGCTATGGCGAGCCACCAATCCTGACCTGGATGAGCAACGCAGAGACGAGTTGGTCCATGCGCTGATGGATGCACGTCGGGCCGTCAAGGCAGCCAAGGCCTCGGCAGATGGGGAGGCACTTGCCGCTGCGCGGCGGGCAGTAAACACCGCCAAGGTCGGCCTGGGCGAACGAGGCCCCGTGTGGTGGACCGACGGGTCCCCCGACCTCAACCGGCGCATGATCAGCAACACACCGTACGCCGACTGGTTCAACAGCGTGAGCGCGTGACCAACCACGATGCGGCAGGCGTTGCGCCAGTGCGTCCGTTGTCAACGGACAGGACGTCATCAAGCCACACCCGTCGATACAGCTGGCAGTCTGAATATCGCTGGTAACCTTCATTTCATGCCTTCATCTGCCGCTCAAGCACGTCGGTCAAGCCACGCATCTGAGTATCTGTATCCCGACCACCTGCGGGAGGTAGCCGCAGCGCTGCCCCGCCTGCCAGGGGTTTATACGTTTCACGGTATCGAAGGTGGCTTGCCTCTCTATATCGGCAAGAGCATCAATGTCCGTACCCGTGTAATGGATCATCTGCGCACGCGCGAAGAAGCCGCGCTCCTGCGGCAAAGCCGAAGCATCAGCTGCGTACGAACGGCGGGTGACCTGGGTGCCCGGCTGCTGGAGGCGCAACTGGTCAAGCGCCAGATGCCGCTCTACAACCGGCTGCTGCGGAAGCTTCCTCGGCAGTTCAGCCTGCGGCTTTATCGTGGCGAGGTTTCTGTGGTCAATTCGGCCGACTATGAGCTGGCCAGCGCTCCGATGCTCTACGGACTGTATTCCAGCGAACGATCAGCGTTGGAATCGCTCAGGCGCGTCGCCGACGATCAGGCGTTGTGCTACTCGCTGCTGGGTCTGGAGCGCTTGCCCAAGGGGCGCGCGTGTTTCCGTTCCATGCTGCGCCAATGCCTTGGCGCCTGCTGCGGAAAGGAGACCGCCGCTGAGCATGAGCTGCGCCTGCGTGCCGCGCTTGCGCATCTGGAGGTCACCGCGTGGCCTTACGGCGGCCGCATCGCGATCGAGGAGGCCGGGGAGGATATGACCCAGTTTCATGTTGTCGACAACTGGGCCTACCACGGCAGTGCGCCGACCCTTGCCAAAGCGCGGCGTATCAAACCAGGCGCCGAGCAGTTCGATCGTGACTCCTACAAGATTCTCCGGCATGCGCTGGACCGTGGCACAGCGGTTGTCCATCTGCTTTCCTGAAGCACTCCGCGCGGGCAATCGTGGCTGGCGGCCCCATTTACAAGCACACCAACCACCCCCTCGCCGAGCTACCCCAGGCGGGTTACCCATAACCCGCTTGTAAGCGCGACTGAACGCCGCCTGCGACGCATGCCCAAGACGCTCTGCCACCACCTCCATGGGCAGGTTCTCAGCGGGTCTGACGATTCATGTCTAGCCGTCTCGCAGGGTAACCAGGCGGCAACGCAGCGCGCCGGCCGCCGCCGCGATAGCCATGGCAGGCACCGCCAGCACCAGTGCGTATACCAGTCCGGCCAGCAACAACGGACCAAAGCCCGACACCACGGCCACTACCGGAACCTGCAGCGCCATGAGCAACAGTCCCCACAGCCACGCCCGCCGGGGAAAACAGGCGCCCAGGACTGCCGCAATGCCCAGCGCGATGGGATAGACGACCGTCCAGAACGCGGGCGCGTCCCATGGCTCGCCGCCCGGCGTCCGCCACGCCACCAGCACCCAGAATACCACGCCGACTTTCAGCGTTACCGCACTTGCTGCAAGCAAACTACCCGTCATCCGCATCGTTGGTCCCCCGCACGAATGCGCAGCATGCCACTGTCGCCGTTGACGGCGTATGACCAGCGACGCCACCAGGATGCCAGGCGCACCCCCTCCGCACCCACCTGTCGACGCATCGATTTCCGTCTCCATCCTTGAGACCAGCCCAACCTATCCTCCAGCCCCATGGACGCCCCCCAGCAAACCCTCACCCCCATGCCAGACCACTTCCACTGGAAGCCGCGCTGCCACCTCGACACGCTTCCCACCGGGCTCTTCCTCCACGGCGAGATAGTAGCCAGCATGCACCAGCGCATCGACGGCGCGTGGCTGGCTCGTCTCCATGCGGACGATGGCCTGGATACCCCGCTGGTGATGCGACGCTGCACTTCCTTCGATGCCGGCCGCAAAGGCTGCGAACTGTGGGCCCTGCGCCACGAACGTGCGCTGCGCCGCAAAGTGGCGATAAAGCTTCAATGGATCCAGGACAACGTGGTGCTGAGAGGCAGGGGGGCGCAACTGGAACGTCAGCACACAACAGGGCCCAGCTGATTCGGACGCCCAGACAAACCGGCTGCAGGCTACCCCGTCCGTAGATGATACCCACAGACAACTGCCGCCCTGGAAGGCTAGCAATGAAAGCCCTCTGGTACATCTCAACCACGATTTCACTGCTCTGCGCGGCGCTTGTCATCTGGCTCTCAGCCACCCAGGGCGCCGGCCCGAAGATGCTCGCGGCGATGCAGCTTTTCGTCCTCGGCGCATGCGCAGCCCTGGTCTGCGTCATCACCGCCGTCGCCCTGCAGGGCCGTCGCGTGGTCCCCAGCGCCGTGCTCCTTCTCGCCTACGCAGCAGCGTGCGTACTCTTCGTGCTGAGCCTCGGCAACGTCCGTTAACACCTCAGCCGCCGCGCCAAATCCGCAACTTTCCTCATGCACACGTCCGCCACACCAGCACACGATGTCCGTGCTGACCCGTAGGGCCAGCTGGGATTGGCATCCCGAACGTCGTTAGCAAAGCTTTTCCGTTGTCGCCTTCGGGTACGGCGGAGCATGCGCCCTCGTGCCATCCTTTTGGCGGACGGTGCGGGGGATCGCATGATCCGCGGGTTAACTGCTTTGTACGACGCCGGTACTTCGACCCGCACCGTCCGCCAACCCGCGCCTCGGCGCCGGTGGCCATGCCATGCGAGGTCACCCCTTGTCCGCAGAATTCAGAGCCAGCGTGCGCTTGTACGCGCTCATCGGCGAATCCGTCCACACGCTGCCCCCGCGCTTCGTCAAGAAGCTGGAAGGCATCCTGCAGGCCCACGAAAGTTCGCGGCACGCCTACCGCCCCACGGTGGCCGTACCGTCGCCGCGCCGGCGTTCGCCCAGCGACGGCTCCAACCCGGATCCACGCGCCGCCGCCGATGCCTGGCACTGCGATCTCAGATTGGTGGACCGCCAGCTGCGCGCCCTTGCCGACGTGCTGGAGATCGTCCATATGGCGCACCGCGACATACACACCTCGGTAGAGGAGGGGATATCCAGCGACAGCCTGATCGATGCCTTGCTGGGCGACGGCCGGGATAGGGTCAGGACGGCGCGTGACGCCCTGCGTGGCGTGCTTTAGGCCACCCGCCAAGTACCGCTACAATCGCGCACAGCCCGCAGCAAGCGGGCACGCCCGATCTACATCACCCCATGAGCAGGATGCACATGCGCAGATCCGTCTACACCTTCACCGAAACCCCGCACGTCATCGTCGGCCTCGGCGCCGCCCTCGTGGCGACTATTCTGGTCATCACCATCGCCAAGGGCTTCATGCTCTGGTTTGGCGCTGCGATCGCGGTGGGCTCCGCGCTTGCCGCGCTCCGCTCCCTGGGCGCAACGATCCTCGTCACCGGCGATTCGCTGACCCGGCGCTCGCCGTTCGGCGAGGTCCGCATCATGTGGCGCGACCTGGATGGCGTGGAAGTCGGCCCCGGTTGCAGGACGCTCCTGTTCCGTGCAGGCGACAAGCAGGTATGGATGCGCCGACCCGCCGAATCGGTAGCGGCGTGGTTCAAGGCATTCCACGACCAGGAGGTGGAGGAGGATGCGCTGGACCAGTTGTTGTACATGGCCGACGTGAAGCGTGTTTCTGCAGAGAAGCGCTGGCTGACGCCGCTTCGTGTTTCGCGTGGTCACGAGTGAGCGGAGGTCTTCATGAGGCATGTGTCCACGGCGCTGGTATTTTTGATTTGCTGCATTGTTGCAGGCTGCAATCTTGCCGGGCTTCCGCCTTTGGGTTGGAGCACCAGAGAGGAAGGAACGCAGGACTGTCGCTTCGACCATCAGGGTGACCCTTTGGTTGGACAGAACGCCTCGGTTCTCATCGAGGCCAAGCGCGGTTCAACGTGCCGAGTGATATACGTGCTGAAGAGTCAAGACTACGGCTCCAAGACACTCAAGCTGTCGGCGCGGCATCTGACCGCAGAGGGAGCCTCCTCGGTTCAATTGCGCGCTTTCGACGGAAAGAAAACGGTCGGGCGTGCAACGCGACGATTCGAGGGCGGGGCACCCAGCTCTGAAGCACTGATCCAGATAGAGCTGCCGAGGTCTTATGATCTAGTCGTGGTTTCCTTTGTCGCCGAGAATGAAGCCCGACTCGAGGTGAAGGGGCTGACGGTGGAATCGGCTGAATCCAAGAGCGCTGGGCAAGCGCAGGCTCAGGCGATATATGCCGAGGCGGCAGGCCTCATCAAGACCCATGCTCTGGCTTACGAGGCGCTTGGCCCAGAGCGCATCGAGGCGGGTCGGCCAGCCCCCGATGCCACGCTTTGGCAAGCGCGCTCGGCCATCAAAACCCTTCTGCGGGATTTGGGGGACGGCCATAGTTTCCTGATCTCGCCAGGTGGCCTGCAGGAGGCGGAGAGGATATCCAAAGCGGAAGTGGAGCACGCAACCTGGCGCATGTTTCGTCCAGGGATCGCGGTTATCCACGTGCCGATGTTCCGCGGAACGGACGATGAGCTTGAACGCGTCTTTGCGAACAGCATCCGGGAAGCTCTCGCGAAAGGACTGGAGGCGGGGGCCAGGGCGTGGATTGTTGACCTCAGTGGGAACAGGGGCGGAAACATGTGGCCGATGCTGTACGGCCTATCGCCCCTGCTGGGTACGGAGGGGGTGGGTAGCTTCCGCTATAGAGATGGCTCTTCCAGCCCTTGGACTCTCAAAAGCCACGAAGGGATTGTCGAGGTGCGAGACCTGGGAAATGTGCCGGTCGCGGTGGTGACTTCTGGGCGAACTGCCAGCTCCGGGGAAGCCGTTGCGGTGGCTTTCCGTGGCCGGCCTCTTACACGCACTTTCGGCGGTGCCACGTCTGGCTACTCTACGTCCAACACAACATACAAGCTTGCAGATGGATCCAGACTCTATCTCACCACGGCTGTATTTGAGGATCGGAACGGCAATCGCTATGGCGGCAAACTTGCCCCGGATCAGGTCGTTCAGGGCATAGGTCCTGAAGCATCAATCGGTGCAGCTGCTGAGTGGTTGGAAGCGTGTTTGCGTAATGAATGTAATGAGTAGAGCGGTCGAATGGTTCGCGGCCGGTCAGGCGTCAAGGGCTAACTGAGACGGGGTTAAAGCTGGCTTACGCGCTTCATGCTTCGTGGTCACGGGTGAGCGGAGGCAGGCCGTCAGCGGAATATCGATGGTGGTCAACGCTGGGATCTTCTTGGGGTTGTGGACGCGAGCGACGTCTATGAGCTGATCCGGGATCTGGCCATGTTTGGCCGCAGGGATATCGAAAGGCCCAGCTCGCGCTCGAGCCTTTCGACTGCAGCCTGTAGCTCCTCCGCCTGCCGCGAGAATCTTCCATTCCATATAGGTGCCCGCATCCCTGTAGGTGACCTGGGGGCATCTTCAACGCCATGAAGCAGGTAGGCTAGCAGTTAAGCTAATCATCAGAATGGTCAATCCGGACTATCCAGGAGCATTCAACCCATGCAAGCATGCTGCTCGGCGCGCCTTCTGCTGATTTTCTGCACCGCACTGTCAGTGGGCTGTTCGCAGGATCGGCCATATCCTGGGGCCGCTGGAGACCGGGCGGATGGACGGCTGCACGATGATCCTGCATGCGCAGGGTCCTCTATCGAGCGGGACCTTGTGACCGCTGTGATTCCACTTCGCCTCGCGGCCCAAGAACGATATGCAGGCAGGCGGATTGTCTGCGAACCGTTGAAGGTAGTGGTGCTGTTGAAGGGGGACGCGCCCCTTCAGGGCCGAGTGATCCAGACAGCGCGAGGTCCTGCCGAAGTCACCTATGACGCTGGATACCGTTATTCCGTTCGCGATATGCAGAAGTTGGCGGATGGAGAGTTCATGGCCAAATGGTTCCCTGACGCCAGAGGGATTTACACCGACACAACCTATGGCCGTGTGGTTGTTCTCGTGAACGCGCCTTCGACCATGAAGGCCTATCAGGATCGGGCCGCTGAGGCCGAAGCAGAACTGGACTTGCCGATTATCGTCATGGCCATTGGCGAGGCCAGACAAGCGACGCCTGCCGTGGTCGAGCTGGAGGACCTGGAATGACGAAACCCAATCTACCTACCGCCGCCGCACTGGGTGTCCTCGTAATCGCATCGTTCCAGGTTCGCGCAGCAGCCCCATGCCCTGACCACGCGCCTTTTATGCGCACCCCTGTCTAATGGTTCCATGCCGTCCAATCTGCCTGCCCCGCACCCGCTGACGCTGTGGACCATCGGCCACTCCACCCGGCCTTGGGACACGTTCCTGCAGCTGCTGACCGCGCACGGAATATCGGCCATCGCGGACGTGCGCCGCTTCCCGGGTTCGCGTCGCCACCCTTGGTTTGCTTCGGAGCAGATGGCAGACACGCTGCCAAACCTCGGCGTGACCTATCAGTGGATTCCCGAACTGGGCGGGCGTCGCAGGGTGCAGCCGGAATCGCCCAACGGCGCGTGGGATAACGCGGCCTTTCAGGGCTATGCCGACCATATGACGTCTGCCGAATTTGCCAGCGGGCTGGAGAAAGTCCTCGCACTGGCGGGTACGCACCGGACGGCGCTGATGTGCGCGGAGGCGCCCTGGTGGCGTTGCCATCGGCGCCTGATCTCCGACCTGCTGACGCACCGCGGTAATCAGGTGCTACACATCGTGTCCGGTGCGGAACCGGAGCCGCATCCGCTGAATCCGATGGCGCAGGCGATGGGGCAGGACCTGATTTATCCGCCCGCGCAGGCCACTTTGTTCTGAGTCCGCCCGCGTCCCGGGGCCATGACCGACCTTATCGCCGTCGCCGCCGTTCGGATCCGGGCGCCTTCCCCTCCGTTGTGGGAAACACCCGCGCGGACAGGAAATCGACCAGCGCCCGGATCTTGGGCGAGGGATGCTTGCTTGCTGGCCACAGCACGTGGAAAACCCCGCTGCGCTGCACGTAGTCGGCGAGGACCGGCAGCAGCCGGCCATCATCCAGCGGCTCGCGGATGGCGAAGTCGGGAAGGTAGGCGATTCCCAGGCCCTGGAGCGCAAAACAGACGCGTGTCTCGATGTTGTTGCAGATCATCGAGGTTGGCAGTTGCAGCTCGGGTTCGCCGGGCTTCTGGCGCAGCGCCCAGGCCTCCAGCTTGCCGCTGTTCGGAAAGCGGAAGTGCAGGCAGGCGTGTTGCTGCAGGTCGACCGGCAGCGCGGGCGTCCCGCGTCGCGCCAGATACGCAGGCGAGGCGACCAGTCGCATCTGGAAGGCGCCCAAGCGACGGGCGGACAGCCGTGAATCGGCAGGTTCGCCCGTGCGGACCACGGCGTCGAAACCTTCTTCGATCACATCCACCATGCGGTCGGTGAAATCCAGGTCCAGTTCGATCTCCGGATACGCCTGCATGAACTCGCCGAGCACCGGCAGCACCAGTGAACTGACCAGCGGCAGGCTGACCCGCAGGCGTCCCCGCGGTGCGGCGGTCGCCTGCGATAGTTCCATTTCAGCGGCTTCGATTTCTGCCAGGATGCGCCGGCTGCGCTCCAGGAACAGGGCGCCCTCGGACGTCAACGTGACGCTGCGCGTGCTGCGGTGGAACAAGCGCACGCCCAGCTTTTCTTCCAGCCGCGCCACGCTCTTGCCGACGGCGGAGGCCGATACGCCGAGCAGCCGCCCGGCGGCGACGAAACTCCGGGTTTCGGCTACCTGCACGAACACGACGAAGCCACCCAGGCTGTCCATGATCCAGTCCCCTCATTGCGGACAGGATGTTCCGCGCATCGAGGAACTGTAGCCCACTTTTTCTTTAATCGTCGGGTTCCTATCGTTGTGGCCTGCCCATCACAGCGAGTTGAACAGCATGACGCGTCTCCCAGTTTTCCCGCACATCGGCGGGGTTCACCGATGAGTGCGCCCACGGCAAGGATGGCGGCCGCCGCGGAGCGTCGGCTGCCGCTGGCGTCGCTGCTTGCGCTGGCAATGGCGGCTTTCATCACCATCCTGACCGAGGCGCTGCCGGCCGGTCTGCTGCCGCAGATGGCGCAGAGCCTGGCAGTGTCCGAGGCATGGGTTGGGCAGACCGTCACGATCTATGCCATCGGGTCACTGATGGCGGCAATCCCGTTGACCGCCGCCACGCAGGGCCTGCGTCGCCGCCCGCTGCTGTTGGCGGCTCTTGCGGGCTTCGTGCTGGCCAACACGGTGACCACACTCTCCACCAGTTACGTCCTGACCATGACGGCGCGCTTCCTGGCGGGGGTGTCGGCTGGCGTGTTGTGGGCGCTGCTGGCCGGCTATGCGGCGCGCATGGTGCCCGAACACCAGAAGGGCCGTGCCATTGCCGTCGCGATGGTTGGCACACCGCTGGCGCTGTCGCTGGGGGTGCCTGCCGGCACGTTCTTTGGCAACCTGGTGGGTTGGCGGGTGTGCTTTGGCATCATGAGCGGACTGGCGTTGGTACTGATGCTGTGGGCGCGCATCAAGCTGCCGGATTTCGCGGGGCAGGCCGCGGGCAGGGCGCTGTCGCTGCGGCAGGTATTCACCTTGCCCGGCGTGCGCCCGGTGCTGGTCGCGGTGCTCGCCTTCGTGTTGGCCCACAACGTGCTCTACACCTATATCGCGCCGTTCCTGTCAGCGGCTGGCATGGCGCAGCGCACCGACGCGGTGCTGCTGGTGTTCGGCGTTGCATCGTTGTTGGGCATCTGGATTGTCGGCGTACTGATTGATCGTCGCCTGCGCGCAATGACACTGGGCAGCATCGCAGTGTTCGCGATGGCCGCCTTGGCACTCGGTGTGGCTCGTGATGTACCCGGCGTGGTGTATGTGGCCGTGGCCGCGTGGGGCGTGGCGTTCGGGGGTTCGGCGACGCTGTTCCAGACCGCGCTGGCCAACGTGGCAGGCAGTGCCGCCGATGTCGCGCAGTCGATGTTGGTCACGGCCTGGAACCTGGCGATTGCCGGGGGAGCCATCGTCGGGGGCGTGCTGCTTGAACGCTTGGGTGCAGGTGCTTTCGCCCCCGCCTTGATCGCACTTCTGGCGCTTGCGCTCGGGGTGGTGTGGGCGGCCAGGCGGCATGGTTTCCCGGCACCGGCACGCTAGGCCGTTTCACCGGCCTGCGCACCCATGGCGTGGAAGCGCGGGCAGCGCCTGCGTCGCTGCTATTTCATGGCTTCCAATGGCACCAGCGACGCCCATACCAGCAGCAGCACCAGCCACAGCCAGCGCCAACGGCCCATTCCGTGCCATGCCGCGCGCCAAGGCCCGGGCAGATTTTCGTGACTCACGCTGGCCTCCTCTTTGCCGCCGATCGCAGCGAATCCACGGTGCGCAGTCCATACAGATACACGCCGGTAAAGCACAATCCGGTCAGCAGGGTGCCGGCCAGCAACCAGAGCAGCCGGATGGGCCACCCACCGAAGTTGCCGAAGTGCAGGGGGTCGGCCATTTCGGCGATGCGCTGATGGACGCTCAGCGCACGGCCGTCATGCCGGCCCATCACTTGCCCGCTACGCAGGTCGACGGCGATGTTGTTGGCCCGCTCGCGTACCAGCCACGCGTCGGCTTCGCCCATGAAGAGGATGCTGCCGCCATCGCGTGCGGGGATGGCCGCGAGGATATCCAGGGCGGGCCATTGCTGGCGGACGCTCTGCACTGCCGTGTCGACGGCAGCCGGGTCTACGGGGGCAACCCGGTCGCCGCCCTCGGCCAGTTGCAGGGTGGGCGCGGCCGGTGCATCGCCGCCGAGCGATTCCACCAGATACCACGCCCCGGTCAAGCCGATCAGCAGCAGGAACCAGAGCGACCACACACCGGCCAGGCGATGCACATCGCCCCACAGGCGGCGCGGTCGCGACGCGTTGGGCCATTTCAGGAATCCGCGCCACCACTTCTTGTAGATGTAGAGACTGCTGAGCAGCGAGAGCAGCAGGGGAATGGACAACGCCGCCACCAGCGGCACGCCCCAGGCCACCGGCAGCATCAGGTGGCGGTGGGTGTTGCGCAGCAGCCGTTGCGTATTGAACCAGCCGGTGTCGCCGGTCACCCGCGCGGTATACGGGTTGACCCAGACGAAGCGGCGCTTTCCGTCAGGCAGCCGCATCTGCGCACGTGCGGCGAACAGACGGGTGTGGCCGGCGGTGATGCCTTCCAGCTCCCAGTCCGGATGTGCCGCCTGCGCGGCATGGATGACCGCGCCCCAGCTGGCCTGCTCACCCCCGTCGGCCACGCGCATGGGGGCGTGCAGCAACCAGTCGATCTCCTGGGAGAACACCGCCAGCGTGCCGGTGAGGCAGACAAAGCCCATGAACAGGCAGAGCTTCAGGCCCAGCCAACTGTGCAGGTCGAACCACAGCCGCCGGCCACTGCCGGCGCGTGCCGGGCGGGTGGGGGGCGCTGGCGAAGGCTGGCGCATGGGCGGGCTCAGAACGCGTAAGCGGCTTGCACGTACACCCGGCGCGGCTCACCCGGGAAGTGGCCGGTGCGTGCGGTGAAACCACTGGCAGCGTAGACCTTGTCGAACAGGTTCTTGACGTTGGCCTGGAACTGCCACTGCTGCCACTGCGTCTTCCAGCTCATGTCGAACACGGTGTACGGCTTTACCCGTTGGCCATCCAGGCTGACGCGCTCATCCACATAATCGGCGCCGAAGCCGATGGCGGAGTTGATCGCCGGCAGCTCGTAGCGGGTCCACAGGCCGAGTTTGTTCTGCGGGGCATTGGCGAAGCGGTCGCCGGAGGCATTGGTGATGCCGTCGCTGCCGGCATCCTTCACCCGGGCATCGTTGTAGGCGTAGGTCAGGTTGAGCACCCAGCGTTCGGTCACATCCGCCAGCAGGTCCAGCTCCATGCCGGTGCTGCGCACCAGGCCCAAGGCAGCCAGCTGGTTCACGCCATCGACGATCTCGCCGGTGGCCTGCACGATATTGCTGCGGTCGATCCGATAAGCGGCCAGGTTCAAGGTCACGCGCTCGGCCAGCAGGGATTTCAGGCCTACTTCCCACTGCCTGCTGCGCTCGGCGTCGAACGGGCCGCCCGCTTCGGCGCTCTGGTTGGCGACGTTTTGGGGCATGAACCCGCTGGCGATGTTGGCGTAGACATTGATGCCTTCGCGCACGGTGTAGGTACTGCCCAGCCGCCAGCTGATGTCGTTGCCATCCACGGTAGTGCCGGCGATGCGGTCGTTGTCCTTGAAACCGTCCCAGCGCAGCCCGGCCAGCACGTGCCAGCGCGGGGTCAGCGCCAGTTCGTCCTGCAGGTAGCCGCCATAGCGCTTGCTGCGCGTGCTGGTGCTGCGCCAGGGCAGGGCGGCCAGGTTGTAGTCGCGCCACGAGCTGGCGCCATACACCGGGTTGAACAGGTCGATGCCGGGCACCGGGCCGGCACCCCGCGCCAGGTCGGCGCTGTTGGCCGTCTGTGCGGTGAAGTCGGCATCCTGCTGGTAGACATCAGCGCCGAACAGCAGCTTGTGCCCGATGCTGCCGGTATTGAAGCGCCACACCGCGTTGCCGTTGGCGGTAAACGCGTCGTTATCGCGGATCTGGTTGCGCAGCTGGCGGGTCATCCATTCGGGCACGCCGTCGCGGTTGCGGTCGATCAGGCCCATCGGCTCGTGGTAGATCTGATGCTCGTTGTTCTCGAACCAGCGTGCGCCAAAGTCGACGTCCAGGTTGCTGCCGGGCGAGAAGCGGTACTGCGCCAGCGCCACCTTGGCACGCATATCCAGGAAGTCGCTGGCTTCGTTATGGTTCCATCGCCGGTCGGTCAGGAAACTGCCGTTGTCGTCCACCGGCACGCCGCGCAGGCGGTTGCCGCCCAGGTTCTGGGTGATGTCGGTGAACTGCAGGGTCAACTCGCCGGTGTCGCCCACGTCGAAGGCCAGCGACGCGTCGCCGATCACGCTCTCGCTGTCCGCGTTCCAGCGCACGCCCTGTTCGGTGTCGCCATACAGCCCGGCGCGGTAGCGCACGCTGCCCGCGGCGTTCACGGGCCCGGTGGCCTCGAACGATGCGGCCCTGAAATCGTTGTTGCCGGCCTGCAATTCGATGCGGCGCTCGGCCGTGGCTTTGGGCTTGCGCGTTACGTAGTTGATGACACCGCCGGCGTCGCCGCCGCCATACAGCGCGCCGGCCGGGCCCTTCAGCACTTCCACGCGGTCGATGTTGAACAGTTGCGGTACCGAAAACCCGGCATAGGGGTCGCCGCGCATGCCGTCGTACAGCACGTTTTCCTGGCGGAAGCCGCGCAGGGTGACGCCGGCGTAGCTGAAGAAACTGATGCCGCTGATGCTGCGGTAGAGATCGGTGATCTGGCGCGCAGCCTGGTCTTCAATCAGCTCGCGCGGCACCACCTGGATGGACTGCGGCACCAGCGCCAGCGGGGTATCGGTGCGCGTGCCCACCGTCGCATCGTCCACCCGGTACAGGGTCTGCGCCCGGCCATGCACCTGCACGGCATCCAGCTGTTGCATATCAACGGAGGAGGGCGGCGCTGCGTGGGCCGAGGCACAGGCGAGGGTCAGGCCCAGGAGGGAGAGAGAAGGCGTCGGGCAGGTCATCGCGGGCCGAAATGCGGGTGAGAATGAGAAAGATTAGCATGTGGCGCGGATGGATGATCGTGCCGTAGAGCAGGTGCGGCGGTCAAAGAGGCCGGCCAGCCCGGGCAGGCTGGCCGGCATTGCCATCAGCGGACGTGATCCAGGAACTGGCGGTGACGCTCGTACTGGTCCAGCACGTCGTGGATCACCTGGACTTTGGGCCATCCCATGACGTCGTAGTCCTGGCCGCCTTCGCGCAGGTACACCTCCGCCCGGTAGTGGCGGGTGCCCTCACTGGCGGGACGGCGGGGATCCTGCAGGGCAAACGTAGGCGCTTCGTAAGGCTGGGGGCGCACGGAATAGAAGAAGTCCATTTCCTCACCATGGCCTACGCGCAGCCATGCCCGGCCATCGTCGCCTGCGGTCACCTCGACCGGCAGATCCTGCTTGCGCAGCTCCACGGCGACCTCCTGCAGCGCGGGCAGCACATGGTCCCTGATGAACCCGACCACCTCGATCTTGACGGGGTTGTGCGCAAGCAGCTTCAGCCTGGCCCGCCAATCGCCACTGGTGCCCGGCAGCATGCGCGCCTCACGCAGGATCGAGCGCTTGGTCGCGTCCAGGTGCATGGCCTTGAGCAGGCCCCAGCACATCAGAATCATGACCACGGTGAAGGGAAGGGCGCTGGCGATGGTGGCGGCCTGGAGTGATTCGAGACCGCCGGCGATCAACAGGGCAACCGCGATGGCGCCGACCAGCAGTGCCCAGAAAATCCGCTGCCAGACCGGAGATTCTTCTTCACCCTTGGATGTCAGCATGTCGATCACCAGCGCGCCGGAGTCGGCCGAGGTGACGAAGAACAGCGCCACCAGCACCACGGCAAGCGAGGAGGTGATCATCGTCAACGGCAGGTGGCGCAGGAACTCGAACAGCGCCATCGAGCTGTCGTTGGATACGGCTGAGACGAGCGCTTGGACCCCATCGGACCGGACCATGAACAAGGCCGAGTTTCCGTAGATGGTCATCCACAGGAACGTGAAACCAAGCGGCACCAGCAACACGCCGACGACGAATTCGCGCACCGTCCGGCCGCGGGAAATGCGCGCGATGAACATGCCGACGAACGGCGACCAGGCGATCCACCAGCCCCAGTAGAACAGCGTCCAGCCGCCCAGCCAGCCACTCGGCTCATACGCGTACAGGTTGAACGTCATGGAGAAGAGCTGGGATGCATACATGCCCGTGTTCTGGACGAATGCCTGCATCAGATGCACCGTGGGGCCGCAGACCAGCACGAACGCCAGTAGTGCCACGGCCATGATCATGTTGATCTCGGACAGGCGGCGCACGCCGCTGTCCAGGCCTGCAACCACCGATCCGGTCGCCACCAGGATGATCACGCCGATCAGCGACACCTGCACCAGGGTGCTGATTTCCAGGCCGAAAAGATAATTCAGACCCGAATTGATCTGCATGACCCCGAGGCCGAGCGAGGTGGCAAGGCCGAAGATGGTGCCAAGGGCTGCAAAGGTGTCCACTGCGTGGCCGATGGGACCATGGATACGGTCACCGATCAGTGGATAGAGTGCCGAGCGCACCCGCAGCGGGAGATTGTGCCGATACGCGAAGTAGGCGAGCGCCAACGCAACGACCGCGTAGATGGCCCAGGCGTGCACCCCCCAGTGGAAGAAGGTGATGCGCATGGCCTGGCGGGCTGCCTCGGCAGACTCGGCCGTGCCCGTCGGCGGGGTGGCGTAATGCATGATCGGCTCGGCCACGCCGAAGAACATCAGGCCGATGCCCATGCCTGCGGCGAAAAGCATGGCGAACCACGACGCGTAGCTGTAGTCGGGGCGGCTGTGATCGGGGCCCAGCTTGATGCGCCCATAACCGCTGATGGCCACGCCTACGACGAAGACAAGGAAGCCGGCGACGGACAGGATCGTGAACCAGCCTGCGTCGTTGGCGGTCCAGTTCTTGGCCGCGGTGAACCAGGTGGTGGCCTGTTCCGGGACGAAAATGGACAGCGCCACGAGGAGCAGGACGATGGCCGCGGTAGGGATGAACACCTGCGGCAGGATGCGCTGGCGGACAGGAGTGGATGGCGGAGCTGGGCTCTGCATGGAATCCTCCGGTTGATGCGATGGAGCAGGAGAGCGGAGTGCTCTTAGAAATAGAACCCGATGTTGAGGTTCAGCCGGCTGTGCCAGCGGGAGGGTCCGCCGTCGTCGATGCCGATGCCGTCGCCGCCTGCGAACCACATGTTCTTGCCGGCGATCCAATCCACGTAGGTCAGCATGATTCCCTTCTGCAGGCTGCATCCGGTGACGTTCTGCCAGGACTCCCTGACGCCCGCGCGGCGACCGACCGGCCGCGTCATGCTCAGGTTGTTGTAGCAGGTGATGTCATCGAGCCAGCGCCGGGCGCCGAAGGAATAGGCAACGTTGGCACTGGGCACGTCGGCTTCGGAGGCGATCTCGAAGGGGGCGAGGAAGGCTGACATCGCAATCCGGTCGCCCGGGACGCTGTAACGGTAGCGGGCCCACTGGAGCTGGGTGGTCCAACCCTCCAGTTTCCACTGGGCGTGCAATGCCGCGCCGTGGTGCCCGTGGTGGCGGCCGGTGGCGGTGTCCTGGATGCGACCGCTGAATGCCGATGCGCCGAGCAGCAGTTCGCCCTCGTTCAACACGCCAGTATGTTCGTACCGGACGTGGACGCGGCCGCGCTCGCGGTAGGGCAGCTCGGGTGTCTGCGCCACATCGAACGAGTAGCGGTCATAGCGCGATCCGCTTCCGTACTCATCGCCTGAGAACCAGCCCGCCGTCCAGTGGTGGTCGCCCTGTTCATGGCTGAATGTGACGCCCGGATCGTAGTCGTCCTCGATCCCGAGGTAATAGCCCGAGCCAAACCAGAAGCTCTGCGAAACGGTGGGTAGCAGGCCAAAGGGAACCTGTTGGATACCTGCCTTGAGTTGCGTGGTCTCGCTGAAATTCCAGCCCGCGTAGGCGTGATGGACGGCATCGAACCCGTCATACCAGCGATATTGGGCAGAGAAGAAGAGCGGGCCGGCACCGGCTTCGATATCTGCGCGGAGCAGCTCCAGCTGCAGCCGGCTGGTGGGCCCGTAGTCGAGCCAGCCGTAGTTGAAGCGCACCGCACCGCCGATGTCGACAAACGGATCGACCTGTCCGCCGCGCGCTTCCTGAGCGTGTACTGCATGCGTGGCCGTTGCCGCCGCACACAGAAAAACGAGGGGAAATACTTTCACGATAGTGTCCGTGGCCTCCATTTTGCGAACGAAAGCGTCCAAGTCTAACGCGTTGGCGCAGGAGACCCAAACGTGCGACGGCTGGCGGCGTCCTGCGCGCGCTGCTGCTCCAACGCATGAATCGCGCGCAGCTTCTGGCGATCCTGGGCAAAGCTGAGTGTTCGCAGGGCGCGCTCCAATGAAGAATCCGCATGGTGTCGCGCCGCTTCACGGGTGCTCGCCGAGCAGCCGGCGCAAAGGGCAGCCAATGCCTTCTGCAGCCGGATGTTGACCTCCAGCGACCCTGCTGCGTCAGTGGACAGTGGGGCGAAGACATCCTCGAACAGGTCGTCCGCATCCAGCTGCGCCATATAGACGTGGCGGTGCTGTACTTTCTCGTCCCGTTGCGCGCACGCCAGCGCATCCCATCTCAGCAGGAGCCGTACACAGGTGCCGATGACGCTGATGCATGTACCGGGATCGTTGATTGCGGGGGACATCGATCGCACACCGATTTCAGCAAGGACGACCAGCCCGTAGCGCGGATCATTCTCTATCCTGCGGGAACCGCCGATGGTGACTGCTTCGATCAGTTGCGCCCGCTGGTCATCATGGAGGGTGCCCATGACGTGGAGAAGTGCGCGGTTTGGCGTTGCAAATGTGCCCGGCTGGCAGACGACGTAGACGGTCAGTCGATGCGCTTCTGCAAGGGCGTCGAGGCGTTGAATGTCGATGTGCTCGACATGACCGACCGCTGCTGCGAAGACGGCGATGGAGGTGTCCGGTACGCTGCCGGTATAGGGCATCGCGCCGAGGAACGGCTCCTCTGCCCGCAGTTCCATTGACTTCAAGGTGGCCTTTTCGACCAGGTCAACCGTTTCGCCGAGCCGTCCAAAGCGGGAAAACTGCTCGATTGCGCGAAGGAGCGTTACGGTTATGACGATGATGACCGCGATGGTCGCTCCAAACAGCACCAGCCTTCCGCTGTCGCCGTAGATGCCGGTGCTGAGTGCGATCAGCCCGACGATGGAAAACAGGAACGCGCCAACGAACGTCGCCAGCGTGCCTTGGGCACGCGTATCTTCTATCAGCAACCGGGAGGCACGCGGTGTGGCGTTGGTGGCCGCTGATCCGTATGCGGCGACCATCGTGGACAGGGCGAAGGTGGTCACCGTCAGCATGGACGCGGCCAGGATGCCGAGGATGTTGCCAACCGAGTCGGCGCCGATCTGGGTGGCGAGGCCCTGCGGCAATACGAACCGGGCGGCAGCGCCCGCCAGCGCGGTGGCAACGCCCAGCACGCCATACAGCGTGGACCGGAACCACATCCTCCTACTGATCCTGAACAGGGACAGCTTCCACTTGCTCATCATGGGACAGTTGCTCGGACGTTGGTGCAGGGGAGTATCCCTGTTCGGCAGTTCGGACGCGTCAACATCCGATGATCAGGCCTCAGGTTGCAGCGGAGGCTGCTGGAACTCCCTGCTCGAGAACTTTAAGATCATGCTTCTTGGGCCTGTTCGGAGCTTGGGTTCTTGACATCGACGCACGTCCTGTCTCCCCCCAATCCATGAAAATCATCGTGTGTGGCGCTGGGCAGGTGGGCATGACCATCGCGCGGCAGCTGGCGTCGGAAGGCGTGGCGATCACCATCATAGACACCGATGCCGAGTTGATCCGGCGGGCCGACGAAAGCCACGACATCCGCGGCGTGGTAGGGCATGCATCGTACCCCGATACCTTGCGCGAGGCCGGCGCGTTGGACGCTGACATGCTGATCGCCGTCACCCGTTCGGATGAGGTCAACATGGTTGCCTGCCAGGTGGCGTATTCCCTGTTCAACGTAAAGCGCCGGATTGCCAGGCTGCGGCATGTCGGCTACACCGCACGCGATACCAACGGCTTGTTTGCTGCCGAACATCTGCCGATCGATGTCATCATTTCCCCCGAAGCCGAGGTTGCCGAGGGCATCACGCGACGTCTTCGAACGCCTGGCGCATTCACGATTCTGCCATTGGCTCGTGGACAGTTGGAGGTGATCGGCGTTGGCGTGGCGGATCCGGATTGCCCCGCCATGGGTGAGCGGATCTGCGATCTTGAGTCCAATGGAAGGTTCGAGCACATAACGCTCCTTGCCGTCACCCGTAAGGGAATCACCTTCATTCCCACGCCACTGGATCGGGTAGAGCTGGGCGACGAGCTTTATCTGCTGGCTCGTTCTGAGCGGCGCAAGGCCACGATGGCGCTGTTCGGGCACCGCGAGCGCCCCATCGCCGCGCTGGTGATCGCCGGGGCTGGCAATGTAGGCATGCATCTTGTGCGCAACATCCGTGCCCTGCTGCCGAAGACGCGCATCACGCTCATCGAACGCGATCGTGACAGGGCTCGCCATGCAGCCGAGGCGCTCGGCAGCGATGTCGTCGTGCTGCATGGCGATGCATTGGATCGTGGAGTGCTCGAAGAAGCCCAGGTAGATCGAAAGGAATCGATGGTGGCGGTAACCAACGATGACGAGTCGAATATTTTCTGCTCGCTCCTGGCCCGCAAGCTCGGCTGTCGCCAAGCGGTGACACTGGTCAACAAGAGCACCTACGCCAGCCTTCTGCCTGGAATGGGCATCAACGCCGTGGTGAGTCCAAGTGCGGTGACGGTGTCGACAGTGCTGCGCCACGTTCGCCGCGGCAAGATCGTCGGATTGCAGACCTTGCGCGAGGACTTCGGTGAGGTGATCGAGGCCACCATCAGCGCCGGGCGCTCTGCGCTGTTGACACAGCCGCTTGGCGCGCTCGCGCTTCCGGAGGGAATCAAGGTCGGGGCCGTCATCCGCGATGATCGCCCGCTGGACCTGAGCGCCGAGACACGGATTGTTCCGGGCGACCGGGTGGTACTGGTGGTTGCCTACAGTGAGATAGATGCGGCTGAGCAGCTTCTGGGTGGCGCTGGCGGACGCTCGCTTTGAAGCACAACGGTCACGGTATGAGGTGGGCTCCTGGCGGGGTTTCGGCATCGAGCAACAGCTTTCGCCTGGTGGGAGCGATCGTGGGGCAGGTGCTGCTGGCAACGGCTGCGTTCATGCTGCTGCCGATGTTCGCTGACCTTTACTACGACAACCGGGACTGGCTGGCGTTCGGCATGGCATCGGGGGTTTCTGCGATGTGCGGTAGCGCCCTGGCGTGGGGCTATTGGCGATCAGGGGGCAAGTGGGGAAAGTCAGGACTGACCTTGAGGCAGGCTTTCGCCCTGACACCGCTGAGCTGGGCAGCGGTTTCGGCGGTCAGCGCGTTGCCCTTCCTGTTCTCGGAACACCCGCAACTACGCGGCCACTTCGCCAACGCTTTTTTTGAGGCGGTTTCGGGCATTACAACCACCGGCGCCACGGTCATGACAGGGCTCGATGCAGCCCCGCCTGGTCTACTGCTGTGGCGCGGGCTTCTTCAATGGATGGGCGGTATCGGCATCATTGCCACCGCCATTGCCATCCTGCCGGCGTTGGGTGTCGGCGGGATGCAGCTGTTTCGAACCGAGTCGTCAGATCGCTCGCAGAAGGCGATGCCTCGCGTGCGGCAGATCGCCTCTACGATCGGCTACGCCTACATTGGTTTGACGGTCGTCGCCGCAGTGGCTTACTGGCTGGCAGGGATGGATCCATTTGACGCCATTGTCCATGCGCTTACGTCGATTGCCACGGGCGGCTATTCAACGTCGGATCAGTCGTTCGGACGCTGGCAGGACAACGGAATCCAGTGGCTTGCGATGTTCTTCATGCTGTCGGGCACGCTGCCCTTTGTTCTGTACGTACGCTTCCTGGCGGGTGACCGAAGCGCCTTCGTTGATCGCCAGGTCACGTCACTGTTGGGGCTGCTCGCTGTTTCGATAGGCGGCATCGGCACGTGGTTGGTGATCTCGGGGCAGTACGGCGTCGAACAGGCCTTCCGCTACGCCGCGTTCAGTGTGGTTTCCGTGGTCACCACGACGGGCTACGCGGTGACCGATTATGGCCAGTGGGGTGCGGCGATCGTGGGAGTGTTCTTTCTGCTCACCTTCGTGGGCGGGTGTACGGGCTCGACCAGCGGTGGCATCAAGATATTCCGCTTTGAGGTCATGGCGGTGATGCTTCGTGTTCATTTCCTGCGCCTGCTTTATCCCAACGGGGTGTTTCCAAGGTCTTACGACGGCAAACCTCTCTCCGATGAGGTGATCGGGTCGGTGGTCGCATTCCTGACGGTGTTTCTGGTCTGCTATGCCGTTTTGACGGTTGTGCTGCTGGGGCTTGGCCTGGACTTCTTGACCAGCGCAAGCGGAGCGGCCACGGCGCTGTCGAATGTGGGTCCGGGACTGGGCGAAACAATCGGCCCAGCGGGCACGTTCACCTCACTGCCAAGCGCGGCCAAATGGGTGCTGTCGTTTGCGATGCTCCTGGGCAGACTCGAACTCTTCACGGTGCTCATCATCTTCCTGCCTCGCTTCTGGCGGGGATGACGGCTGCACGCACGGCGGTGATGCGGATCAAATGCGCGTGATTTCCCCGTTTCCCCGTGTTCACAGCAAAGCGCGCAGCCTCACGACGCTTGCTGCGCCCGCAGCCATTCAGATGGAGCATCACCAATGAGTACACCCAGTGGATTCCCGGACCGCCGGCCGCTCGGCACCGAGTTCGATACCGTGGTCACTTCCACACCCGTGATCACTCCCACGCCGGAAAGCGCGGTGTCCTGGGGCGCGATCATCGCCGGCGCCGTGGCTGCCGCTGCGCTGTCGCTGGTGTTGCTGATCCTGGGCGTCGGCCTGGGCCTGTCTTCGGTGTCGCCGTGGTCGTTCGACGGCGTATCCAAGGAAACCTTCGGCTGGAGCAGCATCGCCTGGCTGACCTTCACCGCGCTGGCGGCTTCCGGCCTGGGGGGCTACCTTGCCGGCCGTCTGCGTACCAAGTGGACCAACCTGCACGGTGACGAGACCTACTTCCGCGATACCGCGCACGGTTTCGTGTCGTGGGCGGTTGCCACGCTGCTGACCGCTGGCCTGCTCACCTCCGCCATCGGCGGCGTACTGGGTGCAGGCGCGAAAGTAGCCGGTGCCACCGCCGGCGCCGCTGCGACCACCGCTGCTGCGGCAGGTGCAGGCGCTGGGGCGGCCGGGATGGGCCCGAAGGAAGGCGACATGGAGTATTGGGTCGATTCCCTGTTCCGTAACGCCTCCACCAACCCGCCGCCGGCACCGCCGGCTCCGCCGATGGGCGCACCGATGGATCCGGCTGCCGGCCCGCGTGACGCCGCGATGCCGCCGCCGCGTCCGATGCCCGGCAACGAGCGCGGTGGCGATCGCCGTGAGGTGCGGGCCGAGGTCAACCGTATCGTGGTCTCCAGCCTGCAGAGCGAAGGTCTGGATCCGGCCGACAAGCAGTACCTCGCGCAGCTGATCGCCCGCGAAACCGGCATGACCCAAGCCGAGGCAGAAGCGCGCGTGACCGACGTGCAGACCCGCATGCGCGCCGCGCTGGAAGATGCCAAGAACACCGCCAAGACGGCTGCGGATGACGCCCGCAAGGCCACGGCCCATGCCGCGCTGTGGCTGTTCATCACGCTGCTCATCGGCGCGTTCTTCGCCAGCCTGAGTGCCACCTGGGGCGGCCGCCGCCGCGACCTGTAACTTTCGTATCCACCAAGGAGAACCGACATGAAAACCCTGCTGCTCTGGTTCCTGGGCGTTCCGATTCCGATCCTCATCCTGTACGCGATCTTCTTCTAAGCATCGCACCGGTAAGTAAAAACGCCAGGCCGCATCAATGCGGCCTGGCGTTTTTCTGTATCAGTCCTGCAGGTCCCACTTGGCTGCGTCGGCCTGCTTTTCTTTATAGATGGCACCGGCGAAATCGACGTGCAGTTCTGTCCAGTCTCCGCCATAGCGATGGGCCAGCACTTCGAAGTGCTTGGGCTTGCGCTCTGGCGCCCCGTGAACCGTCCAGCCGGCTTTCTTCACCGCAGCCAGCGCTGCGCGTGGATCGGCGGGAACGTCCGGATGGTGGTGCTTGGGGCTGTGGTGCGGCTTCTTGTGTTCCACCTCGACAAACCTTCCGCCCTTCCTGGCGATGCGGCTGACCTTGATCTCCGAAGGCCGTTGTTCGCCTTCCAGGCGGATGGCCAGGCCTTGGGCGAGCGGAAAGACTTCGGCGCCCTTCGGGCCGAGATCGGCCAGGTAGGCGGCATCGTCGGCGATGAAGGTGAAACGGTGGGCAAAGACGTGTTGGATGACGCCGGTGAGGGCGACCTTTTCGTGGTGCGGCATGCATTTCTCCTGAGAGCGCCCAACCGCGGGCGCATCCCCGAAATGGAGCTGGCGTGCAGGTGTCGCAATGCATGCGGCGCGATATCAGCCATCGGCAGATAGCCGCCAGTCAGCCAAGGGCGGTCCGCCCGGAAAGCCGCCGAGCACGGCTCGGCGCTACCGTTTTCCTGCTTAGAAGAGGCCTTCGAACGGGTTCCAGCTGACCCTGCCCTTCACGCGTTCGGCGTAATAGCTGTAGTTGGTGCTCATGGCCACCGAGAGGCCGAGCGCCGCTCCGAGTGCACGTACCAGCAGGTCCGGTACGAAGAAGGAGACGGTGACCAGTGCCACGTACAGGCCGAATACAACCAGACCCTTGCGCCACATGCCCAGGATGAAAAGGTAGATCCAGCTGAAGAACAGGGCGAACAGGTTGATGTTCACCTTGAATTTTCCGGCGAAGGGCAGGGCTTTCAGAGCCTGTCGGTACTCCTTGGTCTTCGGCGCACCATGCTGGGCGAAGAAGTCAAAGCGGAACTGCCATTTCGGACTGTGCGTGACGGTATTCGGTGTTTCCATTGTCGATCAAAGCTCCATGTAATCGTTTACATGATAGCGAGATCAAGACGTATTCACCATGGAAAGGCCTGCAAATCGTAGTAGACAGTGCCGAGCCACGCTCGGCGAGCGAGGAGCGCGGCATGTTTCAGGCAGCGACGAGTCCGAACGGAAAGCCGCCGAGCATGGCTCGGAGCTACCTGACGTCGCTGCACAGATCGAAACTGTGATCCAATCGATAAATTTCGCTATGTTTCGATATTGATACATAACGAAACATGCCATAAGGTCGTCGGCGACACCCTGGGGCTGGTCCAACGCCTCCTGTCGCCGTCTTCCCCGTGCAACCGAAGAGGTACGTCCATGTCGTCGTCACGTCCGTTTTCCGGAATGCTGGCTGTCGCAGTCCTCGCCAGCGCCCTGTCCACCGCCTGTGCCCACGCCGGCACCCTGACCCCGGCGGTATCCACCCAGGAGTTCGACAATCCGCATCGCGGTTTCATGCTGTGGGGCAGTTCCTATGCAGTGGATGGCGGGGTGGATAATTTCCACGGGGCGCACATCTATCACGTGTACCTTCCATGGCGGATCATTGAAACCGCCGACCAGGTATTCGACTGGAATGCGGTGGAGACGCTGTACCTGCAGCCGATCCTCAATGACGATCCGCTGGCGACCTTCGTGCTGCGCCCCGTCGCTGATTATCCGGAAAGTGCCGCCAGCCAGATCGACGCGCATTACACCGGCGGCGAGAACGAACGCGACTATCCGAAGTTCCTCGAACAGGCGCCACTCAACATTCCGTATGCGGTGCGCGCCAAGTGCGATTCGGACGGTCCGATCCGCAGCCTGGATTACAACAACACGGCGGCGCGCCAGCAGATGCAGCAGTTCGTGCAGGCGCTGGCCGCGCGCTTCGATGGCGATCCGCGCATCACCGCCATCCAGGTGGGCCTGCTTGGCTTCTGGGGAGAGTGGCATACCAGTGGCTGCGAAGACCTGCAGCCCAACGCGCAGACCCGTTCGCTGATCCGCGATGCCTACACCGCTGCCTTCCTGAAGACGCCGCTGCAGACCCGCTATGCGCGGGCATCAGACGTGGGATCGGCGCTGTTTGGCTTCCACGAGGATTACTTCCCCTCGTTCACCGGCAAGTGCAATGCGTTCAACCCGCAGATGCCCAGCTGCAGCGACGATGGCTGGTGGAACCTCGAATACGGGCTGGCCAACGAGGTACCGGCGGCGCGGCAGAACTGGATGGTCAACCCGGTCAGCGGCGAGAGCCCGAACAGCAACCAGAAGAGTACCTGGACCAACCGCACCGCCGATGTGCGCAAGCTGCTGCGCGATTACCACTTCAGCTTCCTCGGCCCGGCCGGGGCGCACGAAACCAGTGGCAATGCGGCCAAGTTGAAGACGCTGAAGAGCGATCTGGGCTACCGGCTGGGCATCAGCACGGTGACCTGGCCCAACACGCAGGTGCGTGGCCAGCAGGCGGCGCTGCAGCTGGGTATCAAGAACCACGGCTCGGCCCCGCTGTACAACGCCTACCACGTGGAACTGCACTGGGTGGCGGCTGATGGCAGCACCAAGGCGCGTACCTCGATACCCGCGGTGACCCTGAGCGAGATCATGCCCGGCACGGTGCAGAGCCGCAGCACCACCTTCACCGTGCCCAGCAGCCTGGCGCCGGGCAGCTATGCGCTGCGTCTTGCGCTGGCCGATGACACCCCGGGCCGCCGCAACATCGCCCCGCAGAACGATGGGCAGGATGCGCAGCGTCGACTGCCGCTGGGACAGGTGCAGGTGAACTGAGGCAGTGCGGTTCACTGGAGCATGGCGGTGCGGCGTGGGGCCGCATCGCCGCGCAGGCGGCGGGGCAGGCGCAGGCTTTCCCCGTCGTCACATTTGCGTCATCATGCCGCCCATTCTGTTACCTCAAGCCGCCGCCAGAGGATCACTTCCTGCCTGGAGGCACTGCCGTGTCCGTCGTTCCGTCCCCTGTTGCCCCGACCCGCAGCGCTCGTCTGCATCGCACCCTTGCCCGTTCGCCGCTGACCCAGGCGGTATCTGCGGTGCTCACCGTGGGCCTGCTCACCGCCAGCGCGCAGGCGCAGCAGAGCGCCGCCGCACAGACCGACGACGAGGCTGCACGGACCCTGCAGACCGTGCAGGTGACCGCCAACCAGCTGGGCACCGTGACCGAGAACAGCGGCTCCTACACGCCGGGTACCATCGCCACCGCCACCCGGCTGGTGCTGAGCCCGCGTCAGACCCCGCAGTCGATCAGCGTGATCACCCGGCAGGAGATGAACGACTTCGGCCTCAACGGCATCGACGATGTCATGAAGGTCACTCCGGGGATCAGCATCGTCACCTACGACAGCGAGCGCACCGAGTACTACGCACGTGGTTTCGCCGTACAGAACTTCCAGTACGACGGCATTCCGATGGCGCGCGATTCGGCTTATTCGGCCGGCAATACGCTCAGCGACATGGCCATCTATGATCGCGTGGAAGTGCTCAAGGGCGCCACCGGCCTGCTGACCGGCATGGGTGATCCCGGTGCCACGATCAACCTGATCCGCAAGAAGCCGACGCACGAATTCGCCGGTAGCATGGGCTTGGGCGTCGGCTCGTGGGACAGCTACCGCGCCGAAGTGGATGTCAGCGGGCCGCTGACCGGAAGTGGTCGCGTGCGTGGGCGCGCGGTGGCGGCGCAGCAGGACAAGCACTCCAACGTCGACCATTACCAGCGCACCAACAAGGTGTTCTACGGCATTCTCGAAGCAGACATCGACGACAGCACGCTGCTGACCTTCGGCGCCGACTACCAGGACAGCGATCCGCAGGGTTCCAGCTGGGGCGGCATTCCGTTGCTGGACAGCACCGGCAACTTCAACAGGATGCCGCGTTCGTTCAACAACGGTGCGCGTTGGAGCAGCTGGGCGCAGTACAGCCGCACCGCGTTCGCCACGCTGGAACACACCTTCGGCAATGACTGGGTGGCCAAGCTGCAGCTCAATCACCAGATCAACGGTTATGACGCCCCATTGGGCGCGGCGGCCGGCGGCAACCCGGACCCGGTCACCGGCGAAGGCGTGAGCATGTGGGTTGGCAAGTACGTGGGCGAAACCACCAGCAACGCCGCTGATCTGTATGTCAGCGGGAAGTTCGAATGGTTCGGTCGCCAGCATGAACTGGTGGTCGGCGGCAGCGTGTCGCGCAAGCGCTGGATCAACGATGGCTACTCGCCGCAGGAAGGCTATGTCACCAGCGTGGCCGATTATCGCGGCTGGACCGGCGATGTGCCCGAACCGGACTGGCAGTGGGGCTACGGCAACCATGAAGTGACCCGCGAAAGCGGTGCCTACGTGGTGGGCCGCTTCGACCTGGCCGATCCGCTGAAGCTGATCCTGGGCAGCCGCGTGGCCAACTACAAGGCCATGGATATCGACGAGACCGGCGTGATCGTGCCGTACGCCGGGCTGGTATACGACCTCAACCAGAACTACTCGGTGTTCGCCAGCTACAGTTCCATCTTCAAGCCGCAGAGCAGCCAGGACGAGCAGGGCAGGGTGCTGGATCCGCTGGAAGGCCGCAGCTACGAAGCTGGCGTCAAGGCCGAGTTCCTCGAAGGACGCCTCAACGCGAGCGCGGCAGTGTTCCAGCTGGAGCAGGACAACCAAGCCGAGCCCAGTGGCGGGCTGACCCCGAGCGGTGGCATCGCCTACCGCGGGCTGATGGGCGTGCGTACCAAGGGCTACGAGTTCGATGTGTCCGGCCAGGTTGCACCGGGCTGGCAGGTGCAGGGTGGCTACGCACACAAGATCGCGCGGCAGCAGTCCACAAAGGTTTCAACGCTGGAGCCGGAAGACCAGTTCAGCCTGCACACCACCTACCGCGTGCAGGACGGCGCGCTGCGTGGGGTGAGCATCGGTGGCGGCGCGCGTTGGCAGGGCAGCACCTTCGGCACCATCACCAACCCGTTGGACGGCGGCAGCCTGGTGCATCGCACCGATCCGTACTGGCTGCTGGATGCGATGGCGCGCTATGAGTTCAACGACAGGCTGTCGGCCACGCTCAACGTCAACAACCTGCTGGACAAGCACTACTACACCATCTTCAACTGGTACAGCACCTATACCTGGGGTGAGCCGCGCAACGTGCGGCTGACGGTGAACTACAGGTTCTGACGGATGCACAGGTGCCCCGGGATGATTCCGGGGCGCTTGGTTGCGCTGGCTGGCGCTTACGGAATCAGCCGCTGCGCCCGCAGCGTAGCGAACAGGTCGAAGAAGGCGTCGTCGCTCGGCTGGTAGTCCAGGAAACCCAGCCGGCGGCTCTTGGACATATCGGTCATCACTTCGACCGGACGGCCCAGGTCGGCGTCGGTGTGCCACGGCGACACCAGCCGGTGGATGTCGGGCTCGGTCAGGCCCTGTTCGATGGCCAGCTGCACCCACAGTGCCGCGTCGTCCGCCATCTGCCGTTCCAGCGGGCGCAGCTCACCGGTGAAAGGCGCCGCTTCGATGCCGAACCAGTCCGCGATGCGGCCCCACATCCAGCTCCAGCGGAAGACATCACCGTTGACGATATTGAACGCCTGGTTGGCGGCAACCGGGGTCTGGGTGGCCCACACCAGCTGGCGTGCCAACTGGCGCGCGTCGGTCATGTCAGTCAATCCGTTCCACTGCGCCAGCGAGCCGGGGAAATAGA
The DNA here is from genome assembly GCF_014836545.1 of Stenotrophomonas lacuserhaii. GTDB lineage: Bacteria > Pseudomonadota > Gammaproteobacteria > Xanthomonadales > Xanthomonadaceae > Stenotrophomonas > Stenotrophomonas lacuserhaii. The sequence continues at coordinate 189,802 of NZ_JACSQS010000001.1, forward strand.
ATGGGCGACCACTGCGCTTGCACAGCGAGGCATACACCGCCAGCGTGGTGCCCATGTTCATGGCGTTGCCCACCGCCGCACCGATCACCGTATGCGGACGATGCACGCTCCAGCTGAAGCCATCACGCGCGGCCGCGGCAAAGACCTCGTCTTCCTGTGCGTAGTAGAAGTTCTCGATCGGCAGGCGGGGCTGTTCCTCGCGGAACGGAGTCTGTGGCAGCGCGCCCTGCGCGTAGGCTTCAAATGGCCCGAGGTAATGCTTCAGCCCGGTCACCAGTGCGACGTGCTGCACCGAACCGGCCGGCTGCAGGGCATCCAGCAGGTGCCGCACCATGGCCGCATTCACGCGGATGTTCTCGGCCTCGCTGGCCTGCCGCGACCACGTAGTGATGAATACATGGGTGGGGCGCAGGTCTGCCAGTGCGGCCCGGGTGGCCTGCGCATCGCGCAGATCGGCCGAGACACCGTGGACGCGCGACGGCAGCGCCGCCGGGTTGCGCGCCAGGCCGTGCACCTCCCAGCCTTCCTGGAGCAGCTGCTGGATCAGGGCACTGCCGGTAATGCCGGTTGCACCGACTACCAACGCTTTCTGGGTCATGGGCTTGCCTTTTGCATCAAATAACAGGCAGACACCTTAGGATAATGGGGTCAGGCCCGAAAGAAGGCACCAAATGGTAACCACGCGATGAAAGCAGGCACTCCGGAACAGGAATGGCGTGAAGATTGTGCGCCCCGGCGGGTGCTGGAATTGTTCAGCACCAAGTGGACGTCGATGGTGCTGCATACCCTGGCGGTGCGCCATGACGGGGTGGCGCGCAGCAATGCGCTGCACCGCAGCCTGCCTGCCATTTCCAAGAAGATGCTGATCCAGACCCTGCGCGAGATGGAGGTGGCGGGCATCGTGCTGCGGACCGAGCATCCCACCGTGCCGCCATCGGTGGAGTACAGCCTGACCGCGCTGGGCCGGCAGCTGGTGGAGCCGATCGAGCTGATCTACGACTGGGCGCGGCGCCATGCCGATGCGCTGGATGCGCTGAAAGCAAGGCCGACGTCGCGGCGGCGCGGTTGATCGGCCTTAAGGCCTTGCGTCGCTCCAGCGCCACAGAAGGGGGGCCTTAGCGGAATCCAGGCCCGCGCCGCAGCCGGACAGGGCCCGGGCCCAAAGCGTCCGGGTCCAAGCGCTCATCCTTGCGGGTGATGATGATCCGATCTTCCCGCGCCAGGGCAGCGGCGGCTTCCCGCACGGGCTGCATGAGCGGGCGCCAGTCACCCGGATCCGGGCGCAATGCCCGTGCCACCTCGGACGGGCAGATGGAGGCCGACGCCGCGCGCTGGCCCAGCAGGTCGATGATGGCGGCGGCGATATCCATCGCTGCACGATGCGTGGGCGCGCGTGACGGGCGCGCGGAGGTGGGCTGGGTAGCGCCGAGCCGTGCTCGGAGGCATTCCGTTCCGGTAGCACGATGCCGGATCCAGGCCGCGCGGTGCGCTCGCCGAGCGTGGCTCGGCGCTACCAGAGCGGACGGCCGAGATGCCTGACGCAGACCGATGATGGCGGCGGCGATATCCATCGCTGCACGATGCGTCGGCGCGCGTGATGGGCATGCGGAGGTCTTGTGGCGGTGGGGCGCAGGGGATTGTCCAGAGCGGCTAACCGTCGTGTCCAGCGGCCGATGGATACCGCCGCCGGGCGGGTGAGCGCATTGTCGTTCCCACGAAACGGGAAGGAGAATCAGGTGAACCGATCGACTCCGAATAATCGCCTGGCGCTGGTACTCACCTTGGTCATTGCAGCGCTGAGTTCCGCCCACGCGTCAACGCCCGAGCCCGTGCATGCCACCGCCGCACACAACGAGGCGTTGGTCCGGAAGGCCTTCATTGACTGGTCTGCGGGAAACGGCACCGTGTTTGCGCTGCTGTCCCCCGATGTCGTCTGGACCGTGCATGGCTCCGGCTCGGTGGCGGGTACTTACCAGGGCGTTGATGCGTTCGTGGAGGGCGCGGCGGCACCGCTGACCCGCCGGCTGGCGCGGCCGTTGGTGCCGAAGGTGCATGCCATCTGGGCGGTGGGCGATACGGTGATCAGCCGGTTTGAAGCCGAATCCACAACCACCGGGGGGCGCCCGTACACGAACCAGTATGTGTGGATTTTCCGGATGGAAGACAGCGTCGTGGTGGAGGCCGAGGCATTCCTGGACCTGGCGGCGTATGACAAGGTGGTGGCGGAGAACACCGCGCGGTAGCGCCGAGCCGTGCTCGGCGGCATTTCGTTCCGGCAGCACGATGTCTGACCCAGGGCGCGCGGTGCGCTCGCCGAGCATGGCTCGGCGCTACCAAAACGGGGCGATGTGTTCGATTTGTGGCCGTTCACGCCGTGCAAATGGGCGCCGGATAGGATGCTGGCCTCACTGCCATCACGGAACGATCCAGTACATGAGCTCATCCACGCGTGTGTTGCCGCTGTCTGCTGTTTCCGTACTGTTGATTGCGCTTGGAGGATGTTCCAAGGGGCCCGATGCGGCAGTTCCGGAGCCTGTAACCGGCGGCGCCACTGCGGCTTCCAATGAGGAAGTGGACGCAGAACAGGGCAGTGACGTCCCCGAATTCCCGGTCATCCCGACGATCGTGGTGCCGGAGATCATCGGCGTCACCCCGGCGCAGCGTGCACTGGAAAACTCACTGCAGTCCATTCTCAATCCGGTGGAAGGCATTACCGTTTCACCGGCGCGCTGCAGCACGGATGGCAGCCTGATCAACGATGCCGGCATCACCAGCGTGGATGCGCAGGGCAAGCTGACCCGCAATGGCGACGAAGGCATCTTCGTGATCAACCCTGATGGCAGCGGCACCGCCAATTTCGAGGGCGGACTGGTGCGGGTCAATGCAGATGGCAGCGGCACCATCAACGGCAACCCCGGGGGAGGTGGCGACGATGCCATCATCAGCGTGGAAGCCGATGGATCCGGTACCTACAACGGCGTGGCCGGCCTGATCCGACTGGACGGAAAAGGCGCGGGCACCTGGAACGGTGACAGTGGCCTGATCACCAATAATGGCGATGGCAGCGGCACGTGGAATGGGCCGATGGGCCTGGTCCGCGTCAATGCGGACGGCTCGGGTACCTGGAATGGCGAAGAAGGCCTGATCACCAACAATGGCGATGGCACCGGGACGATCGGCCCGCCCGCGCGACCGGTCAAGATGCCGCCGCTGGCGCGCCTTGCACCGGCAGGAAAGTTCCCGCCGCTGAAGAAATTCGCTCCGCCCGGTGCGCCCTGCGGTTATGTGATCACCTTGAATGACCGGGTGCTGTTCGACTTCGACAAGTCCGACATCCGTCCCGACGCCGCTGACCTGCTGGACACCTTGGCCGGCGCGCTGGCCGAAGTGAAAACGACCGGCATGGAAGTGCGCGGGCATACCGATTCCAAGGGCGCGGACGACTACAACCAGAGCCTGTCCGAACGCCGCGCGGCATCGGTGGTGGCGGCATTGCGCCAGCGGGGCGCGGGCCAGCAGGCGGCGTCGAAGGGGTATGGCGAAACGCAGCCGGTGGCACCCAACGAACTGGACGGCAAGGACAACCCCGGCGGCCGGCAGTTGAATCGCCGCGTGGAAATTTTCGTGCGTTCGTGAGTCACGCCACGAACGTTCAACAGTGACAGGAGAACGGAATGAAAGCAGTGATGTTCGCAGCGCTGGGCACGGTGGCCGCATTGGGAATGGCATCGCCGGCCAAGGCGAGTGATTTCAGCCTCGGCTACGATGTGGACCGCTTTCCCGCGGCCAAGCTGAGCATGCAGGCGTGCCGCGCGGCGGTGACGCGTGGGGCCACGGCGGTGGGCTACACCACGCGCGTGGACCAGGACCAGAAGACACTGGTGCTGCACGTGTCCGCCCCGCGCGAGGATGGGCGCTCGCTGATCTCGTACTGCATCAGCGCAGGCGACCAGACGGTGTTCGTGATCCAGGCGTTCGACTATTCCGGCCCGAACAATCCCGACGTGGACCGGGTCAAGGCGCGCGTCGGTGCGGAAGTGCGCAAGGCCGCGCGCGGCGGTTGAGTCCCGCGTTACGCGGCAGGCTGGCCGAGCTGGTTGATTTCGCGGTTTTCGACGATCGCAGGCGGGCTGGGGGAGCGGGCGAGGGCGATCATCGCCCGGCCGATGGCACCGTTGGTGGTGGCCGCCCCCGGCACGTTCTTGACGATCATCCCCTGCAGCGGGCTGGCCAGCGCATGGAACATGCGCATCACCCCGTGCGGGCTGTGCGTGCCTTCTTCGGGCAGGATGCCGCCGGGGCGCAGCATCACGGTGGTGATCGGCAGCCGCTGCAGCGCATCCTCGGTTTCACCCTTGATGCGCAGCGGCATCAGCCGGCTTTCGGGATCCGTATTGGCGCCGGAAATATAGAAGAAGCGGCCCTGCGGATTGGCCGCGGCATAGGCCCGCGCCACGGCCAAGGTCAGCTCGAAGGTGACACGGCGGTATTCCTTTTCGGCGGTGCCGATGGGCGGGGCGCCGGCGCAGTAGAAGGCCGCGTCGATGCCGGCCAGCTGTGACTGCACGCTGGCGGCCTGGCTGAAGTCTTCGAGCAACACGACACCGACCTTCGTGTCGGTGCGGTCCAGCGGCCGGCGCGCCAGCACGGTGATGCGGGCGACATCAGGCGCGGCGAGGCAGGCGTTGAGGACACCTTGGCCGAGCAGCCCGGTCGCGCCGGTGAGGAGGATGTGCATGGAAGAAACCCCTGGACGATTGCTGGAACGCTACAAGCAGCAGAAGGAACAGGGGGTGACGATCAGCGGGTCATGCATTCGTTGAGCATTACCGGGCAGACGCTTGCGCCGCTCTCGATGCATTGGGTGACCGCGTCTTCTTCGGCCGCTGCCTTGCTGCTGGCCTTGGCGCTGTACGTGGACCAGCCGCCTCCGGCCGCCTTGCTGCGCACGATGGCGGCACATTCGCCCATGGTCCATGCCACGGCCGTTTCGCAGCCGCGCTTGCCGCATTTGCTGATGGCGGTGTCCTTGGCGTCCTTCTCGTTGACGCCCAGGTGCAGCGCGAAGGCGTCACCGCCACGCTCCACCGCGATGGCACTCCAGGGCTGGGCGATGTTCATTTTTGGATCCTGGCCTTCGCCGGCAGCCATGCGCGTGGCGGAGCCGCGGGCTTCCGGCGGCTTGGCCACGAATTCGGCGCCGCCCGGGAAGAACTCCAGCTTGGGCTTGGCCACGCGGTTGATCGCGATCAGTTCCATCCGGTAGCTGATGCGGTCCAGCGCCGAATAGGCGTACTTCCAGCCGGTGCAGAAGGTCTGTTCTTCCGCGCTGCGGCACTGCTCACCGCCGGCAGCCCGGCAGCTTGCCAGCGCCGATTCGGCCGCCTTTTTCTTGTTTTCGCCGGTGTTGAAGTACATGCCACCTTGCTGGCTGTAAGCCGGCGCCACGCAGGTGTTGGCGAAGGTGGCGACAGGCCAGCAGGTGCCATCGCATTTGCCCATGGCGTTACGGGTGGCGATGCGGGGATCGTGCTCGTTGAGGATGACGTTCCAGCTGCCGTCGCCGGTGTTGACCACCAGGGCGCCCCACCAGTCACGCTTGGCGTCGTCGCGCACGCGACGCGCAGCAGCGGCTGCGGCGGCGGATGCCGCCTGCTGCGCGGCGGCTTCTTCGGCGCTGATGTAGGTTGCGGCCTGCTGGCTCTGCTGCCAGCCCAGGAAGTTCATCTGCGCGGCGTGGGCCTGCTGTCGGGCCTGCGCACCATTCTGTGCGTGTGCCGAACCGGCGCTGGCCAGCAACGCAGCGGCGACCAGCACCGCGCGGATCATCCGCTCAGAGGCAGTGTTCAACGCTCACCCCACACTGCCCGGCGCCGGATGCGACGCACTTGTCCAATGCCGACTTGCCGAGTGCTTTCGCTTCCGGCGAACCGGCCTGTGCGGTGCTGGCGAAGATGGCGCGGACGCCGGGCTTGGCACCCTTGTCCACGGCCAGTGCCATGCAGTGGTTGCGGACCGGGAAAGTGATCAGTTCCACGCAGTCGGTGGCACCGCTGTCCTGGCAGTCCTTGCGTGCACGCACCTTGGCTTCCGCAGCACCCATGCCGTTGCCGGTGCCTACGACCTGCTTGCTGTCACTGACCGCCAGGCTGGTGTAGAGATCCATGCCTTCGGGCATGGCCTTGCTGATCTCACCCGGTGCCGGCGCGGTACGCGACGGCGCGTTCGCCGGAGGCACGGCGAAGACAGGGCCAGCAAGGGTGAGGGTGGCCAGCAGCGCACAGCGCGTCCACGAAGAGGATCGTTGCATTCCTTTGCTCCAGGTTTTGTTTTTGGCGCGCGGAGCATACCCGGATAGTGGTCCGGATGGTGTGATGTGGTGGGGCTTGGGAAGAAGAGCGTGACGACCAACGGTCGTCACCCACTGGAGCCGGTCGTCACCCACCGGGGGTGTCCAGGGCGGGTGCAGCTACCCGTGTCACGACCAGTTGTGTAGAGTCCGGCCCATCATGCGCTCACGGAGGATCGGGTTTGTCCACGCAGAAATTGGTTCGTTATTCGGTCGCCATCGTCGCGACGCTCGTCATTGGCTACCTGCTTTCGGGCTACCTGACCCTGCTGTTCCTCGGCCTGGATACCAGCCATTTCAGCTGGAACACCTATTATCCGTACGTCAGTGCGCTGGACCAGCCGCAGGTCGCGCCCTTCGTGGGCAAGATCAAGGCCGCTGGCTACGTGGGCTTCGGCATCCCGCTGTTCCTGTTCGTGGTGGTGGCCGGTTTCCTGCTGCTGCGGCGCAAGAAGAAGGGCCTGCACGGCGATGCGCGCTTCGCGACCGGCTCGGACCTGTCTTCACACGGGCTGTTCAAGAAGACCGGCGACAGCATCGTGGTGGGCAGTTACAAGGGCAAGCTGGTGCGCCTGTCCGGCCAGCAGTTCGTGATCCTGGCCGCGCCGACCCGTTCGGGCAAGGGCGTGGGCGTGGTGATTCCGAACCTGCTGGAATACGAAGAGTCCGTGGTGGTGCTGGACATCAAGCAGGAAAACTACGAGCTCACCAGCGGCTGGCGCGCCAAGCAGGGGCAGGAAGTCTTCCTTTTCAATCCCTTCGCCGAAGACCGGCGTAGCCATCGCTGGAATCCGCTCAGCTATGTCTCCGATGACCCGGCCTTCCGCGTTTCCGACCTGATGAGCATCGCCGCGATGCTGTATCCAGATGGTTCGGACGACCAGAAGTTCTGGGTCAGCCAGGCGCGCAATGCGTTCATGGCCTTCACGCTGTACCTGTTCGACAACCATGATGACGAACGCCGCAGCGGCTTCCCGGGAGGGCAGGGCGTGCCGACCCTGGGCGCGATCTACCGCATTTCCTCCGGTGACGGTACGGACCTGCGCAAGTACCTGCAGACCCTGGCCAGCCGTCCGTTCCTGAGCGGCAACGCCAAGTCGGCCTTCGCCAACCTGCTGTCGCAGGCCGATGAGACCTTCGCCTCGATCATGGGCACCTTCAAGGAGCCGCTGAACGCCTGGATCAACCCGGTGCTGGACGCGGCCACCAGCAGCAACGACTTCCTGCTGACCGACCTGCGCAAGAAGAAGATGACCATCTACATCGGCATCCAGCCCAACAAGCTGGCCGAGAGCCGGATGATCATCAACCTGTTCTTCAGCCAGATCATCAACCTCAATACCAAGGAACTGCCCAAGTCCAATCCGGAGCTGAAGCACCAGGTGCTGCTGCTGATGGACGAATTCACCTCGATCGGCAAGGTGGACATCATTGCCTCGGCGGTGTCCTACATGGCCGGTTACAACGTGCGGCTGCTGCCGATCATCCAGAGCATGGCCCAGCTGGATGCCACCTATGGCCGTGATGTGTCGCGCACCATCATCACCAACCACGCCCTGCAGATCCTGTTTGCCCCGCGCGAGCAGCAGGACGCCAACGATTATTCGGACATGCTGGGTTACACCACGCTGCGCAAGAAGAACATCACCAAGGGCCGCGAGAAGAGCCACAGCTTCAGTGAAGAGCGGCGGGCGCTGATGCTGCCGCAGGAGCTGAAGGCCATGGGCACAGACAAGGAAGTGTTCCTCTACGAGGGCATTCCGCACCCGGTGATGTGCGACAAGATCCGCTACTACAAGGATCGTCACTTCACTTCGCGCCTGCTAGCAAAGGTTGACGTGCCCAGCTTGCAGATATGAATCAGCTGGGACGAAAGCGCGGAAAATAAATGCATTCACTCCCGTGAAGTGGTGACGGGTGTCAACAAATTGTCGTGCATGCGTTGAACTTTCATGCGTTCTTGACGCATCCTTGACCTCGTTCTATGCCACTCTTCGCCATCGGTTCAGTTCATCGAGCCGATGGAGTCGATCAGGTGATGCAGAACATCACTGGAACAGGGATGGCTTCGAACAAGGTGTCAGGCGATGCATCATGCCCACGAGGCGGTGCAACGCCCGTTGGGCAGGCGGCTTGGGCCGCAGGGGAGACGGTTGCACATGACGGCACAGGCCGGCGCGTAACCGGTTCCAGCGTGCAGATGCAACGCTGGACTGCCGAACCACCCATATCGAAGCTGCTTATTCGTACGTCAAAGGATGTTCGTATGCGGCAAGCGTTGCTGAAGATTTTCATCGCCGTGGCGGCGGTTGCGATTTCGGGTTGTGCCACCAAGCCTGCGCCGGATTTCGGCGGGCGGTGGAAGCCGGTCAATCGCTTTGACGCTGCCCCCACGGAAATTCCCCTGTACACCAGCTATGCCTTCCAGGCATCGCCGATGGATGGCACCTTGAAGGCCATGCTCGAGCGCTGGGCGGCCGATTCGGGGATGTCGCTGGACTACCGGCTGGGGTCGGATTACACGCTGCACGGCGGCGTTTCCCGCATCTCCACGACCAGTGCGCAGCAGGCCGTGGCCGATGTCACCACCGCTTATGCGGCGCAAGGCGTCTACGTGAGCATCGTGGGCAACAAGATCGTCGCCGGCAGCAGCGCCGCGGTGCCGACGGCGGCCACCACGCCAGCCAGCGCGCCCAACGCCAACCCCGCATCCGCACCCGCCGAACCCGCGCCAAGCGGTAGCTGACTGCTGCCGTTTTCCCGTCGTGATGCTCCTGCGCTGGTCGCAGGGGCATGGCGCTCATTGACGATCATGTAGTCCGGAAAACCCCATGTTCCGTAAGAAAGACCCAGGCAATAGTCCCAAGGTGGAGCAGGCCGTTGCCAAAGCGGTGAGCTACGAGATCACTGTGGCCGACATGGCGCGCAAGAGCGAGCGTCGTGCCTGGTGGGTGGCCGGTGCGTCGCTGGTGATGTCCCTGGCCTTGGCTGGCGGGTACTACTACGTGCTGCCGCTGAAGGAGAAGGTGCCGTTCCTGGTGATGGCCGACGCCTACACCGGCACCGCATCGGTGGCGCGCCTGCAGGGTGATTTCGGCAGCAGTTCAGTGACCCACGTCGAGGCGGTGAACCGCAGCAACGTGGCGCAGTACGTGCTGGCACACGAATCCTATGACCTGGCGCTGATGCAGCTGCGTGACTGGAACCTGGTGTTCACCATGTCCGCCGACAACATCGCCGCGCAGCTGCGGGCACGCTATGCGCGCACCAATCCGCAGAGCCCGGTGGTGCTGTACGGCAACACCAAGGCGATCCGGGTGAAGATCCTCAGCATCACCCCGATCGGCGAGCTGGACAACGGCGGCTTCCGTGGGGCATCGGTGCGCGTACAGCGCACCCTGGTGGACAAGAACAGTGGTGCGTCCACTTTCATGGACAACCGCCTGGTGACCCTACGCTTCAACTACGACGCCAAGCTGGCGCTCAACGACCAGGATCGCCTGCTCAATCCGCTGGGCTTCCAGGTTACCGAATACCGCGTGGACAGCGACTACGCCGCCGCGGTTCCGCTGCCTGACCAGGCCGCCACCGACGCGCAGGCGCAGCAGCAGGCCATGCTGCAGGCACAACAGCAGGCTGCCGTGCAGGCCGACCCGGCGATGTTTGACCCGAGCCAGCAGATGGGCCAGGGCACGATTGATCCGGTGTCCGGCCAGCCCATGGTGGCGCCGGCTCCGCCGCCCCCGGGCCAGATGCTTCCGGCCCAGCAAGGCCTTCCTGCTCAGGGCATTCCCGGTGCTGCCGGGCCGGGGCAGGCCGTACCTGCGCAGGGTTACCCGGTGCAGACCGCTCCGGTTCCCGGTGCACCCGCTCAACAAGCGCCAGGCCGCGGCACGCCGGTCCCCGCGCGCAACCTTTCCACCGGAACTGCTGATGGAGCAAGCAACCGATGAGTAGTCGCAGAAACAAGGCATGTGCCTGGATGCTGGCGGGAATGCTGGCAGGGTATGCCACCACCGTCTCGGCCCAGGCTGTGGACCGTTACGCCTATGTGCCGGACCAGATCTACACGGTCCGCACCGGTCTGGGCCTCACCACCCAGATCGAGTTGAGCCCGCATGAAAAGATCCTCGACTACAGCACCGGCTTCAGCAGTGGCTGGGAGCTGACGCGTCGCGGCAACGTCTTCTACTTGAAGCCGAAGAACGTGGACGTGGACACCAACATGATGGTGCGCACGGAAACCAACTCGTACATCTTCGAACTGAAGGTGGTGGCGACTGATTGGCGCCAACTGGACCAGGCGCGCAAGGCCGGCGTGCAGTACAAGATCGCTTTCACCTACCCCAGTGACAGTGAGTTCACCGTCGCCCAGGAGTCGGTGGAAGAGAGCAAGCCGCTGCTCAGCACCACCATCGCCAAGGATCGTCGCTACAACTTCGACTACTCCTATTCGACCCGCAAGGCCAAGCGGATGGGCTGGCTGATCCCGGTCAATGCCTACGACGATGGCCGCTTCACGTATGTGCGCCTCCCGTCTTCGCCGGAGTTCAAGACAGGCATCTTCCCGGCCGTGTTCGGCCGCGAGACTGAGAATGGCGAGGACTTCGTCATCAACACGACGGTGGAGGGCAATACCCTGGTGGTGCATGGCACCCACCCGTACCTGGTGATCCGACACGGTGACAACGTGGTCGGCCTGCGGAGGAATACCAAGAAATGAGCCAGAACACGCCTCCAGGGAATGACCCCCGCCAGGACGACGATGCCTACCGCCAGGAAGGCACCGCGCAGGAGCCGGGTAACCCGTATTACAACCGTGTGCAGCCGCAGGATGCGCCGGATCTGGATGCCAGCGCGCCGCAGCTGCGTACAGCGGAAGAACGCCGATTGAATCGCAAGGCGTTGATGTTCATCGGCGGCATTCTCGCGCTGGTGCTGCTGATGGGCTTCCTGCTGCTGCGCAAAGGCAGGGACGACGCGGAGGCCCCCGCGCGCGGCGCCGAAGTTTCCCGTCCGAGCACGCCGGACCTTCCCAGCGTGGCGCCGACGGTGCAGACACCCCCGCCGATGCAGGCCGATCCAATTCCGATGCTGCCGCCGCCACCGATGCCGGACGACATGCCGATGCCAATGGAGCGCAACAGCCGCACCATCGGCGAGGCGCCGCGCATGCCTTCGCTGCTCGACCGCCGCATTGCGGCCACCGGTAGCGGTGGCGGCGGTGATCCTTCCGAACGCCAGGCGCCGGTCGATCCGACGTTGCTGGCGCTGCAGCAGATGAACGGCCGTCAGGCGCCGGAGGAAACGCGTCGCGGTGCGGATGTGGACGATGTGTCCAACGCCGCTTTCATCCGCAGCCCGGATGCACTTCTGGTTCGCGGCACCTACCTGCGCTGCGTGCTTGAAACGCGCATCATCACCGACGTGGCAGGGTTCACCTCCTGCCTGGTGACCGAACCGGTCTACTCGATCAACGGCCGTACTCTGCTGTTGCCGAAGGGTTCCAAGATCTACGGCAGCTACGGTGGCGGCCCGATCGGCGAACGCGTGGATGTGATCTGGGATCGCATCACGACGCCGAACGGCATTGACGTTGCCATGTCCAGCCCGGGCACGGATGGGCTGGGCGGGGCAGGCATCCCGGGGCAGTACACCGCCCACTGGGGCCAGCGCATCGCCAGCGCCCTGATGATCAGCCTGCTCGCTGATGCCTTCAAATACGCAGCCGCGGAGAATGGCCCGGAGACCACCACGGTCAACAGCAGTGGCTTTGCGATGCAGTCGCCGTATGAAAGTGCAACCGCCCGCACCATGGAAAGCCTCGCACAGCAGGCCGCGAGCCAACGCCGCGCGCCGACCGTGACGGTCAACCAGGGCACCATCATCAACGTCTACGTCGCAAAGGACGTCGACTTCAGCGCCGTGCTGGCGCGTCGCTGATCCAGGAGCACAGGACCCGTCGTGGACATGGAGACTTCACCCCTCGCGCTGGTTTCCAGCGAATTTCTGCAATACCAGTACGAAGTGCTGGGTATTGCGGGTTACATGGGGTCGTCCGAAGTCACCGAAATCTGCGTCAACCGGCCTGGTGAGATCTACCTGGAAACGCGTGATGGCTGGCAGCAGGTGGCGGTGCCCACGTTGACCTTCGAACGGGCCCGCCAGTTCTGCACCGCAGTGGTGAACGAAAGCAACACGGGGCAGCGCATCACCGATGCCGATCCGATGGTGTCGCTGACCTTCCCCAGCGGACAGCGTGCGCAGTTCGTGATTCCGCCCGCGTGTGACGCGGGCAAGGTCTCGATCACCATCCGCCTTCCTTCGCGGCAGATGCGTACCCTGCAGCAATACCAGGACGATGGCTTCTTTGATCGCATCGTCGAGCACGACGGCAGCCTGAGTGCGCAGGATGAGGAGTTGATGGAGCTGCGCCGCGCGCGCGATTTCGCCGGCTTCTTCCGTCGTGCGGTGCAGTACCGCAAGAACATCGTGGTGTCCGGTGCCACCGGCAGCGGCAAGACGACCTTCATGAAATCGCTGGTCCACCACATTCCCCAAGGGGAACGCCTGGTCACCATCGAAGATGCGCGCGAGCTGTTCATCGAGCAGCCCAACGTCGTGCACCTGCTGTATTCCAAGGGTGGCCAGAGTGGCAGCAATGTCAGTGCCAAAACCTGCATGGAAGCCTGCCTGCGCATGAAGCCGGACCGGATCATCCTGGCCGAGCTGCGCGGCGATGAAGCGTTCTACTTCATCCGTAACTGCGCTTCCGGCCATCCCGGGTCGATCACCAGCTGCCATGCGGGCAGCCCGGAACAGACCTGGGACCAGCTGGCGCTGATGGTGAAGGCATCCAACGAAGGCTCAGGGCTGGAATTTCCGGTGATCAAGCGCCTGCTGCAGATGACCATTGACGTTGTTGTGCACGTGAAGGCGCACGCTGGCGACCGGCACATCACCGGCATCGATTTCAATCCCGGGCGTGCCCAGGGCCAAGGGGGCGCGGTATGAAAGCCTGTCATGGCGGCCACTGCCCGTATGCTCGCCAGGAGGTGGGCTGATGCTGCCCGGACTGGAAGCGTTGGCCTGCCCCGAGCTGGCCGTGTCGATGGATGTCATGGCCCACGTGGTGAACGTGGAATCCTCGCGCAACCCGTACGCCATCGGCGTGGTGGGGGGTCGCCTTGCGCGCCAGCCGAAGGCCTTGGACGAAGCGGTGGCGACGGCACGGATGCTGGAAGAGAACGGCTACAACTTCTCGCTGGGGCTGGCCCAGGTCAATCGTTACAACCTGCAGAAGTACGGGCTGGAAAGCTACGAAAAAGCCTTCCAGCAATGTCCGAACCTGCAGGCGGGATCGCGCATCCTGGCTGAATGCCATTCGCGTTCGAAGGGGGACTGGGGCAAGGCGTTCAGTTGCTACTACTCGGGCAACTTCGAAACCGGCTACCGGCACGGCTACGTGCAGAAGGTGTTCAATTCGATGCAGCGTGGTCAGATGGTCGCCTCCGCGAACGGCGCGTTGCCGATTCCGGTGGTGGATCGTACGCCGCGCGCACCGACTGCGGCAGCCCGCGCGCCGGCCGAATCCGCTGATGCGGCGCGCCTGCGCACCCGCATCGAAGGCCTGCAGACACAGATGCTGGCCCAGGGCGGCGGCGTAGTGATGCCCCTCCCGGAAGACCCCGCGCGCGCTTACGTGGTGTATCCCAACACCGGCGCCATGGTGCGGGGCAGCCTGCTGCGCGCCGCTGATGGTGGGCTGGCCCGTGCGGTGACCAACCTGGTCGACCGTGCGGTGCCTTCCGCAGCGCCGATGGCCGGCTATGCCGATGAAGGCTACCCGCAGGGTCAACCGGTCGTCCCCGCACCGCCCATGGGCCCGCAGCAAGCGCCCGCTGGCAGCCCCGGCGCTCCGGTGCTGCTGCGTCCCTGGAGTGAACGCAACCAACCCGCGGCAACCGGCGCGGCGGCAATGCCCGCGTCTGCCGCGCCTGTCACCGATGCACCTGCCAGGGACGCGGCTTTCGTGTTCTGAGCAGTTCACTGGCCGCCGGGCAGGGGCCGCACATGTTGTTTTCCGTCCATCAATAAGGAAGTCCCCATGAAGCTGAACACCCATGATCTCGCCCAGGCCCAGCGCACCCTGAAGACCCTGGCGATGGCCGTTGCCTTCGTTGGCATGATGTTCGTCCCGCAGGCCTTCGCGCAGGAATTCGGCGGCACCGACAAGAAAGTGTGCGGCTTCTTCGACAGCGTCAAAGGCCTGTTGAACCTGGTGTCGATCGCGGTGGTGACCATCGCGGTGATCTTCGCCGGTTACCAGATCGCCTTCGCCCACAAGCGCATCAGCGACGTGTCGCCCATCCTGATCGGTGGCGTGCTGATCGGTGCAGCTGGCCAGATCGCCCGCATGTTGCTGGGTGACGAGTACGGCGAATGCTCGGCTGTCGGCATGCTGAGCACCGCTGCCCAGTACTACAGTGCATAAGAACGTTGTCTTCCGCGGCTGCACGCGCCCACCGATGTTCCTGGGCGTGCCCTACGTACCCTTCTTCATGGTATGCGGCGGCCTGTTCCTGCTCGCCATCTACTGGGATTTCTGGGTTCTGCTCAGCATCCCGGTGGCCGTGATGATCATGCGGCAGATGGCGCGTCGGGACGAGATGATCTTCCGGCTGATGGGGCTGCGGCTGCAGTTCAAGTTCCGCGCGCGGAACGTGCGCGACCATGAAGGTATGTGGGTGTTCACTCCGAACCACTACCGCGACAAGCCGGCGCCTGCGAAGGCACCGGGTGGAAACCGCCGCTGAATGTTTCAGCGGCGTAGCAGCAGGCATATGGCAGTTCCTGGAGAGTAGGCATGTTCAGTCCGGATACGTCGATCAGCGAGTTCATTCCCTTGTCCTCGCACGTGGCCCCATCGGTGGTGAAGACCAGCGGTGGCGACTACCTGTTGACGTGGCACCTCGAGGGATTGCCGTTCGTGGGTCGGGAAGAATGGGAGCTTGAGCACAAGCACAACACCTTCAACCGACTGCTGCAGACGCTGCGCGCGCCGGATTTCGTCAACGTGGCGTTCTGGACGCACGACGTCCGCCGCCGCCGGCAGTTGAAGGAGCGCAGCAAGTTCGCCCAGCGCTTCAACCAGGACGTGTCCGATACCTACCTGGACATGCTGTCCAGCCAGCGGATTATGCAGAACGAGCTGTACCTGACCATGATCTATCGGCCGGTGGTGGCCGGTAAGCGTTTCGTGGAGAAATCAGCCGACGTGCCACGCCTGCAGGCTGAGCAGGAGCAGGCCGTGGAGAAGCTGATGGAGCTGGCCGGCAACGTCGAAGCGGTGCTGCGCGACTATGCGCCGTACCGCCTTGGCATGTACGAAGCGGCCAACGGCGTGGTGTTTTCCGAGACGTTGGAGTTCTTCGGCTACCTGATCAACCGCATCGATGAGCCGGTGCCGGTGCTGGCTGCGCCGGTCAAGGAATACCTGCCGGTGAGTCGCCACATGTTCTCGGCAAAGACCGGCGATTTCGTGATCAGTACGCCCAACGGCAAGAATCACTTCGGCGCGATCCTCAACATCAAGGAATACGCCGAGGGCACCTACCCCGGCATCCTGAACGGCTTGAAGTACCTGGATTTCGAGTACGTGGTCACCCAGTCCTTCAGCCCGATGGGCCGCCAGGATGCGCTGAAGATCCTGGACCGTACCAAGGGCATGATGATCTCCTCCGGCGACAAGGCGGTGAGCCAGATCATCGAGCTGGACCAGGCGATGGACCATCTGTCTTCGGGCAACTTCGTACTCGGCGAGTATCATTTCACCGTCGCCGTGTTTGCAGACAGCCAGGGCCAGCTCTCGGCCAACGTGGCGACCACGCGTGCGGAGTTGTCCAACGCCGGCTTCGTGTCGGCCAAGGAAGACATCGCGATCACGGCATCGTTCTATTCGCAGATCCCGGCGAACTGGCGCTACCGCACGCGACTGGCCAACGTCAGTTCGCTGAATTTCCTGGGGCTGTCGCCGTTGCACAATTTCGCTACCGGCAAGCAGCACAACAACCCATGGGGGGACTGCCTGACCACGCTGCAGACCACCAACGGGCAGCCGTACTATTTCAATTTCCACGCCACCCATCCGGCGGAAAACTCGCTGGGCGAGAAGGCCATCGCCAATACGATGGTCATCGGCAAGTCCGGTACCGGCAAGACCGCGCTGATCAACTTCCTGCTCAGCCAGGTGCAGAAGTATGATCCGGCGCCGACCATCTTCTTCTTCGACAAGGACCGCGGCGCGGAGATCTTCGTGCGTGCCTGTGGTGGCAATTACCTGGCCCTGGAGAACGGCCGGCCGACCGGCTTCAACCCCTTCCAGTGCGAACGCACCGAAGCGAACGTGCAGTTCCTGGCCGATCTGGTCAAGGTGCTGGCCGGCAAGGGCCAGTACAGCGCCCGCGAAGAAGAGGACATCTTCCGCGCGGTGGAAAGCATGCTTGATACGCCCATGCACCTGCGCAGCATGACCAACTTCCAGAAGAGCCTGCCGAACCTCGGTGACGATGGGCTGTACGCGCGCATGCGCCGCTGGACCGCCGGCAGCTCGCTGGGTTGGGTATTCGATAATCCGGTGGACACGATCGACCTGGAGCGGGCGAACATCATCGGTTTCGATTACACCGACGTGATCGACAATCCGGAAGTGCGCGTGCCGGTGATCAACTACCTGCTGCACCGGCTTGAATCGCTCATCGACGGGCGTCGCCTGATCTATGTGATGGATGAATTCTGGAAGATCCTCGATGGCGAGGGTGGACTGAAGGAGTTCGCCAAGAACAAGCAGAAGACCATCCGTAAGCAGAACGGCCTGGGCATCTTCGCCACGCAGAGCCCGGAAGACGCGCTGAAGAGCGATATTTCCGCCGCGCTGATCGAACAGACCGCCACGCTGATCCTGCTGCCCAATCCGAATGCGAGCCGCGCCGATTACATCGACGGCCTGAAGTTGACCGATGCCGAATTCAAGGTCGTCACCGCGCTGGACGAGCGCTCACGCTGCTTCCTGGTCAAGCAGGGGCATGCCTCCAATGTCTGCCAGCTCAACATGCGCGGCATGGACGACATCCTGTCGGTGATCTCTGCCTCCACCGACAACATCGACGTCATGCACCGTGTGCTGCAGGACGCCGCTGCCCGTGAAAATGTTGTGGAATCGATGCTGACCCCCGAACAGTGGCTGGAGGATTTCTACCGCCGCCGCAAGGGTTCGGGCAAGCCGGCCAGCAACGACCGTGACAAGGCAGCCTGACCCATGACCACCCACCTCATTCCGGAGGCCACCATGAATCCCGTTGCCCCGCAACGTTCTACCCTTCGTCGTCGCCTGATGCCACTGGCGACGGCCACGCTGGCGCTTTGCGCGTCGTTTTCACTGATGGCGCCTGCACCGGTGCAGGCCCAGTGGATCGTCAACGATCCGCCTGCGCTGATCCAGAGCGTGAAGGCCGATATCGCGACCGGCCTGGAGTACATCGAAACGGCCGGGCGCTGGACCCAGACCGCTTCGCACTACACCGCGACCTTGAACAACTGGCTGCAGAAGCTGCAGAACTGGTCGCAGATCATCGCCAACCCGATCATGCCGGCGACGCCGACGCTTACCACCATTCCGGATGACTGGAACATTGCCGAGCGCTGCGGTGGCGGTTCGGTGTTCAGCATCACCGGCATCATGGCGATGGCGGGAATCAGCCCTGGCGGCGACATCGGTGCGCAGCAGCGGACGATCTGCTCGTACATCCAGGCGCTGGAAAACCGCAAGTACAACGAGACCGTCAAGGTCGTGCAGCAGTCGCTGCCGCTCATGCAGCAGACGCTGGGAACGCTGCGCAACATCCGTCGGCTGTTTGACAACGAAGGCGCGCTGGCGGAAACCACCGCGAACGCAACCGCATCGCAGCTGCAGATCGATGCGAACTTCAAGACTTGGGAAAACCAGATGCGCATCTACGACCAGCAGATCGTGGCACTGCAGAGCCAGCAGCGTGCGCTGGCGCAGCGTGCGCTGAAGGGTGAAACCAATCCGATCGGCTCGGTGATCAAAGCTGCAGCGTTGAAGACGGCACTCGATTGAAAACCGTGCGTAATGCACCCCTGCGAGGCCCCGAAAAGGGGCAGGTGAAGCAATGAGTCTAGGGATGATGGACAGTATGTGGGCACAAGGAGCGCTGCACGGACCGATCGCGACCTCGTCGATCGGCGATTTCGTGTTCTTCAAACTGATCTTCGACTATCTCAGCAGGGAGATATCCGAGTTCGGCCTGGGTTTCCTCAGCCGCATGATGGAGTGGGTGGGCATCATCGCCCTGGTGGTGATGACCATCTGGCTGCTGCTGCAGGGCTACCGCATCGTGACCGGCCGCAGCCGGGACTCGATGATGGCGCTGGTGACGGACATGGCGCGTGCCGCCCTGATCGTCGTCACTGCCACCACGATGGCCATCTTCGGCCAGAACGTGCATTCCTTCCTGACCCATTACGTGCAGGACGAGATCACCTACGTGGTCACTGGCAAGGAAGATACGGCCAAGGACCTGATCGATGAAAACCTGGCGTACATGCAGGTGGCGCTGTCGGCGGTGGATGTGCTGGATGTGGCCGGTGACGTGACCCTGGACAATGCCAAGACCCGTGCCATGTGGTTCATCGGCCTGGGTACGGGCGGCCCCGCCGTAACCGCAGGCGCGATGCTGCTGCTGTATGAAGTTGCGATGGCGCTGTTCATTGGTTTCGCGCCGTTGTTCATATTGTGCCTGCTGTTCGAGCAGACCAAATCGCTGTTCCAGCGATGGCTGTTCTATGGCATCGGCACGATGTTCTCCATGGCGGTGCTGGCGGCCATGACCGGGATCGCGATGAGCATGGTGTCCAAGGTGGCCTTTGCGTTCTGGGGCACCGCCGCGGCCGGCGCGCTGATGGGTTCCAACTTCACCGAGGGCATGACCAGCATGGCGCTGCAGCAGGGCGGCATGGGGTTGATCCTGACCACGTTGATCCTGACCGCACCGCCCATGGCGGCGATGTTCTTCCAGGGCACGCTGGGTGCGTTCATGGCGTACTCGCAGATCGGCGGTTCGCCGGGTGCCACTGCACCGGGTCCGCAGGGTCAGCCGCCGGGTTCTTATGCGCCGCAGCAGGCCGCGCCAGCAAGCACGGCAGCCACCGGTGAGACAGCTCAGAGTCGGGTAGTGATGCCTAATATGGGAGGAGAAGCAGGCGCCGGTAACGTGGCACCAGCAGGTAGCCGCGGTAATGCGCCCATTGGTTGAGACGGTATAGGGATGGAGGTGTGGCAATGACGTACAGGAGACCGCGGGGCGCTTGGATGCTTTTCATCGCATTCTTCTTCTCACTGGGCAGCGCGGGTGCCTACGCTGAAGGTCGCTGCCCTCCGGGCCAGTACCCCGTCGGCGGCCAAGGCGTTGGCGGGTGCGCACCGATTCCAGGCTACGGCGGCAACCAGACGGCGCAGCCCGCGCCGCCGCCGATTGATCCGGGTCGTTACGAGGACCGCTGGGGCGCAATGGCGCTGTCTGATTCAACTCCTGATGCCGGCGTCGTGGTCGACCAGTTGACTGAAGGTGATGCCAAGCGTGTCGCCATCGAAAAATGTTCCCGGAACGGCCTGAAAGACTGTCGGATACTCCTTACCTACCGGAATCAGTGCGCTGCGTGGGTCGTTCCATCTGCAGACGCGCCAGGGGCGGAAACAGGCATTTCAGCTGGATTGTCCGAGCAGGCTGCGGTGGACAATGCAACAGCGAAGTGCAAACACGCCCCTGGTGGTTCATGCGTGCTCGCTTACAGCGCGTGCAGTCTTCCCCAGTGGACGCGATAAGCAGCGGCCGGGCGTCGAGTCCATCCTCGCCGGCACGCGAGTCAGCGCATGCGGGTTGGTATCTGTTGAGTGCGCCGCCACCCATGGTCAACCGTATGCACAACGCTTCATGCGCGTTCCTCTTGCTGTCAGCGGTTATGGTCTGCTCCTGGCTTCCTGCTGTTCCCGCATTCGCAGAGGGCCGCTGCCCGCCCGGTCAATATCCTGTGGGCGGCCAAGGCGTAGGAGGCTGCGCCCCCATCCCAGGGGCTGCAGCGAGCCAGCAACGCGCTGTTCCCCAGCCAGCCGCACCGACATCACGTTGGGGAACGCGCTGGGGGGCTGTCGCGGCCTCCGATTCGACCTCCGACGCGGGGGCGGCGGCAGGACGCAGAGCCAAGGCGGCAGCGATAAGTGACGCGATGGCGGACTGTCGCCGCAATGGCGCGCCCGATTGCAAGATCATGGCGGAATACAGCAACCAATGCTTCGCGTGGGTGTCTCCCGATGGTGGGGATGGCACGGGGCTCGGTGGGCTGGGTGAAGGTATGACGCCTGAATTGGCACTCAAGAAAGCCATGAGCTACTGCGACAACCCGAAGGGTAACGGCTGCAAAGTTGCGTACAGTGCCTGCAGCCTGCCAGAGCTCGAACCCCTTTGATGGCGCTTGTATCAGCTGTGCTGATAGTCTTTGAACTGGCCCGTTGGAGTAAGCGCAATGACAGCAAGATCACACTTCACCGGCACTCTGCTGCTTTCCCTGCTGCTGCTGCTCTGTGCGTTCAGCGCGCTTGCCGAAGGTAACTGCCCTCGGGGCTACTACCCCATCGGAGGGAAGGGCGTTCAAGGTTGCGCGCCTATCCCTTCTGGCACCAGAGCGCCTGCTCAATCCGGGTACTCCTACTCAGGGCCCATTTATTCGGAGACAGCAAACTCGCACCTTGAGGACAGTTGGGGCGCACTGGCGTTCTCGGCAAGCAGCGGCACACTGGGGGACGCAGTCAACGAATATTCGAAGGAGCTGGCCGAGCAGGCAGCCCTGGAACGGTGCGCAGCAAAAGGTGCCACGGATTGCAAGCTGATGGCCCATTACGCAAATAGTTGCATAGCTGTCGCAGTCGCCACTGCACCCGCCGGCCTCAACTTGAGTGCAATCGGCATGGACAAATATCCAAACAACGCGGAGCGCGAGGCTGCACAGAACTGCATCAAGGGCGGCGCGAAGAAGTGCAGGATGTTTTACAACAACTGTGTGACTCCCAAGGTCGTCCCGAATTGAACTGCATCTCCTCTGTCGGCGGCTAAGGAGACAAAGATGATTGAAAAGATTGCTTTTGTAGTCCTATTGGCTGTGTCCGTGATGCTTCCGTTCGCGGCCGGCGCAGAAGGCCGCTGCCCTCCTGGTTCCTATCCGGTGGGCGGTCAAGGCGTAGGAGGGTGCGCCCCCATTCCGGGCAGGGGAAATGCCCAGCCTGCCCAGCAGCAGGCCCCGCCCCCGCCGCCGGTCTGGTCGCACACGCGCTACGGAGCCATCGCGATGTCGCCCTCCACTTCCGCAGCAGGTGTTGCTGCGGAACAGACAAGCAGCGAAGCTGCGGCGGCGGTGGCGATGAAGGACTGTCAGCGGGAGGGTGCCCGCGACTGCGCGCTCATCGCGGAGTATCGAAATCAATGCATCGCGCTTCTGGTGCCGCGTGCATGGCCTGCAGGAGCCAAGGGCGGAATAGGGCATGGGCTGACTCCCGAGCTGGCAAGACAGGATGCTCAGAAAAAGTGCATCGATCCTGCAGGGTCCGGGTGTACAGCTACTTATGAGGCCTGCAGTTTCCCTGAGCGATGAACCTGTTCGTTCAACCTCTTCCCAGTGGACGCGCTGAGCGTCCATCCGGCCTGGTCTTGAGCCGATCCCACGCCGAAGCCAGTGCGTGAGATCGGCTTGAGGGAGCCACGGACGCGTACCGTAGGCCCTACCCAACCAAGGCGCCCGGGAACGGCTCAGGCATTCATGCTGCGCGCAGCGACCTGGCTCTGCTCGATCTGCAGGTCACGATCCTGCGAGGCCACCTGCTGCGCGGACTGCTGTGATGCCACCCGTTCGCTGGACTGATCCAGTGAAGTATTCATCGCCTCGGTAGTCGCCACCGACACCCGCAGGTGCGCCGGATCGTTGACTTCGCCCTGCACGCCGAACGTGCGCGAGGCATCGTTGCTCATCAGCACATTGTCGATGCGGGTGCCGCCGTTGGCATGCATTTCCGCCGCCAGGCTGCCGGCGAGCTGGCCGCTGTGCTGGTCCGGCGTGCGGCCCACGCGCAGGTCCTGTGCTTCCACGCCGCGCAGCGCGTCCTGGAAAAGCAGGTTGCCGGGATGACCAGACTGATCCATGCGCATCGCGCCGTCGCGCTTGTGGGCGTCTTCCTCCGCTGCCTTGCGCGCAGGCTCGCCCGGTTCCAGCGGACCGCGGATGCGGTTGATGATGTCCTCCGCGTTTCCGATTCCCCCGCGGGTGGCGGTCGTTACTCCACCGCGCAGGAATTCCAGCTTGTCGCGATACTCGCTGATCATGCCTTCGTTCTGCTTGGCCAACGCCTGCGAGGCCGGGTTGTCCAGCACCGAGCCCGCGCCGAGGAAGTTGCCCATCTTGTGCGAATCCAGCGAGCGGCCGGCGGCCAGCAACGCCGAATCGGGCATCAGGAAGCCAGCAACCGCGCCGTTGCGGAAGCCGGATCCGTACAGGTTTTTGATCTCGGTTTCGTTCGCATAGACCTTCACCTGGCCGTAGTGGCCGGACGCCGCGCTGACCGGATCGGCGGCCATCACATGGTTGACCATCGCATCGCCGCCTTCGCGGATGCGGTAACCCAGACTGGCTGCACCATAGGCATTGAAGGTCTCGCCCTTCAGGCCGTGGTGGTGCGCGCTCACTTGTGCCAGGGCACCGCCCAATGAATGTCCGGTGACGCTGACCTCGGCCGCACGCCCGTTCAACGAGGCGCTGACCTCGGCCTGGGCCACCGCACGCTGCGTCAGCGCGATGGCATCGGGCGCCTGCAGGTTGGCACGTGTGAGGACCATGCCGGCATCCGTCACTACGCCATCCAGCAGTATCTGTTCGGTGCCACGATGGGCAACGATGACTTCGCCGGTGTCGGCACGCTCGTAGATCGTGCCCTGATAGCCGTTGCTCTTGTTGTTTGCATGTTCGATGATCTTGTACGAGTGACCATTGAGCGTGACGAGTTCGTCCTTGCCATTGTCACGGCGGCCAACGGCGTAGTCCTTGTACGCATCATCGGAAAGCGCGGCGTAATCCTGGCTGGTCAGGCTCATGGCTGGACCTGCCGCGCGGAGAGCTCGACGGAGAAGATCGAATCCTGCAGTTCAGGCTTGTAGTCGGTGGGCGCGGCTTCACCGCCAGCACGGTAGTCGGGCAGCGCCTCGGCACGCGGGTATACGGCGTTGGCGTAGTAGCGCGTCAGCGGCTCACTCTTTGCAAAGGCCGGGGATTCGAGGAACGAGGTGAAGCGGGTTTCGCCTTCGGCCCCGGTGGCCTTGAGCATCGCACTGGCACCGCTGAACTCCCAGCGGCACACGCCGCGACCGTAGTAGTCCTCGTCGAGCATGCGGTCCAGGTAGACGATGCCGCGATATTCGCCATCGGCCACCTTTCGCAACTCGACAGGCTCCTGGCTGGTGATCCGGCCAGCGGTGCCGGTTTCCGGCTGTATGCGGCCGCACTGTTCTTCGTTGGTCACGTCGTACTGCGCCACGGCCTCCACCACGTTGATCGGGCCGGGGGCGTCGTTGATCTTCAGCACGAACTCGTATGCGTGACGTGGCGTGGGATTGAGCTTGGCGAGGCCACGGCCGCCCTGTTCGACGTCTTTTTCCGCGGTGGTGATTTCTTGGTTCATGGCAGTCTCGGAATGGCAGGCGGTGATGAGCAGCAGGGCGAGGCAGGGAAGGATCGTTCTGCGCATGGGGTGCCTTCTCGGAACGAAGTCAGTGCGATGGTGGTTGTGGGCTGACGAGGGTGACGCTGAACAATGACCCACGCAGCTCCGGTTTGAAGCCCTCGGGTGCGTCTTCGCCGTAATCGGCGTAGTTGTCCATGGCGTCGCGCGGATAACCCAGATGGGCGTAATGCTGGCTTTCGGTGTCACCCTTGACGAAACGGTCGGCCTCGATGAAGGACAGGAAACGCGTCTCTGCATCGGCACCCGTGGCTTTCAGCAGGACGCCAGCGCCGCTGAACTTCCACTGGCAGACGCCGCGATCGTAGTAGTCCTCGTCCTGCATCAGGTCCAGGTAAACCGTGCCACGGAATTCGTTGTCGCCGACTTTCTGCAGCTGCACGCTTTCCCGGCTGGTGATGCGGCCCGCGCGGCCGGTGGCAGGCACGATGCGCCCGCATTCCTGTTCGTTGATGACGTCGTACTGCGCGCTGCCTTCCACCACCGCGAAAGGGCCGGGCGCATCGGCGATCTTCAATACCAGCTCATGGGCCTGCCGCGGGGTGGGATTGAGTTTGGCGAGGCCGCGTTCGTTCTGCCCAGCGTCCTGTTCCGCACCGTGCGGATGGCAGGCAGCAAGCGCAACAATGGCGAGGCAGGGCAGCAGGGCCTGCCACCTCGGCCGAAGCCTGTCTGCACAAGCGTGCGACTCAAGCATGCAGCTGCCTGGCGCTGTCTTGCTGCTGTGCGAGCTGCCGCTCCTGCTCCTGTCCGGTGCGCTGGCTTGCTGCCTGCTGCACGCGTTCGCTGCTCTGTTCCAGGGGAACCTGCATCGCCTCGGTGGTCGCCACCGAAACGCGCAGTTGCGCCGGATCGTTGGCCTGGCCCTGCACGCCGAAGGTGCGCGAGGCATCGCTGCTCATCAGCACGCTGTCGATGCGGGTGCCGCCGTTGGCGTGCATCTCCGCTGCCAGGCTGCCAGCCAACTGACCGCTGTGCTGGTCCGGCGTGCGGCCTACGCGCAGGTCCTGCGCCTCCACGCCGCGCAATGCGTCCTGGAACAGCAGGTTGCCGGGGTGGCCGGGACTGTCCATGCGCATCGCACCATCGCGCTTGTGCGCGTCCTCTGCCGCCTTGCGGGCCGGCTCGCCCGGATCCAGCGGGCCGCGGATCCGGTCGTAAAGGTCCACCGCCACGCCCGGCATGCCGCGCGCGCCGGTGGTGACCGCCCCTCGCAGCAGCTCCATCTTGTCGCGGTACTCATCTATCATCCGCGCGTTCTGCTTGGCCAACGCCTGCGTGGCAGGGTCATCCAGCACCGAACCGGCATCAGCGAAATTGCCGAGCTTGTGCGCGCCCAGCGAACCGGCGGCGGCTACCAGCGCCGAATCCGGAATCACGCCGTTGTACCACTTGTTGCTGAAGCCGGCGTTGTCCAGCGTACTGATTTCATCGGGCCTGGCGTACAGGCGCACCTCGCCGTAATGGCCGGAGGCCGCGCTCACCGGATCCGATGCCATGGCATGGTTGAGCACGCTGGTGCCGCCTTCGGGGATGCGCAGGCCCAGGCTGGCCGCGCCGTAGGCGTTGAAGGTTTCGCCCTTCAGGTCGAAGTGGTGGGCGGTGACCTGGGCCAGCGCGCCGCCCAGCGAATGCCCGGTGACGCTGACTTCCGGGGCCCGGCCTTCGTTCTCGCCGATGTGCTTGGACAATGCGACCGCACGCTGGGTCAGCGCGATGGCATCGTTGGCCTGCAGGTTGTAGCGCGCCAGCACCATCCCGCCATCGGCAAGCACAGCGTCCTGCAGGATCTCCTCGGTGCCGCGATGGGAGACGATGATCTCGCCGGTGTCCTCGCGCTGGTAGATCGTGCCCTGGTAGCCGTTCTGGCGGTTGTTTACGTGCTCCAGCACCTTGTAGTTGTGCCCGTTGAGCGGCACCAGTTCTTCCTGGCCGGGCGCGCGGCGGCCGACCTTGTGGTCTTCATACGCGTCGGCGGAAAGTGCGGCGTAGTCGCGGTGGGTGAGCGGCATCAGCGCACCTCATGGGCGGTCAGGGTGGCGGTGAACAGCGCGTCCTGCAGCTCCGGGCGGAACCGCGACGGATCTTCGTGGCCGGCCTGGCCGAAGTCCGGCACCGATTCCACGCGTGGGTAATCGCGGTCCGGGTAATAGCGGGTGAGGGCCTTGCCGGCGATGAACTGATCGGCTTCGATGAACGAGGTAAAGCGCGTTTCGCCGTCGGCACCGGTGGCCTTCAACATCGCGCCGGCGCCGCTGAAGGTCCACTTGCAGACACCGCGTCCGTAGTAATCCTCATCCAGCATGCGGTCCAGGTAGACCGTGCCACGGTACTCGGTATCGGACACCTTCTTCAGCTGCACCGGCTCCTGGCTGGTGATGCGCGCGGCCATGCCGGTGGCCGAAACGATGCGACCGCATTCGTCTTCGTTGGTGACGTCGTACTGGGCAACGCCTTCCACCACGGCGAATGTGCCGGGGGCATCGGCGAGGCTCAGCACCAGCTCGAACGCCTGGCGTGGGCTGGGATTGAGCTTGGCCAAGCCGCGGCCGCCGTTTTCGACGTCCTTTTCGGCGGTAGTGATTTCCTGGTTCATGGCGTTTTCCGGATGGCAGGCGGTAAGGAGGAGCAGGGCAGCGCACGGCAGAAACGTTCGGCGCACGGGGGGCCTCCTGGTCGCGGGTGGTAAGGGGGAAGTCGATGCGGTCATGCGGTGGCCACGGAAGCCATCGAGCGCGCCGGTAGCGGGCGCAGGGCAGGGCGCACGCGCGGGAGCCTGGGGCTCGAACCGGTGTGCGGGGCTGCGATGTTGTCTCCGGTCCCTGGCGACATGTGCTCGATTCGTGACGAATAGATCGTCCTTTTTACCAGTTTGACGTTTCGTTTGCGTCAAAACGTTGGCGCGCGGGTAACGGGATCGCATCGGCAGCGCCGGGCCATGCTCGGCGGAAATGCCCGATCCCAGCTGTGATTGACTGCACTGCACACCCCGCCGGGCGTGGCTCGGCGCTACCATGGCGGGGAATTTCGATGGCCGTCATGTGATCAGGGGAACCGTTTGAATCCGCAGGAAGATTCCATCTACTCCGTGCCTGTGGAGCACGCGGCGTTCCTGCGCAGCCAGCTGATCACCTATATCGGTAACAAGCGCGCGCTGCTGCCTTTCGTTGAGGCGGGCATCGCACACGCCAAACACTGCCTGGGCAAGGCGCGGATCGATTTCCTGGATCTGTTTTCCGGTTCCGGCGTGGTGGCGCGGATGGCGCGGCGGCATGCCGCCACCCTGCAGTGCAACGACCTGGAGCGCTACAGCGAGGTCGGCAACCGCTGCTACCAGGCCAACGTGGCGGATGTGGATGCGGCAGCGCTGGAGGAAGAACTGGCCCGCGTTGCACGCCGGGTGCAGCGCGAACTGGCGCCGGGCTTCTTGTGCGACCTGTATGCGCCGCTGGACGACGATGACATCCAACCCGGTGAGCGGGTGTTCTATACGCGGCGCAACGCGATGTTCCTGGATACCTTCTGCCAGGTGCTGGTGGATACGCCGGCGGCGCTGCGGCCATTCCTGCTGGCGCCGGTGCTGGCGCAGGCGTCGATGTACACCAACACCTCTGGCGTGTTCAAAGGATTCCACAAGAACCGCGAAGGCGTGGGCCAGTTCGGTGGCACGGCACGTAACGCGCTGTCGCGCATCCTGCGCCCGATCGAGGTGCAGGCGCCAGTGTTCAGTCGCTTTGCGTGCGAGGTGCAGCTGCACCGCTGCGATGCCAATGCGCTCGTGCGTGAGCTGGACATGGTGGACGTGGCGTACTTCGATCCGCCCTACAACGAGCATCCGTACGGTTCGAACTACTTCATGTTGAACCTGCTGTGTGATTATCGGCGGCCGTCGCAGGTGAGCCGGGTCTCGGGCATTCCGACCGACTGGAACCGGTCGGATTACAACAAGGCCCGGTTGGCCGAGGCCGCGCTGTTCGACGCGGTGGCGCAGGTTCGCGCCCGTTTTGTGTTGATCTCGTACAACTCGGAGGGCTTCATCAGCCACGAGCGCTTCGTTGCCGCGCTGGAAGCAATGGGCGCGTTGAGCGTGATGGACACGCGTTACAACACCTTCCGCGGCAGCCGCAACCTGGGCGCCCGGGACACCCATGTGACCGAGTTCCTGTACCTGTTGGACAAGCGTTGAACCGCTTCTGGTAGTGACGGCCGCTGGCCGTCATGCTCTGCGGCCCCGCGGGCGCCCGCGTACAATACCCGCATGCCCGACAGCACCCGCCCGAAATCCGTCCTGCCCGCCACCCAGGTCCACATGGAGGGTTTCGCGCAGGTGCGTGAGGCACGCCGGTCCGAGCTGGTGGAGGACTACGTGGAGCTGATCGCCGACCTGATCGCCGACGGTCGCGAGGCCCGCCAGGTGGACATCGCCAGCCGCCTCGGGGTGGCCCAGCCGACGGTCGCCAAGGCGCTCAAGCGCCTGGTCAAGGAAGGGTGGGCGATCCAGCGCCCGTACCGCGGCGTGTTCCTGACCCCGGCCGGGGAGCAGCTGGCGCGTGATGTGCGCGTGCGCCACCAGACCGTGGAGCGCTTCCTGCTGGCGCTCGGCGTGGATGCCGATTCGGCGCGGCGCGATGCCGAAGGCATCGAACACCACGTCAGCGAGGCGACCCTGGCTGCCTTCGAGGCCTTCCTGGCCAAGGCGGCGCCGCATGTCTGATGCGCTGCCGGTCCACGATGCCGACGAACACTGGATGCGCCAAGCACTGGCGCTGGCCGAGCGGGCGCAGCGCGAGTTCAACGAGATACCGGTCGGCGCGGTACTGGTCAGTGCCGAAGGTGAAGTGCTGGGCGAAGGCTGGAACCTCAACATTGCCGAGCACGACCCCAGCGCGCATGCCGAGATCGTGGCGATGCGACGGGCGGGCAGGGCGCTGCAGAACCACCGGCTGATGGGCAGCACGCTGTACGTCACCTTGGAGCCCTGTGCGATGTGCGCGATGGCGATCGTGCACGCGCGCGTGGGCCGGCTGGTGTATGCAGCTACCGACCCGAAGACCGGCGCCTGTGGCAGCGTGTTCGATCTGCTCGGTGATGCGCGGCACAACCACCGGGTAGAGATCCACGGCGGCGTGCTGGCACGCGAGGCGAGCACCCGCTTGACCAACTATTTCAGGGCCAAGCGCGGCCGCCCGCTGCTGTCGCTGGATGCGCCGGGTGCCGACGAAGGCTGAACGACGCGCTATCATGGCGCATCCATTCATGGCGAGCCTGCGGCCCGCCCACAGCGAGGCAACACGATGGCCGACACCGGCGCGGGCAATGACCGATTGATCTGGATCGACCTGGAAATGACCGGGTTGGACACCGACAACGATTCCATCATCGAGATCGCCACGGTGGTCACCGATGCCCAGCTCAACGTGCTTGCCGAAGGCCCGGAGTTCGCCATCCACCACGCGGTGGAGC
Source organism: Stenotrophomonas lacuserhaii (assembly GCF_014836545.1). Classification (GTDB taxonomy): domain Bacteria; phylum Pseudomonadota; class Gammaproteobacteria; order Xanthomonadales; family Xanthomonadaceae; genus Stenotrophomonas; species Stenotrophomonas lacuserhaii. Next base: position 219,471 of record NZ_JACSQS010000001.1, read on the forward strand.
GGCTGGACGCGATGGACGAGTGGAACCGCAACCAGCACCGCCGCTCGGGCCTGTGGCAGCGCGTGGTGGACAGCCAGGTCAGCCTGGGCCAGGCCGAAGCGGCCACGGTGAATTTCCTGGCCGAGTGGATCGGCGCGGGCGCCTCGCCGATGTGCGGCAATTCGATCTGCCAGGACCGTCGTTTCCTGCACCGTGAGATGCCGCGGCTGGAGAAGTATTTCCACTACCGCAACCTGGATGTGTCCACCATCAAAGAGCTGGCCAAGCGCTGGGCCCCGGCGGTGGCCGCCGGGGTGGGCAAGAACAGCAACCACACCGCGCTGAGCGATGTGCATGACTCTATCAACGAACTGAAGCACTACCGGCAGTTCATGGGCACGCTGGCGGGCCTGCCGACAGCTTGATCGAGCACGGTTGGACCATGTGGTGCTCGGTAGGTGACGAGGGCAAAGGTGGGTGACGACCGTTGGTCGTCACGCTTTTGCGGTGCAATGGAGCTGAAAAGCGCGACGACCAACGGTCGTCACCCACACGCGCGGGTCATCACCCGGCCGTTCAACTACGCAGCGCTAAGATCGGCCCATGAACGAGCCGATCCTGCTTCCGCGTGACATCGCCCACCAGCCCCAGGACTGGGCCGACCTGCAGCGCGCCGTGAGCCTGCTGGAGGCCCCGACAATCACCGCGCGCATGGCCAACCTGGTCGGCACGCCGCTGGAATTCGCGGTGAGCCGCCTGCCCAACGCGGTATCCAGCCGTATCCATGGCGCCGTGCAGGCGGCACTGTACAAGGCGGTGCAGGGCGCGCTGATGAGCATGGACAACACGCCGGGCAAATCCGCCTCCACGCGTTGGCACAAGCTGGCGGCGGCCACATCCGGCGCGGTGGGCGGCGCCTTCGGTTTTGCCGCGTTGTTGATCGAACTGCCGGTGTCGACCACCATCATGATGCGCGCGGTGGCCGACGTAGCGCGCAGCGAAGGCTTCGACCTGGCCGACATGTCCACTCGCCAGGCCTGCCTGGAAGTGTTCGCACTGGGCGGCAACGCCAAGAGCGACGACGCCAGTGAAACCGGCTACTACCTGGCCCGTGGCTTCACTGCCGACGTGGTGCGGCACCTGTCGGCCGAGCTGGCCGGGCGGGTGGTGACCGGCCGCAACTTGACCCTCGGCGTGGCGCCGAAGGAAGCCGGCAAACTGCTGGCCAAGCTGGTGGAAAAGGTAGCCGCTCGGTTCGGCGTGGTGATCACCGAGAAGTTCGCCGCGCAGGCGGTGCCGATCGTCGGCGCGGCCACCGGTGCGGCGTTGAACACCATGTTCACCGACTACTACCAGGACGTGGCGCGCGGCCATTTCATCGTGCGCCGGCTGGAGCGCAAGTACGGCGAGGACGTGGTGCAGGCCTGCTACCAGCGCATCGCCCAAGGCTGACCGGGCGGTGCTGCTGGGCTGACGTGGCGCTGATCGTTGCACCACAGGCACAACTGAATTGCCTGGCCGGGTCTGTAAGCGGCGGCGGCCGGCCCCCATCCTTGTTGCATGCTCATCGCGCAAGGATTTTCCATGCTGTTCTCCCCGTATTCCCTGGGTCCGCTGCGGCTGGCCAACCGTATCGTGATGCCGCCGATGACCCGCTCGCGGGCCGCCGAAGGCAACGTGGCCACCGCGGCGATGGCCGCCTATTACGCGCAGCGCGCCTCGGCCGGCCTGATCGTCAGCGAAGGCACCCAGATCAGCCCGCAGGGCCAGGGGTACGCCTGGACGCCGGGCATCCACAGCACCGCGCAGATCGAAGGCTGGCGCGCGGTCACTGATGCGGTGCATGCCGCGGGCGGTCGCATCTTCGCGCAGCTCTGGCATGTGGGGCGGGTCTCGCACGTGGCGCTGCAGCCGGGTAATGCCGCACCGGTTTCATCGTCCGCGCTGCAGGCCGAGGGAGTGAAGGTGTTCGTTGATCCCGCTGGTGCCGGGCCGCAGTCCGGGGTGGGCGAGATGATCCAGCATTCGATGCCGCGGGCGCTGCTGGAGGATGAGATCCCGGCCATCGTCGCCGAGTACGCACAGGCCACCCGCAATGCGCTCGCCGCCGGCTTTGACGGGGTGGAGCTGCACGGTGCCAACGGCTACCTGATCAACCAGTTCATCGATTCGCAGGCCAACCAGCGCACCGATGGCTACGGCGGGGCGCTGGGCAACCGCCTGCGCTTCCTGCGCGAAGTGGCGGCGGCGGTGGTCAAGGTGGCCGGCGGCGAGCGGGTAGGGGTGCGGCTGGCGCCGCTGACCACGCTGCAGGGCGCGGTGGATGACACGCCGCAGGCCACGTATCTGGCCGCAGCGCACGTGCTGGACCAGCTGGGCGTGGGCTATCTGCACATTGCCGAGGCCGACTGGGAAGACGCACCGCTGATGCCGGTGGCGTTCAAGGAGGCACTGCGGATCATCTACAGCGGCACGTTGATCTATGCGGGCAAGTACACCCTGGCGCGTGCCGAAGAGGCGCTGGCGAAGGGCTGGGCCGATCTGATCGGTTTCGGCCGGCCATTCATTGCCAACCCGGACCTGCCGCAACGATTGCAGGCCGGTGCGGTCTTGAAAGAGCCGGACCGGGCAACCTATTTTGGTGGCGGGGTGGAAGGATTCACCGATTACCCGGCGTTGGAGGCAGCGGAAGCGTAGCGGGCGGTAGCGCCGAGCCATGCTCGGCGAGCGCAGCGGAAGGCAGGAGCGTGACGACCAACGGTCGTCACCACCAGGAGCAGGGGCATGACGGCCAGCGGCCGTCACTACCGGGGCTCAGCGCGGATCGCGCACCAGGGCTTCGGCGTTGGTGACGCTGCCGTCCTTGCCGTGCAGGTACAGGTGCATGTCCTGCTGCGGATACGGGATGTTGATGCCGGCCTTGTCGTAGCCCAGCTTCAGCTGCTCCAGCAGCGTCACCTTGGTGCCGAAGTGGTCGGCGGCGTTGACGTAGCAGCGGATGCCCAGGTTGATCGAGTGCGCTCCCAGTTCGTACACCACCACGTCCGGCGCCGGGGTGGCCAGCACGCGCTTGTCGGCCTTCATGATGGACAGCGCGGTATCGCGCGCCAGCTGGATGTCGTCCTCGTAACCAATGCCGATGACCAGCTCCACGCGGCGCGTCGGCTCGGCGGTGAGGTTGATGATCGGGGCGGCGGTGATCAGCGTGTTGGGGATGGTGGTGTGCTGGTTGTCGGCGCCGGTGATGACGGTCTGGAAGATGCGCACGTCGCGCACGGTGCCGGTCTGTCCTGCCACGGTCACCACGTCGCCCACGCGGAACGGCCGCAGGGTCACCAGCATCACCCCGGAAGCGATGTTGGACAGCGAGTCCTTCAAGGCCAGGCCGATCGCCAGGCCCGCGGTACCCAGCACCGCCAGCAGCGGGGAGATCGGGACGCCCAGCGTGGCGATGGCCAGCACCGCGACGATCACCAGCGCAGCGGCATACACCACATTGCGCATGAAGCTGCCGAGCATCGGGTCCATGCCGACCCGCGCGGTGGCGCGTGGCAGCACGTTGGACACGCGTCGGGCCAGCCAGATGCCGACCAGCAGCACCACGATGGCGGCGATCAGCGGCAGGCCGTAGGTTTCGAAGATGCGTTCCCAGTTGAGGCTGTGCCACCAGGACGATGCGGGGAGGGCGGGCGTGGGATCGGGCGTGGGGGCGGCGGCGGACATGCGGTCTCCTGGTCGGGCGCTGGAAACAACAAGCCCCGCATAGGCGGGGCTTGTGTGTGTGGCACGAGTATGCCGGTGAAGCGGTAAAGATCCTGTAGAAGCGTGGCGGCCGGCGGGCGGCCCGCCACTACCGCAGCGGTCGTCAGCCGCCCTGCTTCAGCTTGGCCAGCCGCAGCCAGGTGTCGACCACGGTGTCCGGATTCAGCGACACCGATTCGATGCCTTCCTGCATCAGCCACTCGGCCAGGTCCGGGTGGTCGGACGGACCCTGTCCGCAGATGCCGACGTACTTGCCCTTGGCGCGGGCGGCCTTGATCGCCATCGACAGCAGCTTCTTGACCGCCGGGTTCCGCTCGTCGAACAGGTGCGCGACGATCGAGGAGTCACGATCCAGGCCCAGGGTCAGCTGGGTCAGGTCGTTGGAGCCGATGGAGAAGCCATCGAAGATCTCGAGGAACTCATCGGCGAGCAGCGCGTTGGACGGAACCTCGCACATCATGATGATCTTCAGGCCGTTCTCGCCCTGCTTGAGGCCATTCTGTTCCAGCACCTCGACGACCTTGCGGCCTTCTTCCAGCGTGCGCACGAACGGAATCATGACCCACAGGTTGTCCAGGCCCATCTCGTTGCGCACGCGCAGCACGGCCTTGCATTCCAGCGCGAAGGCAGCGGAGAAACTCGGGTCGACATAACGGCTGGCGCCGCGGAAGCCGATCATCGGGTTTTCTTCGTGCGGTTCGTAGTTGGTGCCGCCGATCAGGTTGGCGTACTCGTTGGACTTGAAGTCCGACAGGCGCACGATCACCGGGTTCGGGGCCACCGACGCGGTCAGGGTGGCGATGCCTTCGGCCAGGCGGTCCACGTAGAAGCTCACCGGATCCTTGTAGCCGGCAATCTTCTCGTCGATCTTCTTCTTCGTCGCCATGTCCTGGCGGTCATATTCCAGCAGCGCATTCGGATGGATGCCGATGTGGCTGGCGATGATCATTTCCAGACGCGCCAGGCCGATGCCCGCGTTCGGCAGCTGGCCGAAGTCGAACGCGCGTTCCGGGTTGGCCACGTTCATCATGATCTTCAGCGGCGCCGGCGGCATGTTGCCGAGATCGGTGGTGGTGCGTTCGAACTCGAGGATGCCTTCGTAGATGAAGCCGGTGTCACCCTCGGCGCAGCTGACAGTGACCTGCTGGCCATCCTGGATCAGCTGGGTGGCGTTGCCCGAACCGACTACCGCCGGTACGCCGAGCTCACGCGCGATGATCGCGGCGTGGCAGGTGCGGCCACCGCGGTTGGTGACGATGGCCGAAGCCCGCTTCATCACCGGCTCCCAATCGGGGTCGGTCATGTCGGCGATCAGCACGTCGCCGGGCTGCACGCGGGCCATGTCGTCCAGCGTCTTGACCACGCGGGCGGTGCCGGCACCGATCTTGGCACCCACGGCGCGGCCTTCGGCCAGCACCTTGCCGTCCTTCTGGCTCAGCGCGAAGCGCTCGATCTGGGTGGCGTGGCTGCGCGACTTCACCGTTTCCGGGCGCGCCTGCACGATGAACAGCTTGCCGCTGACACCGTCCTTGGCCCACTCGATGTCCATCGGACGGCCGTAGTGCTTTTCGATGACCAGCGCCTGCTTGGACAGTTCCTGCACGTCTTCGTCGCTGATCGAGAAGGTGCTGCGCAGGTCGGCCGGGGTGTCTTCGATGCGCACGCGCTCACCGGGGACGTCCGAATACACCATGCGGATCGCCTTGCTGCCCAGCGAACGACGCAGGATCGCCGGCTTGCCGGCATTCAAGGTGGGCTTGTAGACGTAGAACTCGTCCGGGTTGACCGCACCCTGCACGACCATCTCGCCGAGGCCGAACGAGGAGGTCACGAAGACCACGTCACGGAAGCCGGATTCGGTGTCCAGGGTGAACAGCACGCCGGACGACCCGACGCCCGAACGCACCATCAGCTGCACGCCGGCGGACAGGAACACATCCTCGTGCTTGAAGCCGTGGTGGACGCGGTAGGCGATGGCGCGATCGTTGTACAGCGAGGCGAATACTTCCTTGACCTTCAGCACGACATCGTCGGCGCCGGTCACGTTGAGGAAGGTCTCCTGCTGGCCGGCGAAGGATGCATCGGGCAGGTCTTCGGCGGTGGCCGAGGAGCGCACGGCCACGGCGATGTCGCCGCCGCCGTTCTCAGCGCTCAGCTGCGCATACGCCGTGCGGATGTCCTGGTCCAGCTGCGGCTGCAGCGGCGCGTCGATGACCCAGCCACGGATTTCCTTGCCGGCAGCGGTCAGTGCGGCAACGTCTTCGACATCCAGCGTGGCCAGCTTGTCGAAAATGCGCTTGGACAGATCGTTATGGGCGATGAAGTCCTTGAAGGCTTCGGAGGTCGTGGCATAGCCCCCGGGCACGGACACCCCGAGACCGGCGAGGTTGCCGATCATTTCGCCCAGCGACGAATTTTTTCCACCCACGCGGGCCAGGTCGGCCAAGCGCAGTTCGTGCAACCACAGGATATTCTCGTTCAAGCGCGATGCTCCGTTTGGCCATCGCCCGAGGCGGGCTGGAAATGGCCGCGTCCGTAGGAAGAAGCCGCTATGATGCCGGTCGGACTGCCGTCGGCACAAGCTTGTGACAGCAGCTGTTTTAAGTTTCGGACTGGGAAAATGCGCATATGACGACCATCCGACCGGTGTTCTATGTCTCTGATGGAACCGGTATCACCGCTGAAACCATTGGGCATAGCCTGCTCACCCAGTTCTCCGGATTCAGCTTCATCACCGACCGGATGTCGTTCATAGACGACCCGGAAAAAGCCGCCGAGGCCTGTGCCCGGATCCAGGCGGCCGGGGAGCGCTACCAGGTCCGGCCGATCGTGGTGAACTCCTGCGTGGACCAGAGCCTGAGCGTGATCCTGGCCAGCAGCGGGGCGCTGATGCTGGACGTTTTCGCGCCTTTCATCGAACGGCTGGAGGCCGAGTTGTCCTCGCCGCGGTTGTCGCGGGTGGGCCAGGCGCACGGCATGGTCGACTTCGAGACCTATCACCGCCGGATCAACGCGATGAACTTCGCGCTGAGCCACGATGACGGCATCGCGGTGAACTACGACGATGCCGACGTGATCCTGGTGGCCGTCTCGCGGGCGGGAAAGACCCCGACCTGCATCTACCTGGCGCTGCATTACGGGGTCAGCGCGGCCAATTACCCGCTGACCGACGAAGACCTGGAAACCGAGCAGCTGCCGCCGCGCCTGCGCAATTACCGCCGCAAGCTGTTCGGGCTGACCATCGATCCGGAGCGGCTGCAGCAGATACGCCAGGAACGCCGGCCCAACTCGCGCTATGCGGCCGCCGAAACCTGCCGGCGCGAAGTGGCCATCGCCGAGCGCATGTTCCAGCTGGAGCGGGTGCCGACGCTGAGCACCACGCATACCTCGATCGAGGAGATTTCCAGCAAGGTGCTGGCGACGCTGGGACTGCGGCGCGAGTTGTATTGAGGGGGAAAAGCGTGACGACCAACGGTCGTCACCCACCGAAGCGGGGGTCTTCACCCACCAAAGCGGTGCCAACCCTGATCGTGCGCCCAACATGGGGGCCGCACAAGCTGCCGCGGCGTGTCCGCTTTGTGTAGGATCGAGGCATGGCCCAAGCCCGTCCTCTCGCCGAACGCATTCCCCGTCTCAGCCGGCTCAGCTGGTTGATGGGCCTGTACGCTGAAAACCACCGGCACCTGGTGCGCCTGTTCGCGCCCGGTGACCTGGAGGTTGGCAGCTATGTTTCCTCGGTCGGTGATGGGCTGGATGTCCGCCTGGACGTGATCGCCCGCCACGCCTATACGGTGGAGCTGCGGCTTACCTACGACCTGTGCGATCCGGTCACCGGGCAGCCGGACCCTTCGGCTTACATCCGGTTGTACCGCGACGCCCGGCAGGCCGAGACCACGCACTGCTACGTGGGCCGACGCTGGCAGGACGTGGTGGGCATGTACCCGCCACCGGCCGAGCTAATCAGCCACCGCATGCGCATGAACACCTTCCTGGGCAAGTGGCTGGATTACCTGGCCGAACGCGGCCACGGCGTGGCCACGCTGGTCCGGGACCACGGCACGGAACCGGCAGCCAGCGCTGAGAAGCGTCTGTCGATCGTGCCCTGATCGGACATAATCAGCGGCTCACCCGTTGCTGGACCCGCGCATGCCGTACACCCCCATCGTCGCCACCCTGGGCTACGTGCTGTCCCCTGATCGTCGCCAGGTGCTGATGATCCACCGCAACACGCGGCCGGGTGACCATCACCTGGGCAAGTACAACGGTCTGGGTGGCAAGGTGGAGCCGGACGAAGACGTCGCCACCGGCATGCGCCGGGAGATCCAGGAAGAGGCGGGGATCGATTGCACCTCGATGCAGCTGCGCGGCACCATCAGCTGGCCGGGTTTCGGCAAGCACGGCGAGGACTGGTTCGGGTTCGTGTTCGTGGTCGATGCCTACGAGGGCACCCCGCACGGCGGCAACCACGAAGGCACGCTGGAGTGGGTGGACATGGACAAGCTGGACAGCCTGCCGATGTGGGAAGGTGATCGCCATTTCCTGCCGCTGGTGTTCGACACCGATCCGCGCGCCTTCCATGGCGTGATGCCCTACCGGGACGGCCGGATGCAGTCCTGGAGCTACAGCCGGATCTGAAGGGCGCGGGCAGCACCGCCGAGCATGGCTCGGCGCTACCGAGTCCAGCGCGCCGAAGGCGGGGGATGTACGGCATGCGCGGACAACCTGCGCCACGAGCCGGATCTGAAGGGCTTTCGCTTGAACCCCGTCATACTGCGGTCCGTCAGATGGAGAGCCCCCTTCAAAGGGGGCGCGCCGAAGGCGGGGGGATGTACGGCATGCGCGGACAACCTGCGCCACCTCAGTGGCGCAGGTTGTCCACAGGGGGTGTGGATTGTTGGTGAGCAACTTTGTGGATAACCGCCGTTCGCCCCCGTCGGGCAACGCTGTCAAGATGGGTGGCCAAAAATTGACCGCATGTGATGATCCGTGATGGGCGGGTGAATGCGCCACTCCCGCGCCGCTGTTGCCTTTGCGCGCCCTCGCGTACCCTGTAGCCCACTGCTGCCCGTGAGCCTTCATGAAACGACACTTCTCGATGCTGCGCGAGTTCCAGCTGGCCGACTGGTTCACCCTGGCCAACGCCTTCTGCGGCACCGGCGCTGTGTTCGCGGCGATGCGCTTCCTGCAGGACGGGGCACACGGCTACCTGCTGTTCGGCATGGCGCTGATACCGCTGGCTTTCATCTTCGATGCGCTGGACGGGCGCATCGCGCGCTGGCGCAAGTCGAGCTCCACCCTTGGCCGTGAGTTGGATTCATTGTCCGATGTCATTTCCTTCGGCGTGGCGCCGGCCGCGCTGGCGTATGCCTGCGGCATGCAGGGTGGCTGGGACTGGCTGGTGCTGAGCTACTTCGTCTGCTGCGGCGTCAGCCGCCTGGCGCGCTACAACGTGACCGCCGAGGCGCTGTCCGATGGCGGTGACAAGGTGCCGTATTTCGAAGGCACGCCGATCCCGACCAGCCTGCTGCTGGTGATCGTGCTGGCCATTGCCGCGGCCACCGGCGGCATCGGTCAGCAACTGTGGCTGGGCCAGTGGCAGCTGGGTCCGTGGCAGCTGCATCCGCTGGTGCTGCTGTTCGCGCTGTCCGGGTCGCTGATGATCAGCAAGACCCTGCACATCCCCAAGCCATGACGCAGGTATCGGCATGAGCGGATCAACCAACCAGCCCGGCGGCATGGATTTCGAGGCCCTTGCGCGCCAGTACTACGGCGCGTGGGGGGATTCGCTGCGCCAGGGCGGTGCCGGTGGCACCGATCCGGGTGAGTGGAAGCAGGTCCTGGACTGGTGGGCGCAGCTGCTGCCCGAGCGCGGCCCCGGCCCAGCGGACGATGCGCTGCATCGGTTCCGCGAACAGGCCGGCGGCTGGTACGGCACGATGCAGCAGGTGGCCTCACGGTTTGCCGGCCGCGATGCCAGCAGTGCCGACGTGGCCCAGGCCTGGCGCGATGCGGTGATGGGGCAGGGCAAGGGCGAAAACCTGCTGCACTGGATGCTGCAGGGCGCGCAGGGGAGTACCGGCGCTGGCGGCGGCATGGACGATGTTGTGGCCGTGCTGGAGCAGTGGCAGGAGCGCCTGGCGCCGTGGCTGCAGAGTCCGGCATTCGGCCCGGCGCGCGAACACCAGGCGCGCTGGCAGAGGCTTCTTCAGGCCCAGCAGGCGTTCCAGGGCCATTCCAGGGAGTATGTGGCGCAGATCCAACAGGCGCTGGACGCGGCGTTCGCGCTGTTCGAGCAGCGGCTCGCCGAACACGAGTCGCCGGGAAGCCAGCTGACCAGCGCACGGGCGATGTTCGACCTGTGGATCGAAGTGGCCGAGGAGGCTTACGCGAAGGTGGCGCTGTCGGAGAGCTTCCAGCAGGTGTTCGCCTCGCTGGGCAATGCGCAGATGCGCCTGCGTTCGGCCGTGCAGCACGAAGTGGAGCAGCTGAGCGAACGCGTCGGTCTGCCGACGCGGACCGAAATGGATGCCGCGCACAAGCGCATCGCCGAGCTGGAGCGTCAGCTGCGCCGCCTGCAGGCCAGCGTGGAGCCGCTGCTGCGTGCCCCGGCCTCGGCTGCGGGAAGCGACGACTGGGCGGATGCAGTGCAACCGGCGGTCGCCAAGGTGGTGCCGCGGGCACGCAAGCGCGCTTCGCGTGCAACCAGCGCAGTGGCCCCCACGGCCAAGCCTGCGAAAGCGGCCAAGCCGGCCAAGCCGCGCGTCCGGAAGCCGCGCGCATGAAAGGCCCGCTGGGATTCAATGCCGACGACCTGATGCAGGAGACCCTGGCCATGCAGCGCAAGCTGATGGAGGGCCTGCAGCTGCTGCCATCGGTGGAGGACGTGGATTATGGCGCCACCGCGCGCGAGGCGGTCTGGAGCGACGGCAAGGTGGTGCTGTACCGGTTCGTGGGCGACCAGCCGCCGGTGCATGCCCGGCCATTGCTGATCGTCTATGCTCTGGTCAACCGGCCGTACATGGTGGATCTGCAGGCCGACCGTTCGCTGGTGCAGAGGCTGCTGGCGTTGGGACACGACGTCTACGTGCTGGACTGGGGCTACCCGGACCGCTCCGAACGCTACCTCACCCTTGAAGATTACCTGCTGCGCTACATCGAGGGCGCGGTGGATGCATTGCACGCGCGAAGTGGCGGGCCGGTGGACATGCTCGGCATCTGCCAGGGCGGTGTGTTCGCGCTGTGCTACGCCGCGCTGCGCCAGGCCAAGCTGGCCAATCTGGTCACCATGGTCACGCCGGTCGATTTCCATACCGCCGACAACATGCTGTCGCACTGGGCGCGGCAGGTGGACGTGGACCTGCTGGTGGATACGCTGGGCAACATCCCGGCGGACCTGATGAACAGCAGTTACCTGATGCTCAAGCCGTTCCGCCTCAACGTGCAGAAATATGTCGGCCTGCTCGACATCCTGGATGACAAGGCCGCGCTGGAGGACTTCCTGCGCATGGAGAAGTGGATCTTCGATTCGCCCGACCTGGCCGGCGAAGCCTTCCGTGAGTTCATAAAGCAGTTCTACCAGGACAACGGCCTGGTCAAGGGGACGGTGCGCATCGGCGAGCACGCCGTGGACCTGTCGCAGATCACGTTGCCGGTGCTGAACCTGTATGCCGAGCAGGACCATCTGGTGCCGCCGGATGCCTCGCGTGCGCTGCGCGGGCGGCTGGGCACGACCGATTACACCGAATCCAGTTTCCGCGGCGGGCATATCGGTATCTACGTATCCGGCCGCGCCCAGCGCGAAGTGCCGGCGACGCTGCACGACTGGCTGCTGGCGCGCGCTGGCTGAATGGCCCGTGCCGCCCACGCATGGCGTAGACACTTGCTTGGCTAGGGTAGTATCCAGACCATCTGAGCCGCTGCCATGAATGCCATCCCGCCTCGTTCCCTGTCACGCTCGCTCAACGACCGCATGATCGCCGGGGTGGTCGGCGGCATCGCGCACCGCTTCGGCTGGAGCCCGACCCTGCTGCGCATCCTGTTCGTGGTGGTCTCCATCGCCTCGGCGGCCTTCCCGGGCATCCTGGTCTACCTGATCCTGTGGCTGCTGATCCCCAACGAAGCCGACTGATCCCGGCCCCCTCCTGGTTGCGCGCGCTGCAGCTGCTCGGCGCGCTGTGGACCTCGCCCAACACGCTGATCGGCTTGGCCGCCGGCGCGCTTGGCTTGCTGGCCGGCGCCCGCGTGCGCTGGAGCGGCCGCGACTGTGCTTTGGTGTTCCAGCAGTGGCCGTGGGGGCCGGGCGGGGCGATCACCCTGGGCAACGTCATCCTGCATACCGGCGGTGACCTGCAAGTGGCCTGCCATACCTACGCGCACCGTGCCGGGCGCGGGGTGGAGCCGACAATCCAGCTGGATGACCACGAGCGCGCGCACGTTTACCAGTACCTGGTGCTGGGGCCGCTGTACCTGCCGGTCTACCTGCTGTGCGGCGGGGTGAGCGTGCGCAATCCATTCGAACGCGCCGCCGACCACTACGCACGCTTCGGCCACGGCTGGTGGCCCTGACGGCAACGCCGCCGGGCGGTCGCGTCAGCGTCTGGCGAACGACGGCGTATGTGATCAGCGGGTTAGCGCGGCGTTAAAAAAACGTCAGGATTTCGCGTGGATCGTCCGTCATTTCCATGCAACCGGTCGTTATTACCATTGATGACATCTGAGTCAGCTTCGGCGCGCTAAGCTGCACTCAGGCGGTCGTGAAGGCAGTACTGCAGCGGCCACCTGGTTCAAGACGCAGTACGTAACCTGGAGAACACATCACATGGCAATTGTTTTATATGTCGGTGGTAGCAAGGACGGCGACAAGGGCGTGATGCCCTATGGCTTCAGCAAATCCCGCGCCGATACCGCGCTGGGGCCGGAGATCTATACCGAGCGGTTCATGGAACTGCAGGGCGTGGGCAAGGTCCGGTTGATGGCATTGGAGAGCCTGCGCGACGACATCGTCATGCAGCACGCCGCACGCCACTACCGCTGATCGCACTGACGGGCCTGGACACGCATCGAGGGCGTGTCCGCGCCGACATCCCAGCCTCACGCAAGGATGTCGGCGCCGGCAGGATTCCTGCCCCGCCTGCCACGCCGCTGTCAACGACTTCCCGTGCCAGCCGTGCGGGGCCAGAATGGGATCTTTCCGCATCAAGGCCACGGCCGGACGCAATGTCAGATACCAAGCTTGCCCAGCAGATCGCCCAGACCATCGCCGATGAAATCGGTGCCCAGGCTGCCCAGGCGCGTGCCGCCATCGCGTTGCTGGACGAAGGCGCCAGCGTCCCGTTCATCGCGCGCTACCGCAAGGAAGTCACCGGCGGGCTGGACGACACCCAGCTGCGCAACCTCGAGTCGCGCCTGACCTATCTGCGTGAACTGGAAGACCGGCGCGCTGCGGTGCTGTCCAGCATCGACGAGCAGGGCAAGCTGACCGACGCACTGCGCGGCGACATCCTGGCCGCTGACACCAAGAGCCGGCTGGAAGACCTGTACCTGCCGTACAAGACCAAGCGCCGCACCCGCGCGCAGATTGCCCGCGAGGCCGGCCTGGAGCCGCTCGCCGATGGCCTGCTGGCTGACCCGACACGTGATCCCAAGCTGTTCGCCGAAGCCTTCGTCGATGCCGAAAAGGGCGTGGCCGACACCAAGGCCGCGCTGGAAGGCGCACGCGCGATCCTGATGGAGCGCTGGGGCGAAGATGCCGCGCTGGTGGGTGAACTGCGCAGCTGGCTGTCCGAAAACGGCGTGATCCGCGCTCGCGTGGCCGAGGGCAAGGAGAACGAAGGCGCCAAGTACCGCGATTATTTCGAGCATGCCGAAGCGCTGGCGAAGATTCCCTCACACCGGTTGCTGGCGCTGTTCCGCGCGCGCCGCGAGGAAATCCTGCACCTTGAACTGGACCCGGGCACCGATGCCGAGGCCGGGCATCAGTACGGCGAAGGGCGTGTCGCGTTCAGGGCTGGTATCAGCGACAACGGCCGTGCGGCTGATCGCTGGCTGCTCGATGCCTGCCGCCTGACCTGGCGCGCCAAGCTGCACATGCACCTGCTGCTGGACCTGTTCAACCAGGCCCGCGAAAAGGCCGAAGCCGAGGCGATCACCGTGTTCGGTGACAACCTGAAAGACCTGCTGCTGGCCGCACCGGCCGGACCGAAAACCGTGCTCGGGCTGGATCCGGGCATCCGCACCGGCTGCAAGGTGGCGGTGGTGGATGCCACCGGCAAGCTGGTGGCCACTGACACCATCTACCCGCACGAGCCGCGCCGGCAGTGGGAGCAGTCGCTGCAGTCGCTCAAGCACCTGTGCCTGAAGCACAACGTGGAACTGATCGCGATCGGCAATGGTACCGCCAGCCGCGAAACCGACAAGCTGGCCGGCGAAGTGATCGCCGCCATGGGCAGCACCACGCTGCAGAAGATCGTAGTCAGCGAGGCCGGTGCATCGGTGTATTCGGCATCGGAATTCGCGGCCAGGGAGTTCCCGGACCTGGACGTGTCGATCCGTGGCGCGGTGTCCATCGCACGCCGCCTGCAGGACCCGCTCGCCGAGCTGGTGAAGATCGAGCCGAAGGCGATCGGTGTCGGCCAGTACCAGCACGACGTGGACCAGTATCGCCTGGCGCGGGCGCTGGAAGCGCGCGTGGAAGACTGTGTCAACGCGGTCGGCGTGCATGTCAACACCGCCTCTGCCGCACTGCTGGCGCGGGTGTCCGGGCTGTCCTCCACCGTGGCCGAGAACATAGTGCGGCACCGCGACGACAACGGACCGTTCAAGCGCCGCAAGGACCTGCTCAAGGTGCCGCGCCTGGGCGAAAAGACTTTTGAACAATGCGCCGGCTTCCTGCGCATCGCCGATGGCGACCAGCCACTGGACGCTTCCTCGGTGCATCCGGAAGCCTATCCGGTGGTGGAGCGCATCGTGGCCGCCACTGCCCGCCCGATCAAGGCACTGATCGGCGATGGCAGCTTCCTGCGCGGGCTGAAGGCCGAACAGTTCACCGACGATACCTTCGGCGTGCCGACCGTGCGTGACATCCTGAAGGAGCTGGAAAAGCCCGGCCGCGATCCGCGTCCGGAGTTCAAGGCCGCCCGCTTCGCCGAGGGCGTGGAGGACATCAAGGACCTGCGCGAAGGGATGATCCTGGAAGGCGTGGTGAGCAACGTGGCGGCGTTCGGCGCGTTCGTCGACATCGGCGTGCACCAGGACGGGCTGGTGCACATCTCGGCGCTGTCGGACACGTTCGTCAAGGATCCGCGCGATGTGGTCAAGGCCGGTGACATCGTCAAGGTCAAGGTGCTGGAAGTGGACGTGGCGCGCAAGCGCATCGCCCTGACCCGCCGCCTGGACGATACGCCGGGGCAATCCACCAGCCGCCCGGGCGCGCGCGAAGAGCGTCCAGGTGCGGGCAACCCGGCGCGCCGCGACGGAGGCGGCCGCAGTCCGGGCCAGCCGCGTGGCAATGGCGGCGGCGGGCGTCCTGGCAGCACGGCGGCCCCGGCCAACAATGCGCTGGCCGACGCCTTCGCCCGCGCCAAGCGCAGCTGAGGCAGGGCTGACAGGCCGGCCCGCAGTGTCTGGCCGAGCCCTTTCCGGCGATCTGGGACGGGGGGGCTTACGCAGCGCCCCGTGATTGCGCACACTGGGCGATGAGGGGGCCGATGAGGCCCGGGCCAGATGCCGGGAGGGCCATGGAGGTCAGTTCTGCACGCGTGTCGACCAGGTCCCCGTGCGCAGGCACGCGACAGGCCTGCGCGTGGGTGCGCGCGGTGCGCCGATGAACGACCTGTCCGCCCGTCCTCCCATCGATCTGCAGGCGCAGCTGGAGCAGGCGCTTGAGCAGGTCCGCCGGCTGCGCATGATCATTGATGGCAGCGCGGCTGGCACCTGGGAGTGGAATCCGGCGACCGGCCACATGCAGGTCAACGCGCGCTGGGCCGAGATCGTCGGTTACACGCTGGAGGAGCTGCAACCCATCTGCTCCGATACCTTCGAGCGTCTGGTCCATCCCGATGACCTGCAACGTTCCGATGTCCAGCTGCAGGCGCATTTTGCCGGCCAGACGCCGTTCTACGAGTGCCTGGTGCGGATGCGCCACCGCAATGGCCACTGGGTATGGGTGCAGGACCGTGGCCGGGTCTGCGAATGGGATGCGGACGGGGCGCCGCTGTGGATGGCCGGCGCGCACGCCGATGTGACGGATCTGCAACAGGCACGCCAGGACGTGGCGGGTGCGCGCCAGCGGCTGCAGTCGATCGTCGATTCATCCGATGAAGTGGCGGTCATCGTCACCGATGAGCAGGGCTCGATCACGCTGTTCAACTCCGGTGCCGAACGCCTGCTGGGCTACCGGGCCGATGAAGTGGTGGGCGTCGCCAGCCCGGTGCTGTTCCACCAGGGCGAAGAAGCAGATGCGTTCCTGCGGACCCTGCCGGCCGACGAAGCAGCGGGAGGGGACCTGTTTTCGATACTCAGCGCGAGGGCACGCGAGCACACTTTTTCACGGCAGTGGACCTTCCTGCGCAAGGACGGCCAGCCCCGCCAGGTGCGGCTGTCGATCAGCGCCCTGGCCGACGCACGGGGGGAGATCACCGGCTTCGTCGGCATGGCTACCGACATCACCGAGGTGTTGCAGGCCCGCGCCGAGGCACGCCTGGCGGAAGAGAAATTCGCCGGGGCGTTCACCAGCGCGGCGCTGGGCATGGCGCTGGTGTCGCTGGAAGGACGCTGGCTGGACGTCAACGATGCGCTGTGCCGGATCATGGGCTATTCGCGCAATGAGCTGCTGCAGGTCGATTTCCAGCGCCTGACCCATCCCGCCGACCTGGATACCGACCTGGCCATGGTGCAGGGCCTGCTGCGCGGCGAGCGCGCGCATTATCACCTGGAAAAGCGCTACATCGGCCGCGAGGGCAACGTCATCTGGACGCGTCTTTCGGTGTCGCTGGTGCGTAGCGAGCAGGGCGATCCGCTGCATTTCGTATCGCAGATCCAGGATGTCACCGCCCAGCACGCCAGCGAACAGCGCGTGCTGCAGGCCGAACAGCGCAGCCGGATCACCCTGGATGCGGTGACCGACCTGGTGCTGAGCGTGGACCTGGACGGGCGCATCGAACATGCCAACGCGGCTGCGGTGCGTGCGCTGGGCGGGCCGGAGGGCGCCCCGCTGCATGGCCGCCACGTGGGGGAGATGATGCAGCTGACCACCGAATATGCACCGCTCTCACCGCTGGACATATCGGTGCTGCTGGATCCGGAAAGCAACGCAGTGGACCTGCACTCGGACCTGCTGCTGGTGCAGGACGGGGAGAACATGCCGGTGGATGTCTCCCAGGCCTGGCTGCATGACGATGCCGGCGCGCTGCGCGGTGCGGTGTGGGTGATACGCGATGTGACCCAGCTGCGCGCGCGGCAGCGCGAGGCGCGACAGCTGGCCGAGATGGATCCGCTGACCGACCTGGTCAACCGGCGCGGTTTCGAAGCGCACCTGCAGCAGGCCATCGCCCACGTGGACCGCACCGGACAGGCCGCCTCGCTGATGTTCATCGACCTGGACCAGTTCAAGCCGGTCAACGATACCTGGGGGCATCTGGCCGGCGATGCGGTGCTGTGGGCGGTGGCCAACGTGCTGCGCCATGGTGTGCGTGATTCGGACGTGGTGGCCCGGCTGGGTGGCGACGAATTCGCTGTGATCCTGGCGGGTTGTTCGCTGCGTCGGGGGCGACGGATCGCCGGCGAGCTGCTGCATACCATCGGCGGGCTGTCCATCCCGTGGGAGCAGCACCGCATCAAGGTCGGGGTGAGCATCGGCATCGCCTCGATCAACACCGGGATGAGCGTGGACGAAGCGGTGGCCGCGGCCGATGTGCAGTGTTACCGGGCCAAGGCGGCCGGACGCAACAACGTGCAGTCCGAACCGATGGGCCTGGATTCGCCACCGGAAAGTGACTGATCGGTGCGTGAAGGTCTCAGCCGGTGAGAGCGGGGCAGGGGACACTGCCCGCATCTTCACAGACACCGGGGAACGGCATGGCAGGTTGGGATCGGGAAGTGCTTCGTGCGTATGGACCTGCGGCAGCGGCGTGGATGGCCGCGGTGCTGGGTTGGCTGTTGCTTGAGCAGGTGCAGGGGGCGGCGCTGCACGTGGAACTGGCCAGCGTGCTGCGCTGGGCGGTGGTGGCGCTGCTGGGGGCCACGCTGGGACATGGCGGCTGGGTGAGCTGGCGGCTGTGGCGGAGAGCGTGACGACGGAAAGCGTGACGACCAACGGTTGTCACCCACCGGCCGATGGCATGGCGGCCAGCGGCTGTCGTTACCAATGAAAAAGCCAGGCACGCGGCCTGGCTTTTTCTTCTTGCTGGTGCCGGTGAAAGGACTCGAACCTTCATGGGGTCACCCCCGGCTGATTTTGAGTCAGCTGCGTATACCATTCCGCCACACCGGCAGCGTGGCCGCGTAGTGTAAACAAAAGCGCGCGTCACGGGTAGGCCTCAAGCCGCTTCGCTCCAGGCGTATTCGATGTCTTCGCGGTCATCCAGGATCCGGTACTGCGCGGCCAGGTCGGTCGGATCCGGGTTCAGCCATGCATCCAGATGGGCTTCGCGTATCGGTACGATGCCGCGGTCGTGCCCGGTGGCGGCGACATCGCGCGGTGGCTCGTCGGTGACCGCCGCAAACGACAGCAGGCGGCCTTCGGGGCCTTCCCACTCCGCCCACAGGCAGGCGACCAGCAGGTCACGGCGTGGCCGTGGCTGGAACTCCAGCACCACCTCGCTCTCGTCATCGGCGGACTGCAGCGGCAAGCCCTTGCGCGGCACGTGCTCGTAGAACGACTGCACCACCACCACGCCGTGGCGATGGCCGAATGCGCCACGCCAGTAGCCTTCCAGACTGTCTCGGCGTGCGTTGTAGGTGCCCGGATACAGCACGTCGTTGCGCGCCGGCTTGTCCGGCAGCCGGCACTGGTAGCGCATCGGCTTGATCATCCGCCGGCCGTCTTCGGCCACGAGGACCGGGGCATACATGCCGGGGAAGATGCGATTGTCGCGCGGCAGCTGCTGGCTGCGCTGCAGGTCATCCAGGCGGGACTGCGCACGCTCGATGCGGTTGCCGGCGATGCGCAGTTCATTGCGTGCCTTCTGCGTGGGCTTGCTGGCCACGGCGGCCTGGGCAACGGTGCGGCGCTCGTGCTGGCGCTGCAGTTCGGCTTCCAGTCCGGTCTGTTCCTGCGCATGCCACTGTTGGATCATCGCCACGATATCGCGGCCGGCATCGGTGCGCGCGCCGCGGAATCCATCGTCCATCGCCTTCGGGGTTTTCGGCCGCTTCTTGGCCGGGTCGAAGGTGTACAGGCGGGAGAATTCCTCCAGCGACATCGTCGCGCCGTAGTGGCGGACCAGTTTGGCGTAGTCGGCGCGGATCTGGGCGGAGTAGCACATGCAGGCAGCTTAGCGCAGGAAAAGAAAAACCCGGCCGAAGCCGGGTTTTTGCAGAATTGGCGTCCCCACGGGGATTCGAACCCCGGTCGCCACCGTGAAAGGGTGATGTCCTAGGCCTCTAGACGATGGGGACG